>NZ_JADNYM010000004.1 GCF_015708085.1 Arthrobacter terrae | reverse complement strand
TCCTGAGCCAGGATCAAACTCTCCGTTGATGTAAATCACAGACACCACCACCACACCCGGAAAAAGGGTCATGACAGCAGCACTAAATTCGAAACCAGCCAAAAAAATTGTTACCCACCACAAACGCAGCAAACAACAACAATCTCAACCAATAAAAAAATCGGTATCGACAAAACTTGGCACACTATTGAGTTCTCAAACAACAGACGCACCCGGACTCAACGACCAAAAACAACCGTCTCGCTCCGAAGCAACTTGCCTAACTTACCGGATCAACGCCCACCAAGCAAACCGGCTAACCGACCCACCCAACAAACCCAACCCAACCCACACACCACCACAAAAAACAAGCGACACAAAATCACCGGACAAAACATCCGCAGAAAATGTGGGGGTCCGTCCCACCTCAGCGGTGGCAACTAGAGAAACACTACCCCCCAACCACCCAAAACACCAATCCACGATCCACCACCCCACTGCTCCTCCACCGGCGGTCCTGCCGGAGATATCCTGTTGATACATCAACGCAATTACTTATGGGGATAAATGAATAGAGACTCTGCACGGCACGCCCGAAACCACGTCCGGCCGCGCAGTCGGTGGCGGTCCGTCGTTTTTGGCGGCGGGGCTCTACTGCTGGTTCTGTCGGGCTGCGGGGGTGTGAGCAGCGCTGCCGGACCGACCGCGGTCGTCGCCGCTCCCACTCGGGCCAGTCCGACGCCGTCGGCCACTGTTGTTAGTGCAGCTCCGAGTGCAGCTCCGGACCCAGCCTCGAGTGCAGCTCCGCTGGACCCGGATGTTGTCCCGGCTGTCGATTCCGCAGGTGCAGCAGCTCCCAATGCGCAACCCGCCGACGGAAGTACGGCCGTGGCCGTCCTGTCCACCCTTGCTGTCAAGGGGCGGGCGCCCAAGACCGGATACGCCCGGACACAGTTCGGCGCCGCGTGGGCAGATGTGGACCACAACGGATGTGATACCCGCAATGACATTCTCAAGCGCGATCTGACGGCCGTTACCGTCAAGGGCGGCACCCGGGACTGTCTGATCCTGACCGGGACACTGAAGGATCCGTACACCGCCAGCGTTATTCCATTCACCCGTGGCGCAGCCACGAGCACCGCCGTTCAGATTGACCATGTCGTGGCGCTCAGTGACGCGTGGCAAAAGGGGGCTCAGCAGCTGACGCTCGCGCAGCGGACTGCACTGGCCAATGATCCGTTGAATCTGCTGGCCGTTGACGGGCCGACAAACCTGAGGAAGAGCGACGGCGATGCCGCCACCTGGCTGCCGCCGGCGAAGAGCTATCGCTGCTCTTATGTAGCCAGGCAGATCTCGGTGAAAGCAGCCTACGGATTGTGGGTTACACAAGCCGAGCATGATGCCATGTCCGGCATTCTTGCCGATTGTGCGCAAATGCTGGCGCCGACCGGGCAGGAGGCCGCGGCCCAGGTGCAGGGGACCGCGCCAGCCCCCGCGGCCGAGCCCGCAGCGGCACTACCGGCACCCCCGGCCCAGCCGGCACCCGCGGCCCAGCCAGCACCCGCGGGTATCTACTATGCGAACTGCGCGGCTGTCCGGGCTGCGGGTGCGGCACCGATAAGTCTCGGTCAGGCAGGTTACCGATCCGCTTTGGATCGTGACGGGGACGGCGTCGGCTGCGAGTGAGACGGCGTCGGCTCTGACTTCGACCGCGGTGGCAGCCCCGCGGCTCAGCAAAGCCGCGCTCAGGCGGCAAACCCGTCGGCGAGATCCAGCACACCGTCAAGAATGGCCAGGCCCAGCCGAGCATCTTCTGCACTGATATTGCAGGGCGGCACCACGTGAATCCGGTTAAAGTTAGCGAACACCAGCAGCCCTCGTGACTTAGCCTCGGTAATCAGCTGAGTCATCTCGGGACTGGACCCGCCATACGCGGCGAGCGGCTCCCTCGTCCGGCGGTCCTTGACCATTTCAATGGCCCAGAAGACGCCCGTACCGCGGACTTCCCCCACGGCGCGGTGCCGACTGGCGAAGCCCTGCAGCGCCGGTCCAATCACCGTCTCGCCGATGTTGGCCGCGTTTTCCACTATGTGCTCGTCCTCCATCGCTTCAATGGTGGCGACGGCGGCGGCACAGGCCAGCGGGTGGCCCGAGTAGGTCAGCCCGCCGGGGTAAACACGCTTGCCGAATGTCGCAGCTATCTCCGGGCTGATCGCTACGCCCCCCAATGGAACGTAGCCCGAGGTCACGCCCTTGGCGAAGGTGAGCAGGTCCGGCACCACATCAAAATGCTCGACGGCGAACCACTTGCCGCTGCGGCCGAAGCCCGCCATCACCTCGTCGGCGATAAAGACAATGCCGAACTGCGTGGCCAACTCACGCACGCCCTGCAGATAGCCAGGCGGCGGAAGGTAGATTCCTGCGGTGCCCGGAATGGATTCGACCATAATGGCCGCAATGGTGTCCGGGCCTTCAAGGCGGATCACCTGTTCCAGGTGTTCAAGCGCCCGCTGGCTCTCATCCTCTTCGGTGCTTGCGTGGAACGCGGACCGGTACAGGTAGGGCGGGAAAAAGTGGATGGTCCCCGCGGTGCCGGTGTCGCTGGGCCAACGACGCGGATCCCCGGTGATGTTCACTGCTAGTTCGGTGCCGCCGTGATACGACCGGTAGGCGGAGAGCACCTTATGCCTACCGGTGTGGAGCCTGGCCATCCGCACGGCGTGTTCGTTGGCATCCGCTCCTCCGTTGGTAAAGAAGATCTTGTCAAGCATTCCGGGCGTACGTGCGGCAATCAGCCGGGCAGCCTCGGAACGGGCGTCGTTCACATGGCTTGGTGCGACGGTGCACAACGTAGCCGCCTGTGCCGCAATCGCCGCCGTCACGCGCGGATGCTGATGGCCTATGTTTGTGTAGACGAGCTGGGAGGAAAAATCCAGCAGCTTGTTGCCGTGGCCGTCCCAGACGTAGGAACCCTGCGCGGCGCTGATCACCATCGGGTCAATCAGATCCTGCGCGGACCAGGAGTGGAAAACGTGCCTGCGGTCCAGCTCGTAAGCACGTTGCGCGGCGGCTGTATCAATGTCCATTTCATCGGCATGTCCAGCGGCCGCGTCCGGTTCAACGATGGAAGTCATTCTCTGTTCCCTTTCTAGTACTGGCGGTCGCTGCGGTTAGTCATTCTGCGGGAAACCGAGATTGATCCCCCCGTGGCTCGGATCGAGCCAGCGCGAGGTGACCACTTTGCCGCGGGTGAAGAAGTTCACGCCTTCCGCGCCGTGCGCGTGCGTGTCACCGAAGAGCGAGTTCTTCCAGCCGCCGAAGGAGTAATACGCCATCGGCACTGGCACCGGAACATTGATGCCCACCATGCCCACCTGGACCTCGTTCTCAAAACGGCGCGCCGCTCCGCCGTCATTGGTGAAAATCGCCGTCCCGTTGCCATACGGGTTGGCGTTGATTAGTTCCAGCGCCTCGTCGTAGCTGTCCACCCGGAGGACGGAGAGCACCGGTCCAAAGATTTCATCCGTGTAGATGGACATTTCCGTGCCGACGTTGTCGAACAGTGTGGGTCCGACGAAGAAACCGTCACCCTCCGCGTCGGGGGTGATCGTTCGCCCATCCACCACCAGCGTGGCGCCTTCCGCCTGCCCGGCATCCACATATCCAGTCACCCTGTCCCGTGCCGCAGCGGTGACAAGAGGACCCATATCGCAGCCGCGCAGCCCGTCGCCAGTGCGCAGCGCCGTCGCGCGGGCGGAGATTTTCGCTACCAGCGCGTCGGCAATGCCACCGACGGCGATCAGCGCCGAGATGGCCATGCAGCGTTCCCCGGCGGAGCCGAAGCCGGCGTTGACGGCGGCATCCGCCGCCAGGTCCAGATCCGCGTCCGGCAGCACAATCATGTGATTTTTGGCCCCGCCGAGAGCCTGCACCCGCTTGCCGTGCGCCGTCGCCGTCTCGTACACGTACTTGGCAATCGGCGTTGAGCCCACAAAGGCAACCGCCTTAATGTCCGGATGGGTCAGCAGAACATCCACCGCCACCTTGTCACCATGAAGCACATTGAAGACCCCATCCGGCAGGCCAGCTTCCTGCCACAGCTCCGCCATCCAGTTCAGCGCCGTGGGATCCTTCTCGCTGGGCTTAACCACGACGGTGTTCCCGGCTGCTATGGCCACCGGGAAGAACCACATCGGGACCATGGCCGGGAAATTGAACGGGCTGATCACGGCCACCGGTCCGACCGGCTGGCGGATGGAGTGGACATCAACCTTGGTGGAGGCATTTTCGGTGTAACCACCCTTGAGCAGGTGGGCGATGCCACAGGCGAACTCCACTACCTCCTGGCCCCGGGACACCTCACCCAGCGCATCGTCAAGGACCTTGCCGTGTTCGGAGGTAATGATGGCCGCCAGTTCGCCCTTTCGCGCATTGAGCAGCTCGCGGAACGCAAAAAGTACCTGGGTCCGCTTGGCGATGGACGTATCCCGCCACCCCGGGAAGGCCGCCGCCGCTGCAGCTACGGCGGCGTTGCCCTCCGCGACACCGGCCAATGCAACCTGCCCTGTCTCTTTGCCGGTTGCCGGGTTGGTCACCGGCGCGGTGCGTCCCCGCGCTGCGACATAGCTGCCGGCGATCCAATGCTCAATCGAATTCAAGTGTTTCTCCTGGGATAGGCGTAAGGGCCAGGCAATTCTGCGGACTTTTCAGACACAACTGGTCCGGCACAACCGTCTGACTCCAGTCTGGTCGATTTTTCGGGCGGCGGAACAGACCAGGTGTAAAGGATTCGATCCAGACGTTTACACTGTGTAAATGTTGCCTACTATTCGCCAGGTCCTGGACCTTGCCATCGTGCAGGGTGCCGCACCGGAGGTTCTCGGCGGCACAGCGGAACTGCACCGGCCGGTGCGCTGGGTCCACGTCAGCGAGATCAAGGACCCGGCAGGCATGCTGAGCGGCGGCGAGCTTGTGCTGACCACCGGACTGGAACTGGAACGCTCGCCAGCCGCCGCAGCGGACTATCTGCACGCGGTCGAGGCCACCGGCGCCGCTGGAGTGATGGTCGAGCTCGCCGACCCGCGCCCCGGTGTGCTGGCCGCGCTGCGTGCCGCCGCCGTCACCGTCTCGATGCCCGTAATCGCGCTGGCCCGGCGGGTACGTTTTGTTGACATCACCGAACTGGTGCACCGGCAGATCGTCGCCGAGCAACTCGAACTCGCGGAACTGTCCCGCAGCGTCCACGAGGCGTTCACACAATTGAGCCTGGAGAGCGCCGGCGCGCAGGAGATCGTGGCCCGCGCTTCGGTGTTCATCCAGGCGCCGGTGGTGCTCGAGGACCTGTCTCATCTGGTCCTGACTCATGCTGCCGACCGGTACTCCACCACGGATTTGCTGGCGGACTGGGAGCGACGCTCCCGCGTCACGCCTGCTACCGGGCAGACCGGCCGCGCGGGGCCCGAGGGGTGGCTGCAGACCCCCGTTGGTCTGCGCCGCCAGCTGTGGGGACGGCTCATTGTGCCGGTTTCCCTCCATGGTGGGCCCGAAGCGGACGGGGGCAGGGACCGCGATCCAGGCAAGGCCTACGCCAACGATCCCGGCAACGAAAGCGCTAGTGACAGCGTTGCCGCCATGGTGCTGGAGCGTGCGGGTCAGGCGTTGTCGATCAACCGACTGGCGGAGCGGGACCAGCGTCAGCTCAGTCAACAAGCACAGTCCGGGCTGCTCAACGAGCTGCGCCAGCCGCGCGCGCTGACCGAACCGGAGGCGGTGGCCCGCGCGGCCGCACTGGGCCTACGGCCTTCCCCGCTCTATCTGCCGGTCGTGGTCCGGGTGGGCGGGGCCGGCGAGGAAACGAGGACCGACCCGCTGGCCGGGCAGCGGGACGAACGCTCGCTGCTGGAGGACGTAGTGCAGGTACTCAACTCCACCGGCAGCAGTGCACTCATCGCCAGCATGCAGGCAGGCTACATCGCCGTGCTCCTCTCCCTCCCCGCGCGGGCCTTGGAGCAGCAATTGTTGGAACGAATCTGCGACGGGTTGACGGCCCCCACCCGGATCCCTGCAGCCCGGAAGCAGCTGCCTGCCCCGCCCGTCCCTACCGGCTGGACAATGGGTGTCGGCCATGCCCGATCGGAATTGCTGGACGCGGCAGCCGGGCTTGACGAGGCCAGTCATGTTGCACAGACTGCCAGCACGCTGAAGGAGCACAGCAAACCATTTTTCCGCGCCCATGACGTCCGCCTGCGCGGTCTGCTGGCCCTGTTGCGCAACGATTCCCGCGTCCAGGCCTTTGTGGAGTCCGAATTGGCAGGCGTACTGCGGCTGGCGGCGCACGACGACGGCGCTCAGCTTGCCCTGCTGCAGGCCTACCTTGAGCACGGAGGCAACAAGGCGGCCATGGCACGCGAGGGCTTCCTTAGCCGCCCGACCCTCTACGCGCGGCTGGCCAGGCTCGAGGAATTGCTGGCAGTGGACCTGGATGATCCGGAATCCCGGACATCCCTGCATGTTGCAGTAATGCTGCACCAGCTCCGCGGGCTCTGACGCATAATCGACGCTGTCCACAGTCTCGGTGCACGCTTCCGCCGCCGCATCAGGCAGCTCCGACGCATCAGGCAGCTCCGACGCGAAAGCAAAAACCGAGCTT
This sequence comes from Arthrobacter terrae, assembly GCF_015708085.1. Lineage (GTDB taxonomy): Bacteria > Actinomycetota > Actinomycetes > Actinomycetales > Micrococcaceae > Arthrobacter_M > Arthrobacter_M terrae. The sequence goes on along the minus strand of NZ_JADNYM010000004.1, from coordinate 197,203 downwards.
CCTCCATGCGGAAATCGATGAAACATGCATAAGCTATCAATTGGACAACGGTGATGCGGCTCACTGATGCTTAAGGAGCTGGTATTCCAGTGCGCCGGAGCTTGCGGTCTGCACGGTCGTTACCGGCTACCCCTTGCACCACCGCGGATAGAGGCAGAAAGCCATGCTTACGAACGACCCTAAGTGCCAAGCCACCCGCACGGCTCCGCGCTCCGCAGCGGCACGGGCCTGAGGCCGTTGTGACGGACCTTCATTATCTGGATGCCAGCACCGCCCTAGCGCACTTCCGCAGCCGGACGCTTTCACCGGTGGAACTGATGCGGGCGGTCATCTCCCGGACCGAGGCGCTGAACCCTTTCATCAACGCCTTCAGCGAGACCCTCTTTGAGCAGGCGTTGACGGCGGCCCGGTCCGCGGAGGCTATGTACCGGGAAGGTGGTAACGTTCCGGTGCTGCTGGGGGTACCCGTGGCGGCAAAGGAAAAGCACGCCATCCGCGGCCGGACGCTGTCCCAGGGTCTTGTGGCCCATCAGGAAGCGATCGCCAACGTCAGCCACCCCGTGATCGAACGGATCCAGCGGGCCGGAGGCATTATCCACGCCCGGACCACGACCCCCGAGTACAGCTGCGCCACGGTCACACACAGTCCGCTGTGGGGCGTGACCCGCAACCCGTGGAACACCCGTTATTCGCCCGGCGGGTCCTCCGGCGGATCCGCCGCCGCCGTAGCCGCCGGTTTCAGCACGCTGGCCACCGCCTCCGACATCGCCGGATCCACCAGACTTCCGGCGTCCTTCACGGGAACCGTCGGATTTAAGGCACCATACGGCAGAATTCCGGGCCTGGCCCCGCTCTCGGCGGACCACTACCGCGGCGACGGCCCGTTGGGACGGACGGTGGCGGATACGGCCCTGCTGGCCACTGTGATGTCAGGGCGCGACGACGGCGATCACGCGTCGTTGGCTGTGCAGCTAACGCTGCCGGCCAGCTATGAAAGGGTCACGGGAATGCGGATTGCACTGTGCCTGCGGCTGGGGGACTATCGGATTTCGCCTGACATTGAGCGGAACACCCGCGCGGTAGCAGATGCCCTGCGGCAGGCCGGAGCAGTGGTCGAGGAGATCGAGCTGCCCTGGCGCAGCCAGGAAATCATCGAGACCATGTTCACGCATTTTGGTTATCTGCTGGGTCCGGCCATGGCGGATGAAACCGCAGGCGCCGAAGACCTGCTCGCCCCCTACACCCGCAGGTTTATGGCGGATGCGAGGGCAGCGGCGGCCAGGCACCGCTATCTGGACGGAATCCGCTCGGAATCGCGCCTGCAGGCCCAGCTGTCCGCAGCGATGACCGGCTTTGACGCCCTGCTCTGCCCGGCGTCGGCCGTTCCGGCGCTTGAAGCTGACGGCAGTTATCTGGAGGGTATTGAGCTCGATGGCGTCCCGCTGGAACACTATTGGCAGGCCCACATGACCGCGCCCTTCAACATCGCGAACAGGTGCCCCGTACTGGCCGTCCCCAGCGGCATGGCGGACTGCGGCATCCCCACAGGGGTGCAGATTGTCGGCCACCCCTTTGATGATGTGACGGTCTTCAGAATCGGCGCCGCGGTCGAGCAGCTGCTTCCGTGGTCGGCGCGGCACCCGGACTAGGCGCCCCCGTTACCCCCTCAGACCGTTGCGTATCAGGCGTCCAGGACCAGCCTTTGGCCCCGGCAACGTGAGACACAGATCATCATGGTGTCCATGGCTGCCCGCTCGTCCTCGGAGAGCAGGCTGTCCCGGTGGTCGATCTCTCCTGCGAGCACCGGCGTTTCGCAAGTACCACAGATACCCTCCCGACAGGAGCTGAGCACCGGCACACCAGCGTCCTCCAAGGCCTTCAGAATGCTGGTATCGGCCCCTACCCCAACCTCGGTCCCATCGGAGAGCTCCACTGTGAAGGCGTGGTCGCCCGCCACCGGGGCTGCGGCTGAGGCATCAGCCGGATCGGGGACAAACTTCTCAAAGTGGAACCGGGACTGGTCCACCCAGGAAGCTGTCATGGACTGGATGACCTTCAGCAGCGGCCCCGGTCCGCAGGTATACAGATGGAACCCGGTGTCCGGGGTGTTGATGAGCTCTGCCAGCGGAAATAGTCCGTTTTCGTCATCGGCGTGGATGTGCACGTTGGGGCCGTAGGCCTCAAGCTCGTCCAGGAACGCCATACTCTTCCGGCTGCGCCCCAGGTACACCAAACGCCACGGTACCGGGCCCTCCGCCACCCGCCGGATCATCGGCAGGATCGGGGTGATGCCGATGCCGCCGGCGATGAAGACGTACTCCGTGGCAGCTGCGAGCGCAAAGTTGTTCCGGGGCGCCCGGATCTGGACCTTCGTACCAGGCTGCAGCTGATCGTGGACGTACGCGGAGCCGCCTCGTCCGTTGGGTTCGCGCAGCACGGCGATGCGCCAGTCCGGCTTCCCCGGCTCGGAGCAGAGCGAGTACTGGCGCAGCACACCGTTGGGCAACATCACGTCAACGTGTGCGCCGGGTTCCCATTCCGGCAGCGCCTCCTCCAGCGGGTGCTCCAGCACAAGGGAGAGAACACAGTCTGATTCGCGGTTGATGGCGCTGACGGTGACGTCAAAGAACTCTGTTGGTTTCATGGCTCTTACTTTCGGTGTCCGGTCTTACAGGACCGAGGCCAGGAAGGCCTTGGTCCTCGGGTGTTGGGGGTTGGTGATGATGTCCCGCGCGGGACCCTGTTCAACGATCTGGCCGTCCGCCATGAACACCACCCGGTCCGCAACATCACGGGCAAAATTCATCTCATGTGTCACCACCACCATGGTCATTCCGGACTGGGCCAGGTCCTTGATCACTTTGAGCACTTCCCCCACCAGCTCTGGGTCAAGGGCAGAAGTCGGCTCATCAAAGAGCATCAGTTTGGGCTCCATGCACAAGGCCCGGGCGATCGCCACCCGCTGCTGCTGGCCGCCGGAAAGCTGGCGCGGGTAGGCTTCCGCCTTTTCCGCCAGTCCCACAGCGTCGAGCAGCTTCAGGGCCCGCTCCCTGACAACGGAGCGTTTCTGCTTCAGCACCAGCCGCGGAGCCTCCATCAGGTTCTCCAACACGCTCATATGCGGAAAGAGGTTAAAGTGCTGGAACACCATGCCGATTCCGGTCCGGTTCCGGCACACCTCACTGTCCTTCTGCTCATGCAGACGCGTGCCTTTGATGTCGTAACCCATCACCTTGCCGTCGACCCACATGCGTCCGCCGTCGATGCCCTCCAGATGGTTGATGCAGCGCAGGAAGGTGCTTTTGCCGGATCCCGACGGACCGATCAGGCAGACCACCTCGCCGGCCTTCACCTCCATATCGATCCCGTTGAGCACCTGGAGTTTGCCGTAGTTCTTCTCGATTCCGTCCGCCTTGACCATCGGCGTCGCCGACTGCGGAGCCGGAAGAGGTTGGGTCGCCATCGCGGTCACAGTTTTCCGCCTTTCCGGGCCAGCCGGTCATGGGTGTTGAAGAAGAGGGTGATCCTTTGCAGCGGAGTCAGCGGCAGGTTCCGCTGGCCGCCCTTGGCAAACCGGCGTTCCAGATAGTACTGGCCCACGCTCAGGACGGAGGTCACCACTATGTACCACAGGCTCGCCACGATCAGCAGCGGGATGGTCTGGAACGTGCGCGCGTAGATGATCTGCGAGGAATACAGCAGCTCCGGCACGGAGATAACGCTGACCAGGGCGGTGGTTTTGAGCATGCCGATGGTTTCATTGCCCGTCGGCGGGATGATCACCCGCATGGCCTGCGGCAGGATGATCCGCCGCAGCGTATGCAGCCGGTTGATGCCCAGCGCCCCGGCTGCCTCCAGCTGGCCGTTGTCCACGGAGAGAATCCCGGCCCGGACAATTTCGGACATGTAGGCGCCTTGGTTGAGCCCCAGGCCCAGGATCGCCGCGAAGATCGGGGTGATGAGCTGGTTCGCGTTCAGCGCCACCCCGGGAATCCCGAAGCTGATCAAGGGGTACAGTGCGGCCAGGTTGTACCAGAACAGCAGCTGCACCAGCACCGGGGTGCCGCGGAAGAAGTTCACATAGCCAAAGGCCGCCGTCCGCACCACCGGGTTCAGCGAGAGCCTCATGACGGCCAGCACCACGCCGATCACAATGCCGATGGCCATACAGACCACCGTCAGCATCAAGGTGACGCCGATGCCGTTGATGATGGATACATCCCGCAGGTACTTCGCGACGGTCCCCCAGCCGAACCTCGGGTTAGTGAAGACAGACTGCAGCAGCACCGCAAACACGGCAAGGATAACGACGGCGGACACCCACCTGCCGGGGTGCTTGGCCTTCACAATCGTGTAGTGGTCCCGGGTTCTCGCCGGCACTTCGTCGGCCACGGTTATCTGGGTACTCATGCGAACTTCCTACCTTGTCTCTTCCACGCTACTTAGCGGTGACTTTGTCCGCCGTGATGGTTGCGCTGGAGGGAATGGACCACTTGGCGTTGATCTCGCCGTAGGCCGGCCCGCCGACAATCGCTTTCATGGCAGCCTCTAGGGCCGGACGCAGCGCCGAATCCTTGGGCAGCGCGACCCCGGTCGGCTCGGGCTGGTAGTCATTGCCGGCAGCCAGCTCGAACTTCTTCCCGGCAAGGGTGCCCTGATACGCCAGCGAGATGCTGTCCGCCATGACGGCGTCGACGCGACCGGAGGTCAGGGCAAGATTCGCATCCGTTTGGGCGGGGAACAGCTGAGCGTCAATGGCCGCGTTCCCGGCGTCGGTGCATTCCTTGGACAACGCCGGCAGGATGTCCAGCGACTGGCTGGATCCCTTCTGCGCCGCAACCTTCTTCCCACACAACGTCTCCGCCTGCATCGACAGCTTTTCCGGGTTCCCCGGCAGCACCGCTAATCCGGAACCGCCGGAAAGGTAGGCCACAAAGTCCACCGCCTTCTTCCGCTCATCCGTGATGGAGAACGCGGACATGCCGGCGTCATACTTCTGCGACGTCAAACCGGGCAGGATCGTGTCGAAGGTGGCGGCAACGTGGTCGGCCTTCAGTCCCAGCGTTTGTGCCAGAGCGTCTCCCATATCGACATCCCAGCCGATCATCGTCTTGTTGTCCGTATCGAAGTACTCGAACGGCGGGTAGGTGGGGTCGGAGCCGATGACGAGGGTGCCCTTGTCCCGCACCGCGGCGGGTAACAGCGCCCGGGCCTGCTCATTGACGCTGATTGCGGTTTTTGACGCGGCTGCGGCGGGCTGCCCGCCCGCAGCAGCGTCATCGATCGATGCCGTGGTGCAGCCGCTGGCGGCCAGGAGAGTGGCTCCTGCGGTGAGGAGCAGTACCGCTTTGTGGGTAAAACGCATTGTTTTGCCTTTCGTGGTGCAGCCTGGAGAGCGGGTTTTTCAGAGGGATCTAAGTTCCGGTTCGGTGCAGAGCGGGGCCACCTGCGCCAGGTGGCAGCCGGGCCGCACCAGAGTAGGCCGGCGGATAATGGCCACCACGCCGTCGACGGCGGCGTGGAAAACCTTGGGTTGGCGGTCAAGCTCATCCACAAAATGAACGCGGCCCACCTCGTCCCCGGCCCGCACACGCTGGCCCAGATCAACCAGCGGCTCAAACAAACCCCCGGCGGTGGTGGTGACGGCGGACCCGTCCACCAGTTCAATCCAGATGGTCTCCGGCCGGCTGGAATCACGGCCGGGCGCCCGGGACTGATCCGCATCTGCCCGCGGTATGACCCCGGCGCCCGCCAACAGTGCCGCGAGACCGTCCCGTGCCCGGGCCAGCACAAGGCGGTCCACCGTTCCGCCGCCGCCAAGTTCGGTGGACAGCGTCAGGATGCCGGCGTCGTCGCCCGCGGTGCTCAGTGAACCGGGCTCCAGCCGCGGCGGCACCACCATGGTGTAGGGCAGCGCCATGCTGCGCGCGGCCGCGACCTTCCGTTCCCACATCGCCTCATCCGGGCCGCGGTACAGGAACATGCTGGGCACGTAGGTGGAGTTGGTGCCGCCGGAGTGCAGGTCAACGACGACGTCGGCCCTGGGCAGCAGGCCGCGGCTGATCAGGTGGGCCACCTGGCCGGTGGGGCCGCCGCTGGCATCCCCAGGATAGCTGCGGTTCAGGTTGCCCTTGTCTACCGGGGAAACCCTGCTGCCGGCCAGCACTGCCGCGTAGTTGGCGGACGGGACGATGATCAGGGTTCCGGTGAGGCGATCCGGATCGATGCTGCGGATCAGCTCGTGCAGCAGGATCTGGCCCTCATACTCGTCTCCATGTGTGCCTGCCACCAGCAGCACCGTGGGACCGGCGCCGGAACTGAGCACTGCGACCGGCACCGGGATGACCGAGCCGTCGTAGACGTTGTCGGAGTGCACCACCCGCCCGTAACCCAGCTGCCGGCCGGTGCGGGAGAAATCGATGCCCGCAACGCTGACAGCCGCGGGCGCACTGGCTGTCGCGGGACCCTCAGCGGCAGCCAAGGTTACGGTGGCCGGCATCAGGGTACCCACCGCAGGGCGTGCGCGCGCACCGGAGCCAGGGAAACGACGTCCACACACGCCTCGCCGGCCGGCAGCGAAAGCCGGAGCGTTTCGTCATCCTCGCCCTCGACGACGAACACGTCGCCGGGCCGCAGCCAGCGTTCCCAGGGGCCCTCGGCCGAAGCCACCAGGGCCTCGCCCGCCAGAGCGGCCACCACCAGCTGCGTGCCCGCCGGGCGGTGCAGCAGTCCCGTGTAACCGTTGCTGTACTGCTGGGTTTCCAGCCGGATGTGGTCCGGGTCAGCACTGACTTCCACACCCGGCCGGGCACCGGTTTCATCCAGGCTGATGGTCCAGCGCCACGGGTCCCCGCGCTCGGCTGTGTCCGGCGAAGCCGCAAGCGTCCTGGTGCCGCGCTCCGGCTGCGTCTCTATTCCCAGGGCGTTGGCCCGCACAAGCATCCACATGCCGTCTCCTATGCCGACCGGGGAGCAGCAGGCTCCCGGGTTCCGGCCGGGACAGCGGCTGCTTGTACATTCTTCGGCTGATCTTTGTGCAGCTGTTCCTTCTTCAACTGTTCCTTCTTTAAGAGGGCTGCCAGGATGCGCCGGGCCTTCGCCACGCCACCGTCCTGGGCGATCAGCACGTCGAACTCGCCGGCGGGGCGGTCCTGCATGCCAATCTCCTGGGCCTGAAGGGCTGAGGCGTCTTCATCCAGTACGGTGGCCAGGCCGACGTGGAGGTCCGCGGTGGCCTGTGCATCATCGATGGCGAAGTTGCGGCTGAACGCGTAGTAGTACCAGGAATTGTGTTCATCGATCGGCGTGATGCCGTTGAGCACCTTGATCAGGTAACCCTCTTCACGCGGGCGGCCCTCACCGGTGATGCCCGAGTGCAGCACGTGCAGGTTAGGGACGAAGAACTCGGTGCAGTGGAATCGGTCAAAAAGGCCGCGGGCGTCCATGGTGTCCGCGTACAGCGGCGGCGCAACCACTGAGGGCATCAGCCGGTCAACGCTGACCACGTTGTTTTCCACCTCAACCGTGATGCCGTGTTCGTAGATGTAGTCATCCCCGACGGTGGTCTTGTGCAGGAAAGACTCGTGGGTGAGGTCCAGCAGATTGTCGTGGATAAGGTCGGCACGGCACTTGAAGTGATAGGAGTGCGTCACCGTTGCCCACGCCGGATCCACCATCCAGTGCGTGTCCGGCACGTCCGCCGGATCAGCCAGCTCGGCTTCCCCGGTCCACACCCAGATCCAGCCGTCCTTCTCCACGATCGGGTACTTACGCACGCGCGCCCGTTCCGGGATCGTGGTCTGCGCGGGCACCTTGGTGCAGATGCCGTCGGCCCCGTACGTAAAGCCGTGGTACCCGCACTCCACCGAATCGCCGATGGTGCGGCCCTCGGAAAGCGGGAAGGCGCGGTGGGCGCAGCGGTCCGCGAGCGCAACCGCGGTATTGTCCTGGGTCCGGAACAGCACGATCGGCTGTTCACAGATGACCCGGCGCGCCGGTTTGCGGGTTACGTCGGTGGACCATGCGGCTACATACCACGTATTCAGCACGTACATTTCAAGCCTCCTTGCTCGGGTGTATACACTGTATACGGTGAATACAAGACGGTCAAGAAATTTTGTGAGGTTGCTCACCATCGTCAACAATTCCCGCAACGTTGCGGAGCACTAGACTTTGACAACCGGTCTACGCTGACAACAGTCCTTTACAGCGCCAACCCTCCATCACAGTCGGAGAATCCGAATGGCATCAATACCCGGCACCATCAGGACGAGCGATCCTCGTCCGCTGGCTGTCCGCGTCTATGAGCAGATCAGCTCCGACATCATCGACGGCAAATTTGCGCCCGGCTCGGCGCTGGTCCAGGAGCAGGTCGCCGCACAATACGGCGTTTCCCGCACGCCCGTCCGCGATGCACTGACCCAGATCACCCTGGCCGGCCTGGCCACCCTGGTCCCGGGCCATGGCTATATCGTCAACGAGCTCACCGATCAGGACGTCAAGGATGTTTACGAGGTGCGCTACACGCTGGAGGCCCTGGCGGCCCGGCAGTCCTGCGGCAAGCACTCCCCCGGTCAGCTGGTCCGGCTGCGGGCCATGAATGATGAATTTGAGACCATCGACCCGTCCGACGCCGTCGGACTGTTCGCGCTGGGGCGCCAATTCCACACCGCCCTGATCGAGCCCTGCCCCAACGAATACCTGCGCAGCACGCTCGCCGCCATGTGGGAACACCCGGTTCAGCGCCGGATCACCATGACCTACCGGCAGGGCCCGGAGCATCAGTCCAAGGTAGCGCGGGACCACCGGCGTATCCTTGAGGCGCTCAAGACCAATGACCCGGACACCATTACCGAGGTGCTGCGCATCTGCCACGATCCATCGGACTACCGGCCCGGCCCTACGGTTGATCCTACGAGGGAAGCGCTTTGACCGGATGGCAGAATCCGCCGGATCCAGTGAAACCGAGACGCTGCTGAGCAGGTCGATCACGAGCAGTGAAAACTTTTGCGGCATCGGCGGCAAGACCGCGGATAAGCCCGTTAGCGATGCCGTGCAACCCTGCCGGCGGACACATCCCGCTACGCGCCCTCAGCGCGTCTCGTGCATCCCGGCCAGATCCTCCATCACCGATCGACCCGGGACGGCCGGGACCGCCTCAAGGGTGCGGACCAAGGCAGCAATGTCCTGGCCAATTTCAGCGGTGGAACGCCCCATACCGGGCCCCGAGGGCTCCGGCAGTTGAGCCAGAACGTGTACCGCAGCAGCCTCGACTGCAATGGCCGCATCGCGTTCCCCCAAGTGCGCCAGCAGCATCGCGGTGGACAGCACCGCGCCAACCGGGTTAGCCCAGCCCTTCCCGGCAATGTCCGGCGCCGAGCCGTGAATGGCCTCAAACATGCTGGGCGCGGCGCCATCCAGATTCAGATTGGCGCTGGCGGCAACGCCAAGACCACCTTGGATAACGGCACCCAGGTCGGTGATGATGTCCCCGAATAAATTGTCCGTAACCACTACATCAAAGCGCTCCGGGGAAACAGGAAGATGGAAGCACATGGCATCCACATGCACGTAATCCAGCTCCACCTCCGGGTAGAGCGCGCTCAGGTCGTTCACGGTGTCCTGCCACAGGTTTCCGGCTTCAATCAGGATGTTCTTTTTGTGGCAAAGCGTCAGCTTGCCCCGGCGGCGCCGGGCCAGCTGGAAGGAGTAATCCACCACGCGTTCCACGCCTACCCGGGTGTTCACCGATTCCTGCACCGCCACGGCATACGCTGTTCCGGCGTGCACCGTTGAGCCGCGTCCTACGTAGGCGCCCTCGGTGTTTTCCCGGACAATCAGCAGGTCGCAGCGCTCCGCTGTCAGCCCCATAATGGGAGTCTTGACACCGGGATACAGCTTTACCGGCCGCAGATTCACCGCCTGCTGGAAGGTCCGGCGCATTTCCAGGATGAAACCGCGTTCAAGAATTCTGGGTTTGACGGCCGGGTCGCCCATGGCACCAAAGAGGATCGCGTCCTGTTCCCGGAGCTGCTCCTGCAGTCCCGGTGTCCAAAGTTCACCAGTACTCAGATAGTGCCGGGCACCGGCTGTGATTTCGGTCCGTTCAGTGCTGAAGCCGAAAGCCGCTTCTGCGGCATTAAGCACTTTGAGTGAAGCCCCGATCACTTCCGGGCCAATACCGTCCCCGCTAATGACGGCAATTTTATGATCTGCCATGGAATGCCTCCTTGCACGTCAGATGAGTGCGGCTGCACAAGCATTATCGGTCAGCATAGAATTCCGGATGGGTGGCTGTTGAACCCCAGGTTGTCCGCTCACTACGGACTTTGCCCCGCGGGGGGTAAAACTGTCAATGTCTGTCCGAAAACGTGCGGCGTGTCGGCAGCGTGTTTCCCGGTCGTTGACCGTGGACTTGCTGCTTCGGTAGCCTGTGAGAATTACTGGTCAGACCATTACGGATTAGTGTGGTGGCGATAGGAAGCGCGCAAAATGTCCTCCTTCACGATTCCGTATCCGGACGGCCTTCCGGTTGGCGACGGCTGGCTCCCCTGCCAAGACCACCAGCAGATCTCGTTCCCCTACGATGGTTCCGCCGTGGCCGACTCCCCAGTAGGCAACGTCGGTCATGCCCGCCGCGCGTTGGCTGCCGCACACACCGCGCGGGCAGAAATGGCTACTTTGAGCACGGGAAAAAAGCGTGCACTTCTGCTGGCCATCCATGACTCGCTTGCCGCGCAGAGCACCGGACTCGAGAATCTGCTAGTGCTCGAAACAGGGAAGCCGCGTGTGGACTGCCGAACTGAGGTGGCCCGTTCCCTGACGACGTGGGCGGCCAGCGCAGAAGAGGTGGCTCATACCCATGGCGAAACCGTGCCGCTGGATCTTCAGCCGCTCGGCGAGGGCATGATCGGCTACTGGACCCGCCGTCCTGCCGGGGTTGTGGTTGGCATCACGGGGTTCAACTATCCGCTCCTGCTGGCCAGTCACAAACTGGCCCCGGCAATAGCTGCCGGCTGTCCCATCATCATTAAACCCGCACCAAACACTCCGCTGGCCACGCTCTGGGCGGTGCACTTGATCCGCGAAGTCCTAATCAAGCATGACATCAGTGCCGCTGCCGTCCAGCTGATCACCGGCGGGATCGATGTCGGCGAAGCCTTGGTGTCCGACCCGCGGGCAGCGGTCGTCTCCTTTACCGGTTCCGCCGCCGTCGGGCATCAGATTGCCCGGGACGCAGCCCCGCGGAAGGCTGTTCTGGAGCTTGGGTCCAACACCGGGCTGATCGTCGCCTCCGACGCGGTGCTGGCGGATGCGGTGGATGCCGTAATCCGCGGCGGTTTTTACGCCAATGGTCAGGCCTGCATCTCGGTGCAGCGCATCGTGCTGGTGCAGTCCATCGCGGATGAATTCGAGCAAGCCCTGCTGGCACGACTTGATGAAGTCCGCGTCGGGGATCCCCGCGACGAAGCCACCAGGGTGGCGCCCCTGATCAATGCAGCGTCCACCCGCCGGATCACCGATTGGCTAGCGGACGCGGTTGCCGGCGGCGCGCGGGTCCTGGCCGGCGGCACCCTTACCGGCCGAAGCATTGCGCCGACCGTTGTGGCCGACGTTCCGTATGAGGCCCAGCTTTGGTGCGAGGAGATCTTTGGACCTGTGGTCTGCCTGGCGCGCGTTCCCGACGTCGCGGCAGCCATAGAGCTGGTAAACAGCTCACGCTACGGCCTGCAGGCGGCCATTTATACAAAGTCTTTGGAAGCAGCATTCCACGCCATCAACACTTTGGATGCCGGCGGCGTGGTGGTTAATGAAATACCAGGATTCCGCTCCGATATTATGCCGTACGGCGGCGTAAAGGATTCCGGGAGCGGACGCGAAGGTCCGCGCTTTGCCATCGAAGAATTCACAGTCACCCGGATGGCGATGATCAGGCCGTGATGGCTAGGCCAAAGATGACCAGTCGGGTACGGCGGCGGCCGGACGGACCGATTCGTACCAGGCCGCGGCGCGCAGAACATCGGCGTCCGCGCCTATGGGTCCTGCCATTTGTACGCCGATCGGGCGCCCATCCTGCGTAAACCCGCAGTTCACCGTCGCGGCTGGCTGCCCTGACATGTTGTACGGGACCGTAAAGCCGATATGGGCCATCGTGCTATCCGGGTCATCAACCGGCATCGGCTGTTCGGCAGGGAATGCCGCCATCGGCGCGACAGGTGAAAGGACGACGTCGAACGCGGCCGTGGCCCCAAGCGTCACCTTCTGCATTTGGGCTATCCGGTTAAAGTTCCGGATTGTCTGCGCGCCATCGAACCGGGCGCCGCGTGAGCACCAGCGTGCAATGTAGGGCAGCACCATCTCCTGCTGCTCCGGCGGCAGGACGCTGTAGTCGGCCCACGAGCGGGTCCGCCAAAAGTTATCCAGACCGTCCAGCATGCCCTGATGGATGAACGCCCCAAGCATTTTGACCTCCGCCCCTGCCGCCGCAAACACGTCCGCCACGGCTGCAACCGCGGCCAGGACCTCCGGGTCCACCGCTGCGCCGACGCCGGCGTCCGTCTGCAGCGCGACCTTTAGCCCCGGCACCTTCAATCCGGAATCATGTCCATCTGCAAAAGGAAATCCAGTGTGGTCCGGGTACCGGTCCAGCCAGTTCATGGGCGGGTAGGGGCGGGCCGTGTAGTCACGGTTATCGGGTTTGGCCAGCAGCGTCATGAACAACGCCGCGTCGGCAACTGACCGGGCAAGCGGGCCGGCCACCCTGCCGGGATACGGCGCGTCGAGGGGGATCAGCCCCGCACTGGGTTTGAGCGTGGCCAGTCCCTGCCACGTGCCCGGCAGGCGGATGGAGCCACCGATATCTGTTCCGACATGCAGGGGACCGTACCCTGCGGCCGCTGCTGCCCCGGCACCGGCGCTGGAACCACCCGTGGTCCAGTCGTGGTTCCAAGCGCTGCGCGTGACGCCGTGCAGACTGGAGACTCCGGAGGACAACATGCCCCAGTCCGGCATAGTGGTGGAGCCCATAATGACTGCGCCACCTTCTAAAATGCGGTCAGTGACAGGAGCATTGGCGGTGGCTACCTTCGGGTTCGGCAGCGCCGTTCCACCGGGCATCGGCACACCGATCCTGGCGATATTCTCTTTGACCGTAACGGGGACACCGTCCAAGGCACTGAGCTGTTGTCCCTTCTTCCACCGGTTTTCACTTGCCCGTGCGGCCTGGATGGCTGCATCAGGGTCAAACACATAGAGAGCGTTGAGCACCGGCTCGCGATCCTCGATGCACTCAATGACGGCGACGCATACGTCCACCGGGGACAGCTCCCCCGCGGCAAAACCGGCGCTAAGCTCCCGTGCGCTGAGTCCGTGGAGTTCGGTGGAGCTAAAGGTTGGCATGGAATCTTCCTTTACTTTGCGCGGCACGGGCCGCCAGTTCCGACCGCAGCGACATCGAGGCGCCGACCAGGGTGCGGGTGTACTCATGCTGGGGGTGCTCGTAGATCTGCTCGGTAGCACCGCTTTCCACGATTTCCCCCTGATTCATCACGACGACGTTGTCGCAGATGTGCCGGACCACGCCCAGATCGTGCGAGACAAAAACCAGCGTCAGCTGATACTGGTCCACCAGATCGGAGAGCAGATTCAACACTTGGGCGCGGACCGAAACGTCCAGTGCACTCACCGGCTCGTCCGCCACCAGGATCCGCGGTTCGCAGATCAGCGCACGCGCAATGGAAATCCGCTGCCGCTGGCCGCCGGAAAACTGATGCGGAAACCGCCCGGCCGAGTCCGCGGGCAGATCCACCGCGGCCAGCATCTGGGCAACGAGCCTGCGCTGCCGAGCACTGTCCACCTTCTGGCCGGGGGCGAGTAGCGGTTCGGCGATGATCTCCTGCACCCGCATCCGCGGGTTGAGCGAACCCATGGGGTCCTGGAAGACAATCTGGAGCTGGCGCCGAAGATCGACCAGTGCGCTTTCGCGGGCTCCCGCTACCTCGTTGCCGGCCACCCGGACGCTACCGGAGGTCGGCTGGTCCAGTCCAGCCAGGATCCGCAGCAGAGTGGACTTCCCGGAGCCGGATTCCCCCACCACGCCAAAACGTTGGCCAGCCTGCACGTCGAAGGAAATCCCGCGCAAGGCTTGCACTTCGAGCGGCTTTGCGAATAGCGACGTTCGTCCGCGCTGATAAGTGCGTACCAGGTTCTTTACGCTGATCACCGGTTCCACACCAGTAGCGGGCCCTCCCGGGCTGCCATGACTTTCCGGGACCTGGGACCGGGGCGCCCGCAGAGTGGCCGCTGGCATCGGAGCCAGTACTTCCTTTATCTTCGGCGGGACGTATGCCGCGGCAGACGCTACGGTGAAAAGCCTGCCGTCCTCATCGGAGGCATCCAGATCAGAGGCCGCCAACAGGCCACGGGTGTAGGCATGCCGGGGTCGGGTAAAAACCTCCGCCGCGGAGCCCTCCTCCACCACCACTCCCTTATTCATTACCAGCACCCGATCGCAGACATTTGCTACGACGGAGAGATCGTGGGTGATAAACAACAGCCCCGTACCGCGCTGCCGTACCGACTCCAGGATCAGATCCAGCACCTGCCGCTGCACGGTAACGTCCAAGGCGGTCGTTGGTTCATCGCAGAGCAGTAGTTCAGGATCGTTGGCCAGTGCCATGGCCAACATGACACGCTGCCGCTGGCCGCCCGAAAGCTGATGTGGATATGCTTGGGCGGCCTGTGCCGGATCGGGCAACCGGACGCTCGCAAGCATCGCAACCGCCTTATTCTTCGCCGCACGCCGCCCGGTAACATTTTTGTGCTTGACCATCACCTCAGCTACCTGCGGCCCCACTTTCATCAGCGGGTTCAATGCCGTCAGAGGTTCTTGAAACACCATGGTCATGTCATTCCCGCGGATCCGACACATTTGCCGGTCCGAAGCGGTCAGCAGGTTGCCTTCCCGGCCGGCCAGCCGCACGGTGCCGACGGCGTTGACGCCCTCCGGCAGCAGCCCCATCAGGGCGGTGCTGGTCATGGACTTCCCCGAGCCGGATTCACCGATCAGCCCCACCCGCTCGCCCCGGTTCATCGTTAGATTGAACCCCTGCACCAGTTGGCGGTCCCTGCTGGCGACACTGAGACCGGTGACCTGCAGCAGCGGATCCGCTGCTGCGTCAGCTTCGGTGTTGATCGACGAGGAAGGGTTCATGGACGTCGTCACGAGGCTACCGCTCTCCATTAAGCTTTGGATCAAATTTGTCCCGCAGCCCGTCGCCGAGCAGATTGAATCCCAGCACTGCGACGGCGATGGCCGCTCCGGGCCACACCGCCAGCATCGGGAATGTGCCCAGGAACTGCTGAGATTCCTGCAGCATGCGTCCCCATGACGGAACCGGGGGCGGGGTGCCCAGGCCAAGGAAGGACAGCGCGGCTTCGGCCAGCACCGCGAGCGCGAAGGTTACGGAGCACTGGACCACCACCATGCCGGCGATGTTGGGCAGCACGTGCCGGCGGGCGATGCGGAACGAATTCTGGCTGGACGCCCGTGCGGCGAGTACATATTCGGTGCTCATCACCTGCAAGGTGCCGCTCCGGGCAACCCGCGCAAAGCCCGGAATGGAGCCTATCCCGATGGCGACCATCGCCGTCGTCGTGCTGGCACCAAAAACGGCGCCGAACATAATAGCGACCAGCAGCGCCGGAAAGGCCAGCAGAATGTCCGCCCCGCGCATGGTGGCTTCCTCAGTAAAGCCGCCGCGCATTCCGGCCAGGATGCCCAGCGGTGTGCCGATCACAAGCGCGATCCCGACAGAGATCAGTCCCACCATCAGCGTTATCCGCGCACCGTACAGGATGCCCGAGAACACGTCCCGGCCGTACCTGTCCGTGCCCATCAGATGCGCAGCGCTGGAGCCCTGGAGCCGGTCGACGGGGAACGCCTTGACCGGGTCGTACGGGGTCCAGAAGAAGGAGACCAGAGCGGCAAGCACCACCAGCACGACGACGGCGGCGCCAACGATCAAGGTGGCGGAGACTTTCCGGCGGCCGCGCCGAGCAACGACTGCGGCCGGCTCCGGACCCGGCTCCAGTCCGGGAAGGGAGAACTGCGGCACGGATTCGGCCGCTGTGGGTTCGGACATTACGCCTGCTTCCGGATACGCGGGTCCAGAACCGTGTACAGCGTGTCAACAATCAGGTTAATGATCAATGTGATCGCTACCAGCACCATGACCACGGACTGGACAGAGAGCATATCGCGGTTGCCCACGGCGTCCAGCAGCATGGATCCCAGACCGGGGATAACGAAGACGCGCTCTACGACTACGGCTCCAATGATCAGCGCTGCCAGCTGAATGCTGGTGACGGTCAGGACGGGAATCGAGGCGTTGCGCAGCCCGTGCCTCACCAGCGCTTCCAGTTTGCCCAGTCCCTTGGCCCGCGCCGTCCGCAAATAGTCCTCACTCATCACTTCGAGTACGGCCGAGCGCACATACCGCGTCAGGATGGCACCCTGCACAGAAGCCAAGGCCACCACCGGCAGGACAATCCGACTGGCGAAATCGCCGAAGTCCTGACCCGGCGGTGTCCAGCCGTTGGCCGGGAGCCACCCCAAGCCGACGGCAAATACCACAACGAGCATGATCCCGGCGAGAAAGCCCGGAATGGCTACCCCCAGCTGGCTGATTCCACTGATCAGGATTCCGCTGGTCCGGCGGTGCCTGACGGCAGCCAAGGTGCCGAAGGGGACGGCGATAAGCAGCGCCACGATCATCGAAAGAATCACCAGGATCAGGCTTACCTGTACCCGGTCGGCAATCATGTCGCTGATGTCCCGCCGGGTCACGAAGGAGACGCCGAAGTGGCCCTGCGGAAGGCCGCTCACCCAGTCGAAGTACTGTGCAATCAGGGGCCGGTCCGTCCCGAACTCCCGCCGGGTCTGGGCCAGTAATTCCGGCGAAGCGTTGACTCCCAGGGATATTTGGGCCGGATCTCCGGGGATGGCCCGCATGAGTGCGAACACGGCCACCGTGGCCACGAAAAAGGTCACAATGAACCTGACCACGTTGACCGCGAGCCGCACGACCATTGAGCTACTTCCAGCCTGCGGCCGTTAGGTCCAGCGCCTCGGTGACAGAGTTCTTCGGCAGCCCCGTTACGTCGGCCTTAGCCACGATCAGATTCGGGAAGAGGAACAGGACGTCAACTGCCGCATCATCGGTGATGGTGCGGACAACCTTCTTCATCCCTTCCACGTAACCGGCCTCATCCGCGGCGTCTGCCGTCTGCGCCAGGTCTTTGATCTTGGAGTTGTCATAGCCGATGTAGTAATTCGGGTTATTGAAGGCAGTCAACAGGTCACGGCTTTCCACTGCCAGGATCACTGACATCTGATAATCATGCTTGGTAAATACCTTGTCCAGCCACACCGCAGGGAATTCGGCGGTTTCGATCGTGGCGTCAATGCCCACGTCGGCCAGCTCGGAAACCACGATCTGCGAAACAGCCGTGGCGTAGGGGCGGGTGGGAACGGTAAAGGTGATCTTTAGGTTCTCCGCGCCGGCTTCCTTCAGCAGTGCCTTGGCCTTTCCCGGATCGTGGGGGTAGACCCCATTTAGATCCTCGTAGTAAGGATCGGTGGGTGGAACGGGAGCTCCCACCAACGTGCCGTGGCCGCTCCACGCGGTATCCAGCACGGCTTTGCGGTCAATGGCGTACATAACGGCCCGGCGCACCCGCACGTCGTTGAACGGGGCCACCTTGTTATTCATGGTCAGTTCCACCTTGCCATTGGATGTGCCATCCAGAATCTGGAAGGACTTGTCCGATTCGAAGGTTGGCAGCAGCTCCGGGGCCTGCATGTTGTACACAACGTCTACGTCGCCTGAACGGAGCGCATTTGTCGTCGCTGTCGCGTCAGCGAAGTAGCGCAGGGTTAGGGTCTTCACCTTTGGCGCCTGACCCCAGTATTTATCGCGGGCCGTCATCGCGATGGCTTCACCGGGTTTCCAGGATTCAACGGTGAACGGACCGGTGCCGACGGGCTTGTTCGCCAGATCCTGTACTCCGGACGGATCAAACATGGCCCCGACCGGGGTACCCATGTCGAACAGCCAGGCGTTGCTGGGACGGCTCAGTTTGACCTCGACCTCGGAGTCGCTGAGAACATCAATGGAATCCACCACGTCCATTTTCGTCTTCAGACTCGAGACCCACCCCGTCTTCACGCGTTCCAGACTGAACTTGACGTCGTCGGCGGTGAAGGCCTCTCCGTTGGAGAACGTCACCCCGGGATGCAGCTTGAATGTGTACGTCTTTCGGTCGTCACTGAGCGTCCAGGACTCGGCCAGCGAGGGCTGAATCCTGCCGTCCTGATCAATCTTTACCAGGCCCTCATACACATTGGACATCAGCGCCTGCGGGATGGCGGCACCAGCTGTCCTGGTGAAATCCAGATTGGTGGGCGGCCCGGTCAGGGCGACGGTTAAGGAGGTTTTACCTGCGCTCTTCGCCTCCGATCCGCCACTGGAGCCGGCGGAACACGCGGTCAGGGACATTGCGGCGGCCAGCAGCACCGCAGCTGCCAGTCTGTAATGCTTCGTTCGGCGCATGAGATGGCTCCATCGGCTGGTCCGGGGTTCTAAAGCGATGTGATCCATATAACATCACTACAAGGCACTAATGCTACCTAGTTCACTGGTCTGACCAGCTATTTCTTTCCTGAGTTTGCCCAAACTACCGAAAGATTTCCATGAATCCGCTGAGCTCCCCCGGACCTGCTGCTGTTACATTCTCGCCCGTCGTTCCCGTGCTGACCTACGAACGCGTAGTTGAGCAAATTGAGCAAGCCATTGTAGGCGGCGAGGTCCACCCCGGCCAGCGGCTGCCCAGCGAACGCGAGCTCATGGTGCAGTTTTCCGTAAGCCGGTCCACTATCCGCGAGGCTTTGCGGGTGCTCCAGGCCCAAGGTCTAATTGCTTCCCGGCCAGGCGGCCGCGGCGGCGCGGAAATCCTGGCACCATCGCCGGACGTCCTGGGCCGGTCTTTCAGCACCATGGCACGGGTCGCATCGCTATCGCTGTCCCAACTGGTGCAGTTTCGCATTGTGCTGGAAAGCTCCGCCTGCCAGCTCGCCGCGGCGCTGCGGACCGACGAGCAGGTGGCGACGATGGGCGAAGCCATCGCAGTGATGGAAGCCGAGGTGGTGAACGGCTCGGAGAGCTTCAACCGTGCCGATCTGGACTTTCACGCCACCGTTTGGGCCGCGAGCCAGAACGATCTGCTGCAGATCTGCGGCCAGGCTGTCTCCGGGTCAATCCTGAAACTGATGGACGACAGGATGGGCCGGGCCACGGACAAAAGCCGTGCCATGACGGACTCCCTGGAACGCGATCAGGCGATCTTTGCCGCGATCGTAGCCGGAGACAGCACGCGCGCCGGGAACTGTGCGCGAAACGCCATCGCGACGTATTTCAGCGAATATCTGGACGAGTGCGGCGCCCATGGCCTTCAGGCCCTTGGGGCAGTCATCGACTGACCGCGTCAATCGGATTGTCCCCTGCGGCTATCAGGCGGGGAACGCCTTGCCCGGGTTAAGGACTCCCTGCGGATCCAGCGCAGCTTTAACGCTGCGGTGCAGAGCGATCACCCGCGGAGAGAACTCCGCCAGCATTCCCGGCAGCTTCAACAGTCCAACACCATGTTCGCCCGTCGTGGTACCGCCCAGTTCCAGTGCGTCCGCCACAATCTGATCGAACGCGTCCTTCGCGCGCGACTTGGCGCCGTCGTCATCTACGGGGGCAATGATCAGCGGGTGCAGGTTGCCATCGCCGGCATGGGCAATGTTGGCGATCTTGGTATTGAACCGCCGCGCAGTGTCCTCGATCCGCCGGAGCATTTCCGGCACAGCGGTCCGCGGCACGCAGACGTCCTCGGTCAGGACAGGGCCCAGCCGCTCCAGCGCCGGGTAGGCGAGCCGTCGGGCCAGAAACAATTCCTCGGCATGCTCGGCGCTGAGCGACCGTTCTGCCTTGGTTGCACCCGCTGCGGTGAAGATCGCATGCAGCTCCTCGGTCAATTCCTCTCCCCTGGTCCCCGGTTCATCCACCGATGCCAGCAGCAGTACGCCGCCCTCCTGGGATAAGCCGAGCTGCTGCCAATCGTCCACGGCCTGCAGACACGTTCGGTCCACCAGTTCCAGCGCGGCGGGAATGATCCCTGCCCTGCTGACCGCCGCCACGGCATTTCCGGCGTCGACTAAGTCAGCGAAGTAGCCCGCGACAGCCCGGTTTTCCCGGCCTGCCAACGGCAGCAGCTTCAGCGTGGCCTCAGTGACGATGCCCAATGTCCCCTCCGAACCGACCAGGAGGGCCGTCAGATCGTAGCCGGCGACGCCCTTGGCTGTGCGCCGGCCAAGGTCCACCACCGCACCGTCGGCCAGCACCACTTTCAGCCCCAGGACGTAATCCCGGGTCACCCCGTACTTTACGCAGCACAACCCGCCGGCATTGGTGGCGATATTGCCGCCGATGGTGGAAATTTTGTAGCTGGCAGGATCGGGCGGGTACCAGAGGCCCTGCACGGCGACGGCCCGGCGGAGCGAATCGTTGAGGATACCGGCCTGCACGCGGACGTAGCGCTCGTCGGGGTTGATTTCCAGGATCTCTGTCATCAGCTCCAGGGTGAGCACTACCGAGTCCGCTACCGCATTGGCCCCGCCGGAAAGCCCGGTTCCGGCTCCGCGGGGAACAATCCGTACGCCGGTGGAAGCTGCGATCAGGACTACCGCGGCGACCTCTTCCGTAGAGGCCGCACGCACTACAGCCAGCGGCGGCACAAAGTCGGCCCATTCGGCGTCGTCATGGCTATAGGCAGCCAGCGCTTGTGGATCGGTTAGAAGACGATCCGCCGAGACGACTTTGCGCAGTCGCGCCAGGAGTTCAGTGCTCATTCTCCGCACGCTACCATGCAACGCCCGCACGGCGACGCGTGTTCTACGACGGGGCTATACTCGCCTGACCAACACCGGACAGCGCGAGGAGACCGTCATGGCACAATCCGTAAAGGCACTTTTTGACCTCAGTGAGCGCAAGGCCGTCGTGGTGGGTGGCGGGAGCGGTTTGGGCCAGGCCGGAGCTCTGGCTCTTGCCGAATTCGGCGCACATGTGGTGGTAGGCGATTTCAATATGGCCGCGGCCGAGGAAACGGTCCGGCAGATTACTGCGGCCGGCGGCACAGGGCAGGCCTGCGAGCTGGATGTGACAAGTACCGACGCCGTCACCGCAGCTGCCGCGGAACACTCCGACGCCGAGGTCCTGGTGATTACGCCCGGTTATAATGCCCGCAAGCGTCTGCTCAACACCACCGATGAGGACTTCGACAAAGTCATCGACGTCAATCTCAAGGGCACCTACCGGCTGATGCGGGCCTTCGGGGCTACCATGGCCGGGCGTGGCAAGGGTTCCATCATCACCTTCGCCAGTTTCCGTGCGCTGGTGGTGGAACCTGGCCAAGGCATTTATGCTGCGGCCAAGGCCGGCGTCGTCCAGCTGACCAAAACTATGGCCACCGAGCTGGGCACCGCTGGTGTCCGGGTGAATGCGCTGCTGCCCGGTGCCTTCGAAACCCCGCTAACCCGGCAAATCAAGGACGATCCGCAGTGGTGGAGCGCTTATGAACAGAAAAGCCCGCTCAAACGCTGGGGCCAGCCGCACGAGCTCGCCGGCGCCATCGTCTTCCTCGCCTGTGACGCGAGCTCGTTCGTAACCGGTTCCTCAATGCTGGTCGACGGCGGTTGGATGGCCAATGACGGCCGCTTCGAGCCCAAGGTTTAACGGCCAGCGACAAACGGCCAGCGAAAGCCGACCGCATCGTTTCTGGCCATAATTTCAGGCTAACCGCGTGCCGAAGCTGGACCAGGCGGCGTACCGGGAGTAGACAAGAGGCAACACCGAACACCACCAGTGCATCGCACGCCGATGTATCAGTTCAATGAGGAGCCTTCATGACGATTAATTCTCATCCGGCACCGGCCGCAGACGTAACCATGCGTAAACGCGTAATGCGCAAGGTCGCCTGGCGGCTTTCGCCGTTCCTCGGCTTGCTCTACTTCATCAACTATCTGGACCGGACCAATATCGCTTTCGCAGCTCCCCACGGGATGAACGCGGCCCTTGGGTTCACCGCCAGCACCTTTGGGCTAGCATCCGGACTGTTTTTCGTCGGCTACCTGCTGCTGGAGGTGCCCAGCAACCTGGCCCTGCACAAATTCGGCGCCCGGCGGTGGATAGCCAGGATCATGGTCAGCTGGGGCATCATCGCCACCATCATGACCTGGGTGCCCAACGCCGGCACCATGTACGTGCTCCGTTTCCTGCTCGGCGTGGCGGAGGCCGGCTTCTTCCCCGGCATTATTTTGTACCTGACATTCTGGTTTCCCAAACGCGAACGCGCGCGCGCTGTCGCACTGTTCATGCTGGCTGTGCCGCTCTCCTCCGCCATCGGATCCCCACTGTCGGCCTGGCTGATCACTTCCGGCCACCAGGTGTTCGGCGGCCTGGACGGCTGGCGCTTCATGTTCCTGGTTGAGGGTCTCCCGGCCATCATCGTGGGCATTATCTGCTGGTTCTACCTGACCGACCGGCCGGCCGACGCAAAATGGCTTGACGAGGACGAACGGGTCTGGCTGAGCCGCGAGATGGAGGCCGAAGAGGCGCAGACCGCTCAGCGCTACCACGTGACGCTGAAGCAAGCTCTGACGCAGGGTCGGATCTGGGCCCTTGCCTTTGTCTACTTCGGCATTGTCTACGGCCTCTACGCCATCGGATTCTTCCTGCCCACCATCATCGCCGGGTTCAAAAAGGAATTCCACACCGACTTCTCCGTGCTGCAGCAGGGCTTCATCGTGGCCATCCCGTACGTATTCGGCTGCTTCTCCATGTACTTCTGGGCCAAACACGGCGACAAGACCGGCGAGCGCGTCTGGCATGTGGCCCTTCCGACGATTGTTGGCGGCATCGCCATCCCGATCGCCCTCTACCTGAGCTCCCCGGTCGCAGCGATGATCGCCATCACCGTCTGCACCATGGGCATCTGCGCGGCGCTTCCCACGTTCTGGCCGCTGCCCACCATGTTCCTCTCAGGTGCCGCAGCCGCCGCGGGCGTGGCCCTGATTAACTCCGTGGGCAATACCGCCGGCTTCATCGGGCCATACGTCACCGGATGGCTGGCGGATATCACCGGCACCCAGCAGGCGGGCATGTGGGTCGTGGGGCTGGCGATGGTGGCAGCCGGGGTGGTGGCGCTGATCCTTAAGGCCGCGCCGAAGTCCGACGACGACGAAATGGTTAAGGCAGACCGGCTGGGCTAGGCGCTTGCATCCAGCCTAAAACGTGGCGGGCGCCTCCTGTGGAACCGCGCTCGGATCAGGCGGCCAGATGGAACGTGGGCGTGAAGCAGTCAGCGTTCGTAGACGCTGCGGCGATGACCGAGTGTGATCACTGCGACAACGAGGATGTTGTCGTCAACCGTGTAGATGATGCGGTAGTCCCCGATGCGAACCCGGAGACCGGGACGCCCCTGAAGTGCTTTAGCACCTGGCGGCCGCGGTTCCTCACCGAGGAGCGCGATTGCCCCACGAATGCGGTCGCGATCCTGATGGTCAATTCGTTTCAACGCGCGAACTGCGGCAGGACGCAGCTCGACCTGGTAGCTCATGTCCAGCCCAGATCGGCCTTCACCTGAGCCCAGGGGATATTGGGGCCCTCCTCTGCCATCGCCTCGTCGAACGCGGCGACATCTTCGGCGTCTTCGAGCGCTTCGAGCATCCGCTCGTAGTGCTCGGGACTGACAACCACCGCGGCGCGCTGACCGCGGCGCTCGATGAACACCGGTTCGATCTTCGAGCGGGCGATCACGTCTGAAAGGTGGTTACGTGCGTCTGCGACGCTGACCCTGGACATAATCATAGTGTACATTCGTACACCTTGAGATGTACATGAATAGCTGCCGACAGAAAAGTCATGCGACAGCTACTTTCCTACGGGGCAAAACGGTCCATGTATCCGGTCCGGGACTGGTGCACGTGGCCACCCATCCGCTGTTCCGCGGTGGAAACGTCACCGGCGTCGATAGCGGCCATGATGGAACGGTGTTCGTTCCAGGCCTGCCTGCCGCGGGAACCGACATCGGCGGCGTACAGCCATTCAATTTTTCCGGCAATCTGGCGCAGCAGCGCGGTCAGGGATGCGCTTGCGCTCAACTCGGCGACGCCGAGGTGAAAACGGACGTTGAGCTCAGGCAGGAGGTTCAGGGAGTCCGCCTCGATGGCGGCGTCACCGGAATCCAGGATCTCCGCGATGTCCTTGCGCGTTTTCCACCAGTGGCTGTCGGGGACACCGACAGAAAACTGGGCCGCCGCCTGCTTGGCGGCCCGCCGCGCGGTTGCCGCTTCGAGGGCCTCCCGCACGGCAAACAGGTCGTCGGCGTCGTCCACCGGAATGGCCGCGACGGTGGAACCGGCATATGGTTTGGACTCGACGAAACCCTCGGCCTCCAGTGCGTGCAGGGCCTCGCGGACCGGCACCCGGGAGATGCCGTATTTTTCACCAAGCGAGGCCTCGGTGATGCGTGTTCCGGCCGAGAGCGCGCCGGAAATAATATCCCGGCGGATCTCGTCCTGGACGCGCTGCTTCGGTGCGGGCGCGTCCCTAACTGGCGAATGCGGCACCGGGGATCGCTCCAAGTAACTCTTTCGTGTAATCGTCCTGTGGCGCGAGGAACACCTGATCCACATCGCCGTTTTCGATCACTTTACCGGATTTCATCACCACCACGTTGTGGGCAATCTGCCGGACGACGGCCAGATCATGGGTTATGAAGAGGTAGGTCAGCCCCAGCCGCTGCTGCAGATCTGCCAGCAGTGACAGGATCTGGTCCTGCACCAGAACGTCAAGGGCGGAGACGGCCTCGTCACAGATGATCAGCTCCGGCTCCAGCGCCAAGGCCCGGGCAATCGCAACGCGCTGGCGCTGTCCGCCGGAGAGTTCATTTGGACGCCGCTGGGCCACGGTCCGCGGCAGTGCCACCTGGTCCAGCAGTTCCGCCACCCGCTGCAGCCGGCTCTGCTTACCGCCGACCTTGAAGATGCGCAGCGGCTCGTCGATCAGCCGCTCGATGCTGAACGTCGGGTCCAGCGACCCGTATGGATCCTGGAAAACCGGCTGTACCCTCCGCCGCAGCCCCCTCCGGTCGCTGGCATTGCTGCCGGTGATGCTCTTGCCCTCAATCAGGGCCTCGCCGCCGGTCGGATTCTCCAGCCCCAAAATCATCCTGGCTACCGTGGTCTTACCGGATCCGGACTCGCCGACTATCGCCGTCGTCGTGCCGCGCGCTACGGTGAAGCTGACGTCGTCGACCGCCGTCACCAGGGAGCCTCGCTGGCCCCGCAGCCGGAACTCCTTGCGCAGGTTCCGTACGCAGAGAATCGGTTCGACGGCGACCTGTCTGGGCGCGCCGGTGTTCAGTACCGCGGCCGGAACGGACGACGAGGGCGCCACGGTCGCCGCTGCAGTCGCGGCAACCGACGGTGCCGCGGCGACCAGACGCTGCGTGTACTCCTCCTGGGGTGCCAGCAGGATCTGCGCCGGCGTGCCGACCTCCACAATCCGCCCCTCGGACATCACGATGATGCGGTCGGTGCGGTCCGCGGCGAGCCCCAAATCGTGCGTGACGAACAGCAGGGAGGTGCCACGTGCGTCGACCAGCGTCTGCAGGTGGTTCAGGATCTGCCGCTGCACCGTGACGTCCAGCGCCGAGGTCGGCTCATCGGCAATCAACAGTTCCGGCTCGCCCGCGAGCGCGATGGCAATGAGGACGCGCTGGCGCATCCCACCGGAAAATTCATGCGGATACTGCCCGTAACGCCGTTGCGCATCGGGAATTCCTGCTTCTGACATCAGTTCCACGGTCCGCCGCTTGATGTCCGCCCCGCCCCGCAGCCCGTTAGCTGCCAAAGCGTCGGCAATCTGCGCACCGACCTTCATGGAGGGGTTCAGGTTGGACATCGGATCCTGCGGCACCAAGCCGATCCGCCGGCCCCGGATGGACCGCATCCGGGATTCGGACATCGCAGCCAGATCGTCGCCGTCGAGAAGGATCTGGCCCTTGGAAATGCGGCCGCTGCCGGGCAGCAACCGCAGGATGGCCCCGATGGTGGTGGATTTGCCGGAGCCGGACTGCCCCACGATCGCCACGCGTTCACCGGCCCGCAGGTCAAAGCTGACGTTGTGCAGCACCGGGGAGGACGCTGGGCCGAAGCTGACCTCCAGATTCCTGACCTGCAGAATTGACCGCCGGTTTGTCCTTTCAGTGCCCTGTGTAGTTCCGCCGCTCCCGGCTTCGACGTCCCGTGGTGTTTCAGCGTCCTGCTGCATATCCCTGCGCTCCTCTTGGATTAGCGGACGCCTTCAGTACGCCCGTGTGCGGATCCCGGACAACGGAAGAGAGCCGCCCGAGGGCCCAGTCGCCGGCCCGGGTGACAAGATGCCCGCGGCGCTCCAGCTCCCCGATGACGTCTTCGCCCAATCTGTCCTCCACCACGGCTCCACCGGGGGTCCAGGTGCGGGGAAAAAATGAACCCGGGATGCTGGTGGTGTGCAGGGCGGGGGCGTCCACAGCCTGCTGCGGGGTGTAACCCCCGACGATGGTCCGCAGCAGGTACAGCAGCTGCCACTGGTCCTGCTGATCGCCGCCCGGTGATCCCAACGCCGCGACCGGCTGGCCGTCCTTGAGCACCAAGGTAGGTGTCAGGGTGGTCCGCGGCCGCTTTCCCGGGGTGAGCGTGGAGGGTGAGCCCTCCTCCAGCCAGGTCATCTGCAGCCGCGATCCGAGGGCAAAGCCCAGCTCGGGGATGGTCGGGGAAGACTGCAGCCAGCCGCCGGAGGGGGTCGCGGAGATCATATTCCCCCAGCGGTCCACCACATCGATATGGCAGGTGTCGCCGCGGGTCTCCCCGGTATCCATCACCGTCGGTTCGCCAACGCCGGCAAAGGTCGTGTCGCTGCCGTTCGCCGCGCCTGCGGTGCCAACTGGCACCGGCGGCAGGTATTCAACGCGCAGCGGCGGGGTGAAAACGGTCTGTCCGGGCAGCGACCCGGGGCGGAACTCGTGGGATGCTTTTTCGCCGATCAGGGAGCGGCGGATGGCCGCGTATTCCGGGCTCAGCAGCCGGTCCATGCTCACGTTGGAATCGCCGTAATAGGATTCCCGGTCCGCGATGGAGAGTTTCTGTGCCTCCAGGATGGTGTGGGCGCCCAACGCCGTAGAGGGGTCCAGATATTCGTCCGGAAAACCATCCAAAATGGCGAGCGTCTGCAGCAGCGCGGGGCCTTGGCCCCAAGGACCGGTCTTGGCAATCGTGTAGCCGCGGAATTCGAGCACGGTGGCGGGCTCGTAACCGGCGGTGAAACCCGCGAAGTCTGCTTCCGTCATCACACCGGCCAGGTCCGTGCCGGAGGAGTGCCGGTGCGGGATCTGCGTGAAGGCGGCCGCTGCTGCGGCCACGAAACCCTCCCGCCATTGGGTCCGGGCCGCGTCGATGCGCGCCTCGCGCGATGCCGTGGTCACTTCCGTTCCTGCCGCGACCAGGCGGTCCAGCACCCGCGCGTAGGCCTCATTTTTCAGGATCTCGCCCTCCTCGGGGATGCGCCCGTCCGGCATCCAGAGCGCGGCCGAGGTGGGCCAGTGCTCGGTAAAGAGGTCCGCCACTGACGCGATGGTACTGCCCACCCGGGCAAGCGCCGGGTGTCCATTGCGCGCGTAGCCAGTGGCGAAGGCCAGGATGTCAGCCAGTTCCCAGGTGCCGTGGTCCCGCAGCAGCATCAACCAGCCCTCCACCGCTCCCGGCACCGCGGCAGCGAGACCACCGGCGCCGGGGACCAGGTCAAGGCCCTGGGCCAGATAGTGCTCCGGCGTGGCGGCCGCCGGAGCCGGCCCCTGCCCCATCAGGACCGTGGGCTCGGCGGGATTCTCCGCCGTGGCGAAGACCGCCGTCATGTCTCCGCCGGGTCCGTTCAGGTGCGGCTCCACCACGTGCAGCACAAAGGCGCCCGCTGCGGCGGCATCGAAGGCGTTCCCGCCGCGCTCCAGCACAGCCTGCGCAGTCGCCGTCGCCAGCCAGTGTGTTGAGGCGCTCATGCCGAAGGTGCCCTGCAGGGTGGGACGTGTGGTGAAGGAATCAGGTGTTGTGAAGGTCATTAAGGTTACTTTCGGCTGGTATTGGTGGGGTCCAGGGCGTCGCGCAGGGCGTCCCCGAAGAGATTGAAAGCCAGGCAGATCACCGCGATGCCGATACCGGGGAAGATCGCGGCCGTCGGCGAGCGGAAAATGTACTGCTGCGCGTCGGAGAGCATAATGCCCAAACTTGGCGTGGGCGGCTGGATGCCCAGCCCGAGAAAAGACAGCAGGGCCTCACCAATCACGGCCACGGGCATAATTACGGTGGCCTGGACAATGATCGCCGATGCCGCATTCGGGAGCACATGCTGGAAAATTATCCGCAGGCCCGAGGCATCCATGGACATGGCTCCGAGCACAAAATCGCTCTCCTTGATCCGCAGCGTTTCACCGCGTACCACCCGGATCATGGTCGGAATGTGGGCAATGCCCAGTGCGATGGCGGCATTGGTCAGGCTCGGACCGCTGATGGCGGCCAGCCCGACGGCAATGATCAGGAACGGGAAAGCCAACGTGACGTCGGTTAGCCGCGAGATGATCGCATCCAGCCATTTCCAATAGCCCGCCAGCAGGCCCAGCGGCGTCCCGATCACCACGGAGAGCACCACGCACAGCGCTCCGACCTCCAGCGACGCGCGGACGCCAAAGACCATCCGGGAGAAGATGTCCCGGCCCAGATCATCGGTGCCCAGCAGGAATCCGACGGTGCCGGGCTTCTGGAACGGGGTGGCAAAGTGCACTTCCGCGGGGCCATACGGGGCAATCAACGGCGCGAAGATGGCCACCAGCACCACCAGAACCAGCAGCACTGCGCCCACCATGCCGAGCGCGTTACCGCGCAGTGATCGCCAGATCCGGCCGCGTGCGGAACCTAAACCCGCCGCGCTGGCGTCCGTACGTGGGTCAACAACGGTAATAGCCATCAGTTACTTCCTCCGACACGGATTTTCGGATTGACGACGGAGTACAGGATGTCCACCGCCAGATTGATCACAATGTAGCTGAGGGTGATAACCAGCACGACGGCCTGAATGACCGGGTAGTCGCGGGTGAAGACGGCATCCAGTGTCAATTTCCCGAAGCCCGGCAGCGCGAAGATCCGCTCGGTGACGACGGCTCCGGAAATGAGGCCGCCCAACTGCAGGCCCACGATTGTCACCACCACGATCAGGGAGTTGCGCAGCCCGTAACGGAACAGCACCCGCCCGGCGCCCAGTCCCTTGGCATTGGCCGTGCGGACGTAATCCGTTTTCATGGTCTCGATCATTGAGGCCCTGGTCTGCCGCATAATCACCGCCGCGAGCGACGTCCCCAGGATCACGGCCGGCAGCGTCAGGTAGTACAGCCCCTTGAGTGGATTGGCCACCACATCGACATACCCCGAGGCCGGGAACCACCCAAGCGTGACGGCGAGGTAGAGAATGGCTAAAATTCCCAGCCAAAAGTTTGGCACGGACAGCCCGATCAGGGCGAAGCCGTTGGTAATCCATTCCGGCCAGCGTCCCCGGAACCGCTCGGCGATGACGCCAAAGACAATGCCGACGATGACGGCGACCACGATCGCGTAGGCGGACAGCCAAAGGGTCACCGGCAGCGTGGTGGCTATCAGGTCCGTCACCGGGGTGCCGGTGCGGGTGGAATTACCGAAATCTCCGTGCAGCAGCTTGCCCAGGAAGGCAAAGTACTGATGGGGAACGGACTGATCCAGGCCCAGCTGCGCGCGGACAATGGCCAGCTGTGCGGGAGTCGCTTCTTCCCCCGCCATGGCCAGTGCGGGGTCCCCGGGAAGGGCCCGGACGCCGACGAAAACGACTATGGAGGCCAGCACCAGAGTCAATGCCGACTGCCAGAGCCGGGTGGCTACGTATCGGATCATGTCCGCTTTATCCCTTCTTCTTATTGGCCAGCGCCTGGTCAACAAACGCGGCACCGCTCAGGTGCACCACGCCATCGGCATAGGTTTGGATTCCGGCCACATTCGTCGTGTAAGCGGTCAGGCTGCGCACCCGGTACAGGTAGATGATCGGGTTGTCCTGCTGGACCTTCGTCACCGCCTGCCCGTACAGCGCGGCCCGTTGGCCGTCGTCGTTCGTTTGCGACGCCGTCGTGAGCAGCTTGTCCATCTCTGGACTGCTGTAGCCGGAGACATTGTTGCCCCCTCCGGTGGAGAGGAAGTTGAACATGTTCCCGTGCGGGTCAACGCGCCCGGACCAGCCCAACTGAAGCAGCGAAAAGTCACCGCGGTTCTGCACATCCAGCAGCGTGGAATACTCCACCGGCTGGATGGTCAGGTCAAAGCCGCCCTCGGCGACGGCCGCCTGCAGCGCCTGCGCAAAGCGCAGCGTATCCGGGGTGTTGCTGACCAACATCTTCAGCGGATACGGCGTCTGCGCACCTGCCTGCTTCAACAATTCCTTGGACTTCACCGGGTTAAATTCCGGGCAGGCCTCGGACGCCTCTGACGTGAAAGGGCTCGACGGCGTAATAGGCGAACAGGCGCCCTGGTACCAGTTGTTGAAGACCGTATTCACCAACGCCTTGCGGTCAATGGCCAGCGACAGCGCCTGACGCACCAGCGGGTCCTTGGCCAGGGGAGTGTCGATGGTGCCGTACGGCTTACCGACTCCGTTGGTGTTCCCCATATTGACCGTAAGCCCCTGGTAGCCGAGCGAACCTACCTGCAGCACACCCACATCTTTTTGCTGCATCAGCGCGTCCACGTCCTGCGGCGAGATGGAGTCCGCCACCTGCACGTCCCCGGAGCGCAGGTTTGCCGCACGGATATTTGAATCGGTCATGATCCGGTACGTGATGCTGTCCAGATGGACATTCTTCGAGTCGTAGTACAGCGGATCACGCTGGACCGTGATGGAAGTCTGCGGAACGCGATTGACGAACTTGAACGGTCCGACGCAGACCGGATGATCCCCGAACGCGGCACCATTGTCCGCGAGCGCCTTGGGTGAGAGGATCATGCCGGCGCGGTCCGCGAGCGCGGCGGTCAGCGGGGCAAACGCCTTCTTGTAGGTGATCTGCACGTGCGTGTCGTCCACCGTGGTGATGCCCGCGATGGGCCCCAATTCGCTCTTGCGGCCGGAGCCCTTCAGATTCAGCCCGCGGTCCAGGGTGACGCGGACCGCCTCGGCATTGAACTTCGTGCCGTCGGCAAAGGTTGCGTCGCCGCGCACCGCAATGGTGACGGTTAGCCCGTCCGGGGAAATCACCGGCAGCGCGGTGGCCAGCTGCGGGACAATCCTGCCGTGGGCGTCAATGTCATAGAGCTTCTGGCACATGGTCTGCATGACGTAGCGGGTGTACAGCGACGAGGACGTGGTCGGATCCAGCCGGTCCGGTTCCGCAGAAAGCGCCATCACCAGGTTCCCGCCCTCGGTGATCTTTTGGCCGGCCAGCGGTACGGACGTAACATCGGCCCGCTCCGGCGCCGCCTCCGGCTGCTGAATCGGCTGGCAGGCGCTGGTGCCCAGGGCCAGGGTCACGGCGGCGGCCAGGGTAAGGAGGGTGCGCGCACCGGGAAGGCGGCGGCGAACGTGGTGCTCTGCGAGCGGCATACGGGCCCCGATCGGTCTGAGATGTGTGACATTGCATACAATTGCTCCTTAGAACCTAGACTTTGTATTCTGCAATTACAAGAGTTTGAGTGAGGATCCTGCCGTGACACCGAAATTTTCCGTCTCCACAGAGCGTCTGCACTTGTGCCTGATGCTCACCCTGACCTTTTCCACCGGCGTCGTGGACGCCGTCGGCTACCTTGGGTTGGACCGCGTCTTCACCGGAAACATGACCGGGAACGTCGTCCTGCTCGGCATGGCCTTCGCCGGGGGCGCCAACCTGCCCATCCTCCGCCCCGCGCTGGCACTGCTCTTCTTCATGCTTGGAGCGGCGCTGGCCGGGCGTGCCCTGCGCAAGGCTCCCGAAGGCTGGTCGCACCGCACGTCCGTAGCCCTGCTGATGACGGCAGCAGGCATCACGGCCCTGGCATTTTTCGTCGGCTTTGCCCCGGTGCAGGGCAATGAAATTCTCGGCAGCATCACCACCTCGGTTCTTGCCCTGACGATGGGTATCCAGGCTGCTACCGCCAAGCGGCTCAAGGTTGCCGAAATCACCACCGTTGTGGTCACTTCCACCATCACCGGCCTGGCCTCCGAGTCCCGTCTTGCCGGCGGGAAAAGCCCGCACTGGGTCCGCCGGGCGCTGGCCATCGGCCTGATCATGCTCGGGGCAGTGGCCGGAGCCGCCGCACTGCACCTGCACCTGTGGATGGGCCTGGCCATCTCCGCCGTGCTCGCCTCCGCGGTGACGCTGATTGGCCACCGGCGATGGCTGCAGGAAAACGCCACGTCGGGCGCCGGCGACGGCGGGAGCGGTAAATCTGCCGGGGCCGGCCCCTCGAATGCGGCGTCTGTTTCTGCCTGACGCTCCGGTAGGCGGTTCCGCTGGCGGGTTCATCGATCGTCTGAAAGGAACCAAGCCTGCAGCACGACGGCGTAGCGCCGGCCCTTCTGTTCGTGGCCCTTGCCCGGCGCAGGCAGCCGGTAGACCTCACCCTTCATGCAACGAGGCTATGTCCTGCTGGATCGCCAGAATCTCGGCAAGGTCCGACGCGTCGTCCTTGATGGCCACACCCGTTTCAGACGGACGGGGCTGCTACAGCGGGTGCGACGGTCTTTGCGGGTGCGGCCATGGTGACCGCGGTGCCGCAGCGGGTGTCCATTAGCATGGAAGCAGGCACAGAGCCGGGAACCGGGCGGCCGCAGCGGAGGAACAAAATGGACTACTACGCGATAAATGCGCTGCGTGAAAACCACGCCGGGTGGTCCCTGCTCCGCGCCCAAAACGCGCCGCTGGCGGTGTGTCTTTTTATGACGGCCTTCACCGGGCCGAACCAGCGCAACATCGGCCGCCAGCAGCTGATCGATGTCCTCGACGACCTGCTGTTTGGCCTCCGTGACTCCTTCGGCGAGGACCGGTTTCCCCGCCCGGCGTCGGAGTATCTGGACGACTGGGCGGCACCGGAGCGGGCGTGGCTGCGAAAATATTATCTGCCCGGTCAGGATGAGCCGCGCTATGACCTCACCGCCGCGTCCGAGGACGTGGTCCGGTGGGTGGAGAGCCTGCGCGGCCGTGACTTCGTGGCCACCCAGTCACGCCTCACCAGCATCTTTGCGGTGCTCAAGACCCTGGTCCAGCAGTCCGAGACGGACCCGGAGGTGCGCCTTGCCGAGCTGGCACGCCAGCGCGACGGCATCGACGCGGAGATGGAACGGATCCGCAGCGGCAACGTTCGCGTGATGAGCGCCCCGGAGGCCCTGGACCACTTCCAGCAGTTGACCACACTGGCCAAGGACCTGCTCTCGGACTTCCGTGAGGTGGAGCAGAACTTCCGCAGGCTGGACCGCCAGGTCCGGGAACAGATTGCCACCTGGAACG
Source organism: Arthrobacter terrae (assembly GCF_015708085.1). Taxonomy (GTDB): domain Bacteria; phylum Actinomycetota; class Actinomycetes; order Actinomycetales; family Micrococcaceae; genus Arthrobacter_M; species Arthrobacter_M terrae. The sequence continues at coordinate 163,522 of NZ_JADNYM010000004.1, read as the reverse complement.
GCAGCCAGGGCGAGCTGCTGGCGTCCATCTTCGCCAATCAGCAGGACATTAACAGTTCGCTGCAGGGCCGCACGTTTCAGGGTTTCTGGGATTACCTCATGTCCCCGCAGCTTCGCACAGAGCTGCGGGATCTGTTGGAACGCGCCACTAAAATCGAGGCCCTCGCCGGTGTGGAGAACCTGCAGGCGGTAACCACGCTGCATCAGGATTGGCTGCCGGCCGTGGAACAGACCCAGGGTACCGTCCGGCAGCTGTCCGCACAGATGCGCCGCCTGTTGGATGACAAGGTGTTCCTGGAAAACAAGCGGATCATGCAGCTGGTACGGAGCATCGAATCCGGCGCCCTTGCCTTGCGCATGCAGACGCCGGCCGGCGTGTTCACCGAACTCCCGGCGCCAACGGTGGAAGTCGCGTTGCCGTTTGAGCGCCCGCTGTATGAGCCGAGCCGGCGCACCGTGGTGGACGACGATGTTGTGACCGCCGACGACGCCGACGTGGACGCGGGCGCGTTGTTCAGCCAGTTCCACGTGGACCCGGAACGGCTCCAGGCCTACATCAACGATGTCCTTGCCGACGCGGGCCAGGCGACCCTCGGGGAAATCACCTCCGCACATCCGCTGTCCCAGGGCCTGGCCGAAATCGTGGCCTACTACCAGCTGGCCACGGATTCGGACTGGGCCAGCATCGACCCCGAAACCGTGCAGCAATTGTCCTGGACCCTGCCGGATGGCAGCATCCGGGAAGCCACCGTTGACCAGATCGTGTTTGGAAGGCCCGCATGAGCAGCACCGGGCAACACGGAAACACCGAGCAGGGTACCCGCACGCCCGAGGAACTTCCCGTCGTCGTCACACGGCTGTTCAAGGGAGTGGTCTACGCCGAGGCCGACGAGAAGCTGTGGCAGTCGCTGCTGGGGCTTCTCTCCCAGGTCCGGGACTACGTTGCGGTGCTGGGTTTAGACCTGATCCTGGATGAGTCGGAGGGATACGCGTTCCTGCGGTCCCGCGAGGATGCGGACGGCACGCTGCCCCGGCTGATTCCGCGCCGCCAGCTGACCTTCAACGTCAGCCTGCTGCTGGCGCTGCTGCGCGGGCGGATGCTTGAATTCGACACGAACAGCAGCGAACTGCGGCTGATCATGACCGAACAGGAGATTGCGGATATGGTCGCGGTTTTCCTTCCGGAAGCGAGCAATGAGGCCCGCATTCTTGACCAGCTCGGCACCAACATCAAAAAGGTGGCGGAGCTGGGCTTCCTGCGGAAACTGCGCGGACAGCTTGGCACATACGAGGTGGCGCGCATCCTCAAGGCCTACGTGGATGCGCAGTGGCTCGAAGAGTTTGACGCCCGGCTGGCGGACTACCGGGCATCGCTCGGCGGTGCCGTGGGAGAAAGTCCAGCCGTGGGAGAAAGTCCACCCGAAACCCCGTCGCAGACCGCCGACACTGACACCGCTCCCGACGACACTGCCACCAATGACACTGCCACCAACGGGACCATGGAGGTACACGGCCGATGACCACCGAGCTGCAGGACAGCCTCTTCACCCTTGAAGAGCCCGAGAATTTACCGGACGACGGCGGCATACAGCCGGGGTTCCGACTGCACCGTTTGGAACTGCTGAACTGGGGTACGTTCCACGAGGGAGTGCGCGTGTTCCGGCTGGAGGGCGACAACAGTCTGCTGACCGGGGACATCGGTTCGGGGAAATCGACAGTGGTGGACGCCATCACCACACTGCTGCTGCCGGCGAACCGTATCGAGTACAACAAGGCCGCGGGCGCGCAGAAGAAGGAACGCAGCCTGATGTCCTACGTGCGCGGCTTCCACAAGAGCACCCGCGGCACCGGCGGCGAGCACTCCAAGCCGGTCGCGCTGCGCGGAACCGGCGCGCTGAGCGTGGTCCTGGGCGTCTTCCATAACGCTGTCCTGGGCAAGTCCGTCACGCTGGCCATCACCCTTTGGGCAACGCAGGAGGCGGGCCAGCCGAACCGCTTCTACTCCCTCGCCGAAACAAATCAGTCCATCGTGGCGGATTTTTCGCACTTCGGCAAGGATCCGGCCAGGCTCAAGAAGAAGCTGCGGGCCCAGGGCGTATCCGTCCATGATTCCTTCGACCCCTATGCCGCCGCGTTCAAACGGCAGTTTGGCATTAGCGGGAACCAGGCCATGGACCTGTTCCACCGCACGGTGTCGATGAAGCAGGTGGAGAACATCACCTCCTTTGTGCGCACCAATATGCTCCAGGACGACGACGCCGGCAGCCGGATCCGTACCCTGATCCACCACTTCGATGACCTGAAGAAGGCACACGACGCGGTGCTGCGCGCGAAGCACCAGATCACGCTTTTGACGCCCATCCAAGACGGCGCCGCAACCCACGCCCGGCTGAGCGCCGAGGACGAGCTGGCCCGTGCACAGCGGGACCAGCTGCATCCTTGGTTTACCGACCGCAGGCTGGCGCTAAGCCGCGAACACCAGGGCGAGCTGGAACGCACCGGCCACCGGCTGGAAGCGGACAGCAATAAGCTGACCACGGACATCACCGCGCTGCGGCATGAACTCTCCGCTATTCAGGAGGACATCCGCAGCAACGGCGGTGGCCGGCTGGAGGCCATCTCCGCCGAGGTGGCGCGGCTTGCCGGTGAATCCCGGACGCAGCGGCAGCGCTTCGAAACCTACGCCTCGGCGGCCGCGGAACTGGGCCTGCAGGCACCCGAAAACCGTGTCGTCTTCGACGCCAACCGCGCACGGCTGGAGGCGGTGGAGGCGGACCTGGGCGGCCAAACGGCAAAACTGCACGGCAGCCGCACCGCTCTGACCGTCACCCGGGCGGAACTGGCCGGACGGGCAGCGGAGCTTACGGCGGACCTGACCAGCCTGCAGGCCCGAACCAATCTGCTCCCCCGGGCCCAACTGGAGCTCCGCCATCGGCTGTCCGAGGGCACCGGCATCACCGAAAGCGCTCTACCGTACGCCGGCGAGCTGCTGCGCGTGCGCGACGGCGAGTCCCTGTGGGAGGGCGCCGCGGAACGAACTCTGCGCGGCTTCGCCCTGTCCCTGCTGGTTCCGGACGAGCACTACGCGGCCGTCAGCAACTGGGTGGACGGCAACAACCTGCGCGGCCGGCTGGTCTATCTGCGGATCCAGGACACCTACTCGCCCAAGGCCGCCGCGCCGGGAACCCTCGCCGCCAAGATTGCCATTAAGGCAGGCACGCCGTTCCGCGACTTCCTGCTCGACGAACTCTCCGGCCGCTTTGACCACTTCTGCGCCGCCAGTATGGAGGATTTCCGCCGTCATCCCAAGGCGCTGACGGCCAACGGCCAGCTCAAGGGCGGCCGCGGCAGGCATGAGAAGGATGACCGCAAGGACCTGGCGGACCGCAAAAACTTCGTGCTCGGCTGGGACAATCACGACAAGGTCAGCCGCTTCCACGCGGAACTCGACGATGTCACCGGCCAGCTGGCCGGCACGGATGCGCAGCTGGCCACGGTGGACGCGTCGCTGGGGAAGCTTGGCCGGGCGAATCAGCAGCTCGGCAGCCTGCGCTCCGTCGCGGACTTCGACGAGATCGGCTGGCAGCTCACGGCCCGCCGCATCGAGGAACTCAAGGAGGAAAAACGTCAGCTTGAATCCGCCAGCGATATCCTGGCACAGCTGACGGCCAAGGAAGCGGATACCCTGCTCCGGCTGGGACGGCTGGAAGAGCAGACCGGGAAAATCCAGCAGCGCCTGGGCGCCAACGAAAAAGACGGCAAAGACATTGCCGAGGCAATCGAGGAATGCCGTACGGTCCTCGCCTCGAGTCCCCTGACGGAGGACGGCGGCGTGCTGGCCGCCGTCGCCAGGCTTGCTGCCGCTGAACTCACCGGCAAGCCGCTCACGTATCGGAACACCGCAACGGTGGAGAGTACTGTGCGGACCGGGCTGACGGAAACCATCGATGCGCTGACCAAACGCATCGCCCGGGCAGCGGAGAGCACGGTGCGGCAAATGGCCGATTTCCGGAACAAATACCCGAACGAAACGACGGAAATCGACGCGTCGCTGGAATCCGCCGGCGACTTCAACAGACTCCTGGCAGAGCTGGTCAGCAACGATCTGCCCCGTTTCGAGGCGCACTTCAAGGAGTCACTGAACCAGAACACCATCCACGAGGTGGTGGCCTTCAACGCCTTCCTGGACAGCCGGCGGCAGGACATCGTGAACCGGATCGGCGAAATCAATGTCTCCTTGGCCGGCATCGAGTACAACCCGGGCCGGCACATCCAGCTGGAGCACCAGAACACCACGGACCTTGATGTGCGCCAGTTCGGCATCGATCTGCGGGCCTGTTCGGAAGGGACCATCGGGGACGACGACCAGTACTCGGAACAGAAATACCTGCAGGTGGAACGGCTGATCGAACGGTTCCGCGGGCGCGACGGCTTCACCACCCTGGACGAGAGGTGGACCGCCAAGGTCACGGACGTGCGCAACTGGTTCACCTTCTCCGCCTCGGAGAAGTGGACGGAAACCGGCGAGGAATACGAGCACTTCACCGATTCCGGCGGCAAATCCGGGGGCCAGAAGGAGAAACTGGCGTACACCATCCTGGCCGCTGCTCTGGCCTTCCAATTCGGGCTCGGCGCGGGCAAGAGGTCCGGTGCCGGACGGCCTAGTGCCGGACGGGCTGGCGCCGGACGGGCTGTGGACAACGGCCGCAGCTTCCGCTTCGTGGTCATTGACGAGGCCTTTGGCCGCGGATCCGACGAATCCGCCAGATACGGTCTGGAGCTCTTCCAGCGGATGAAGCTGCAGCTGCTGATCGTCACGCCGCTGCAGAAAATCCACGTAATTGAGCCGTTCGTCTCCCATGTCGGCTTCGTGGCCAATCCCAACGGCAATGATTCCCAGCTGCGGAATATGACCATCCAGGAATACCGTGCCGAGCGGGACAAGCGGGCGGACCGGGACGTACATGCCGCGCAGGACATACATGCGGGCTGAACCCCGGCACTCCTGGACCACCGTGGCCCGGCTGCGCGCCCTGTCCGAGGGTTCCTGGGACCGAGGCCAACTGCTGCGCGAACTGGTGGAGCCCACCGGAGCCTATCCCCGTCGTCGCCCACTGAAACGGCCCACGGCCACCGAACTGCGCAATGACTACCCCGCTGCCCGCACTTGGGCCGCCGAGCTGTTCGCCGCGGCCCGGAAATTTTCTCTGGAAACCACGGAGGCCGGGCGCACCACCATCGGGCCCAACACACTCCCCTCCGCCGCTGTCTTCGCCACCGTCGAGGACGAAATCGCCTTCGCCGGCAGGACCCAGGACGCCGTACGGTTCCGGAAACTGGCTGCGGAGCTCACCGAACTCGATCCTGGGCTGGCCAGCTGGGGTGCCAAGCGCCCGCTGCAGCTGCTGGAGCTCGACGGCGCGGCGCTGACTGCCGCCCGCGCCGCCCGCTGGCTGCGGGACAACCCCGCGCCCGGCATCTACGTCCGCCAGCTCAGCCTCCCCGGCGTGCACACCAAATTCATCGAAACGCACCGCCGGACCATCGATGACATGGCCGCAGCGCTGGCGAGGGCTGACGCGGTGGAAGGGGACGCCGGGACGCGGGAAGACGTGACCGGGGCGCGGGAAGACGTGACCGGCGAGCAAGCTATCGACGAAGATTTGACCGGTGCAGGTCTGACCTGCGAACCCGCGGGAAATGCCCTCCTCGAAGACTCAGCCGCGCGGACCCCGGCAGCACGTTTCGCCGACCGCCACGGGTTCCTGCATCCGCCCGAGCAGGTCCGCTTCCGCGTCCTGGACCCCGGCATGCCCGCCCTGGGCAGTGCGCGGGACATTACCGTCACGGCCGACGCTTTCGCCTCCCTCCGCCTGCCCGTGCACACCGTCATAATCACGGAAAACCTGGTGAACTTCCTGGCCCTGCCCGAACGCCCCGGGACGCTTGCCCTCTTTGGCCGCGGCTACGGCTTCTCGGCCCTGCGGGAAGCGCAATGGCTTAGGCACTGCGGAATCCTCTACTGGGGAGACCTGGACACTCACGGCTTCCGCATTTTGGACCAGCTGCGGGCGGTGCATCCACACGTGGTCAGTCTCCTGATGGACAAGGAGACGCTGCTGGCCCACCGCGACGCCTGGGGACACGAGCCCTCCCCCTCGCGGGCCACGCTGACCCGGCTGACCGAGGCCGAATCCGCCGTCTACAAGGCGCTGGGAAGCAATGAATACGGCCCGGCCGTCCGGCTGGAACAGGAACTCATCCGCTGGGATTGGGCGCTGGAGCGGCTCCTGCGCTGACTTGGTGCCGCGGGCCGGAACGTGGACATTCTGGTTCCCCACTGGCGTTAGAGGTACGCCGCCTCGCGCGCCTTGACGAGCGCCACCACCGTATCGTTCGCCGGTGTGGGAACACCGAGTTCCTTCCCCCGCGCACAGATGGCGCCATTGATGGCGTCGACTTCGCCGCGTCGACGCAGTGAAGCGTCGATAAGCATGGAGGGTCGGGCGTGCGGAATCCTGCCGCCCAAGGTGCGTACGTGCTCAATAGGGTCGCCGACGTCGAGAGTGATGCCCGCGGCCTGCGCCACTGCCACGGCTTCGCGCGAACATTCCGATGCCACCTGCCAGGCGTTCCGGTCCGCGATCACACCTCCAATAGTCAGTTCAGTCAGGGCGCACGTGCCGGAAAAGGCCACGTTCATAATGAGCTTTTCCCACACCATCTGCGCAATGTCGTCAAAGAGCCTGACCTGGAATCCAGCCGAGGTCCAGACCTCGGCCGACGCGGCCAGCTCCGCGCGGGGCAGGGTCGAATAACTGCCGAACCGGACCATTTCCATACCATTGTGGTGCACGGTTCCGGGGGTGGGTACGGAGGCCCCGAAGCCACCGACCACGCCGACGGCCAGCCGATCAGCGCCCAGCACGGACGCGACCCGGTCCGCGGAACCAAGTCCGTTCTGGATGGTCTGCACCACGGTGTGCGGACCGATCAGGGAACGGGCAGATAATGCTGCGGCTTCGACGTCGAAGGCTTTGGTCGCAATGACGACCAGGTCCGAGCGTCCGATGCCGTCCGTCGTCGTCGTCATAGATGCGAGCCGGACGGTGCGGTCGCCGCTGGCGCCATGGACCCGCAGACCGTTTTTGGTGACGGCGGCGGCATGGTCGGGCCAGTGCGTAACCCCATGTACCTCGTGCCCTGCGTCCTGCATGAGCCCGGCGTAGACAGAGCCCATGGCTCCTGCACCGACAATTGTCACCTTTGACATTGAATATCCTCATTTCGGTCGATTGCCCGCGCGGGCAGCTGGCGGGGTGGAACCGGTGTTTTCCGAAGAGCGTTCCATGCGATGGCTGGTCTCGGCGTGCGCATGCTCAATATGATTCCGGAGCGCCCGCGCAGCTCCGGCACCGTCCCGCCGGTGCAGGGCAGCAACGATCTGGTGATGATCCTCGGCGGACCTGTCGTGATGGCTGATCACGTTCATGGATTGATAAGGAATGCTCTGCCAGAGCCGGTCAATAAAACCCAGCAGCACACCGGCTCTGGCGGCGCTGTAGATACGCCGGTGCAGCGCGGCGTTGAGCTCCGGCAGCTCGCTGTAGCGTTCCTCGGCACAGGCCCGATCAAAGTCGGCGAGCGCTGCGTCGATGTCGGCCAGGTCCTGATCAGTGCTCTCCACCGCGACCAGCTGCATGGCGTAGGGCTCCAGCAGCAGGCGGAGCTGATAGACCTCCTCGGCGCGGGCCGGTGAGTACTCGGTGATCCAGGTTCCGCGGTTCGCGTCCTGACGCACCAGTCCCTGCGTAGCCAGCAGCCGCAGCGCCTCCCGGACCGGGGTCAGGCTCATGCCCAGCTCCGAGGCGAGGCTGGTCAAAGTCACCCGTTGTCCCGGAGCCAGCCGCTGGTCAAGGATCGCCTCGCGCAGCGCAGCGTAGGCAGCCTCGCTCTTCGTGCGGACGACCATCGGTTCAAGTGCCATGGCAATAGCCTAGGTCGGGATGGAGCGCTGTCTATTTTTTTGATACTAAATCGTTGACTTTTTATAAAATAGGGACAAGTCTCTCCTGTAGATCACCTTCCAATGACGGCAGGTGAGGCGGGAGAAGCAGTGCATGAGATGCAGCCGGAGCAATCGGGCAGGACGCCCGCGCGGATCGCCCGCGTCCCTCCCTCTCCCCGGTCATGACGCCCGGACTTCGGCAGTTGGCCCACGCCAAGTCCGACGACGACGGCCAGCGGGCGCCGTCGTCGGCCAGACCGCAGGGGGGACGGCACCGCCCGGCTAATCAGACGCCGTCGGGCCTCCGGCAATAACTCCACATTCCAGCTGGCACCACCCCAAGTCCCCACCGCAAGCACCGTTGGTACAACCACAGCCAGAACGACCGCAGCGAAAGGCAACCTGATGATTGAGGAATCGGCACGCAAGAGAAGCATCTCGGATATCCAGGCAGCATTTGACCGGCGCATTTTCATGCGCGGTGCCCTGCTGGCGGGGACCTCGCTGGCTGGCATAGGCGCGTTGAGCGGCTGCGGGAGCTCCTCCGGGTCCTCCGGGTCCTCCGACGCAAAGGGGACCGTTCCGGTGGAGTCCCGACCCTCCTACTACCCCTCCGACTACGACTCGATAGTCGAGGGGTCGAAGGCGGAAAAGAAACTCACCATCTACTCGAATATGGCCGAGTACAACTGGAAGCCGATCTCCGACGCCTTCACCAAGCTGTACCCCTGGATGACGGTTTCGACGAACAACCTCGACAGTGCCGAGGTCTTTCAGAAGTATTACGCCGAGTCCGCCAGCGGCACCTCGCCGGCTGCGCTGATGGTCTCCGGTGATCCCACCAGCTGGATAGATTTCATCAACAAGAAGTCCGCCTCCGACTACAAGTCCCCGGAAACGGACAAACTTCCCGATTTCGGCCACCCGCTGCCGGGTTTGTACACCTTCTCCGCCGACCCGATCCTGATGGGCTACAACAAAACGCTGCTCAAGAAGGAGCAGTACCCCACGGGGCTGGCCTCGCTGGTCAAGCTGGTGGAGAGCGACCCGGGCAAGTTCAAGAACAAGATCACCACCTACGACGTGGAGAACAGCTTCGGTTATGCCATCGAATACAGCTGGGCCAATGCCCGCCCGGATTCCTGGGACACGCTGGACAAGCTGCTGCCCTTTGTCCGCGCGGAGCAGTCCTCCGGGCCGATGGTGGAGAAGATTAACTCCGGCGAATACCTGGCCGGCTTCTTCCTGTCCTCCACCGTGGTCATCCCGCAGGCCGAAAAGACCGGCGCCATCCTTGGCTGGGGCTACATTGACGACGGGATGCCGATCTTTCTTCGCGGGATGGCGATCCCGAAAACCTCCCCCACACCGAACGCCGCCAAGCTCATGCTGGACTTCCTGCTCTCGCACAGTGGTCAGATCGCGGTGTACAACGGTGGATTCACACCGTACCGCAGCGATATCACGGACGAGGAGGCGCCGCGCAACTACAACTCCATCGTGAAGAAGGTGGGAGGCAAGGACAAGATCGTCACGGTTGGCTACGATCCGATCACCGATGCACAGGCCAAGGAATTCAAAGCCAAGTGGAAATCCGGCATGGGGAAATAGCATGTGGCCTTCCATGCTGCGGGCCGCCGTCCCCGGGAAACAGGGGCGGCGGGCGTGACCACCGAGACAAAAGCACAGCCAAGGCGCACCGAGGAACTGCCGCCGCCCAAATACCGACGGCTGTTCGGACACGGCAAAGCGACGTGGATCCAGTATGCCATCTTCATCGCGGCCATTGCCTTGGTCCTGGCCCCGCTGCTGCCCACCCTCTACCAGTCACTGATCGACCGGCCGCTCTACGCAGAGGGCGGCCTGCTGACGCCGGAGAACTACGTCAAGCTGTTCACCACGGCAGGCTTTGGCAAAGTGGTGCTGGACAGTCTGTACTTCGCCGCCCTGACCACCGTCTTTGCGGTCGTGCTCTCGCTGCTGCTGGCGGTGCTGGTGGTCCGGGTGCGGATGCCCGGCGGCCGGGCGCTGGGATCATTGCTGCTCTGGCCGATCTACATTTCCCCTCTTGTGATGGCGTTCGGCTTCATCCTGATGTACGGACCGGCCGGATTCGTCAGTATTGCCGTCGAAAATCTGCTGGGCGTGGTGCCGTGGAACCTGTATTCAATCCCCGGGATGGCTTTGGCCGAGGCCGTCACGCTGGTGCCAATCGGGTTCCTGTACTGTTCCGGTGCGCTCAAGCTCGCGGACCCCTCGCTGGAGGCGGCAGCGCGGACCTGCGGTGCCCGGCCGCTTCGGATCCTCTGGTCGGTGGTGCTGCCGATGGTGCGACCCGCGATCCTGTATTCGGCCCTACTGATCTTTAGCACCTCGATCGAGGAGCTCAGCATTCCGCTGCTGCTCGGCCGGCCGGCCGGCATCAATCTGTTTTCCAGCTTCATCTACATTAATGGGCTGGCGCAGGCCAACCCCGATTACGGCCTGGTCGGTGCAGCGTCGGTGGTGACGCTGGGGGTCATGGCCATCCTGATCGTCATCCAGGGCGTCTCGCTGCGCAACGCGCGCCGGTTCGTCGCTGTCCGGGGCAAGGCCTCCCGTCCTCGGCTGCTTGAACTCGGCGCCCTGCGCTGGGTGGGGTTTGTGATCGCCGTGCTCTACATCATTTTCGGCCCGCTGCTGCCAATCCTCGGGCTGCTGCTGCGGGCCTTCACTCAGCTGCTGACCCCGCTGGTGAACCCAATGACGCTGCTGACGCTGGACAACTTCACCCTGGTGTTCGATTACCCGGCCTACACCGCGTCCATCCGGAACTCACTGTTCATCGCCCTGGTCGGCGCCGTCGTGACCACCTTGTTCGTCTCGGTGGTGGTGCTGGTGGCCCGGCGCTCGACGTTCCGGTTCAACAAGGTGCTCGAGTTCGGGACCCTGACGCCGCAGGTCATTCCCGGGCTGATCATCGGCATCGGCTTCTTTTGGGCCTTTGCCCTAATCGGGCCCCTGAACGCTGTGAACGGCACGCTGCTGGCGCTGATTATCGCGTTCGGTACCCGATCCATGCCGGCAGCGTTCGGCGCCATCGCCCCGCTGGTGATGCAGATCGGCGAGGAGCTCGACGACGCCGCCCGCACCTTGGGAGCCGACTGGTGGCGGACCTTCAGCCGGATCCTGTTCAAGCTGATCGTACCGGCAATGTTCTCCGCGCTGGTGCTGTTGTTCGTGCAGATGTTCAAGGAGTACACCCCGGCGGTGTTCTTGGCCAACGCCGATTCCCAGGTCATCGGCACCACCACCTTGCAGCTGTGGCTCAACGGCAACAGCGGAGCGGTGGCGGCACTGTCATGCATCCAGATTGCGATCACCGCGGTCTTCGTCATCATTGCCGGAAAGGTACTCAAGGTGAGTTCATATGCCTGATCTGATCGTTGAAGGATTATCCGTCGAATTCAACGGCCAAACCGCTGTTGACGACGTCACGTTCACCGTCAACGATGGGGAGTTCTTTACGCTGCTGGGCCCCAGCGGCTGCGGGAAGACGACGACGTTGTCCACCATCGCGGGGCTGGAGACACCCACGAAAGGGATCATCCGGGTAGGCCCGGAGATTTTTGTCGATGCGGCAAAACACCGCTTCCTCACCCCGGAGGAACGCAACCTGGGTATGGTGTTCCAGTCTTACGCCCTGTGGCCGCACATGACGGTGGAAGACAATCTGGCTATGCCGCTGAAGATCCGCAAGGCGTCCAAGGCCGAGCAGAACCGGCGCATTGGCGATGCGCTGAACCAGGTAGGCCTGCTGCCCTACCGCAAGCGCTACCCGCACGAGCTCTCCGGCGGGCAACAGCAGCGTGTCGCGCTGGCCCGGGCGCTGGTGTATTCGCCGAGCGTCCTGCTGCTGGATGAACCGTTGTCCAATCTGGACGCGAAGCTTCGGGACCGCGCCCGCGCCTGGCTGAAGGAACTGCAGCAGAGCGTTGGTATCACCACGATCTATGTCACGCACGACCAGCTGGAGGCCCTGTCACTGTCGGACCGGCTGGCTGTGATGGGTGAGGGGAAGATGCTGCAGGTGGGCACGCCGAACGAGATCTACGATCACCCGAATTGTCTGGCTGTGGCGGATTTCATTGGCAGGTGCAGCTTTTTCCGGGCGAAAGTGCTGGAGACCGGTGCGGGAACCCTGGTGGTGGATCTGGTCGACGGTGAAGGCACACTGCGGGTCACGTCGGCTACGGCGTTCGCCGCAGGGACGCACGTGACAATTGGCGTCCGGTCCGAGCTGGTGAAGGTGAGCCAACCGCGCGATGATGTCCCGGCGATCTCCGTCAACGCCATTCCCGCGGACTTGAAGAAGGCGTCCTACGTGGGCGCCCGCTACGAGTTCGAGCTGATGGCAGCAGGTCAGCTCATCTTCGCCGAGGGTGAGCACAAACTCGACGAACAGCAGGTGTGGCTGATTGTTCCGGAGGATGGGTTGTTCGTCTTTGCTGAAGACATCCCGCCATCACGGCTGGCCAGCGACGTCGAGGACGGGCTGTGAGCGGCCCGCTGGCCGGCATCCGGGTGCTGGACCTCTCCAGGTTGGTCGCCGGAAATCAGCTGACCATGCTGCTGGGGGATTTTGGCGCTGACGTGATTAAGGTGGAGCAACCTGGCCACGGCGACACGCTGCGCAATTGGGTGGTGCAGGGCAGCGAGGTGTACTGGAAGGTCTACGGCCGGAACAAGCGCAGCATCGCTTTGGATCTGAAGAACGAACAGGCCAGAGAGCTGCTGCTTCGGCTGGCCGGGGAATCCGACGTTCTGGTGGAAAGTTTCCGGCCGGGAAACCTGGAGCGTCTGGGACTGTCCCCGGAGACCCTGCACGAGCGCAATCCCAAACTAGTGGTGGTCCGGATCTCGGGTTGGGGACAGACCGGCTCGATGTCGCAGGAACCTGGATTTGGCACCTTGATCGAGGCGATGTCCGGGCTGGCGGCGATGAATGGTTTTCCTGACCGGGAACCGGTGCTGCCACCGGGGGCACTGGCTGACATGGTGGCCGGAACCTACGGTGCCTTCTCCGTACTGGCGGCCGTGCGGCACGCCGAGGCGGGTGGGCCGGGCCAAGTCATCGACCTGTCCCTTTTCGAACCGCTGTTTTCGGTGCTCGGCCCACAGGCCGGCACCTACCGGCTCACCGGTGATGCGCCACAGCGCAGCGGAAGCCGGTCATCCTCCTCCGCCCCCCGCAATGTTTATGCCACCGCCGACGGGCAGTGGCTGGCTCTGTCCGGTTCTACCCAGATGATGACCGAACGGATCTTTCGCACGATCGGCCGGCCCGAGCTGGTGGATGACCTCCGCTTCCGGGACAACACAGCCCGGCTGGCTCATGTCCTGGAGCTGGACGCCATTCTCGGGGATTACTTCGGCGCTCACAATCTCGATGAAACCCTCTCTGCGATGCGCACCGCCGGTGTAACCGCTGCCCCGGTAATGGACATCGGCGACCTCATGGAAAGCGAGTATTTCAAGACCCGCGGCGTAGTAATCGACGGACCGGGCCCGGAGGGTATGGGTTCGGTTCCGATGCACGACGTGGTACCGCGGCTCAACGGAACCCCGGGCAGCGTTGCGGCTGCTGCCCCCGGGCTGGGGCAGCACAGCAGGGAGATCCTGCAGGAACTGCTGCCGCACGAACGCTGGGAAGAACTGCAAAAACAGGGAGTGTTCGGATGAATACCACGTCAATTGCGGACAACATCAACTGGCGGTCCCTGCTCTACGTGCCGGTCACCTCGCGGCGATTTGTGGACAAGGCCCATACCCGCGGGGCTGACGCCATCCAGCTGGATATCGAGGACAGCATTCCGCCCGGCGAAAAGGACCAGGCACGGCAGGCCCTGCCCGCGGCCGTCGATTTGTTGGCCGGGCGCGGGATGGATGTTGTGGTGCGGATCAACCGGCCGTGGCGGATGGCGGTGCGCGACCTCGAATTTGCCGTCCGGCCCGGTGTGCGCGCCCTGGCCCTGCCGAAAATAGCCAGTGCGGACCACGTGCGGATGATCGACGAGGTGGTCACCGAGATCGAGGCCGCTGCCGGGATGGCCTCCGGTTCGGTGCGGTTCATCGCCATGGTGGAGACGGCGGCCGGTTTTTGGCGGTTGCAGGAGATCGCAGCTGCCTCACCCCGGATCGTGGCCCTGACTCTGGGCTCGGAGGACTTCGCCGCCTCCACCGGGATCCCGCCGGACCCGCAGCTGCAACTGGTGGCAAACCAGATGACCGTGCTGGCCGCCCGTGCCGCCGGGGTGTTGCCGCTGGGGCTGGTGGGCTCCATTGCCAATTATCGGGACCAAGGCGCCTTTCGGAACGTGGTCACAGCGTCCCGGCAGCAGGGATTTGTTGGCGCAAGCTGTATCCATCCCAGCCAGGTGCCCATCGTCAACGAGGGATTCTCGCCAACCGCCGAGGAGGTTGACCGGGCACAGCGGATGCTCTCGGAATTCGACGCAGCTGTTGCAGCTGGAATTGGAGCCGTTGAATTCGACGGACAAATGGTGGACGAACCAATCGTCGAACGGTCCCGGGCGATCCTGCGCTCCCATGCGGCAGCCCGGCGGTCCTCGTGACCTTGTTACCGGAGATCCCGGAAGGCGAGGCCGAAGGAGAAACGCTGGACTGTTACCAAGCCTTGAAGGCTGCGCTGCCGGTCCGCACCATAAACCTCATTTACCGCCACCTCGCGACCATACCGGACGCTCTGCCGTGGGCCGTTTCAATCGTTAAGGAACTCAAGGCCCAGGCTTTTCTGGACCCTGCGGCGCAGTCCCTTGCAGCCACACCCGTTCCACTGCTCCCGCCGCTGGCGCCGCAGTACTGGGACCAGCACGGGGTGGACGACAAGGACCGGCACCGGGCCCTGGAAATTCTGCACGTCTACAACTGGTCGAACCCGAGGAACCTAGTGGTACTCCAGGTCATGCAGCACCACCTGGAGAACCCCAACGCCCAACAGTGGACGAATGACGCCTCCTCCCCGGCGGAGCACAAAACGTCCGTGGATTTGCCTGCCAACGCCGAAGCGGAGCTGGATCCGCCCGCTCCCCCAGACGCCCTGGCCCCCGATATTCTGCAAATGGTGCAGCAGACGTGCCGGCAATTGAACGTCAACCCGGAGCTTCTCCCAACCCTGCACCGACACCTCGGCATCATGCCCAACCTGTACCGAGCATTATCCGCCACCACCGAGAACATCGTCGCCGATGGGCAGGTCCGCTTGCACGCCCAGCGCTGGGAGGCCACAGCGGCTGAACTGGCAGCGCTGAACCGACTCACACCGACGGTACCGTCTGCGGGCAGCCAGCTCCGGATCAGGGACGCTATCAGCTTGTTCAAACACGGGATCCCTGTGCACTGCGTGCTCGGAAAACTCTGGGAGGAGCGCCTCGGGACGGGGATCTCTGAACGTCACCCTGCCGCGCCCTTTCCGGCAGGGTGAGGCGCTACTTTCTTACCAGCGTCACCCAGGTAAATCCACCGGGCGCCACCGCGACCCGTCCGGAGTGGTCGGCACCGTCGCCGTTCGGTCCGGCGGAGATAGGGCGGCCGGAGGAGTCGAACGCTTGCTGCTGAAGCTTAAAGCCCTTCGGCAGGTCAACACGCTGGATAGCTGTGCGCGCTGATGCACTGACATACAGACTCGAGTCCCCACCGGGTCCGCTGACGGATACGGAAGAGATTTCCGGCTGAAGCAGCAGCGCATCAATGGCTGCGGCCCCGCTGGAACCCCCAACGACGACGGCGGGTTTTCCAGCCGGCAGCGACGAAGCCAGCGCGAACGGGTAGAGGATTCCCGCCGCGCCGGTAACTCCCTGGGCTCCGGCGCAGCCGTTGGGGGTTGTGCCGAGCACGGTCCGGCCGGAAGTCCACGACGTATCTCCCGCCGGGGCGATGCTGCGGTTGACGATCGGGTAGACGTTACGGGCCTGGTTGTCAGCTGGAACGGGAATGGAAACAGTGCCACCGGCCGTCAACGCGACATATGCGCCACCGGATATATTTGCCTCCCCGGTCCAGACGGAGACCGGTCTCACCACAGTTCCGCCGGCAATACTGCCCGCTTCTGCCTCCACCACACTAAGACCTCGGGTACTGACGGTCTTAGTGATGGCAAGGGTCTTTGCCTTCAGCGACGGGTTTGCGTCGAGGGTGAGCATGCTCAGGAGCGTATGAATGGTGGATTCGGCGCCGGAGTTCGGGTTGATCCGGCCGTCGGTTTCGATGCCGTCAATAGCGGTACCGGTGGCCGGGTTATAGGCCGGGGCACCATTGGGGTTGGCGCCGAAAAACCAGGCCGCCGTAACCGCCGCCACGTCCAGCAGCCCGGGCGCATTAGCGGCCTTTGCCGTCGCCACCAGAGACTCCACGCGCGAATCCACGCCGTAGGCAATCTGCGCCTCTCCCGGCGTCGGGCTCCACGCATTGTCCGGACCACCGGCAGCCAGCAGCTGCGGTGTGAACTGCGCGGAGTCCCTGACCGCCGCGGTGAGCAGATCCGGCCGGTGCAGCACAGGGGCCGCCGTCGCGATGGCGGCTGGGGCCATGCCGCCCCACGCATGCCATAGCGTTTGGGAAGTGACCGAGGGCAGGATGGCGCCAAACGGCCACTGCCTAACGGAGCCTGAGGACATCCCCGCGATGCCTTCAGTCAGTTCGCGCAACGCCGTGCTGGCGCCGTCATCCCCGGGAGCGGCCGTGACGTACGCGGCGAGACCCAGTACCGCTTCCCCGGAAGCGTCCGCGCCCCCGGTGATCAGCCACGCCGGTACCTGCACGCCATCGGCTACATCGAAGTGCCCGTACTCCGCCAGCGACTGCCGATTTAGGGAAGCCAAAGCCAAGTGCAGCCGGTCGGCCAGGAACGCGGCGAACTGCGGATCCACCGATTTGAACGCCGCGTACCCTTCGCCGAGGGCCCAGACCGTCCGGGCCAGCCAGTAGGACTCGGCCGAATCGGAAGGATCGGGCAGTTCCACCGGCTTGGCGCTCGGGTTCAGCGTGCCGTCGGCCTGCTGCCAGAGCACCACATTGCCGGCGTTCGGGCCGGTTGTGGTCTGCAGATACGTCAGTGAGCGCAGCGTCTGGAAGGCGTGCTCCCGGCTGTCGGCATCGCCGGTCTGCTGCCAGTGCCGCAGGTAGACAACGGCCGTGCGGGCAATATCGTCGGCATTGAAGGCCCCCTGGCTCCAGTACTTGGTGGCATCGTCAAGGGAACCGCCTCCCAGCCGCGTGTAGCTGTCGTCGGTGTTCTTGTTGGCATATGTCCACGGCGCCTGCGCGGATGGCTGCTGCTCCAACTGGTACGTGGTGTGCCCGCTCACGGGTTTCAGCGGGACCGTGTCCAGCAGAAAATTCAGATGGGCCAGGTTGGTCAACGGGACGGACGACGGCGGCGCAGTTACCGGTGACGCGGCCGTCAACTGGGGTGCCGGGGGCGTCGCGGCGGCCGTTCCCGCCCCGAGCAGCAGCATCGACAAAGCGGCGACGATAGCCACCGGTCTGATGAATCGTCGTGGAATAGTGGCTATGCGGACCATGTCGGCCTCCTGAGAAGGATACTAAGTAGTGAGTCTGCCTGCGGACGGCGGACGGCGGACGGCGGGTCAGATGCGGTCAAGCCTGGCGACTCCGATCTTGGAGTCGGCCATGCCGTAGAAGACGAAGAGCTGGCCATCCACCTCTTCGATGGCGGTGGGAAAGACCACATTCGGCACAATCCCTGACTTTTCATCCGCCGTTTCCGGCGCCAGCAGCGGCTCAGCGCTGCGGGCGATCACCGTGGACGGGTCATGGGCGTCCAGGATCATGGCGGCCGCTGCATAGTTGACCTTCTGCTGGAGGGCGAAGTCCGACTTCGCCATTTCCCCGGAAACGCCGTGGTGGATCAGCAGCCAGCCCTCGTCGACCCTTAAAGGCGCCGGGCCGGCGCCGATCTTCAGTTCCTCGAACGGGAATTCGCTCAACGCAACCAGCCGGTGCTTAGCCATATGCACCAGATTGCGGAAATCCCGCTCCACCTCAGCCACCGGAACGTAGGAGATCCAGATGCCCGGCCGGTTATCCGCCAGACCGGCGGGCAGGTGCTCCCCCTCGCCGTCGCGGACCCAGCCCAGGTCCCACATCGGCCGATGCAGCATCGCGTAGGACGGGACACCGTCGGGGTCGTTGACCGGTTCCGGAAAGAAGACGGCATCCTTGTTCGGAAACAGGTTCAGATCCATGGACAAATCTGCCTGATACTCAAAAAAACACGGACCCAGCCGGTGCCAAGTACGTAGGTCCTCTGACCAGGCGAACGCCAGCCGCGGTCCCAACGGCCCATATGCCACGTAGGTCATCAGATGCCTGTCCAGCGCAGGAACCCATGTGACGCGCGGGTCCTCGGTGCCGGCGTTCTGCAGGCCCCGTTCCCAGCCCTCATCCGGTGCCAGCACAATACCTTCGCGCTCCACGGAAGCGGGAACGCCGTCGTCGTCCATGATCACCTTGGCCAGGCCGACGCGGGAAACGTTGCCGGCCGCCACCAGCCTGGGCAGCAAATACAGCTCGCCCTCACGGGTGCGCCCGCTGGCAGGGTTGAGCACGCCGGCTGTCTCGAATTCGTTACCGTCCTGCGGAGTCATAATTACGCCGGCGCGGGTCAGCTTGAAGGGGACTGCCGGCAACGCTGATTGTGAGGAACTCATGCTGATTAGCCCTTTACGCTGGATCCGAGATTGGTGGAGATGAATTGACGCTGGAAGAAGATGAAGAGCACGACGGCGGGCGCCGCGAGGACGCAGGCGCCGGCCAGAATGGCGCCAAACGGGTTGGACGCCGTGGCTGCAATGTTGGAGATGTAGTTAGCAAGCGACACCGCCAGGGGCTGCAGTGCCTGGTCCTTGGTAACCAGGAACGGCCACAGGAACTCGTTCCATGGACCAATAAAGGTCAGCAGAATCGCGGTGACAATGGCCGGGCGGACCAATGGGATGGCCACCTGCCACAGGATCCGAAGTTCGCTGGCGCCGTCGATCCGTGCCGCCTCGAAAAGCGTGGACGGCAGCTGCATGAAATACTGCCGGAACACAAAAACGGCGGTGGAATTGATCGCGAACGGCAGGATCATGCCCAGATAGTTATCGCCCAGGCCGTAGTCCCGGACGATCATCACATACAGCGGGATGAGCAGCAGCTGGAATGGGATCATCTGCACCAGCAGCATCATGCCAAACACCACGCCGCGGCCGCGGAACTGCATCTGCGCCAGCGCGTAACCCACCAGTAAGCCGAAAACCACCGTGGCCAGGATGACACCACCGGTAAAGATGCCGGAATTCAGCAGCCCTTTGAACAGATTAATGGAGCCGTTGATGTTGACGTAGTTTTCGCCCGTGATGTTGCCCGGCTCCGGGAACGCCCCGCCCACGGAGGTGTCCGGGGAGGTCTGCAGCGAGCCGATCAGCATGTAATAGAAGGGGAAGAGGAACACGAAGGCACCGAGGGCCAGCAGGAAGAAACTGCCCACGCTCAGATTCCGGCGTTTTTCCACCGACGCTTTTTTCGCTGTGATCGACATGTTATTCCTCCCCGCTTTTGCCGCCGACGAGCCGGTTCTGGATCAGGGCAATCAGCAAAACGCCGATGACCAGCACCACGCCCAGCGCCGCCGCCACGTCCGGATTCCCCTGCAGAATGCCCTTCTGGTACATCAGGAACACCGGGGAACTTGAGGCACCATCGGGCCCGCCGCCGCCGGTGAGCAAATAGGGCTCGGTAAAGAGATTGGCACCGGTAATGGTCGCCAGCAGGGTCACCAGGACGCTGGCGGAGCGGACCCCGGGCACCGTGATGTTCCAGAACTGCACCCATTTGTTGCCGCCGTCCACTGACGCGGATTCGTAGAGTTCCTCCGGAATGTTCTGCAGTGCCGCCAGATACAGCAGAATGAAGAATCCGAGCTGCTTCCACGTCACGTACAGCGCCACCGTCGGCATCGCCAGCCAGGAATTGACCAGCCAGGACGGGTTCGGCGCCAGCGGGCCCAGCAGCGAGTTGATCAACCCGTTTTGCTGAAACAGGAAGAGCCAGACGCCGATCACGGCGACGCTGGCCGTGACATAGGGAACGTAGTAGCTGACCCGGAAGAACGTCTTGAGCCGGGTAATGCGGTTCAGCGCATTTGCCAGGATCAGGGACAAGCCCACGGTCAGCGGGACGTTGATCACCAGGAACACCAGAATGTTCAAAAAGGACCGCTGCACCGCTGGATCGGAAAGCACCGTGATGTAATTTTCGATGCCGACGAACGGCCGTTCCACCTGCACGCCGGGTGCGGTGAAGTAGAACCGATGGAAGGAGATCCAGACGGCATAACCCAGCGGGTATGCCAGTACGCCAAGAATAAAGATCACATATGGTGCACTGAACAGCAGGCCCAGCGGCTGCTTACCCAGTGGCCGGAATTTTTGTTTGATCTCCGGGCGGCCGGGTCTGCGCCGCTGTGGCTTCCTGCCTGCCGGCTGCTTATTACCCGAGGACGGCGCACCCGACTCCGGGCCGGGCGGGGGCACGGCGCCGTCCCGGCGGGATGCGCCGCTGGCGGAACGAAGTGACATGGCCAATCACCCTTTACTTCTGCGCCGCGAGTTGATTGATCTTGTCCGCCGCTGCCTTGAACGCGTCGTCAATGCTTTGGTTGGCGAAAATTACTGACTTGTTCCAGGCATCGCGGAACGTCTGCCAAATCTGCACCGAGTTGGTCACATTGGGAACTTCCACGGTCCGGCTAGCTTGGTCTGCGAAGTCCTTGTACAGCGGATTTGCGGCGAAATAGTCCGCATATGTGGTGGGTAGATCCTTGCGCATTGGCATCTGGCCGGTTTCGGAGAGCAGCTTGCCGTCCTCATCCTTGCTGGTGGCGAATTTCAGCACCTCCCACGCCGTGGCCTGGTTCTTGCAGGCGGAGTATAACCCCACGTTCTTCGCGTCAGAGAAGGTATAGGACTTATCCTGCTTTTGCGTCCCCGGAATCGGCACGGTCCCCCAGTTCACCTTGTCCTTGTAGGACGCTATGGCCCAAGGGCCGGCGAGCGCCATCGCGGATTTGCCCTCGGCGAAGGAATCGCCCTGATAGACCTCCTTGGAGGCCAGGTTCTCCTTGTACAGCGTCGCGAACATGGCTGCGACCTGCTTGCCCTGGCTGTCGTCAAAGGTCGCCTTGCCGTCTTCGATCAGCTGAGTTCCCTTGCTATTGGCAGCGTAGAACGGATAGAAATCGAACCAGGACTGAAAATAATCCCCTGCCGGCGATGGCCAGATGGCCTTTTGGGCGGCTCCGGAGTTCACCAGCGTGCGGGCCGTGTCCAGTAACTCGGACTCCGTACCCAGCTTGGGGTTCTCCGGATCCAGGCCCGCCTTGGTGAACAGGTCCTTGTTGTAGAACAGCACCACCGGGTTGGACTTCCACGGCAGTTGGTAGAGCTTCCCGTCCGCCGATTTGTATTGGTCGGCCAAGTCTCCGGTGCGGTCCTTGACGTACTGAACGCCGTCCGGGAAAGAATCCAGGGCCACAAGCCCGCCCTGCTTCTGAAACTGCGGCACGGCCACCGGTGCGGTGTTAAAGACCAGGCACGGCGCGTTGCCCGCTGTGATGGCAGCGCCGATTGTTTCTTCGGAACTCTTTCCGGCCGGGATCTCCTGCGCATCGATTTTTTGATCCGGATGGGCCTCGTTCCAGGAAGCCACCATCTCCTTGCCCCATTTGACCTCATACTCGTTGTTTGAGTACCAGATTTTGATCGGGCCCTTGGCCGTAAGGGCCGCGGAGGCGTTACCGCCGCCGCCCCCGCTACCGCAGGCTGCCAACCCTGCAGCCAGGACGGCGATTGCCGCCATGGACAGTATCCGGACACTACTTGTGGTGCGCTTCATTGCTTCTCCTGACAATGGATTGATTCCTGGCTAAGTTCTGCTGTCGAAAGGTCCTCGTAGCGGTCGACGGCGACGGCAGGTACCGCGTGCTTCGGTACCTCCCCGGTGGAGCTCCGCACCACAAGGCGCGGCGGGCCGAGAATCAAGTCGCCGCCGTCGTGCGTTCCACTCACCTGACCCAGCAGCATGGCGGCGGCCAGCCGCCCCCATGCCAGCGGATCCGCAGCGATTGTGGTCAGCGGCGGATTTAGATACCGCGCGAACTGCGCATTGTCATAGCCTGTGATGGACAAGTCTCCGGGCACATTCATTCCGTGCGCCTGAGCGTAGGACTGCCCAGCTGTGGCCATCAGATCGTTGGCGTAGACGATTGCTGTGGGCCTGTCCTTGCGCGCCAGCAGCCTTGCGGTCGCAGCAACGCCGCCGGGTGCCGTAAAGTCCGCCTCCGCGAACAGGTCCGTCCCCAGCCCCGCTGCGGTCAGCGCGCTTTGCCAGGCCCGGCGTCGGCTGCGGCCGTGCAGGTAAACCTGCTCCCCACCAACGTGTCCGATGCGTGTGTGACCGAGTGAAATGAGATGCTCGACGGCGGCGGTGATGCCGACGGCGTCGTCCATGCAGACCGCGGGAAATGGCGATGGTGTATCCGGTCGGTTCAGCGTCACTGCCGGCAGCCCTAGCCCGCGGAGTAAGGCGATGCGCGAATCGTCATGGCGCACGTCGCTGAGGATCACCCCGTCCACCCTGCCCCCGTCGGCAAGCCTGCGGTAACTGCGCTCCTCAGCCCCCGGCTCGGTGGCGACCGTCAGCACCAGTGTGTAGTCATGCTTTTCCAACGTCACCTCGACTCCGGCGATGAACGACGGGAAGAACGGATCCGAGCCCAACAACTTAGCCTCGCGGGCAATCACTAGACCCACGGCGTACGCCTTCGCTGACCTCAGGCTCTTGGCACGCAGGTTCGGCGTCCAGCCCAACGCCTTTGCGGTTTCAAGAATCCGCTGCCGGGTTTGGTCCCCCACGCCCGCATGGCCGTTGAGGGCGAGGGAGACCGCACCTCTGCTCACCCCCGCCGCACTTGCGACGTCGCTGATCGTGACTGCCACTAATTTCTCACCTACCTCGGGCGCTACTGTTGTGACTGAATTCACTAAATCGATTTAGTAGCCGTCAGTCAACCTGCTTCGGTGTGCGTTGTCAAGGGTTGCGGCTGATCCTGAGCAGCGTGAAGAAAGGGGGATGCAGAAACCGTAGGATGAGGCCAAATGCGCTTTGGGCAACTTCCTGGAATAACCACAGGCTGCAGATGAACATCCGCCTGGATCAACACTGACCATGGTGTACTAACGCAGCATTTGGACGAGTACGAGGGCTATTTTCCCGCCAAGGATGCCTTGGACGAGGGGTCTACAGGAACCTTTGAACATCCCGACCATTCCCATAACAGCGCCTGTAACGATAGCCGCTCAGCTGGCCCTGGCTAGTAGTGGAAGTTCCCGCCGATCGTTTCCGCTATGGCGGGACCATAAGTGAGCGACGGGCACCGGGCCAACGTGAAACGTTACGCCTGCCGGGGGCCTGGACAAGAAGTCGGCCCGCACGTTCGCTCAGTGGTTGGGCAGCCGGTACTCCCGGCCATTCTTCCCGGATGCGTTCAACAACCGCCGCCAGCCGTCATCCAAACGCGTCAACAATATCCTAAAGCGGCTTGGCTCAAGCCTGTCGGGAGTGTACATCGACGTGGCAGACGCGGAGCTCAAAGACGACGAGGTCTATACAGTCACCTTGCTGTTCACTATCCTCCAAGACGTGGCCGCCGACCCTTCGGCGTGGGCCGACGCGAACAAGGCCGCCGACCAGATCGTCGACCTATGGAACGACGAGAAGGGGATCATTGTCGACAAACACTTCGTCGAATCGGAAGATGACGTCCCGATCAGCATGCTCAGGACCTACACCAGGCTCGACTTCGACTCCTACACAATTCGAGGTGATAAAGCCGGCGGCCAGCCGCTATCGATCTCGATCTAGCTAGCCGCGGTTCTCTGGATAATCGATTTTGGGGTCGAACCACACGCGGTTTGATTGCCAGTTGACGTCCGTGTGAGCTCAGACCGGGGCTGACGACGGACCCTCCAAACGCCCCGTTTTTGAAGGCGGCCCCCGGCAGTAGGCGGACCTTCTGGAAGCCGCCGTCCGGCGCGATGCCCTCTTCACCTGAATCACGGTGCAGCAGGGCCGAGAGCCTCGCGACCCCAGTTCAATTGAGCGACGCAAAGTTCCTACGTCACCGCATTGGGAGCGGACGGCTCCCACGCGCTGGTCCTGCTCCTGATGGACCTGCAACACTACGGCTACCTGATCGCCCAGTTCACTTGGTCGTGACTGTTCGCCCTTGGGCTGCTCGGTTACCGATCAACCCTGTTCCGCAGATGGCTCTCATTCCTGCTCATGCTCGGAACCGTTTGCTTCGTCGTCGCCGCTCTGGCGCGGTTCCTCGCCCCGTCATTGGCGGACACATCGGCCGCCATCTTCGTCCTGCCGGAGATCATCTGCGAGGTCTCGCCATTGGCCTATCGGCGCCTGGAGTGGCTGACGACGTCGTGGTCGATGGCGGCGAGAACGTACTTGAGCTTGCGGGTATCCACTACCGCTCCACGCTGTGGGTGAGCAGGCGCGCCGGTGAGCCGGTCGCCCAGGCCCGGACGTCTTCGAACGGCAAATAACGAACCGGCACGGTTAGCTTGTCATTACAAATGCGTATTAGCGGCCGATGGTAATAGGGGGACGATCCTGTGATCACCCCGGGCCCGTTCTCCTACACTTTGTCGGGGGCGCCCTTTGGCTTAAAAGCCACCGGCAGATCCCCGTCTTGGCGTAACAAAGGTATTGTGCGCGCAATGTTCGGGGAGCTGGTGACTGTATTTACTCGCAACCGATAGGAACATCAGCATGTCAGAACCAACTGCCCCGGTTTACCAGTCCGCGCCACCGGCCAACATTCCGCCGGCACCTGCCAAGGGGAACGCATTCGGCCTCACTGCCCTGATCTTGGGCATCGTGGCCGTCGTTTTCTCAATCATCCCCATTGTTGGCTTCCTTGCATTCGTGCTGGGGCCTCTGGCCGTCATCTTCGCAATTGTCGGCCTGACCCGCAAGTTCGCAAAAAAAGGTACCTCGGTGGCTGGGCTCGTCTTAGGCGTGGTGGCAGTTATTATCGCCATCATCGTCACTGCGGTAGTGGCCACGGCGGCCACCAGTGTTAGCGACTCGCTGAATAAAGAACATCAAATCGAGTACGTTGTAACCACGACGGGTCCGGCGCATGTCTCCTACACGGCCGCCAGTGGAATGTCCTCGGAGGACATCACGGCGGATTGGAAGAAGGACCTCACCGCAAAGGGTTTTGATTTCAGCACCCTGAGCGTCACCGGTAACATCAGCACTCCGAGCACCGTGACCTGCGAGATCCTGGTGGATGGCAAGAGCATTACCAAGAACAGTGGCACGGGCAATGCGGCGATGGCCTCCTGCTCGGGGAGCTCCACGAGTTCCAAGTAGATGACAGTGGGGGGCGCTGCCCTCCGGAGCGGCGCCCCCCTGCCTTGTGAAATCCTACGGAATGAGCGACTCGTGGAAGGCCGTTCCGGAGTCAACGCGTCGACTTAGGCATCGAGCCCCGAAGTCGTCCTGTACAGTCAATATCCGCCCGCCTTCCCACATACTTCCCCGGCACAAACCTGCATGCCCGCATCGTCTCCGTAGACCACCCTGCCGATGGTCGTCAGTGGGAACCCCGCGACTATCTCGGGTCTTAGGTGGATCACCGGGGAAGATTCGGCGTCAGGTGAGCACACGCAGCGGTGTGCCGGCCGCCCAGGCCCGGACGTCGTCGTACGCCTCGCCGTAAAAGATCCGGTAGGCCTCCTCGGTGACGTAGCCGATGTGCGGGGTGAGCACCGTGCGCGGCGCCTGGAGCAGCGCCGATCCGGGCGGCAGCGGTTCCCGGTCGTAGACATCCAACCCGGCGCCGGCGATCAGCCCCTGCTCCAGGGCGGCAACCAGCCCCGCTTCGTCCACCAGCGGGCCGCGGGCAGTGTTGATTAGGTAGCCGTGCGGGCCCAGCCGGCGCAATTCATCCGCGCTTACAATGCCGCGGTATTCGCCGGAGAGGCGCAGGTGAACGCTGACAATGTCGGAGCGATCGAAGAGTTCCTGCCGGTCCACCGCCTGCACTCCGGCCCCGGCCGCCCGCTCGGCCGTCATGTGCGGGCTCCAGGCCAGCACATCCATCCCGAAGGCGTGCGCGTAGCCGGCCATCGCCCGGCCTATCCGGCCAAGACCCAAAATGCCAAGCGTGCGGCCGGCCAGCTCGATGCCCGGCAGCAGCTGCCAGCCACCAGCCCGGAGCGAGGCGTCCTGCGCCGGAATGCCACGGACCGTGGCCATCAGCAGCGCCCAACTCAGCTCGGCCGCGGCGCCGGCGGAACCGGCGGTCCCGCTAACGGCGATGCCCAGTTCGTCCGCCGCCGCCAGGTCAATGGCGGCATTCCGCATCCCCGTGGTGACCAGCAACTGCAGGCCGGGCAGGCGCTCCAGCACCGTCCGCGGGAATCGCGTCCGTTCGCGCATCGCGACAACGATCTCGAAACCGCGGAGGCGTTCGACGACGGCGTCCTCTCCGCCGAGGTACTCGGTAAAGAAAGTGGGCTCTATGCCGAGGTCCTCGAGCTCACGCCAGGGCGCGAATCCGGCGGCAACGCACTGGTAATCGTCCAAGATGGCGAGCCTGCGGACCATGGATGGTCCTTTCCTAGGTTGGGTTCCCATTACCACCACAGATGGCGGCACTCAGGGTTCTGGCACTGCCACCTGGCTATCCCCATTTCGGGCTCCCCCGTAACCGCATTGGTCCGCTGCACCATGTCCAGGCAGCAGCCGGCAAAGACGGTGTTGGGCGGCATCAGGGCCTGTTCGTTGGGCATGATCTCTCCGTACGCCAGACGCCAGCTTTCATGACCACACAACGGACACTTCCGGATCCGCGCCGCCCGGACCGTCGGCCGCGCCTGCTGTTGGTTATCCATGGGGACAACGTACCGCCCGGCAGGGACAATTACGGATCTACAAAAATTCTCCATGGAGACGGCACCCGAAGGAGACCATCATGTCCCAGTCATTTGCGCCCACCGCCCAGCCAGGCTACAACGCTCCGACGCCTATCGACGGCGCTGCTACTGCGCCCGCTGAAACAACGCGTGCAGGGTCCGGTGCCGGCTGGAGCGCACGTGTTGCTCGGCTACCCTGGCTGCCAAATCGGCATCCCCGGAGGCGATGGCGTCCAGCAACTGCTCGTGCTCGCTGCAGAGCAGTTCCAGATCGTCCGTCTGGCGGAAGAGCCATTGCAGGCGACCGTGGAGGGGTTCCAGGATATTGCGGAGCAGTTCGTTGTGTGCCAGGCGTGGGATTTCGTCGTGGAATTTGCCGTTGGCTTCCCGGGCGGCGCCGACGTCCTTGCGCGCGGTGGCTTCCTTCGCTTGGTCCAGGATCTGCTTCAGGGCCGACAGGTCCATGTCGGTGGCCCGTTGGGCTGCAAGGCGGCAGCTCATGCCTTCCAGTGCTTCACGGACGTCGAAAAGCTCTTCCACGTCAGCGCGCGTCAGTTCCCGCACCACGAGGCCACGGGTGGGCCGTTCGGTTACCAGGCCTTCCTCGCGGAGCATCCGCAGTGCTTCCCGGACGGGCAGCCGGGAGACATCGAACTCCGCGGCAAGATCGCGTTCGATCAGCCGGATGCCGGGTGCGTACCGGCCATTGTAGATCCGCTGCCGGATCTGGTCCCGGACGGTTTCGCGTAGCGGCTGTTCGCGGAGGGTGCCTTCGCTCAAAGATGGCAAAACTGTCCTGTCCTGGCGTACCGATGTAGTGATGTGTCCTTTGCTCTTTATGTTAGCCATGTCCAGTGCTGCCGCGTGTGGATGAGTACGCCGGGAGGGTGTGATCACGACAGCAGGCGCCCCCACTGCGGATCCAGGCCGGCTGCCCCCGCCATGGAAAGGCACTTCCATAGGGTCACGGCAACGGAATCCAGGACCGGAACACCGTGGTCACTTTCCATCTGGGCAACGACGGGTGCGCCGTAAAGATTCGTGCACAGGTAGATCAGCGCCTGCGGCTGGGCGCCGGCGTCGCTGAGGAGTTCCTTCGACGGTGCCAACAGCTCGGCCGGATCAACCCGGGCGAAGGATTCGTTGACGCTCAGGCCCAAGTGCCTCTCGCCGACGATGGAAATGCCTTCCCTGCGGTAACTGGTGATCACGGCATCGTTGACGTCCTGGGTGTAGGGGGTGACCAGCCCTATCCGGGAGATCCCGAAGGCCGCAAAGGCATCCAGGTACGCCAGCGTGGACGTCGTTGCCGGTATGCCAGTGGCCGCAGTAATCTGCCGGACCATTTCCCTATCGTGGTCCGCTCCCAGCCAGGAACCGGCGGTGCCGTTCCACGCCAGCACATCCACCTCGGCGGTTTTGAGCAGCTCGGCCGCGTCCAGCATGGTCCGGAAGTCGAACTGCTGGTTGGAACCGGAATCCAGGGCGATGCGCGTGACGCCGATCCGGGTGGAATGGACGGTGACGTCAGTTCGGTCGCCAAGGATCCGGTAGGTCTGCGGTTCCAGGCAGGTGTTGGAGGACGGTACGATCATGCCGATTCGTATGGGGCGTGTGGACATTAGAGAGCCTTTCCGGCCAAAGCGGCAGTTTTGCCTGTGTCATAGCGATTCAGGAAGCGGCCGGTGGGTCCCGGATCGGTGAATTCACCGCCATCCAGCACCACCCGCCCACCCATGACCACGGTGGCGGGCCAGCCGGCCAGTTCCATCCCGTCAAACGGGGAAAAATCGGTCCCCATGTGCAGCGCTGTGCCATCCACAGTCCGCACTTCTTCCGGATCGAAGATGACCAGGTCCGCGTCGTAACCGGGCGCGATAATGCCCTTGCCGGGCAACGTATTGATCCGCGCCGGCGCGGCGGCGAAAAGCTCAACGAACTGCTGGACGGCCATGCCCTGCTCCACCACCAGCGTGGTGAAGGCCACCGGCATCCGTGTTTCGATGCCCGGCAGACCGTGCGGCATGAACCGCACGTCCTCGCTCCGGGACTGCTTCTGCGTCAGGTCGTAGCAGGAATGGTCCGAGGAAATGGTGTGCACTTCCCCCGCCCTCACCCGCTCCAGCAGGGCCATGACTGTTTCACGGCTGCGGATAGGCGGGCAGCAGGAAAAACTTTCCGGGAATTCGGACGCGTAGACCTCTTCATCCAAGGTGAGGTAGTGCGGGCACGTCTCGGAGTAGGCCTCCAGCCCGCGGGACCGGGCGTCCTGGACCAAGGCAACGGCCTCCGGAATGGTCTGATGGACAAAGTAGACGGGCGCCCCGGTGTATTCGGCCATCGAAAGGACCTCGGCTACGGAGGCCGCTTCCGCCAGTTCCGGGCGGGTATGGTGCAGGCGTCCGGCGGGAACCGGCCCCGCGACACCGTGTTCATTAATGCCATGCTGCGCCAGGCAGTCGACAATGATCGGATCGTGTTCGGCGTGGATGTAGGTGAGACCGTCCAAGCGCACCATTTCCCGCATCACCTTCACGATGGTGTCACCGTTGGCCATGGTGGAGCCGCGGTTGGTGGTGTACATCTTGACGGAGCGGATGCCGAGTTCCGCCAGCCGGTCCAACTGGGCTGGGACGGTCTCGTCCCAGTCGATCACGGCTCCGTGCAGGGCCACGTCACAGCGCGAGACTTCGGCGAGCCGTATCTTGTTCTCTGCGGCCGCGAGGGGGGTTTCGCTCAAGTCCGCCGGAATACCGAAGTCCATGATCGTCGTCGTGCCTCCCCAGAGTGCGGCGATACTGGCGGTTTCGTAGGTGTCCAAGGACTTATAGGCGCCGGTCACCTGTTCCACGTGGGCGTGGGAATCCACTCCGCCGGGAATAACGGTGCGGCCGGCGGCGTCCAGCGTCCGGGCGGCCGCCGGCAGGAGCTCCGCGGACGTGGCGGAGTCGTATAGAGCGGCAATCCGGCCGCCGCTGACAGCAATATGGCCCTCAATGGTGCTGTCCGCGTTGACGATGATGGCGTTGGTAATGAGCAGATCCACGGTCATGGTGCTACCGAACTTTCTTCGCTGGTTTTGGCGCCCCGGTCAAGGGTGCGGGTGATGTCCGCAGAGAGTCCTGCGTTGGTCTTGTGCGGCGGCCGGGCAAAGCTGCCCTTCCGGTGGGTACCGCCGTTGAGGCTGATCAGCAGCTCGCACTGCTTCACTCCCGCGGAGATACCGTCCACCACAGGGACGGGGATTTGGCCGCCGATCTCCCGCGCGAGGCCGGCGAGCGGTGCACCCGCCAGAATGACGACGTCGGCCCCGTCCTTTTCGACGACGTCGTGGGCCAGCTGCAGCAGCTTGTCCCTGAAATCCTCCTGGACGGAGCCGATGCTGCCGAGTGAATCCTGCAGCGAACGGATAGAGGCGAGGCTGCTGCCCATCCCGTTGCGCTCCACGCATTCCCGGTACCAGGCCTGGATCCGCTGGGAAATGGCAACGATGGAGAACCGGCTTCCCTGCAGGGCCGCCGTATGAATGGCCGCCCCCGTGATGCCGACGACGGGAATATCGACGAGTTCCTTCAGCGCGGGCATTCCCGGGTCCCCGAAGGCCGCCACAACGACGCCGTCCACGAAGCCGTCCTCCTCGGCGATGATTTGGGCCACGGCGTTGCCGGCGAGCAGCGCCTCAACCCGGGTTTCAATGTATTCCACGCCGAACGCGGCGGTACGGACGATGATCTCGGTGCCCGGGGATGCAGCACGCTCCGCCTCGGCGCGGATCAGCGCGGATACGCTCTCGCTGATATTGGGGTTGATGACCAGAATCTTCATGGCACGTACCTGTCTGCACTAAAGAGGGTTGATATGGGCGTCGCCGCTTCGGCTGGTTTAGACCGGGAGGCGGCGGCTGTAGTCCATGGTCAGAACGGAGACGGCCATAATGACGGCGGAGCCGACAAAGTACAGCAGCGCCCAGGTGTAGCCACCGGTGGCTCCGACGATCAGTCCCACGACGATGGGGGTGATGAATCCGTTGATGTTTCCGCTCAGGTTCATCGCTCCGCCCAGGATGCCGGCATTGGTCCGGCCGCCCAGGAGTGCGGGGATGCTCCAGAACAGGCCCACCCAGCGCAGGAAGAACAGGACGGCGGAGAGGAGCAGGACGGCGGTCAGCGGATCAGACACGAGCGTCACACCCACCAGGCCGAGGACAACGATCAGGCTGGAAATGCCCAGCAGCGTCCGCATCACCATGTTGGCGGAGGCGCCCTTGGTCTGCCACCAGTCGGCGATGAAACCGCCCAGAAGTTCCCCAACGAAGCCGGCGCCGAAGATCGCGAAGGTTCCCCAGCCGACGGCTGCGAGATTGAAGTGCTTTGCCTGGGAGAGGTACAGCGGGCCCCACGTCAGCAGGCCGTAAAAGACACCGTTGAAGCCGAACCAGCCAAAGCACATGGACCAGAAGGAGCGGTATTTCATGTACGGCAGCAGGCCACGCCGGCCGGCGCCCTTGGAAGCTTCCGCCTTCGCATCCTCTTCGGCATGGCTGGCCTCGATGTAGGCGAGTTCGTCCTCGTTAACGCTCTTGTGCAGCCGGGGATTGTCGCGGATGTACCACCAGGCGACGAAACCGAAGGCGGCGGTGACGATGCCGACGGCGATGAAGGCACCGCGCCAGCCGCCGGTCAGCGCGATGAGGCTGGCAATGATCAGACCGCCCAGACCGGCACCCAGGGGTGCTCCGGCGTCCAGAATGGTTGCGCCGCGGCCGCGTTCCTTCTGCGGCATCCAGGTTGCATTCAGCTTGCCGCCGGAAGGCATGATGCCGGCCTCGGTGATGCCGATGGCGGCGCGGGCGGTGAAGAGGCTGGCAAAGTTCCAGGCCAGCCCGCAGGCGGCGGTGGCCAGGCCCCAGCCAACACACGACGCCGTGACCATCTTGCGGGCACCGAAGCGGTCGATCAGCCAGCCGGCCGGGACCTGCATGAGCGCATAGGCGAAGAAGAAGGCCGACAGCAGCAGGCCGATTACTTCAGGGGAAAGGTTAAATTCCTTTTGAATCAGCGGCATGGCCACGGAAATGGAGCCGCGGTCCACATAGTTCAGTGTGACCAGGACAAGGAGCAGGACGAAGAGCTTCCAGCGTATTTTCGTGGGCCTGCGTTTGATCAGTGGTTCATCGGCAGGTGGCCTTTGGGCCTCAACCTGAACGGTGGGTTCATTAATAGTCATTGGAGAAATCCTTTAGATGGACTGACAGCTCGGAGTACGGGTGCCGTCGCCTCGACGGTGAGGTACAGATTTGGGATCCCAAAAAGTGAGCCTACGGTGTGGTGTGGATCACTGTCAATCAAAAATTGAAAAAAGAATTTGCATCGCGGGTTTTTTCTTCCAACCATCCAGGACCGATCCCATGGATTCGACTTAATGCGCGACACAATAGCCATACGGCTTGCAATACGCACACCCCAACGGCCTACACTTTGGTATCCCATAAAGAGTGGGGCGGGGATAGACAAACCGCTCCCCCGTGGGCCATCGACTGCCGGACAGCAACCAAAGGAAGCCAGATGAAATTCGCACGAGTCGGACCCCGTGGCGCCGAGATCCCCGTCCTGGTCCATGATCAGCGGCTGTTTTCGCTCCAATCCCTGACTGCGGACATCGACGGCGCCTTCCTCGCCACCGGTGGCCCTGCCAAGGCCGCCGCCGCTCTGGCCGCCGGCGAACTGACCGAAGTTCCCGCCGACGGCGTCCGCTACGGCGCCCCCATAGCCCGCCCGTCCGCCGTCATCGGCATCGGCCAGAACTACGCTGCCCATGCCGCCGAATCCGGCTCCCTGCCGCCAGAGCAGCCCATCATCTTCCTGAAAACCCCCAACACGGTGTCAGGACCGAATGATCCCGTCACCATTCCGCACGGATCCACCAAGACCGACTGGGAAGTGGAACTCGGGGTGGTCATCGGGAAGACCGCGTCCTACCTGGACTCCAAGGAAGCTGCCCGGGAATACATTGCCGGCTATGTCACCGTCAACGACCTTTCCGAACGCGACTTCCAGCTCAACATCTCCGGCGGCCAGTGGTCCAAAGGCAAGAGCTTCGCCGGCTTCTGCCCCGCCGGCCCCTACCTGGTGACCCCCGATGAAGTGGACGCCGGCAATCTGCGGCTGCGCAGCTGGATCAACGGCGAACCCCGGCAGGATTCGACGACGGCGGGCATGGTGTTCGACGTCGACACCCTCATCCATGACCTCAGCCAGTACCTGGTGCTGGAACCGGGCGATCTGGTCTGCACCGGCACACCCGAGGGCGTGGGGCTATCCGGACGCTTCCCGTACCTGAAAGCCGGCGACGTGCTGGAGATCGAGGTCGAGGGGCTGGGGCGGCAGCGCCAGGACTTCCTGAGCTAACCGGTCAGCCCACCCGCGGGTACCCGCCTACCGGGTCGGTGTCGAGTACCGACAGGACGAGTTCTTCCAGGATCATTGTGGGCAGCGCAGGCGCCGCCATGAGCGCCCGGACGGGTACCCCCGCTTGCTAAAGGGCTCCGACGCTCCCAAAGCTACAGCTGCAAGTGCAGCCGAAGCGCCTCATCTACATCGTGCATGGTCGCCGCTGAGAGTTGGCAGAGGACAGGTCCCAGCCGCTCTACTGCCACCGACCGGACCTGCTCCGCCTGCGCCTTGGAATCGACCCGCAACCCGGTCACTTCCACTGGAAGCAACATCTGGAAGGGAAATACCCTGCTGACGTTGCTGGTCATGGGGACAACCGTCACCACCCCGCGACCCAGCTGCTCCACCGTCGAATTGGCGCGATCATTGCTGACGATGACCGCCGGACGCCGCTTGTCCGCTTCGCCACCCCGGACAGGGTTGAGGTCGACCAGCCGGACCTCACCTCGCCGCATCCGTCAGCCCGTCTCCTGTCGCTTCGTCCCAGACAGCCTGCTCGCCAGTTGTCTCCCATTCTTCCCAGGCTGCGGCGTACGCAGCATCCAACCCGACGTGCCGCAGGAGACGGACGGCCTGTCGCACTGCCGCAGAGCGGGACGGCAATCCCTGTGTCCGGGCGTATTCGTCAAGTAACGAAACGTCGTCATCCGGCAGGCTAATACTGAGCTTCATCATCTACTGCTACTTGAGTAGGAAAAGGCTTGCTACCGCTCGTCGAGACGGTTGTGTACTGGCACGGGAGTGGTCGATGGCTCTTCATCCGGTCCTGAGTTGGGCCGAGTCGATCGACGGTCCGGCACTTTTTCTGGCAAATCCCCGATCAGGAGGCCGCGAGGCGCGCCTCGGGAATCTTCGGCTCGAATAGTTCGATCGGATTGCCCGACGGGTCGTCGATCAGTACCTGATTGCCGCCCACCCCCGTCACGATGTCGTTGCGGAACTGCACCCCTGCGTCGCGGAGGGTCTGCACGGTTGCCGCGATGTTGGATACCTCCAGCGTGAATCGGTTCCAGCCGCCCGGCGCGGGACTGCTGCCGTCGGGCATGCTCTGGCCTCCGCCGCCCTGGCCGCTCGGAGCGCTGAGCAGAAGCCTCAGATCCCCGCGCTCGAGCATGGCAAAGGACGGGGCGGGATGCAT
Organism: Arthrobacter terrae; assembly: GCF_015708085.1. Taxonomy (GTDB): domain Bacteria; phylum Actinomycetota; class Actinomycetes; order Actinomycetales; family Micrococcaceae; genus Arthrobacter_M; species Arthrobacter_M terrae. The sequence continues at coordinate 128,864 of NZ_JADNYM010000004.1, read as the reverse complement.
GACGAGCGTGAATGCCAGACGGTCGCAATAGAAGTTGATTGCGGCATCGACATCATCGACGATGTAGCGCACGCTGACGGTGGCCATTGGGGCGACCTCCTTGATCTGGACTCAGGAATACGCCCCCCGTCGTAGTCTGTCAACGCGCTGGGTATCAGAGATGCACACAATGCGACAATTTTCGGTAGACGGCTGGGTAGGTGCGCCACGCAAAGGAGCAGCCTATATCCATTAGCCCTCCCTACCAGGGCTTAGCACACGCACCGGTGAGCCGGCCGTCCCGCTCACGGCAATGCCCAACTCGTGCGCCGCCACCCAGATCAATGGCCGCATTCCGCATCCCCGTGGTGACCAGCAGCCGAAGGTCCGGCTGGCGCTCCAGCACATCCCGCGGAAACGGCGTACGTTCCCGCATCGCGACTTCAATCTCGAAACCGCGGAGGCGTTCGACGACGGCATCCTCGCCGCCGAGATGGGCGGTGAGGAACGTGGTCTCAATGCCGATGTCCTCGAGCTCGTGCCAGGGCGCGAATCCGGCGGCAACGCACTGGTAGTCGTCCAGGATGGCGAGCCTGCGGACCATGGATGGTCCTTTCCTAGGTTGGGTTCCGGTTACCACCACAGATGGTGGCACTCTCGGTTCTGGCACTCCCATTTGGCTATCCCCATTTCGGGCTCCCCGGAAGGCTGTTCTCGAGCAGGGCGGCAGTGTCGAGCAGCAGGTGTTCCTGGCCGGGTTTGGCCACGAGTTGGACGGAACCGAGCATGGTTTCACCGCCCATGGGAACGGGGACGCTGATGGCCGGAAAGCCGAGCAGGCTCCACGGACTGGTCAATGCCAGCAACGCTTCCCGGACCCCGCTCCACCCCGTGTTCGGGTCCAGGTCGCGTTGGTTGATGACGGGAGCCTCCAGCGGGACCGTCGGCATCAGCACTATGTCCACTGCGGCAAGTTTGTCCAGCATCCCCGCGCGCAAACGCCGTCGGACGTCGAGGGCCCGGACGTACCGCCAGCCCGGCACGCGCGCTGCGGCCTCGAGCCTCTCCAGGACTTCCGGATCGAACAGTTCGGGCGCGCGGCGGACCCTTTCTTCGTGGATCTCATACGCCTCCGCGGACTGGATGTCGTAATAGGGGCCGGAGGTTTCATCCAGTTCCGGCAGCGCCAGCTCGGTCAGTGCCGCCCCTGATGCGGCGAGCGCATCGGCCGCGGCCTGTTGGCCGCCTCGGGCGCTCTGGTCCACCCGATCGACCAGGTCGCAGACCGGTTGCCCGATGCGCACTCCCCGGACCCGCCCGGGCTCAGGAATCCGGGGCGCGGTCCACAGTGACCAATGGGCTCCGGAGCTCTCGGGGCGGGTCGATAGTGCCCACCAGCCGAGGGCCGTGTCTGCAACGGAGCCTGCGATCGGTCCAACCACGTCCATCGTGGGCGACAGCGGGAAGGCACCGATCATGTCGATGGACCCTTGGGTGGGCCGGAGCCCCACTGCTCCGCAGAGCGCGGCGGGAATCCGCACGGAGCCGCCGGTATCGGTGCCAAGTGCCAGCGGAATGAGGCCGGCGGCCACGGCCGCGGCGGAGCCTCCACTGGAACCGCCCGTCATGCGGGAGAGGTCCTGCGGATTACGGGCGGCCCCGGTGGCTGCCCGATCGCTGGTAGGTCCATACGCGAATTCATGGGTTTGCGTCTTACCCAGAATCACGGCGCCGGCGGTCCGCAGCGAACTGACCACGGACGCATCCTGTGCGGGAGTGTCCCCGGCGAAGTGCCGGGATCCCATTGTGGTGGCCAGCCCCGAGGTGGCGATCATGTCCTTGACACCCACCGGAATTCCATGCAGCGGCCCCCGGTCCAACCCGCTGACAAGTTCCGCATCGGCGAGCTGCGCCGCCCGCCGCGCGCCGTCGTCGTCCACCGTCACAAAGCAATTCAGCTCTGCCCCAACGCTGTGCGCTGCGGCCAGCGCCTGCTCGGTGATTTCGACGGCGGTGCTCTCGCCGCTGCGGATCCGCCGGGCCAGCTCTGCAATGCCCAACCCGCCGAACGGGCCGGCACCGGACAGCGCGCCTGCACTCATACAGCGGCCCCCGTCGTCAACTTCTTCCCCCGCCGCACACCCGGCCGGACAAAGACCATGGCCAGCATGCCGACCGCCGTTGCGACGCCGGTTGCGATAAACATGGAGTTGTAGCCATGCAAAGCCACGAGGAAGCCGGTGAGGGTCGGCGCAACGATGGTCGCGATATTGGTGATGAAATGGCTGATGCCACCAAACGTGCCGGCCCGGGTGGGCGCCGTGTCGATGACGACGATCCAGTAGACCGCGTTAGGCAGCGAGTTCAGTGCGTTTCCGATCGCCATCAGCAACAGCACCGCCCCGGCACTGTGGACAGTGGGAATGAGGCAGAAGCACACAGTGGTCAGCAGCAGCGAGCCGGCGGCGAAACCGCTGCGCGCAATCCAGAGGCTGCCGGTGCGGCGGCGCAGCCAGTCGGAGATCTTGCCGCCGAGCAGGACCGTGAAGCATGCACCGATCCAGGGAACCATGCCGAGGTACCACAGTGAGCCCAGGTTAAAGCCGAACTCGTCCTGCAGATATTTCGGTGTCCAGGTCAGGATCATGAAGTTCACGTACTGGAAGGCGAAGTAGCCGATGGCGTTGAACACCAGGGTGCGGCTCTGGAAGAACGACCACCACGGCAGGCGCTCTTCCTCGGTGGACAGGCTCCGCTCATCGGCGAGCATGCCCTCGGTGCTGCGGATCACGCTCAGTTCCTCGGGCGAGACCTTTGGGTTCTCTTCGGGCAGGTTGGTGAAAACCCGGCGCCAGAAAATAAGCCAGACCAGGCCCAGCAGACCCAGAATGATGAACATCCAGCGCCACTGCCCCGTGACCGTGAGCAGGAAGACAGCGATCGGGGCCGCGAGCAGGGCGCCAAGCGGGGTGCCCAGCAGGCCCAGAGATGCGGCGAATCCCCGCTCCTTTACCGTGGCCCAGTTGGCCATGGTGCGGTTGATCGTGGAGAACGTGGGCCCCTCGGATACACCGAAAAGAATACGGAAAACGGCGAAGCCCACCAGTGCGGAGCCGCCGAAGAGTGCGACGCCGATGTTCCCGGCAAAGGCCATGCCTATTTCGAAGACGGACCACAGCAGCACCGCCCAGGTCCACACCCAGCGCGGACCCTTGCGGTCGGCCAGCGCGCCGCCGAACAGGGCGCCGACCATGTAGCCGTAGCCGAAGTACCCCAGGACCTCACCCCACTGGGCCTTGTCGAGTCCGAATTCCTTAATCATGGGATTCGCCGCGTAGGAAATGGCCCCGCGGTCCACGTAGTTGATCACGGTGATCAGCACCACCATGGCGAAGATCGTGTACCGGTAGTTGGGCCGGAACCCGCCCTTCGGCCGAGGCCTGGAGGGGGCGGCCGCGGGCGAGGAGCCTGACGACGGCAACGGAACCTCTGCGCGTCCGTGGGACATGGAAATGCCTTTCTCGAAAAACGTAAGAAAATACCCGGGTCCGTACGAGCGCCGCCATCGACAATCTGGCCGGGCCGGTGGGATGACATGTGACTCCCGTTACGCAAAAAAGTAGCACCAATCACACGATTACGCAATCGTTTGTGTAGCTCACCCAAACGATTGGGCTGACGTCGGCCCTCCGCACAGGGGTTCGCGGCCGTTCCTGTTGGTCGCGATCCAAACACCCGCTCCGCAACGCTAGACTTTTCAGGACTGCCGACATCTTTGGCGGATTTAGAAGGAGGCCACAGTGACCGAACGCCGGGGTCGTTCTGTCACGCTGCGGATGATCGCCGACGAACTGGGCATCCACGCCTCCACAGTTTCCCGCGTGCTCAACTCCGTCGACGCTGACGCTTCAAAGTGGGCGGCAGCCGAAACCGCCCAGCGCATTCGCGAGCTGGCCAAGGAGCGCGGTTACCACCCGAATGTCTACGCAGCCAACCTCCGGACCGCCAGGTCGAATCTGGTCGGAGTGATCGTGCCGCGATTACAGGACTACGTCCTGGCCACCGTGTACGAAGGCATCGAGGAAGCTGCGATTGAAAACGGCCTCTCCACGTTCGTGACCAACTCACTGGACAGGGATGAAAACCGGCGGGCGAGGACCGCGATGATGCTGGAGCGCAGGGTGGGCGGGCTGATTTTCGGAGACGCGCACCTCAACGATCCTTTTCTCGACGAAATCGCCGAGCAGGGCATCCCGTTCGTCCTGGTGAGCCGGCACACCGGAACCCACGTATCGGTGACCGGAAATGACTATGCCGGCGGTCGGCTAGTGGGCGAACATCTACTGTCCATCGGCCGTCGAAATGTTGCCATCCTGGCCGGCCTGGCGTTTACCTCCACTTCACGGGACCGCACCCGTGGCGTCATCGACGTTTTCCGGGAAGCGAACATCGAAATTCCGGTGCAGCGCATCGTTCACAGCGCCTTCGACGCCGCAGGCGGCCGGGCCGCGGCGGATGAATTACTCCGCTCAGGACCCTACCCGGACGCCATCTTCGCCACCAACGATTTCGCCGCCATCGGCGCCCTGGGATCCCTCCGCGACCATCGGCTCACGGTTCCAAACGACGTCGTCCTGGTCGGCTACAACGACACCCCGCTGGCCGCGGAATTGCCGGTGCCGCTATCCACAGTTCGCTCACCCATGCACCAAATGGGCCGACGCGCTTTGGAGCTGCTGGCTGACCGCATGGCCGGCCGGAGCGTCGACTCTGAATCGCTGGAGCCGGAGCTCATCGTCCGCGCCTCATCGTTGGTCGGTCCGGTTAAAATCTGCTGACCGGGCCTTCGGGCAGTTCGTGCGCCATAGTTCGTTAGACGCTGGAGAGGACAGCGACCTCCGGCCCCGAAGCCGCCAAATTCAATTAAAAGCACCGCAGGACCATCGATGACATGGCCGCTGCGATAGCGGCGTGGATCGTGCTGGTGATGAGGCTGGGACCGGTGCACGGGAAGACGTGACCGGTGTCGATGCTGTCGACGACGGTTCATACGGTGTGAAACTGACCGGCGGACCCGCGGGAATGTCCTCGTCGGCGACGCCAACGCACGAACCCCGGCAGCACGCCCCACCGGCAGAACACCCCACCGGCCGCCATGGTTCCTGCACGGCGCACTTTCCGCCGACTCATCGGTCGACGATGAGGGAGACCTATCAATACCCGGGCTGGCTTCCGTGGGCCGCTTCGACGAGCACAGCGGCGCCGACTCCAGAGTTTATACGGTGGCCATAGCAGACTCGGGTCGTCCCAAAGTTACGTTGAACTGATTCTGTACGACTGCGGCACCAATCCCGCCAAGCAGAAGGAGAAGCCAGAAGGCAGCGTGCCGACCCATGGAGCCGCCGGTGAACTTTTCGACGCCGCTCGCATACTTCCAGATCCAAATGATGCTGACTATCGGGACGACCAGCATCCAAGCTGAAGGAATCGCAGCCCCGGCCCTGTTCATCTCGTTCTTCGTTTTGACCTGCCATACAATTGCATAGATGCCGAACGTGATGATGGGCAAAAGCAGCGGAGCTGCGGGACTGCGGTGTTTCACGGCGTCTCCTAAGGATGAAATCCCTGTCGAAATCACAACTGGGGAAGAACACAGTGCAGCCGCTTGAACCGCACTGGCGACGTCCAACGCGTCAACAGGACTATCGGCGTATTGCCGTGGTCAGTAAGTGCTGGCTGCCATCTTTCTGAGCTCACCTCACGCGCCGCAGGCGGCCAGCACCATTCCGTCACTGGCTTCGGCGGTGGTGCACGAGGAAGAACCGAACTTGAGCCACTTCAATCACGCACCATAAGTGGTGAATTAGTTGATGAGAATTTTTTTGCCTCAATCGGAGGACAAAGTTATGGAGGGCAGGCGCCAAGGAGCCTCGGTCGTTCCGGAAGAGACAATCAGTCCATTAAGACCGGTTCCGCTAACGCCGAACCTACCCTGAATCTCAACGCTGAGTCAGCAAGCCGCTGAACCCGCACCAACAGCATCTCCGGCGTCTGGGAAACGTCAATCGGAAACTCAACGATGGATACTTCCGAGTTGCGGATCCGCCTCGTCCTCGAGGGACCGGAACCCGCATACACAAGCCACGCCACGGGAAGCCTCAACGCCGTGCAGTATGCGAGCATCTGATAGTGATCTGCGTTCGGATACCCGCTGAATGATGCGGCTTTGTATTTGGCGTCAAATATCAGCGCCGGCAATCGCTCAATTTCGTGAACAACATCGACGTACATCTGTACGCGCTTAGCATTAGGGCGTCCGTCCTCCTCATCCAGATAGGTTTCATACTGTGCCATCGTCTGTCCGGGATACTTGGACAGTGCCTCCGTTAGCGCGGTCGTGACAAAGTCCTCGAATACCGTTGCCATGTTGACGACGAATGAAGTGACCGTCTGCCTCCCCAGCCCGGCTTCGGCGGACATGTTCTGCAAGATGATTTCCGCCAGGCGCAAGGCGGGGACGTAGCGGTCGTTCAGCCGAGTCTCCCGCCAGACTGGCCGGGCCCTCCCCGGACGGAGCAGTGCGACGCCGTCGAGCTTGGCATCGAGATGACCCAGCCGCGCCTGCAGATCCCCAGATAGCCGTGGGAGATGCAGCATCAGTCGGATCGCACCACGGAGGATCCGGTTCTCAGGGATGTCCACAGTGAAGTCGTCGTAGGAGACCTCTAACGGGATCAGCATCCCGGGGCGCCGGGTCATCTGATCCCCGACCCGGATCCGTCCGCGGACAGTTCTCAGTGCGTCATCCACGGAGACATAGCCGTTGAGGACTCCTTGGCTAAAGGCCCGTTCGGCCTGACGCACCAATGACTCGGCCAGTGCCGAGAAGAGGTCCTTGTCCTCCAGGCCTGTCACATCGTCCGGCCGGAAACCAGGATTTCTTGCGTAGCCGAGCAGGAACAGCAATCGGCTGAGCCCAACTTTGGCTTTGGGTTTCACCTCGACCAGAAGTTCACCGACCTGAACCGCGCCTACCGGGCCGCAGGGCAGTATCACCCAACGGCCACCGCGAGCCGGAGCGACGGATACCAGTCCGGTGTCCCTCAGACTGGCCATCGTTTCCTCGTCCAGCTCCACCGTGACCGAGTCGGATTGAAGTTCGTCAAGAACCAGATGCCGCAGCATCAGAAGGACGCGTCCTCAGCGTCCGTCGGATTCATTTTCGTCGCATTGAGCCCATCGCCAAATTCGACGTCGGCCGACCCTGCGGCAATCAAGTCGACGGCGGCGAGCTGCCTCTCAACGGTCTTCCGCATGGCGCCCAGGCCAAACTTTTCATGCACTTTCTGACGGCTCAACCGTCCAAAGTACTGCTCCTCGAGCAACGGCAGCAGCTCGTACTTCCAGATCTGCTCCAGCCCGCGATCGGTCTCGGCATGATCCTTCATGAAGTAGGAAGGCCCGATCATTAGGTCGCGGTTGGTGGCCTCGATCTCCGCGTTTAGGGCGTTCAGCAGCTGGGCTCGCAGCATCGGCTTGTGGTTGGCTGCGAGGTAGCGTTCGAGGAGTCCGGAAATCATGCCGTCCTCCGGGTGGAGCTCGACGAAGGCGAAGCGCCGACGGATGGCCGCGTCCACCATGGCGATGGACCGGTCGGACGTGTTCATGGTGCCGATGATGAAAAGGTTAGGTGGGAGCACAAAGGTTTTCGTGGGGTTGTACTGCAGGCTGATGCTCTGATCCCTGTACTCCAGCAGGAAGTACAGCTCCCCAAAAACCTTTGCGAGGTTGCCGCGGTTCATCTCGTCGATGATGAGGAAGTACGGCTTGTCCCTGTTCCCCTCGGCCGATGCCTCACCGGCAATCTGACGCAGGGGCCCTGGCTCCAGACTGAACCCGACGGCGCCTCCCTCTGTCTCAGCCGGGCGGTAGCCCTCGAAGAAGTCCTCGTACGCATAGGACGGGTGGAACTGGACAGTCTTGACGTGGTCGCCGTGTTCTTCACCAGCCAAGAACCTTGCGATTTTGCCGGCAAGGTAGGTTTTCCCCGTTCCCGGTGGCCCGTAGAAAACAATTTGGCTACGTGTTTGAAGCAGGTCGATGACCTCTTGGATATCTTCGCGATTTAGATGCAGTCGAGAGGCCAGCTCGTCGGAGGCTGGCCTCAAGATAGGTACGACGGCGGGCTGCGGCAGGGGTGGCACGACGACGATTGGAAGGTCCGCGTCTTCGAGTTCCTGGGCGAACCAGCCTCTAATGGTTGGCAGAGCGTCGGTGAGGTCCACCACCGTACCCTGCTCTTCGAGCAGGCGCGGCAAAGGTGCGGGGAGGTCAAGGTTCCTGATGGGCTGCTTGCGCCAAAGGACGTCGCGGCGTAGACGCGAAGATTCGACCTCTACATATTCAGCGCTCCCGGTCACGACACCCAAGTAGAGGTCTTCGCCATGGGCGGTCACAATAAAATCATCGGGTTTCATCTGACTCAGGAACCGGAAATATTCCTGTGCCCGGGCCTTTCGCTCAGAATAGTCAATGTGCTGGTAACCACCATTGACGGCGGCCTGAACTTCGTCGTAGCCGCTCCCGGGGGCGGGCGAACCAAGATGCTGGGCCCGGGTCGAGATAAATTCACCGTCCAGCCATGAATCCAGCATGGCAATGCCACCCTGATTCTGCCGGACGAGCCATGCCCGCACGCCGCTGGGCCTCGCACCGGACCATTGACTGAAGAAGGGCTCGTCGTACCACTCAACGTCGTGCCCAAGTCCGGCCTCCTGTGCCGTGCGGATGGAATTAAGATCCCGGGCGATTTCCTGTTCGCTGTCCCCGTTAGCCCCGCCTACTTCCTGCGCGAAAGCGTTGCGGATCCGCCGGCGATGCTCCTTGTTGACCACCGGTTCGCAATAGGACGGCCAGGCAAGGTACTCCACGGTGTACCGAATGGCGGGAACGTCGTCCGGTGTTGAGGCCGTGAGGTCGATGAAGGCTTCGGGCGTGCGCAAGGCCTGATGAGCTGCTTCTTCTGACTCCCGTGTGTGGGCCACGAACTTGGCCAGCCAGCGCAGATGCCGCCATTGGTTCATATTGAACCCCGTGCCGCCGTTGAATGCCCCGCGAGCAGCCAGTCCGGAAGCAATGACCTCCGGAATTTCCTGATCTTCGTCCAGCCAACTCAGAACCCGCTCGACGCGTGCTTTTTTGGTCGATGGAGTGATATTGACCAGAGGCAAGGATTGCAGGGCGATGAGCTCACCGGTGAGCCGGATGACCGCCGGAGATGCCCCGTGGAGTTGCTTTTCCAGCTTACTCAGAAAACTGCCCTCGCCGCCGTCGTAGTTGTCCAGCACCCGATGTAGTATCTCCGCGGCGTTCTCGGAGGTCCACGTCGTCTCGCCGCCGCCCAACGGGGACGACAGCGACAGCAGCCCGGCATCGAGTATGGCGCGCGCCGCGGCTTCCAACTCCGGGTTGGGCCCGAACGGCCTACTCGCCGGATTCGATTCCGCAGCCGTCGACGGCGTCTCCCCCCTCCACACCCGAAACTCAATTTGATCATTCATCGGCCAATCCTCCGGTGGTTCTGCGTTCAGCACCTGCCACATCAATCCTTGAGCGCCCAGGCGGTCCCGCAACTCGATTCCGTGGAAGGGAGCGAGCCGCAGCAGTTCGTCCATGGCTTCGAGCAGCAATTCGTAGCGGCGCGAAGGGGTTCCGTTTGCTCCGCGATCATCCCAGCCAACCAGTTTGAGGAACTTCTTGACCGCCCTCGCACGGTATGGCGGAAAGCTGCACGGATTCTCAGACATGAGCAGCAGTGATCCGAGGCCAACGATGCCGCCGACAGAGAACTGGGCAGGATTGAACGGCCGCAACTGTTCAACAAAGGCATCGAGCCGCACCGCGTCCGCATCCCCACCCCAGAGCCCTTCAAGGACACGCCACAAATCGTCCGGGCGGCTCCTGCCCAGATCGACGAACTTCATCATGAAGTACTGGTTAACCAAATTAGTCGACGAAAGATCCTTACGGAGCCGCTCGAACCAGTCCGGGTTGTGGTCCAGGAACAGCTGACGGGCGGACTTCAGCCGTTCGGCCAGTACCAGTTTGTAATTCCGTTCTTCACCATCCAGATCGACGGCGCCGGCGAACCTGGCGGCGTACCTCATGAACTCTTTCCACTGCGTCTCACTCATGAGGTCTGCTCCTTCGCTGGATGCCGGAGACCGTCCCTGATGCGTCCGTCCTCGCCGTCGACAAAGCCCTCCTTGAAGGACCGTAGCCGTCAATCAGTTGGTAGCGAGTTTCGAACGCATCCACTTACTACCCCCTAGCTTGCACAAAAGACCTTGGTGTTTGAATAACCATAGGCAGCATTACCGCGCAGGTCCTACTCGTTCAATCAGATCCCTGCAGAACGTGTCCGCGAGCACAAAGTCAGATCGCAGCAGCCATCGCCATGACCCGCATGGAAGGGACGCACAGGAGGCGCGGTGACTGTGGACGCGTTGCCATCCCGGACGCCGTGCTGGCCGGTACGTTGGACATCCGCGCTGCGAAGCCTGCTGTTCGCGGGAGGCGCGGCACTCTGGCTGGAGCGGATTCCATCACAGAGAGATCTCGACCACGGAACCGACTTTGGCCGCGCTCAGTGGCGGCGGCGTCGTCGAACACTCCGGCGCGGACAGCTCAACCTATAGGCTTCCGGTCCAATGACGCTCGGGCGCACCTGATGCGCTTTGCGGGAATGTGACCCAGCGAAAAGGAGGGGCTCAAATGACGAGGCCGTGGGTCTCGTCGCGATCGATTGGTCTCAATGAGCTACGCCATCCACTTACACTCAAAGCCGCGAAGCGGGTTATCATTCAGCCCCATGTCTTCGATGACTTGGTTTTCTAGGTCAGTGTCGAAGCACTCAATGCCTCGTTCGGAACACCACCCTTTGATCTTGTCCACGTTGTTTTGTAATGCTGGATCGTACCGATCTTGTAACCCCATTCAGCTAGCAATCGGTCTGCCTGGGAAGCAACCTCGTCAATGTTCTGTCTCATAACTATTCCTCCAAATCGGTTTTGACATCCTGCCAAGACAAACTGCGGCGGAAAAGGAATGAGTTATGCGAAGTGAAACTAACTACTCGTGTCCTGGCGACGGGCCAGGACTTCTGAACTTCGCACAATTTTTTGCTTCACATTAGATGCCTTCCTCACCATCAGCATCGATGAGACAGCAGCGAACGACCTGTTCACCGTCCTGGTCAACCGCGACCAACGCCTGCCAACCATGATCGCCAGCCAATCCGGACCAGGCTACTGGATCGAGAGCCTGCCGGAAAAAATGCTGCCGATTCAATCGTGAACCGACTCGCCACCTGGGACCGCAGGATAAACGTCGGCGTCATCGACATGCGCCGCCTGCACGCCCAAGAAGCCCGCGACGCCAAAGACCACTGGGAATAGCAACAACACCCCGGCGGAACACCACCACCCCGACCGGTGACGGTCACAACCGGGCACTGGCCAGAAACCCACGACGACGCTTTCTGGCCAGTACCGGGTCCCTGAAACCAGCGGTACCACCTACCCGGACTACCCGTACCATCACGCCGTATTTGCCAGCTGTCCGAGCCCGGTTCACGGTGCCGTAGGGAGGTTGACGAGGCTAACGGACGCGTATGTTCTCGGCTTCCCACTTACTGCCCAGACAGAGTCCCATTGGGCAACATATGGTTAGCCACCCGCCTAGAATGGTGGGCGAGCTCCTTGGTTTTTCCGCAAACCGGACACCGGCCCACGGCCGTCAGATCATCCACGACGACCTCTTTGGGTCGAGCGCGGCCGCCAAGGGCCCCTCGAATTCTTTCGATGCCTATCCCGGACAGCGCACAGTCGCCAAGGTCGTTCCCCTGGTGTTGCGGTAGCACATTTGCGAGTTTCTTCTCGTCGAAGTCCGCGCCACAAATGGGACACGTGAAAGTTGTATGGGTCATTGGGCCACCGCACTCGCCGATACAAACACGTCCGCAGGCATCGGCCGCTGCAGCTTCCAGGTGATGGCGATTGGCTTTGATCCCGAGTGCTGCACATAGTCGACCTGCCCGAGGCAGGTGTACGGCATGGTCATGCCAGTGTCGTCGTTTTCGCGGGCCCGGGTAAAGAACAGGATCTGGGAACCGAATGCCTTGTGGTCCAGGTACCGCTGCCCAACAGGACTTTCGGGCGAGGTGGAGTTCTGTGATTCCCAGTGGAACAGGTCCTCACTGAGCGCGTAGTCCTTGTACATGATGGACGCGGCGCGGTCCTTGACGTCCTTCTCCAGGGTCACGAAGAACGCGTCCGTCTTGGTCTCCGCGCTCCAGGCAACGCCCTCGCGGTGCCGGGCTTTCCGGCCATGCACGGACAAAAATCCGAGGGCTGCGAGGATCTCTTCACGGCGATAGGTGGCGTGGGAGTAGAGCGGAATGTGTTGAAGTCCATGCCCCAAGCCCTTGGGCGCATACCGCGAGCGCTTGAGACCCAGCGCTGCCAGCTGCTGGATTTCGGCGCAGGCATGCGGGAACTGGCGAAGATAATCAATGCCTTCGTCGTAGGAGGTGAAGCCGCCGGCTTCGGGCCAGAGCGCGAAGAAGAGCATCCGGGCAAAGGTCTGTTCGCGCAGTCCAAGGTCGTCGTAGCGTTGAGCGCCGGGCGAGGTGAGCCGGGTATAAGCATCGGCCCGTTCGGGATCGTCAATACAGAGCAATTGGGTCATGCGCTTGAGAACAAGAAGTTCTTCGGCAATGGAACGTTCGGGCCCAGCCGCAACCGGTACCGGACGGTCGATGTAGGCAAGCTGATCGCCACTGGCCATCCGGCCGTCCTCGAGCAGACCGGCGTCGCGCAACAGCGCGGTCCAGGAATCGCCGGTCTTCCTGTACACGTCCTGCAGCGAATTGCCCGATTCGCGCAGGAAGTCTTCGAGCAGCAGTTCGGCATGCGAGCGCACGTCGGTAACGAGCTGGGCCCGGTTGAACCTCAGCTGGGCTTTGATATTCGCCAGCACTATCTGTTGAGCCACCCGGTCCAGCACAATTTGCGAGCCGGACGGCAGGAACGGGAATTCGTCGATGACGGCTTTTTCCAAGGCCTTCCTGCTGAGCCCGGTCAAGGCGCGGTACTTGGCGTCGAAGCGGAACTCACGGCGCTGCTGGCCGATGTAGTCGAGCACGGTAAGCACAGACTTGTCCTTGGCCCGGCGCAACCCGCGGCCCAGCTGCTGCAGGAAGACGGTGGCACTTTGGGTAGGCCGCAGCAGCATGATCGTATCCACCTCGGGCAGATCGAGACCTTCGTTGAAGAGGTCGACGGCGAAGATCACGTTCAGTTCGCGGCTCCTGAGCCGCGACAGCGCGGCCGCACGTTCGTCGTCGGGCGTCTGCCCGGACACGGCGACGGCAGCGATACCGGCGGCGTTGAAGACCTCGGCCATGTAGTGCGTGTGCTGCACGGACACGCAGAAACCGAGCGCACGCATGCCATCGGTGCTGGTGACCTTGTCGCGGAGCTCTTTGATGACCTTGGCCGCGCGGGCATCATTGCCGGTGTAGAGCCGGTCCAGCTGCCCGGTGTCATAGTTGCCGCGCTTCCACTCCACCTGGCTCAGGTCGACGTCGTCGGCCACCCCAAAATAGTGGAACGGGACCAGCAGATCCGCCTCCAGCGCATCCCACAGGCGCAGCTCGCTGGCGGTCCGGCCGCTGAAGAACTGGTCCGCGACGTTGATCCCGTCGCCGCGCTCCGGAGTGGCCGTCAGACCGAGCAGTTCCTGTGGCTGCAGGTGCTCCAGAATGGCCCGGTAGGTGGGCGCCTGCGCATGGTGGAATTCGTCAATCACGACGACGTCGAACTGGCCCGGTTCGATGGTCCCGATCCCGAGGGCAGCCAGGGACTGCACGCTGGCGAAGACGTGCTTCCAATCCTTGGGCTTGTGCTCACCAACGTAGAGCTCACCGAATGAGCCACTCTGTAGGACGTTCCGGTAGGTGGCCAGGGATTGCTTGAGGATCTCCTGCCGATGCGCGACGAAGAGCAGCGTCAGGTCCCGGCCGGCTGCTGCGCACAGCCGCTGGTAATCCAGTGCGGCGACAACTGTCTTGCCGGTGCCGGTCGCGGCGACTAGCAGATTGCGGTGCCGGCCGTGGATTGCGCGCGCCGATTCAAGGTCCTCGAGCATCTCCTGCTGATGAAGGTAAGGCTGCACCTCCAGACCCGTGAAAGTGTCCGGCCGGCTGGCTGCTCGGCCGCCGTTGCGGGCGAGCGCGGCGTCCAGCTTGTCGCCGTCGTTCCCCGGATCGTAGGGCTGAAAGGCCCGCTGCTCCCAATAGCTGTCAAAGGTGATTTCAAATTTCTGCAGCAATCGCGCCGTGCCCACCGAGGACAGCCGGACGTTCCATTCGAGGCCGTCCAGCATGGCCGCGGCGCTGAGGTTTGAACTGCCCACGTAGGCCGTATCGAAACCGGTGCTGCGGCGGAAGAGCCATGCCTTGGCGTGCAGGCGCGTGGCGTGGGTTTCATAGTTGATCCTGACCTCGGCGCCGTACTTGGTCACCAGATCATCGATGGCCCGGCGTTCAGTGGCACCCATATAGGTGCTGGTCAGAACCCGAAGGCGGATGCCCCTCCCCCGCAGCTCCTCCAGTGCCGGTTCCAGCAAACGAAGCCCTGTCCAGCGGATGAAGGCGCAGAGCAGATCAACCCGGCTGGCCGACGCCATTTCGGCGCGGATCTCCGCGGCGAGGTTCGGATCATCCTTGCCGTTGGTGAGCAGGGCGGCGTCGCTGAGCCTGGTGGTGGGGCGGCGGAGATTACGGCGACGCAGGCCCGCCGGAGCGGCGAGGGATCTCAGTTCCTGCGGACCCGGGTGGATGGTGTCCGGATGCTGCAGCGCCTGCAGGAGATTGTTTGCCAGGGCGACCCTGTGTTCCGGTTTCGCTTGTGCAAGCGCGACCCGTGCCAGTTCGCTGACGTGGCGTGCCAGGACCTCCGGGGAGGTGTCGTCGTCGACCTTTTCGAATGTGGAAGTGAGATCCGGCTGGGCGGCCAACCGAGCAGCCAGACCGTCGGTGTGAAGCGACTCGTAGAGGCCCTGCACCAGCGGATCAGCGATTCGGTCCTCGTTTGTTCCCCCAACGAAAGTGTTCACTTGGCCAGGCTAATGGAGAACGACGATGTGGAAGCGTGACGACGCGAAGGCAAGAGCAGTTTGCGGCTTGTTTCCTTTAGACTCGCCACATGCCAGTTTCCGTTGATGAAGTATTCGGCGATGCCTCGCTTAGGCCCGCAGGATGTGTCCACTGGGGTGAGCGCGTGCCCGAAGATCGCCCGGGAGTCTACGTGGTCTCGACAACGTCCGACATTCATTCCACGGCCAGTGGCATCCCGCAATTGCCCTTTGACAATCAGGCTTACGAAGACCTCGTGAAGATATGCGGTGACTTTTCAATAGATGCTCAGGCCGCCACCGCACTTGCATTTGAGGCGCGTCTTCAACAATTCTGGCTGGCCGACGAGCCGGTTCTGTACATTGGGCTCGCGGGAACGTCTCTGTCAAAGCGCATCCAGCAGTACCACTCGACACTTATCGGCGCGAGGTCTCCGCACAGTGGCGGGTGGTGGCTCAAGGCGCTTCGGGCCCTGCCGTCCCTATTCGTCCACTACGCTCCGGCCGATGGCGATGTCCACGCCATTGAGGCCAAGATGATCCGTGGTTTTGCTGATCGTCTTCCTGGCGAGCTAAAAACCGGACTTTATGATCCCTACCGTGTGGCTCCATTCGCAAACGTCCACGTGCCAGGACTCGGGGACAAGCACCACGGGTTTCGAAACCACAAGCTTAGGAAGGGCCCGAATTCGCCCGCCATCGCCGGACCTTTAGATCCTGGCTCCCCCGTCGAAAAATCTGTGAAGTCGCTTGCAGCGCCCGTAATTCCTCCCCCTTCCGGACATAGCGGCAGCGTTCCTTCCCAGCCCATAACCGAGAAGGACCGCTCGAGGAGCTTCCTTCGGATACCAGCGGGTTCCAAGTACTTGTTTCCGCCAGAGCCCAGCATGCTACTGGTAACCGTCCATAATCTATCCCGAACAGTTTCGTGGAACCCAAAAGGGAGTCGTTCCGGACTTCTTGGTCTCGGAGTTGCCACGATGCGCCAGCTGGGTACGACCGATATGCCCGTGCATATCGAATCCGATGGCACCGGTTACCGCATCATCGGGTAACGACCGACACGGGTGCTGGCCCCGACGGCAGAAGGCCTCGTTGCCGCCGTCGCCAGCATTCCAGCGCCAGCTCCAGAACCTGGTCAAGGGCCAGGGCCTGCACACTGTATGAGAGGAGGCCAGCTGCATCTTTGAGTGATGGGAGGACCGGGAGGCGACGTTCCTCATCGGCGGATCCGAATGCCCCCGGCGACCTGGCCGATGAGGGCGTCTGGCCCTACGCCGAGCCGGTGTGCAAGATCCACGAGCTGAACCCGAACACGGGCGTCGAGTTGCTCATCCCTGACTTCTCCGGCAAGCCCGAGCATATCGCCGTGATCTACGATTCCGCCCCGGAGCTTTTCGCCCACAATGTGGAGACGGTGCCGGGATCTTCAAGCGCATCCGATCGGCCTTCCGCTATGCGCTCCCTGGGCATCATGTCCCGTCCGCTGGTGCGCTCCTCCTACCGGACCGGACGCCTCTGGGCCACCGCCATGCACAAAAAGGGCCGCGACATCCCCGAACACCTAGCCCACATCGCCGAAGGCATCGAGGACTCCGGGCACACCCGCCAAGAAACCGCCATGCTGCCGATACAGCCCATGCGACGGCCTGATCCGCATGGACCCCGCGAAGCTCCCCACCCCACCGGAACTCAACTCCACTGACGGCATCGCCGCGACATTGGGGGAGAATGCGTTCATGACTGATGAGATTCCCCGCCCGGTGTACTTCCTCTCGGACAGTACGGGCATCACCGCAGAAACGCTCGGCAACACCTTGCTGACGCAGTTCCCCTTCAACAATTTTGACCGCACGACGGTCCCCTTCATCATGACCGTCGAACAGGCGCAGGCAGTCGTGGACACCATCGATGAACTCGCCGCCCGCGGCCCGGCACCGATCGTCTTTTCCACCGCCGTCAACGGCGACATCCGCCGGACCCTGGCCCGATGCAAGGGAACGATGGTGGACCTTATCGGGACGAACGTCGGCCAACTGGAACGGGCCCTTGGCACCCCTGCCAGCGGCGAACCGGGCCGTGCGCATGGTCTGGGAAACGCCGCCCGCTATCAATCCCGGATGACTGCCGTCGAATACGCCATGGAACATGATGACGGTCAGAGTCTGCGGGCGTTGGAAAAGGCCCAGATCATTCTGGTGGCCCCTTCCCGCTGCGGCAAGACACCCACCACCATGTATCTGGCGCTGCAGCACGGCATCTTCGCCGCGAACTTCCCGCTCGTGGACGAGGATTTCGAACAGGAGGGGCTCCCGAAGCCATTACGGCCGCTTGTTGGGAAGTGCTTTGGCCTTACCTCCAATCCCCTCCGCCTGAGCCAGGTCCGCACCGAACGTCGTCGCGGCTCTCCGTACGCCTCGCTGCGCCAGTGCGGCTTTGAGCTGCGCAGCGCCGAACTTTTGTATGTCTCGCATGGGATTCCTTACCTGAATTCGGCCAGCGTGTCTGTGGAGGAAATGGCTGCCACCATCCTGCAGCGGATGCAGCTCAGACATTAGAGAAAAGTGTCACAAAAGGCGCGTGGCACACGTCACATGGAAAATTTGGGGGAAACCTGCCACGGTGGACGGGGACGCTTTCAACCCGTGCCCGCCGAACACCGAGGCAGCGCCGCACATGCCGCCGATTGCAAAGGAGCAATGACCATGACGACAGACATCCTGTGGTTCTCAGAACTCGGACTCAAGGACTTGGATCGGGTGGGCGGCAAGAACGCCTCTCTCGGTGAGATGGTAACGAACCTGACCTCGGCCGGCGTCCAGGTGCCGGATGGGTTCGCCACCACGGCGGACGCCTATCGCAGCTTCCTGGCCGACTCGGGCCTGGACCGGAGGATTGCCGACAGGCTGGTCGGCCTGGACACCGATGACGTGACTGCCTTGGCCGAGGCGGGCCAGGAAATTCGGACCCTGATGCGGCAGACGCCCTTCCGGCCGGAGTTTGAAGCCCAGATCCGCACCTCCTACCAGAAGTTGGTGGACAAGCACGGGGGCTCAACGGACCTTTCCTGGGCTGTCCGTTCCAGCGCGACGGCCGAAGACCTTCCCGATGCCTCCTTCGCCGGGCAGCAGGAAACCTTTTTGAACGTCCGGGGCATCGACAACATCCTGCTGGCCATCAAGGATGTGTTCGCGTCGCTCTACAACGACCGTGCCATCGCCTACCGGGTGCACCACAAATTCGAGCACGCCGAGGTCGCGCTGTCGGCCGGAGTCCAGCGCATGGTGCGTTCCGACGTCGGGGCATCCGGGGTCATGTTCACCATGGACACCGAATCCGGGTTCCAGGACGCCGTCTTCGTCACCTCCTCCTACGGCCTCGGCGAGGCCGTGGTCCAGGGCGCCGTCAACCCGGACGAGTTCTATGTATACAAACCCGCTCTCGAGGCGGGCGGACCCGCTATCCTCAAGCGCGGACTGGGCGAGAAGGCGCTGCAGATGACATACACGGCCAATCGTGACATCGGCCGCACCATTGATTTTGTGCCGGTCGAGGCTGCCCTGCGGAACCGCTTCAGCATCACGGACGACGACGTCGAACAGCTCGCGCGCCATGCCCTCGCCATCGAGCGTCATTACGGGCGTCCCATGGACATCGAATGGGGCAAAGACGGAATCGACGGTGGCCTCTACATTCTGCAGGCCCGCCCGGAGACCGTGCAGTCCCGTCGGCCCGCGGGCCGGCTCAGCCGCTTCCTCATGAACGAGACCGGCCGGGTGCTGTCCGAAGGCCGTGCCATTGGACAGCGCATTGGCGCCGGCCGCGTCCGCATCCTCACCGCCATCGACCAGATGGCGGGCTTCGAAACCGGTGACGTCCTCGTCGCGGACATGACCGACCCGGACTGGGAACCTATCATGAAGCGCGCGTCCGCCATCGTCACCAACCGGGGCGGACGCACCTGCCACGCGGCGATCATCGCCCGCGAACTGGGGATTCCCGCCGTCGTCGGCACCGGAGACGTCACGGACATCCTCTCCGACGGCACCGAGGTGACCGTCTCCTGCGCCGAAGGCGAGACCGGGCTGATCTACGAAGGACTTCTGGATTTCAGCGTCCAGGAAACCGAGGTCACCCAGCTGCCCGAGGCCCCGGTTAAGGTCATGATGAATGTTGGCACACCGGAGCAGGCGTTCGCTTTCGCGCAGCTGCCCAACCACGGTGTCGGCCTAGCCCGGCTGGAGTTCATCATCAACCGCCAGATCGGCATCCACCCCAAGGCCCTCCTCAACGTGGACGAACAACCGGCGGACGTGGCAGCGCAAATCCGGGAGCGGATTGCCGCTTACGACGGTCCACGCGACTACTACATCAAGCGCCTGGCCGAAGGGGTGGCAACCATCGCCGCCGCGTTCGCGCCGCAACCGGTGATTGTGCGCATGTCCGACTTCAAGTCCAACGAGTACGCCAACCTGCTTGGCGGACCAGCCTACGAGCCGCATGAAGAAAACCCGATGCTCGGCTTCCGCGGCGCTTCCCGCTACCTGGAGCCATCCTTCCGGGACTGCTTCGACCTGGAGTGCGAGGCTCTGTCCTTTGTGCGCAATGAGATGGGTCTGACCAACGTCAAGCTGATGATCCCCTTTGTGCGCACCCTGGACGAGGGCCGCGGCGTGATCGACCTGCTCGCGGAGAACGGACTGCGCCGCGGCGAAAACGGGCTGGAGGTCATC
The DNA here is from genome assembly GCF_015708085.1 of Arthrobacter terrae. GTDB lineage: Bacteria > Actinomycetota > Actinomycetes > Actinomycetales > Micrococcaceae > Arthrobacter_M > Arthrobacter_M terrae. The sequence continues at coordinate 108,957 of NZ_JADNYM010000004.1, read as the reverse complement.
ATGATGTGCGAGCTGCCCGCCAACGCACTGCTGGCCGATGAATTCCTGGACCACTTCGACGGGTTCTCCATCGGCTCCAACGATATGACCCAGCTGACCCTGGGTCTGGACCGCGATTCCGCCATAGTCGCCGGCAGCTTTGATGAACGCAACCCCGCCGTCAAGAAGCTGCTGAGCATGGCCATCACGGCCTGCAAGGCCCGGGGGAAATACGTGGGGATCTGCGGGCAGGGGCCCAGCGACCATGCGGACTTTGCTCAGTGGCTGGTTGGCGAAGGCATCGATTCCGTGTCGCTGAACCCGGACACCGTTGTGGACACTTGGCTGCGCCTCGCCAGTGCAGCAGCCGGCCCGCAGGAATCGGGCAGCATGATGTCTTAACCGCGTCCTCAAGGTCCTGCAGGTTGCGGAGGTGAGGACGATTTTAGAGTGGCGTGCGGTGGCCGGATGGTCGCCGGCAACGTTGTTCGAGAATCTGTCCAGCCTGTCAGGGCTGAATTCGTTCAGCCGCATTTCCGCACGAGCAGGTGCGATAACGCGCGGAGGCAAGAGCAGTATGCGGCTTGTTTCCTTTAGACTCGCCACATGCCAGTTTCCGTTGATGAAGTATTCGGCGATGCCTCGCTTAGGCCCGCAGGATGTGTCCACTGGGGTGAGCGCGTGCCCGAAGATCGCCCGGGAGTCTACGTGGTCTCGACAACGTCCGACATTCATTCCACGGCCAGTGGCATCCCGCAATTGCCCTTTGACAATCAGGCTTACGAAGACCTCGTGAAGATATGCGGTGACTTTTCAATAGATGCTCAGGCCGCCACCGCACTTGCATTTGAGGCGCGTCTTCAACAATTCTGGCTGGCCGACGAGCCGGTTCTGTACATTGGGCTCGCGGGAACGTCTCTGTCAAAGCGCATCCAGCAGTACCACTCGACACTTATCGGCGCGAGGTCTCCGCACAGTGGCGGGTGGTGGCTCAAGGCGCTTCGGGCCCTGCCGTCCCTATTCGTCCACTACGCTCCGGCCGATGGCGATGTCCACGCCATTGAGGCCAAGATGATCCGTGGTTTTGCTGATCGTCTTCCTGGCGAGCTAAAAACCGGACTTTATGATCCCTACCGTGTGGCTCCATTCGCAAACGTCCACGTGCCAGGACTCGGGGACAAGCACCACGGGTTTCGAAACCACAAGCTTAGGAAGGGCCCGAATTCGCCCGCCATCTGACGAGGCAGTCGAGCACGAGATTGACCTTTAAATCGACTGGTAAATCCCGCGTCGGTGGCCCACAGCAATGACCAGAACAACAAGCCGATCGTCATGAATTTCATAGACGACCCGGTAATCTCCGGTCCTGATACGCCAATCTCCCGTGTTCCCGGCGAGCTTTTTCGTCCCCGAGGGCGTGGCGTAACAGCGAGCAACTCGATCGCTGCTTGAATTCGCCGGCGAGACTCAGGAGGCAGCTTGCGCAATTGGCGTGCGGCTGCCGGTGCGATCTGCACGGCGTAAGTCATGTGAGGCCGAGTTCTGCCTTAACTTCCTCCCAAGGGATGGGGCCTTGGCCGCTTTCAGCCATCTCCGTCCGGGCTGCGTTTGCGGCTTTCAGATCGTCCAGATCCTCGGCAGCCTCAATTAGGTTGGCGAGGTCCTCTGCATCTATCAAAGCAGCGACCCGTCGGCCGTGGCGCAACAGGTAAACCGGTTCATGCTTGACCCGGGCTGTATCAACCGCTTCGGACAAGCGACTCCGTGCGTCCGTCACGCTCATCTCACTCATAAGCTAATACTAGCTTTTCACTGTACAGAACGTACATAACCCCGAAACCGCTGGCGCCCGCTCCGTAGCCTTCGGCTAAGAGTATGTCGGGATGAAACTGCTGAAGCTGCATTTTCCTTGCTGAGGGCGAAAAGCCATGGCGGCGGCGCTCAGCCTGGTGGTGGGGCGGCGGAGATCGGGCGGAGCGACCTGCCGCGCCGACACGTCCGGGGGAGAAGTCGTCGTCGACTGCTTCGAAGATGAACAGCAACTCCCGTCGTCAGGCCAGCCGCTCCGGTTACGCCGGCACCGGAACCAGCCTGACGCCGTCGTCCCTCAACGTCTGGACGAGCGGCACGGCAGGCACTTCATCCATGTGGACGAGGAGACGGACTGCCTGCCGCGGGTAGCCGCTATTCGGTATTCAGCGGCCTGGCAGGAAACCAGCGAACTCGGCGCGCAGAGCCTTCATGGGAATCATGAGCTGCAGGTCATCCAACGGGGAAGGATGTGCGTCCACGTAACGGTCGTGAAATGACCAGGTGGCGGCATCGCGAGCATGGATAAGCACAGCCATTCCCCCCGATGCTTTCGCGCACCAACACCGCGCGCTTCAATGCATCCTGAAGGAGTCCCGCCCCGAGCCCGGTGCCTTGATACCGCTTGTCCACTGCTAGCCGGGCCAGAAGAATGCAGGGTATATCCGAGGGGCCACCTTTAGTTATTGCCGGCGGAGCTCCCTGCTTTGCAACCGCCCCGACGGCTATCGCGTAGTAGCCGACCACGGACTTCCCGTCGCAGGCTACATAGGTGACTGCGCTGTTCGCGCGCTGATTCTGGAAGGCGTACCTGCGAAGCCACTCGTCCAGTTCCGCAGCCCCCCAAGCGAAGGCGTCACGGTTATCGGTGCGCAGCAGCTTCCGAGGCGCGTCAGGCGATGCGTGGCTCATTCTCCCTGGAACGGGCTTGGGCGGCGCGCCAGCTTGGCCAGTTTGGCGGTGGATGTCAAAGGAAGTTCCAGCAGCCGCTTGAACTCGGCCCATTGCGGCTCGTCTGCGACGAACCACAGGCGATCGGCCAGTATTCTCTCCGCCTCCACGCTGGCACTTTCCAAGATGAAATCCGTCATGGAGCGGTCTGTAGCTTCAGCGGCCCGGCGCAGCAGCTGTTCCTGGCGCGGCGTAGCCCTGACGTTGATGCGCTGGCTTCGTACGGGCTTGGGATGGAGGGAACTGGTACTCATCGCATTCTCCTTTGTATGTACAGTGTGTGCACATTGCGCTGATCCGTCAAGGTGTAGCAGGACGCGGCCGTCCTCGCGCGTTTCGGCGGATAGTTCGACCGCCATGATGCTGATATCGGGAACTAACGCAGGTCGCCGGGCTACCGGACAGGTCCGTGAGCCTCGCCGGCAGCCGACGCCGCCGCCGTCCAGCCGAGCGCCGGGGCAATGTACTTCGCGACGTTGGCCAGCAGCTTGGCGTTGTACGCCACGCCCAGCTGGTTCGGCACGGTCAGCAGCAGCGTATCGGCGGCCTGCACGGCCTCGTCGGCGGCCAGCTGTTCGGCCAGCACGTCCGGCTCGCCGATGTAGCTCTTGCCGAACCGGGACATGGCGCCGTCAAGCACCCCGACCTGGTCATGATTGTCCGCCGGCCCCTGCTGCCCAAAGTAGTAGCGGTCCTCGTCGTCGACCACGGGCAGCACGCTGCGGCTGACCGAGGTCAGAGGCCGGCGCCCATGGCCGGCACCAGCACCGTTCCAGGCCTGGTTCCAGGTCCCGTGGAACAGCCGCAGCTGCTCGGCCTGCAGCTGGTCGAACGGCACTCCGGTGTCCTCGGTGAGCAGGGTGGAACTCATCAGGTTCATCCCCTGCTCGGCTGCCCACACGGCGGTTGCGCGGGTTCCGGCGCCCCACCAGATCCGCTCCCCCAGCCCGGGCGACGACGGCTGGACCGGCAGCAGGGCGGCCGGACCACCGCCGTGGTAGCCCGTGCCCGCGCGGGCAATACCGCCACCGGTAAGGGCGTGCCGGAATTCTTCCGTGTGCCGGCGCGCCATATCCGCCGGCGTCTCATCCTGCAGCGGAACGTGGCCAAACGATGCCGGTCCATCAAGGGCGGGCTCGGGTGAACCGCGGCTAATGCCCAGCTGCAGCCGCCCGGCGCTGATCAGGTCAGTGGCAGCGGCTTCCTCCGCCATATACAGCGGATTCTCGTAGCGCATGTCAATCACGGCGGTGCCCATTTCGATCCGGCTGGTCTTCGCGGCGATCGCGGCCAGCAAGGGGAACGGAGAGGCCAGTTGCCGGGCAAAGTGATGCACCCGGAAGAAGGCGCCGTCGATGCCCAGTTCCTCCGCGGCCACGGCCAGATCGATGCTTTGCAGCAGCGCATCCGCGGCGGTGCGGGTGCCGGAGCCCTGGAGCGGACCCCAATGGCCAAAGGAGAGGAAACCTATTCGCTTCATATGCTGTCCAACCGCGCGCACATGGCTGGCATTCCGCCGGAGGTGACCGGGCCGCCGTCGGCCGTTGCCGACCACCAACGATGCCTTCCTGTCGAGGTTCGACACCGGTTTCACAAATGTGGGCCGCGCTGGCGGGCTTTCACCGGGTGGCGGAGCACGTGGGCAAACAACGTAATTCGTTCGACGAGCTTCGGGAGCTGGAAGACTCCTTGGGTTTCAATCAGGACTAGTTGTCGTCGTAGGCGTGGCCTCGAGAATCGCATAGGCTGAGCCGATGCAACCTGGGGCCACGCTCGTTCACGTGCTCGCGGCAGCCGCGCATTGACATGTCGACTATCTGGTGACGGCAAACTACAAAGATTTGAAGAATTTTCCGGATGACATGCTCTCCCTCACGGTAGAGCGGCGACCTGACGCGGTTTTAGCGGCAATCAAGAAGCAGTGCAGCTATTGGGCAACTCGGCCAGGATCCAAAACGCTACCGGCCGTTCTGGTTGATGCTAACGCACCGAATTTTGCCGGTTATGTCAAGGCTCAGCTGGCGGGCATGGCGCTCTCCGGTCACTACTGGAACCAATATCGACGGAATGCGCCCCGTCCTAGGCCCAAGAAGTGGCGCCGTGAACCGGTGTTCAACGCACTCTTACCGACGTAGACCGTCTAGCAAGCTACCCTCTGCGTCGTCCCAGGGTCCCGGGACTCCTCCGTTTCAGCGCACACTCTAATCCCGGCCATGCCCACGCGGCTGGAGGAAGCAACTCACCGCCCCCGAACAATCCGGGCCGGTGCCACTTCGTTGAGCTGAGGGTTCGTGCCCGGGAACCAGGCCTGAACGACGGCCCGATGTACGCGACCAACTCTGCACCGGAAAATGGTCAATCAGGGCACCCGCGGAAAGTCCGTTTAGCTCCGGCCGCCGGGCGGCCCGATGACCAGCAGGGTGCTCATGATGACAATTACGGCCCGCACAAAGACCCCGCGCGCACGGCTGGCATTCCGCCGGGAGCGGCCGGGCCGCCGTCGGTCGTCTCAAATAACGCGAGACGCACGCGACCAGCCAAAAATTCCTTCTTCGTGAACCGTCAGGTTCCCGGAGACCTTGGGCCGCTGGACGTGTAAACGATGCTCAGCTGGTGGTGGTCCGACGAACCAGCGCCGGCAGCCGACTCAGCTCCAGGCAGCCAGACCCAAGGAGCCCCCGGAGTCGAGTATCTCCTGGGCGCGGCCGGGGGCAGCCAGGATGGTGTTCCGGCCGTCATTGACCACCATTACACGGCCCAGCTGCGCCACATCGGCCAGGATCTGGTCCCAGTGCCGGTATTGCACGTCATGACCCTCGCCGTCGTAGATACGCTCCTCAATCACGTTCGGCAGCGCCGAACGCCACCTTTCCAGGTGAGCGAGCGGGACGGTGGAATCGGCACTTCCCCAATAGAGAAAGGCTGGTGCGTCGACAGCGCTCAGTGCGGGCAGGGCCACGGTGCGGTACAGGTCGAAAGCCTGTACCAGCCCGTCGGGTGAAACATCCCGGCCGCGGGCAAACAGGCCGCGGACGGCCTCCTCGACCACCGAATCATCAAAGCCAGGGATCCGGTGCACGGGGCTCTCCGCCGGGAATCTCCACCAGGCCACCGGATCCACGGCAACGGCTCCCGCGTCAAACTGTGCGCCGGACCCGTCCAGAGTCTCGGACAAGGCGCAGGCCAGATGCAGTGACCTCACCCGGCCAGGATGGGCAGCGGCAAGCTGGGCGGCGTAGGGTCCGCCGCCGGAAATAGCGATTACTGAGACCTTGTCAATGCCAAGACTGTCCAGCAGCGACCAGACGTCCGCCGAGTATTCGGCCAAACCGACCGCTGGATTGAACGGCGTCTGCCCCAGCCCGTTGCGTTCGACGGATATCACCCGTACCTGCAGCTGCTCGCGCAGGGAACGCGCGAACTCCAGCAGGCCAAAGGCGCGGACGGTGGTTCCGGCGCCGCCGAGGAACAGCAGCGGCTGCCACCCTGCCTCCCCCTCATCGATGAAGTTCACTTCCCGGCCGGAGGCGACTACCGCGCTCCGGACCCTGGGGCCCAGCGGGTCAAACCCCTGCTGATCGACCGTCGTCTCCCGTGCGTCCGGCTCCTGTGCCTCCGGCTCGCGTGCGTCCTGCATCGAACCCATGGACATCCCTCCTTAAAGCGTTGGTACGTTGGTGATGAGTTCACGGGTGTAATCGCTCTGCGGATGATCCAGCACATCGTCGGTGGGTCCCACATCGACGATCCTGCCCTTTTGCAGCACGGCCATCCGCTGGGAAATGTGCCGTGCCAGGGCAATATTGTGCGTCACGAAGAGCATCGCCATCCCGGTTTCGACCTGCAGGGTGCGGAGCAGGTCGATGATGGCTGCCTGAACGGAAACGTCCAAGGCAGAGGTCACCTCGTCGCAGACCAAGACCGAAGGGGCGTTAACCAACGCCCGGGCGATGGCGGCGCGTTGCCGCTCCCCGCCGCTGAGCTCACCGGGCCGTCGGTCGATGTATCCGGCACCGAGCTTTACCTGGTCCAGAACCTCCAGCACCTTGGCCCGCTGCTGGCGGCCGCTATCCTGGCCCGCCATCTGCAGGGGAACCGCCACGGATTCGCCGATGGTCCGGCGCGGGTTCAGCGACGAGAAGGGGCTCTGGAAAACATACTGGATCCGTTGGCGCTCGGTAATGCTCCGCTGCCGTGCCCCCGGCTGCAATTGTGTCCCGGAGAGACTGACGTTGCCCTGGTACCGGTCGTTGAGACCGGCCAGGCAACGGGCCAGAGTGGTCTTACCTGAGCCGGATTCTCCCAACAGCATCAGGGACTCACCGACGCCCAAGTGCAGATCGACGCCGTCGAGCACCTGCGCGGGACCGTAGTTAAGCCGGATGCCCGTGGCGTTGAGTAGGTTATCGGTAGCCGGAGCCGCATCATGTGGGACCGGTAGCGCATGGCGCCCTGCTCGTTCTCCCGCGCGCGTGCCGCTGACGGGCTCGCTGCCCGATGCTGGTCCCTGTGGAGCTCCCGGACCGGTGCCGGCGGCGTCGACGATCGGGTGAGCGGCGTCGACGATCGGTCCCGCGGCGGTGACGATCGGGTGGGCGCCGGTGACGGCGTTTACCTCGCCGATCCGGTGCCTGCCGGCCAAATCCGGAACCGCGCGGATCAGCCGGCGGGTATAGGCGTGCTGCGGGCTGTACAGCACCTGCTTCGCCGGTCCGTCCTCGACAACGTCGCCGCGCAGCATCACCGTGACGTCGTCGGCCAGTTCGGCCACAACGGCGAGGTCGTGAGTGATGTAGAGCGAGGCGACGGCATGCCGGCGGGTGAGCTCGCCGATGGTTTTCAGCACCATGGCCTGGGTCGTCACGTCCAGACCGGTGGTGGGTTCGTCCAGGATCATCACGGCGGGGCGGCAGGCGAAGGCCATGGCGATGCCGATCCGCTGCTGCTGGCCACCGGAGAGCTGGTGCGGGTAACGGCGCTGGTAGGCCTTGTCGTTGCGCAGCCCGACCTCGGCCAGCACCTCGGTAATCCGCCCGCGGCGGTCCCGCTCGGAGTCTTCGGGCCGGTGAATGCGCAGAACCTCCATGATCTGCTCGCCCACCCGCATCGCCGGATTAAGCGAGAGCGATGGGTCCTGGGGCACATAGGAGATGGACCCGCCGCGCAGTTTGCGCTGCCCGGCGTCGTTCAAGGACAGCACCTCCAGCACTTCCCCGTCCCGGTACAGCGCCACGGAGCCGCCGGTGTTCAGCAGCCCCGCACGGAAATGGCCCATACAGGCCAGACCCGCGGTGGTTTTGCCGGAACCGGATTCACCGACCAGGCCGCGGATCTTTCCGGCAACCAGATTGAAGGAGACGCCATGCAGGATCTCCTTGCCGGCGGTGGACGTGATTTTCAGCCCGTCCGCCCGCAGTGCAACGGTTCCGGGGCTGCCGAACATCTTCGCCCCGGCGCCGGCCGCGGTATCGGGCCGTGGATCGCTTTCGGTCAGTTCGCTCACTTGGTGTCCTTCACGTTCAGATGGGCCGAGGCACGGGCCAGGGAATCGGTGATCAGATTGGTCCCCACGGTCAACACGGCGATGGCAAGCACCGGCAGCACCACGCCCCAGGGCTGGATGATCAGCGCGATACGGTTTTCGTTGATCATCAGGCCCCAGTCGGCGGTCGGCGGCTGAAGGCCGAGCCCCAAAAAGGACAGCGACGCGATGGCGCCGATCGAATACGTCATGCGCAGGCCCAGCTCGACCATCAGCGGGCCGGTGATATTGGGCAGCACCTCACGCAGCAGGATCTTCCACCGCGGCACGGCGTACATTTGCGCCGCAGCCACATAATCCTCGGTGATCACGGCCAGCGTGGCGGAGCGTGCCACGCGGGCGATCCGCGGGGCGTGTGTGATCCCAATGACCACCACCAGGACCCAGCCCTGCGGACCCAGCACCGTGATGGCCAGCAGCGCGAAGACCAGCTGCGGAATGGCCAGCAGCACATCGTTGCCGCGCATAATGATCCCATCCAGCCAGCCGCCCTGGTACGCGGCGAGCATCCCGGCGGCGGCACCCAGGGCCATGCCCAGCAACGTGGCCAGCGCGGCGTAGATGACCAGCTGCAATCCGCCGTCGAGGAATCGGCTGAGGATGTCCCGGCCCAAATTGTCGGTGCCGAAGACGCCGTCGTGCTGGAAGGGCCGACCGACAAACTCGGTGCTGGTATAGCCGGTAATAAGCGTCATCAGCACCGGGCCCAGGAAGGCGACAAGGACGACGACGCCGGCCAGGACAACGCCGATCTTTCCCTGACGTTGGGCCAGCATACGCCGCAGCAACCCCGGTGGCGCCTTGGTTTCCTGGATGGTTTGCGTTTTGGTTTCGGTGCCGATCATCGTGACTCCTCCCTGCGCAGCTTTGGATTGGTCACGATGCCAACGACATCGGCCAGCAGATTCACCACAACGTAAACGCCGGCGATCAGCAGGGACAGCGCCTGCACGACCTGCACATCACGGTTGGTGACGGCGTCGACCATAGCCGCGCCGACCCCCGGATAGCGGAACAAAAATTCGACGACGACGATTCCGCCGGCCAGCCAGGCCAGCTGCATCGCGATCACCTGGGCTACCGTGCCCAAGGCGTGCGGGACGGCGTGGCGCATAATGACCTGCCGCTCCGGCACCCCTTTGAGCCTCGCCATTTCCACCCAGCCGGAATCCAGCACCTCGATCATGGTGGCACGCATCATCCGGACCATATACGGCGTGACCACCAGTACCAGCGTCAGGATCGGCAGCACGAGCTGACTGGGAACTTCCCACACCGGGTGCCCCGGTGCCGCCATGGTCACCGATGGCAGAATGGCGAAGACCGTGGTGGAGAAGAGCGTAATTAAGATGATGCCGACGACGAACTCCGGCAGTGCGGCCAACACCAGTGAAATGCCGGTAAACACGTGGTCCGTGGCCTTGCCGCGGCGCAGGGCGCTGTAGGTGCCCACCACCAGGCCCACGGGCACCGCAATGACGGCTGCGATAACCATCAGCACCAGCGAATTGCCGATCCTGGCCCCGATGACCTCGGTAACCGGAGCGCCGGCCGAGGTGGACGTGCCGAGATCCCCGACAAAAAGCCCGCCGAACCAGTGCAGATAACGCAGCCAGACGGGGTCGGTCAGACCCATCTGTTCACGAAGCGCTGCGAGGCGTTCAGGGGTGGCCTGCTGGCCGAGGATGGCGCGAGCCGGATCCCCGGGCAGCAGTAGGGTCGCCACGAAAACCAGGATGGAAACCAGGAACAGGATCAGGATGCTGATCAGCAGCCTGCGGCCAATAAGCCGCATCATGACTGAACTCCGCTCAGCCATGCGCGGCGGAATTCAAACCCGGATAGCGCCAGTCCGGTCTTATTGGGAATTAGACCGGCAACGTAGCGCTGGTAAGCGTCGGCCTGATTAGCGAATCCCCAGATAATATAGCCGCCTGAATCGTATTCGATTTGTTGGGCCTCCGCGATCAGCGCATTGCGCTTTTCCTCATCGACACTTGCCTTGGCTTCATTCACCAGCTTCTGGAACGGAGCGTTGTCCCAGTGCGTTTCGTTATACGGCGAGTCAGGGAGGGAACTGTTATTGACCTGCGGCAGGAAATTGCGGGTGTAATAAAAGTCCTGTGCAAAATCCCATTTCAGATAGTTCTCACCGAAGAATGTGGTGGTATCGACCCGCCGGATCCGGACGTTGATGCCGGCTTCGGCTGCCTGCTGCGCGAAGACCTGCGCGGCCTCCACGGCACCGGCCTGGATCGGGGCGGTGACCAGCTCGACGGCGAGCCCGTCCGGGTAGCCGGCCTCCGCCAGCAGCTTCTTCGCCTGGACAATGTCCTGCTTGCGCTGTGGCAGGTCCTTGGCGTAGCCCGGGTCAAACGGAGCATATAGATCGTTGCCGACCCGGCCATAGCCGCTGAGCACCTGCTGAATCATCTGCGGCCGGTCCACGACCAGCCGCATTGCCTGCCGTACCCGAACGTCGTCGAACGGCTGCCGGTCCACGCGCATCGTGAATGGCATCCACGACCCCGTTTCGGAGTTGAGCACGCTGATCCGCGGATCGGCGCTAACCACCTCGACCAGAGCCAACGGCAGCTGGCCGATGGCGTCAACCTGGCTTGAGAGCAGCGCGTTGACAAGCGCGTCATCGTCGTTGAAATTAAGGATCACCAGTTCATCGAGATACGGCTGCTCCGACCGCCAGTAGTGCTCATTTCGGCTGAAAACACTGCGCTGACCGGGCGTGAATGACTCGTACTTGAACGGACCGGTGCCTACCGGCTTTTTCGGATCGTAGCCGGTCGGGACAATGCCCATCGCATACTGGCCCAGGATGTCGTCAAAGATCGCCGAGGGCGTCTTAAGCCGGAATTCAACGGTATTCTCGTCCAGGATCCTGACCTCATCCAGAACCTTGGTCAGCGAAGCCGCTCCGCTCTTGGGACTGGATGGATCCACGATTCGCGCGAACGTGGACTTCACATCGGTGCCGGTGAGCGGGCTGCCGTTGTGAAAGAGCACGCCTTTGCGTAAGTGGGCGGTCCACACCATCGCATCCGCGGAAGGCTCCACCTTGGTGGCCAGGGCAGGGGTGAGATCGTAATTCTCGTCCCGGTACAGCAGCGGTTCGTACAGGTTAACCACGCGTGCAATATCGGTGGTGCTCACGGGAATGTGAGCATCCAGGGTGTCCGCGGAGCCGCCGCCGGCCAAACCCACGCGCAGCTGGCCGCCCCGTTGCGGGGGTCCGGTAGGTGCCGCGACTTTCGTCGTCGTCCCTCCCCCACACGCGGTCAGCAGTGCACCGACGCCCAGGGCCAGGCTACCGCCGAGCAGGCCGCGGCGGGACGGGACCGCCGTTTTTAATAGGCCGTCTATTGATAATCCGTTAGTAGTGTTTTCGGGTTCCATGAGCAAATACTCGCGTTCATCGTCTGGTCTTTCGCGGCCGGTTAGCGGTTGACGGTTCGCCCCACCCAGTCGGGAGGTTCCATCCCGGGTGCCAACGTGTAGTTAGCGATGATATCCCGTATCGCTTCGCCAAAGACGACGGTGCGGCCGGACTCCGTATTTACGTGCAGGGCCAGCAGTTCCTCGGTGGCAGCGGGAGGCCCGGCCTGTGCGTCGGCTGAGGCGCTCACTTCCGCGGACACGACCCGCATTTCGTGGGCCAGATGCAGTTTTTTGGGGCCGGACTCGACCAGAACCGTGGATACTTCCAATTCGTCGCCGAGGGAAGTTTCGGCCAGATACCGCACATGAGCTTCGACGGTATAGAGCGACGCCGCGGCGGTGTTCCGGTATTCGGCGTCCATGCCGAGCGTCACCATGACCTGATCGGTGGCGTAGCCAAAGACCAGGACGTAAAACGCCTCCGACATGTGCCCGTTATAGTCGATCCATTCCGGGGCGACCGTGCACCGGTACCGCGGCAGGGCTCCGCCGGTTAAGCCGGTACCCGTCACCGGCTATTGGTCCTGACCTGGGCGACAGCCTTCTGAATGGCAATAATCGCCGCATCGCGTTCAGCAATGAGCTCGTCAACGGACCGGGGCTCGGCTTCGTCAACGCCTGCCACCACGGCATTGCGGAGTTCGTCGGTCAGCTCGGGGGCGTCCAGCCGGGTCCAGGGAGACTTGAGCGATGGGCCGAAGTGATCGAGCATGTGTGCCATTCCGCCCTGGCCGCCGGCCAGATGGAAGGTCACCATCGGTCCCTGGATCGGCCAGCGCAGGCCCGGACCGTCGGTGATGGAGCGGTCGATCTGCTCAACGGTGGCCTCGCCCGCATTGATCATGTGCAGCGCTTCACGCCAGAGCGCCTCCTGCAGCCGGTTGGCAATGAATCCGGGCACCTCATGATCCATCGTGATCACGGATTTGCCGATAAAGTCGTACCAGCCCGACGCCCATTCGACGGCAGCGGCCGCGGTTGCCTCGCCGCCGACAACTTCGACCAGCGGAATCAGGTACGGAGGGTTAAAGGGATGGCCCACCACCAAACGTGCGGGGGTGGCCGCAGCGGTGGCCATCTCCGTCATCGCATATCCGGATGTCGAGGAGGCAATGACGACGTCCTCTGCGGTGACGGCGTCAATATCGGCCAGCAGCTTGCGCTTGAGTTCCAGATCCTCGGGGGCGCTCTCCTGGACGAAGCCAACACCGGCCACGGCCTCCGCCAAATCCGTAGACACGCTGAAATTGTTCTTATCCGCTCCGGGAGCAAGTCCCAATTCGGTCAGCGCGGGCCAGGCGGCATCGACCAGGGCCCGGAGCCGGGCCTCGGCACCGGGCGCCGGATCCCAGGCCTGGACCCGGAAGCCGCGGGCTAGGAAATAGGCGGCCCAGCCGGCGCCGATGGTGCCCACACTGATGCAGGCGACCGTAGTAATGCTCTCAAATGGCTTGTAGCTCGTTGTCATGGCTTTGAATCAGCCTTTCCGCTGGAGATTGAGGATGTCGCGGGCTTCGTCCGGAGTTGCCACAGATGAACCCAGATTATGAATGATGTCGACAGCGCGTTCGGTGAGCTGGGCGTTGGTGGCCTTCACTCCCTTGGACAGGTAGAGGTTGTCCTCCAGGCCCACCCGTACGTGGCCACCCAACAGGACCGATTGGGCCACCCATGCCATCTGATTGCGGCCGATGGCAAACGATGTCCAGGCGGCGCCGTCGGGCAGCATGTTGACCATCGCCTGCAGCAGGCCGGCGTCCACGGGCGCGCCATAGGGGATGCCCATGCACAGCTGGTAGAGCGGCGGCGGTGCAATCAGGCCCTCTTCGACCATCACATTGGCGAACCATAGATTGCCGGTATCGAAGATTTCCATCTCCGGTTTGACGCCGAGTTCTTTGATCCGGGCAGCGCCTTCGCGGAGCATATCCGGGGTGGATACATAAACGTTGCTGCCTTCGCCGAAGTTCAGCGTGCCGCAGTCGATGGTGCAGATTTCCGGAAGCAGCTTTTCCACATGGGACAACCGGTCCAGGCCACTGATCAGGTCGGTGCCGGGCAGCGTACGGGTCGGCTCGGAGGGGTCCAGGACCAGGTCTCCGCCCATTCCTGCGGTCAGGTTGATCACCGGATCGACGTCGCTGGCGGCAATGAGCCGGACCACCTCCGCGTAGAGAGCGTCATCGCGGGACGGCTGCCCGGTCAGGATATTGCGGACATGGATGTGCACCACGGAGGCACCGGCCCGGGCGGCGGCGATAGCGTCGGCAGCAATCTGTTCCGGGGTGACGGGAACGTGTTCGCTCTTGCCCGTGGTGTCCCCGGAGCCGGTCAGCGCGCAGGTGAGGATAACTTTGCGGTTCATTCGATACTCCCTATAACAATGTTGCGGTCGATATATCGTTCGACGTGCTCCTGCATGCCTGCGACGTCAAGCTGCCCGGTCAGCACCCGGATGCCAAGGCCGTCGAACATGGCTGTCAGCTCCATCGTTAGATGGTCGGCGGACGTCGAAGAAAAAAGGGTCTGCCGCTGGCCGGCTGTAATGGTCTCCAGCACGGTTTTGTACCAGCGGTCGTAGCCTTGGCCGTGGTTTTCGGCCGATGCGCCGCCAACAGCAACCTCATTCCAAATCTGCAGCCAGATGGACCACTCGATTTGGCCGTCGCCGGGCGTCGGCAGCTGCAGCCTGATCAGATGCTTTAACCGGCGCAGCGGGTCCTCGATAGCGGGCAATTCAGCGACCTGCCGGTCGAAGGCCAGTTTGATGGAGTAGCGCAGTGCCTCGTCGAGAATTTGCCGCTTTGTGGCGAAATAATAGTGCACCGTGGCACTGCTGACGCCGCAGACCGTGGCGATATCGGCCACCCGAACGCCGTGGTAGCCCTTGGCGGCAATGAGCCGCCAGGACGCTTGGACAATCTCCCGTCGCCTGGCCGCCTGCTCCCGGTTCTCCCGGTGCCGGGTCGGCAGCACCTCGGTGGCCGGCACGGCGGCCGGACCCTGTGCATAATCCGACCCGGACAGCAGCCAATTGACCGTAATGCCGGTTGTATTCGCGATCTGCACCAGCTCGGCAGCGGTGAATCGGCGCGTACCGTTCAGCGCCTTGGACAGCTTGGTTTCGTCCAGCCCGATCCGCCGGGCAATCTCCCGCTGCGCCAACCCGCTGTTCGCGAGGCTGGTCCGCACCCGTAAACGAGTCGCGTCCCGATCGGCAGTGGTTGAAGACATCCCCCGACCCTAGCCGATATTTGCGATACCAGCAATATCTGATTGATGGCCAATCAGATTTACTTGCGAAATTGGCAGACATCCCGCATCAGCGCAGCGGGAGCCGGAGAGCAGATATCCCGCAGAAATCCGTCTAGCTCCGGCCGCCGGGCGGGCCGATGACCAGCAGTGTACCCATGATGACGACAACGGCGAGCGCAAAGACGCCGCCAAGGACGGCCGGGCGGCGAAGCATCCAGCGCAGCAGCCGGCTGACGCGGGTGTGGTCCCGCGGGTCAGCCGTGGCGGTACGCCGCCACGCACCGTCGAGTTTTCCGCTCCGGTCCATTTTCAGATCGAAGGGGATGGTGGCGTACGGGATGATGGCGGTGGCGACGGCCAGGGTTGTCAGACGCTTGGGCCAGTGCTGGTTCACGCCCACCAGCCCGGCGGTCAACGCATAGCTGATGAAGACGAAACCGTGGATGGACCCAGCGATCTGCACCGGGAGACCACCGGCGTTAAAGCCGTACTTGAGCACCATGGCGATGATCAGCAAGGTCCAGGTGACGGCCTCAGCAAAGGCGAGCGTCCGGTAAAAAAGTCGTGGCGACATGCGTAAATCAAGTCCTAGGGTGGTTGGGTTGGTCAATCGGTCGGTGCGGCGGTCTGAGTTTACGGGCGGTGCAGGTCACGGGACGCGGATGGTGGAGAGTCCGTTGAGGATCAGTTCGCAGGTGATGGCGCTTAGCTGTAACGCATCGGCGCCGCGGCTGATCTGGCGTGTGGCGCCGTCGATCATTCCCTGGATCAGGGCGGCGTGTGTTTCCGGGCAGGGCACGTCGAGGAAGACCAGGCTCCGCAGCAGTGGCTCGGTGAGGTCAATGTGCAGGCCCCGGAATTTCTCGCGCTGGGCAGCGGTGAAGTCCACTTTGTCCAGCGCCGCGGCGATGTCATGCCTTCCCTCGGACACCATCATGAGGGTCCGCGATACATAGGCCTGCAGCTGCGGCCAACCCGGTTCGGCATCGTCGACGGCGGCCCTTACGTCGGCGGCCCACTCACCGAATGCCAGCACGGCCACCTCTGCGAGCAGATCGCCGGAGGAGCCGAAGTACTCATAAACACTGCTCCTGGCCAGGCCCGTTGCGCTGCCGACCCTGGCCAGCGTGACGCCCGCCGCACCCGCGTTGAGCAGGTCGTCACGGGCCGCAGCCAGCAGGGCCGCGCGGCGGTTTTCGCGGCGTCCGGTGTCCATGATCGTCCGGTTTCCTTCCCGCCGACACCATGTCGGTCCCTCGTCAGCCTAGCGCGAGCCGACACGGTGTCGGTAATCGTGCCCCGGGCGCTGCCGCAAAAATAGACCCACCTGAGGCGTCGCGGCCTGGAATCCGTCACCAAACCGCAACCCGCCGCCGTCGTCATATGGTCCGGATCACAGCCGCTGCCGCTGTAGGGTCGGCACAAGGCGCTCTTGAGCGCACCCCGATCACCCTCGATCATCCCGATGAGAGTAGCAACCATGCGATCACGATTTGCCGCCGTCTCCGTCCTTGCCGCTGCAGCCCTCCTGCTCACGGGGTGCGTTGACAACAGCACTCCTGCCGCGGGCGGCGGTGGTGGCGCCTCCGCCGGATCCTCCGTCTCCCCGGACGCGGTTGTGGTGAAGAAGAACGACGCGATAGCCGCCATGCTGCCGGAGAAGATCAAGACCGCCGGGGTACTCAACGTGGGGATGGCGAATAATTACCCGCCCAACGAGTTCAAGGACGGCGAGGGCAAGCCTGCCGGCTGGTCCGTGGATCTGACCAACGCCCTGGGCCAGGTCCTCGGCTTGAAGGTCAATTTCGACATCGGCACGTTCGACAACATCCTGCCCGCCATCAAGGCCGGCAAGGATGACATGGGCATGTCCTCCTTCACGGATACTGCCGAGCGGGAGAAGCAGGTGGATTTCATCAACTACTACTCGGCCGGCATCCAGTGGGCCGCCCCGGTGGGCAAGACCGTGGATCCGGAGAACGCCTGCGGCCTGAAAGTGGCCGTGCAGGCCACCACCTATGAGGACACGCATGAAGTCCCCGCCAAGTCGAAGGCATGCACGGATGCGGGCAAGCCGGCCATCGAGATCTTCAAGTACGACGCGCAGGACCAGGCCACGAATGCGTTGGTGGTGGGCCAGGTGGATGCGATGAGCGCCGATTCCCCCGTCACGCTGTACGCGATCTCGCAGACTAAGGGCAAGCTCCAGCCGGCGGGCGGCGCGTTCGAGGTGGCGCCGTATGGAATGCCGGTGGCCAAGGACAGTGCGTTCACCCCGGTGCTGCAGAAGGCTCTGCAGGCGCTGATCGATGATGGCAGCTACACCAGGATCCTGACCAAGTGGGGCGTGGAAAGCGGCGGGGTCAAGACGGCCGACATCAACGTCGGCGCGAAGGGGTAACCGGCCATGCTGGATCCGGAAGAGGGCGAGGCCATTAGGGCCGTCCCGCTGCGGCACCCGTGGCGTGCCCTGATCGCCGTCGTCCTGGTCCTTGCCCTGGCGGTTTTCATTGTCGACGCCGCCCAGCGCGAGGATTACGGCTGGGCCGAAGTGGGCAAATACATTTTCGACAAGCGGATCAGCCAGGCCGCGCTGGTGACTCTGCAGCTGACCGTTTATTCCATGCTGATCGCCATTACGCTCGGGCTGCTGCTCGCCATCATGCGGCTCTCGCCGAACCCGGTGGTCAAGAGCGTCGCCTGGCTGTACCTGTGGATTTTCCGCGGTACGCCCGTGTATGTGCAGCTGGTTTTCTGGGGCATCGTGGCGCTGATCTATCCGGTGCTCACCTTGGGCGTCCCCTTTATGACACCGTGGGTCACCGTGCCCAATGACATTTTCCTCAATCTTTTTATCACCGCCGTGATCGGGCTGGCGCTCAATGAGGCGGCGTACATGTCCGAGATTGTGCGCGCCGGCCTGCTCTCGGTGGATGAGGGGCAGGAGGAGGCGTCCAAGGCCCTCGCGATGTCCTGGGGGCAGACCATGCGCTACATTGTGGTGCCGCAGGCCATGAAGATCATCATTCCGCCCACCGGCAACGAGGTCATCTCGATGCTCAAGACCACCTCCCTGGTCGCGGCGATACCGCTGAGCATCGATCTGTACGGAGTGTCCCGCGGTATTTCGGCGGTGACGTTCACCCCGGTACCGCTGCTGATCGTAGCCTCCATCTGGTATCTGCTGTTCACTTCGGTGTTGATGGTGGGCCAGCATTTCATTGAAAAGCGCTTCTCCCGCGGGACCGGGCGCCGCAAGGAAGATAAGCCGACGGCGGGCGGCGACCCATCCGCCGTCGTAGGTTCCACCGCCGGTGACGGTCCGACGACGGCGGCACTGACCAACGCGCCCGCCGGCAACGATGCAGGGGGCAAGGGATGACCGGCATGACGATGGTGCTCGCGGACCGCGTGTCCAAGAGTTTTGGGGCCAACAAGGTACTGCGAAGCATCAGTTTGAGCGTCGACGCCGGCGAGGTGCTGTGCATTGTTGGTCCCAGCGGCTCCGGAAAGTCCACCTTTTTGCGCTGCATTAATCACCTGGAAAGGGTGGATGCGGGCCGGCTCTCCGTGGAAGGCCAGCTGGTCGGGTACCGGGAGAAGGGCGGCAGGCTGTACGAGCTCAAACCGAAGGAAGCGGCCTTCCAGCGCCGCGAAATCGGCATGGTGTTCCAGCGCTTTAACCTGTTCCCGCATTTGACCGCGGTGGAGAACATCATCCAGGCGCCGATGCGGGTCAAGCGGATGTCCAAGGCCAAGGCAACCGCGCGGGCAATGGAGCTGATGGAGCGGGTGGGGCTGGGCGATAAGGGCGATTACTACCCGGCGCACCTCTCCGGCGGCCAACAGCAGCGCGTGGCAATTGCCCGGGCGCTGGCGATGGACCCGAAGCTGATGCTCTTTGACGAACCGACCAGCGCGCTGGACCCTGAGCTGGTGGGCGAGGTGCTGGACGTGATGAAGGGGCTGGCCAAGAGCGGCATGACCATGATCGTGGTGACCCACGAGATGGGGTTTGCGCGCGAAGTGGCGGATTCATTGGTGTTCATGGACGGCGGAGTCGTGGTGGAGTCCGGGGATCCGCGCCAGGTGCTGACCGCTCCGCAGCATGGGCGGACCAAGGCGTTCCTGTCCAAGGTCCTCTGAGCGCAAGGGTCCTCTGAGCGCAAGGGTCCTCTGAGCACAGGGGCCTCCGAGCGCAGGATCCTCTGACCGGGATGCGCTGGGCCGCAGCCTGCCACTTGAGTAACGGGGGTAACGGGTGCCCACGAAACCGGGGCCGCTACCCTTAATGTCATGCCCTCTTCGTATCCACCGCTGCTCGACACCGCGACGGTCTGCGAATTAGTCGGCACTACCTCGTACACACGGGGCAGGGCCTACGCCCGGAAGCGGTCCGTCTCCAACGTCACATGGGACGGGGCCACCCTGAAGCTGGCCGGCAAGGTACAGGGACACCGGGCTTCGCCATACCTGACCGCGGTATTGTTTTCCGCAGCCAAAACGAGTCCACGTCCGGATGCCGATCTTCATCCCAGCAGCGGATCGTGCTCCTGCCCGATGGGATACGCCTGCAAACATGTTGCCGCGTTGCTGCTGACCAGCAATGCGGGATTCACGCGCGCCGCGCCGGAGGGGACCAGCATGGAGCCGCTTTTCGCCGAACCCGCTCGTATGCCGCCGCGGGTCCTGACACCACCGCCCAGGCCTGCCCCCGAGCCCGATCCGCTGTGGACCAAGCAGCTGGATTCACTGCTCACACCGGCCCGGCAGCCGGGGTTCACAGGCGGCTACCGCGCCGGGCGTCCCGCCCCCGAGGTCCCCATTCCCCTGGGCGTCCAGTTCGAGCTGCGCGAAGTGGCAAATCAGCAGTTCGACCAGCAGCGGACACGTAACGCCCTCATGCAGGACGGCCAGGACGAGAAGAAAGTCCTGCTGACAGTCCGGCCGGTGAAACAAAACGCCAAGGGCAAATGGCTTGTCGGCAATCTGCGCTGGGACGCCTTCCGGGACACTACAGCTACGGCTACGGCTACGGCACCACGTCAATCTCGGACTGCAACCAGGTCCACGTTCAATGGATGCGGACCTTTGTGGCGGTGCACAATTCCGGAAGGGCGCACGCGGCGCGGGATGCTTGGCTCTATCTGGATCAGTTCAACAGTCCGCTGCTCTGGGGCCTGCTCGCCCAGGGTGCCGCTGCCGGCGTCGAGTTCGTCGGCACCAAGGCCGGAAGCGTCGTCGTCATTCATGACCCGGTTTCCGTTTCGCTGGACGTGCGGTCAGAAGATGACGCCCGGCAGTTGCTTCCACACGCCGAAGCCGGCGGAGAACCGCTGAATCCGTCCGCTTTGGGACTCATTGGCCAGCAGGGTCACGGCCTCTTCTGGTGGGATCCGGACAAGGCCCTGGCAGGACCGGACCAGTCCACAATTCACCTGGCGCCGGCGGCGGATCCAATCGGTGAGATACTGCGGCCGTTGATCGGGACACGCACTCCGCTGCAGATTCCGGGGCCGGCCGGGACGCCTTCCTGCAAAACTACTACCCTAAGCTTCATCGCAGCCTTCGGATCGTCTCCAGCAACGGTTCGGTCGAATTTCCCCAGTTGGTCCCCCCGCTACTCGTCCTCCGCGCAGCCTACATCCCCGAGGCGGTGCCCGCACCCCGGCGTGGACGCAAGCCCCAGGCAGCCACGGGCCCCGGTGCCCTCACTCTGGACTGGCACTGGGAATACACCGTTGGGGCCGGTATACAGCGGCGCCCGCTGCTGGACGCCGGCAGCGGGCCCGGTGACAGGGACGATGCCTTCGAATCCGCGCTGCTGAGGCGGGTTGCGGAACGGCTGTCACCCTTCTCCCCCGCGTGGCTGCAGCAGCTGCCGGACGCGGTCACGGGACTGGCCGCGACCAGCGGCGAATTGACCCTGACCGGTCTGGACGCCGCGCGGTTCTCCGCCGCAGCCCTGCCGGAACTGGCCGGTTTGGAACATGTGCGGGTGGACATTGTCGGGGAGGCGCCCGATTACGCCGAGCTGACCGAAGCACCGCAGATCGACATCAGCACCAAAGGGACCGATGACGGCGACTGGTTCGATCTGGGCGTCACGGTGACCCTGGGGGGGACCGATGTTCCCTTCGACACGCTGTTCCGGGCGCTGGCCGCCGGCGAGGAGCATCTGATGCTTGCCAACGGGAACTACTTTGCCCTCGACCAGCCTCAATTTGTCCAGCTGCGCAAGCTCATCGAAGAAGCCCGCTCACTGCAGGAGAAGGATTCCGGCCTGCAGATCAGCCGGTATCAGGCAGGCCTCTGGGACGAACTGGAGGAACTGGCAGCGACCGCGGTGCAGGCCGAATCCTGGCGTGCCTGCGTTTCGGGGCTGCTGCAGCTGGGCGAGATGGCGCCGGTGCCCGTGCCCACCGGCATCAACGCCTCGCTTCGCCCCTATCAGCAGGAAGGATTCAGCTGGCTTGCGTTCCTGTTTGATCACGGTCTGGGGGCGTGTTGGCCGACGATATGGGACTGGGCAAGACCCTGCAGACAATCGCGCTGTTCTGCCATGCAAAGGCCGCGGCGCAGTCGTCCGGCATCGGGGCGCCCAAACCGTTCCTCGTCGTCGCCCCCACATCGGTGGTACCGAACTGGGCCGCAGAAATCGCCCGATTCGCGCCCGGCCTGCGGACAGTCGCCGTGTCCGACACGCTCCGGCGCGCCGGAACGGACGCCGCCGCACTCACCAACGGGGCCGACGTCGTCGTCGTTTCCTACACGCTTTTCCGGCTGGACTACGAGGCATACGCGGCGCAGAGTTGGGCAGGCCTGGTCCTTGACGAGGCGCAGTTTGTCAAAAATCCCGCCGCCAAGTCCAGCCAGAACGCCCGCCGCTTCCCGGCTCCGTTCAAGCTCGCCATCACCGGCACGCCGATGGAAAACAACCTGATGGAGCTCTGGTCAATGTTCGCGATCACCGCACCGGGACTGTTCCCCCACGGCCACGAATTTCGCGGATTATTACCAGAAAACTGTGGAAAAGGAGGGCGACAAGCTGCGGTTGATGCAATTACGGCGCCGGATCCGACCGTTGATCATGCGGCGCACCAAAGACCTGGTGGCCAAGGATCTCCCGCCAAAACAGGAACAGGTTCTGGAACTCGAGCTGGCGCCGCGGCACCGGGTGATCTACCAGCGCCATCTGCAGCGCGAACGCCAGAAGGTCCTGGGCATGCTCGATGATATGGACAAGAACCGGTTTGCCATCTTCAGGTCCCTGACCACTTTGCGGATGCTGAGCCTGGATGCCTCGCTGGTAGACGCCAAGTATGCCTCGGCCCCGTCGAGCAAGCTTGATGCACTCTTTGAACAGCTCGAGGACATTGTTGCCGAGGGGCACCGGGCACTGATCTTCAGCCAGTTTACGTCCTTCCTTGGCAAGGCCGCCGAACGCCTCGACGCCGCAGGCATCCCCTACGCCTATCTGGACGGTAAGACCCGGCGCCGCGGTGAGGTGATCGACCGGTTCAAATCCGGCACCGCACCGGTGTTTTTGATCAGTCTCAAGGCAGGTGGCTTTGGGCTGAACCTGACCGAGGCGGACTACGTTTTCCTGCTGGACCCCTGGTGGAACCCGGCGACCGAGAACCAGGCTGTGGACCGCACGCACCGGATCGGCCAGTCCAAGAACGTGATGGTCTACCGCCTGGTAGCGAAGGATACGATCGAGGAAAAGGTGATGGCCCTCAAGGAGAAGAAGGCGCGGCTGTTCTCCGCCGTGATGGACGACGACGCCATGTTCAGTACCGCGCTCTCCGCCAACGATGTGCGGGGCCTGTTCGACAGCTGACCGTCCGGCACCGCGCCCCCGGCCCGTGTCCATACTTCGGACGGAGGTCAAGGCCCGTCGTCCCATCCACATGCCCAACGCCGTTACCCACTTCCTGTTCGTGGGTGCATAAATACGGTGCGGGACAGCCAGGTGAACGCCGGTCACGGGTGCGGCGGCAGCACAGACGCTGGGCAGGAGCAGGCGGGCGGCACGCGCGTAGCCCAACGGGGAGGAATGGAAACGGTCTGTCGCGAACATTTGCCCCGGGTTTTCCAGGAACTGACGCCCGAGCATGTCGCCAATCGCAACCGCCCGACCGCCCACCCGCAGGACCACGAAGGTCTGCGCCACGGCCAGGACCCGGCTATACAATCCGGCAATAAAGCGAAGCGGAGGCACCAGCGCCTGAATGGTCCCCATATCCGGACAGGTACCTACTACCACCTGACCCCCCTGCGATTGCAGATGCCGGATCGCGCCGGCAAGCAGCGCGGCCGATGCCGGGATGGAACGCAGCTGCATTACGTCGTTGCCGCCGATCAGGATCACTGTCACAGCCGGTATCCCGCTCAGCAGTCCGATCTGCCCGGCCAGGTCCCTCGATTCGGCACCCGAAACCGCAACATTGTCCAGGAGCACCGGACGTGCGGCCTCCGCGGAAAGGCCGCGGGCCAGCAGCGCGGGTATGGTCTGACTGCGCCGCGAGGCGCCGACTCCGAGGGCATTGGAATCGCCCAGCATAGCCAATCTGACGGTGGCTCCTACATACCCCGCACCGTAACATCCAGCCGCCCGGGGCGTCTCCTCGGCCGTGGCCCTGCGGAATTGGACGCCGATCCAATACGCCTCGACGACTGCAATAACCGCGACGGCAATGACGCTGCCCAGGCTAAGCCGGAGAACACGAACTGCCAGCAGGGACAGCTGGCGGGTCAGCAGCGGAAGTGGGGTCGCGGCGCCGTCGTACTTCCCTGTCAGCATGACGTGCCTCATTTAAAGAAAGGAAAACCTGCGCCCAACGATGGCCGGCTCGCGGTCGGAACCGGCCGTTGTCCTCACCCTACGCTCCGCAACTGACCGCGACGACGGCAAACTTTGTATAGTAGGGCCATGGCAACCCAACGTCCCCTCGGATTCTGGCTCAAATTGGTTGACGGACTGATTAACCAACAGTTTGACGGTCTCGTCGAAGAACACGGCGTCACACGTCCGCAGTGGCAGATTATGAACGTGCTCGCGGAGAATCCGTCCACCGAGACGGAGCTGACGAATGTCCTCAAACCTTTCTTCGACTCGACGGTCTCCGTTTCTGCCGCAGAACCGGTCACCGAGCTGATCGAAAGCGGTTGGGTCGATTTTGATGGTGAGCGCTACTCACTCACCGGGCTCGGCCACGAGAGTCTGCTCCGGCTGGGGGAAGTCGTGGAACATCAGCGGGAGAAGATCACCGAAAATATTCCTGCTGAGGAATACGATGCCACTTTGGACGTACTGCAGCGGATGGCCCGCAACCTGGGCTGGAACGAATAACTCGATATCCTTAAGAGTTGGGCGCGCGTTCGCATCGGGCGCGGGCAGTCGATGATGAGGATTGAACATGACAGAAGCAAAGTTCACCGTAGAGACCGCCATGGTCCTGGCCGAGGTTGCGCATTCGCGCCAGAAGGACAAACTCAAGCGTCCATACGGCGAGCATGTTATGGCCGTGGGTGACGCGCTGGCGGATTTCGATGATGACATCCGCATTGCCGGGTATCTGCACAGCGTCGCCGAGGATACGCCCATGACGCGGCAGGGACTCCTGGACATGGGGGTACCGCCACGCTCGGTGGAGATCGTGGAGCGCGTTTCCACCAATCTTCAGGAAGATCCGGACGATTATCTGGCCTGTATCCGCGCCGCTTCCCAGGATCATGATGCGGCCTTGGTTAAGATCTCAGATAATGCGCATAACTCGCTGCCCGAACGGGTCCAGGCGCTGGCCAGGAAATGGCCGGACAAGACGCCGACCACCAAGTACGCCGACGCCCGGGAAATTCTCTACCGCGCCGTCCCCGAAGCCGAGGTGCTGCTCATCCTGCAGCGGGCAAATCCTTTCCTGATCCCGGCGTTGGAGGCAATCGTCGCTGCCGACAATGCTGACGCCGCGGCCGCGGACACTGACGACACTGACGATGCCGGCGCGTCGGGCACTGATGACCCGGACGTGGATGCCGGAAATTCTGCGGATACCGGGGATTCAACGCCGGCAAAATCCTAGGCCGCACCCCGGTTTAGGCGGGCGCCCA
Organism: Arthrobacter terrae; assembly: GCF_015708085.1. Classification (GTDB taxonomy): domain Bacteria; phylum Actinomycetota; class Actinomycetes; order Actinomycetales; family Micrococcaceae; genus Arthrobacter_M; species Arthrobacter_M terrae. Next base: position 83,855 of record NZ_JADNYM010000004.1, on the reverse strand, counting down.
TAGCCGGCAGGAAATGTCGGTCTCCGCTGATACGTTGTCGGCACCATAAGAGCTAGGGGCGGGACGGCATGTTTCTTCTTGACTGTGCGCTGGAGAATGGGCGGAACAATACGCGGGAAAGCGCGCAGAACAGCGCGCCGGGCCGCGCGCAGAACGGCGCCGCTGCGGCAACGGGTTCACTGACCCGGCCGCAGGACCTGGTGTATTCCGCCAGCGATCTGGTCATCGCTGCGCACTGCGAGTACCACGTACTGCGCAAACTGGACGAGCGTCTGGGGCGTAGCCCCAAGCCCGTCTTCGCTGTGGACGCGATGCTGGAGCGAACCTCGAAGCTTGGAGACGTGCACGAACACAAGGTCCTGGCCGGCTTCGTGTCCCGTTACGGAGCCTGGGATCCGGCAACGGCCAGGGGCGTCTACGATGTTGCCCCCGCTGAATCGATGGATCGCGCAACGCTGCAGGCCAAACACGATGAATCCATCGCCGCCCTGAAGAACGGTGCGGACGTCGTTTTTCAGGCCGCCTTCTTTGACGGCACCTTCCACGGGCGCTCGGACTTTCTGGTGAAGCACGACGACGGCACTTACGCCGTGTTCGACACGAAACTTGCGCGTCACGCCAAGGTCCCGGCGCTTCTCCAGCTGGCCGCCTACGCGGACCAACTCCACAAAGCCGGGATCACGCCGTCGCCCGTCATCACTCTGGTCTTAGGCGACGGGCGGCACAGCGACCATCAACTGGCCGATGTCCTGCCGGTTTTCAGGGAGCGGCGCACCCGCTTTTTGGATATAACTGCCGCGCATCGGGCCCAAGAGCACCCCGTCAGTTGGGGAGATCCGCGCTACACAGCCTGCGGACACTGCGACTACTGCATCGAGCAGGTCCAGGAGAACCGCGATTTGCTGCTCGTGGCCGGCATGACAATGGCGCAACGGCAGAAACTACAGGCAACAGGGATCAGCACTATCGATCAGCTGGCTGCTATCCCGGCTGATCGGTTGCCGGCTTTGAGCCCGACTGTGGCGAGACTTCGCGAGCAGGCGCAGTTTCAGACCGGCACAGCAGTACCGGACGGCGTGGTCAGCTACTCGGACAAGGAAGGACTTCCCCGGGACATCAGCTACCGGGTCCTGGCGAACAACACGTTGGGCAGGTTGCCGCGTCCGGACAGCGGCGACATCTTTTTTGACTTCGAGGGCGATCCGCTCTGGCAGGACGCAGCAACCAGCACATGGGGGCTGGAGTATCTTTTCGGCGTCCTGGAGACCCCGATGTCACCGGATAGAAAGCCGGTTTTCCGCCCATTCTGGGCGCATAATCGGACCGAAGAAAAGCACGCCTTCCTGGACTTCCTCAGCTACGTCGCGGAACGGCGAAAAGCCCACCCCGGCATGCGGATCTACCACTATGCGCCGTATGAAAAGACGGCATTGCGCCATCTATCCCTGACCCACCTTGCGGGTGAAGACGCCGTGGATGCCCTCCTGCGCGAGGGGGTCCTGGTGGACCTCTATGAGACGGTGCGGCACAGCCTGCGGATATCCGCAGATTCCTACAGCATCAAGAAACTTGAACCCCTTTATATGGGATCCAACCTCCGCAGCGGAGACGTCACGGATGCCGGCGCATCGGTAGTGGCCTACGCGGAATACTGCGACGCCAGAGACGCAGCGTACGTCAGTGACTCCGTAGCTGCGGCAGGCGCAGCAGGCGCAGCAGGCGCAGCAGGCGCAGCAGACGCCCCGGATGCGGCCGTCGCAGCCCGGATCCTTGCCGGGATCCGCGATTACAACGAGTACGACTGCCTGTCCACCCTACGGTTGCGGGACTGGTTGCTGACTGTGGCGGCAGCGCACGAAATCCCACCCGCCAGCACACCGGCGGACTTGGGCGACGGCGGCGGCACCGGGGCCGTGGTGGCATCAGCCATGTCGCCGTATGAGCCCTTACCCGAGGAAACCAAACTCCTTGCTTACCTTGCCGGTCTACCCGTCCAGGAACCGCTGAGCCCGCAGGATCAGGCCGTCGCGATGGTGGCAGCGGCCGTGGGATACCACCGGCGGGAAGAGAAGCAATTCTGGTGGGGACACTTTGACCGCCTCAACCAACCGCTGGCCGCTTGGGAGCAGCACCGGGACGTGTTCACTGTGGAACGGGCCGAGGTCGTCGAGGATTGGGGCAAACCCACCCCGCGGAGCAACGCCGTCCGGACCCTCCGGCTGACCGGGCATTTGGCCGATGGGTCGCTATACTCTCCCGGGAAAATCTTCTTCCGCATGTACGAGACCCCGTTTCCGGAGGCTCTTCAGCAAACCAATGGCGGGACGAACGTCCGGATGGGCTGGTTCGCCACCGAAGTGCTGGCGGTAACCCGGGAGGCAGAGAAAGATGTCCTGCTGGTGCGGGAGAAGCTGCTCAAGGGTGCCGATAGTCACCGGCAGCTGCCTTTTGCCCTGACGCCGGACCGCCCAATCAGCACCAATGGGCAGAAGACTGCCCTTGCCGCCCTCGCTGCCAAGGTCGGTGCGTCCTTATTCCTGCTTCCCGAAGACCCGGCCCTGGATCTACTGCAGCGCCGGTCACCGCGCTTAAAAACCCTGACCGTATTACCCGCCGTCGCGGAAGGTCCGGAAGCTTATGCGGACGCCATCACGGCCGCTGTTGCGGATCTGGACCACTCCTATCTGGCGGTCCAGGGCCCTCCCGGCACGGGTAAGACCCACGTAGGGTCCCATGTCATTGCCAATCTGGTGGCCCGCGGCTGGAAGGTAGGCGTCGTTGCGCAATCCCATGCCGTCGTCGAAAACCTCCTCCGTGCGGCGGTCTGCAGCGCCGGCGTGCCCGCAGACCGGGTAGCCAAAAAAACAAGTGGAACGAGTACCGAGGTGCCTTGGACCGGCCGGTCCGACGACGCCGTCGAACGTCTGCTTGCCGGTCCGGGTGGGTGCCTGGTTGGCGGGACCGCTTGGACCATGACGGGTTCGAAGGTCGCGGCGGGCTCGCTGGACCTGCTGGTCATCGATGAAGCCGGGCAATTTTCCCTGGCCAATACGATGGCCGTTTCACGGGTTGCGCCGAGGCTCCTGTTGCTGGGCGATCCCCAGCAGCTGCCGCAGGTAACGCAGGGCAAGCATCCCGAACCGGTGGATGAATCCGCGCTCGGCTGGTTATCGCGCGGCGTGCACACACTGCCGGCGGAACTGGGCTACTTCCTGTCCACATCGTGGCGCATGCACCCCGATTTGTGCGCGGCAGTCTCCGATTTTTCCTACGATGGCCGGCTGCGTTCTGCGCCATCGGCGTCACTGCGCCACCTCACGGGCGTTCCTCCGGGCGTGGCCTGCGTTTTCGTCCGGCACAGTGGCAATGCCACGTCTTCCGCAGAAGAAGCGGCCGAGGTGGTCCGGCAGGCTCATGCCCATCTTGGTCTTGCCTGGCTGGACCCGAAGCATTCGCCCGTGCGGCGGCCGCTGGGCCAGGAAGACATTCTGGTAGTCGCCGCCTACAACGCCCAGGTCCAGCTCATCGCACGGGAACTAGGCAAAGCCGGCCTGGAACGGGTACGAGTGGGCACAGTGGACAAATTCCAGGGACAGGAAGCACCCGTGGTGATAGTTTCGATGGCTGCCTCTGCGGCCGGAGACATTCCGCGCGGCATCGAATTCCTGCTTTCCCGAAATCGCATCAATGTAGCCGTCTCGCGCGGGCAGTGGCGCGCCGTTATGGTCCGGTCCCCCGAACTGACCAACTATCTTCCTGTCCGTCCGGAGGGACTGGCACAACTGGGCGGATTCATTGCCCTCTGCGGGCGCGGGGCGTTGGGCTCAGATGGAACCCGGGTCACCGGCAGTCCTGAGGCTGCCACATGAGAGCATTAAGAGGTGCCTAGTCCCGCGAATCCGGCCATTTTGCCGCCCGTGGTGGACATCGCTGACATTATCCGGCTGGTGGGTGAACCGTCATTGGACCGCGCCCGCCCTTACGCGCGGAACGGATCGGTACTCAGGATCGGCTGGGACCCTACAAAAGGACTGCTGACCGGAACGGTGCAAGGTAACACCGCTGCGCCCTATCACTGCCGAATCGACCTGGTCGCTCAGGGCAGCGGACGGCCCCTTCCGGTAAGCAGCTCGTGCAGCTGCCCGGTGGCATTCGACTGCAAACACGTCGCAGCAACTCTACTGCGCAGCAATGCCACGCGCCTGCAGGCGGAGATGACAACGGCCCGAAGTTCCGCTGAAGTGGACGCGTCGACCGCCATGCCTGCCGAGCGCAAACCGCTGGCCGGCTGGAAGTCCAGTCTCAGTACTTTGGTCGGCCCGGTATCCAAGCCGGGCCAGAATACTCCCGGTAGGCCCGGCCCTGGCAGCACCGGCGCGCAGCACATCGCTACGGCGATGGGGCTGCAGTTTGAGCTGCGCCCCGCCGCTCCGTCGCGGCGGAACCGCTGGTCCGTTACGGGTTCCGCTGCCGCCTCCACAGCCGGAACTTCAGCACCGGCCGCCGGGCCCTATCGTCTTGGTGTCCGTCCGGTTACCCTCAACAGCAAAGGAAATTGGGTCAAGGGCAGCCTGACCTGGAATACGGTCAGTTACCAGGTGAACAGGCTCAATCTCGATCCGGAACAGCACCGCTGGTTCTGCCAGTTCGCCCCGCTGCACCGGGCGAACGGTCAAGTCTATTTCGGTCAGGACAACGATTGGCTCTATCTGGATGATTTCAGCAGTCCGCTGTTATGGAATCTGTTCGACGACGCCGCCCGGTTGGGCATTGCTCTCGTGGGAACCAAGAAGGACGCCGTCATCAGCATCGGCAAACACGCAGCTGTCAGCCTGGACGCAACCGGGGAAGGGGATTCTTCGTTGCGGCTTGCCGCGGTTCTGCTGATCGATGAGCAGCCGTATCCTCCGCTGGACGCAGGAACCATCGGTAATCACGGCGTGTATGCCTACCGGGTTTCCCCCGCGACCGTTACCTTGGCCCCCGTTTCCACTGCGCTGACAGTCGAGCAGAGCAGCCTGCTGCGCCAGCGTACCGCCGTCGTTATCCCGGCACCGGACGTTGACGAGTTCATGACGGAGTTCTATCCCCGGCTGCGGCAGGCGGTCAGTGTGCGCAGCCCGGACAATTCCGTCCAATTTCCCCAAATCCAACCGCCCGTGCTGGTTCTGACCGCTGCCTACGAGCCGGAGCACACATTGTTGCTGCACTGGGACTGGGAGTATCCGCAATCGCCTAACGCCGCCAGGCTTCCTCTCCACGCGGCACAGCAGGCGGCAGGCTATCGGGACGCGGAGGCCGAGACCACCTTGTTGGAGCTGGCCACGGCCACCCTTCGTCCCGCCGCGTTCCAGGCCGACGCCATGCTCAAGGGCATCGACGCCGCAGAATTCAGTGAGCATTCGCTGCCGAAAATTGAAAAGCTCGATGGCGTTCGCGTGGACGTGCTCGGTGATCGTCCGGACTACCGCGAACTGACCGACCCGCCGGAACTGACCATCAGTACGGTTGAGACGGATCAGCGGGACTGGTTCGATCTCGGCGTGATGGTGACGATAGGCGGCCGGAAAGTTCCCTTTGACAATATTTTCAGGGCCTTGGCGAAGGGGAAAACCAAGCTGCTGCTGGTGGACAATTCTTATCTGTCGCTGGACCAGCCCATATTTGCCCGGCTACATCAGCTCATCGAGGAGGCACGCGCCCTGCAGGAATGGGAAACCGGCCTGCGGATCAGCCGTTACCAGGCCGGGCTGTGGTCCGACTTCGAGGACCTGGCCGAGGATACCGAGCAGGCGCAGAGCTGGCGGACCGCTGTCACCGGGCTCCTTGAACTGGACGCCGTGGAACAGACGCCGCTGCCGCGCGGTCTGCATGCCACCTTGCGTCCATACCAGCTGGAAGGATTCAATTGGCTGGCTTTCCTCTGGCAGCACCAGCTGGGCGGTATCCTCGCCGACGACATGGGTCTTGGTAAGACGCTGCAGGCTCTGGCACTAATAGTCCACGCGAAGGAATCTGCCGGACAAGCACGGTCCGGCCCGGCAGGCGCGAAGCCGGACGCGCAGTTGCCGTTTCTCGTCGTTGCACCCACATCTGTGGTCCCCAACTGGCTCTTGGAAGCCGCACGGTTCGCGCCGGGCCTGAAGACCGCCGGGATTACCGATACGCAAGGGAAAAGCGGCGTGCCGCTTGCCCGCACAACTGCGGGGACCGACGTCGTTATTACGTCCTATGCCCTGTTCCGGCTGGATTTTGAAGCGTACCAGGGGCAGAACTGGGCAGGACTGATTCTCGACGAGGCCCAGTTTGTAAAGAACCGGACCGCGAAAGTCCACGTTTACGCCAAGGACCTCAAGGTGCCGTTTAAGCTGGCGATCACGGGCACGCCGATGGAGAACAACCTGATGGAGTTATGGTCGCTCTTCGCCATTGTGGCCCCGGGGCTGTTTCCGTCACCGCGTAAATTCACCGAAACGTACCAGCGGCCGATCGAACGCGGCGAGGATGCAGCCCTGCTGGCTCAGCTGCGCCGCCGGATCCGGCCGCTGATGATGAGGCGTACCAAAGACGCGGTGGCCAAGGACCTGCCGGCGAAACAAGAGCAGGTGCTCGAGGTGGAGCTGGGCCCAAAGCACAAAAAGATCTACGAGACGTTTCTGCAGCGCGAACGGCAGAAATTGCTGGGACTGATCGAGGACATGGACAAGAACCGCTTCATCGTTTTCCGCTCCCTCACGCTGCTGCGCATGCTCAGCCTTGACGCATCCCTGGTGGACCCGAAGTACGCGTCGGTGCCGTCCGCCAAACTCGAGGCCCTCTACGAACAGTTGGAGGATGTCCTCGCCGAGGGCCACCGGGCACTGATCTTCAGCCAGTTCACCTCATTCTTGAAGAAGGCAGCCCAGCGGATGGACGAGAGGGGCATCCCCTACTGTTATCTGGACGGTTCCACGCGACGGCGGGCGGAGGTCATTAACGGGTTCAAGAACGGCGCTGCCCCGGTGTTCCTCATCAGCCTTAAAGCCGGTGGCTTCGGCTTGAATCTGACCGAGGCAGACTACGTCTTCCTGCTCGATCCGTGGTGGAACCCCGCGACGGAGAACCAGGCCGTGGACCGGACGCACCGGATTGGCCAGACCAGGAATGTGATGGTCTACCGAATGATCGCCAAAGGGACCATTGAGGAGAAGGTGATGGCCCTGAAGGAGCGCAAGGCACGGCTCTTCGACGCCGTGATGGACGACGACGCCATGTTCAGTTCGGCGCTGACCGCCGACGATATCCGTGGGCTGCTGGAGTAGACGCAGGCCCGGTCGCCTTCCGCGGAACTCGACTAACGCATCCTGTGACCGGGCGAAGCGGCGGGCCTTCCCCGAGCGGCTTCAGTATCAATCGAAACGTCGCTAAGTGCCGCCATATCCGGCCGATAATGGCACTTAGCGCCCTTTCGTCTCCAGCTCCGGCGGCTTCACCCAACGCGCGTCACCCGGGAGGTCCAACGATGGCGCTGCCCGGGACAATATCACTGTCATTGTCACTGTCAATGTCCCAACGGGTACCGTTATTCGACGGTAAGTTCACCCATCCGGCCCCAGCCCGCCGCGCCGATCTTTTCGCTGATGATCCGCGGTGTTTCCGCCAGGGCCGGGGGCATGACCTGCATGGCCTGCCGGAAGTGGTCGCTGTTGACATGCTCTCCGGCGGCGTCGTCAAGGAAGGCCTCGAGAAGAATGAATTCGTTGGGGTTATCTACGCTTCGGGACCAGTCAAACCAGAGATTGCCCGGTTCCTGCCGCGTGGCCTCGGTGAATCCGCGGGTCAGATCCAGCCAGCGGTCCGTCCAATCGGGCTTGACTCTGAATTTAACGACGATGAAGATCATTGCGGTCCTGCTTCCTGTGGTTATCCGTGAGCATTCCAGCCAGCTGCCGGGGTACACGATCCTGTCGCTGACAGCGGCAGCGATGGAACCGGCGATCCCACGACTACTTCGGATCGGTGATGAATCCTTTGTCTTCCATCCAGGTGAATGCGACGTCGGCAGGCTCCTGCCCTTGCACATCCACCTTGAAGTTTAACCCGCGCATCGTCTCATCCGTCAGTTCAGGAGTAACCTGCGCAAAGACAGCCGCCAGTTGTGGATACTCCTGCAGCGTTTTAGTGAAAAACACCGGGGCCACGTTGTAGGCAGGGAAGAACTTCCCATCGTCTTTCAGGATGGTCAGTCCCAGTGCGTCGATTCGGCCATCGGTCGTGAAGACCTCCCCGAAATTACAGTCGCCGCTGTCGGTCGCGCTGTAGACGGCACCGGTATCGTAGACCCCGACGTTATCGTCCGGGACGCCGTCGGCGGTGCCTCGCTTCAGTCCATAGTGTTCCAGCATCGGGTTAAAGCCGTCGGGGCGGGAGTTGAATTCGGATTCCACGCAAAAGGTGCGGTCCTCCACCGGGAGTCTGGCGATATCCGAGATGCTGCTGACTCCGAGCTTTTCAGCGGCCTCACTGCGAATGGCAATGGCGTAGGTATTGTTCAGCGGCGCGGGGTCCCCCCAGGTGATGCCGTTCTTCAGATCAGCGTCATGAACGGCCTGCCACTGCGCGGTCTTGTCCGGGATGCCCCGGGGCATACCCAGGTACGTGAGCCAGGCAGTGCCGGTGTATTCCCAGGCTACGTCCGCCTGGCCCTCGGTGAGCAGTTCCCGGGCAGGAACGCTGCCGGGAACGTTGGTCAGATCCGTGACGTCGAAGCCGGCCGCTTTGGCTGCCAGAACTGCGATTTTGCCCAAAATAAGCTGTTCCGTGAAGTTCTTCGAGGTGACAGTCAATTTCGCCTTATTCACTCCATCGATCGGGCTGATGCTGCCAGCGCCGACGGCCGGAACATAAGCCGCCGCGGGCTGTAGCCCACACCCCGAAAGTAGAATTCCTGCAGCGGCCAAAGCGGCGATTGAGGCCGCCCGCCGTCCAAATTTGCCTAACACTATAGTCCCTTCGGTCGGGCCAGATGTTCAACAACGCGGCCGAACCAGTCGATGAACAGCGCCAGCAGAGCCACTAGAACGGACCCGGTTATCAACACACTGGTCAGCTTCAGGTTCACTCCCGTGGTGATGAGTATTCCCAGCCCACCGCCGTTGATGAACGTGGCAAGGGCGGCGGTGCCTACCAGCAGCACCAAAGCAGTCCGGATGCCGCTGAGCATCACCGGAACGGCCAGCGGCAGCTCGACCTTGAACAGAACGGCGGCGGCGCTCATGCCCATCCCCCGACCGGCCTCCACGAGCCGCTGGTCGACCTGCTGCAGGCCCACCATGGTATTACGCAGGACAGGGAGGATCGCGTAAAGCACCAGGGACACAATAGCGGCCCAGAACCCGAAGCCCAGCCAAAAGGCCAATAGCACCACCAGGCCAATGGCGGGGGCGGCCTGACCGATATTGGCAACGATCAGGACGGGGGCAGACAGGAAGCGCAGGCGCTTCCTGGTCAGAGCGACGCCCAGGGGAATAGCGACCACCAGGACGATGACGGCGGCAACCAGCGTCAGCTGCAGGTGCTCAACGGTGTAACCCCACAGCGCGGCCGGGGCCAGTGTGGTCAATTCCGTGGCGGAAAGCCCGGTGTTTGCCAGCCAGATAATCAAGCCAAATAAGACTGCGGCAATGCCGACAAGCTGGTAGACCAGCCCCCGCCATGATCGCCAGAGGCCACCGGCGTACGCGGCAGTTCTTATTGGTCCTGCAGCCTCGTCGCCGGCATCGCCGGTTTCTGATTGGGTTAGCGCAGACTCGTTCAGAGCCGCGCTCATTCGGCCGCCTGCTCGTGGGTTGCCGCCGCCATCACGGTGGCTTCGTTGCCCGCGTCTACTTCGGTTCCGGCGTCTACTTCGGTTCCGGCGGCAGCACCGCCGTCGGCTGCCGGCTGTGAAACCCGCTGCATCGTCCCGGTGTTCAGCCCCACGGGGGCATCGTCGGATTCCAGTGCGGCCGCCTCATGGGCGGCGGTGATCGCATCCATAACGGTTTTAACATCGATGACGCCTTCGAAAACGTCCCGGCGGCCGGTCACCAGCGCGGCCCCGGCACTGGAGACCAGCATGGTGTCCAGCGCGTCATTGAGAGTCGCCCGGTTTCCAACCACGGGCAGTTTCGGATCTGTCGTGGAACCGATGACGTCCAACCGGCTCAGCTGCCGCCGGGAAAGCCACGAGATCGGCCGGCTGCGCTCGTCGACGATCACGGCATGCCCGTGTCCGGCAGCATTCACACGGGACATCACACTGCTGGCGGAGTCGCCGGGGTGTGCCACAATCGCTTCGGCCAGGCCGACTTCGCTGACACGAGTCAGCGTGAGCTGTTTAAGGCCAGCACCGGAGCCGATGAAGTTTTCCACGAAATCATCGGCCGGATCTGCCAGGATCCGCTCGGGTGTGTCGTACTGGACCAGCTGCGCGCCCTCATTAAAGACCGCGATCCAGTCGCCTAGCTTCACCGCCTCGTCAAAGTCGTGGGTGACGCAGACAATCGTCTTCTGCAGTTCGGCCTGGATATTGATCAGCTCATCCTGCAGGCGCAGGCGGGTGATCGGATCGACCGCACCAAAGGGTTCGTCCATCAACAGCACCGGCGGATCTGCGGCCAGGGCGCGTGCCACACCGACGCGCTGCTGCTGACCACCCGAGAGTTCCTTGGGAAAGCGGTCCCGATAGACACCAGGATCCAGCGATACCAGTTCGAGCAGTTCGTCCACGCGGGCAGCGATGCGGGCCTTATCCCAGCCCAGCATCTTGGGCACAATCGCAATGTTGGTGGCAACCGTCATATGCGGGAACAAGCCGCCGGCCTGGATGACGTAGCCCATTTTGCGGCGTAGTTTGTCGCCGTCCATGGCGGTGACGTCATCGCCGTTGAGAATGATTTTTCCCTCGGTAGGCTCAATCAGCCGGTTGATCATCTTCAGCGTCGTGGTTTTCCCGCAGCCGGAGGGGCCGACAAACATGACCATTTTACCGGCGGGTATTTCCATCGTCAGTCCGTCGACGGCCGGCGTGGCTTGTCCGGGATAGCGCTTGGTGACCTTGTCCAGCAGGATGCTGGCACCCGTTATGCCGTTCGCGGACGTTGACGGGCTGGAAGCTGCTTTGCTGGATTCAGACACGGATACCTCGCGGAATTGTCAGCCGGCCGAGGCCGATCAGAAGGAGATCTAAAATGAGGGCAAGAATAATGACGCCGACGACGCCGGTCACCACAGATTCGAGTGAGTTCGCGCCTCCCAGCCGGGAAAGACCGGAAAAGATGAAGCCACCGAGCCCTGGACCCAGAGCATAGGCAGCAACGGCAGCGACACCCATCACCATCTGGGCTGAGACCCGGACACCCGCCAGGATGACCGGCCACGCCATCGGTAATTCGACCTGCATCAGAGTGCGAAAGCGGCTCATGCCAATGCCGCGTGCGGCCTCAACGGTGGCCGGATTAATCCCGGAAAGACCGACAACGGCATTGCGCAGGATGGGGAGCGTCGCGAAGAAGGCCACCACGATCACGGCCGGGAGAACGCCAAATCCAAAGGGCGCAATCAGCAGCCCGATCAGCGCAAACGACGGAATCGTCAGGCCCACGGCGGACACAGAATTGGCTGCGGAGATGAGAGCCTTGCTGCGGTAAACCAGAGCAGCAATGATCACCGCCAAAATGGTGGCCAGGATCAGGCACTGCACAACCAGGCTGAAGTGCTGCCAGCCGGAAAACAGGATCTGATTGAACCTACCGACAAGGAAATCCAGCACAAATAAACCCTCTTCACGCCTAGTTACGTATTAATTCACCATTAGTTCAACCATCTATTTTAGCCGACTCACAAAATCATTCAAATATGAATCCGGTGTGCTAAATTCCCAGCGCCGGATAGTCCGTGTATCCGGCGGCTCCGTCGCTGTAAAAGGTCAGCGGATCCGGCGCGTTCAACGGCAGGTCCTCCCGCCACCGCCTCGCCAGATCCGGATTCGCTATTGCCGGCCGGCCCACAACGACGGCGTCCGCATGTCCGTCTGCCATCAGCGCCATTGCTTCGTCCCTGGTCGTCAGGACGCCGAAACCGCTATTGATCAGCAACGGGCCTGCAAACCGCGCCCGCAGATCCTTCACCAACGGGCCAGTGGGGTCCTTATGCAGAATGCTCAGATACGCCAGCCCCAACGGGGCGATCGCCTCCAGCAGGGAACCATAGGTGGCGTGCACATCTGCGGCATCGGTTTCCAGCGCGCCTTGAATATTGTGCTCGGGCGAAACCCGGATTCCAACGCGTGCGGCGCCGATCTCCGCAGCCACGGCCGTAACAACGTCAACCACAAAGCGCGCGCGGTTCTCCGGCGAACCGCCATAGCCATCGTCGCGTTGATTCGATGCAGGGGAGAGGAACTCGTGGAGCAGATAGCCGTTGGCGCCATGCAGCTCTACGCCGTCGAAGCCGGCAGCAATGGCGTTGCGTGCGGCAAGGACGAACTCGCCTACGACGGCCTTCAATTCGCCCCCGCTGAGCTCATGCGGAACGGGATACGGAAGCTTACCGTCGTAAGTCCGGGCGAATCCATCAATGGCGATTGCACTAGGACCCACCACTGGAAAGCCACCGTTTATGGCCTCGTGCGTGACCCGGCCGGCATGCATGACCTGGGCAAAGATGCGGCCGCCCTCTTCGTGGACTGCCTGCGTTACTTTGCTCCAACCTGCCAACTGCCCGGGCGTGACCAGTCCGGGCTGACCGGGAAATCCCTGCCCCGCCTGACTGGGGTACGTGCCCTCACTGACAATCAGACCCAAGGAGGCGCGTTGGCGGTAGTGCTCCGTCACGAGCGGACCGGGAACCCCGCTCCGGCCCGAACGCGAGCGGGTCAGCGGCGCCATCACGAGCCGGTTTCGCAGCTCAAGAGCGCCAAGGGTCAGGGGGGAAAACAAGTTCAATTCAGTCTCTTTCCAGTCGTATCGGGTCCACCGGTCGCAACGCCGCTGGCTCTGCTGATATTTCCGTTTGAGACCAGACTCACCATCGCCGGCACTTCGGTCATCCCTGACTCTCCCGCACAAAAAGAACGCCCCGGTCCAAAGACCGGGGCGTTCTTGATCCTCCTGGTTTGACCCTGAAGGGTATTTGGGTGCGCGAGGGGGGATTTGAACCCCCACACCCGTTAAGATACTGGCACCTGAAGCCAGCGCGTCTGCCGTTCCGCCACTCGCGCTCTGCCGTCTTCCTACCTGGCTCTTCAGCCAGATGTTTCAGAAACTGAAACCAAAAGAACAGCGAGATTAAGAGTACCCGCACTGCGCCGAAACACCTAAACGTCCGGGATAACACGGTCCGCTGCGACCGGACGAACTCCAATGAGAGGCCAGTGCTGCCGGCTGCGGTGACGCTGAGCCGTCACCGAACCGGGGCGTGAAACGGCGCCCGGAACTGAGAACAGATGGGGATTTTCGCACTTCTGCCCAGTAGTATCGGGATGGACAAGTTTGCGCACGATACCGGGCAACTGTGAAGGAGAGGGCCGATGGGGCTGTTGGATAACGTCGAAAAAGGCATCGAAAAAGCCGTACGCGGCGCCTTCTCCCGCGGATCAAAGGCCCAGGTCCAGCCGGTGGAACTTGCCAGTCGTCTCCGGCGCGAGCTCGATGACAAGGCCATGACTTTGGCCGCAGGACGAACATTGGCGCCGAACGTCTTCGATATTCAACTCAGCGAACACGATTTCGAGCGCGCCCGCAGTTGGGGCACCGCTCTGGCCGAAGAGCTCTGCGACGTCGTTATCAATCACTCGCGCGGTCAAGGCTATGTACTGCAGGGCCCCGTTCGGGTTGTCTTCCATCAGGATGCGGACCTGAAAGCCGGCGTTTTCCAGATAAACTCCAGGACCGAAAAGACCGGTGGCAGCACTTCCGTAAACCCGGACGAAGATCAACCAACGCATAATAGCGTCCCGGCCGAGATGCCCGCGGGATTCCCCACCGGGCGCCCCAGCGTGCCCCCGCGTGCGCCCGCCGTGACCGGCCTGCAGAGCCTTCAACCGGTACTGGACATTGATGGCCAACGCTACTCACTCAATGCACCGAGCATTATTCTGGGACGCTCCTCGGAAGCGGACATTCTCATCGATGACACGGGCGTTTCCCGCAAGCATCTGGAGATCCGGACCGAACACGGCCGGTCGACCGCCGTAGATCTCGGCTCCACTAATGGCAGCTACGTCAATGGCCGGAAGGTCTCCGGCAGCACCGAACTGGCCGACGGCGCCACGGTGACGATGGGCAGGACGAAGATCGTTTTCCGGTTACTCCCGATGCGGAACAGGGAACGCGAATGAATGAACTCAGCGGTCTGACTGTTACCGTACTGCGCTTTGGTTTCCTGCTGTTGCTGTGGCTGATGATCTTCAGCGTTGTCGGGGCGATGCGCCGGGATCTGGTGATTGGCCGTAAGACCAAGGTCGGCACACCAACGGCCCGCCAGGCGCGCCGACACCCCGAACTGGTGGACGCACCTCCCGTCCGTGCCCAGGCACGGACCTTGGTGGTGACCGAGGGCCCGTTGTCCGGGCGCACTCTGGAACTGTCCGGGACGCCAATTCTGCTCGGTCGAGCTCAAGAAGCCACGCTCGTTCTCGAAGACGATTACGCCTCCGGACGGCATGCCCGGCTCTTCCCGCAGGGAAGCCGGTGGTTCATCGAGGATTTGGGCTCGACGAACGGCACATACCTAGGCGACCAGCAACTGACCCGCGCACTGCCGGTCGAGCTCGGCGTCCCGGTCCGGATCGGTAAGACGGTCATCGAATTGAGGCCATGACTATGGCCGACCGTCCACTTGTCCTCCGCTATGCCGCGCGCTCGGATGTCGGCAAAATCCGGGCCAAAAACGATGACTCTGCCTACGTGGGGCATTTCCTTGCCGTGGTCGCGGACGGTATGGGGGGCCACGCCGGCGGTGATGTTGCCAGCGCGTCCACGGTGCTGGACCTGATCCATTTGGACCGCGACGGGTATCAAGGCGATGCCGGCACCTACTTGGCCGACGAAATTCAGACCGCCAACTCCTTGTTATCCGAGCTGGTCCAGGTAAACCCGAAGCTGGCGGGCATGGGGACCACGGTGACGGCTTTGCTGCTCTCCGGTCATAAGCTCGAATTCGCCCATATCGGCGATTCGCGCGCGTACCGGCTCAAGGACGGTGCGTTCAAGCAGATCAGCAAGGACCACACCTTCGTTCAGCGGATGATTGACGAAGGCCGCCTGCGTCCGGAGGAAGCGGAGACGCATCCGCACAAGAATGTCCTCATGCGCGTTTTGGGTGATGTGGATGCATCCCCCGAACTTGACCTTAGAACCTTCGACGTCACCCCCGGAGAGCGCTGGCTGCTTTGTTCCGACGGCCTGAACTTTGTCCGCCATGACGTGGTGGAAGACGTCGTCCGCAATACCCGTTCGCTCTCGGATTGCGCCGACACACTCATTGAATTAACTCTTGCCGCCGGGGCGCCGGACAATATCACCGTGGTGGTTTTTGAAGTCGCCGAGCTGACCGGGGATGATCTGGACACCGCGGCACTTCCTGCCGTGCCCGACAAGACCGCGGCCCTGTCGGAGTCCGAGGGACCGGTCAATTCCGGCTTGGCCGAATCCAGCGGGGTGGAAGCCCCGGTAGACGAAATCAGCACACCGGGATCCGCTGCGCCGACAGAGCCAACGGCGGAGGAAATCGGTTCACATCTAAGCGCCGACATTATCAAGGCCGAATTGGCCGGCCGGCCGCACGAACTTGTCGGGGCCGCCGTAACCGCCGCAGCCGAGGGGAAAATCCCGGCATTGGCAGGACGCCCCGCAGCCTTAAGGGCAGCCGCTGTGCTGACGCATAAGCCCACCTCGCCCGCCGGCGTCGAACCTGCCGAGGGCGACGAAACCGACGGATATGAGCCAGCAAATCTACTCGCACCCCGGCGGCGCCGCGTCCTGAGAATCGTTCTTGCCGCCGCCATCCTGCTGATCCTGCTGCTGGGCTTGTGGCTCGGCTACGCGTGGACCCAGACACGCTATTACGTTGGCCAGGCAAATGGACACGTGGCAATTTTCAACGGGGTGTCCCAACCTTTAGGACCCGTCTCGCTTTCCCATGTCTACCGGGAAACCGGCGTGGACGTTTCAAATCTTCCCGACTACTCCCAGCAAAGGGTGGCCCAGACCGTTCCGGCCGCCGGGCTGGCAGACGCCCAGCAGATCATTATTGACCTCCAGCTCGGCACAGGATCCGGCGCTCCGCCGTGCCCATCCCCAGCTCCTTCGACGGCGTCATCCACCGGCACAGCCACCTCATCGCCTGCCTCGGCAGCTCCAGCGACCGTCACCCCATCCACTTCTGCCGCTTCTGCCGCTTCTGCTGCTTCTGCTGCTTCCGGGCAGCCAACGGCATCCGGGTCCGGCCCGGTCAGCACGGCAGCCTGTTCGGGAGGTTCCAAATGAGCCAGCTGCAGACCGTGGCCAAACCACGGCGCAACATTGAGCTCGTCCTACTGATCCTGGCTTTGGTAGTGGGCATTTCCGCCAATGCGCTGGTCGATCTTAATCTGGACCGCCCCTTCGATTCCGACTTCTACTCCCAAGCGGCTGTCCTGACCGTCCTCGCACTCGGGATGCATATCTCGCTGCGCTTTCGCGCAAAATATGCCGATCCGGTAATACTTCCTATTGTAGTTGCCCTCAATGGCGTCGGCCTGGCCATGATCCACCGGTTGGACCTCGCAACGGACGACACTGCCGGTCCGCGCCAGTGGCTGTGGACCACCGTTGCGGTCCTGGCGGCCATATCCGTTATCTGGTTCCTGCGCGACCATCGGGTACTGCGGCGTTTTACCTATATCTCCCTCATCGTCAGCGTAGTGCTGCTGATCCTGCCGCTGATTCCCGGCATCAGCGCTGGAGATGTGAATGGTGCCAGCGTGTGGATCAGGATCGGCAATAACTCTTTCCAGCCCGGTGAGATCGCCAAGATCACATTGGCTATATTCTTCGCCGGTTATCTATCCTCCAACCGCGATCTGATCCTGCTCGCGGGAAAGAAAATCGGTCCCCTGCAGCTCCCCCGGGTCCGCGATCTGGGGCCAATGATCGTGGCTTGGCTGGCCAGCGTCGGCGTCTTGGTATTCCAGCATGACATCGGCACCTCGGTGCTGTTTTTCGGCCTGTTTATGATCATGATTTATGTCGCTACCAGCAGGATCAGCTGGGTTGCGATCGGCCTGGTACTGATCGCCGTCGGCGGCTTTTTTGCCATCAGGATCTTCCCGCACGTGGGTCTGCGGGTCAACACGTGGGTGCATGCCTTCGATCCGGAAGTGATTGGCCGCGGTGTCGGAAGCAGCTATCAGATCGTGCAGGGTCTGTTTGGCATGGCCAGCGGCGGGCTGATTGGTTCGGGTCTGGGACAAGGGCGGCCGGATATTGTCCCGCTGGCCAACAGCGACATGATTATCGCCTCGCTTGGCGAAGAGCTTGGCATGATCGGTCTGTTCGCAGTGGTGCTGCTCTATCTATTGCTGATAACCCGCGGTTTCCGCGCCGCACTGGGAACCCGCGATGCTTTCGGCAAACTGCTCGCCGTGGGTCTGTCCTTCGCAATTGCCCTTCAGTGCTTCGTCGTCATCGGCGGCGTTACCCGGCTGATTCCGCTCACTGGCCTGACCACACCATTCCTGGCCGCCGGCGGCTCCTCGCTTCTGGCCAACTGGATAATCGTTGCCCTGCTGCTGTTGATCTCCAACGCCGCCCGGCGCCCCATCTTCACTGCTCCCGCGAAGGAACCGCACGTCCCGGCCGGCGAGCCGCCCGCGTCGGGTCCCCCGCGTACACCCGTGCAGACGCCGCGTTCCATTAAAACTCCGTCCAAGAAGGTGATTAGCCCGTGAACCAGGCCATCCGCAGTTCCTGGCTTGTCGCCGTCGCGCTTTTCGCGTTGGTTTTTGGCTCCATCACTTATATTCAGTTCTTCGCCGCAGACGATCTGAAAAATAATGACCTCAACAGCAGGGGCCTGATCGAGCAGTTCTGTAGCGATCGCGGTGCCATTCTGGTGGGTGGGCAGCCTATTGCGGAGTCCGTCCCGTCCCCGGATAAGTGCAAGTTTCAGCGCGTCTACCATCAGAGCGAGCTTTATGCCGGTCTGACCGGGTTCTTCTCCCGGGCGTACGGACAATACGGCATCGAGAAGGCAGAAAATGCGCAGCTTACCGGGGAAACCGCCGATGCCTTCTACGACAAGGTTCTCTCCTTGCTTTCCGGCGCGCAGCCTAAGGGCAGGTCCGTGGAACTGACCATAGATCCCGCGATCCAGCAGATGGCTTACAACATGATCCCGGATGGCCAGCGGGGTTCCATCGTAGTGATGAATCCCAAGACCGGCGCCATCATCGCCATGGTGTCCAAGCCGTCCTACGACACCAACGTGCTGGCCGGTCATGACGCCACCTCGGTGGCCAAAAACTACAACAGACTGCTGGGCATTGACGGAATTGATATGTTTGGCTCCAGCGCTTACACGAAGTTGTATTCTCCCGGTTCGGTGTTCAAGCTTGTTGATACCGCAGCTGCCCTCGCGTCCGGGAAATACAATAAGGATTCCGTGCTGGCGAACCCGCAGGAACTGTCGTTCCCCGGAACCGATGCCACGCTGCCCAACTACGTCAACGGCGGCTGCGGCGCCAAAACCCAAGCGGGTTTCTCCTTTGTCCTCGAACAATCCTGCAACACGCCCTTCGCGGAAATAGCCCTGGATCTGGGGCAGGACGCCATTACCGAGCAGGCCAGGAAGTTCGGCTTTAACGACGATTCGCTGTACTTTCCGGACAAGGTAACGGCCAGCAAGTTCCCCGGCAGCAAGGGCCAGCTGGGTACGGCCGAACTGGCCCGAAGCGCTGTTGGCCAGCAGGATGTGCAGGCAACTCCGCTGGAGATCGCGATGATGACGGCAGCCATCGCCAACGGCGGCGCCCAGATGAAGCCAAACCTGGTGAAATCGATCCGCACTCCGGACCTAAAACCGGTTGAGGAATTTACCCCTGAGGTCCTGCGGCAGTCCACCACTCCGGAGATAGCCCATCAGATCACGGATTGGATGACAAATGTCGTGGACAAGGGCATTGCGCATGCAGCCACTGTCCCTGGCGTTGAGGTGGCAGGAAAAACCGGCACGGCCGAGGGCATTCCGGGCGTGGTCAACAATAACGCCTGGTTCACCGGATTCGCTCCGGCGCAGGACCCCCAAGTGGTGGTATCAATCGTCATGTCAAATGTCGATATTGCCACCGGAGCACAATTGACCAGTCCAAACGCAAGCAAACTTATCGAGGCGGTGTTGAATAAGTGAGGCCTACATCGGGTATCACCTTAGGCGGCAGGTTCCAGCTCACATCTCGCATTGCGATTGGTGGTATGGGTGAGGTCTGGCGGGCCAAAGACCTGGTTTTGGGCCGGACTGTGGCGATCAAGATTCTCAAGGAGGAATACACCGGGGATCCGGGCTTCCGCGAGCGGTTCCGGGCCGAGGCGCGCCACACCGCGCTGCTGAACCACGTCGGCATCGCCAATGTCTTTGATTACGGCGAAGAAGACGGCTCCGCCTATTTGGTGATGGAGCTGGTCCCCGGCGAGCCGCTGTCCAGCATCATCGAACACGATCACGTGCTTTCCTCCGACCGCACGCTGTCGATCATCGCCCAGACCGCCCGGGCACTGTCTGTCGCACATGCGCAGGGGCTGGTACACCGCGACGTCAAACCCGGAAACCTACTGATCACACCTGAGGGTCGGGTCAAAGTAACCGATTTCGGCATCGCCCGGCTCGCCGACCAGGTCCCGCTCACCCAAACCGGGCAGGTTATGGGGACGGCGCAGTATCTGGCTCCCGAGCAAGCCACAGGTCAGCTTGCCACCGGCTCCAGCGATATCTATTCCCTGGGCATTATCGGCTACGAGTGCATTACCGGTCACCGCCCCTTCTCTGGTGAATCCCAGATTGCCATCGCGTTGGCCCAGGTCAACGATGCACCACCGCCGCTGCCGGACACGCTTCCGACTCCAGTGCGCGCGCTGCTGATGTCAATGTTGGCTAAGGACCCGGCAAACCGTCCGGCAAACGCGAACAAGCTCGCGGACGCGGCCGAAGCCATCCGGAATGGAGACATCAACGCCGCCCACGCCGCGGCGCCCGGAATGCTCCTGTTCGAGGCGACCACCGGACCCATCACGGCGCCGGTAGACGTTCCCGGAACCGCCGCTACAACAGCCGTTCCGTCGAACTATTCGCCCGACTATTCTGCTGCGGCGACTTCTGCCCTGCCCACCGTTGCAGGGGCCACCATCAGTGCCCAAGCGGGTCCGGGCAATACGCTCTCCCGCGGCGAGGAGCCGGCGGCCGGGCAGCAGTGGGACGAGGACGACGACGAAGCTGCCGCACCTGCCAAGCGCGGACGCAGCCCTTGGACCTGGCCGCTGGTTGCCCTGATCCTGCTGGTCCTCTTTGTCATTGCGATGGTGGTTCTGCAGCAGCTGGGTGTTTTTTCGCCCAAGTCCACGCCGGTGACGTCCAGTGCCAGTTCCAGTGCCAGTTCCAGCACCAGTTCCAGTTCCAGCCCGTCGCTGAGCAGCACTGCGCCACCGCCGGAAACGACGGCTTCGGACATGGTGACGATCCAGCCGGATCAGTACAATGGCCGGCCGTTCAGCGAAGTCCAACGGGCCCTCATTAATTTGGGGATGGGGGTCAATCCGGTGGAGGTCTTCGACTCAACGGCCGCGGGAACCGTGATTTCTATTGCCCCCACGGGTGCGCAACCAAAAGGCACCACCATCAACGTGACCTATTCCAAGGGACCGGAAACGGTGACGGTTCCGGCATTTGCCGGCCAGAACGCTGAGACGTACAACTCCCAGCTCCTGACCCTTGGTCTGGTGCCGGCAACCAATAACGCACCCAATGCAGCCAAGGCAGGTACGGTCATCGAGGTCGCCCCGGCACCGGGCAACAGTGTGGCCAAGGGAACTACAGTTACCTACACAGTCTCGACCGGACCGGCGCCGACCACGCAGGCGCCTGTACCTGCCCCGTCACCGACGCACGCGCCTGCACCATCGCCGACGCAGGCGCCGACCACGCCCGCCACCCCCGCGGCGCTTGCCACGCCGCCGGCTGCGCTTACTGACTGCGGCGTGGGAGAGTCCGCCGGCAGCCCCGCCACCTGCAAGCCCGCCCCCTAATCGGAATCGCGCCGCCGTCGCACCCTGCAACCGCAACCACAATGACCCGATAATCGGAAAGGACCGCTGAATTATGAATATGCCGCGCGTCCTCAATGAACGGTATGAATTGGGTGAGCTGCTGGGCCGCGGCGGTATGGCTGACGTGTACATCGGCAAGGATACCCGGCTCGGACGTACTGTAGCGGTGAAGCTGCTGCGTGCTGATTTGGCCCGCGACCCGCAATTGCAGGCACGGTTCCGCCGTGAGGCGCAGGCGGTAGCCGGGCTGAACCATCCATCGATCGTCGCGGTATATGACACCGGGGATAACAGTTCCACTGACCCGCTGGGGGATGGCCCTCGAATGCCGTTCATCGTGATGGAATTCGTTTCGGGCCGGACCCTGCGCGATCTGGTCCGGAGCAAGGAACTGACCATTGACCATGCGATTGATTACACGCTCGGCGTGCTGTCCGCGCTGGAATACAGTCATCGTGCGGGCATTGTGCACCGGGACATCAAGCCGGCCAATGTCATGGTCACCGACGACGGCAACGCGATCAAGGTGATGGACTTCGGGATCGCGCGCGCCATCGCGGATTCTTCCGCCACCATGACCCAGACGCAGGCCGTGATCGGCACCGCTCAGTATCTCTCTCCGGAGCAGGCCCGCGGGGAAACAGTTGATGAGCGCAGCGATCTGTACTCGGCCGCCTGCCTCTTCTACGAGATGCTTACCGGACGGCCTCCCTTTATGGGGGACAGCCCTGTCTCGGTGGCCTACCAACATGTCAGGGAAACGCCGGCGGCACCCAGCCGCTTCAATTCACTGGTCAGCCCGGCTCTGGACAGTGTGGTGTTGCGCGCCCTGGAAAAAAACCGGGCCGACCGGTTCCAGAATGCCGCGGCCTTCAGGCGTGCCCTGCGGGCAGCCAAAGGCGGCGTGCTTATCGCTCCGTACTCGGCCAACGAAGCTCCGACCGAGGCATATGGCATGCAGCGGACTCCGACTCCACCATCAGTGTCCACTGTCGCCGTCGCCGTGGGAGCGCTTTCCCGGTCCGAGTCGGAAAATCTCCATGACGACGGTCCCGCCACACGTGCCATGGCCAAAGCGCTGTCCGGAAGGCCGCTCACCACCGGAGTTGCCCCCGATGAGGACCCGAACGCGCTGCCACTGGGGCTGCCCGCAGAGAAGGAGCGGGACCACGCTACCCGCCGGCGCCGTCATGCATCGATCATCACCTTTTTTGTTCTGCTGGCCGTATTTCTCGCTGGCGGCGGCGTCCTCGCCTATAACCTGATCAGCGCAAAACCACCCGCCGCGGTCCAGATCCGCATTCCCGATGTCCGCTCGATGCCGGAAACCGATGCGATGGCCGAGCTCTATAACGATAGTCTCCGGCCTTCGCTGCAGCGCCACTACGACCCTGCCGTAGCCAAAGGACTCGCAGTAGGCACGGATCCGTCGGCAGGGGCGTCGGTCGATCCCAATACGACCATCACCTTGATTATTTCTGATGGTCCCGCCAGCGTGCAGATCCCCAACTCCCTGATCAATGTCACCGAACCTACCGCCCGGGATGCGATCCGGGCGCTGGGGCTGGTGCCGGGGGAAACCAAACAAGTCAATGACGGCACCGTCGGTGCCAACCTGGTGGTCACGACCAGTCCATCACCGGGCCAGGTGGTGGCCGCGGGATCGAAAGTGGATCTCATGGTTTCGACCGGCAAGGTGACGATGCCGTCGCTGATCAGCCTTAGCCGGGAGGAAGCCCAACAGGCCATCCAGAGCGCCTCAAGGACACTGCAGGTATCCTTCGTCGAGAAGGAGAATTCCGTGGTGGCGCCGGGCAGGGTTACCGGTCAGTCAGCTGATGCGGGGTCCAGCGTTGACCAGTATTCCACCGTCACGGTGGAGATCGCCAAGGCACCCGCACCCGCAACTACACCTGCACCTGCTCCTGCTCCGACCGAGACAGCGACGCCGACGCCCCGTGCGACGTCGTCGGCCTGCGCATCCAAGAAAGCCACGGACTGCAGCCCATCCCCGGCACCTAAAAGTTAGACGTTACTGGCTGATAAGCGGACTCATGCCGGCGGCCCTGGCAGCCACGCCTTTCATACCCAACGACTCCAGCCAGTTTCCCAGCATCAGATAACCACCCTCGGTCAGGACGGACTCCGGGTGGAACTGAACTCCGTACAACGGCGCACTCCGGTGTGCCAGACCCATGACCACGCCGGTCGCGGTTTCCGCCGTGATCTCCAGCTCGGCCGGAATGGATTCCCGAACTGCTGCCAAAGAATGGTACCGGGTTGCCGTAAAAGGGTTAGGAAGCCCCGCGAAGACGTTTGAGCCCCCGTGCTGCACCGCGGAGGTCTTGCCATGCATCAGCTCCGGTGCGTGGGTCACGGTCCCGCCATATGCCTCGGCAAGGGCCTGATGCCCAAGACACACGCCCAACATCGGCTTAGTCTCGCGGCCGCACCACTTGATCAGATCAATGCAGATACCCGCCTCGGCCGGCGTCCCCGGCCCGGGAGAGATAAGCACGCCATCACGCGGACCAGCCAGTTCGATGGCTTCGGCCAACGTGACATCGTCATTGCGGACGACCGTGGTCTCAGCGCCAAGCTGCTGCAGGTAGCCAACCAGGGTGTAGACGAAGCTGTCGTAGTTATCGACGACCAGAATACGTGTATTCATAATGATTGGTGCCAATCGTAGTTTCGGTGAACGGCGTAACCGGCGTAACCGGCGTAACCGGCAAAGGTCAGGGCAAAAAATCCGGCCCGGCAATACCGGATTTCCGGTTTGGTACATTCCTGTAGCGCCACCGTAATCCGCACCGCCCCCGTCATGGCCTGGTTTTGCAGCCTGAACGGCTAGAATTACAGCCAGAAACCGAACAGACCCCGTCCATGGAAATATTCCCTTCAGGATACCAAGTGGCAGGACTGTCCCCATAACAGCGAGGGCGCGCCGCAGGTGTGAGCCCATCAAGGAGATCCTGTGCCCGAGTCCAAACCGCGCCGCCAGCCACGTCGTAGCAATCAGGAGCAGGACAGTGCCAAAGCCAAAGCCGCTGGGCCCAATCCGGTCTGGTACAAACCGGTCATGTTCGGGTTGATGCTGATCGGCCTGTTCTGGATCATTACGTTCTATATCAGCAGCGGCGCGTTCCCACTGCCGAGCGTGGGAAACGGAAATATCCTGATTGGATTCGTTATTGCGATTGTGGGCTTTTTGATGACGACACGCTGGCGGTCCTAGGTCTCCTTGTCCTTGGGCTTGACCGTTCCACCGCTGCCGTAGTCACCCTTGGCATATTGCCCGGCGCCGTGTTCACCGCTGCGCGGCGCTACGTTTCCGGCACTGCCGTAGTCGGCTTCGGTAAACCGGCCTGTCTGCGTTTCTTCGCCCTGCCCGGTTTTCCGCGCGCTTTCACTCCCGGCCTTCCCATATTCACCTTCTATATATTGGCCCTCGCCCGCTCCGCGGCGATGTCCGGCCTCGCGGCCTGCCTTGCCGTAGGAGCCCTCGACGTAGCGGCCCCTGTCCTCATCATCCTCCGCTGGCCCCTCCCCGCGCTCCTGGCCTGCAGCACTGTCGGGCAGCACCTCCCCACGGTCTTGGACGTCATCCCCACGCCCGGCAGTGGCAGGGCCAACAGAGGGAACCTCCGGTTTTTCAATCCTGCTGTTCTCGGTCATCGTTTTGCCTTTCCCGCGTATCTTGAATTGTCTTGGTCTTCGAATTCCAATTCTATGGACCGCAGACTCTCAGCAACAGTGGGCACCTGCTGTCCGCCGCTGCTGCTGAGCGAAAGCACCCGCACTGACTTACCTGACGGCAGACGGCAGACGGCAGACGACCGACGGCAGGTGACCCACGGCGCACGACGGGACTGCGCACGCCACACGGCGCACGGCGCACGACGGGACTGCGCACGCCACTACGCTCGCACGCAAGGCAGGCCGACCAACTGAGCGAAGCAAGGTGCTCCAGGTATTTTTGCCGGACTGGTCCTCCTTTGACAGGGAAGAGCTGCAGAAATCCGGGTTATGCACAGCACGCTGCCAAAGACCTGCGGTTTTCGAATACTCCGTTACCGAGGCATTATCCCCAGCATGTTGACATGCTTATCCACAGCGGTGGACAAGTTCCGCCACGCCGGGTGGGAAATTCTGCGTTGGTCCGGCCCAAGGCGCCCTCCACAGCTGTGAATCACATGTGTGTAAGTTATACCCATTGTGGATATCGTTGTGGATAAGTGGATAACCCATGCGATCCCGGGATTCGAACTACACGCGTGTAACTTGTACCCAGCTGTGGACAGCCCTGTGGATAACTTTCGCGGGGACATGACAGGATCAGGTTATGGAAAATACCACCGGCTTACCCGGTCACGTTCTGGCCCGCCCCGTACCGACCGCGGACGATGTTTCGCTCTACCGCGGATACAGCGCTGACATTGCTGCCGGCGTCGCTGTCATCAGCACGCTGCTGCGGGGGCGGGACTACGCCGCAACGGTGAGCGGGTTCCTCTCCGTCTCCTACGATCCACCGACCATGCTCGTGAGCCTGTACGCAGAATCCCGCATCGCGGAAGCGGTCACAGCGTCGGGCACATGGGCTCTGAGCGTGCTGGGCAGCAGGCACCGGAGTACGGCGGATTGGCTCGCGAGTCCGGGGACTCCCGTGGAGGGCCTGCTGGCACAGATACCCTTCCGTCGCGGCGCCGAAAGCGGTGCCGCCGTCATCGACGGATCGCTGGCCTACTTTGAATTACGCAGCACAGCAGTGCACGCTGCCGCCACGCACATCCTGGTGGTAGGGGAGGTGCTGTCCATGGGCACTCTCATGGCCGGGGTGGAAGGGATGGATCCACTGGTCCACTTTGGTTCCGCTTACCACCGCCTGCAGAACTGACGGCAGCGTGGCGTTGGCTCTTAGAGCTGGTACTGGATCATCAGGTTGTGGATTGCGTTCATTCTGGTGACTGTCAGCACAATGAGCACCAGCACCAGTAGCCCTAAACCACCGAACTGGATCAGATTCCGCCGTGGGCCTTTGGGCGCGTGGGCGAACAGGGCCGCGGCAAGGCCGCCGACAATCAGGCCGCCCAAGTGTGCCTGCCAGGCGATACCGGGGACAATAAACCCCAGGGCTGCATTAATAATGATCAGGACGACGATCTGCCGCACGTCCCCGCCGCGTTGGCGTTGGATCACGAATAGTGCACCGAAGAGACCGAAAATGGCGCCGGAGGCGCCTAATACGGGTCCGCCAATCGGGGCCAGCAGCAGCACCCCCACCGACCCGGCCAAGGCCGAGACAAGATACAGGGCCACAAATCGCAGGCGCCCCAGCGCAGGCTCGAGCGCGTGGCCCAAAATCCACAGGGCATACATATTAAACAAAATATGCGGCAGAAACTGTTGTGAGTGCAGAAAGGCCGAGGTCAGCATGCGCCAGGGCTGGGTCTGGGTATAAACGGGCGCGTACCAGAACGATTGTTCAACGTTCAGTCCGGGCAGCCATTCGAGCAAATAGACCAATACGCACAGTGCAATAATCACGTAAGTGGCCAGCGGCCGGCCTGGGCGGACCTTCCCGCCGTAGACGGTGCGGTTAACGGGCGCCGTGCGCGCGGCCACCTGGACACAGTCAACGCACTGAACCCCGACGGCGGCACTGCGCTGACATTGCGGGCACACCGGACGCCCGCACCGCTGACAAAGCACGTACGAAACGCGGTCAGGATGCCGAGGACAAAAGGGAGCCGCCGAAGTGCCGGCCGCCGGGATTGGGTACGTCATCTCTTCATTCCTGGCCTCCCACGACTTCATCCGGTCGTGGGAGACCTTCGGGACTATGGCTAGAGTTGCTCGACGGTAATGCTCTTAATGACAACATCTTCACGCGGCTTGTCCCCGGGACCTGTGGAGACGCCCTCAATGGCATCGACAACAGCCTTGGAGTCAGCATCTACAACGTCACCAAAAATGGTGTGTTTGCCCTGGAGCCACCCGGTGGGGATGGTGGTGATGAAGAACTGTGACCCGTTGGTGCCCGGCCCGGCATTCGCCATCGCCAGCTTGTACGGCTCGTTGAAGTTCAGGTCCGGGTGAATCTCGTCGCCGAACTGGTAGCCGGGGCCGCCCGTTCCGCGTCCCAGGGGATCCCCGGCCTGGATCATGAAATCCTTGATGATGCGGTGAAAAATGGTTCCGTCGTAGAGCGGAGCATTACTGTCAGCACCGGTTGCGGGGTGCTTCCAGGTGATCTCCCCAGTGGCCAGGCCGACAAAGTTCTTGACGGTCTTCGGCGCATGGTTTCCAAAGAGATTAACCAGGATGTCACCGTGATTGGTATGTATGGTCGCTTTTGCGGTTGGAATAGCAGTCATGGCGCAATTCTGCCACGTCGAAGCGGCTGAAGACCGGGCATTAGCCGGTGTTCAGCGTTCAGTGAACCTCTGACGAAGAACTATTCCGCGGCGAATAGCCGGAACCCGCCAATCCACGTAGGCTGAATAACAACGTAGGCTGAACATGGAACTGTCAAATGATCCGGGAGGTAGTTGTGAAGAAAGCGGACCGTATTACCCACGATCTGGAGGACACGCTGAGCAAGGGCGTGGGAACTGCCCGCGATTGGGCAGCTCCTCAGGTGGATGCCGCCCTGAAGTGGGCCGTTCCCAGGCTGGAGAAGGGCTTTGAAAGTGCTGCTCCCATGGTCCAGGACGGTTTACGAAAGGCCGCCAACCTCACTGCAGAAGGCGTAGCGAACGTTACGCCGCGGATTCAGAGTGGCCTGGACAAGCTCGCCCCAAAGATTTCCAACGCTGTTGACGGAGCCACACCACGGCTGCAGGGAGCCTTGGATAAAGCGGCACCGGCAATCTCCACAGCCAAGGACCGAGTGGTCGGCGATTACCTGCCAATGTTGTCCGGCAAGCTCGGTGACGCGGCGCAGGCCGTAGGAAAGGCGTTGGAGAACGCCAAGACACCGGAACAGGTCAATGTTGTTGTCGCCAAGCTCACCGGCGATAAAAAAACGATTGCCAAGGCGCAGAAGGCCGCGGCCAAGGCGTCCAAGGACGCCGCTGCACAACTGAGCCGTCAGCGCAAGAGCGGTAATAAGGGTTGGCTGATCGTCGGCGTAGTTGCTGCCGCTGTTGCTGCCGGTGCTGCCGCTTGGAAGGCTTCGCGCCCGGTGGAGGATCCGTGGAAAACGCCGGCACCGGTGGGACCCTCCCAGCAGTCCGCCGTGCCCGATTCTGCCCCGGCGGACACGGCAGCGGGCAAGGCAGCCGAAATCAAGGACGACGCGACAGACAAGATCAGTGACGTTGCGGCAGCCGCCAAGGACAAAGCGGATGATATTAGAACCGCTGCGGTGGATGCAAAGGACAAAGCCGGCAAAAAGACCGACGACGCCGCCCACGACGCCGTCAAGACCGCCGATGACGCCCCGGCAGCCAGCAAGCACGTCGCCAAGGATGCGAAGACGGCACTGAACAACATCGCGTCCAAGATTGAAAACACCGGGGATAAGCCAACCGATCAGTAAATTACCCGGCAGTAAAACCTGAAGCTGGAGGGGCCCACAGCGGGCCCCTCCAGTTTTTTGGTCTGCGCTGCTTTTTTGCTCCGCTGCTCATCGTCGTCGACAATAAGTGCACCGGGAATTACGGTCCGCACCGGACAACCTCGGACAAGCCGGGACAGTTCGAGGCGGCTTCATTACCTGGTCCCACCCGGTGGGCAGGTCCGGATGGACGCGCTACTGAGCCAGCGGGACAACTGCCTTCGCACCGGGGCGCCCTTGCCCGCGAACCACTACTGCCAGCCCCGCCAGAATCATCCCCAGACCCAGGTACGTACCACCGGGAAGTTTCTCGCCCAGGAAAACCGCCGCCAGTGCGGCGGCACCGGGTATTTCCAGCAGAATGATCATCGAGACGACGAGTGGGCTGATAGTTGCGAGCAGATGGTTAAATACCGTGTGACCCATAATTTGGGCCACCACAGTCACTGCAAGGATCCCTAACCAGGCAGCAGGGGAAAATCCGCCAAACGGCTCTCTAAAGGCCACGCACATGAGCGCCAGCAGTACAGCACTGCCTCCGTAGCAGAGCGTGGTATACGTCCCGGTGGACATACTGCGCCGTGCCTGGCCGCCTGCGATCGTGTACAGGCCGGCAAGTGCACCTCCTGCCAGTGCCAATGCGTCCCCGGCAATGGCCTCCGGGGAGGTGGCCAGGTCAAATCCGGAAATGACAATCACCCCGGCAAGTGCCGCTAAAAGACCGACCAGCACAGCCGGGACCGGGCGATGGCCGCGGAAGCGTTGGAACAACGCAATCCAGGCCGCCTGCAGGCAGACCAGGGCCGTGGCGGCCGCCACACTGGTCAACTTCAGGGCGGATATGAAGCAGGCAAAGTGCAGCGCCAGCGCCAGGGCTGCCATAGCTGACCACTTGTACTCCACCGGACCCAGTTGGCGAAACCGTTTCCCCTGGGTTGCCAGTGCCGGTGCCCCCATAATGAGCGCGCCAAGAGCATTCCGCCAGAAAGCAATCGCCAAGGCGGGCGCAGCCGTAGCTGCCATAATGGGGCCGGAGGCGGAAATCCCTATCACGCCGAGTGCCGCCAGGAAAAAGTTCACTGTCCTAACCCCTATGTCCTGCGTCGGATCGAAACGGCATAAATAAAGCGTCCCGACCAGCTGATGCTGGTCGGGACGCTTCCTATGGTGGAGGCACGGGGACTCGAACCCCGAACCCCCTGCTTGCAAAGCAGGTGCGCTACCAATTGCGCCATGCCCCCATAGTGTACTGCCCACAACGCCAGGAACAGCTAGACCTTATCCGTCCCGCTGTGCCAGGTTTTCTTTTGTTCTTCGGATTCCTGCCACTTCCTTCGAAGCACCAGAACACTTGCTACAACCGCTCCGATAACCAGCAGCTTTTTCACAAGTACCTCCTTTGGGGCAGGTTCCGTGGGCGCACCAGGACTTGAACCTGGGACCTCTTCGTTATCAGCGAAGCGCTCTAACCGCCTGAGCTATGCGCCCTTTCAACCCTTAGCGGGTCGAAATAAAACTTTACAGTACCAACACGTTCTGCCCAAATCGGTCGGTTCAGCGCTACCGCCGAACCGACCGAGCGGAGGTTAATCGTCTGTGAGTGTCAAGGAGATGCCACCGACCAGCGTCGCCGAGATGTTGTACAGCACCGCAGCGAGCACGGACAATGCCGTCAGCAGTACAACATTGATCACAGCGATGATGGTGGCGAAGGACGCAACCTGACCCAGCGACGCAACCTTCTTCAAATCGAACCCACCGCCTTCGCTGCCCTGTATGTCGCTCATGAGCGAGTTGACTCTTTCGAAGACTCCCGTGAAGTCCAGGACTGTCCACAGCACTATTGAGGCCACAACCGTGACGATTCCCAGTGCGACGGACAGCAGGAAAGCCATTTTCAGCACTGACCACGGATCAATCTTGCTGACCAGCAGCCGCGCCCGGCGGGCCTTGGCCTTCGGCGCGGGCTTGACCAGTGCGGGCCTGCTGTTCGCGGGCCGTTGAGTGGTGGAAGCCGTGCCGGGGCGCTGCGGCGGACGCGCCGGTGCACTCACCCGTGGGCCCGCTGACGGCCTGGGGTTTGAGTTACTCGTGCTCAATCGGTACCTCCACTGCTAGCGTTATCGTCAGTTAACGGTACTTCATCCGTGTGATGATCACGGCTTTGTGCACTCTCCCCAACGTCTGCTGCACCGTCGGCAGCAGTTTCCGGACCGCCGTCGACCGTCAGTGCACCATCGGACCCTGCCTGCAGATCCTCTTCCAGCTCCTCGGCTTCGAGGCCGCGCTCACTGTTGCGCGCCACTTCAATGATGCGATCATTCTTGTCCGGCTTAGCGAAGACCACGCCCATGGTATCCCGGCCTTTAGCCGGCACTTCACTGACGTTGGAACGGACTACTTTTCCGCCGCTCATCACGACCAGTACCTCATCGTCCTCCTGGACGATCAAAGCCCCCACCAGATCCCCGCGGTCCTCCGCCAGTTTGGCAACCTTAATTCCCAGTCCGCCCCGGCCCTGTAGCCGGTACTCACTGACGGCCGTGCGTTTGGCATAGCCGCCTTCGGTCACGATGAAGACAAACGAATCCTCAGTCACTACGTTCGCTGCCAGCAGCTCATCGCTGTCGCGGAACTTCATCCCCGTCACACCCGAGGTCGCCCTCCCCATCGGCCGTAAGGCCTCGTCGGTGGCTGTAAAACGGATGGACTGCCCCTTGCGTGAAACAAGCTGAAGATCATCGGTTTCAGATACCAGCTGGGCGGACACCAGCTCATCCCCATCGCGCAGGTTGATCGCGATGACTCCGGCGGAGCGGTTGGTGTCATAATCCTCCAGCCGGGTCTTCTTCACCAGACCGGCTTTGGTGGCCAGCACCAGATACGGTGACTGCTGGTAGTCACGAAGATCCAAAACCTGGGCAATCGTTTCATCCGGCTGGAAGGCCAGGAGATTCGCTACGTGCTGGCCCTTGGCATCGCGTCCTGCCTCTACGAGTTCGTAGGCCTTGGCACGATACACACGCCCAAGGTTGGTGAAAAACAGCAGCCAGTGGTGTGTGGTTGTGACGAAGAAATGCTCCACTACATCGTCGCCACGCAGTTGAGCACCCTTGATACCCTTGCCGCCGCGATGCTGGGACCGGTAGTTATCGCTGCGCGTGCGCTTGACATACCCGCCGTGGGTGATCGTCACCACCATCTCTTCCTCGGGGATGAGGTCTTCCATGCTCATATTCGGGTCATAACCGAGCATGATGTGCGTGCGGCGGTCATCGCCGTACTTGTCCGCAATGTCCTGCAGTTCGGTGCTGACAATGCCGCGCTGTACATCCTCGGAGGCGAGGATGCGGTTATATTCAACAATCTCAGCCTCGAGCTTGTCGTGATCCTCCTGGATCTTCTGCCGTTCCAGGGCAGCCAGTCTGCGCAACTGCATGTTGAGGATGGCCTGCGCCTGAACTTCATCGATCTCAAGCAGGCCCATTAGTCCGTTACGTGCGTCCTCGACGGTCTGCGAACGGCGGATCAGGGCTATGACTTCGTCGAGAGCGTCAAGGGCCTTCAGATAGCCGCGTAAAATGTGCGCTGCTTCCTCTGCCTTGCGCAACCGGTAGCGGGTGCGCCTTGCAATGACGTCCATTTGGTGGGTCACCCAATGCCTGATGAACGCGTCCAGACTCAGCGTGCGCGGCACGCCGTCGACAATGGCGAGCATATTGGCACCGAAGTTATCCTGCAGCTGGGTGTGCTTATACAGGTTATTGAGCACAACCTTGGCGACGGCGTCGCGCTTAAGCACGACGACGAGGCGCTGTCCGGTGCGTCCGGAGGTTTCATCCCGAAGATCGGCAATGCCCGATATCTTGCCGTCCTTGACGAGCTCAGCGATCTTAATCGCCAGATTATCCGGGTTTGCCTGGAACGGCAGCTCGGTAACGACCAGGCAGGTCCGGCCCTGGATCTCCTCGACATTGACGACGGCGCGCATGGTGATGGAGCCGCGCCCGGTCCGGTAGGCATCTTCGATGCCCTGATGGCCCAGAATCTGGGCTCCGGTAGGAAAGTCCGGCCCCTTGATCCGGAGGATCAACGCTTCAAGCAGCTCTTCCCGGCTTGCACCCGGATTGGCCAGATACCACTGCACTCCGTCGGCAACTTCCCGCAGATTATGCGGCGGAATATTAGTGGCCATACCGACGGCGATGCCGGAGGACCCATTGACCAGCAGGTTCGGGAACCGGGCCGGCAGAATCATCGGCTCCTGGTTCTTGCCGTCATAATTATCCTGGAAATCGACGGTTTCCTCGTCGATGTCACGGACCATTTCCATCGCGAGCGGAGCCATCTTGGTCTCCGTGTACCGTGGTGCGGCGGCGCCGTCGTTGCCCGGCGAGCCAAAGTTCCCCTGGCCAAGAGCCAGCGGGTACCGCATCGTCCAATCCTGGATCAACCGGACCAGTGCATCATAGATGGACATGTCACCGTGCGGATGGTACTGACCCATCACCTCGCCAACCACGCGGGCGCACTTGTTGAACGAGCGTTCGGGCCGGTAGCCGCCGTCGAACATGGCGTAGATGACCCGCCGGTGCACCGGCTTCAGTCCATCCCGAACATCGGGCAGGGCCCGGCCGACAATGACCGCCATGGCGTAATCCAGGTAGGAGCGCTGCATCTCGGTCTGCAGGTCCACCTGCTCCACCCGGTCCGTCAGGACGGCTCCTTCAATGATTTCGTCCGCGCCCACAGGAACCTCGGGGGTTTCGTCGTCACTCATAGTTCAAGCATTCCGTTCCAGAAATATGTCGGATCAGTAATATGTTTGAGGTGTACCGTTGCGGCGCTAAATATCAAGAAAGCGGACGTCCTTGGCATTTTGTTGAATGAAATTCCGCCTGGACTCCACGTCTTCACCCATCAGCACGGAAAAGACCTGATCCGCGGCCGCAGCATCCTCCATGGTCACCTGCAGCAGCGTGCGATGATCCGGATCCATAGTGGTATCCCACAGTTCCGTGTAATCCATCTCACCCAGGCCCTTATAACGCTGAATGCCGTTATCTTTGGGAATGCGGCGTCCGTTTGCCAGACCGTGCGCCATCACCGCATCGCGTTCCCTGTCGCTGTACACATAATCATGTGCTGCGTTAGTCCACTTGATCCGATACAACGGGGGCTGCGCCAGGTAGACATACCCGTTCTCAATGAGCGGTCGCATATAGCGAAACAACAACGTCAGCAGCAGAGTCGTGATGTGTTGGCCATCAACGTCGGCATCAGCCATCAGCACGATCTTGTGGTACCGGGCCTTGAGGACGTCAAAATCCTCCCCGATTCCAGCGCCAAAGGCCGTTATCATCGCCTGCACCTCGGCGTTGCCCAGCGCGCGGTCCAGCCGTGCCCGCTCAACGTTCAAAATCTTGCCCCGCAACGGCAGCACCGCCTGCGTGGTTGGATTGCGTCCGCGAACGGCGGAACCACCGGCGGAGTCTCCCTCGACAATATAAATTTCAGAAAGCGACGGATCCTTCGACTGGCAGTCCTTCAATTTTCCGGGCATTCCGCCGGATTCGAGCAAACCTTTACGTCGGGTGCTTTCACGGGCCTTCCGGGCAGCCAGCCGGGCCTGCGATGCCTGAATGGACTTACGGATCACATCCCGGGCGGGCCCGGGATTGCGTTCCAGCCAATCGCCCAGACCATCGGTGACTACCCGCTGGACAAAACCCTTAACCTCGGAATTTCCGAGTTTGGTCTTCGTTTGGCCCTCAAACTGTGGTTCGGCGAGTTTGACGGAAATGACCGCAGTCAGGCCCTCACGGATATCATCGCCGGTTAGGTTTTCATCTTTTTCTTTAATGATGTTTTTATCCCGGGCATACCTGTTGATCAGTGACGTCATGGCTGCACGGAAGCCCTCTTCGTGGGTGCCGCCCTCATGCGTGTTGATCGTATTGGCATATGTGTGGACACTTTCCGAATATGCCGTGGTCCACTGCAGTGCCAGCTCGACGGCCATCTTGCGGTTCGTATCTTCGGTTTCGAAAGCGATGACGTCCTCATGGATGACATCGACCTTCTTCGACGAATTCAGGTACTTCACATAGTCCAGAAGACCCTCGTTATACTGATAAACCACCTCGCGCGGACCGGCAGTTGCCTGGCTTCCGCTGCCGAGTGAATCCAAGTCAAGATCCTCGTCCTCGGAAACCGGGGCACTGGCCTGACGCTCGTCGGTAAGGGTGATCTTCAGACCCTTATTCAGGAAGGCCATCTGCTGGAATCGCGCGCGCAAGGTTTCAAAATCGAAAACGGTACTTTCAAAGATACTGGGATCGGCGTAAAAAGTCTGTATGGTCCCGGTGTCTTCCGTGGCCTCGCCCATCACCAGGCTGCCCTGCGGTTTGCCGCCGTCTACGAAAGTCATCCGCCACACGTGGCCTTGCCGCCGGACCTCGGTGTCGACGCGCGCGGAAAGCGCGTTTACGACGGAAATTCCCACGCCATGCAAACCACCGGACACCGCATAACCGCCACCACCGAATTTTCCGCCGGCGTGCAGTATGGTCATTACCACCTCGACCGTTGGCTTACCTTCGGTCGGATGGATGTCGACGGGGATGCCCCGGCCGTTATCCACTACCTTGACGCCGCCATCGGCCTGCAGAGATATTTCAATATGATCGCAGTAGCCGGCCAACGCCTCATCGACCGAATTATCCACCACTTCGTAAACCAGGTGATGAAGACCGCGGGGACCGGTGGAACCGATATACATACCTGGCCGCTTACGGACGGCCTCCAGGCCCTCCAGAACAGTGATGTCGCTGGCGCCATACTCCATCGGGTGTGCAGGAGTTCTATGGTGATTCGGTGACGCGGTTGCTTCTGCGACAGGAATCTCACCAGGTCCGTCCGCCGTGGTCTGCGTGTTTTTCACATGGTCCGGATTCTCCGGGTTATTGGTAGTCACAGGCGCGTTCGACCCCTCTATTCTTCGTTGGCAAGCACAGGCACATCAACAGTTGCAGGTATCGGAACGCCCACTGCGGGGGCAGTTCGGTTCCTGCAATTGACGCACCCCTAAGTCCGCCGTTTCATGTGGCACATGACCAACAGTCTCCGGTGTCCCCTTTTCATCTAATTCTACCTTGTCAGACACCCAAATCTGCCATGAATAGGCCCTGAGCGGCTAAAAATGCCGGACAGGAGCCAACTTCACCCATACCAATGAGGGGAGATACGCCCACCGGCGGTTTCGTCGCTCTGTCTGCGCCTCGCTGCACCCGCGTTCGAGCCCATCGTGATCGCACTCCACAACGATGTTTAGCCGTAAGTGTCCCTCGGGCCGCGGCCCTTGACCGTCCGGTAACCCTTTCGCCAATTCGGCGCGGCCGGGGCTAACACCTGAATCTTTGTCACGACGCCGGCACCCAGCTCGGTATCGAAGCGAGCCAGAAGCGACGAACTCAATAAACGCAGCTGAGTGGCCCAGCTGGTGGAATCACAACGAACCTGGAGCGTAGTTCCGGTAAAACTTTCCGGCTGGCAGTGACCGGAAATGTCCGCGCCCACTAGTGTGTTCCACTGAGCCATCACCGATCCTACGGCGACAGGCGAAGACCAGCCGCGTTCACTGACCAACCGGCTGACTACACTTCCCAGCCCCAGCGGATCACGGCCGGAATCTTTAACATCCAAAAAGGTTCGCCGTCTCGACTTTGGTTTCTCCGCGGGCCGTCGACCCGGCGCCAGTCTTATTTCCCCCCGCTGCGCCGCGGCCGCCCTCATCCGGTTCAATGCAGCTTGCGCAGCATCTACTTCGGTCGGCGTTTGGACCTGGTCTGAATCGTCAGCCTGCATCGAGCGCGAGACCTCCGGGTTTGACTCGGATGTGAGCCCCCGACAGCTCAGCGGGAATATCTTCATCCACCGCCGCCGTGACGAGGACTTGCTCCGCAGTGGAGACGATAGCGGCAAGCTTACTGCGTCGCTGGACATCCAATTCCGCAAAAACATCATCCAGAATCAGGATTGGTGTATTTCCTTCGATCTGAGCGTCGTCAAGGAGAACATAATACGAGGCAAGCCGCAAAGACAGGGCTATGGACCATGTTTCTCCGTGCGAGGCATATCCACGGGCCGGCGCCTGACCCAGCACGAGCTCGAGTTCGTCCCGATGGGGTCCCACCAGGGAAAGTCCGCGCTCGAGTTCCCGGCGGCGTGCCGCAACGAAACTGCACAAGTACCGTTCGGTGAGCTCAGGTATGGACATCGCCGCAAGTTCTTTCAGTTCCGTATCCTCAGATTCGTCCTTGCCCTGCTCTGTTTCGAAAGAATCTACAGAATACTCATCGGATTCGTCCTCCGTGGCCGTTACCAGACTTGACCGGTATTGCACGCTCAAGACCTTGGATCCATCCGTGAGCTGCTCATAAGCTGCGGCCAGATGTGGTTTGAGGCGTTCAAGCAATTCGAGCCGGGCCGCCAGCAGAGTGGCGCCGGCAACTGCCATGTGCTGGTCCCAGACTTCCAGCGTTGCCGTATGGGACTCGCTGATGCCGTTCCGGGAATACATTTGGCCGCGTGCCGATTTCAGCAGTGCATTTCGTTGCTTGAGGACCCGTTCATAATCACTGCGGGTAGCCGCGTGCCGCGGCAGCAGGGTAACAAGAAGTTCATCGAGGAAGCGCCGCCGGTTTCCCGGGTCTCCTTTAACTAATGCGAGATCCTCCGGAGCGAAAAGAACGGTTCTGCAAATCCCCAGAATGTCACGGGCCCGGACAGGATTGGCCCGGTTGATGCGGGCCCGGTTGGGCCGACCATGATTGATTTCGACTTCGAGGCCCACAGTCTGCGATCCACGCATCAATTTGGCCCGGACCAGCGCCCTGTCGCTGCCAAAACGCAGCAACGGCCCATCAGAACTTACCCGATGGGAACTTAGTGTGGAAAGGTATCCCACTGCTTCCACCAGGTTAGTTTTGCCGAGTCCGTTAGATCCCACAAAAACGGTTACACCCGGTTCCAACGACAGTTCAACTTGGGCATAACTACGAAAATCGGTAAGGGAAAGGTGCTGCAGATACACGCCGGGCTCGGGCTCCTGCCGTTAGGAAGATGCTGGTTTAGCAGGTTTTGTTGCATGCCCGCCAAATTGATTACGCAGTGCGGAGACCATCTTCATCGCGGGTGAATCATCCTGCCGGGATGCAAAACGGGCAAATAGCGCAGCAGTGATCGCCGGGGCAGGGACAGAACTGGCAACTGCCTCCTCCACCGTCCATCGACCTTCGCCCGAATCATCAACATAGCCGGCAATCCGGGTCAAGGCCGGATCTTCCTCCAACGCCTTAACCAGCAGATCCAGCAACCAGGACCGCACTACGGTACCCTTTTGCCAAGCGGCAAATGTTCCGGGAACATCCTTGATGATGTCCTTGGCCATCAATAATTCGTAGCCCTCAGCGTAGGCTTGCATGAGCCCGTATTCGATGCCATTGTGCACCATTTTTGCATAGTGCCCTGCCCCGATCTCTCCGACATGGACAAAACTCTCCGCCCGATCTCCTGCCGGACGCAAGGCATCAAAGAGCGGCATGGCAGCGTCGATATTTGACTTCTCTCCGCCGGCCATCAGGCCGTAGCCGTTAGCGAGACCCCAAACCCCTCCGGAAACTCCACAGTCGACAAACCCAATACCCTCTTCGGCCAGTAGGGCGCCGTGTTTTTGGTCTTCAGTGAAGCGGGAATTGCCACCGTCAATGATCAGGTCACCGGCATCCATGAGAGTCGCCAGTTCGCTGATGACGTCGTCGGTGATCTTTCCTGCCGGAACCATAACCCAGATGGTCCGCGGGGCCGGCAGCGCTTTAACGAGTTCAGCGAGGGAGGGAACATCCGTCAGCTCGGGATTGCGATCGTAACCTGTGACCTCCAGGCCGGCGTCGCGGAGACGCGCCCGCATATTGAAACCCATTTTTCCAAGACCGATGAGACCGAAATGCACGGTATTTCTCTTTTCTGGAGGTTGCTGTTTCTAAGATTCAAGGACCTGTGGGCCGTCCTTTTGCACAAACTTTTTAGGCCTGCCTACTGGCTGGGTAGACGCACAGGCATTACCAGATAACGGTAGTCGTCCTCGTTATTACCTTCAAGCTCCGCCTGTGCCGTCATCATGG
Organism: Arthrobacter terrae; assembly: GCF_015708085.1. Taxonomy (GTDB): domain Bacteria; phylum Actinomycetota; class Actinomycetes; order Actinomycetales; family Micrococcaceae; genus Arthrobacter_M; species Arthrobacter_M terrae. Next base: position 44,793 of record NZ_JADNYM010000004.1, on the reverse strand, counting down.
CCGGTTTAGGTGCGGAGGTGAATGAGAACCTGACGAACTTACTGTCAAAAGCATTCAGGCCTTCACTGAGGTAATGCGGATTAAAGGCGACGGTTATTTCTTCTCCGACGAGGGCCGCTTCCAATGCTTCGGAGGCCTGGGCATCCTCACCGGTACCGGCATCAAGGTTGAGTTGACCGTCGGTGAAAGCCAGGCGTACTGGAGTGTTGCGTTCAGCGACCAAGGATACGCGTCGTACCGCTTCCGCAAGGGCACTGGTCTCCACCGAGGCATGGATCGGGGTGTTGTCCGGAAAGAGCGAACGGATTTTGGGGTAATCTCCATCGACCAGCAGCGAGGTGGTGCGTCGCCCACCGCTTTCAAAGCCAATGAGCTCGCTATTGGCGGACAATGCGATGTTCAAATCCCCCGACCCGCCAAGCGTTTTGGCGACTTCATTAAGTGTTTTTGCTTTGACGAGGGCGCTGGCTGAAAGCCCCGGTACGTTGGGCCGCCAATGTACTTCCCGAAGCGCCAGCCGGTAACGGTCTGTGGCGAGCAAAGTGATTAAGTCATCTTCTATTTCCATTTTCACACCGGTCAAAATGGGAAGGGTGTCATCCTTACTGGCAGCGATGATTACTTGAGAAACCGCCTGTGCGAAGGCATCTCCGGATACCGTGCCGCTGATGTCCGGCAGGGGAGGCAGTTCCGGGTAGTCAGCAACGGGCATCGTTGCCAGGTTGAACCTGCTGCTACGGCAACTGAGGATAACTTTTGACCCATCAGTCTGAATATCCACAGGGGCGGAGGGAAGACTGCGGCAGATGTCGGCAAGCAACCGTCCGGAAACCAGAATTGTTCCTTCCTCCGCTATGTCTGCGGGGATTTCCAACCTGGCTGAAATCTCGTAGTCGAAACTGGCCAGGCTTACTGTCCCGGCTTCGGCTTTGAGCAGCAGACCGGAAAGCACTGGCACAGGTGGGCGAGGGGACAGCGATCTGGCCGTCCAGCTCACGGCTTCTGCGAGGATATCCCGTTCGACTCGGAACTTCACGGAAGGGTGCCGCCTTTCAAGGGTGAAAATGATCGTCGGGAAATGGCGCCGAGCTGGCGGGGAGAAGTCTCTGACCGAACTACATGCTTCCCGATAGCTTAGCGCCTTGCCATACCGGGAATCACATCGTCCTTTGTACCGGTGCGGGAGGCCGGTGGGCGTGGGGGTGGAGCGAAAATGTTGTTTAGAAGAACAAGTTTTTTAGGATTCGTAGTGTTAATAACCCTTGTGGAAACTGTGGATAACTGGATCCTATGGCGGCATTCCGGTGAAGTTGGTTGTGCACAGAATGTGGACTCACAGGTGGCAGCGTGGTTCTGGCGGTGCACAACTTTCCTTGTGTTTTAGCGGATCCACAGGGCTTCGGGGAGTTGTACCCTGATCTACCCAAGTTATCCCCTAAGTTATCCACAGGTCTGTCCACAGGACCCGATTAGCTCATCCCTCACGCTGTTGTTGTTTGATCCTGTTAGTCAGCTCGGTGACCTGGTTATAGATCGCGCGACGCTCCGCCATGAGTTCACGGATTTTCCTGTCCGCGTGGATGACGGTGGTGTGGTCCCGGCCGCCGAGTTCCTGCCCGATTTTGGGAAGGGACATGTCGGTCAATTCGCGGCACAGGTACATGGCAATCTGCCGTGCCGTGACCAAAGTGCGTGTTCGGGATTTGCTGCAGAGCTCCTCCAGAGACAAATTGAAATAGGCAGCCGTTTGTCCCAGGATCGCGGTGGCGGTAATTTCCTGTGCACCCTCGTCTGTGATGAGATCCTTGAGCACGATTTCTGCCAGAGCAACATCCACCGGCTGGCGGTTCAGACTGGCGAAGGCGGTCACGCGGATGAGTGCACCTTCGAGTTCACGGATATTCGTGGAAATTTTTGAGGCAATGTATTCGAGGGCATCATCCGGAGCGGATAGCCCTTCACCGATGGCCTTCTTGCGTAAAATTGCTATCCGTGTTTCCAACTCGGGCGGTTGGACGTCTGTTAGGAGGCCCCATTCGAAGCGGGAGCGCATTCGTTCTTCAAAGCCCGAAAGCCGCTTGGGTGGCAGGTCTGAAGTTATAACGACCTGCTTGTTGTGGTTGTGCAGGGCGTTGAATGTGTGGAAGAACTCTTCCTGGGTGGCATCCTTGTTTGCAAGAAACTGGATGTCGTCGATGAGAAGGATGTCCACGTTGCGGTACAGCTGTTTAAAGCTGGCGCCCTCATCATCCCGGATCGAGTTGATGAAGTCATTGGTGAACTCCTCCGAGTTGACATACCGAACACGGATTCCCGTGTAGAGGCGCCGTGCATAGTGACCGATGGCATGCAGAAGGTGTGTTTTTCCCAAACCGGAATCCCCATAGATGAACAGCGGGTTGTATGCCTTAGCTGGTGCCTCGGCGACAGCGACGGCGGCAGCGTGGGCGAAGCGATTTGATTGGCCGATGACGAAGCTGTCGAAGACGTACTTTGGGTTAAGCCGGCCGAATTCCTGCGAAGTGCTCGGGAGGGTTGGGGCAGGTTTCATCTCGGGTTCGCGGCGAATGACGGCCGGTTCCTGGGGTACTTCTTCCTCCTGTACAGGCATCAGATCGGTATTGATGCTGAAAGCGCACAGAATGTCGGCGGAGAAGACCTCGCGCAGAGCATCATCAAGGGCCTTCTTAAGCTGCGTCTGAAGTACTTCGCGGGTGAGCTCGTTGGGCACAGCCACCAGGAGTGTAGTTCCGATCAGGCCCAGCGGCTGGGCGAGAAAAATAAATCCTCGTTGCCGTGGAGTGACATGGTCGTTCTGTTCCAGGACTCGAACGACACGGCGCCAGGAGCTCCCGACATCATTGATCTCGTCAGTGCTCATTCTTCAGCTCATTCACTTCCATGCTCGTCAGTACGCCTGCTCATTACATCCTCTTCGTCTTCGGGCCACCCGCTGCGGATTAGTCATCCACAGAGTTATTCACAGCCGGTGGATAACTAACTACTGGGCAAGCCTAGGGGATGAAAACGGTAGAAGATAGCAGGGAAAGACCTTGTGGATAAATGTCACAGCGAGGTACTGGAGGGGCAGCTTTTGGAGCTCTTTCACGGCCGGCGCTGCAGTCAGCCGGAGCGGTGGCGTGAATACCCGCCGCTGGCCGTTTGACTGCAGACCTCCCTATGACCTAACGTGGTGAAGTCCTTTGTGTCTACTATGTGCCGATTGGCATGTGCCCTTGTGGGTGCCGGTAGATACCTGATTCTTCGCGTCGGCCTGTTCTTCCCCCTGTAGTTACGGGCAAGGCGCATCTTTAGATTGTCTTGGAGTAACCCAACGTGAGCAAGCGGACTTTTCAGCCGAATAATCGCCGTCGTGCCAAGAAGCACGGCTTCCGTCTTCGTATGCGCACCCGCGCAGGACGGGCCATTCTCTCGGCACGTCGCGGCAAGGGCCGCATCGAACTGTCGGCCTAAACAACACCCCTGACTACTTCGTCGGACACTGTTTCAATGAGCAGCGTGTTCCCGAATTTTTCGCATCCGATCCATCCGCAGCTTTCCTAACGGTGCTTGCCACCGGAAATCGCCTGCGGGCGTCGGCCGACTTCTCAAATACCGTACGTTCCGGTGTCCGCAATGGACGCCGGAACGTAGTGTTATATGCGGCCCTTACCGATCCTGATGAACCGACCAAGGTCGGTTTCATTGTGGCAAAATCCGTCGGGAACGCTGTTGCACGGAACCTCGTTAAGAGGAGACTGAGAGAAGCGGCGGCAGCTACTGTGAACGCCCATCCACAAGGTCTCAATATCGTAGTCAGAGCGTTGCCCGTTTCAGCGGGAGCGCAATGGCAGCAGTTATTGCAGGATTACCAGAATGCGTGCCGCAAGGTGCTCGACCGGCTTGCAGCCGGAGGATAAAGGGCAAGGGAAGGGACTGACAGGCGTGACAACAACAGATACTGGCCATTTACCCTCCGTACACTCTTCTATGGAAGGCCGCGGGCGGATGGAAAGAGTTTGTGTCCTCGTACTCCGGTCCGTGGCGGGCTTCTTCTGGCACCTGCCACGGAACGTCCTGATTTTGGCCCTGGCCCTGTATCGTCGGTTGATCTCGCCGCTGTATGGACCAGTCTGCCGGTTTTTTCCATCTTGCTCCGCCTACGCTATGGAAGCGGTTACGGTTCACGGTGCTGTTAAGGGCAGCTGGCTGGCGGGACGAAGGCTTATTCGTTGTCACCCGTGGAATTCCGGTGGCTTGGATCCGGTACCTGCCGGCAGTCATGACCACGGAAGTGACCCGGTAAAGGTCCCTTACATTATCCAACTGAATCACCCGGATAAATTTCTAGCTATTCAGTCTGATGTAGAAGGCCGCGAAGCGGCTTGAGGAGAATAAAAAAGAATGTTTGATTTCTTCGGGACGATTCTGGCACCGTTCAAATGGGTGGTGTCGTGGATCATGGTCATCTTTCATGACGGCTTGACCACCTTGGGCTTGCCTTCTTCCTCAGGCTGGACCTGGACCTTGTCCATTATCGGCTTGGTACTGGTTATTCGGGCGGCGCTGATCCCTGTCTTCGTGAAGCAGATCAAGGCTCAGCGTGGAATGCAGGCGCTGCAGCCGGACATGAAGAAGCTGCAGGCCAAATACAAGGGAAAGACGGATCAGCTCTCCCGTCAGGCGATGGCACAGGAACAGATGGCGCTGTATAAAGAGCACGGGACCAACCCGTTCTCAGCCTGTCTGCCGATGTTGATCCAAATGCCTTTCTTCTTCTCCCTCTTCCAGGTACTCTCGGGTGTATCCAAGGCCGCGACGCAGACCCAGGAAGGCATTGGAGCACTGAGCCACCAACAGGTTCAGCAGTTCGATCAGGCGCAGATTTTCGGTGCTCCGTTGTCGTCCGCATTCCTGCCGCAGGTGCAGAATGGTGACGTCAACGTCGCCGTCGTTATCCTCTCCATCGTCATGATTCTGGCCATGACCGCATCGCAGTTTATTACGCAGAAGCAAATCATGTCGAAGAACATGTCCGAAGATGCCATGGCCAGCCCATTCATGAAGCAGCAAAAGATGATGCTTTATGTCCTGCCTTTGGTCTTCGGTATTGGCGGTATAAACTTCCCCATCGGTGTACTTATCTACTGGACGACCACCAATCTGTGGACCATGGCCCAGCAGTTCTTTGTTATCCGCAAGATGCCGACACCAGGGTCGCCGGCATACCGTGAGTACCAGCAGCGACGGGTCGCGAAGGGGCTTCCCCTGCTTAGCGCCAGCAAGAAGCCTGAGCCGGTCGTCGAAGAGGTTGTTGAACCCACCGGCCAGCGGTCGCAACCGCAGCGCAAGAATAGGAAGAAGAAGTAATGACTGCTGACAGCCCCGTTGAGCTTGACCCACAGAACGCCGCTGAGCCTTCGGAAGAGGCAGTTGATACCTCAGTGAACCGTCTTGAAGAAGAGGGTGAGGTTGCCGCTGATTACCTTGAAGAACTGATGGATATTGCCGATATCGATGGTGATATCGACATAGAGGTTCGGAACGGACGGACATATATTTCGATTGTCTCGGACGAAGATGGCTCAAATCTGCAGTCTCTGGTGGGTGATGGTGGTGACGTTTTGGAGGCGCTTCAGGAACTCACCCGGCTCTCGGTGCTGTCGGCGACGGAGAGCCGATCCCGTTTGGTGTTGGATATTTCGGGGTATCGCCAGGGCCGTAACTCGGAGCTGACGAAGATTGCCGCCGACGCCGTCGAGCACGTAAAAAAGCAGGGTGGGCAGGTTTCCCTGGAGCCCATGGGTGCGTATGAACGCAAGATTGTTCATGATGCCATTGCTGAGTTCGGATGTCTCAGCGAGTCGGAGGGTGAAGGGGCCGATCGCCACATTGTGGTCTCCACTGACCGGTAATTATCCAACGGGAGCTGCTTGTGCAGGCGGACGACGCAGTGGCAGCAGTAGAGGAGACCTTGTGGTTGAAGCCAGCGATACTGAACGTGATGCAGCCGAACGAATTTTCGGTGTGCGCCTGGGGTTAGCGGAACGATTTGTTCAGCATCTGGCCACGTCAGGGATCGAGCGTGGTCTGATCGGGCCCCGTGAAGTCCCACGGTTGTGGGGCAGGCACGTGCTTAACTGTGCAGTAGTAGCCGAACTAATAGCCGACGGTGCCAGAGTTGCCGATGTCGGCAGCGGTGCCGGGCTGCCCGGGGTGACACTTGCCTTGGCTCGCCCGGATCTGCACATAACCCTCATTGAGCCGCTGGAGCGTCGCGTGGCCTGGCTTGAAGAGGTCGTGATGGATCTGGATCTGGAGAACGTGGAAATCATGCGGGCGCGCGCTGAGCAGGCTATGGGCCGGGTTAGCTGTGATGTGGTTACAGCGCGCGCGGTGTCAGCACTGGATACCCTCGCCGGCCTGACCATTCCCTTGCTTGCCGGCGAAGGTGAGTTGCTGGCTATCAAGGGCCGAGGTGCGCAAGCTGAGTTGGATAAGGCGGCGAAGGTCATCCGCAGACTCGGCGGGGTGGAGACGACCGTGGTTGTGGCGGGGGCTGACATTTTGGTCGAACCGACAACAGTAGTTCGGGTCATAGTGTCCAAGCGCTAGGTGATCCCAGTTAGGCTAGAGACCGGTCAACGCTTACCTTATGAAAGTGAGAGTGTCATTGTGACCAGCAGCGAAGCGCCTTCGCAGCGGATCCCGCCGTTTGTGTCCTTGGGTTCAGCTCGCTCCGGCTCGCAATCGGTTACGAGCCCGACAAGGACAGGACGAACTGTCCAAAATCAACCTAAATCAGTTGATGGGGTGGCCGGGGCAGATGTTTCACGTGAAACGATGATCCAGGCGCCACTAGCCGGCGCAGCTGGTTCTGACGACGGCAGCCCAATCGCGCGGCAACTTATCAGTGAGACGAAACGCCGGGAGCGGTTGCTGGGACGTGCCCTGCCGAAGCCAATAAAGACCCGAATTATGACGGTAGCTAACCAAAAGGGGGGTGTCGGTAAAACGACCACCACTGTGAACATCGCCGCTGCCCTGGCAGCAGCCGGTTTACAGGTCCTCGTGGTGGATATTGATCCGCAGGGTAACGCATCTACTGCCCTCGGAGTAGAACATCATGCGGAGGTTGACAGCATTTACGATGTGCTGATCAACGACTTCGCGCTGGCTGATGTTGTGGCGCCTTGTCCTGACATTGCCAACCTGATCTGTGCACCAGCCACCATTCATCTGGCTGGTGCAGAAATTGAATTGGTGTCGTTGGTTGCGCGGGAACAAAGACTGCGACGCGCACTGGATACCTATTCCGAACATCGGGAAACCTCCGGCGAAGAGCGCCTGGACTACATTTTCATTGATTGTCCGCCCAGTCTGGGCTTGCTGACCGTTAACGCGTTTTGTGCCGCTAACGAGGTGCTCATCCCCATTCAGTGCGAGTATTATGCGCTTGAGGGGCTCAGCCAGCTGCTGAAAAACATCGAGATGATCCAAAAGCATCTCAATGCGGAGTTGGAGGTCTCTACAATTTTGCTGACGATGTACGACGGTCGTACCAACCTTGCGGCTCAGGTTGCCGCAGACGTTAGGGAGCATTTCCCTGACCAGGTACTGAAGGCTGTGGTGCCACGGTCGGTCCGGATATCCGAGGCCCCGAGCTATCAGCAGACAGTGATGACCTATGACCCATCGTCAACAGGCGCGCTGTCTTATTTGGAAGCCGCGGCCGAGATAGCCGAACGGTAGACTTTTCTGTAGCACTTTCACCACTGTGATGTGCTTTTGTATGCCATTTCATCGGAGGGATTAGTCCATTGACTGACAAGCGTAGAGGACTAGGCCGGGGTCTGGGTGCACTGATTCCCAACTCTCCGCAGACAGAGGACGCAGGGGACGAACCCGCGACAGCCACGCCACGACCTGTTGACTTGTTTTTTCCGGAAGCGACCATGAAGAAGGTCTCCCGCCCGGCTCCTGCGCGGGTGGAACAAGGACCCGAGCTGGTTCAGGTTCCCGGTGCAAGATTTGCCGAGGTCGCGGTGCTGTCTATTCATCCAAACCGGAAGCAGCCCCGAACAGACTTCGATCAGGACGAGATGGATGAACTTGTCCACTCCGTTAGAGAAGTTGGAATCCTTCAGCCGATAGTTGTCAGGAAGTCCAGCGAGAGCGGATCGGAGTCCTATGAATTAGTCATGGGTGAAAGGCGCTGGCGGGCATCTCAGCAGGCTGGTCTGATGACCATTCCTGTCATCATTCGGGATACCACGGACGATAACCTCCTTCGCGATGCTTTGTTGGAGAATCTTCACCGGAGCCAGCTCAATCCCCTGGAAGAGGCTGCTGCCTACCAGCAACTTCTGGAGGACTTTGGGACTACCCACGAAGAATTGGCGGATCGAATCGGCCGCTCACGGCCTCAAGTTTCCAATACGCTGCGATTGCTGAAGCTGCCGGCGTTGGTGCAGCGCCGTGTTGCCGCAGGAGTGCTGTCCGCCGGGCACGCCCGGGCGTTGCTGGCCCTTCCGGATAGCCTGGCCATGGAGAGACTTGCGCAGCGGATTATTGCTGAGGGGATGTCTGTCCGGGCTACAGAGGAGGCGGTCTCGCTCTATCAGGCCCCGGATGCGAACAGCAAGGGCTCAGCGCCTAAAGCAAACGCAAGGCACGAACGACTGGACTACCTCGCGACCTCGCTGTCGGACAAGCTGGATACAAATGTCAAGATCTCCCTCGGAGCGCGCAAGGGCAAGGTCAGTATTGAATTCGCATCCGTCGAAGATTTAAACCGGATCATGGATGTTCTCACTCCGGGGGCAAGTAGTTAACGACGGCGTAGCGTGGGTCGCAGGGGCGCGACGGTAATGCGCGCCGCGGTAATGCGTGGCACGGTAATGCGCGCCCCGGGCCGCTGTGGGTCCTGTAATGGCCCAAAAGCGTACCGCGGATTTTTAGGGTGTTTAGGGACCCTCTGCCTGACTCCAGGCGACGTGGATCTGCGGTTTCATACTGATGTCGCCGGAGTTCCTGTCCGTTGGGAGGAGTTCGAGGACTGCCCGGCTATGCCTTTTTACGGCGCAACGGCAATTCAACTAATTTGCCGCCTTTTCGGCTTCATGGCAAGTGTGCGGTTTTGGATTTCATGAGCACGATTGATGGCCTGTAGAGCCCGCAGGACAATCGTTTCACTTGAATCACAGTCGTTTCAAGTGAATCACAATCGTTTCACGTGAAACATGCGAATCTGATCGTCGTTTAGTGGCACCCAATTTTAGTTTTACAATGACGCTTCGTACTCCCGCGGATTGCCGCGTGTACCCTGTCGGGTTGATGGTTCTCGTCCACCCAACATGATAGTTATGCTGGGCCGCTCGAGCCTGACCAGCGCACGTCGCGGCCGCTGGCCTCACATTCTCCCTGACCATTGTCCGGATGGTTTCACGTGAAACACTTTCAAATGCTGCTCCTAACGCCATCGTTATACCGCTGAACTGCTCGAATCCCACGTATTCGGGGCGGTGCGATGCCCGGGTCTGGACGGAAGTGGTACTGAAAGTAGTGTAAGAGTATGCCCTATAAGAAGATCATGCGTAATTGCTGGAGCGGTTCCGCCTTCCAAAGACGACTTCATTTTGGTTTCACGTGAAACAGATGCTGAAAGTGAAGACTCAACGTGCGGTTACGTAGGTGTTGCGCCTGCAAGAATATCCAGGAAATTCCGGCTCTTCTGACGTATCCGTGGGTCATTTCCGTCCGGGAAGTGCTGGCTTGTGACCTCCGAGGCTGAGCATGGCCAGGCTGATCAAGGCTTCCGGGGATTTGAATCCGAACGCCATCCTGGTGATGAGCCTGATCTTGGTGTTCATGGATTCTATGCGTCCGTTGGAGAGTCCGTGCTCGATCGAGGCTAGGATGCTGGCGCGGTGTTTGACGATGCTTTTTTGTAGTTTCACGAATGTGGGGATCCTGCAGCGTCTGGCCCAGTTCACCCATTTGTCCAGTGCTTCGGTGGCTTCGTCCAGTGGCAGTTTGAAGACTGTGCGCAGGCCTTCCTTCAGGTAGTAGGCCCGGCCCAGCCGTGGATCGGTCTGCACGATCCAGGCCAGCTTCACCTGCTGCTTGTCGGTGAGGTCCTCGGGGTTTTTCCAGAGCGCGAAGCGGGAGTTCTTCAGCTTGACGGCCCGCTCGCTGTCGGGCCGGGCGGGGGCGTCCTTGGGCGGGCGTCCACGGCCACGGGGCGGCTCGTTTTCCTTGGCTGCTTTCCGTGCCCGGTTCCACGCGGCGCGGCGTTCATCATCCAAGGCATCGGTGGCCCACATGACCACATGGAACGGGTCGGCGACCCGGACGGCGTTGGGACATTTCTCGGCCACGACGGTGGAGATCCACGCGGCGGCATCGGCGGAAACATGCGTGATGTGCGCGCTTCGTTCTTCGCCAAGGGCGTCAAAGAACTTCCTCAGCGTGGCCTTGTCACGGCCCGGGGCGGCCCACACCAGCCAGCCGGTGTCATGGTCGACGACGACGGTCAAATACTTGTGTCCGCGCTTGTAGGAGATCTCGTCAATGCCGATGCGCAACAGGTTCGCGAACGGGTCGAAGGTCTTGGTGGTGTCCTTCCAGACGCGATCGATGATCGAGCCCACGGTGCGCCAGGCGATACGCATCAATTCGGTCGCCGCGCTCTTGGAACATTTGGTCGCCAGCCACGCGACCTGCTGGTCAAAGATTCTGGTATGCCCGGCCTGGTGGCGGGCCCAGGGAACGGCGGCAACAATCACCCCGTGCTCGGGGCAGCGCACGCGCGGGGCTTCCGCCACGAGGTAGGTTTCCGTGGTGCCATGATCCAAGGTGCGCCACCGTCGGGGACCATCGCCACGGTCGTATCGGGGAGATCGGCGCGAACAGATCCCGCACCGGTTCCGCATGGACTTGTGCGCCCTCACCCGGGCCAGCAGCACCCCGGTTTCCCGGCAGGTCTCCACATGGCTGACGGTCGTTTTTTCGACACCCAGCAGGGGTGCCCATATGCTTGAATTCTGCACGTCGTTTTCAGTCCTTGAATTTTTGTACCTTTGACAGTCAAAAATCCTAGGCAGAAAGCGGCGTGTGGGCGTTAAGGCGCGCGGATCACACCCACGGATAGGTCAGAAGAGCCGAAATTCCTGTCCATCTACAGGGTTCATGTTTTCCCGCTTGCCGCGGCAGACCAAACTGGTGGTGCGCCAGCAGCTCCGATGGATACTAGAGGCACTCAAAAATCGTCGGTAGTTGGACTTGGTTAGACACAAACCAGGTACCGGAGCTTCCACCATGCGTGGCAGGTCCAGTCTGTGTCGTGTCCATTTGATGGCGGTTCCAGCCCTTAGGGTTGGTCAGGATTGATCCTAAGGTTTGTATAGCTGCAATCTACCTATCTACGCGGTCGCCTTTGGAAGCCAAATTCGCGCGAACTACATGTCATCGCGTTCCTGCGGAGGCCCGCCAATGTATGCTCACCCCAAATCATGCAGCTGGTCCATACATGCAGAATGTTCACTCTCACGTTGACGGTGCGTAGCCCCTCGGGACTATAGGATTTGATGGGGAATCAGGACGCCTGGGCGGCTGCCCCGGACGCTTTGAAGATGGGATCGACGGATGGGCAGCCCTAATGGGCAAATGCCGGACGGGGTTGTGTGGGTCCTTCGAATGTCGCGGAGAGCCATCCAAGCGAGCCCTTGGCCGGTGCAACGAAGGCGGGCTTATTCGACTGTTAGGTTAGCTGGGCAAGAAATCGCAGGATCCGATTAGCGCTGGATGCGTGGGTAACCGACCTCATGCGCCGGCCTTGAACTATGCGCGTGCCTGTCGCTCTATGTGCGTCTGAGGCGGGCTCTCCATAGCGGTTGCGGTACTGTTTCTCTCCTACACGGCGCGGTACTGCTTCCCGTCCACGCGACTGGACGGATGCTGGCGCGATCGGCGACGTCCGATCATAAGTCGGTTGCCCGCTCCGGATAGTCACGGTCTTCGCACTTGGCCCAGTAGTCTATGGACAGCGCGATGTATTTTCCGGCCGGAAACTGCCTTGCAGGAGAGTTTCACGTGAAACACGCTTACTCCCAGGTCGGCAAACGGATCGTTACAGGTTCGCCGCTTTACGCCAAAGAAACGGCAAAATCGCGGTGGTGGCTGCTGTGTCTTTCTGGACGGCATCATGTGTGGTGGCAGGTGAAGCTAGGTAACCTGAAACCGGTATAGGGCCCACCTCACTCCACTCCCTGCTCCGGTCCAAAAGAGATGGCGCGAACAGAGGTTCTCCGTTGGGGTGGTGCTTACTTCAAAGTCCGTCGCGGCCACACGTGCTGCGCCGGGGAACAGGTAACCAAGAACTGTTGTTACTAAAGTGCAATACACGAAAACGCAGTAGCAGCTCCGTCCGGACGGTCCGATGTTTTCAACCACGCTCAAGACCTGACATAACAATCCAGAGGGGATAGCTGGCGTAGCGATTTCCTGGCCTCACTTGCTCCTGTCCGATGGACCGTGGGGAACCGCGTAGGGAGACGGCCACCGTCAGCCGCTGTGTGGTTCGATCCGGCAGACTGACCCGATTTTCGTGTTTCACGTGAAACGGCCTCGGTCGTTGAGTAGATTGCAACGCAGCACCGACGAGCGGCCAGCTCAGTTCGTGCAGAAATGGTCAGCTCGGCTGCCCGGTGCGCGGGCGGCATCGAGCAAAAAAGCTGAGAATTCAGCGCCCCACGTAGGGACTGTCCCCCTTTCCGCTTGCTGATCAGGTACCCGCAGGGGTGTTTACGACCGCGCCTGAGACTCCCACCGCACGCCCAAGACGAGACACCCACCTGTGCAACGCGGCAAAGGGTCCCCGGTGCTTCAGCAGCACACCTCAAAATGCCGTGAGACAAAAGACCAGCACCGCCAATTCATGGCAGGGACTGCGTCCATGCGGGAATTGGCGGTGCTGGCAGGTGGAGAAGCGAGGAAAGCAGCCCTACTTCAGGAACTCAGCAAATTCCTTCTCGAAATACTGCTTCGGCCGGGCTCCGATTACGCTGCCCTTGACCTCACCGTTTTGAAACAGGTAGACCGCCGGAATGGATGTTATGCCGTACTGAGCGGCGATGGCCGGATTCTCATCAATGTCCACCTTGACGACATCGATCTTGTCCGCGTACTCCCCGGCGAGCTGATCCAGGATCGGACTTAGCTTGCGGCAGGGGCCGCACCATTCCGCCCAAAAGTCGACAATGACGGGTTTACCTGCTGAAAGGACATCAGTTTGAAAGGTTGCGTCTGTGGCGCTTTTAGCATTGCTCATGGAATCCTCTTTCGTTATCGGGTGCTGAATGTTTCAACAGCTGGCACAGGCGCGAGCTGCAGGGCGGAGGTGGACAGGAAGTGTTCGACGTCGACCGCCGCCGCACAGCCTGACCCGGCGGCGGTGATGGCCTGACGGTAGGTGGCATCGATGACGTCGCCGGCGGCAAACACGCCCTGCAGGCTGGTCTTGGAAGACCGACCCTCGACGGCAATCGTACCTGCAGAGGTTAACGCGAGTTGATCCTTAACCAGGTCGATGCGGGGATCGTTGCCTATAGCAACGAATACTCCGGTGACGGCCAGGTTGGTTTTGACCTCAGTAATGAGATCATTGAGCCGCAGTCCCGTAACCTTTGCTTCACCGTCAATACCGACCACTTCGGAATTCCAGATGAATCTGATCTTGTCGTGGTTCAGGGCTCTGTCCTGCATGATCTTCGAGGCCCGCAGTGCATCCCGGCGGTGCACTACTGTCACAGTTCGGGCGAACTTGGTGAGGAAAAGGGCCTCCTCCATGGCCGAGTCACCGCCGCCAATCACGGCGATGTCCTGATCCTTGAAAAAGAACCCGTCGCAGGTTGCGCACCAGCTCACGCCGTGCCCGGAGAGGCGCTTTTCGTCCGGGAGGCCAAGCTCACGGTAGGCGGACCCGGTGGAGATTATGACGGCACGGGAAGTAAACACCTGGCCGTCCCCGAGTGTAACGGATTTTACATCACCGGTGAGGTCCAGCGAGGCCACATCCTCGTACATGATTTCGGTACCAAAGCGCTCCGCCTGCTTCTGGAACTGGTCCATCAGATCGGGCCCCATGATCCCTTCAGGGAATCCGGGGTAGTTTTCCACATCAGTGGTGTTCATGAGCTCACCCCCGGCCGTAACGGAGCCGGCTATGAGCAGTGGCCGCAGATTCGCGCGGGCTGTGTACACAGCGGCAGTGTAACCGGCCGGGCCTGAGCCCACGATGATGACATCACGGACATCGGTAGCCGGTATTACTTCAGTGTTCACGGGGTGGAGAACCTCTTTCTGCATTGATGGACCCAGCGGGTGGACCCTGCCATCACCACAACGGATTGATGGCGGGCCTTATTCCGGACGGTGGCGGGGACAACTCGGTAATACCGTTACCGCTACCCAGGGATGTGGTCAGCTATTTGATGGTGATTTCTGCAATTTTTACGCCGTAGGGATAGGACTGGAAGGTCTGCTGCTTGGGCAACTGCGTGAAGTTGATGATGACGTATTTGGACTTGGTCCCCGGCGGCGCGCTGAGTGTGATGCTTGGTGCGGTAAAGCTACCCGTGCCAATCTCGGTTGCGCCATCGAGTGTCGGTGTGGAGTTGGTCAGGAGCCGGAAGCTTCCGCCGGATCCACCCAATTGCTGCAAAGTTACAGTGTTGATGTCGGAGTCCTGTTTCAGCGTAACCACCAAACTGATGCTGGAGGTTAACCCGGCGAAGGAGTCATTGGAAAACTCCAGGGTCTGCCAGAACGTCGCGGGATTCCCGTCGAAAGTCGCCGGCAACTTTGAGTCGTACGCCTGCCCCAGATTCGGTGCATCCGGGGTGAGCCTGGTGACCGAGGTGATTGCGGGGACGACGACCGGAGCAGCAGACGTGGCCTTTGATGCCGAACCCGTCGGCGTGGGGCTCGCCGGAGGCTGCTGGGATGACGAGACGGCGGGTGCGGCGTTTTGGTTTCCGCTGAGCTGTCCGCCGAGATTAGTCACCGCCACGATGAGCGCGGCCACGATGAGGATGGAGACGACTCCGCCGACAAGCCAGCGCCCGCTTGTCTTAGGCGCGTTAGCAGCATCATCATCATCATCCGTCTCCTCGTCAGTGGCTTCCTCCGCTGCGCGTGCGGATACAGGAAAGCTAGCGGGTGCCCGGTATGCTCCGGCGGGAGCATCGGAACCGTAGTCCTCCTCCGACCATAAGGTGACCTTGGCAGGAGCAGGAGCAGGAGCAGGAGCAGGGCTGCCTTCCGCCGCTGTCTGCGGCGCCTGTGCCGTCGGGGTGTTTGCCTTAGCCGCATTTACGGCAGCGGCCGTACCAGTGGCGCCAGTACTGCGGTCAGAGGTCTTGGGTGCCGCTGGACGCACCGGTGATTCGGGACGCACCGGGGGTACCGCCCGCGCCTGTGCCATCGGCAGCACCGGCGGTACCGGAGGCACAGATGGGACGAACGCCGGTGGCGCGGGGACGATGTCACCGGTGTTGCCTGAGTCGGCCGATACAGGCGCACGCTTAGCCACGGAGTCGGGCCGCGTCGGTTCTACCGGCGAATTGTCCTCGTAGACGTAGTCGTAACCGCCGTTCTCTTCAGACTCCGGCCGTGGCATCCCAAAAATTTCATTGCCCAGCGTGTCAGTAAAAAACGGTTCCACGTACGGTTCAGTGGGGACCACCAAGTCCAGCAGCTCCGCAGCCGCACTCTTGCTGGAAATCAGATAGGTTGAGCCGTCGCTTGTGCCCAGATCCAGGATCTGCAGGTTTGCATGCCGCTCACCCGTGGCGACCTCCCGTGCACCTTGTGTAAGGTTTTCGGCATTGCCCGGTCCTGCCACCAGGATGCTGACCGGTCGTTTAAGGACCTGATCTATACCCTCCAGTACCGCGTCCTGCTCGGCGGTCAGCAGAATATGGGCCGTTACCTTGTAGCGTCCGCCGAGGATCGAGCCCACGTCAACGGTTTCTGACACCGCTTCCTCCTTTATTGACCGGTACTACCTGCAGACCGGTTGCTGGCGCAGACGTCTTAGCTTTCGATCTTATCGGATCCGGCAGGAAGGACCGGGGGCCGCGCGCTGCAGCTAGCCAAGCCCGGGAACACGGCCACGGAGTTTTTGCAGCAAAGGGTCCAGAAAATCGTTGAGTTCTCTGGCCCGTAACAGTTTCAAGGCAACGAAGTAGACGGCCGCCATGACTAAGCCGACGACGGCGAGCACGAGCGCCGCTGCATAGATTGACTGCCATGCGAAGCCGGAAAGACTAAAGCCGCCCAATAGCCAGAGCACTCCACAGCCGATGATGCCTGCGATAACGGCGGCGCCCAAAAACCGCAGGTGCGCCAGTACAACGGCGGCGCCGCCATAGTTGCCGAGCCTGCTGCGGAGAAAAAAATGAGTGACGACGACGGCGACGATATTACCGAGGGTGTAACTCAGCGCCAGACCAAAGATGATCAGATTCGCCGGGAGCAGGGCTGCCAGCAGCGCGCTGCCGATTCCGAAGATGACCAGCAGGCTTTGGATGATGAACGGAGTTTTTGCATTTTCCGCTGCATAGAAGGCACGGTTCATCATAAAGTTTGCGCTGAGGAAGGGGGAACCGAGGGCAAGGATGGCCAGAGTTGTGGCGATGAGAAGGGCAGAGTGCCGGCTGGAGGCACTGAAAAGCATGCCAAATTGCCCACAGAGCACCAACAGGGCAATCGCGCCGAAGACCGTGGCAACTCCCGCGGTCCGCAGCCCATGGGAAAGTGTCGCACGCAGGCCGTCGTCGTCCTTGTTGGCCGCGCTTCGTGCCATCCGGGTGAAGAGAACGGTTGCAATGGACAGCGCCACCACCGAGTGCGGCAGGATGTAGACCTCCGTGGCACGACTGAGTTCGAACGACGTCGCGATGCCCTGTCCTTCCGGGACGGTCCCGTCCGGAAGGCTACCGGTGGGGATGGTCGCGATTTTTCCGATCAGCAGAAAGGTCAGGTTGCCCACCAGCATGGTGCCCATGGTCCACGCGGCAACCTTCCCGGTAGCCCTTAGCCCCACGCCGCGCCACCCGAAACGCGGCCGCAGCCGCAGCCCCAGTCTCTTCAGCGGCCACAGCAGAACCAGGGATTGGACGAGAATGCCCAAGGTGGCGCTACCCGCGAGAATGAATGTTTGAGCCGGCGTCCAGTTTTCCACCGAGTGGGGGGAGGCAGCATTACTCCCGGCGACGGCGATGAAGGTCACCAGCCCGGCAATGGCCACGATGTTGTTGACCACAGGTGCCCAGGCATACGCCCTAAATGAGCCATGCGCGTTCAGCACCTGGCCCAGTAAGGCAAAAAGACCATAGAAAAAGATCTGCGGCAGCAGGAAGGCGGCAAAGGCGGTGGCCAGCTTCAGTTGGGCGGCGGAGTAGTCAGTGGTCAGCAGGGTCATGATGGGCCCGGCCAGGATCGTGATCAGCGCCGTGAGCGCAAACAATACGATGACGGCCAAAGTGAGCAACCGGGATATGTAGTCCGCTCCCTTGTCCGGCTGTTTGCTTGCCTTGATGACCTGGGGAACCAGGACTGCGTTGAAGACGCCGCCGGCCACCAGCAGGTAAATGATGTTGGGGACGTTATTGGCGGTGTCGAAGATGCCGGCAACCTGTGATCCGGCCACCGCCACGCCCAGAAGAATGCCCTTAATGAACCCCAGGACACGTGAGGCCAAGGTTCCAACGGCCATATTGGCGCTGGAGCGGGCCGCCGTTTCCGTTTCGGCGGCGGGCCGTCCTGCGCCGGGCAGTGGAGTAGGGGCCGGGGTTGCTTCTTGCTTTACCATCGCCACCCATCATCTCACTGTCGGGCTAAAAATCCTCCGGCAGCGTTTCCCTTGCCAGATCGGCGATTCGCCGCTCATTGGGGAAGGAGAGGCGTTTGGGCAGGTCGGAGAGGTTGACCCACGCAACATCCACCGCCTCGTGGTCCGGATCATTTTCGATGGTCAGGTGGCCGCCGGTGGCGCGCAGCAGATAATGGTGCACGGTCTTGTGCACGCGGTGCCCGCTGACCGTGAACCAATAATCGATACTCCCCAGCGGAGCGAGCACGGAGCCACAAATACCGGTTTCCTCTTCGATCTCGCGGATTGCGGCTTCTTCATGGTTTTCCTGGTTCTCAGGGTGTCCCTTGGGCAGACACCATTCAAGCCGGCCACCGCGGTTTAGCCGGGCAATGATCGCAACCCGGAGTTCGCCGTCGTACTTTTCCACGACAACACCGCCGGCCGAAACCTCTTCCACGGTGGGCAGGGCGGAGGTCGTCGGATGGCCGCCGGGCACCACGTGGGCGCCGATTGCCGACGGCAACGGTGTCCTCTTCGGAGCGCTTGGAACGGGATGTGCCATGATCTCCACTCTAACTACCTTTCCCTGACCATGAGGACAGTTTGCAGCAGGTGCTGTTGATCCGGTTTTGGACCTTCCAGGCGGCCATGACGCACGGACCGGGCCAAAAAGTCTGGCATTGTTAAAGGACTATGGTGCAAGTTCTTGATAGTTCATCGTTGGACCCGATCGTCTTGGAACTCGGGCAGCTTTTTGTGGATGCCGGGCATGAAATTTCACTGGTGGGGGGGCCGGTCCGCGATCTATTCCTGGGGCGCACTTCGCCGGATCTGGACTTCACCACCGATGCCACCCCCGAGCAGACCCTGCAGGTGGCCAGGAAATGGGCGGATGCGCATTGGGAGGTCGGACGTGCCTTCGGGACTATAGCGTTCCGTAAGAACGGGCGTGCCGGCGTTCCGCTGACCATCGAGGTCACCACTTATCGTGCGGAGGCCTACGAGAAGGATTCCCGTAAACCCGCGGTAGCTTTCGGCCATTCACTGCAGGACGATCTGCAGCGGCGCGATTTCACGATTAACTCCATGGCTCTGCGCCTGCCCGCTTTGGAACTGGTGGATCCATTCGGCGGGGAGAGGGACCTGCGGGCTGGGATACTGCGGACGCCTGCCGCACCTGAGTCCTCCTTCTCCGACGACCCGCTGCGCATGATGCGGGCAGCGCGCTTCGCCGCACAATTGGGCATCACCGTCCATCCCGAGGTGCGTGCGGCGATGACCGCGATGGCGCAGAGAATCGGCATCATTTCCGCTGAACGCATCCGTGATGAACTGGTCAAGCTGATCTGCGGGGCGCATCCGAGGGCGGGCATCGACATTCTGGTGGATACCGGGTTGGCGGGTCACATGCTGCCGGAGCTTCCCGCCTTGCAGCTGGAAACGGATGAGCACCACCGGCACAAGGACGTGTATCAGCATTCCCTGCAGGTGCTGGAACAGGCGGCTCAGTTGGAAACGGGGCCGGAAGGAACCGTTCCGCGGCCGGACTTTGTCCTTCGTTTTGCGGCCCTAATGCACGATTGCGGGAAACCTTCCACCCGTCGCTTTGAACCCGCCGGGGCGGTGAGCTTCCGGCATCACGACGTGGTCGGCGCCAAGCTTGTCGCGAAGAGAATGAAGGCGCTGCGCTTCGACAATGACTCCATTAAGGCCGTGGCGCGGCTGGTTGAATTGCACATGCGTTTTTACGGCTACGGCGAGGCTGAATGGACGGATTCCGCGGTACGCCGCTATGTGGCCGACGCAGGACCACTTTTACCGCGGCTGCACCGATTGACCCGATCGGACGTTACTACGCGTAATCAGCGCAAAGCAGACAGGTTATCGTTCGCTTATGACGATCTGGAGGGCAGGATCACCGTGCTCGAGGCGCAGGAAGAACTCGCGTCCATTCGCCCCGATCTGGATGGTGCGCAGATTATGGCACTGCTGGGACTCAAGCCCGGACCAGTCGTCGGCCGAGCCTATAAATTCCTGCTCGAGGAACGGATGGAACATGGCCCGTTGGGCCGGGACGACGCCGAGCGCAGGCTTGCGCAGTGGTGGGCGGAGCAGCCGGAGGCCGACGACGACGGCGGCAGCAGCGACGGCGACAGCGGCGGGTCCGCCGCTGAGCCGGCAACGAAAGGAACACCATGAGCGTTGAATCAGTTCCGGCCCCTGTACGGATCGGAGATGACCTTCCCCGACTCTGGCTCCTGCGGCACGGGGAAACCGAGTGGTCCCGCAGCGGGCAGTACACGGGGCTGACGGATCTGCCGCTGACCGAACGCGGCGAGGAGCAGGCGCGATCCGCCCGCGCGGCCTTAGCGGAGATAGATTTCTCCCTGGTGCTGACTTCGCCGCTGCAGCGGGCCCACCGAACGGCCGAACTGGCTGGTTTCCCCCATGCGGTAGTGGAGCCGGCGGCCTGCGAGTGGGACTACGGAGACTATGAAGGCGTCAATAGCGCTGACATTCGGGCCAAAAACCCGGGATACCTGATCTGGAAGGACGGCGTGCCCAACGGTGAAACGCTGGCGCAGGTTGCTGCGCGCGCGGATTCGATCGTAGCGCGGGTTCTTAGCCCGCAACCGGACGGAACAACCGTGGGAAATGCGCTGCTGGTGGCACATGGTCATTTCCTGCGCGTGCTGGCGGCCCGCTGGCTTAAGCTTGACGCGGTTGAGGGCCGGCACTTTCTGCTCGGCACAGCCAAAGTCTGCACTCTGGGTTGGGACAAACGCA
Source organism: Arthrobacter terrae (assembly GCF_015708085.1). Classification (GTDB taxonomy): domain Bacteria; phylum Actinomycetota; class Actinomycetes; order Actinomycetales; family Micrococcaceae; genus Arthrobacter_M; species Arthrobacter_M terrae. Next base: position 24,128 of record NZ_JADNYM010000004.1, on the reverse strand, counting down.
CTCCTGCAATTGAACAATGGGGATTATAAAAAGATTATCTATAAATCATGGGTAAAAGGTCTATATTTAGCGCCCGCATGCTCCTTCTGCCGAAACTAACTGGGCTTATTCGCCGTGCGAAAAGCAAATAGACAGCCGAAGCGAAAGGCCAGCCGGTAAGCTCGCTGTCATGCAGGATTTCCGACCACAGACGCACCGCAGACGTCTTCGCGTTGCGGTCCCCACGCGAAGCGACACGTTGCTCAGTCAGATGACCGAAGTAGTCGGTGGTCCGCTGGGACGCCGAAGTGCCCCAGGCATCGTGAGCCCCGGATTCTTTACCGTTGAGCGAGTGCTCATCATAATGGTCACGGTTTCGGGAATTCTGGCGGTCCTGTTTAAATTTCACTGCAGGCAATCCGGCTGGACCACCCCGGACCAGTACTCAACAACGTGCTGGTCGGAGTTGCCCAACGTTTTTAAGGACCAGGGCCTTTTTAAGAACCAGGGCCTCGCGGCGTTTTTCCCCTACTTTAGTTCAAATGCCACGTTCGCTTACCCGCCGCTGACGGGGATAATCGCCGGCATTACCGGCTGGCTCGCCAACGGTGCAGGGACAGAAGCGCAGTCGCAACTGGCATTCTTCGATCTGAATTCGCTGCTGATTGTCATCATGTGGATGGTCACCGTAGTGGCCACTGCGCGCGGCGCCGGGCGCCGGCCCTGGGACGCCGCCATCGTTGCAGCTAGCCCGGCCCTACTATTCACTGCGTTCACCAGTTGGGACCTGTGGGCCGCAGCCCTGGTGGCCATTGCAATGCTGTTGTTCGCCCGACGGCACAATTTTGCAGCCGGTGGCCTGCTGGGGCTGGCAGCCTGTGTGCAGCCGTATGCATTATTGATTTTGCTGGTCGTGCTGCTGCTGAGTTTGAGAACAGGACGCTGGCTTCCCCTGACCGAGTCTGCCATTGCCGCCATAGTCGCCTGGTTAGTCGTTATGCTGCCGGTACTTGTCCTCAATCCCGCGGCGTGGGGAGCCTATCTCAGCGATGGGCTGGGCAACAAACCCAGCGAGTCCTCGATTTACCAGACGTATGATCTCATCGCCCAGCGGTTAGGCGCAGCCACCGCGGGGCCGGTCACGATAAGCGTTATCGCGCTGGCGCTGCTGATGCTGGCCGTGCTAAGCCTCGCGTGGTTAGCCATGGCGGCAGGGCGCCGGCCGCGCTTCGCGCAGCTGGCGTTTCTGCTGGTGGCGGCATACTCCATAACGGACAAGTACGCCGCACCGCAGCACATCGTCTGGTTGCTTCCGCTGCTGGCGCTCGCACGGCCAAAGTGGCGCACGGTGCTGAGCTGGCAGGCTGTACAGATTCTTGGGTTTTTGGCGCTGTTATTGTTTTTGGGCAGCGAACTTGGCAACGGCAACGCCCAGCACGCAATCGATATGCCCTATTTTGCACTGGCCGTACTGCTGCAGACCGGTGCTACCGTCGTGGTGATGGCACTGGTGGTGCGTGACATTCTCAGACCGGGTTACGACGTGGTGCGGCGTGGCGGAACTGATGACCCGCAAGCGGGCGTGCTGGAATACGCCCCCGACCGGCTAACCTTGGGGTTCCCCCGGACTGCACGGGTAATGTTGAGCGGGTCCGCAGACCCGCAAAGTAGCCAGCAAGCCCAAGGAGAAACGTCCCGTTGACTGCCGAGAACTACCGGTACGAAGAGCTGACACGCGATCGCTTTGCTGAGATTGCCGCAGCATATCCGAGCGTCCTGATCCCCCTTGAACAAACGCCTCAGTGGGCCGGCTTTGAGCGGGACACGGGACGGGAGCCGTTCGGCATTTTCGCATATTTCGACGACGCTGCTGCTGCCGGAACGGCAGCCGGAGGAGCTGCTGCCAGCTCAAGTGCAGAACCGGTCGTGGTAGCCAGTTTTCTGCATTCCACCCGACGGCTCCGCGAATCCATGGTGGTGGTCAATGGTCCCGTTTGGTTTGGTCCCCGGACCGCGGCGGCGGAGCGGCGGCTGCTGGGCACCCTTCGTTCGCAGTTCGGGCCCGGTTCAGGTGTCAACCCCGTGTTCGTCCGGCTGCAGGTGGAGCATCCGCACCAAGGTGTGGCCAAGGCGCTGGAACCAGGCTGGTATGACCGCGAAATCGTGGTGGATCTGGGCCCTGATGAAAAGACAATGCTTGCAGGATTCCGGCCCAACGCCCGGCAAAGCATCCGCAAGGCCACCCGTGCCGGCGTGGAGATCCGAACCATCGAAGCTGCTGACCGGCTGGCGGTCTTCCGCCGGGAGCTGTTCCCGATCATGGCGGAGACCGCCGCCCGGGATGGCTTTTCCTCCTTCGACTCGGGCTACTACGAAACCCTGCTGACATCGTTGGCGGACTACACCGAGCTGATGGTGGCCTACTTGGCTGATCAGCCGCTGTGCTGGCTGATCACAACGGAATACCGCGGCTACGCCGTTTACTATTTCGCAGCCAGTACTGCGGCGGCTCGGAAGGCCTTTGCCCCGTATCTGCTGCTGTGGGAAAGCCTCAAAATGCTCAAGGCCCGTGGCAACACGGCGTGCGGTCTGACCGGGATTGTTTCCGACACGTACCCTTCACTGGCTAATGTCACGACGTTTAAGCGCAATTTCTCCAAGGACGTGGTGGTCCTGCCAACCACTTACGACGTTCCGCTGAAAAAGCTGCACTATAAAGCGCTGGCCAGCGCCCTGAAACTACGACGCGAGGGATTACCGGCAGGGCGACGCGGGCTCAACCGCATCCGGGCTCGGGCGACGCGTCTGCTGCGCCGCTCCGGCACTGCGGCAGGATCCACGGGATCTCCCGCACCGGCTGTCCAGTCGGGAGCGCGTCATGATTGACGCCGTCGTCGTCGGTTCCGGACCCAATGGACTGGCTGCAGCCCTGACGCTGGCGCGGGCCGGGCTGAAGGTACGCGTCTACGAGCTGGCCGCCAGCATCGGCGGCGGAACCCGCAGCGCGGAACTGACCGTGCCCGGTTACCTGCACGATGTCTGTTCAGCAGTGCACCCGATGGCGCTCGCTTCCCCGTTTTTTCAGGCGTTCGAGCTGGATCGGCGAATCGAACTGATCGTACCTGAGATTTCCTATGCGCATCCACTCGACGGCGGGCGGGCGGGCGTTGCTTACCGGGATCTGGACCGCACCGCTGAACATTTGGGGCGCGACGGCGCAGCTTACCGGGCGCTGTTTGCTCCGGTTCTGCGGATGCTGGACGGCGTGACGGATTTTACCCAGCATCAGCTGCTGCGGATGCCGCGGAATCCGCTGGCCGCACTGGTCTACGGACTACGCACTCTGGAGCAGGGCACACCGTTGTGGAATGCCCGGTTCAGGGAGGATGTTGCCCCCGCCATGATTGCCGGGGTCAATGCGCATTCGATCGGCAGGATGCCCGGGCTGGCCACTGCCGGCGCCGGGATGCTGCTGGGGGCGCATGCGCATGGCCGTGGCTGGCCGGTTCCGGTTGGCGGCTCACAGGCGATTGCCGACGCCATGGCGGCGGACCTGATCGCCCATGGCGGAGAAATTGTCCTCAACACGGCCATTTCCTCACTGGCCCAGGCCAGGGCGGATAGCGGCGCCAAAGCGGTGCTGCTTGATGTTTCCGCAGCGTCTTTGGCCACCATCGCTTCCGCCGAACTGCCTGCGCGCTACCTCCGCGCACTTGCAGCCTTCAAGTACGGTAACGCCGCCAGTAAGGTGGACTTTGCCTTGTCCGGGCCGGTTCCCTGGCGTAATCCGGAGCTCGCGCTTGCCCCTACCGTACATCTGGGGGGGACGCGGGCGGCGCTGGCCCGTTCCGAGGCCGAGGTTGCGGCAGGGATCCATCCCGCCAACCCGTACGTGCTGATGAGTCAGCCGAGCCCCTATGACACGAGCAGGGCACCAGCTGGCCATCAGGTGCTGTGGACCTATGCACACGTCCCGGCCGGATCGACTCTGGACATGACCGAAGCCGTCACCGCCCAGATTGAACGCTTCGCGCCCGGCTTTCGGGATGTCATTGTGGCACGGAATTCCATCACGGCCGATGAATACAGCCGGTACAACCCGAACTATGTTGGCGGCGATTTCAGCGCCGGGGCAGTGACGCTGCGCCAGCTGATCAAGCGTCCGGTGGTGTCCCCAAATCCATGGCGGACACCGGCCAAGGGAGTGTACCTGTGTTCCTCATCAACCCCACCTGGCCCGGCGGTCCATGGGCTGTGCGGCTGGTACGCCGCACAGACTGCGCTCAAGGACGTTTTCTCGCTGCCGGCCCCTGACCTCGGGGTCTAAGCGGATAAGGCGGTCTTAGCGGCTAGGCAGGTGCCGCTGGGTCCTCATTTGTGACGTCGACAAAGTCGCGACCGGGAGTGAGGTTGTGGCTGCCCTGGCCGTGACGCTCGCCCTCGCTGTGGTGCCCAGTCTCGCCCGGCCTGGCGTCATGCGGTCCGGGCCGGCGACGGCGGCCACCACCCCTGGCGCGGAACCAGCGGCCAATGGACTCAAGCGTCGAGTCGCGCACGAAGATAACGTCCGCGGCCACCATAGAGAGGGAAAAGACACTCAATCCCAGAAATATGCCGATTCCGGCATGCATGGCGATAAGCCCGAGAACGGCGAGGCGGCGGGTCCAGCGGTTCAGCAGCAGCAGCGGGAACAGCACCTGAATGGCGACCGATCCCCAGGAAATCAGATGCACCATCAGGTCATTGGCCACCAGCAGATGGTTCAGCTGCGGCCATGGACTGAAATTTTCCGCGTGCATGGGATAGTAGATCGCCGTGCCGTCGCGCCAGAGCGTGCCCCGGGCCTTGGCCAGTCCGGCAACCAGATAGATAATGATTACCTGGCCACCGATGGCGACGACGGCCAAGTTGTGCACGATGTTGCCAAACCACCGCGGTACAACGGAGGTCACGCTGCTTCTCCGGCGCTTCCCGGTGGACATCCTTTCGATGCGGATCCGCCTGCGGCGGGCGTCCAGGGACCAGCGCTGGGACCCGTCGGTGAAGGCGCTGTAGATCAGCATGATGCGCAAAGCATTGTCTGCCGAATCGGAGGACGTGGGGCCCAATGCGGCAAGGGAGATAAACATCAGCAAGGTCACGACAGTGACGATGCGTGTCCGCCAGCCGATGACCATGAGCAGGCCGAACACCGCCAGGAGCACCAGCTTGCCCACCAGCAGCGGGTCCGGATCACCGGCGCTGAAGTACTTGAACAGCCAGAAATTCCAGATGCTGTCGTCCCGGTATGGCTGCGCCCAGCCGGAGGCGGTACCCCAGATATATTTGCGGTCCATAAAGTTGGTGGCCACGATGGCCACAACGGAGGCTCCGAGCAGTATCCGCAGGATGGAAGTTCCGTATTTGGCACGCTTGCCGTCCAGCAGCCACGATTCCAACCGGCCGAAAACGTTGAGCCGGGGTTCCACCGCCGTTGCGCCTGCAGTTTCGCCCGCAGTTTCCCCCGTGGGCGGCACAGTGGGCGCCTGCGAGGTCCTAGTTGCCTTCATGAGCTGCCGCCTCCGTGCCGTACATGGCCGTAATGGCGGCCAAATCTATCTCTGGTACCCGCACGATCCCGCGCCAACCGGCGTCGAACTCCGCCGGTTTGACCTGGTAGTCGGCGTTGTTGCGTTCCGCGTAGGGCTTGACGGGGATGGTGCGGATTTTGATCTGGACCGCGGTGACGGCCTCACCCCAGCGGGCCAGGGCTACCGAGCTGACCATGGAAGTCATGGCCGTCTCATCCTTAGTGAACTGGTTAATGGCAGCAGCGTCCTTGGCGGATCCGCCGTCCTGCAGATCTTTCTTGAGCTGATCCAGCCAATCGGCACCGACAAAGGACTTCTTGGGAACGCTCTGCAGACCGGGCGGTAACAGTTCCGCCGAGACCTGGTAGTGCGAGGTGAGCGCGAAGTTGGTCAGATAAAGCCGGGAAGGCACAGGGTGGTGCAGAATGGACCGCTGCACATCGGCCCGGGAGATGTTGAACCAGTCCGTGTCGCTGCCATTGACCTTGGCACGGATCAGCAGTTCTGTATCAGCCTGGATTGGATCGGGTGCGAAAACCGACCAGTACTGTTTGAACAGTGGAGTCATGTAGGCGTTGATGGTTCCTTTGCCGGCGATGTTGGCCAGCTGGGTGGAACCGCTCAGATAGCTGACGGTCGCCAGACCCTGCCATAGGAGCAGGAGCGTTAGCGCCGCCCCCACCAGACGTACAACTACGGGTCTTTTTTTCATGATCCTGACCGGTCACACCCGCGGCCCACCCTGTGGCGGACGGGCGGCACCGCTCCCTCGCTTCCGTTGCGCTCAGGTCTCAGTATTGCACGCAGGAAAATTGTCGCAGCGGCGGGCACGCCGGGGAATCAGGAATGTGTCGGGACAGGAGCGCAGAGCCTTCCGTCCCGCATGGTGGCGACCGCGTCGGTCAGCGGAACAAATTCGGTGTCGTGCGTGACCATGACCGTGGCGACCCGGAACTCGTCCGTTACCCGGCGCAGCAACCGGACAATGGCGTCGCTGCGCTCATGGTCCAGGGCCGCCGTCGGCTCATCCACCAGCAGCACGGTCGGGTCGCCCATCAGCGCGCGGGCAATGTTGACGCGCTGGCGTTGTCCACCGGAAAGCTGGTGCGGACGCTTATAGGCCGAGGACGCGAGGCCGACGACGTCAAGGAGTTCGGCGGCCTTCGATCGTGCCGTTTTGAGTGGTTTCCCGCGCAAGTGATCGCTGATGACGAGCTGTTCGATGGCCGTCAGTGACGCGAGCAGGTTTGGCTGCTGAAAGATAATGCCCACCTTGTCCCGGCGCACTGCAGTGAGTTCCCTGTCCTTGAGCCCGGTGGCGTCCTGGCCGGCGATAATCACAGTGCCGCTGGTGGGGCGGATCAGCGTTGCGGCCACGGCGAGAAGGCTGGATTTGCCCGAACCGGACGGCCCGACGAGAGCAACCATCTGGCCGGAGCCGACCCGCAGGCTGACGTCATCCAGGGCCTTGATGGTCCCCTCGCCGTCCGGATATTCGAGCGTGACGTGGTCAAGGCTCAGCAGTGTGCCGCCGTGCTTCGGTGTAGGTGGCTGTGTCTGGTCCGATGCCGGGGAAAGCGGGCTGCGTGTGGTGGATGTCATGAGGAAGACCTTTCTGAAACTGGGTTGTACGTATTGGGGTGTTTTCACTGCGGCGCCCGATCGCGGTCGCCTCAGCTTGCGGTTAGTTGCCGCCGAGGGCAATCAGCGCGTCTACTTTGGTTACCCGGCGGACGGCGAGTGCGGCACCGGCGAGTCCGAGGAGCACAACACCGGCGATCGGCAGCACGGTGGTGGCCGCCGTCACGAGGAAGGGAGCGGCGGTGGCTGCGAAGACGCCTCCGATGACGCCTACCGCACCGCCGATGCCGGCACCGGCGAGCAGGACGATGGCCGCCTGCGTCATGGCATCGCGCAGTACGTAGTTGCCGGAGCCGCCCATCGCCTTGAGCACGGCAATGTCGCGGGTGCGCTGGACGGTCCATACGGTCAGGAAGGCCACAATCACCAGCGCGGAAATGCCGTAGAGGAAGGCCTGCATGAGCATGAGCGAGCCGTTCTCGCTCTTGAAGGCGCCCAGGGCCTGGAAGGACCCTGTCCGGGTGGTGCTGACGGTGTTAGCTGCCTTGTTGGCCGCCGCTTCATCCACGCTCGCGCCACTGCTGTAGGTAACCGCGGCGACGGTACCCAGCTGCGAGCTGTCCGGCAAGTGGGCAAGCTTGGCCCAGGTGGGCTGAGCCGTCCAGACGACTGAAGTATGGGAGTACCACTGGTCATTGACGATGGAACTGATGGTCAGTTCGGTGCCGCCAACATTTGCTTTGTCCCCGACCGAAAGTGCGAGGTCCTTCGCTGCGGTTTTCCCAATCACCACGGTATCGGCCGTGACCGGGGCCGGCGAGAGGCTGCCGGCAGCCTCGACACCAAAGACGGCGACATTGGTGGTGCCCTTGCTCTCACCCGCAGCCTGGAAGCGGGTCTGACTGATGCCCAGCGGCTCGGCAGAGGCTACGCCGGGCTGGGTTTTCCACGATTCAACCTGCCGGGCCGTGACCTGGCTTTCGGTGTAGGAGGCCTTGGGCTCGTTGCCGCCCGGCGCGCCGAAGACGATGCTGCTGACTTCAGTTGCCCCACCCAGCTTCTCAATGGCGGAGGTGGACTGATTACCCAGTCCGGCGGTGAGGCCGGAGAGCATGACCAGCAGCAAGGTGATGAGGGCGACGACGCCGCCCATCAGGGCAAAGCGGCCCTTGGCGAAGCGGATGTCACGCAGAGCGAGGAACACGATTGATTCTTCTTTCCATTTGTTCTCAAGATGAGGTGTTGCAGGGGCGGAATATCCGCTGTTTCAACTCTCCCGCCGATCGCTGCGCAGAACATCGGGGAGCCGGTTGATCCCGGCCGGCTGCCGGGTTGATCCGACCATCAACCATTCGGATGATCCGGTGCCCGCGGACAGCGCCTAAGCTTGAACCATGTCTGCTCTGGAACGCTCTGCCGTCGCGGATGGAAGCAGCGGCGAGGTCCCTTCCAGCGTTTTGATCCTGCGGTTTCTCCGCGTCGCCCTGCACGTGGGCTTCGCGCTGTTGCTGACGGTCGCCGTCGTCCGCGAACTCACGACAGACCGCGACGGCGGCACTCGGCTGTTCCTGCTGGCCGTCGCCGTCGTGCTGGCTGCGGTGTATCTGGCCGGAACCCTGCTGGAAAAACGGCACGCCGCCGGACCGTCCAGATTTGATCCGCGCCGCTACGCCGTTCCCTGGCTGGTGGCCGTCACCGCGCTTTGGGCTCTGCTGCTGGCCGGCAACGCGGAGTTTTCCTGGCTCGCGTTCCCACTGTTTTTCCTGCACCTGCACGTGCTTCCGCGCCGGCTTGCCCTCGTGGCAATTGCGCTGATGACGGCTGCCGTCATCGGAGCCCAGTGGGCGGCCAGCGGGCTGGCCGCACCCGCCGTCGCCGCTGTGGTGGGACCGGTTTTGGGTGCCATCTTCTCGGTGGTGACGGCGATGGCGTACCAGGGGCTGTACCGGGAAGGCGAATTACAGCGCCGGGCTGCCGATGAGCTGCGCCGCACGCGGGCTGAACTAGCCAGCAGCCAGCACAACGCGGGGGTGCTGGCCGAGCGCGAACGGCTGGCGCGGGAAATCCACGACACCCTGGCGCAGGGCCTTTCCAGCATCGTGCTGCTCTCCCGCGCGGCGGACAGTTCGCTGAATTCCGGGGATCCCCTGACGGCCAGGAGCCGGCTCGCCACGGTGCAGCAGACGGCTTCGGAGTCCTTGGCGGAGGCACGCAACTTTGTCCGCGGACTGTCCTCCCCGCAGCTGCAGGAATCCTCACTGGTGGACAGTCTGCGGCGGTTGTGCGGGAAAACCGAGACCGAGGCGGCAGCCCGGGGGGTTGGTCTGCGCTGCAGGTTTGAACTCGACGGAGTACCCGTGGAGCTGCCGCAGCCCTACCAGGTCACCTTGCTGCGGGCAGCCCAGTCAAGCCTCGCCAACGTCTGGCTGCACGCGAAGGCTCCGAACGCCGTCGTCACCCTCGGTTTTCTCGGCAGCGAAGTGACCATGGACATCTTCGACGACGGAGTCGGCTTCGATCCGCAGACCGTGCCCGCGGCCGCGCGTCCGGACGGCAGCGGATATGGGCTGCGCTACCTGCGCGAACGCGTGGGCGCGCAAGGCGGGACGCTGATGTTGGAGTCCGCGCCGGGGGAAGGCACAGTTGTCGCCGTCCGTTTGCCATTGGAGGCAAAGGAGTGACGGACATCCGTTTGCTGCTGGTCGATGACCACCCGGTGGTGCGTGCAGGCCTGCGGGCCATGCTTACCGAGTTCGAGGGCATCTGCGTCGCGGCCGAAGCGTCCGACGGCGGCGCCGCCTTGCGGGAGCTCGCGCGCCTGACGGCGTTGGGTGAGCGGGTGGATGTGGTGCTGATGGATCTGCAGATGGGTGCGGGGATGGATGGGGTCACCGCGACGGCGAAAATCAAAGCCCTTCCGTCACCTCCGCCGGTACTGATTCTGACCACCTACGATACGGATGCAGACATCCTGGCGGCCGTGGAAGCAGGGGCCAGCGGCTACATGCTCAAAGACGCACCGCCCGAACAAATCCGACAGGCCGTGCTTTCCGCCGCGGCCGGGCAAACCGCGCTGGCACCGGAGGTTGCCGCCCGGCTGGTGGGCCGAATCCGCAATCCCGAGCCGGCGCTGTCTGCCCGGGAAGTGCAGTTGGTGGAACTGCTCGCGACCGGAATGACCAACCGTGCCATCGCCAAAGCACTCTTCATCTCGGAGGCGACGGTCAAAACACATCTGGTGCACATCTACGAGAAGCTGGGGGTCGACAACCGTACCGCTGCAATTTCCGTAGCCGGACAGCGGAGGATCATCCGCACGTCCGGCCGCTGAAGCGGTGGTCCCGGCCGGTATGGCTGGCTGCGGCGTCGCGGCGGTGCTACGCTCCCAGCTATTGATCCATCACGGGAGGGGGTTCGGCCATGAGTACTCCGCATTCCAGCGTTCCGCAATTGATCCGCGTCAGCGCAGTCGAGGAGGGGGTGCGGCTGAGCGTCCGATTCGAGCTCAGCAAACCCATGCCTACGCACGGCAGTTATTTGTTGGGGATCGTGGCAGCGAGCGAGGATCATTCGCATCAACGGAGGCTTTCCATTGAGTACGTCAACGGGGAACTGATGGATTTTTCCACGTTTAACCATGAGCAGGTTGATCAGGAGCACCACGACAGGTCCGCTGTCACCGTTGACGGTACGGTCGTCACGGCAGACTTTCCGGCGTCGTCCATTGGCGGGCTCGGCAGGGGCCGCCTGATCACGGCGTACAGCCATGTCGACGGCGAACGGCTGCAGTCAGGCTGTCCGGTCAGCACAACGGGCTTCTGAATCCGCTCTGAGAACGCTCGACCCTTTCACCACTGGACCGGCGGTTGTCCATGAGGTAGCGCGCTACCTATCTACGGCCCATTCACTACCTATTGCCGCCGGCGCCATTCGGCGTACCCTCGGTAATACCGTCGCCAGCCGCAGGAGGTAGGTATTGTGTCCCGCTCCCTGACCCTGAGAAACAGCCGGAAAATTGCCGTCACCAGTTGCGCCTTGCTGGCAACCGTGGCCCTGTTGGCAACAGGAACTTCCGGCATCGGCGATGAAACGGCAGCGCCGCAGGAATCGGTGGCGGGCACCCTCCCGCAATCTGTATTGTCTCCCTCAGACATCCGGCTGGTTTTCGCGACCAGCCCAGTCATGTCGACGCGGCAGGCAACGGCAGCAGGACTGCCTTTGCAACCGACCGGCGGATGGCCGCTTTCGGCTGCGGGGCAGCTCACTATCATCAGGGCTGCCCATACCGGGCTTGGCCACCCCTATGTGTGGGGTGGGACCAGCTTTCTCCTTGGCTGGGATTGTTCGGGTTTTGTCCAGTGGGCATACCGGCAGGCGGGTCTGGAGCTGCCGCGAACGGAGCAGTGGAGGGCAATGGTGCCGACCTCGGCGCCGCAGCCCGGGGACCTGGTAGTGCAGAACCAAGACGGGCCCGATCACTGGTCCCACGTCGGGATCTACGTCGGCGACGGGATGATGATCAGTGCCCTGAACCCGGACGTGGGAACGGTACTATTGCCGACGTCGGCGACGGGAACCTCACGATACTTCACCCTGGCCGGCGGTCCGGCGGCTACCGCACCGCGGGAATTCACCGCAGCCCCGCAGCTTCCCGTGACATTGCCGGCCGGACTACCGGTGCTGGCCGCGCCCGCGGCGCCGGTTGGGGGCCGCACCTTGATCCCGTTTGTGACGCCTGCACCGCCGTCGCTGACAACCCCGACAACCGCGGCACCGAAGCCGACAACCCCGCCAACCGCGGCACCGAAGCCGACAACCCCGCCAACCGCGGCACCGAAGCCGACAACCCCGCCAACCGCGGCACCGAAGCCGACAACCCCGCCAACCGCGGCACCGAAGCCGACAACGCCGTCGCCTTCTCCAACGCCGTCGCCAGCGCCAACCCCGTCGCCAACCCCGTCGCCAACCCCATCTCCTTCTCCGTCGCCGTCGCCTTCTCCAACGCCAGCGCCAACCCCATCTCCTTCTCCGTCGCCGTCCCCTTCTCCGTCGCCAAGCCCCACGCCCAGCCCAGCGCCAAAGACCGCTCCACCGCTGGTGGCAGCAGCCGCTTTGGTCCCTGAGCTGGGTCAACCGCAGTCCTCGTCAGATGTACTTCCGGCTGTGCTGCAGGCAAATCTTGGTCACGACCGAATAAACCCCGCCACGACGCGGCTACTGGGCAAATTCGGACAACTCAGCTATTTTGTGGCAACGGATGAAAAGGGCAGATTGTGCCTTTTCCCGGTTGGTTCGCAGGGCATATTGACCGGCCCGGTCTGCATCGACGTGACGTCGTTTGCGGTCAAGGGCCTGCAGCTGACCACCGCGGATCCGATTCAATCGGTGTGGCTGGTACCGCCGGCTTCATCTCTGCCGGATCCCACGTGGACGGTAATTTCGGGTAACTTGTACAGGCAAAGCGCCCGGTAAGCTGTGCGAAGCCAGTCGGCACGGGTCGAATGTAGGGCCGCAGCGTCAGGGGTGGAAGACTGGGCCTGTGGGCCATATAGACGTTGCAAATATCGATTACTTCCTCTCCGACCGCAGGCAGCTGCTCAATTCTGTGAGTTTTCGCGTCGCGGACGGCGCCAAAACCGCGCTGATCGGTCCCAACGGCACCGGAAAAACAACGTTGCTGCGGATTATTGCCGGGGATATCACCGCTGACGAGGGTGCCGTAGCCAAATCCGGGAATCTGGGCGTTATGCGACAGTTCGTCGGGCAGGTCCGGGACGAGACGACCGTCCGGGAACTGTTGCTTTCCGTTGCCTCGCCGACGGTCCGGGCGGCCGGAAACGCCGTCGATACGACCGAGTTGGCCATGCTGGAGCGCGACGACGAAGCCAGCCAGATGGCGTATGCGCAAGCCATCGCGGACTGGGGAGATGCCGGCGGCTACGAGATGGAGACGACCTGGGATGAAGTGACGATGGCCTCCATGGGCGTCGACTTTTACAAGGCCCAGCATCGGAAGGCTTCAACGCTCAGCGGCGGCGAGCAGAAGCGCTTGGTGCTTGAGGCGCTGTTCAGCGGCCCGGATGAAATCCTGCTGCTGGATGAGCCGGATAACTATTTGGACGTTCCCGGTAAACGCTGGCTGGAGGCAAAGCTGGCGGCCTCGGACAAATCCGTGCTGTTCGTCAGCCACGACCGGGAGCTGCTCGCTAATGCGGCCAACCGGATTGTCACCCTGGAACCGGGTATCAACGGCGCTTCAAGCTGGACGCACGGCGGCGGATTTGCTTCCTACGTTCAGGCACGGGAGGACCGCAACGCGCGCTTTGAGGAGCTGCGGCGCCGTTGGGACGAGGAGCACATCAAGCTCAAAGAGCTCGTGAACATGTACAAGAACAAGGCCGCATTCCGCTCGGACATGGCCAACAGGTATCAGGCGGCGCAGACCCGGCTGGCTAAATTCCTTGAAGCCGGTCCGCCCGAAGCACTGCCGATCGAACAGAATGTGAAAATGCGGCTCAAGGGCGGCCGAACTGCTAAACGCGCCATCGTGGCTCAAAAGCTGGAGCTCACCGGTCTGATGAAGCCCTTCAACGCCGAAGTTTGGTTTGGCGACAGAGTCGCCGTACTGGGCTCGAACGGGTCCGGGAAATCCCATTTCCTGCGCTTACTGGCAGCCGGAGGGTCTGACCCGGACAAGGAACACCAGCCGGTATCCGACGTCGATATTGCGCCCGTTCCGCACGAGGGTACCGTAAAACTCGGCGCCCGGATCCGTCCCGGCTTCTTTGCACAGACGCATTCGCGTCCGGACCTGCTGGGCCGGACCCTGCTGGACATCATGCACCGCGGGGACGAGCACCGTTCCGGGCTGGGACGCGAAGCGGCTGCCGGCGCGCTGGACCGTTATGGGCTGGCTTCACAGTCCGAGCAGAAATACGACTCACTTTCCGGCGGTCAGCAGGCCCGATTCCAGATTTTGCTGCTGGAGCTTTCCGGTGCCACGCTGCTGTTGCTCGATGAGCCGACGGACAACCTGGACCTGCATTCTGCGGAGGCGTTGGAGAAGGCAATTGATGGCTTCGAAGGAACGGTCCTTGCCGTGACTCACGATCGCTGGTTTGCCCGCAGCTTCGACAGGTACTTCGTTTTCGGCAGCGACGGCAAGGTGTACGAAAGTGACGAACCGGTCTGGGACGAAAAGCGTGTCGAGCGGGCACGGTAGGCAGCAGCGGGCTACAGGTTCAGGACGCGGCGGAGGCCGCGGTCCACCTCGTCGATCAAGCTATCCGGGATGTGATCGACTTCGTGGCTTAGATCCGATTTGTTGAGTGTGACCAGGGCCGTGACATTTACTACCGAATCTTGAGGTGGACCCGTCGCAGCGGCGGGCAGGAACACGGGGAAAGAGCCCACGTAACTTCAGCTTAGCGAACCGATAAGAGGGACGCTGTCATGGCATTTAATTGCGCTAATCCGAGAAGTGGGTATGACGCCACGGCGGAAGTCACTGAAGACGCAGACGACCAAGAAGTACAGGGTTTGACGCGGATCCTGCCGGAAGAGCCGTAGCGGCAGCCGCATACGTTCTACCGGCTGGGATATCCTCGTATGGACGCCGCACCATGCCAAGGGGGACGAGAGTGACCGCGATAGATGAAGACATCCTCAGCGCAGCGCGGGGCTCCTCCAACTTTGGCATGTTGGAGGAGATTGAGCCGTTGTTGGCGGTGTACGGCGCCGGGGCGGAGGCAACGCTCTACACCGACCCGAACGGCGCCTTGGTCAAGTGCCGCCAATTCGCCGAAGTCCTGGCCGAACAACTGCTCCGGCGCACCAACACGGTGATGGTCAGCAGCAAGCAGGTGGACCGGATCGGCGCGCTGGAGAGCTCCGGCGTCCTACCAGAAAAGCCGGCCACTCGCCGTCGTACGTCCCGAAAGGCCGTCTCCGTATGAGCAACCACGCCGAACTCCGCCGCCTGGTCGACAAGCTGTGGAGCTACTGCGACGTCCTTCGTGATGCCGGCGTGGCTGCGATCGAGTACGTGGAGCAGTTGAGCTTCCTACTGTTCCTGAAGATGGCCGATGAGCGGGAGAAGAACCCGTCCAATCCCAAGAAGGTGTTCCCGCCGGGGCCGGATGTCTCCTGGGACCGGCTCGCCAACCTCAGCGGGGACGCGCTGGAGGTGGAGTACCAGCGGGTGCTGCGCGAGCTGGGCAAGGAGCCCACGAATCTTGGTGTGATCTTCCGCAAGGCGCAGAACCGGATCCAGGAGCCGGCGCTGCTGCGCAAGCTGATCCGTGACCTGATAGGCACCGAAACGTGGTCCGTGGGCGGTGACCTCAACGGCGACGCGTATGAGGCGCTGCTGCAGCGCTCGGCGTCGGACGTGAAATCCGGCGCGGGCCAGTACTTCACGCCGCGGCCGCTGATTCACGCGATGGTGGAAGTGATGCGTCCGGTGCCGGCGGATCTGATCATCGACCCGGCCTGCGGAACGGGCGGCTTTTTGCTCTCTGCCGTGGAGTACATTGAGCGCCACTTTGGCACGGGTATGACGCCGGACCAACGGGAAAATCTCAGCTCCGGGCAGTTGGTGCGCGGGGTTGAACTGGTGGTTTCCACCGCCCGGCTGGCCACCATGAACCTTTTCCTGCACGGGGTGGGCAGGGAAAACGGTGAACCCGTGATTGACGTGCGCGACGCCCTGTCCGGGGTGCCGTCTACGCGCGCCACGCTGGTGCTGGCGAATCCGCCGTTCGGCAAGAAGTCCTCCATCACGGTGACGGATGACGAAGGCCGGGCGGAGAGGGAGGATGTTTCCTACTCCCGGCCGGATTTCTGGGTGACCACCACTAACAAGCAGTTGAACTTCCTGCAGCACATCGCTTCACTGATGGCCGTTGGCGGCCGCGCCGCCGTGGTGGTTCCGGACAACGTGCTCTTTGAAGGCGGCGTGGGGGAAACCATCCGACGGCGGTTGCTGAAGGAGTACGACGTGCACACCCTGCTGCGTCTGCCCACCGGCATCTTCTGCGCCGGTGGCGTCAAGGCCAATGTGCTGTTCTTCGACCGGAAACGTGCCCGGCCGGAGAAGCCGTGGACGGAGAAACTCTGGGTCTATGACTTCCGTGTAGGCGAGCACTTCACCATGAAGCAGAACCCGCTGCGGGAGGAGCATCTGGCGGACTTCATTGCGTCCTTTGCCGCGGAGGACCGCGCCCAGCGGGAGGAATCCGAGCGCTTCACCTCCTTTGGCTATGAGGAACTGCTGGCGCGGGACAAGGTCAACCTGGACATCACCTGGCTGAAGGATCCCGCACTGGAGTCCGCGGACGACGGCGTGCCGCCGGAGATCATTGCGCAGGAAATCGTGGAGGACCTGCGGGCGGCATTGGCGGAATTCGCCGCGGTGGCGGACGCGCTTGCGGCCCGCGCCGTCGAGCGGAATGACGCGGAACGGGATTCGGTTTGAAACCGGAGCAGGTCAACAAGGCGGCCATTGCCACTTTTGTGGTTTTTGCCGTCAACGGGCTCGCCTTCGCCAGCTGGGCGGCCCGGATCCCGGCCGTCACCCGCGTATTGGGCCTGAATCCGGGCGAAATGGGTGCGGTGCTGCTGACCGGTGCCGCCGGTTCGGTGCTGGCCCTTCCGCTGGCCGGGACCATCGTGGGCAGGATCGGAACGGCCAGCACCTCTCGTCTGGGAGGGTCCGTGGCGGCCATCGGTGCGCTGGTCATTTCGCTGGCGCTGCTGGTCACCTCGGTGCCGATAATCGTCCTTGGGCTGTTCCTCTTTGGGGTTGGCATCGGGCTGTGGGACGTCTCGCAGAACATCGAAGGCGCGGCAGTGGAGCGGCATCTGGGCCGCACTGTCATGCCCCGATTCCATGCCGGGTTCAGCGGCGGGGCGTTTGTTGGTGCGCTGCTGGGTGCGGGAATGTCCAGTCTGAACGTCAGCCTGTCCCTGCACCTGACCACGATCGCGGTCTTTGTGATGGTGGTGCTGCTGGTGGCCACGCGCTATTACCTGCCGGAGAAGCGCACCGCCGAGCCTGTCCGTGCTGCGTCCACCGATGCGCTGGGAGGCGAGCCAGCGCAGGTACACGACGGTCTGAATTCCGGCTCGTCCACGCGTACGACGACGACGAAGCGCAGTCCCAGCGCGTGGCGCGAAACGCGCACCGTCATGATCGGGCTGGTGGTCCTTGGCGCTGCGCTGACGGAAGGCGCCGCCAATGATTGGATTGCCAAGGCATCCGTGGACGGATGGCATACCAGCGAATCGGCCGGCGCCATTATGTTCGCCGTCTTCGTTGCCTCCATGACCATCTTCCGTTTCGTCGGCGGGCGTTACATCGACAGGTTCGGCCGCGTTCCGGTGCTATACGCGAGTCTCGGTGCCTCCCTGGTGGGACTTGTGATTTTTGTGTTTGGTCCGAATATCTGGGTTGCCGGAGTGGGCGCCATCCTGTGGGGTGCCGGTGCTGCCCTGGGTTTCCCGATGGGCATGTCCGCCGCCGCGGACGATCCCAAGCGGGCTGCGGCACGGGTGTCCGTCGTCTCCACCATTGGTTACGTGGCATTCCTGGCTGGGCCACCGCTGCTGGGCTTCCTGGGCGACCACCTCACCATACGAGTGGCCCTGCTGGCGATCGGAGTGGCGATCATTGCCTCCATCCTGACGGCTCCCGCCGCCAGGCCCCTGCCCATTGCGGACAGGTCAGCCAGCGGCAGTTTGTGACGCGTGTCCCCGGCACACGGGATCCTGTCTTCGGGAATCGGGACCAGTCCGGGCCCCCGTATCATCCCTGCGGACGACCTCCCGGCGTCAGCGGGCGCGAAGAATCATCCTTACGGTAGAGGCTCCCCGAGGCAATGGCCGGTAGCGTTGAGCCTGAATGGATAGACGGTGGCCAGCTGGCTGCCGCCGGCTCTACGCAATGAGGATGATCAGATGATCGAGGCAACAAACCTCGCCAAGAAGTACGGTGAGAAGGTCGCAGTTGCAGGCGTTACTTTCTCCGTCAAGCCCGGGCAGGTCACCGGTTTCCTTGGCCCCAACGGTGCCGGAAAATCGACCACCATGCGCATGATCGTCGGGTTGGACCGCCCGACCGCCGGATCTGTCATCGTCAACGGCCGGCCCTACGCTGAACATCGTGATCCCCTGCATCAGGTAGGTGCGCTCCTGGATGCCAAGGCTGTGCACACTAGCCGCAGCGCCTACAACCACCTGCTCGCCATGGCGGCAACGCACAGTATTTCCACCACCCGGGTCAATGAGGTCATCGAAATGACCGGTTTGGCAGAAGTGGCAAAAAAGAAAGCCGGCGGGTTCTCCCTCGGAATGGGGCAGCGTCTGGGTATTGCGGCTGCGCTGCTTGGAGATCCGCAGACGCTGATCCTGGATGAGCCGGTTAATGGGCTGGATCCGGAAGGCGTGTTGTGGGTCCGTAACCTGGTGAAGTATCTGGCCGGCCAGGGGAAAACAGTCTTCCTGTCCTCGCACCTGATGAGCGAAATGGCGCAGACGGCGGACCATTTGATCGTCATCGGCCGCGGTCGGATCATTGCCGATGCGCCGATCAAGGACATCATTGCCGGCAAACAGCAGACGCGGACCCGGATCAGGTCGCAGCAGGTTTCCGAACTGGCGGATCTGCTCGCCGGTGAGGGTGTGAGCCTGAACAGCAGCGAAAATGAGACGCTGGAGGTATCCGGTCTCGATGCGCACCAGATTGCACGGATTGCCCTGGATAACCGGGTGCTGATCTACGAGCTGACCCCGCTGAACGCTTCCCTTGAGGAGGCGTACTTCGATCTGACCAAGGACGAAGTCGAGTTCCACTCCCACTCACTTGCCAATTCCGGCGGCCCAGCACCGGAAGGAAACTAAGGACTATGAGCACCTCAACAACGGCCAAAGCTGCAACCCCCTCTACTGCCGGTGGCGCCGGCCTGACATTTGGCGGTGTGCTGAAGTCCGAATGGATCAAGCTCCGCTCGCTCACCTCCACCAAGGTCCTGCTGATCTGCACCTTCGTTGCCGTAATCGGCGTCGGCACCCTGACGGCGTGGCTGCGTGGAACCATCATTGAACAGACGATGAAGTTCGGTGGCGCGCCCACGGGGCTGCCCGGAAGCAGTCCTTCGGGCATGAGCGCCGAGGCCGCAGAAAAGACGCTCCCACCTGGCCTGGAACTCTATGGGATTCCCAACGGTGGTCTCCAGATCGGCATTCTGATCCTCGGATCGCTGGCGGTATTGTTCATTTCCTCGGAGTTCGCCACCGGCATGATCCGGTCCACGATGACCGCTATCCCCAAACGGCTGCCGGCCTTCGCCGCAAAAGCGATTGTGCTCGTCGTGGTCTCCTATGTGATCACAGTGGTTGCGGCGTTTGTGACGTTCCTCATCTCCATTCCCATTCTGCATTCCTACGGGATCAGTATGAACCTGCAGCGTGAGGGCCTGCTTCCGGCGATATTCCTCGGCGGTCTGTACGTGGCCGGGGTGGCCCTGATCGGGCTGTCGCTTGGCACCTTGCTGCGCAACTCCGCGGGCGGAATCATGGTGCTCGTGGCGCTGTTCTTTGTGCTTCCCTTCGGCACTCAGCTGCTCAGCCTGGTGCCCGGAAAATTCTGGCTGCACGTCAATGAATACGTCCCCAGCGTGGCCGGTGGCCGGATGCTGGAGATTGGCCACCGCGACGCCTACATCGACCCTTGGGCCGGCGGCCTGATCTTCCTGGCCTGGATTCTCGTCTTCCTGATTCCGGCCGTGTTCACGCTGAAGAAGCGCGATGTCTAGGTCCACTGGAGAAAACGGCCACTAAACTCCCCACCATGGGTAATACAGACCAGGCAGGGGCGCCGGCGGAACGAACGGCCGCGGGTGCCCCTGCCGAACTGTCGGCAAAACCGCCAGCCGATCCGATTGCCGGACAAGGCATTGCCGCCCTGTCCCCGGCGGAACTAACGGCACGGCGCCGCGGTACCGTCCGGCGATTCTTTTACGAACATCCGCTGGTGATGGACCTCGTCATCGTCGTTATTTACCTGCTCCTGTCGGCGGGAACGGTCTTCGCGCACGTGGTCAACGGCGGCTTTCTGCACCTGATCCTGACCCTGATCTCCGCCGGGGCACTGATGTTCCGGCGCAATCGGCCCGTCGCCGTCGTTATGCTGCTGACGGGTATCGAGACCGTGCTACTGCTGCAGGACCCCCTTTCCAGCAATGCCAGTCTCAGCCTGTGGTTCGGTCTCTATGCCGTTGCCGTGCGGCGCGCGACGGTCTTCAGTTTCATTACGACGGCGGCGGCAAGTCTGCCGCTGGTGCTGGTGTTGCTTCTGTTCTTCAGGTTTCCTGCCCGGATGGTCGAGGCGGGGGCGCAGAGTGGTTCGCTGGCGGGGGTCATTACAGCCGTCGTTGTTCTGCTTTCCAACGTAATCGCCACCGGTATCGGACTCGGGGTGCGGCGGGACCGCGAGCATGAAGTTGAAGTACGTTCGTGGGCGGACCGCAATGCCCAGCTGGCCTCCGTGTCCGAACGGAACCGGATCGCGCGGGAAATGCACGATGTCGTGGCGCATTCGCTGACGGTCATGATCGCACTGTCCGACGGCGCCGCGGTCGCCCTCACGCGCCGCCCGGACCGCGCCACCGAGGTGCTCGGGGAACTCTCCCGGACCGGACGTACGGCGTTGACTGACATGCGGCGCGTGCTGGGCGTGCTCCGGGCGGACGGATCCGTCGAAGCCGACGGCAGAGCGCCGCTGCCTGCGGGAACAGGAATCGAAACGCTGCTGGATGGATTCCGTGCTGCGGGGCTGCCCGTATCGCTGACCAGGACCGGACCGGCGCTCCCGGACGACCCGGTCTTCCAGCTCACGGTCTACAGGATCCTGCAGGAATCCCTCACCAACGCCCTGCGCTACGGCCGCGCGATCTCGCGCGTCCAAGTGGAAGTGACGCACTCCGCCGGCCAGGTACGCCTGCGGATCTCCGACGACGGCCGGGGCAGCACCGCAGAGGCACCTTCGATTGGCGCCGGTCAGGGAATTGCGGGGATGCGCGAACGGGCAGGCATCTATGCTGGAACCGTCAAGGCGGGTGCGTGCCCCTACGGCGGCTGGGTCGTCGAGGCGGTCCTGAATACCTGACGGTGCGGGGATGAATCACAGGGCCTGGAGAACCGACCGGCAAATATGTGGGGGAGAGTATGAACGGATACGCGAAGGACGACGGCGACGGCACGGATGACGGGGCGGGGGTGCCGATCGTTGGCGCAACAGATGCGCCCGTTTCCGTTCTGCTGGTGGATGACCAGCCGCTGCTGAGGATGGGCTTTCGTTTGATCCTGGAGGGTGAACCGTCAATTTCGGTAGTCGGCGAGGCCTCCGATGGTGCTGAGGCAGTGGCAAAGGTGGCAGCATTGCGGCCGGACGTGGTCCTGATGGATGTGCGCATGCCGGTTTTGGACGGAATCGAGGCAACGCGCAGAATCGTTGCGGGCGGGGCCTGCACCCGGGTCATCATTCTCACCACCTTTGATCTCGATGAGTACGCGTTCGCCGGCCTGCGGGCCGGGGCGAGCGCATTCCTGCTCAAGGACGTGGCGCCCGCCGAATTGATTCGGGCCATCCAACTGGTGGCCAGCGGAGACGCAGTCGTGGCGCCGAGAGTCACGCAACGGCTATTGGAGGATTTCGTCCGCTCGCGGGCGCCGCGAAACGGCCAGGAGTCCAGGGATCCGTTGCTGGCAGAGCTGACCCGGCGCGAAACTGAGGTCCTGGAAGTCATTGCCGAGGGACTGTCCAATTCGGAGATTGCGCATAAGTTCTTCCTGTCCGAGGCGACGGTGAAGACGCACGTTCGACGCATCCTCACGAAACTCCATCTGCGCGACCGGGTGCAGGTTGTGGTGTACGCCTACGAGACAGGCCTGGTGGTACCAAGCAACCCGGACTACTGATCGATTCCGGGCAAAGTTGCTATCCCCACAAAGTGGCCTCTGCTGGCGGTCGCCATCGTAGACAGCACAGTCAGTTGGCGGCACCTGCCGCTACTACCTGGAGCCTTCAGCCTGCGGGGGTGCTTCCTTCGGGGTCGTGGGGTATTTGTGAGTCGATCAGGTAAAGGGCGCGGTAGGTGGCGTCTTGGCAGGGATCCGGTGGCGGGGTTGTTCGACGCAGGATCGTGCCTGCTGTCCTTGCTTTACCTGTCCTTGCTTTACCTGTCGTTACTTTGGCTGTCTTTGCCGTTGTGGTGGCTCCGGGATCGGTGAGCCGTGCTGGACGCATTGCTGGTCGCATTGCTGGAAGGCGTGTTGGAAGCAATGGTGGAAGCTGTGGTGGAAGCTGTGGTGGGTGGTGGTCTGGTGGTGGTGGCGGGTAGTACGTCCCGGCCGGTGAGGTCCAGGCTGTTTGCCCGGTACCGGTCATGGACGGGGTCCAGCCCCGCAGCCGTGGTCCGGGCCGGTCACCGACGCTGGTTTCCCCGTCAGGAGATGTCCCATCCCGGGTAGCGAAAGCACCGGTGCGTTTCCCGTGCCGGTCTTTACCGTCTTTGAGGTGTTTAATCAGGTGATGCTTTTTACACTCATCGGTCAGTTCCTTGTCACTGGTCCCGCTGCCGTGTTCCCAGCCGGTGATGTGATCAAGCTGCGTATCAGCGGTGACGGTATTACAGCCGGTGAACGTACACGTCTGATCCCGGGCCCGTAACCAGGCCCGCATACGCCCGGTCACCCGGTACCGTTCCCGGCCGATCGCCAGCGGCTCCCCGGTATGCGGATGAATCAGCAACCTGATCATTTCAGGACACTCAGCGACGAGCTGACGGGCCATATCCGGGGGAATCGGCCCGTAGCCTTCCAACTCAGCCGGTTCATCAGTTAACCCCAGCAAAGCGAACACCGGGACAGTGACCAAAACCTGCGCCCGCGGGAAAGGACACCCACCCACACTCCCAACCCCCTCATCAATCTCACCCGGGACATCCACCTCATCCAACTCACCCAGATCCTCCAACTCACCCACGCCTCCAGGCTCACCGAACTCACCGTGGTAATCCACATCATCCACGTAGACATCGCCGGCAGACCCAACCGCACGAGCCTCTCCCGACCCGTCGTTTGCGCCGTCGTTTGCGCCGTCAGCACCGTTGCCGTTGCCGTTGCCGTTGCTGTTGCCCTTGCTGTTTTGGCTGTTGTTGTTTTGGGCAATAGTGTGCGGGGTGGTGTTGTTGAGTAGCCAGTCGGCGGCGATGTCCAAACGCAGCTGGGTCAGTGTCCGGGGTTCATCCGGGCCCTGGGCCGCGCGGGCGGCCTTGGTCGCCCGATTCCAGATCCCCTGAGCCGTGGGAGCGGGCATATACCCGCTCAGGTACGACATACCGTCCCGGTCCGCGGTCAGCTGCAGCCGACGCTTGGTGACCGCGGCCTTATGCCGGGACACCATCGTTTCCGGGTGCTCCCGCTCCCGCCACTTCCGGGCCCTTGCCCGGAACTTCGGCACTGTCAACCCCGGCGCGACAGCCAGCAGCCGGGATTCAAACTCCTCCGCGACCCCGGCCGGGATGCCCGGCTCCGCCACCGCCGTCAATGACCCCACCTCATCAAGAATGACCTCCGCATGCCGGTACGACAGGTCCCCGGCCGTCAAAGCGGCCAGGGTCCGGGGCCGGTCATGGACCAACGCCACACTTTCCGACAGCAGCGCGTTCGCGGTAGCTTCCGGCAGACATAACGCAGCCGCCAGTTCCGCGGTCGTTGAGGCCACAGCCTCCTGCCGCTGCCACGAATCCAACCCCAGCCCCGCACTGATCCGATCACTGGCCGCGCACAGACGCTCCACCTCACGGACCTTCCCGGCAGCGACCCTGGCCTCCAAACGCCCCCACTGCCTCAACGCGGCCACCGAAGCGTCATACACCGCTTCCTGCTCCGCCAACCACTCACCCGCAGCAACAACCCCCGCAGCAAACACCGGATCCA
>NZ_JADNYM010000039.1 GCF_015708085.1 Arthrobacter terrae | reverse complement strand
CCCCACTGCCTCAACGCGGCCACCGAAGCGTCATACACCGCTTCCTGCTCCGCCAACCACTCACCCGCAGCAACAACCCCCGCAGCAAACACCGGATCCAAAACCCCGCCATCCCCCCGCACCGGAAACCCCGGATGCGGCCGAAACACCCCACCACCACCAGACCCCGTATCAGTCCCGGAACCCGACCCAGCACCAGCACCAGACACCGGCCCGGTCCCCGACAGAGCTTCGTCCGGCAGGACCACAGCAGCCAGCAGCGCCGCCGTCGTCGGCTCCGCCCCCAACCCGCCCGCCGTCGGCTGCGTCCCCGACCCGCCCGCCGTCGGCTGCGTCCCCGACCCGCCCGCCGTCCCCGATGCTCCCGTCAAACCGTCCATAACCCAACACTGCCACCACCCACTGACATTAAGACTTACCAGCACTTCCAGGCGGAACTCAGGGGTTAGATATCCGCAGAGATGGACGGGGGCCGCTGCGTCAACGGTCATGATGCTCTTGCCCTGGCGGCGATTGCCTGGGCTGAAGGCTGCCGCTTAGAGGGTGCAAACGACGACGGCAAAACAGACCGATGGCAAGACAACACGGCGGCAATTCATCGCGCGCCACAAGGACAGGGAGGCGCCCCTGATGAGGATGCTCCCTCCGCGCCCACCTTGACGGAGTACGAAACTGTCGTTGTCCCTTTAGTAGTTAGTAGTGGGAGGAGCTGGAGAGCAGTCCTGGCGAAACATCGAGTGAGAAGATTGATGCACTGGCGTAAAGGCTGCGGATTCGAGGATGGTTGACGACGGCTGCTGAGCCTCCGGCCCCGCCTTCCGCGCACGCCTTCGGGACCTTACGGCGGCGCTCAGCGGCCCATGACCAGGACCGGTCCGATGCTGCCAGCAGACAGCGGCATCTAGGGCAGAATGGAATCATGCCCCGTTCAAATCATCCGCGCCGGACCAACGGAGGCAGGCCGGGACAAAAGAACGCTTCCGGAAACGGCACGGCTGGAAACGGCCCTGCCGAAGAGCTGGACTTGGAACGCGCCCGTTCCGGCTTCCCGCACCGCGAATCCGCGCCGGATGGCGAATGGATGGTCCGTCCGATTACCGCACGGAATGCCGCCAAGATCTACACCTGCCCCGGCTGCCATCGCCCCGTCCAGCCGGGGATCGCCCACTTGGTGGTCTGGCAGGAGGACTCTCTTTTTGGCGCGGCCGCCGCGCTGACGGACCGCCGGCACTGGCATTCCAACTGCTGGCAGTCGCGCAGATACAAATACCGCCGGTGATCCCGGGCGACGGGCTAAACTTGCCCAATGGCTCTTGGCGTAGAAGTTTTTGACCCCGCATCGTTCGAATTTTCCGACCCGGGAACGTCGCAGCAGATCCGTGCAGCATCGGTTCTGCCGGCCCGGCGGGAAAACATTGAATTGATCACGGACGACGGGCTGACCCTGGTGGGGGAGCTGGCGCTTCCGGCGGAGGGCCCGATCCAAGGGACGCTGATTACGCTGCATCCGCTGCCCACCCATGGTGGTTTCATGGATTCGCACGTTTTCCGGAAGGCATCATACCGGCTCCCTGCCTTGGCCGGCATAGCGGTGCTGCGTTTTAACACCCGCGGAACCTCGTCTGCGCGCGGCACGAGCGAGGGGACTTTTGGGGAGGGGATCTCCGAACGGGCCGATGTGGCAGCGGCGGTGGACTTTGCGGTCCGCCGCGGGCTGCCGAACCGTTGGCTTGTCGGCTGGTCCTTTGGCACGGAGCTGGTTCTGAAGTACGGCGCCCGCGCGCCGGTAGTGGACGCTATTGAGGGCGCAGTACTGCTCTCCCCGCCGCTGCACCGGGCTACCGCGGAGGATCTTAGGTCGTGGGCCCAGTCCGGGAAGCCATTGACCGCGCTGGTGCCCGAATTCGACGATTATCTGCAGCCGGTGGAAGCCGCGGAACGCTTCTTGGCTGTTCCGCAGGCGAAAGTGCTGGGGATCGACGGCGGCAAGCACCTGTGGGTCGGCGAAAAGTTTGCTGCCAGGGCGTTGAACGAGATTTCCGCGCTCGTGCTGGACCGCCCGGGGTCGGTCCTCCCATCGGAGTGGGACGGGCCGCTGGCCACTGCGCCATAGTAGCCCTGGTTCCCGGTATGCACACCCGGACCGGGACCGACGGCGGCAGGCAGCGCCCGCTGCTGTGCCGCCGTCGGCCGTTCCCGGCGTTGGTCCTGACCTTGCGCTAATGCTTGTCCTGGCGCGCTATGTACACTTCCTTGACCAGCAGCAGGACGGCGGCAGCCGTCGGGATAGCGATCAACGCCCCGAGGACGCCCAGCAGACTGCCGCCGGCAATCACAGAAATCACGGCGACGGCGCCCGGTACGGCAACGGCCTTCTGCATAATCCGCGGGGAGATGAAGTAGGCCTCAAACTGCAGGTAGGCGAAGTAGAAGATGGCGTAGAACACGGCCGTCTGCCAGCCCGCGGTGAGTGCAACCAGGATGACGACGATGGCGGCGATCATGCCGCCCACAAGTGGAATGAAGGCCAGCAGCGCGACGACGAAGGCCAGTAGAACGCTGAATGGAACGCCGAGGACGGTCATCAGGATGAACGCGAAAGTGGCATTGAGGACAGCGACGCAGACCTGGCCAATTACGTAGTTTCCCACCGAGCCGGTGATTTCCTCACTGAGCCGCTGGACGCGGTCGCGGCGGGAGCGGGGGGCGAGTCGGTAGCCCCAGCGCTTCATGGCCGGGAGCGAGGCCAGGAAATACAGGCTGAGTACAAGGACGATAAGGGCGCCGAACAGGCCGTTGGCTATGGTGCTGCCCACTCCGAGGACACCGCCGAAAATCCCACCCACGGCTTGGGAATCCTGAAAGAACTTGGCAACTTGCTCGCTGATGGTGTCGCGCACGTGGTACTGCGTGTCGATGTTTTTGAAGAAATCCGAGTTCAGGAAATTGTTGATCCAGCTGGGGGCGTTGGTGATCAGCTGAGTGGACTGTTCAATGATGGTCGGGATCAACGTGGCGAAGAACCCGGCCACAATACCGACCAGGACGGCGAGCGAAATCAGGATCCCCAGCGGGCGGGGCACTTTGCGCGCCTCCAGCCAACGGACCACCGGGTCCAGACCGAGGGCGATGAACAGCGCCGTCACTATCCACAGCAGCAGTTGTTCGGTGTGCGTGAGCATGAAATACAGGAACAATGCCAGACCCACACCCACGGTGCCCATGAACCCGATGTAGATAGGTTGCTGGAGAGAGACTGCGGGCCTGGCGCTGCGGGATTTTCTGTCTGCGATTCCGGTCTTGCCTGCGGTTCCGGTCGCGCCTGGCTGGCCGGAGGTGGCGTCGGACGCATCCGCCGCGTCTGTCCCTTCCAACGGCGCAAGCTCCGTCTCGGCGTCCGGCGGCATTTCGAACCGAAGCCGGGGATGGGCGCCGGGAATTGGTCGCCGCAGCTGTCCGAGCGTTCGTGCAATTAACCCCGAACGCGAGGAGACAAGCACTGAAGCGGCCTCCACGGGC
This sequence comes from Arthrobacter terrae, assembly GCF_015708085.1. Lineage (GTDB taxonomy): Bacteria > Actinomycetota > Actinomycetes > Actinomycetales > Micrococcaceae > Arthrobacter_M > Arthrobacter_M terrae. The sequence goes on along the minus strand of NZ_JADNYM010000039.1, from coordinate 18,940 downwards.
ACGGGTGCCGGCGAATGCTGGCTGGGTTCATCTGCTGAGGTCACGGGGGGATTCGCTGCTTTCACTTCGAGGATTTTCTCGCACCCGCGGCGGGTTCTGAGGCTGGGAGCTTTGTGCCAAACATTATCAGCCGTGCGAAGGTGAGTAAGCCCTCATTCGGACCTTCGGCAGTGGCGGCTGGCCCTTGCCGGACACGCTGGTTTCCGCATGAACACGGGGTTACCGGTGGCGGTTCCGGAGCTGCCTGTGGCGGGACGCGCGGGCCACAAAATGCGGCGGCCAAGCCGGGGAGGGCACCTATGGCCGTCCGAAACCTCAATGATATAGCAAAACGGTTAGGCTTAAGGGAAGCAAGGATCTCCGTTTTTCAATTGACGTTAGGCATATTTGTGCGTTCGAAGGTAGCAGTAGTGCTGGCCATTTTGGGCTTGGTGCTCCTAGGACTCGGAATTGGGCAGCGAACGCTCTGGGCACCCCCGGCCACTGTCACGGCGTCGGTGGCGCAGGGCGCGAAGAGCGCCCCGGTGGCGGTTATTGATCCCGCCGTCCGGACGCTGCACGGCAGCCCGGTCACCATTGCCGTCAAGTCCGACGGACCGATCCTGCTCGCAGCCGGCCGTTCGGACGACGTCGACGCTTGGGTTGGCAAGGCCGCGCACCTCACGGTTACGGGAGCGGACGCGGACTTCAAGGTGCTCTCAACTAAGAGCACGGACGGTGAGGCCACAGTTCCCAACCCCGCCGGCTCCGATCTTTGGACCTATCAGCAGAGCGGCACCGGAACCGTCAGCTATGAGTGGACTCCGCCGGTCGGCGGTAACTGGTCCCTGCTGGTGGCCTCCGACGGCTCTGCCCCGGCACCGACGGATATTTCTGTGACTGCCCCGAACGACACGAGCACGCCGTGGGCGGTTCCACTGATGGTGATTGGCGCTTTGCTGTTGATAATCGGTGTACTGCTGCTGATCTTCAGGCCGAAAAAGGGGCGCCGAAGCGCCACGACTTCAGGCCCGGCCCGGCGCGGACCCAACCGCACGGAGGTCGACGAAACGCAGAGCGCGGTGGGTCCGGCGGGGTCTAAGAAAAAGGAGCCTGTTGAGCCCGCTGGCGGGTCCTCCACTGGCGGGTCCTCCACTGGCGGGTCCTCCACTGGCGGGTCCTCCACTGGCGGGTCCGGACGAACGCTTTTCGCGCGCCGGGCTCCGCTGGCCGCTGCAGCAGCGCTGCTGCTGCTGACAGGTGCAGTGGCTCCGGCTGCCAACGCGGCCAGCACACCCCCCTCCGGGGGCGCTAGATCGGACGGCGCTACGGGCACTGCGTCGGGCACGTCCGCAGCAACTACCTCCGCGCCGGGAACCGCATCGGTTCCCGTGGTGTTGGAAAGCCAGTTCAACCGCATTTTGGATGCGGTTGCGACGACCGTGACCACCGCGGATGCGGCAAAAGACGCCAATCAGCTGCCGGGCAGGGTCGGGGGATCCGCGTTGGAACTGCGGACGGCGAACTATAAAATCCGGTCTCAGGTTGCCGATTACGCAGCTGTCACTCCGGTGGCAAGTTCGAAGCTGCTGACGAAGGTCATCAGCACAAGCCTCGCCTGGCCGCGCAGCATCATGGCGGTTACGCAGGGCGAGGCTAACACCGTTCCGCAGCTGCTGACCATGGTGCAGACGGCGCCGCGGGAAAACTACAAGCTGGATCAAGCGACCCCGCTGTTGCCTGGTCAAACCTTCCCCGCCGTTGATAAGAAGGGCGTAGGGACGCTGGCGATGGACGATAAGTCCGCTCTGCAGATGTCTCCAACGGAGGCATTGGCTGCGTTGGGAGACAGGCTGACCAAGCCGGACAGTGCGTGGAAGGACAAAATCACCGATCCCGTTTACATCCCTGATGTGGATTCCTACCAGGCGGACATTGCCGCCAAGGGTCCGGACGCAACCTACATCTTTTCGCATACACCGGTGGCCGATACCGGCCACGTTCTCCGCACGGCCGACGGCGGTGCACTCGTGAGCGCCAACTTCCATTTCAACGTCGACGCCACATCCAAGGCGGACGCCAAATTGACGGTGGGCCCGGATGCGGCCGTCTTCACGGGCGGAACGGAAACCACCAAGGGGTTTGTGCTGAACTTCGGTGAACCCGTTGTTCTCTACGTTCCGCCGGCCGGCTCGCAGGACAAAATGGTGCTGCTGTCGGCCACCCGCGGACTCATTGGTGCGAGCTTCAAGTAGCGCCGATTGTGCACCACCGCGCCCGAGTTTTCCCGTTCCTCCGCGGCATTGCCGCAGATAGAGTAAATCCATGAGTCAACCAGCTTCCGTTCCCGTAAATCCAGCCTTCGCTGCCGGCGTCAATCTCCGCGGTGCAGTGGATCTCTCCGCTTTGAAGAAACCCCGGCCGGCGGGCCCGGCCGGGGCTTCACCGGGTGGTGGCGGTGCCCCCGCAAACGGGCAACCGGCCGACGGCGCCGACGGTGCTGCAGGTGCTGCGGCTGGTTATGCCGTGGACGTCACCGAACAGAGCTTCCAGGAGTTGGTTCAGGTTTCCTCGCAGGTCCCTGTCGTGGTGTCGCTCGGAGCGGCGTGGTCGGGGCAGTCCAGCAGTTTGAACGTCATGTTGGAGCGCCTGGTCAGCGGATATGCCGGCCGCCTGTTGCTGGCACGGGTCGATGCGGAGGCCAGTCCACAGATTGCGCAGGCCTTTGCGGCGCAGGCCATTCCCACCGTGGTGGCCCTCATCAACGGCCAGCCGGTGCCGCTTTTCGAAGGCGAGATGCCGGAGGAACAGGTGGGGCGGCTGTTGGATGAGCTATTGAAGGTCGCTGCAGCGAACGGCGTCAACGGCAATCTGGGCGCAGACCCGGCGGATGCCGATGCTGAACCAACGCCGCCGCCGTTGCCGCCGCTGCATCAGGAGGCGTTCGACGCGATTGAAGCAGGGGATTACGACGCCGCCGAAACTGCGTACCGCCGGGCGCTGGCCGATCAGCCCGCGGACGCTGATGCGAAAATTGGCTTGGCCCAAGTGCATTTGATGCAGCGGACCACCGCCATTGACACCCAGCAGGCCGATGCTCTGCGGCACACTGCAGCGCAGAATACGGACGACGTTGACGCGCAGCTTACTGTCGCGGATTTGGATGTTATCGGAGGACACGTCGAGGACGGTTTTGGCCGTATTCTTGCGTTTATCAGCGCCCACTTCGGTCCGGAGCGGGAAACTGCCCGGATCCGCCTGCTGGAGCTTTTCGACGTCGTCGGGGTGACGGATCCGAGGGTGTCCAAGGCCCGGCAGGCACTGGCCCGGGCCCTGTTCTAAGCCCGGAATCAAAGGGGCGCGCAAAGGGTGCTGCTTGAAACAGGTGGCCCCGACGCGCACGTCAGATTGCCCCGACACCGGGCACGGCGGGATTGAAGGGCCGGGAGGAATGACTTTAGGGACAGCGTTGTTGGGCTGACTGTGACCACTTCCAAACTCTTTACCCCCCTGTCCCTGCGCTCGCTTGAGCTGTCCCACCGCGGCTGGGTTTCGCCAATGTGCCAGTATTCTTCGGATTCCGTCCAAGCCCCGGGGGTGCCGACAGACTGGCACCTGATGCATCTGGGACAGTTCGCTGCCGGGGGAGCCGCACTGGTCCTGACCGAGGCCAGCGCGGTGAACGCCGAGGGCAGGATCAGTCCCAGGGACGCCGGAATCTATAACGAGGAGCAGGTCCGCGGCTGGCGGCGCATCACGGACTTTGTGCACGAAACCGGATCCGCGCACACGCGGATCGGGATGCAGCTGGCGCATGCAGGGCGGAAGGGTTCTACCTACTGGCCCTTTTCCGGCCGCGGGGGCAGCGTCCCGGAATCCGACCACGGCTGGGAAACGGTGGGTGCCACGGCAGAGGCTTTTGACGGCTATGCCGCACCAAGGGCGATGACCGAGGGGGATATTCAGTCCGTAATCTCGGACTTTGCAGACGCCGCCGATCGTGCTGTCCAGGCCGGTTTCGACACGGTGGAAATCCATGCGGCCCACGGCTACCTGCTGCACCAGTTCCAGAGCCCCTTAGTGAATACGCGCACGGACGCCTGGGGCGGGAATGAGGAAGGCCGCAGCAGGCTGACACTGTCGGTAATCGATGCCGTACGCGCCCGAATCCCGGAGAGTATGCCGCTGCTGCTGCGGATCTCCGCTACTGATTGGCTGCCGGGAGGCGTGGATGTGGACAGCTCCGTTCGGCTGGCCCGCGCCGCCGCTGCGCACGGCGTGGACCTGATTGACGTGTCCAGCGGTGGTGCGGTCCCGGGCGCCAGCATCCCGGTGGGCCCGGGATACCAGACACGGTTCGCCGAGCAGATTCGCCGCGAAACCGGGGTGGTGACTGCCGCCGTCGGGCTGATCTCGACGGCGGAACAAGCGGAGCACCTGCTGGCAACAGGTCAGGCTGACGCCGTTTTCCTGGCCCGGGCGGCCTTGCGGGATCCGCACTGGTGGCAGCGGGCGGCGCACGATCTTGGCGTCCAGCTGGCGTGGGCACCGCAATATGAACGCGCCGCCGCCCGGTCGAAGTACTAGCACCGCCGAAGAACTAGCGCCGCCGAAGAACTAGCGCGCCGAGGTACTAGCGCCGCCGAGGTACTAGCGCCGCCGAAGTACTAGCGCCGCCGGGATAGAGAGCGGGAAAATCATCCTTTTTGATGTCCCGCGGCAATGGCGGGACTGCTAGCGTGGCCGGTATGACCGACGTCCCGTACAGCTCATCGCCCTCAGGGGTCCCGGGCGCTGCCCGTCCTGCCGACTCCGGCGCCGCCGAAAGCTCCCCGGCGGCGCCCGGCGGAGCCGAAAACTTATCGGCAGCGCCCGGCGCAGCCGCGGACAATCGGCCGGCTCTGGTCCTTCGGGGGCTGACCAAGGGGTTCAACGGCAAGGTCGCCGTCAACTCAATCGACCTCGACGTCCCCTCGGGCTCGTTCTACGGACTCGTTGGACCCAACGGCGCCGGAAAAACCACGTCCCTTTCGATGGCCACCGGACTGCTGCGTCCGGATGCCGGAAGTGTCTGGGTGCACGGGATCAACGTCTGGGAACACCAGCTGCAGGCCAAACGGCTGATGGGTATATTGCCGGATGGCGTTCGGCTCTTTGACCGGCTGTCCGGGGAACAGCTGGTGACATATGCGGGCCTGCTGCGCGGAATGGATCGGGAAACCGTGAAGGAACGCGTGAGGGACCTGCTGGCGGCCCTCGATCTGGTCAAGGACGCCGGCACGTTGGTGGTGGACTATTCCGCCGGGATGACCAAGAAGATTGCCCTCGCCTCCGCCTTGATCCACGCTCCCCGGGTGCTGGTCCTGGACGAGCCGTTTGAATCGGTAGACCCGGTCTCCGCCGCGAATATCCGCGATATCCTGCAAAGCTATGTGAGCTCCGGGGGCACCGTCATCGTCTCCAGCCATGTCATGGATCTGGTGCAGCGAATGTGTGACCATGTGGCCGTCATAGCCGGCGGAAACGTGCTCGCCGCCGGGACGGTGGACGAAGTGCGCTCAGGTGCCAGCCTGGAGGACCGCTTTGTGCAGCTGGTCGGTGGACGTCACGAAACGGAGGGTCTGGCATGGTTGCGGTCCTCCTGAGGCTCAAGCTGACGCTGCTGCGCAATTCGCTGCGGCGCAGCCCCTGGCAGCTGGTGGGTCTGATCATCGGCGGCCTCTATGGGCTGGCTGTGCTGGCCGTGGCCATAGCCGGCCTGCTGGCGCTGAGCGGGGCGGAGGTTGAGCTGGCCAAGACGGTCATCGTCCTGGCCGGGTCCGCCGTCATCCTTGGCTGGCTGGTGATCCCGGTGCTCGCGTCCGGGGTGGATATGACCTTGGACCCGGCGCGCTTTACCACCTTCGCCGTTCCGATGAAGCAATTGCTGGCCGGGCTGGCGCTTTCAGGGTTCCTCGGTATTCCCGGTGCCATCACGCTGCTTGCCTCGCTCGGAACGGTGGGAACCTGGTGGCGGCATCCGCTGGCGATGCTGGCCGCGGCGGTCTGTGCCGTACTTGCGGTGCTCACGTGCATTGTGGCATCCAGAGCCATCACATCGGCCAGCACCAACTTGTCCTCCTCGCGGCGGTTCAAGGACGTCAGCGGGGTGCTGCTCTTTCTGCCATTGATCCTCCTGGCGCCGATTATCAGTGGGCTCAGCAGGGGGGGCGAGAACTCTGCTGACGTGCTGCCCGGTATTGCGCAGACCTTGTCCTGGACGCCGCTGGGGGCGGTCTGGTCCGTGCCCGCCGATCTCGCCGCCGGCGCCCCGGGCCAAGCCGCGCTGAAGTTTTTGATAGCTCTCGCTTCGCTGGCAGTGCTGGCGTGGCTGTGGAAGATCAGCCTCGCCAAAGCGCTGGTAACGCCGGTCCATACGGCCGGCGTCCGCCGGACCGGCGGCAAATTGGGCGCCTTCAATCTCTTTCCGGGGACCGAGGTGGGAGCGGTAGCCGCACGGGCCACAATCTACTGGTTCCGGGATCCGCGGTACACCGTCAGCCTGATCACCGCCGCGGTCATCCCGCTGGTCTTCACTGTTCCGGCGCTGCAGAGCGGCTCGCTGGGAATTTTGAACTTTGCCGGAGCCATTGCCGTGTTCCTTCTGGTCTGGTCCATCTCGGCGGACATTTCCTACGACAACACGGCCTTTACCCTGCACGTTGCCTCGGGGGTCCGCGGCCGGGCGGATAGGGCCGGCCGGGCGCTCGCCTGCGGTGTGCTGGCGGTCCCACTGGGCATCATCTACAACCTGGTCGGGGCGGCGGTGAACTCCGCGTGGGTGTATCTGCCGGCTTTGCTGGGCCTGACCTTCGGCTTGGCGCTCAGCGGCCTGGGACTGTCGAGTGTCGTGTCCGCATGGTTTACCTATAATGCGCCGGCGCCGGGGGACAGCCCGTTTAAATCCCGTCCGGGGAACAATTTCGCCGTACTTGGCGCCCAATTGGGCGGCTACGTCGGCCTGGGCGTGCTGGTCCTGCCGGAAATCATCCTGACGGCTGTGGCCTTCGGCACCGGCCGGCCGGTATTCGGCTGGATTTGTCTTGCCGTGGGACTGGTGCTCGGCACGGTGCTGCTGGCTGCGGGCATCGTGCTGGGCGGCAGGCTCTATGACAGGCGTGCACCGGAGCTGTTGGCCGCGTTAGTGAAGGCGAGATAGCACGCCCGAACCGTCTGTACGGCGGAGCAGTACGTCCCGACGATGCTTCACTCCTTTCGACAGCTACTGGAGCTTAGGTAGGACATGGGATATGTTCGAGGGAAGCCCGAAAAGAGTTTTTGTCCTCGAATCACCGCATCATTACGTTCCGTGCCGGGCCGGTGCGGGAAAGGCAGTGAGCCATGGAGGTAGTAATCCTCCCCAGCAGTAAAGAAATAGCCGGCCTGGCCGCCGACGCCATTGAGGCACTGATCCGCCGTAAACCCACCGCGGTACTCGGGCTGGCCACGGGTTCGTCCCCGTTGCCCATCTATGACGAGCTGGCCCGTCGACATGCGGAGGACGGGCTCAGCTTTGCGCAGGCCCATGGCTTTGCGCTCGATGAATACGTAGGCCTGCCGGCTGGCCACCATGAGTCCTACCGTGAGGTGATCCGGCGCGAATTCACCAACCGCGTGGATATTGCCGCCGGGAATGTGCACGGTCCCGACGGGTCCGCCAAGGATGTGCTGGCGGCCTGCCAAGGCTACGAGGATGATATCAAGGCCGCCGGCGGCGTCGACCTGCAGATTCTGGGCGTCGGCACCGATGGCCACATCGGCTTTAATGAGCCGGGCTCGTCGTTTGCTTCGCGGACCCGGATCAAGACATTGCTGGAGCAGACGCGGCGGGATAACGCTCGCTTCTTCGACAGCATTGATCAGGTGCCGCACCACGTCGTGACGCAGGGGCTCGGGACCATTATGGACGCACGGCACGTGCTGCTCGTGGCCACCGGGGCGCACAAGGCCCAAGCTGTCCGCGATTTCGTCGAGGGTCCGGTCGCCGCCATCTGCGCGGCTTCCGTGCTCCAGTTCCATCCACACGCCACGGTTCTGCTCGACGAGGCCGCCGCGTCGGCCCTGCAGCTGGCCGATTTCTACCGCCACACCTATGACAACAAACCGAACTGGCAGGGCCTCTGAACCGAGGCCGCTACGATACCGCGGCCCGCATGGGCCGGCGCATTCATGACAATCTGGCCTCCTGTCCGGTCTAATTTAAACCCGAAAGGCATAAGGGTCCGCTCTCCGCTGGGTCTTGGCCCGGTCGGACTTGCCCTGCTCGGCGCCACCATTTCCATCCATACTGATGCTGCTGGTCCTCCATTGGAGACTGCGCCGCGCCGGAAGTGGGTGGCGGAACACAGGGTTCACCCGGCCCACTACACGGATGCTGCACCTCCTATGGCAGATCCCGACGATTCTCCTGGCGCTCATCACCGTGCAGGGAGTCGCCTTTGCCCCACATGTTGATCCTCGGCGTGGCTCTGGCATACCTGCGGGAGTTTCACGCGACCCTTTGGGCCCCGGTCATCATGCACGCTGTGCTGAACAGCCTAACCACAGGGGCGATCGTGTTCGCTCTAATGGCTTGATCCACGATTTACAAGGTCATGGCCATCAGGCCTTCTTTGGTTGGTGTCGTAGGGGCGGCCACGAGCCGTCCCGCAAGCGAAACGCCACCTGGATGAATCGCCGCGGGCGCGGCCGGTTGCGCGGGGAAAACTGCTTCTAGTTTTGGACTATTCTCTAAGGCACGCGCTGGTCCGACATATATTGGGATGCCATGGATCCTCCGGTGAGCGCGGACGTAAATCACCGATCTAGAACTGAGATGGTCTGAGCCAGCCAGATCTTGCGCTTCACCTAGCTACTATTTACGCTCCACGCAGCTACTTTTAGGAGGGATGAGATGTCCGAAAAGGGTGGCATGGCCATCTCTCCAACGGCCATAGAGTTCCACATCATGCTTCCGGACATCGCGCGGGAGATCGCAGATGAGTGGAAGTATTCTCCGCCCTACGACTTCTACAACGTCGATGCCGACCCTGATGATTATAGGGAGTTCATTGATCCGACCCTATGGTCGGATTTTTTCTACGGCGCGTACGTCCGAGGTGAATTGATCGGCTTCTTTCAGGTGGACGTGAGTGGAACCTTCCCTGAGATCTCCTTGGGGATGAGGCCCGACCTTACGGGCAACAAACTGGGGCGAGTATTCGTAGATGCGTGCATCGGTCGGACTGTTGTCGACTTGGGCTCGGAACGGACATTGTCTCTGACAGTTGCATCCTTCAACAAGCGCGCCATCAGGGTGTACGAGGCCGCAGGATTTGTGAAGATACGGTCGTTCGTCCAGGCCACAAATGGAGGATCGTATCCCTTTGTCGAGATGACTACAGAAACTCATGAAGAGCAGAAATAAAGGTAGCGCACCCGTGACTCCGGAGGTGGGAGACTCTTATGCAATGGGTGAAGACGGTCATGGCCCGGGTGCCAACCTATCGGATCGAAAACGCGAACCATCAGCGAAAGCTCCTCCCTTCGGTCGAACGCTGACGGACGACATTCCGGTGGACCAAGCGTTCAGCAGGCGACGAGGGACACTATGCCCACGAGGCGCTTCTACAGCGGTTCGTCAATGGTCGCCCGTTGATTCGCTCAGGCAACGCGTGCGGCCCTGCTGCGATCGCGATCTCTTGCGGTCAGTGTGTCCGGTCCGTGGTGATAGGGCAATGGATAACCCGCCTGACATACTCTGACCATGACCGTTTCCTTCGAATGCACGACACGGACCAGCATGCCTAAAGCGCAGCTATTTGACCTTGCCCACAGCATCGACGCCCATGAGGACTCGATGGCGCAGTCTCGTGAAAAGGCTGTCGCTGGTGTCACATCAGGTCTCATTTCACTGGGAGAAGAAGTGACGTGGCGGGCTTGGCGTTTCGGTGTTCCGTTGCAGATGACGAGCCGAATAACACAAATGGAATCGCCGGACTATTTCATTGATGAACAGGTCAAAGGTCCATTCCGGCGGTTCCGGCACAACCATGAGCAGACGAACCCATACCGGGCAGTTTCCGGCAAGCAGAGCGGAATGCGCCACCCACGGCTCGCGCGCCCGTCGTCGTTTGCCCGCGTGACCGGTCGGCGCTGACACCGCGCCACCGGGACAGATCGGCCTAATAATCGGTCCTCTCGTCTATCCCGGGCTGGGTGCGTTTGGGTCTGCTGGGGGATGAGCTTCAGGGCAGTGAGACCCGCACGCTAATCGGATAGATACATCAGGTGTAGTGCCGTAACCTCGTCGAATGCCTCGCTGTAGGCGACTATGCTCCAGCCCAGATCACATGACAGCGCCGTAAAGGTACGACAGCGGCGGTACGCAGGGTACGACGGCGGCAGGCGCCGTACGTGCGCGCCTGCAGTGCCGCCGTCGTACTTGCGCGCAAGGAGGTCCGCCGCCCGAGTGCACAGGCTCTCTTTCGCAGACATGACCGGTGCAGCGTCAGCGGCTAAGATGGAGACCATGAGTATGCCTCCAGACCCCTTCGAATCCGACCCGATGCGGGCCCCGCTCGGCAACGGTACGTCCACCGCGACCATTGAGCGCGAGGAACTGCGCCAAGAGGTGGAACCGGGCGACAGCGAGCGTCTTGCGCACTACGTGCGCAAGGAAAAAATCATGGAGTCGGCGATGTCCGGCGATCCCGTGATTGCCCTCTGCGGCAAGGTGTGGACGCCGGGCCGCGACCCGGAGAAGTTCCCGGTCTGCCCCGAGTGCAAGGCCATCTATGACGGGTTGCGTCCGGGAAAAGATAAGGGCAAAGACAAGCCGGGCTCCGATAAATAGGTGCTGACGGTTTTCATTTACCCGCCGACCGGTGCGGCCATTCCGGTACGGGCCCCTGTTCTGCGCGTGCGGCCCGGAGGTAAACAGCAGTGACGGACACCCTTTTTGGCGGCCCCGCGCTGCCTCCGGCGTACCCTGAACGCGCCGCTTGGGGAACGGCCCCGAAGCTGCGCGCCTGGCAGGCACAGGCTATCGAGAGCTATTTTGCCACCGAGCCGCAGGATTTCCTGGCAGTGGCTACGCCCGGGGCGGGCAAGACGACGTTTGCGCTGCGGATAGCCACCGAGCTGATTGAGCGTGGTGTGGTAAACCGGGTGACCATTGTGACGCCGACTGATCACCTGAAGCGGCAGTGGGCTGACGCCGCGGCCCGGGTGGGAATTGCAATCGATCCGAATTTCAAGAATGCCGACGGCAAGCACGGGCGCGGTTTTATGGGTGTCGCCGTGACGTATGCCCAGGTTGCCAGCAAGCCGATGCTGCACCGGGCCAAGACGGAAGCGGCCCGCACTTTGGTGATTCTCGATGAGATCCACCACGGCGGGGACGCGTTGTCCTGGGGAGACGGGATCCGCGAAGCCTTCGAGCCGGCCTCCCGACGGCTGGCCCTGACCGGGACCCCGTTCCGCTCGGACACCGCAGCCATCCCCTTTGTTGAGTATGTGGAGGACCGCGAGGGGATCCGGCGTTCACGGGCCGACTACACCTACGGTTACGGTGAAGCGCTGCGGGACCATGTGGTGCGCCCGGTGATGTTCATGGCGTATTCGGGCCAGATGCGCTGGCGCACCGGGACCGGTGAGGAGATGTCAGCCTCGCTGGGGGCACCGGTGACCAAGGACATTACTTCCCAAGCCTGGCGGACGGCGCTGAACCCCACCGGCGAATGGATTCCCTCCGTCCTGGCGGCCGCGGACAAGCGGCTCACCGAGGTGCGGCGCGCGGTCCACGACGCCGGCGGCATGGTGATTGCCACCGACCACGAGGACGCACGCGCGTATGCCGGCACGCTGAAGAAGATTACCGGGGAATCCCCCACGGTGATCCTTTCCGACGATGCCAAGGCCTCGCACAAGATTGAGGAATTTTCCGTCGGACAGAAGCGCTGGCTGGTCGCCGTGCGGATGGTCTCCGAAGGCGTTGACGTGCCTCGGCTGGCCGTGGGCGTGTACGCGACCTCGACGGCGACGCCGCTGTTTTTCGCCCAGGCCGTGGGACGCTTTGTGCGGGCGCGCAAACGCGGGGAAACGGCGTCGGTCTTCCTGCCGTCCGTGCCGAACCTGATGGTGTTGGCCAATCAGCTGGAACTTGAACGGGACCATGCGCTGGACAGGCCGGAGCCCGAAGCGGACGGATTCGTCACCGAAGACGCCGAGATGCTGGAGGCGAACCGGGAGGAAAAAGGCTCGGACACGCTGGAAAAGTTCAAGTTCGAGGCGCTTGAGTCACAGGCGTCATTTGACCGGGTTTTGTTCGACGGCGGCGAGTTCGGCACCGGCGGCGAGATGGGAAGCGAGGATGAACTCGATTTTCTCGGCATCCCGGGGCTGTTGGACGCCGATCAGATGAGTGTGCTGCTGCGCCAGCGTCAGGCCGAGCAGCAGTCCCGCCGGCGCAAGTCCACGTCCGCGGTTGCCGCCCCCACCTCGGATGGAGCACCGGCCGTGATTGACCATCGGATGCTTACCGAACTGCGCAATGAACTGGCCAAGAACGTCTCGGCCTGGTCCGCGCGGTCGGGCATGCCGCACGGACTGGTGCACAGCGAGCTGCGGCGCACCTGCGGGGGACCAGCGGTGGCGCAGGCCAATGAGGAGCAGCTGCAGGGCCGGCTGAAGAAACTGCAGGGCTGGTTCATCGGACGGAAATAGCCCCTGTTGGGTCACAGCCGTCCGGGATTCTCAGGAGCGGCGGAGCTCCACTCCTGCGTCGGCAAGCTGGGCGAGTGCGGCCGCAGACGTAGCCGGGTCGACGCCGGCAACCAGGTCGGTCAGTACGGTGGTGTCGTAGCCGGCCTCCAAGGCGTCCAGCGCGGTGGCCCGGACACAGTGGTCCGTGGCCAGCCCCACAATGGTGACCGAGTCGACGTCGCGCTCGCGCAGCCAGTCATCCAGCGTGACGGTTCCTGCGGCCGCGGACGGGCTGCCCGGACCAAAACCGTCGTCGTCCTCATCCTCGGCTTCATCATCCGCGATGCCACCGGAAGCGCCGGGCGTGTGCTCGCCGGTGCGCACTTCATCCTCCGGCGCCAACAGCCCTTCAAAGCCGGAGTAGGCCGCGTCAAACTGGCCCTTGTGGAAGTACGCGTCAATGTTCTCGGTGTCCAGATCCGGGTGCAGGGCGGCCCCGCGGCTGTCTGCGACGCAGTGCACCGGCCAGCTGGTGACGAAGTCGGGGGAGTCGGAGAAATGCGCTCCCGGATCGATATGCCAGTCCTGAGTGGCCACGATGTAGTCGTAGTCCACGCTGGAGTCCAGCAGTTCGCTGACGTCCGCCGCCAGGGCGGCTCCGCCGCTGATGGCCAGCGAACCCCGCTCGCAAAAATCGTTCTGCACGTCGACAATGATCAAAGCCTGCGTCATGACGCCTCCTGGAATTCGGTTGGGATAACGGGTTCGCCGCGCTGGAGCCGCAGCGCCGAGCCGGGCAGCTCAGCCATCGAGGCGCGGTGTCTTTCGGCGGCCCGGCGCACACCCTCGGCGCCCGTCCAACCCGGCGTCAGCACGCCGTCGACCATGAACTGCTGCAGCAGCGGCCGGTCGTCGCCGTCATCTGGCGGCCGGTGCCCGATGCCGATGACCTCCGCCGTGGCTTTGCCCTTCGCGTCCCGCCGCCGGAGCGCGTGCTTTCTGCCGCCGTGGGACGTTTTGTTCTTGGCAATTTTGGCCACCGGAACGAACGTGCCGTCGTCGTCCTCCCGGCTGACCAGCTTGTAGACCATGCCCGCCGTCGGCGCGCCCGACCCGGTCACCAGCGAGGTGCCCACGCCGTACGAATCCACCGGCGCCGCGGCGAGGGCCGCAATGGCATATTCATCCAGATCCGAGGTCACGGTGATCCGGGTCCCGGTGTTCCCGAGCGAGTCCAGCAGCGTGCGCACCTCGCGCGCCTGAGCCAGCAGATCGCCCGAATCCAACCGGACCCCGCCCAGCCCGGGGCCGGCCAGCTCCACGGCAGTACGCACCGCTGCCTCGACGTCGTAGGTGTCCACGAGCAAGGTGGTATCCGCGCCCAGGGACTGAAGCTGCGCGGCAAAGGCGGCCCGCTCGGAGTCATGGAGCAACGTAAAGGAATGTGCGGCGGTCCCGACCGTCTGCACGCCGTACCGGCGCCCGCATTCCAGGTTGGAGGTGCTGGCGAAACCGGCAATGACGGCGGCGCGGGAGGCGGCGACGGCGGACTCCTCATGCGTGCGGCGTGAACCCATCTCGATGCACGGCCGCCCGCCGGCGGCACCGGCCATCCGGGACGCGGCGGAGGCTATCGCGCTGTCATGGTTGAGCACTGAAAGCACGTAGGTCTCCAGGACACACGCCTGGGCAAAGGTCGCCTCGAGGATCAGGATGGGAGAGTTCGGGAAATAGGAATCGCCTTCCGCGTAACCGTAGATATTGCCGGAAAACTTATAGTTCGCCAACCAGTCAATTGTCTGGCTGTTGACCACCTTGTTCCGGGCCAGGAACTCCAGCTCGGCCGGCCCAAAACGGAAGTTTTCAATTCCTTCCAACAGCCGCCCCGTCCCGCCCACAACGCCATACCGCCGCCCATCCGGCAGCCGGCGGGCGAACGCCTCGAAGACGCTGCGGCGGTGTGCTGCGCCCGAATGCAAAGCGGCCTGCAGCATGGTCAGCTCATAGTGGTCCGTATACAGGGAAGTAGCGGGTTGGTCCCAAGAAGGTGAGATAGTCACGAAATTTACTCTAGTGCGGCCGCACTAGAATGGACATATGACCGTCAGTACCGCCCCCGATCTTGCCCGGGAAACCCATACCCATGAGCTCAGCGCCCCGAATGTTCCGTGGGTGCTGATTGTCTGGAACGATCCGGTCAATCTGATGAGCTACGTCAGCTACGTATTCCAGACGTACTTCGCCTATTCCGAGACCAAAGCCGCAGAGCTGATGATGCAGGTACACAAGAGCGGGCGGTCCGCGGTGGCGCACGGCGGTAAGGAAAAAATGGAGGCCGACGCCGTCGCCATGCACGGATACGGTCTCTGGGCCACGGTGCAAAAAGACGACATGAATACGGGGTCCTGATTTACGTGGCGAAGGCTTTCAAATACGGTCGCAAGGGAATCACGGGGCAGCTGGAGCAGGCGGAACGGGATCTGCTGCGCAACCTTTTTTCAGACATTATTGACATGCTTGAGCCGGAGTCTGCGGCCCACACGGACCCGCTCGCGGCATTGATCGGGCTGGATATGGATGTCCGCGTGCCGACGGATCCGGCGCTCAAGCGCCTCTTGCCGGACGTCGTCAACGCCGAGGACGCGGAATCCACGGCGATGGCACTGGAATTCCGCCAGCTCACCGAACGGTCGCTGCGGGAGAATAAAATCGGTGCGCTGCGGGCCGCTGCCCTGAACCTGGATTCGGACAAAATGGTCCTCAACGACGAGCAGGCCAAGTTCTGGGCGATGGCCCTGAACGACGTGCGGCTGGTGCTGGGGGAACGGCTGAGTATCCGCGGCGAAGCGGACGCTGACCGGATTCACCAATTGCAGGACTGGTCCCAGGCCGACGATGTGGACAGCTACCTGGCGCTGGTCTACAACTTCGTTTCCTGGTTACAGGAAGGCCTGGTCCAGGCCATGCTGCTGGGACTGAAGGACCGTGGCTGAACCGCTGACCGGGTCTTTGACCGGGACCGGCGCGCGGACCGGCGCGGGACGTCACTGTGACGAAGCCGACGGCGGCAAAAGGTGCCAGGCGGCGCGCGGACCCTTTAGTCTGGGACGATTATGAGCAGCGCATTGACAGACCGGGCGGACCGTCCCATTGGCATCTTCGATTCCGGCGTTGGCGGACTCACCGTCGCCCGTGCCGTCATCGACCAGCTGCCCAATGAATCGATTCTCTACGTCGGGGACACCGCTCGAGGCCCGTATGGACCGCTTCCCATTGCCGACGTCCGGGCGAATGCCCTTGGCGTGATGGACGAGTTGGTGGACTCCGGCGTGAAGTTGCTGGTCATTGCCTGCAACACGGCCTCCGCGGCGGTGCTCCGCGACGCCCGGGAACGCTATACCGCGCGGTACTCCATCCCCGTGATCGAAGTGATCCAGCCGGCGGTCCGGCGGGCCGTCGCGGCCACCCGCACCGGACGGGTTGGCGTCATCGGCACGGTGGCAACCATCGGCTCGCGTGCTTATGAGGACACCTTTGCTGCCGCACCGGACCTGCAGATTACCTCGGTGGCCTGTCCGGACTTCGTGGAATTTGTGGAGTCCGGGATTACTGCCGGCCCGCAGCTGCTCTCCACCGCGCAGCGCTACCTCGCCCGGCTCAAGACTGCCGGGGTGGACACACTGGTGCTGGGCTGCACGCATTATCCGCTTTTGACGGGCGTCATCTCTTACTGCATGGGCGACGGCGTCACCCTGGTTTCCAGCGCGGAAGAGACCGCCAAGGACGTTTACCGGGCGCTGGTCAGCCATGATCTGGAGCGCACGGCCGCGCCGGCGCCCGTGCACAGTTTCCTGGCCACCGGGGACGCGGCGACCTTCGAGGTGCTGGCCCGCCGGTTCCTGGGGCCGGAGGTTCTCAGCGTGGAGCAGGTGTCCCATGTTTCGGCCCATTACCCGACCGGTTCGATGGCCCGGATCAGCCCCGGGATGGTAGCCGCCGGGAAATCGGCTTTGCCCGGCGGCCAGCCGTGAAGCTGACCATTGTGGGCTGCAGCGGCTCGTTTCCCGGCCCGCAGTCGCCGGCGTCCTGCTACCTACTGACCGCCCACGACGGCGTCCGGCCCTGGCGCATTCTGCTGGACCTGGGCAGCGGCGCCCTCGGTGCCGTGCAGAAGTACATGGATCTGGCGGACATCGACGCCATCTTCCTCACTCATCTGCACCCGGACCACTGCATGGACCTGTGCGGGCTGCACGTAGCTGTGCGTTGGGACCCGAGCGGTTGGCAGGCCGGCCGGATTCCGGTGTGGGGACCAGCGGCGACGGCGGATCGACTGGCTACCGCCTATGGGCTGGATCCGGATCCGGGCATGCGCGAGGAATTTGACTTCCGGCTCTGGATGGAACGCGAAACCGTGCAGCTGGGCCCGTTCAGGATCACCCCGTATGCCGTAAACCATCCGGTGGAGGAGGCCTATGCCCTGCGCGTAGAAGCCACGGAGTACGACGGTACTGGAGTGGACAGAGTCGCCGTGCTGACCTATTCCGGCGATACCGATTCCTGCCCCGGACTCGTCGACGCTGCCCGGGATGCAAACCTGTTTTTGTGCGAAGCCGCCTTTGAAGAAGGGCGCGATGACGCAGTGAAGGACGTCCATCTCACCGGGAAGCGGGCGGCCCAGGCGGCGGCCAAGGCCAATGCACACCGGCTGTTGCTGACGCACCTGCCGGTGTGGACGGATGCCAATCGGGTTGTTGCGGAGGCCATTCCGGAATTTTCCGGCAAGGTGGCGGTCGCGGTGGCCGGAGTGCACTACACGATTTGAGGCCGCCTGTCCGCCGGCAGATCGGTCATCGCGCGACATGCCCTGGTGGTGTCGCGTCCTCGCCGGGCAGTACGGCGCGTGCCACCAACGATGGTTCGCGCAGCAACTCGGCAACAACTTCCCCTGGTCCGCCAAAACAGCGCCAATCATCATCCCAGAGCGTCGACAGCAGCCATGAACGGTCTGCGGGAAAGACGATATCGGGTACCGGACCCCGCTCAAACCAGCCGTTTTCCGATCGCCAAGTCGACGCCTGCTGCGGTCCTGCCTCAACCACCACGTAGGACCAACCCGCGTACAGTTTGACTTGCGGCACATCAGGAAAGACCACATCCTCATCACCGGTGTCAAGGTAGCCCAGCCACCAAGGCTGACCGGCGGTATTGCGGCTAAGAATGTCCATCACTACCTGCGCCTGCGTTGACCTGGCCGTTTCCCCGCGTGGTACCACGATGGTTGCGTATGCCGCGAACTGCTCGGGGATGGCCACAGTAATCGACAG
Organism: Arthrobacter terrae; assembly: GCF_015708085.1. GTDB lineage: Bacteria > Actinomycetota > Actinomycetes > Actinomycetales > Micrococcaceae > Arthrobacter_M > Arthrobacter_M terrae. Next base: position 911 of record NZ_JADNYM010000039.1, on the reverse strand, counting down.
CCCCGGAGGCGCGGTTTTCTGCACGATCCAGGCTACATCTGCGGCTGTGCCAATCCGCCACGTCCGGCCGCCCTTCTCCCGCAGCATGCGTCCCGGCATCTCCATCTCGACCATGACTGCACTCTACGGTCCCTCCACCCGAACTCAGGCCATATATGACTCGGTTAGCATGAGCGCTATGTCTTTCATCATCCGGGCAGCTACCCCCGAGGACGCTCCGGCGCTAGTTTCGGTCCACAACACCTGTTGGCGCGAGACCTACGTCGGCGCAATGCCCTCAAGCGTTTTCGATGAATGGGCCGCCGCCGTACACGCCAGCATCGACGGCCGACGCTGGCAGATTGAGAGAGGGTAGTACCCTGGCTCTTGGGCTTTGAGGGCCGCAGCGACAGGGAGGACCTCATCGGGATCGCGCTTGCTGGTCCGCCCGAGGTGGATCATGCTGCAAACACCCAGCTGTTCGTCCTCTACGCGCTACGGCACGCGCATGGCAGCGGGCTTGGGCAGGCACTTCTCGAGGGCGTCATCGCAGACAAGTCCGCCGTGCTCTGGGTGTTAGAGGAGAATGCGAGGGACAAAGCGTTCTACTCCCGCAACGGCTTCGTGCAGGACGGGCTCCGTTGCGGTGTCGACCAAGGCTGCTGGCGTCCCCGTGGAGAACGGCCCGTGCGCGGAAGGCCCCGTACCTCAGGGCTTTGCTTTATGGTGCATTGCCGCAGCCTTCTCCTTGTGGGTTTTGGAGGCAATCGTCGGCGTATGTTTTTGTTACTGTCCGCCAGACACTGACAGGCAGTAGTGCGGAGTTGAACGTGCCGTGTCCGGGGATGGCCAGCGGTGCACCGCCGTTGACCGAGTAGGTTCCGCGGAAGTGCGTTGCCACGGTGACGGTGAAGTTACCCGTATGGGTATAC
>NZ_JADNYM010000038.1 GCF_015708085.1 Arthrobacter terrae | reverse complement strand
CATGGACCCATTCTCCCGCGGCAACGAAATTGTGGAGATAGACATTGATGATGTTCCTGGTTCTCGCCCTACGAATCAGACGGAGTTGCTATGAGCTGCTGGCCTTACCCAACGCTGACACGTAGGGCTGCCGCAGCCCTGATAGGTGCACTCCTGGGCGGCCTGGCCGGAATGCACTTCCACCGCAAGGTCGATAGGGCCCGACTGGACGCCTGAGCCAGGACCAACCACCGGCTCCTCCTGGAGCGAGTCCGGTTTATGGTCTGCGGCTTCAATAAGTTCCCCGGAACCCCCCCGGGAAACCAGAAATAAAGGAGAAAACGAATGCAGATAGACAAGCAGCAAATCATTGACCACCTCAAAGGCAAGGGCGATCAGGACAAGGCTGACCAGGCTCAGTCCGACCTCCCCGACAAGGTCGACACGGATAAGGATTCCGGGCTGCTGAGCAAGCTTGGCGTCAACGTCAAGGACCTGATGGGCAAACTCCCCGGCGGTCTCGGCGGCTAACATCAGTTTGCCCCACGCAACGTCCGTCCGATGATGCACATACTCCGGACGGCGCGCCCGTCCCGCTTCCTCGAAGGAGCGGGACGGGTGCATCCGGCGTCAACGCCGCTACCGCAGCCCCAACGATTCCTGGCGTTTCCCCCTACACAAAGGCCATCCTGCCCGGAAAAGGCGGGTGGGTTTCCCTACTCGACAGATCCTCACGTCGCGGAACATTATCGGTGAAAGTTCATCGCCGTCGGAATGAACGGCCTCGACCACCAGAGGCAGCACCGTTTGTTCCCGGACATGTAGGCCTCGTCCCCCACTTATGCCAGGCCCGCAAATTAGTGGTGACTACTGCATCAAACATGACATCCACTACAGTGAAACGTCCCTGCATGCCTCTACGGCATTGCGGTGCGCTATCCCAACACGGTGGACTTTCCGTAGCTGACCCGTTCGTATATCCACTGGTAAGAAACCGCCGAAGTCGATAGCAGTGGACGGCGGCCCTACCCAACCCTGAAGTGAAGGACGGAACAACCGATGGATGACAACGACCCACTTTGTGTGAGTGTTGCAGCCTCCGAACTGGAGCTAGCCGAGTTCCGGCGCGATACCGCGGCTCTTGCTCTGGAAGCTGCCGTCATCGAAGCCTTGACCGCAGGCGCGTCCGTGACCGCGGTCGCACAGGCAGCTTTGATGACGGAACCCATGATCAGGGCAATCAAAAAGAAGGCCCGGAAAGCGCAGCGATCGAATGAACTCGGTGCTCGCGCTATCATCGGTGGCCGTCGCCCCGGCCGGGGCCTTGCTCGCCCGTCTGAGCGTTAACTGGGCAATGACCGTTTTCGCCGCACTGTTCCTCCTCGGTGGCCTCGTCTTCACGTTCCACAAGCCGATCCCTCTACGGGAAGGCTGATGCTTTGGCTAGACCCTGTCGGCTAGTTTTTTGATCCCCATACGTTGCTCTTTCCACTGATCGGGCGTGAGGTCTGGAAGGTTCGGTGCGGATGGGCGCAAACCGATGAAGCCGTCTAACTGCTCGCGCACGATATCCAAGTGTCCGGCATGACGGTGAGACTCGGCGATCATGTGCACCAGGAGGCGTTCCACCGTGGTGTGCCGATGCTTTATCCACCACGGCACCACGGCAGGGGAATCCAGTTCCAATTCGTCGAGTACTGCATCGGCTGCGACGGTTGTCTCCCGATAGATCCTAACCGCATCAACAAGCGTCATATTCGGCGGCGGGAGGAAGTCTGCCTGAGCGTGTTCAGCTGCGATGATTCCCCGGATAACGGGGTCCTCAATTTCCCGTCCAAGACATGAAATGAAGTATTCGGATTCGGTGACGGCCAGGTGGAGCAGTAGGCCCATGACATGGGTGCCTGTCGGAGTCAGGGGAGTTCGCGCTTGGGCATCACTCAAGCCCTCACATTTCCACAAGATTGCTTCGCGGGCATCGTTCAGATATTCACGGAGCTGTGCCCCGCTGTCGTTTTGATCAATCGGCATGAGCTGAGTCTAATATTGCTGCCATTTTCAGTACTCGTCTGCACAGCCCTCGCCTGTCCGGAGGGGAACCTTGAGTGGGATTAACGTAATTCGTCCTTCTCCAAGCCAGTTATTGTCTCGGCTCTTACGCTGGCGTATTCCTCACGCAAAATGGAATAGAGCATCGAGTCCCTCCGAACTCCTCGCACCAATCGGTGGGAACGAAGCCGCCCTTCTAGGGTGAACCCGCTTTTTTCTAGAACTCGAATTGAACCGATGTTGCCAGGATGGCAGGTGGCGCTGATTCGCTCCAGTTTGAGCGTATCGAACCCAAATCTAAGTAGCTGGCTCGTAGTTTCGGTGGCGTAGCCGTTTCCCCAGTAGGAGCGGTGGAAGGTGTATCCAAGCTCTCCGTTGTGATCGTATGGATCGGTAGTCCAAATGGCCACAGAGCCAATGGTCCTGCCCTCCAAAACGGCAGCAAGTGAAAATGCTGATCGGCCCTCTTCCAGGTGCGCGTGGGCCGCATCCTTAACAAAGGAAATTGTTTGCTCTAAAGTATTCGGTCCCCATGTTGACCAACGAGTAACCTCAGGATCTGAGGTGAACTCGTGCACAGCCGGGATGTCCTCCGCCGTGAAGTCACGAAAACTCAGCCTAGGGCCACGTGGGTAGGCCTTTGAAAGACTCATCGTTCACCTGTCCAGTCGATTGCTGAGCTTCAATCCTAATCTCCTAACCAACTGGCATTAGTACATGGTGGGTAATTCCACGTCGCTGCACATGCGGGAGCCAAACAAGATGAAAATGACGCTGGCACTGTCCTTAGGGCTGTCCCACATAGGAATATTCGGAGCGTCCCGCAAGCCGGTCCAGCTCCGGGAAGTTGAACCACCCAATTCAACTGTGCCGGCGAGATCGGTGGTGCTGTCCGCTGTGGAACCCTCTGCGGGGAATGACCCAGTTCTAGCTGATCCCCTTCTGTTTTGATGAGTGGGATCTGGAAGCGGATTTGCTCAGATCACGCCAGTGTTTGTTCTAGGTATTGGTCCTTTTTGTTGAACACCAGATGGCCTTGGGCTCCGTTGACGATTGGGAGTTGTGGCGGAACGTGTCCGCATTCCACATTGCCGATGATGGGTATGCCGAGCGATCCCAGGGCGTCGAGAACGGCCTCGTCCTGGGTGAGTGTCGCAGAGTCAGGAGCGCCGGTGCGTCCCACGAGAATGGCTGTGGCGCCGTCGAAGAATCCGGCCAAGCGCATGCCGTGGAGATGTCGGCAAATCGTGGTGGCATCGACACTGGACGCTTCAACGTAGACAATCACGGAGCCAGCTGGGTCCTCCCGCAGCGACTGTGTGTTGAGATACCGGGTGCCGGCGAGGTTGACCATGGTCTCAATGCAGCCGCCGATGAGACGACCTGTAACGCTCACGTCGTCCTGACCCTTGTCGAGTCGTTCCCAGGCCCCGGTGCCGTTCCATGCATTTTCAGTTACTTCGGGCTTGTTTTCCCAATCGTCCCAGTCGTTGACACGATGAACGCCTGGCGGGGTCTGCTTGAAACTTCCGCCCGGGGGCAGTGAGGCGATATCGATCCACGACATCAACGATTCCGGGACACGATATGGCGTGTCCATGAGGTTCCCCCTGCGGGCCGGGATACGTTCAGAGCAATGTTGCCTCGTTTAGATCTCCCGGTCCTCATCGGCCCATTCAACAGCCACCGGACTCCTTAGCGTGAATTTCCATACCGATCCTCCTCAGACCCCGGCTTACGGACGCGGGCGCGAAGGCCGCCACATAGCGATCAAATCCACGGCCAGCGACCGCGCGGGCCACCGAGGGCATGTTTGGCTGCGCGCTGGACGACGACCGGCTTCCAGGCTGGCATGAAGCCATGGGTGGATCGCTTGACTGATCTAATGGTTAGATGACGTCACAGAAATTTCCTGCCCATGCGAAGGCCGGCGCCGGTGATCGGGTTGCGATCCTATCTCCAGCATTTGCGGCACCAGCCATCTCGGAGGCTGTTCACGAACAGGCTATGAAGCGCTTAACGGAAACTACCGGGTTAGTCCCAGTCGAGTACGCAACAACGCGGCAACTCGGCGCAAGCGCCCCAGCACGTGCCGCCGACATCACTGCCGCGTTCGCTGACACCACGGTCCGAGCCGTACTTGCGACGATCGGTGGCAACGACCAAATCACCGTCATCAAGCACATCGACGCCGACGTCATCGCCGAGAACCCGAAACCGTTTCTCGGTTACAGCGACAACACGAACCTGCACAACTTCTTGTGGGGCCTCGGGGTACCCAGTTACTACGGTGGTTCCACGCAGGTGCATCTAGGAGCAGGACCACAGGTGGATGACGTGCATTTAGTCTCGCTTCGCGCCGCGCTAGTCGAAGGCGGAACCATCGAGCTGACTGACCCGGGAGAGTCGGAAGATTACGGCATCTCCTGGACAGACCCTCGCGCTCTGAGCGAGTTCGGTGCCCGCGAGGTTACAGAACCTTGGGCCTGGTCGGGTCCGAAGAAGATTATGGAAGGACGGTCGTGGGGTGGTTGTCTCGAAGTGATTGACCAGATCGCGATGGCTGACCGGATGCCGTCCGTGGCCGACCTCGAAGGGGCGATCCTGTTACTTGAGACAAGTGAGGAGCTGCCTGCCGCGGACGAAGTGATGGGATGGGTGCGGGCTCTGGGCGAGAGGGGAATCCTCGAAGCTGTCGCTGGCGTGCTGGTCGCCCGTCCACCAGTTAGCCGGTTAGGGGAACCTGTTCCAGCAGCGGACGAACGAGCCCGACTGCGGGCAGAACAGGGCGAGGTGATCATCGGGCAGGTCAGCGCGTACAACCAGGACGCGGTCATCTGCGTCGGAGTTCCCTTCGGCCACACCCGACCCCAATGGATTCTTCCCCACGGCGGCCTGATCCGTCTCGACGGGATCACCAAAACAGTCAGCGCCGACTACAGCTGAGTCGCCCGTTGAAGGATCGGCTTACGGGACAGGTGAACGCGCTGATTCCGGTAGAGCAACAGGGCTGCATGGCTACCAGAGGTGATCCTCCTGCCGCCACGTATGCTTTCCGTATGAACGACACGCGGCAGCTCAGTTCCCTTCTCGATGTGACAGATGACCTAACCTTCAGTGGACAAGCCAACGGAGGGGGTGTTGTCCACTCGGGTGCACGACTGCATCTCTCTGGACAAATGAACGGACGCCTAACGGTTGAAAACGGCGCACATGCGCATCTTTCTGGTCAACTCAACGGCACTGCGGAGGTCTTGGGCACTCTCGATGTCACAGGTCAGATCAACGGCCTCCCCCAAGTAGCGGACTCTGGTCAGCTGATGTTCGCGACCGGCTCATCAATTGTCCGATCTGGGCGGACACTCGTGGTGAACGATTTGGGAGAGTTTCAGCCGCCGCAGAATGATGGCACTTCTTACATGATCAGTGACGACACACCTCGTTGGCTCTACCAGCACGATGGCACCCTGCAATCGGCCCAGCAATAGCACCGGGCAGTTTTACGGGCGGGTCTTACAGGAATCCGCAGGCCCGGAAGCCGCGATTCCGGACGAGTGCAGCAGGTAGCCCTGCTGCCGTCAGTGGAAAACCGGCTTACGGGTAAGGCGAAGATCGAGGGTTGCGGGCACGCGTGGCGGCCCGGTGGCCCCTGAGCTCGGTATTACACTCAGTTCGCTTCGAAGTAGGCCACCATGGGGGCACCAGCCAACTCGCTGGCGGCCCCTTCGGCTTTGAGAATGTCGCCGACTGTAGCCGTTAGGACCATGGCGGCGTATCTGTGCGCTTCCAAATTCGGGTCAATGTTTGGAGGCTCGCCCGCACCCATCGTGTCGTCATCGTTGGTCGGTGCGTAGCGGCCAGCCAAGAATCCCGTGGCGTGCGTCCATGTCGAGTCCTCTCTCCACAGGCGGTACACCGTCCAGAGATTCGTCCCCGTGCCTTTGACGGCTGGGGTCACGAATTGTGCCTCTTTTTTGATCAGCTTGTCCTCGGAGACATTCAGGATGAAGGCCTCCATTTCGGCGACGTCAATGTTTGATGGGAGGCCGTTTTCCCGCATATATTTGTCGGTCTTGGCTTCATTCGTGCGCTCGACGTCGAGCATCGTGTCAGCGGCCGTCGCGCGATCTGACGGTGGCATGTCTCCGAGCCAGAGCATCCGAATCGTCAATTCCCAGAACGCTCGCCGGTTTGGGGCAGCCGCATGCCCCAATCCCGAGGCTGTGAGCGTCGCAATGATCCGGCTCTGTTCGAAAGCTGCACGCAGCCAGCCGACAGCGAACTGACTGACTCGGGTTACAGGTACCTCACCGAGGTCGACCGCGAGAACAGCGTTTGCCGCGCGAAGGGTGTAATCGGCACTTGCCAGGAAATCAGGACGCTCACGCTTCGATTGGCGCTCTTTCTTCGCCCTACTGCCGCTCATGGCATCACTATATCCACGGTCTATGCCCGGTAAGGGATCGGCATACGGGCATATGGATTAGTCGCCTGGTGAGTCCGTGTGAGGGCCAGCTATGACCGTCAGTGGTCCTTCATCCTCTGTCGGGACTTCGAACTGATCGAAGTATTGAGCGGCCACTTCTTCGCTTAGGCAAAAGTCGTCGGCGTGGGCCGCCCTTCGGGCACGAATACGTGCGAGGGCGACGGTTCTAGGCGTTGCCATGTAGATGGTTTCTGGCTCAATTCCAAGAGGCCTCAACATGTTGCGATAGTCCTCACGCATCCTTCGGGACCAGAAAGAAAAGTCGAGGACGACGTCTGAGCCAGCCTTGATGAGGCCCGCGATACGGTCCTGAAGGGATGCCTCGATCACGCGTTGAGACTCAGCATCCAGGGGCATAGTGCGTAGCCCCATATCCCATGCAACCTCGTCGAAAGAGATGCGGACCATGCCTTCACGCTCCAACCGACGCGCGACAGTGGACTTGCCGGCTCCTGCTGGTCCACACATAAATACGGCTCGACTCATATCTACGATCGTAGGAGCAAGTTTGGCGAGCACCTACCGCCGTCCGGTGAAGGATCCGTACGCGTACGTAAGTGGGTCGCAACTTGGTCACGCTTGTGGCGTTGTGAGCGGACGATCGGGACGTACGAGAACGCTCCCCGTAGGCTGACCTCGTGCTGCACCTCCTCATCGACACCTCCACATGTCTCGACCTTGCGCAACGTCGAGACGGACAGCGCTGGATCGTGGCTCTGCGGATACTCATACGCGAGGGCAAGGTAAAGCTGCTGGTCCCTCCCGTAGTCATTGACGAATTCGACCGCAACGAAGCCCGTGTGCAGGCGGCGATGACGTCCAGTATCGCGGCACGGTTTAGGCAGATCCGCCAGGATCTCGTGACCTACGGCAGTGACGACGATGGTCATGCCGTCGAGGTCATAGAAAACCTCGGCCGGCATCTCCCGCTCGTCGGAGCGATGACGACCCGAAACTTCCGGGAAGTCCGTGAGCTCCTCATCACCGGTCAGATCGTCGAGCAATCGGAGGTCGAGACAGCGCGGGGCGCCGCTAACCGGCTTTCCACAGCCCGGAGCCTGGCAGCGAGTCGTTCCGCCTCCGAGGCCAAGGCTTGATGCCCAGCTTCTGTCAGTTCGTAATAGCGGCGGGCGCGCCCGTCAACCGTTTCTCCGCCCGCCCTGCGAACGTGCCCATATCGTTCCAGACGCTCGAGCGTGGCGTAGAGCGTCGTAACCCGCAACGAAACGGCGGCCGCCGAGAGCTGTTCAACATCACGCAGGATGGCGTATCCGTGCTGACGTCCGCCGGCGAGGGCCGTGAGGATCCAAAAGGCAACTTCGGTCATACTCAGCAATATATCCAACATGGGAATATATGGACAGGGAAATCTCTTTCCCTGCTGCTGATTTGGTGCGTCACCGGGACATCAACGTGGGAAGCGCCTCGCGTGCGCTACCGGGCGATGAGCTTTTCGCCATCCGGGCGTAGCTCGCCCTTCGGTGAGACATGCCTGTAGAGGGTCTGGCGGGTGATCCCGAGTTCGGTACAGAGGGCGCTGACTTTGGTGCCGGGTTTGCCCATGGAGGCCATGGCGAGCCGGAGCTTGGCGGGGGTCATCTTGTAGGGGCGGCCGCCGTTACGCCCCCGGGCGCGGGCGGAGGCGAGCCCGGCGAGGGTGCGTTCGGAAATGAGTTCGCGTTCGAACTCGGCCAGGGCGGCGAAGATCCCGAAAACGAGCTTGCCCGAAGCGGTGGTCGTGTCGATCGCAGCGCCCTGCCCGGTGAGGACCTTCAATCCGATGCCGCGTTCGGTCAGGTCGTGGACGACGTTGACCAAGTGCCGCAGGTCGCGGCCGAGCCGGTCGAGCTTCCAGACCATAAGAGTGTCGCCGTGGCGCAGGGCTTTGAGGCATGCGGCCAGCTGGGGCCGGTCATCTTTCTTCCCTGAGGCTCGGTCTTCATAGAGAGAGTCCGCCCCGACGCCGGCGGCCAGGAGTGCGTCGCGCTGCAGGTCCGTGGTTTGGGAGCCGTCCGTCTTCGAGACGCGCATGTATCCGACGAGCACAGCAATTCCCTCCATCATTTATACGTTCGTTTAAGTGACAGCGTGATTCCGAACCAAGCTGGAATCAGAATATGTCACTTAACCCGTTATTTATTCTAAGTCATGCAAAGGCCACTGTTTCCCTGTATGTGACAGAAGTCGTGGTGGTCGCGCGCGACGAATGGTGTGACCGCGTCAGATGCGGCCACGGGGCCATGACGTGTTGACAGCGGTTGGTCAAAAACGTCCAGTCCAGCGTTCTGACCAGGATTGATTACGGAGCCGAGTTTTGAGCGGCTGGGCGCTGGCACTTGCCCCTGACCTGGCCGCTACTCATACCCACCGCGTTCACCACTGCAAATACGGTCGTTGGCAGAATGTCAAAATACGATATTGGGCGAGACCCCCTCATCGAGCACCGCACGCGCTCGGGCGGCATCATGAAGGTCTGACACTAACATTTCCTGCTTCTCAATTTTACGGCGGTAATAGTCCTGTGCACCCTGCTTAGTGACCCCCAGGGCATCACCGATTGCTTCCCACGTGGCACCGGCCTCGCGCGCTTCTCGCATGACGTACCAGCGGCGGCCGACGAGCAGATCGACTGCGGCCCTATTGGCTTTCAGAGCATCAAGCGCGCTTGCCTCGGGGAGCGCGGAGAGGGCACCGAGCGCAACGTCTTTGTTCCCACCCTGGGCGATTACCCTCTCCCATACGGCGCGCTGCCCATAGGTGGACCAGACACTTAGGTATTCCGGGATGTCCGGCGGCATTTGGGGTGCATCATCCTCAGTCATGTACGTCAAGCTATCTTGACCTGCTCCGTGGCGTCAAGCAATCAAGACACCAGAACCGTTCCTCACTGAACTGTGGGTTCAATCGCGTAACATGCGGGCGAAGGTGAATCCTTCCCAGGTGTTCGGGTACGTGGGGAGGTAAGAGACTACGTAGAACGTCCGCCCGGGCGGGGCTCTCCGTGCCCACGGCGAGCCCCGACGTTTGGAGATGCGACATTTGGCGCTGAATAAATGCGCCATTTAGCGCTGAAAACCACAGGCTTTGGGCACGGGGGAGTGGCCGGTATTTGTCTTGTTAATGGTTCCTTTGTTGAGATATCACCGGGAATCATGTTAAGACCCTATGACGTTTCTTGCTCTTACACATCACGGTATTGGAGAGTTTGAGGTAGGTCCGGTACATTCTCAAACTGGGATTGAAGGCCACCTCCTTGGTGTTAGCGTTACGCTGAAATCTCAGCTCGAAGTGTCTGGACTCGTGGCAGAGGCTGAGACCGATCTCTAGAAGTTGAGGAGTGTTTTCAACGGCCTGCTGCTGGTATCTGAAGTCCTGATCTCAGCGGTCATACGTATTATCCGGAAGAGAAAGAAAAAGTTGTAGGGTGTGACAGGAGAAGTAATATTGTTGCGAACCAACAGATGAAACGAGGCTTCAATGAAAAATCGTGCCATAAAGTCTGTGTGCATCATGGCGATTACATGCATTCTCGCCAGTTGTAGTGGATCGACTCAACCCCCCATCACGACGACCACGATAACGACTATCCCCCCAGCGCCCACCTCAACCACGGCGGCTATTTCGTCACCGACCCAGAGCGAAGACCCAGTTTCGCCTCCCCCTGACACGGCAGCATCCAGCGATGCGCCACCCACAACCGGCTCTGTACTCGAAGCACCAACGGAAAAGGGCAAGATACCTGTCCCACTTGCTGAATTTTTCCATCCCTCCTCCAACTGGCTCGAAGGTCGGTACGACGTAGCAGACCAACAGAATATCTCGGGGATAAAGTCAGTGGTGAGTAAATGCTATTCGGCAGATCCTGTACGCCTAGAACTTCGGCTAGCAAATCATTTCGAAAAGCTCAGTTTCTCGGTGGGGCAAGCCAACGATTCTAACAGCTCGGACCAAGTGCTTGTCGTCCGTGTGACTGGAAACAATAAACAAATCGAGGTGCACCCCATCGCCTTCAACTCTCATCAAGAGTTCAATATTCCTGTGACTGATGTCAACGCCGCTACTATAGAAATGTACCTTGACGACTCTGTTTCCAACTGTGGTGGAAGTGTTGGCGCAGTCATCTATGACATTTACCGCCAATAATATTGTACGTTGAACATAAAAATCAACCTCGAGATTGTTCAATTTGCCAAAAAATAATGATTATCATATGGCTAAGCTAAACCAACAACGAGATGTCAAGAATGCCAAGGATAAGATTCACTGGCTTTTTCAAGCTGCTGCATGGGCTGCCATAATTAGTGCAGTCATCGCCGCTCTGACTTTCCTGGGGCAGAGTAAAGGAGATCCTGTTGCTGACCCCACCCGATCCCAATTATCAATCGGAGAGGGAGGTAGTCCCACGGATGGCCACACGAGGCCAACCGCTGCTGGTGGTCTCCATGTCGGGATGTGCCTCTCAGGTACCAGCGCGGAACCGACCCCGGTCTCTTGCCAGGTGCATCACAACACAGAAGTTTTTGCCAGCCCCGGAAATTGCAGCAAAATCACCCTCATCGCGTACCTCGGAGGCAACTCGACCGTTGACATTTTGCGCAACGATCTGGCAATTCACGAAGGGGCAGGAGATTACTGTCTCGTGGTATTTCCTTCCCCGTTAATCTTCGACACATCAGCTCAAGGGGCACTCGGTGGTCAGCACTCGGCAGTTCTGAGGCAATGCTTTAATGAGGTAACGAATATACTTATTGACTGTCAGGAGAAACATACTGCTGAGGTCGTCGCCGTGGTTGAAAAAAGCAATACCGAGCTCGTGGATTGCAAGGATAAAGCGTCAATCTATCTCAATAAAAATGCCGATGATCTCCGCAATCAACTTACAGTAAAGAAGCAGAACATCGATGAGGGATTTCGGTGCCTAATTGAGGCTAATAACTCAAATCAGCTTACAGAAACTTTACGCATGTTGGGAACTTCCTCAGTCCCTATTTCACCATATTAACCTCGATTTTTCTCATAAAACGAGAATTATGGTAAATTGAGTATTAATGACCTTCTGAGGGTTCCAACTTTGGCATTTGGGTGTGACATGGTGACCACTGAGTTGGTGGCGGGTCGCCCGAATTAATATGAAGTCTTATCAATGGAACCTTTAACAAGACACATACCGGCTACTCCCCCACGCCGATAGCTCATGAACTAAATTGCCGGATCTACGCACCTTGGGTCGAGCTCGAAAAGTCTCAACAATGTGTCTCACTCTGGTATTCTCAATACCAGTCTAAAATAACCTTTGATGGGAAATAACTGGAGGCACTTCATGACGCGTCTTGGATATGCACGTGTGAGTACCGCGGACCAGGATACCGAGCTGCAAATCCGGGAACTGGAAGCTTCCGGGTGTGAACGGATCTACCGTGACCACGGAATCAGTGGAACCAAAACCAGCCGCCCCGAACTGAACAGGATGCTGGACCGTCTTAGCCAGGGCGATGAAGTCGTGGTCTGGAAGCTCGACAGACTCGGCCGCAACACCCGCCACCTTCTCGAACTCCTGGATGACTTCAAAGCACGCGGCATCAAGTTCCGTTCCCTTCGTGATGGTATCGCTACCGACCCCAGTAGCGACTTAGGCGGAGCCATGGCACAAGCCATGGTCACCATCATCTCCGCTTTCGCTCAACTCGAACGCGATCAACTCTCCGAACGCACCAAAGCCGGTATGGCCATCGCCGCCTCCCACGGACGTAAAGCAGGACGACAAGAAGTTACTGCTAATCATCCCAACGTCAAACAAGCCCACGTACTCAGAAAACAGGGTCTGAAGCCAGCCGATATAGGCAAAATCATCGGAACAAGCCGCGCCACCGTCTACCGCTACCTCACCATGGAACCCGGATAACAACCGCACCACACAGGATTCCGTGGGAACAGTTGAGATGTCTCAAGGACCCAACAACTCCCTGCGCTTATCAACGGCTGCCCGCGCCTGGTATACAAACCCATCACGTCCACCAGTCGATATCCCCGAATCAGCTCACGTCTGCATTACTAATACTTGCAGGTGGTTGCTTAAGGGGTCAGAGTTGTTAACATCGCGCCAATCATCAGGAGCCTTTCATGACAGATAACAAGCCTGCCCCGAAAAGAAAAATGACAAAGGTTGGACGGCAATACGTAGCAGTGGGGATCGTATTTTTGATCGCCGCTGTGATATTCATCTTCACGATGGATAGCCCGGGACTATGGATCAGCTTCATGATGCTGGGAATTGTATTTACCACGAGCGGGGCTACCGGGGCTTTCGAACAAAAGAAAAATCAGTAGTAGCCACCAGAAATCCACGACGACGCCGCTCCCCGATTTTTTATTATTCGCATCGGGGCCGTCGTGGTTCAGATACTGCGCACATCGTTTAGTTCCCCACCCAGCGCGGTTCGGGGTCTAAGGATGATCAGTAAGGAAACTTACGCTAAAGGGCCAGACATCTTTCAGACCCTTCGTCAGTTACGTCCAATCATGACCGAATTGCACCCTGCTTGACGCATTTAGAAGAAATCCCACCGTGTTCCATCGGGTACACCTGGGTGGACACGACATCGCCACAGAAAAACTTGAGCCGGACCTTCGTCAGGGGTTACCGGCTGTGTCTCGTAGCTAACGATGAATACACCGATTTGGTCAGAGAGTTTCGAGACTTAGTTATGAGAATCACCGGCCGGAGATGAACTCGCTCGATTCCGCGAAAGTGAGAGGCGCTGCCGTTGCAGCGGTTTCCAGGTCAACGAGACGCCTCATATCCCTAGGGGTTCAAGACGCCATGACGTTGTGCTTTCGCCCCGATCCGCTAACCCGATAATGTGGCACGGGGGACTAGTGAGGTTCGCTCGGCAAAGAAGCTAGAGCACACCCGCTAGAAGCAAGGGTCTTCGAGCCTTCACTGCCTATCGCTATCTGAGCAACGCTAGACAGGAGAAAGTGTGAACAAATATCCAGGGGGATCCGAGTGGCGCAAATGGGACCTTCACGTACACGTTCCGGGGACAAAACTTAGCGACGCCTACGAGAAAAGCAAGGGCCTTGCCGATTTCGATAGGTTCGCGGACAGCCTTGAAAAATCCGATGTTAGCGTGATTGGAATCACCGACTACTTCTCCGCCGACCAATCGCTCGCCTTCATCCAGCACTTCGAGGAGCGGTTCCCAGATTCGAAGAAGCTATTGCTTGTGAACGTGGAGCTTCGCCTAAATGAAACCGTCAACCGGGACATTCAGATGGTTGACTTCCACGTCATATTCCGAGACTCCATCGCCGGCGCCAAAATCAGCGAGTTCCTCTCGCGTCTCCCAACACAGCTAACCGACGGACACGGGCGACAAAAGCCCTGCTCCGAATTAACAGGCAACGACTTCAATAGCGCAACGGTGACTCGAGCCGGCATCAAGCAAGCTTTTAGAGACACTTTCGGGGACAAGGCCCAAGTCACGGACTATCTGATTTACGTTGCACCCGCGAACAACAACGGTTTCCGCGCGCAATCAGGTCAGCAGCGCAAGGCAAACATTGCCGACGAGATCGACAAAGACATCCACGCCGTCTTCGGCAAAGGGCCAGAAAATGTGAGCCACTTCCTGCTCAACGATCGTTACGAGGATGCATCTCAGCCCTCCCAGCCCAAGCCCGTGTTCGGTGGATGTGACGCCCACAGTTTTGCGGATCTCGAAGCGTGGCTTGGTAAGACCCTAAGCGATAAAAGCACGAGGCAGGTGGCAACCTGGGTAAAGGCGGACCCGACTTTTGCTGGCCTGCAACAGACGCTCATTGAGCCGGCAGAACGAGTTGCACTGCGAGCCACCGAACCAGACCAGAAGGAACCATACAAGGTCATCTCGAAAGTGCGGTTTTCGGGTAGCGATGAATTTCCTCAAGAGGTAACGTTCAACCGAAATCTGAACGCAATTATCGGGAGCAGATCGTCTGGAAAATCGACACTTCTTGCGTACATAGCTCACGCCGTCGACCCCGCCGAGACTGTGCGTCTGCAAGTCGAGGCTCACGGCCTTAGCGATGCTAAGGAGGCAGGACCTGCTGCCGGTTTTTCCTGGGCGGACGTCGCAGGCGTGGAATGCAAGGTGGAGTGGGCATCGGGTGAGGGCACAATCGGAAAAGTCATCTACATCCCGCAAAATGCGCTCTACAAGCTCAGTGAACAACCCGACGAGATCACCAAGAAGATTGCGCCAGCGCTCTTTCGGATCTACCCCCTCGTGAAAACGGCCTTTGATAATTCGACGAGCAGAGTTGCCGCCGCGAACGCAGACATCAGGAGCGCGGTTGGTGAGTGGTTCGGTCTCGCTGATCGGATCGACGAGCGAGATCAAGAAGTCAAAGACCTGGGTGACAGAAGCGCCATCGCGGCGGAGCGAGATCGGCTACAAAGCGAGATCGACCGGATCAAGACCGCAGCCCAACTCTCCGACGACGAAGTCCGCGAATATCAGGCAGTGGCTGAGCAACTCGACGACATGGAAGCGCGCCTCAACGAGGTTGCGGTTGAGCTTGACCAGTTGGCCTCGTACGTTGCACCAGCGGAGGGCCTCGACATTGCCTCGATCCTGCCGCAGGTCGTTCAAGCAACAGTCACACTGCGCCCGTCATCGGCAGAAGTACCGGAATCTGTTGCTCTGATCCTCGATGAGCTCAAGGCCAATGTGGTGAAAGATCTTGTCGCCAGCGTCGAGGCGAGCTTGGTCAAGGTAGTGAATGACCTTGATGCCGAAGAAAGATCGCTTGGAGCCAAAATGGAGACGATCAAGAGTAACAACGCAGAGCTCATCGAAAAGCACGAAGCGAACGCAGAGCTTTCAGGCGTGGTTGAAGACCACAAGAAGCAAGTCACTAGCCTGACGAATATCGCCAAGGGCGAGAGGGCCCGCGACCAGCTGATCATCGGGCAAGACGCGGCCGCTTCCAAAGTTTCCAAAGGTATCGCTGATCGCACCGAGGCGCTTTCGGCTTTGGTCGCGATCTTCAGTGACGAAGAGCGCCTGCTAACAGATCTCACTTTCGGCATAGAAACCGAGGTCACCACCAACGCCGTTGAGCAAGCCTCGATCGGATTCAACCAGCGGAGCACCAATGCGTACATCAAGAGCAAAGGCGATTCTGTCGAATACGAGTCAGCACACGCTGACCCGGCCAAGTTCTTAAAAGCCCTTCGAAGCGGAGAGGTTGCGCTGAATAAGAGCTACCAGCCGAGCACAGTCGCGGCAGACGTGTTGACCGTCTCCTCTGAAGTTCGCTTCTCAGCCGAACTGGACGCCGACCGAATCGGCGGTTTCAGGCGATCCTCAATGACACCGGGCAAGCAGGCATTGTTTGCTCTCACTTTGATCCTGAATGAGTCGCAAGAGCCATGGCCGCTTCTCATTGACCAGCCTGAGGATGATCTAGACAGCCGATCAATCTACGACACTATCGTTCCCTACCTTGGGGCCCGAAAGAAGGAAAGGCAGATCATCATGGTTAGCCACAATGCCAATCTAGTCATCGGCGCTGACTCGGAGCAGATCATTGTTGCAAACCGACATGGTGACGACCGAAAGAACAAGAATGCTCAGACCTTCGAGTACTTCACGGGCGCTCTAGAGCATTCTCAGCCGTTAAATAAATCAAGTCCCACGGCTCTCGGAAGATTTGGCGTCCGGGAACACGCCTGCGAAGTTCTCGACGGGGGAGAAGAAGCCTTTGAGAAGCGACGCAATAAGTACAAAATTCAGTGATTCCTTGAGCTCTTCGATCGTTTCCAAGATGCATAGGTGCGATTCCACCTTCGGATGGACACTCGATGGTGGAGCACGCTCGCCCTCGGTTGATCGGCGTTCGAGCACAATTGGTGTCGCATAACCTAAGTGCCTCGAAACACATGGCTTTCAAGACAACCGATTCAGACGCATTAATAAACGGGATAGCAGCAAGGACGAATGTGGTCTGGCTAGAAACCAACAATTTGTTTACACCATGGTCACGAGCCAGGGCCGTTAGCGCCGGGTCATCTTCCAATGTTTCGGCCGATTCCGCCCGCGACGCACTCCTCACCTGCCACTAACCGAAAGGCATTGGGTCTAGGTCAGGCATTCCTGCCACGACTTTATTCGTCTCCACAGAAACCGTAACAACTCTTTTGATCAAGTCAATGATGTAGCGTGGATTTCCCTCCTCTCGGGAGTAATCGTTGGGATCGTTGGTAATCTGCGAATCCCTGTGTGTGGTGACCTGATAGCGGTCGATGACCCACTCCAACGCAGACCTATTGCCCATGAGTACGTAGTCGAAGACCTCCTCCGGGATGCCGGACAGAATCACGTTGCTGTTATAAATGATCCGGGAGCGGTCCTGACGGGCGCCGAAAGACATCTTGCGCACGCGATAGAACTCGTCCTCGTCGCCTTGGGTGAATCCGCGGGTGATCTCCTCCAAAGGATAAGGCTCAATTGACTCATAGCTGAGGTGCAAAGTGGCAAGCTTGCGGCCAGCGAGGTTGAACCCCCAGAAGTCCCTGACCTGGGGGATGCGGGGCAGCATCTTTTTCAAGTCTGCCCTGTACTGATCCTTGTAGCTTTTGCTGTGTAGGACGCCGTAGACGTAATAGAAGATGTCTTCCTTGGAGATATTCAGGTCATGATAGACCTGTCGATATGAGGCCAGGGTGGCATCAGTGACGTTGTCCCTGCGACGGTAGTTGCCGACGACTCCAGGGTCCAGCTCATCGAACAGCTCGCACTGAGCTCCTGCAAGAGGCTCATATGTGTAGAGGCTGAAGCATTGAAGCGTTGTCGCTACACCCAGAGCAGGGATGAGGTTAGTCATGAAGGCATAGAACTCACCGGCCGATCCGGGGCCTGGGAGCGTTATGACAAGATTCTCATGCTCTAACGTAGGAAACATTTTTGGCAGCTGACTTTGATCGTTATTCAGCTTCTTATCGAAATAGACAGTTTGGCGACTGAAAGGTCGATAAGTGGAAGGGCGAAGGAACGACCAGGAAAAATCGATTTCGCGCTTCCGACGCAGTTCTGTTCTCAAAGATCGATCCCAACTGATGCGTTGCGGATTTTGATCGATGAAAGATTGGATGGCGGAATCATCCAGATTCTTCCCAGAATTAGCATATGTGGCAAGCTCATCGTTGTAGAAATCGATGAGGGATTCAATATTTTCAGCGACGTCATCCTGTGAAAAGTTGTAGCACCAGGCATCCCGGTTGGTTTTGAGTCCAGAAGAATAGTTTTCGAAGATTCCGGGCGTGGATGGTTTGCCCTTAGTCTCTTTGTCGCCGATGGGTTGGAAGGTGTCGTATCGTTCATCGCGGTGGTTTACCCAGTCGCCATAGTCGTTGGGTGTGATGGTTTCCCAGTCGGTGCCTTCAAGGGATTGTTCGATCCTGAGGGTATCGAGCTTCTGTTCCCTGGTCAGGTAGTCACCAATGTCCCGGTACCGTATGTCTGCGGAACCTGTGTGAGCGGAGTTCTTGATCAGTATGGCGATGGCGACCTGGGTGCGGGAGCCGCTACCGAAGATCTTGCCGCCCTCTTTACGCGATTGCTCGCCCGAGGTGCGCTGATTGCCGCGGAGGTTGTAAACAAAGATCCTGCTGAATTCGTTGGCAAAGGTTTTGCGGATGCCGTCGGCTGTGTTGCCGTCGATAAAGCTGCCGTTGGAGACGAACGCGATGACGCCGTCGTCTTTGATCCTGTTGGAGGCCCAGCGTATGCCGCGAATGTAGGAATCGTAGAGACTGTTTTTGTTGGTCCCGGTGGACAATTTTGCGTAGCTGTTGGCAATTGACTTATCGAGGACGGGGTATGCCTGGTTTTGGTTATCGTCGTTGGCGCTGTTTTGTCCGGAGGAGTAGGGGGGGTTCATGACGATGACCCGGATGTCTTGGTTCTTTTGGCGGGTGACGCGTTCATGGTTTTCCGGGAATAATCCATTGGACCCGAGTTGTCCGTCGGTTTCGTTGAGTTGGAAGGTGTCGGTGAGGGCGATGCCATCGAAGGGCACATAACCGCTGTCCACGCCGTGCTTGGCAGCTTCTTCGGCGTAGACGGTTTCGATGTTGATGGCCGCGATGTAGTAGCTCAGCAGCACGATCTCGTTGGCAAACAGCTCCTGCGTGTATTTCCTGTGCAGGTCCTCGGGTTTGATGAGTCCAGACTGCAGGAGCCTGGTGACGAAGGTACCGGTGCCAACGAATGGTTCGAGGATGGAGACGCCGGCGTCGGAGAGTGACTTGCCGAATTCCAGGCGCAGGGCTGCGTCGGCGGAATGGAGAATGTAGTCGACCACGGGGACGGGGGTGAAGACAATGCCGAGCCTGTCCGCGACGCGGGGGAAGGCGTTGCGGAAGAAGTTGTCGTACAGCTCCAGGATGATCTTTTGCTTCGCCTCAGCATTGTCGATCGACTTCACCCTGGCACGGACGGATGCGTAGAACTTCTCCAACCCGGTGCGTTCGTTTTCAAAGGCTGAGTTTTCGTCCAGCTTCGCCAGGATGGTCTGCATGGCCACCGAGACGGGGTTGTGTTCGGTGAAGTTGGAGTCCTTGAACATGGCATCAAAGACCGGCTTGGTGACCAGGTGCTGGGCGAGCATTTCCACGGCCTGGGCTTCGTCGATTTCAGGGTTCAGGTTCTCCTGCAGGCCCTGAATGAAGTCATCAAAGGCTTTCCGGTGTTCCGGGTCCGCTGCGGCAAGGAGGGTGTGGATGAGGGTGATGTGCTTGTTGGCAATGTCGGCAATATCCTTGGACCAGTCTTCCCAATACATGCGGTTGCCGCACTTGTCCACGATCTTCGCGTAAACGGAATCCTTCCATTCCTCGGCCGGGAACTGCAACGTCGGCTGGACATACTCCGGACTGGACTGACCGCCGTCGTCCCCACCCGCTCCCCCGGTCCCTTCGTCGCCGGCGTTGCCGCCCACATTGGTTTTGTCCTTTTTCTTGGGTTTCAGGTCGACGGTGTCGACAAGGATCGACTCGGGAGCTTTGTTGTTCAGTTCGATCTGGTTGATGGAGGCGTCCATCCGCTCATCATGCGCACGGAGGGCCTGCAGAACCTGCCAGACGACTTTGTAGCGTTCGTTGTCCCGCAGCGCCTCGGAGGTGGACATACCTTCCGGGATGGCAATGGGAAGGACGATGTAGCCGAACTGTTTGCCCTTCGCGATCCGCATGACCCGTCCGACGGCCTGGATGACATCGACCATGGAGTTGCGGGGGTTCAGGAACAACACCGCGTCCAGGGAAGGAACATCCACGCCCTCGGTCAGACAACGCGCATTGGTAAGGATCCTACAGACCGGGTGCTCACCCTCGACCTCTTCCTTGAGCCAATCCAGGCGCTCGGCCCGGGTGATGGCGTTAAAACCGCCGTCGACATGCTTGACCTCGACCTTGAGGTCATCGGTGGGATCGTCATTGTCCAGGTTGGCCAGATGGACTTGGACGAGCTCGGGGAATTCGGATTCCACCAGTTTGGAGGACTTGATGTCCCGGTTGAACGCGACGGCCCGGCGCATGGGCGCCACATCAGTGCCAAAGGAGGCCTCATGGGTACCGGAGCGGCGTTTCGCCAAGCCGTTCCAGCAGCCGATGAGCTTGGCGACGTCGTCAATTTGGAGCTCCATATTGGAGTCAGCGAGCTGGTCCTGAAAGCTGGAGACGACTTGACTTTGCTCCACACCCAGGACCAGGACCTTGTAATCGGTCAGCAGCTTCTTCGTGACGGCTTCACCGAACCCGATGCGATAGAACACGGGACCGTAGAGGTCCATGTCATCCATGGAGCACAGGATGGCGTCGTTTTCCCTGGCTTTGTCCTTCGTGGCGTCGTTGAACAGGCGAGGGGTGGCTGTCATGTAGAGGCGCTTGTTCGCGGCGATGACGTCGTTGGAGTGGATTTTCACGAAATTGGAATCATCGGTGCCGGCCAGGGTGGCGCCGGTGGTGCGGTGGGCTTCATCGCAAATGACCAGGTCAAAGTCCGGTAGGCCGGCCTTTTGTGCCTGGGAGACAGCTTCGATGGACTGGTAGGTGGAGAACACCACCGTCAGTCCTTCCTCGAGCTCGTCCTTGCCCATCGCTTCAAGGAGTTTTTTGCCGTCAGTGGTGGCGGGGATTTTCAGGTCATGGATGGCAACATCGGTCAGGTCTGCGTTCTTTACGCGGCCCACCTTGATGTCCGAGCACACCGCATAGGCGTGCATCGTCATTGAAGTCTCATCTGACCATTCCTTCAGCGTCTGGGACATCAACGCCAGGGACGGGACCAGGAACAGGATCCGGGCGTGGGATTCCTGCTCCGCGAAGCGTTCGGCGATCTTCAGTGACGTGAAAGTCTTGCCCGTCCCGCAGGCCATGATCAACTTGCCCCGACTGTTGGTTTCAAAGCCGGCCATGGCAGCATTGACTGCCTCATGCTGGTGCGTGCGTAACTGCTTCTTCTCATGCAGGCGCGGGGCCGTGGTGGGATCCGTTAGCTCATATGTGGACCAGTCAATGTTGGAGTTCCGAAAGTCGGTCAGCCCAATGCGCTGGATGGGCAGGTGCTGGCCATCGAGCATCTCCTCCGCATTCGGTGACCAATCCGCCCCGGTGGTGTCCACGACAAGGCGGTGCGTAAACAGGGCCTTGCCGGAGGCGGCAATGAACGAATCAATGTCCTGCTTCTGGATCCTGTGGCCCTGAGCATAGAACTTGCACTGAATCGCCGTCAGGCCACCATCCTGACGCTCGGCCACCAGGTCAATGCCGGTATCGGGCTTGCCCTCACGGCCCGGCCAGTCACGCCACAACCAAACGTTTTCATACTGGGGCGTCTGCACACCGTCATTCTTTAGATACTGCTCGACCAGCTGCTCAAAGTAGTTGCCCTTCATCCGCTCCGAGTCTGCCAGGCCACGGTAGGAATCAAGCAGGACATCAAACGTCGTGGACAAGGAAAACCCCCAGAAAAGGAAAAAGAGAACACCTGAGTAAAGGCGCACCTTTGATCCTATGTACAACAAGATGGGAACCTCGACACAACATGAGATACAACCAGGAAGCCGATCCGTTGCAGCGCGGATCGATGATCCCCAGCTGATCGTGGAACGCAATCTCTACCGGCGCCGGGACCGACCCGGGCTACCCTTTCTTCGCGTCTCCACTCTCCCCCGTACTCATCGTCTCCTGGCCAGGCTGAATCCGGGCGATCAGGGCGTCTTGGGTCTTTTGAAGGGTGGTGACGGTTGCCCGGGCTTCAGCGAGTTGGCTCGTGATCTCCGCAACCTCTTCGGAGTGCTTCCAAATTGCGAGGGCAAGCTGGTCGCGGGCCTCGGCGGCAGCGGCCGCATTGTCGCGGGCAGCCTGGTTGCCCTCCTCGATCTGCGTTTGCAGTTCGTTGATGATTTCCTGGTGGGTGCGGGTTGCGGTGTCGAGGTCGGTGGCGAGTTCGTTGATTTCGCGGTCCTTGTGGACCTTTTCGTCCCTCCAGGCTTTTTCGATGATGGCGTGCTCGGCTGTGGCGGTGCGGACGGCCTCCTCCCAGACGGTGCCGGCGAGTCGCAGTGCCTGTTCGGTGATGGTGGGCGGGGTGGCGGCAATCTTGGAGCCGGCGCTGTCTCGTTCTGCCCGCCATTCCTTCAGGTAGCGGCCGGCGTCGGCGTTGGACACACCGGCGGCTTCCCGCACCGTGGCGACGGTGGGGTTCGTCGTGGCGCTGATCCGCTCGGCTGCGGCGTAGACGCGATCCTTCACTGACTGTTCGGCCACGGCGGTTCTCCCCTAGTAGTACTCGTAGTAGTAGTAGTAATACTACTACGATTACTACTTTAACACATCCTACGCCGCCGGCTTTTACCTGCTCCGCCGTCCTGCGCCTGGCATTCGGTGACGACGGACTGGCAGCGGCCTGGCCAATGACCGGCAGGACCCTTTCCGGCGGGCCTGAACGGTTGGTCGGGTTCTTTGGTTGGCTGTCGAAATGACCGGTCACCACTCTGGGAAATCTGTTGCCCGACACTGAGGCTCTGGCGCGAAGGTCGAGCGGGGTTGGTAGTCTCCACTTCATGGACGACAGCGGAGGCGAGGGTGAGTCGGTGCGGATGTTCCGGGCCGGCATCCCAGCTGCGACGATTGTTGCGCTTACGGGTGTACCTCGGTCGACGGTTTTTCGGCGGATCCAGGTCGCGACGGATCGTGATCCAACACTGCTCTCTGATCACACCGCGAACCGAAAACCGCCCCCGGTAACGGAGGCCAAGGCCGTTCCGGCGGTCTGGGCGACACGGGTCCAGGAGATCCTTGATTATCGGGCCCGGACGGGTTGCTGGCCACACCAGTATTCGGAGGATACCAAGACGAGGGCGATGGCCAAGTGGTTAGCGGTGCGGCTGGCTGCGTGGCGGCGTCTTGAGCTACCGGCCGGGCACGAGGCGTGGCTTGATGAGCAGCTTCCGGGGTGGAAGCAACCATCCCGGGCTGTCAGGGATGCGCAGCGTTGGGTGGAAAGACTCAACCAGTTGGTGGCCTTCACAATGCAGACAGGGTCGTGGCCGAGGTATCTGGGGGCCGCTGATGAATATGAGCGGGTTCTTGGTGTGTGGAGGCATGTGCAGCGGCAAAAGCTCAGCCAGGGAATCCTCGCGCCTGATCAGCTCGCTGCTCTGGATTCACGGGCCCATGGCTGGCGGGGACCGACAGGCCAGGGCCGGCGGGATGCTTAGCCCCCACCGGTCCCATGTTTAGTGGTTATGCTGGGTGTTTTTTCGTTCGGTGTTTTGTTCGGTTCTGGTGCGTTGTCCCGGGCGGAGGGCTCCGGGGCCGGCTCCTTCCCAGGGTTTGCTGTTGTGGTGTTTGCGTTGGAGCCGGCGTACTTCTTTGAGCGTGGCGGCCTCGATGAGTTCGGAGATCGACGCGTAGCCTTCGACATGGCCGGCGGCCAGGAAAGCGGCCCGTACCTGGTCCGCATCATCACGGGTGAAGTAGGGGGCGAAGGAGGATGGTTTCTTTCTACTCACCGGTCCCCTTCACTGTCCCAGGCAACGGGGCCGCCCCGGTAACTGCCGGGGCGGGTGCTGGCCCTGGCAGCGCGGACCTCGGCCATGGTGAGCGTGTTCGCCAGTTCCGCCTTAATGTGCTGTTCACAGGCTTGGAGGGTGAGCTGGCGGCGCGCGATCAGGTCAGCCAGGTTCTCCATCCCATTCCTCTCATCGTCGTGGCCCCGGGCCAGCCCGCTCTCATACCCTGCCAGCCAGATCCGCCAGGCCAAAGGATCGGCGGTGATGAAGGCGACCAGTTCTTCTTCGTCCATCATGGCCCCTCACTCCCCCGCACCAGCGGTGGCAGGCGTGCTGGCCTGGGTGTGAAAGGCAGCGATGGCCTCTTCGATCATGTCCGGGCGGAGTCCGGACCAGTGGAAGTGGTCATCCACGACAATGACAGGGGCCTGGGAATAGCCGAGCTCTTCACTCACGTACTCCAGCGCGGCGGGCGTGGTGGTCAGGTCAACTTCCTGGAACGGGATCCCCTGGGTGGTGAACTTCTCGGCCGTTTTACGGCATCCAAAGCAACCGGGCTTGGAATAGACGGTGATGGTCAGCATGGTCAGTACCTGGTTTCGTATGGTCAAAAGTTACGTTCGTCTGTACTGCTGTATAGGTCCAATTATACCCCTCATTCATATGGATGGATAGGAGCTTTGGGTTGATATAACGGGGATTTTGAGAGGATGTTTGGAGGATAGTTGGACTGTTTCGGGTGTCGTTTCTGGCGTGCGCTGTCATTTTCAGAAGCTGACGGCACTAAATGTCAGAAGTCCTCTTCACTACGCCCCTGGTTGGCGGTCTTGTTGCCCTAAGCCTTTGCAGTAACTTCGTCTGACAAGGCGGAAGCCTGTGCCCTGCC
>NZ_JADNYM010000037.1 GCF_015708085.1 Arthrobacter terrae | reverse complement strand
GCAACCTGGGACTTCGATAAAGCCTCCAACACAGAACGCTCAGCCTCGGACAACAACAACGCAGCAGCTGGTCTCGACATAAACCCAGCTTAAACCCACACTCATTACTTATTTTGGAGACACACCACTAGGACCAAGCCTGTGCATGCAGGCCGTGGCCGCCCGCGTATTCGGGAAGCTCTGGCGGGGTCCAGCCTGACAATAGGCGGTCCTCGAGCTTGTAGACCTCAATTCCGATGGGGCGGCAGACCTCTATGGGGTCGTGGGCGCCCTCGCCCCACATCGGAACCGACAGATCGCCCCCGGGGCAGGTGGACAGGGCCATCAACAGGTCCTGCTCGGCAAAGAGCTCGAAGTAGTCACCAACCTTCGCCGGACATGCCTTCATGAAGTACTGGTCGTTGTTATTCAGCCCGGTGCACTGGAAGACGTTGAGCACATCATGGACATCAAACTCGGTGAGCCCAAAGGGGCGTACGGCCCGCGTCAGGTTGGAATGGCAGTGGTAGTCGAAGTCCTCACCGGTGAGCATTCGGTTGACGTAGGGGTCACACCGGGTGCCCAGCGTGTCATGGACGCGGCCGCCGTCTCCGTCCACTCCGTAATCCTCCAAGGTGTCGGCCGTAATCGTGGCCAGGGGGCGCAGGAAGGGGAGATTGGACCAGAGCCGGTCAAAGGTGGTTACGTGGGCAGCCTGCAACTGACGCGTCCGTGCCGCCCAGAAGCGTTCCCGGGGGTTGTCGAAGTTCCAAATGTTCAGGTCTCCCACTTGGGGACCGTCCACGGTCCGCAGGCGGCATACATGACCGGCGGGCACTTTCCATCCTTGGCCGGACCTGATGGGGATCTCGAAGGAATCCACAAGGGTGCGTTCATCCAGTGACCGGGCTATGCTGCCGTAGAAGTCTTTGTCCACGTCCAGGGCGGCCCCCTTGTAGGCGGCATCCGTTAGCGCGGCTTGGGATGGCTGA
Source organism: Arthrobacter terrae (assembly GCF_015708085.1). GTDB lineage: Bacteria > Actinomycetota > Actinomycetes > Actinomycetales > Micrococcaceae > Arthrobacter_M > Arthrobacter_M terrae. The sequence goes on along the minus strand of NZ_JADNYM010000037.1, from coordinate 30,528 downwards.
TTCATGATGTCCTTTCGATGTTTGTAAGTTTTGCGTGGGTCCGGACCGCTGCCCGCACCCCGTCGGTCAACTGCGCTTCGGACTCGTTGAGGTAGTCCGTCAATTGTGCGGTTGCCTCGTCGCGGCGACCGGAGAGGATGAGGTCCGCAATGTCGCGGTCCCTGCCGACCCACGAGACCTGGAAGGCGCTTTCGTCAGGCATGACGGCAAAGGCAAGCCGGAGTTGGGCTGCCAGGTTCTCAAAGAATGCGTCCAGGCGTTCGGAGCCTGCCAACCGGACCACGCTTTGGTGAAAGGCAAGGCTTGAGGTCCCCACGTTGTTCCAATCGCCTGACTGCATGTGCTTCTCGCTGGACGCAGCTGCCAATTCCATCTGCTGGAGCAGGAGATCCGGCGCGTTGGAACTTTGGGCTATGGCCCCGGTTTCCAAAAGACGGCGTGCTGTATAGATGTCGTGGATATCGCCGGCACTCAGTGCCCGAACCGAACTGCCGGCGTTGCGAACGGAGACCACCAGACCATCCATGGTGAGTTGTTTGAGGGCATCCCGGACGGTGTTGCGAGACACTGCATATTCGGTGGCCAGCACCTGATCCACAAGGCGGGAGCCAGGCCGCAGCCGGCCGGCGGTGATTGCTCGGCGCATGGAGGAGCGCACTGCTTCCGCAGCGGGAACGTCCCGTTCGCTGACCATCGGCTCATGATGCGTCGTCATGTCTCGAGAATAACAGTGTTGAACAATATCGTGTCAAGTAAGCGATCGCGAATGGCTGGTCGGTGGTGCTCCCCGAGGTGCAGCACTGCATTTGTATGCGATATTAATGATTTTTCTAGCTGAGTGCTTTGACAAGACTGTTCAACAATCTATAGATTCGCATCATGACTTGGAGCACACTGGTTCGGCATGGCCGACGCGTCCTGGCCCTTCTGACAGCCCTGACCTTCATTGTCGGGGTTCCCTTGGGGCCCGCACTTGCGGCATCGGCTGCCCCGGCATCCGCTGCGGTGCGGGTGGCTCAGGCCGCACCCGTGACGGGTGGGACGTTGCGGATAGGGTCAGACCTGACGTACCCGCCGTATGCATACATGTCCGCCGGCCTGCCATCCGGGTTCGACCCGGACTTTATGCGGGCCATGGCCACGGAACTTAACATGCAGCCGCAATTTGTTGACACCCGATTCGAGCAGCTGGTCACGAGCCTGAAATCCGACCACTTTGACGTGATCGCCTCAGCGCTCTACATCACGCCAGAACGCGCCGCACAGGTGAACTACATTCCTTACTTCACCACCGGCAACTCCATCGTGATGTCCACCACCACCACAGCCCGGGCAACCAACGCCAACGACCTCTGCGGGCTTTCAGTGGCCGTCATCAAGGGCGGCGAGGTGGCCACCCAGCTCCGTTCCACGGCCAGCACTGCCTGCATCAAGGCTGGAAAGAAGTCCATCGACGTCCGCGACTTTACTGCCGACGCCGAGGGTACCCAGGCACTGCTTTCCGGACAGATCAACGCCCAGGTCACCGACGCCGCGGTTGCCAAGACAGCTGTCGACAGCGCGGGCGGCAAACTTGAAATCACCAGCAAGGATTTGCTCTTTCCTGTCCCCGTGGGCTTGGCCGTGGACAAGGGAAACGTGGCTCTGGAGAAAAACCTCACGAAGGGTCTGGATGCCATGAAGGCAAACGGCACCTATCAGGCCCTGCTGGCCAAGTACAACCTTGCCCCGGCAACGAATGCGCAGGTTTCGGCGGCCTTGGGAAACAAAAACGGTTCCACGAACAATGTCGACACGGGCAAGACCGGATTCAGCTTCGATTGGGCTTACTTTTTCAGCCTGTTCGCCCAAAAGGATTTTTGGGCGGCCACCGTCACCGTCGTCGCACTTTCCGCACTGGCTTGGGGGATATCGGTGATTTTGGGGATGGCAGTGGCGCTGGGGCGGCAGTCAAGACACTTATGGGTGCGTAAGACCCTTGACATTTACGTCTGGTTCTTTCGCTCACTTCCTCTGCTGGTGCTGTTGATCTTCGTCTACAACGCCCCCCAAGTGATCCCGGAACTGCGCACTCTCGTCGGTTCACCGTTCATGGCCGGACTCATAGCCCTGGTGCTCTCCGAAACGGCTTATATCTCCGAGATTCATCGCGGCGGTCTCTCCGCCGTCGCCGGGGGCCAGGGTGAGGCAGGCCGTGCGCTTGGCCTTCCGTGGGGTGCCGTACAGCGCCACATCCTGATTCCCCAGGCGTTCAGGGTGGCCCTGCCATCGCTGGGGAACGAACTTGTCACCATCATCAAACTGACCTCCTTGGTTTCTGTGATCTCGCTGACAGAAATCCTGTTGGTGGGTCAGCGGCTCTACACACAAAATTTTAAGGTCCTGGAAACACTGGCCGCCGTCGCGCTCTACTATGTGCTGCTGGTGACCGTGTTTGACCAGGCACTCAAAGTCTTCGAACGCAGGCTTGATTTCCGGCGGCGTGGACTCAAGACCAAGCTCGCATCCGCGGGCACCCTTGGCGCCTTGGAACTGCCCGTTCCGGCACCCCGCACCAGCACCCCGCACGAAGGTGAAGTCGTAATTGAGACCCGAAGCGAGCGAAAGTCATTCGGCCAGACCGAGGTTCTCAAGGGGGTCGACCTGAAAGTGCATAAGGGCGAGGTGGTAGCCGTGATCGGACCGTCAGGATCAGGCAAGACCACGATGATCCGCACCCTCAACGCCATGGAGTCCATCGACGCGGGCGAGGTGCTCTATAAGGGCGCGCCCGTGGGCTACAAGGTCTCCTCCGCCGGACTGCACAAGCCGGTCCCGGACAAACAAATGGCCAGGACCCGGGAACGGATCGGCATGGTATTCCAACAATTCAATCTTTTCCCGCACAAGACCGTGCTGGAAAACGTGGCCTTCGCCCCCCGCCATCTCGGCAGTGCCCTGGACGCCGATGTCCGGGCCAATGCGCTGGCGCAGCTTCGGAAGGTGGGCATGGACGCGCATGCAGATAAGTACCCGCACCAGCTCTCCGGCGGACAACAGCAGCGCGTGGCGATCGCGCGGGCCCTGGCAATGTCCCCGGACGTCATGCTCTTTGACGAGCCCACGTCCGCACTTGATCCCGAGCTGGTCGATGAGGTTCTGCAGGTCATGACGGAACTTGCCTCCGAGGGATTAACCATGGTGGTGGTCACTCATGAAATGCGCTTTGCACGGGAAGTGGCCGACTGGGTTGTCTTCATGGACCAAGGCATGGTCGTGGAGGAGGGCCCGGCAGCCGGGATTTTTGACCATCCGCAACGCGAACGAACCCAGCGCTTTTTGACCCGCGTTATGGCAACCAGCTAGAAGGAGTCCCTCGTGGCAACTATCGATCTCAACAGTGACGTGGGCGAATCGTTTGGAAACTGGAGCTTCGGAGACGATACGAAAATCATCGCGGCCACGTCCAGCGTGAATGTCGCCTGCGGGTTTCATGCCGGGGATCCCACGACCATCCGTGCCACGTGTGCGGCAGCCAAGCGGACCGGCGTCGTCATCGGTGCCCATCCTGGATATCGGGACCTGGCCGGATTTGGCCGCCGCTTCATGGACATTGAACCCGACGAGTTGACGAATGATGTGGTCTACCAAATCGGTGCATTGCAGGCGCTGGCACGGGCCGAAGGTGCCCTAGTGCAGTATGTGAAGCCCCATGGGGCGTTGTACAACACGATCGCTCACCACGCTGGGCAGGCGGAGGCTGTTGTCCGCGCGATACTTTGTCTGGACCCCTCGTTGCCCCTGATGGTGCTCCCGGGCTCCGAGATTCAGCGCACCGCCCAAGCCGCCGGATTGCGCACTGTGGTCGAAGCGTTTGCAGATCGTGCTTACAATCCGGACGGCACCTTGGTGCCCAGGACGAGGCCCGGGGCAGTTCTGAAGAACCTTGACGCGGTGGTAAAGCAGAGCGTCCGCCTGGCGACTAAGCAGGAGATCGAGGCGATTGACGGCAGCGTGCTGCATGTGGAAGCACAAAGCATCTGTCTGCATGGCGATACTCCGGGAGCCGTTGCCATGGCGGACAGTACACGACGGGCGCTGATTGAAGCCGGCGTGACGATTGAAAGCTTTGTGTAGCGGCTATGCCAGAAAACGTGCGAATCAGCCCCGTGGGGGATCGTGCCATCTTGGTGGAACTGCCCGGCTTGAACCAGGTGCTGAGCCTGCATGCCCTGCTCAAAGACAGCCCAGTCCCGGGCCAGGTTGATGTGGTCGCGGCCGCACTCACGGTCCTTGTCACGGCGGACTCCACCGCCACGGCGAGAAGGATAGCGGCGTGGGTCAAAAGCGCAGATCTCACCGCTGTACCGGAGCGCAACGACACACTCACCGTGATCGACACCTCCTATGAAGGTGAGGATCTAAACGCGGTGGCGGAACTGATGGGCCTGTCACGGGAAGCAGTGGTGGAGTATCACTCCGGCAGGACCTGGACGGCTGCCTTCGGGGGCTTTGCCCCCGGCTTCACATACCTTAGTCGCGATGACGACGACGTATCCATCCCGCGCCGGGCAACGCCGCGGACAGTTGTTCCGGCCGGCGCCGTAGCACTGGGCGGAAAATACTCGGCCGTCTATCCCCGCCCATCACCGGGCGGTTGGCAGCTGATCGGTCGAACCACGGCGCAGATGTGGGACCCGACACGGCGGGACCCGGCCCTCATCAGCTCCGGGAACAGGGTACGGTTCCGGCCGGTCCGCGAAATAGTGGAACTTAGCCAGCCGCCGGTTAACGCCGCTGGCGTTTCGTTCGAGGGCGGCCTGCAAGTTGTGGCATCGGGATTTCAGACCACGGTCCAGGACTTGGGCCGTCCCGGCATGGCGGACATCGGCGTCACAGGTTCGGGAGCCTTGGACCGCTCCGCGCTCCGAAGAGCCAACCGCCTGGTCGGAAACGCTGCGGAGGCGGCCGGATTGGAGTCTGTGCACGCGGGGCTGGAACTGCAGGCTATGAGCGACCAGGTCATCGCCGTCAGTGGGGCCCGGCCAGCGCTAGTCGTTTCCGCCGTCGACGGTGCCCAACGTTTGGTGCCCTCCGAAGCACCGTTCGCCTTGCTGGCCGGTGAACGGATCACCCTCGGCACCCCCACGGTCGGATTCCGCAGCTACGTGGCCTTCCGGGGCGGCATCGAAGTGCCAGTGGTCTTGGGAAGCCGGTCCACTGATGTACTTTCCGGGCTCGGCCCGATGCCGCTTGCCACCGGGGACCGGTTGCGGGTATCTGCCATGCGCACCGGCAGCGCTGTCGCGAACCCGGAGACTCCGCCCCCCGCCCCGGTCGGTGCTTGCGTACTCCGGTACGTTCCCGGTCCGCGCGCTGACTGGTTTTCATCTGCGGCACTGGATTCACTGGCTGAAGAGCTCTGGACTGTCACGGCGGCATCCAACCGACTTGGCCTACGGCTGGATGGAGTGCCACTGGAACGCCGGATCTCTCGGGAACTGGTCAGCGAAGGAACCGTGGAAGGTGCCATCCAAGTCCCCCCGTCCGGTCGGCCGGTCCTCTTCCTTGCTGACCATCCGGTAACCGGAGGCTATCCGGTGATCGGCGTCGTGCTCTCAGCGGATCTGGACAAGGCAGCGCAACTGGCACCCGGATCCACCATCCGCTTCCACCCCTGCCCCGAAGCTGGTCCCGTTGCTGCCCCATAGCACCACTAAATCCGCCCTCGGACCTTTCCCCCACGAAGGAAGCCCCACATGCACAAAGTCCTGATCGCAAACCGAGGCGAAATCGCCGTGCGGATTGCGCGCGCCTGTAACGAACGCGGCATCGACTCAGTGGCTGTCTATGCAGACGTCGACGCCGACGCCTTTCACGTCACCTCCGCCACCGAAGCCTATGCGCTGCAGGGCAATAGCCCTGCCGACACCTATCTCAACGTTCCCAAGCTGCTGGAGATTGCCCGCCGTTCCGGTGCCGACGCCGTCCATCCCGGTTACGGATTCCTGTCCGAAAACGCGGATTTTGCTGAATTAGTTCAGGAATCCGGCCTGGTCTGGATAGGCCCCTCGCCGGAGACCATCCGCCTCCTCGGCAACAAGGTCACCGCCCGTGCAGTCGCCCTTGTTGTCGGAGCCCCGCTGGCTGCAGGCAGTGATGGGCCGGTCGCTTCAGCCGAGGAGGTCCGCGAGTTCGCCCTGCAGCACGGGCTTCCAGTGGCGATCAAGGCCGCCTACGGCGGCGGTGGCCGGGGCCTGAAGGTCGTGTCGGAACTTGATGGGATCGAGGAGGCATTTGATTCCGCGGTTCGAGAATCCATGGCTGCCTTCGGCCGGGACGAGTGCTTCGTGGAGCAGTTCCTGACCCGGCCCAGACACGTTGAAGCGCAGGTGCTGGCTGACACCCACGGGAACGTCGTCGTCGTCGGCACGCGTGATTGCTCGCTGCAGCGCCGCCACCAAAAACTCGTCGAGGAGGCGCCGGCGCCCTTCCTGACAGATGACGTGCTCGAACAGATCTACACCTCGGCAAAAGCCATCTGCCGCCAAGCAGGATATACAAGTGCCGGGACTGTGGAATATCTGGTCACTGAAGATGGAACGGTTTCTTTTTTGGAAGTCAACACCCGACTTCAGGTAGAACACCCGATCACAGAGGAAACATCTGGAATCGACCTGGTGCAGGCCCAGTTGGCGATTGCCGCTGGCGAAAGGCTGGAGCTCAAAGAGGATCCGCGTCCGGGCGGACACGCTTTCGAATTCCGCATCAATGCCGAAGACCCCGGCCGTGGGTTCCTGCCTTCACCAGGAACCCTAGATATTTTTGAACCGCCGACGGGGCCCGGCATCCGTGTTGATACCGGCTTCCGTGCCGGCGATGTGATCCCGGGCCAGTTTGATTCGCTTGTGGCCAAGCTGATAGTAACCGGGGCTGACAGGGAGGAGGCCTTGCGGCGTGCGCGCCGGGCGCTGGCCGAATTCAAAATAGGCGGGATTGCCACCGTACTGCCGTTCCACCAGGCCGTGGTCAATGACCCGGCCTTCACCAAGACCGATGCTTTTGGCGTCTACACAAACTGGATTGAAACGGCCTTCACTGGCGCGATCCCGGCCAATACGGAATTCTCTACCTCCAGCACTATTCCAGCACGGCACAAGTTCAGCATCGAGGTCGACGGACGCCGCGTCGAGCTGGGGCTTCCAGCCGGACTGCTCGCCGCAAGCGGGACCAACACGGTCTCCGCCGCGCGGCTGGGCGATGGAAGTGATGCTTCCATCAAGGAAGAGCCTGCCGCCACGCTTGTCTCCACCATGGCCGGTACGGTCGTCAAATGGTTGGTCAGCTCCGGCGATGAAGTCGCAGTCGGAGATCCCGTGCTGGTTCTGGAGGCAATGAAAATGGAAGCCACCGTGGCCGCACACCGCTCAGGAACACTGGGCAAACTCTTCGTGGACGTCGGCAGCACTGTGACGCAAGGGATGTCTTTGGCCGCGATCAGCTAAAGAGCAGTCAGTGCAGGACGACGGTGGTGCCTGATAAGCCGGTGCTGTCCGCATGGCTGTGTTGAAACATGATGAGCAGTGGAGGGAGGAGTGCCGCCTCACGAATGGTGACAGGCGGTCGTACTGTGGGAATCACACGGGGGTACCGGTGAGAGGAAGAAGATCCCATGGTGCAGAAACTGGGGGAGGCTGGCGGGCGGGGCTACGACCCGGACTTGTTGGGCTTCGAAGTTGCTACCCCGGTGCCACGGGAAAGGATTCCCGGTGAGCTGCTGGTGTGGGAGGACGGGACGATCCTGCCGCACACGCAGTTCTCGCTGGCCATGAGTCTCGCGGCGCTTCGCCTATCCGGTGCCCTGGCGCCGGAGGCGGGAACCTAATACCCGATACTGCTATGCCGAAGGTCACGCTCTGCGGACTTTAGGCGATCATAAGAAGTGGAGCGCGTAGTCGGCAGTATGCGCGTAGTCGGCATTATGGAGGTGTCTTTTACTCGGCCACCGATGGTTGTTGGCGGAGGCGCTTTCCGTGCCCAGTGAACAGAGCGTTGGCGTTCGGTCACAGTCCTGGGGAGGACGTATTCGACAGTGTACTGGGCAGCGTTCCGGAAGTCTGGCGGAGGACTAGAGTCCACCTCCTCGTATGCGCGTTGCTGTTACTCCCGTTGTAGGACGAGCTTGCCTCGAGCACGTCGGGTCTGCACTTTTGCCAGGGCGGCCAGGGCATCGTCAAATGGGTAGACTTGCTCGAGCCCCAAATGCATTTCCCCAGCGGCGATCTGCTTCATGAGTTGCATCAACTCATCCATAACGTTCACCTCGTACGGGATCCCCATCATGCGCACGCCGCGTTCCGCGACTAGTGCATCTCCCGAGACCGAGATCAACGAACCACCATCCTTCACCACGGGCAGGCTTTCGGCCGATGTGCCGGGTTGCACCGCCATGACTGCGTCAACCCCGCCGGGCATCCATTGAAGGACCTGCTTTCGCCATTGGGGGTCGTGATAGTCAACTGCTTTGTGTGCGCCGAGCGAGAGCATGTAGTCGTGGTTGACTTCCGAGGCGGAGGCGGCGATGCGCCACCCCCGTTTGCGGGCGAGCTGAATCGCGAACGTGCCAATCGCTCCCGAACCACCGGCGATGAAGAGCGACCCGCCGGTTGGCACGTCAGCCAGTGCCCTTAGTGCCTTCAGGGCGGTGTTCCCAGCTACCGGTATCGCGGCGGCCTCAATGAATCCTAAACCGGTGGGAATGGGCATAATGAGCGACGCCGCCTTGACCGCGGCGTAGTCGGCCCATGTTCCGCCCTTCGGCTGCATCGAACTGACGAACACGACGCGATTCCCTGGCTGGTGGCCGACAACTCTGCTGCCGATTTTCTCGATCACACCAGCAGCTTCGATCCCGATCGGATACGGGTATTTCGCGTCGCTGGGCAAGAAGTAGGAATCATGGATCCCAACGCCCATCGCTTGCACGCGCACGAGCAACTCGTCGTCGTCGATTTTGGGAACCGGTACTTCGGTCAGCTCCACGGTATGTGCACCGGGCTGTGGAATGACGAACGCTTTCATATCGTGGGTGTTCTCCATTGTTCACATGGCCGGAATAGGGACAGTGCATGAGAGGCGGCGGGGCTGGGCACTTTACGGGTCTTCGTCTGAGTCTACGGGGCCATTATCGGAACGTTTGAAGGGTTCCGCTGCCGGAACGTGCGATTGATCAGCTAAATCGGATTCGGGCTTTGAGGCGTATGCAGACTTATTGGGCCTCATAGCCACAGTGGTGCGAAGAGGAGTGCCTCGCACCACAGTGATCGCCATCGCCGAGACGGCCGCAATTAGAGCCGTGATCAGGAAGATTGGTCCGAATGCGTCGGCGTAGGCGGGGAACACTTCCTGCACTGACGCGGGAGCCCGCTGATATCCAGCCGGGTCTCGCCCAAGCCCCCGGAAATCGCGTCCTGTTTGATGCCCAGTTTGCCCCAGCCTTCAGCGATGTTTGTACCGACTCGGCTGGTCAGGATGCCGCCAAGGACGGCTACGTCGATGGCCCCGTCGAGCGACCTGAAGAACGCGATGGCCGCCGACGCTGCACCGACTTCGGAGACGTCGACGGTGTTCTGAACGGCCAGCACGATGTTCTGTACCAAAACCCCGATGCCTAAGCCCATAAGCGCCATGAAGATGGCAACGAAGAGGTACGAGGTGTCGTGGTTGATGGTTCCCGGGCCGGCCAGACCGATCAGCATGATCACGCTGCCGAGTCGGTGTCACCGGAACGTCAAGGTGAATGAGGCCAGCGGCAGTTAGGCTGCTTGCTTTGTCTTGGTTTTTTCTGGTGGCTTGTTGATCCATACGGCGTCGGGTAGGGCCAGGATTTTGGGGTCCTTGTGGGTGGCGAATCGTTCGGGGTTCTTCTGGCGGGCGGTCGCTAGTGTTTTCGCCCGTTCGATGGCCTTGCCGGCAGCCAGTCCGTAGTGGACATCTGCCGGTGTATTCAGGCCTATTCCGGTGTGGCAGTGGGTGTGGTTGTACCCGTCCACGAAGGAGGCTATGAACGTTCTGGCATCGGCCAAAGAGCCGAAGCGCTCGGGGAAGACCGGTGCGAACTTCAACGATTTGAGCCACGACTCGCTGTAGGGGTTATCGTTACTTACCCGGGGTCGGGAATGGGATCTGGTGACCTCAAGGTCCGCGAGCAGGACAGCGACGGTTTTGGACGTCATCGACGTTCCGCGGTCCGCGTGCACAATCTCAGGAACGCCGTGGATACCGAAGATTTCCTTCATCATTTCCACCGCCAGTTCCCCGGACTCGTGGGCGTGGACGTAGGCACCCACAATGTAGCGCGAATAGATATCGATTATGACGTAGCAATCAAAGTATTTACCCTTGACCGGACCGGCAAGTTTGGTGATGTCCCACGTGCTATGCCGATATCGGCATAGGCCTTGTTATGCCGAGGTTCTCGTTATGCCGATATTGGTGCCAGAATCCCGGATTCTTGCGGCGGTCGGGGCTCTTCTATCGGCATAATCATCGGATCATGATCGACTTGTTTCCCATTCTTTCGAGAGTCAAGGAGACAGCGTCATGGTGCATGTCAGTGGTCCATTGGAAACGTACGTTGAGGGTTTCGAATCTGAGCTGATGCGGCTGGGATTCGTTCCTATTTCAAGGGGTGTCCAGCTGCGTCTGATGGGGCATTTGAGCGGCTGGCTCGATGCCAAGGAGCTGGTGGTATCGGATCTCACGGTGGAGATCGTTGACTTGTTCATCCGTGAGCGGCGGGCATCGCATACCGTGCTCTTCACCCATCGGGCCCTGCGCCCGCTGTTGAACTGGCTGGTCACATCGGGAACGATTACCGCGGAGGTAGCTGCGCCACGAGCAGTCCAGGATTCAGTGTTGTTGGTCCGATTCGAGGAATACCTACGCAGTGAACGGCGGCTGAAGGAGATTTCCGTCCAGGCGCAAGTGTCCCGCGTGCGCCGATTCCTCAACGGCTACACCCCACCAGGAGGCATATCCGCCCTGAGCGCCAATGACGTCACCCGGGCCCTGCTGGGCGAGGGCGAGGGCAGGAAGCCGGTTTCGGTGAAGAAATTCGGCTACGTGTTGCGCTCGTTCCTGTGCTTCTGCTTCCTGGTCGGCGAATTGGATCACGACCTGACGGGGGCGACCCTGGCGGTCAGGTTGCCGCAGCCCTCGTTACTGCCGATTGGCGTGAGTGCGGAGAAGATCCAGTGCCTGCTCAGTGCGTGTGACAGGAACACAGCGGTAGGGAAACGTGACTATGCGGTGATTATCATGCTCTCGCGTTTGGGCTTGCGCGCCGGTGAAGTGGCTGGGCTACGCCTGCATGACATGGACTGGCGTCATGGTGACTTCCTGGTCCGCGGCAAAGGCGCCAAAGACGAACGGCTACCACTGCCTGCCGAGGTCGGGGAGGCTGTAGTCGATTATTTGCTCCATGCCCGCCCGGAAATGCCGGATCTGCCTGAAGTGTTCTGCACGGTCACAGCCCCGTGGCGCCGACTCGGATCTCCCGCGGTATGGGCGATCGTCACCCGTGCCTGCAAACGTGCTGGCATGGCACCTTTTGGTCCTCACCGGCTGCGACATTCATTGGGTGAGGCCATGGTTGGTGCCCACGTGCCACTGGCCGCGATCGGTCAGGTCCTTCGTCACGATGACCCGGTCACCACCACAAATTACGCTCGCGTCGATGTAACCAGGCTGCGCACCTTAGCCCAGCCCTGGCCGGAAGAGAGGGGTCAGTCATGAACAGGTGGGAGGAACATGTGGCCGACTATCTGCGGCTACGCCGCCAATTAGGGGCTACCCTCGCAGGGGCCGAGTACCTCCTGGGTCAGTACACGACCTATCTGAGCGCTGAAGGCATCACGACGATCACCACCGCCAATGCCGTCACCTGGGCAGATAACCCACCCGAGGGGACGAAGAACCCCGTGGCCCGAGCGTCAAGTAGACTCACGGCCGTGCGAGGGTTCGCCACCTACATGCATGCACTGGAGCCCGCTCATGAGGTCCCGCCCCAGGGAATCTTCACCAGCCCGGTTCGCCGATCGGCGCCGCATATCTATACCAGCGCCGAAACCTCCGCTCTGATTGCAGCCGCGGGGCTCCTGACCGTTGAGGATCGGGCGCGCACCTATCCCACGTTGTTTGGATTGCTCGCTGCCACCGGGCTCAGGGTCGGTGAAGCACTGGGCATGGACCGCGATGACGCTGACCTTAACGCCGGAATATTGGTGGTCAGCAGCGGTAAATCCCGGCATCCTCGATTGGTGCCACTGCATGAGAGCACCACTGCCGCCTTGGTGCGGTATGCCTCATGGCGCAATGAATATGAGCAACAGTCGCGTGCTGGCAATTCAGCGTTTTTCATCAACCGTGATAGGGAACGATTGCGATACCACAGCGCATTGAAAGCCTTCTATCAGGCAACCACTGCAGCCGGGATACCTACCCACCGGCTCCATCCCAGAATGCATGATCTTCGGCATGCCTTTGCCGTGAACACTTTGCTGAGTGGTATCGCGAAGGAGCCGACGTCGCGGCCATGATGCCTGCGTTATCGACCTATCTGGGGCACACCGACCCGGCCAACACCTACTGGTACCTGAGCGCAGTCCCAGAACTATTGGCCTACGCGGCCGCCCGGCTCACCACTGCCGACGCTCAAAGGCAGGTTGCGCCATGACGTCCCTTGCCCCGTTGCTGCAGGCCTTCTTCACCGATCGGCTGATGACCCAGCGCCAAGCCAGCCCGAACACGATTGCCTCCTACCGGGATACCTTCAAACTGCTGCTGGCCTACGTTCAGGACCAGACGGGCAAGACGCCCTCGGTGTTAGCGATCAGTGACCTGGACGCAGGCACGATTACCGGGTTCCTCACCTATCTGGAAACGGTTCGGGGAAATAGCATCCGCACCCGAAACGCCCGCTTGGCTGCGATCCACTCACTGTTCACCTATGCCGCATTGCGCCATCCAGAGCATGCAGCGGTGATCCAGCGGGTTCTGGCGATTCCGACCGCGAAAATCCAACGCAACATTGTCTCTTGGCTCGAACAGGGCGAAGCCGACGCATTGTTGGCAGCTTGCAACCAAGAGACCAGAACCGGGCGGCGCGACCATGCCCTATTCAGCCTGGCGATCCAGACAGGGCTACGCGTCAGTGAACTGATCGGGCTGAACATAGCGGACATCCACGCCGGAACCGGTCCACACGTCCATTGCCTAGGCAAGGGCCTTAAGGAACGCCGGACTCCCTTGCTACCACCCGTATTGGTGATCCTGGGCAGCTGGATCAAGGAACACGGCGGCCCCGCCGATGCCCCGCTATTCACGACTACGACCGGGCACCGACTCAGTCGAGACGCGATCGAACAGCGAATCCGCGTCACGGTGACTACCGCAGCCCCCTCGTGCCCAACCCTAAAGGACAAGCGGGTAACCGCTCACACACTGCGACATACTTCAGCGATGAAACTGCTCCTAGCCGGCGTTGACACCACTGTCATCGCACTGTGGCTAGGCCACGAACAGATTTCCACAACCAACATCTACATCCATGCCGACATGACTCTCAAAGAGAAAGCAATCGCGAAGGTGGCCCCGCCTACGGCAACTGCCGCCGGCCGCTACCAGCCTTCGGACTCCGTCATGGCCTTCCTTGAAGCGCTTTGATTATGCCGATAGTTAGGTCCCAACCGCCGCAAGAATCCGGGATCCCACCACCAATATCGGCACAACGAGAACTTCGGCATAACACGTGTAAACCTGCCCGGGCCCGGTCGCGGACAGTTCCGGGACCTTACGCGGTGGGTGGCGTGCCTGCCGGCGGCGTTCCATGACCTGGCTGTTCTCCTCCAGTACCCGGTAGAACGTGGAGATCGAGCATAAATACGTCCCTTCATCCAGGAGCTGAGCATAAATCTGGATCGGCGGCAGGTCCACAAAACGGTTCGAGTTCACGACCTCCAGGATATGGGCGCGTTCTTCAGCACAGATCTTATTGACCGGCACCGGGGCAGGAACTGGGATGGGTACCGGCATCCGGGGTTTACGGGTAGCCGTCGCTCTTGATACCCCGGCGGTCAGGGCCGCTTCCCGGGTCGGGATGTCCGCCTGCGTGAGGGTGGTGTAGGCGCCCATCAACGTTTCCTGTACCAGGTCTGCTGCTCCGCGCTTTCGGAGATGTCCTCCAAAAGCTGTCGTGCTTTTTCCATGATGGACAACGCTGCTTCCGTCCGTGCCAGCTTGCGTTCGCTTACCTCCAACGGCCGACGTAGACGCCCGATTTCCGCTTGTTCGGCAGTGGGTTTACCGATTTTCTCGCCCGGCTTTTTACCCTCGAGCACGCCGGCGTCGCGGAGCTTGCGCCACTCGGTGATCTGCGAGGAGTACAGATCCTCGCCGCGGAGATAGGCCCCTTTTGCGCCGGAGTGAACGACCGCCGAGGGGTCGGGCCACCGGCGCGGGGGCCTGAATTACTCATGGACCCATTCTCCCGCGGCGGGGAAATTGTGGAGATAGACATCGGTACTGTTCCTGATTCTCGCCCTACGTATTAGACGGAGTTGCTATGAGCTGCTGGCCTTACCCAACGCTGACACGTAGGGGACCGCCGTTGTCAGCGGCTTCAAAGCTTTCCGATGGACCTCCTACGCACTCGCCCGGTTGGTCGTCCTGCTGCTGTTGCTATTCCTGGCTGTCCCGCTCATTATTTCTTTGGGCGCTAGCTTTAAGCCGACTGAACTGCTGACCTTCCCGCCCCAAGGCATCTCGCTTCGCTGGTACGAAACATTCTTTTCCGATCCGGTGTGGACATCGAGTGCCCTCAACAGCCTGATCATTGCGCTCATGAGTGCCGTGGTTTCGGTGGTCTTCGGTGCCCTGGCAGCAGCTGCCCTGACACGTGGAAAGTGCAAGGGGAAGGGCGCACTATTTGCCCTGCTCATCGCGCCACTGGTCATTCCCTGGATCGTTCCGGCGCTGGGCCTCTACTTTGAAAGCGTCTCCCTGGGAGTAGCCTTCACCTACACCGGCATCTCCATAGGCCACGTCGTTTTGGCTCTTCCATACAGCACCCTGGTGCTGAGCACCGCATTGAGGGGATTCTATTGGCGCCTGGATCTTGCTGCACGCATGAGCGGGGCTTCCCTTGGCCGGCGGATAGTGGACATTTACATCCCCCTGCTCAGGCCCGCCATGCTCTCGGCATTTCTGTTCTCGTTCCTGACTTCGTTTACGGAGTTTGTGTTCGCGTTCTTCATGAGCGACGTCCATCTCAAGACTCTGCCGGTCCAAATGTGGGAGGGCCTGACCTTCAACGTGACACCGACGGTGGCTGCGGCTGGCGGCATCTTCACCGCCCTGGCACTGGTGGCCATGATCATCGTCGGGGCTTGGCAATACATGGCAACACGACGCCTTTCTCCCAAGAAGAACCTACGAAGGGTGACAGCTCCGCCACAGGACAGTTCAGTCCTTAGTTCATAGGGGAGTACCGACGCCCCTGATCTATGGAAGAACGCCAGCCCAGATTTCATTTCAAAAGTGTCCCGACCACACGAGAAAAAAGAGAAGTTATGAGTAAAACGACCACCCATCCCACCGTGCTGGTCGTCGGGTCCCTGAACATGGATCTGTCAGTGCGCACATCGAGGTTCCCGAATCCGGGGGAGACAGTACACGGCGGGGAGCTTAAAAAAGTCCCTGGGGGGAAAGGTGCGAATCAGGCAACGGCCGCACAGGCCCTGGGCTGTCAGGTCTCGATCATTGGAGCCGTAGGAGACGATGATTTCGGTTCCACGCTTCTTGCGGCAGCACAAATCCACGGCATAGACACCTCCCACGTCAGCGTCCTACCCGGAATCGCCACAGGGTCCGCGATGATTGCGATTTCCGACGACGGGGAGAACACCATCATCGTGTCCCCGGGGGCCAACGGACGGCTCCTCCCATCCCACATAGTTGAAGCCGAAGCCCTGTTTCGAGACTCAGCAGTACTGTGCCTGTCACTGGAAACGCCTCTGGCAACCGTTCAGGCCGCAGCGCGGATGGGAAAAATCCACGGGATCACCAGCATCCTGAACCTCTCGCCCTACCGTGACGTCCCAAGGGATTTTCTGGATACTGTCGACATATTGCTCGTAAACAGACATGAAGCTGCAGGACTTCTCGGCAGTCCAGTCATCGACTCCAATGACTGGGAAATGATGCAGTCACAGTTTTTCAGGGCCGGCTTGACCCGGGTCGTGGTAACCCTCGGCTCTCAAGGTGCCGTGGTGCTCGATTCGACCGACGGTGAGAGCATGCCACACATGGTTGAACCACTCACTGTCCAAGCCGTGGACACCACAGGGTGCGGGGACGCATTCTTCGGCGCGATCGCCCAGCAGATCGCACTCGGAGCCGGACTGACCGAAGCCGCCAGCTTCGCAGCCAAAGTCGCATCCCTCACAGCGGCCAGGGAAGGAGCCCAAACCTCATACAACGTTCTCGCAGATACCTACGCCGGATTAATGGAGTCCTGACACCACGTCGCGGAGACCATCCACCTCGTCAGCACGATTAGGCGTCGTGAGACGTCAGCGATTAAAGGCCGTGTTTTGCATCGCTATATATTGCATTGAGCCGTCCGCAAGCGGATCCCTCAACGGGGCAGAGCATCGAGCGTGAGCTGATTCGCGAGGAAACGTGCGCATTCATCGGTTGAGCGATATGTGGTGTTAACCACTACGTCATAGACAACTCCGGCGTGGACGCTCAGGGCTTGCTGTCGCGCCATTCCTTCTACACGGTCAAGGCGTTGTGCCTCGCGGCGTGCGGCGACGTCCGGGTCGCAGTGCACTCCCACCCAGATCAGGTCCGTTTCGCCGAATGTCGACCGGGCACGCTCCTGGCCGGCATCCCCAGCGAGAAAGACCTCATCGAGGATCAAGTGGGCCCCTGCCCGGGCCATAGCGCTGAGTCCGGTATACCAACTGCGCTCTAAAGCCCGATGCTCAGTGCTGAAGGCGATCGTGCCGCCCTGCTCATAGGTGATTCCTGCGCGAGGGCTGTCACCCCTACCAGGAAGGGCGTCGATGAACGTGTCGACGCCGAACGTCAGCCAGATGCCCGGAAGGATTTCCTGAAGCGCTCTGGCAATTGAGGACTTGCCAGAGCTCGATCCGCCGTTCAATACGATCACTTGGGGATTCCGACCGGTAGACACCCCACGAGCCTAGCCAAGAATCGTGGACCAATCACGCCCGTAAGCCGAACGTTGGGTGGGATCTGTCCGAGAGCCAATCCTGACCGGTCAGAGCATGACCATCACGGTGCGGTCGAAGACCACGGGTCCCGACGTGAAACGTGCGCTACTGTTCCCCGGCACCGTCCGCCAGACCCATGAACATGGTCCGGTGGAGCGTGTCCACATGGCGCCGGGAGATCTCCACGGCTGACGCCGCCTGCCCGTCCCTCAGGGCGGCAACCAGTGCAATATGGTCCTGGTTGGAGACGTGCAGGAACTCAATGGGATACGGGATGAAGTATTCGTACAGTTCCATGAGGCCTTCACAATAGGCGTCCACGGCACTGCCCATTCCGGAGGCGCTGGCCACCAAGCGGTGGAATTCCTCGTCCAGCTGGTGGTAGCTGGACCAGCTGGAGGCCGACGACATCCGTACCGTCAGCGTGTCCAGCTGCTCCAGCTGGTGCGTGGAAATGTTCTGCGCCGCGAAGTGTGTGACGGCGCATTCGCCCAGCAGCCGGCGGTCCACCAGGTGGTGCACGCGGCTAAATTCGTCCGGCCGGGCCACCAGCGCGGCGAGCGCCTCCCGCGGCGGGGCATCCGCCACAAACGTTCCCCCGTTACGGCCGCGGCGGCGCACCACCACGCCCTCTTCGGCCAGGCTGGTCAGTGCCCTGCGGGCCGTAATGGGACTGACCGACAGTCCCAGCGCCACGTCATCCTTGCCTGGAAGCCGCTCCCCGGGCTTGAGTAGTCCCAGATAAATGGCCGTGGCGATGCGCAGCCGCACGGCGTCCATGGCGCTGCGCCGTTCGAGGCCGGCCAGTGCCGCACCGTCGATCGGCGGGGCCTGCGCGCCCTCACCCGTTTTCAAGCTCATAGACATCACTGTAAGTGGAATTTATGAACACTTTCCCTTAAATGCTCAATATGAACTATTATGAATCAGGTCACAATCCCAAACATGGAGCACCATATGTCCCGCATCTTGCCCGTCATCGCCGCCCAGGCACCACCCAGGCTCATCGGCGAGCCACTCTCCGGCTTCGCCCAGGAGGTCAGCAGCGCCCTTGCGCACCAGCCCGAAGCCAAGCTGGTGGTCTTCCCTGAACTCCACCTCTTTGGCGACGGCGCCCCGGACCAGCAGCGTACAGAGGCGCTGCAGGAGGCAGCCGAACCGCTGACCGGTCCGCGCGTTCGCGGGCTGCGGGAAATGGCCGCGGACCTTGGCATCTGGCTGGTGCCCGGCAGCGTTTGCGAGCGAGGGAAGGACGGGCAGCTGTTCAACACCCAGGTGGTCCTGTCTCCCAACGGCGAGGTGGCTGGCTTTTACCGGAAGATTTTCCCGTGGCGCCCCTTTGAACCGTACGATCCCGGGCACGAATTCATCACCGTGGATCTGGGCAGTTTTGGCCGGGCCGGGCTGAATATCTGCTACGACGCCTGGTTCCCGGAAGTCACCCGGCAACTGGCCTGGATGGGCGCCGAACTGATCATCAACGTGGTGAAAACCACCACGGCCGACCGTGAGCAGGAACTGGTACTGGCCCGGGCCAACGCCATCACCAACCAGGTCTTCATGATCAGCGTGAACTGTGCCGGCCCCGTAGGGCAGGGCCGGAGCATCATCGTGGATCCGGAGGGCCACGTCATCACCGAGGCCGCCACGGCAGACCCCACCATACTCACAGCCCAACTGGACCTCTCCGCCGTCGAACATGTCCGCAACAACGGAACCGCGGGCCTGAACCGCATGTGGTCGCAGTTCCACCCCGGCGAGCCCGCAATCGAGCTCCCCGTTTACCAGGGCCGGATCGACCCTGCCAGCTGGACCCCCACACTCCGCTCACCGAGGAGCATCTCTTGACTTCACAGCCGCACCTGGTCCGCACGCTGAACCTCCGGTCCCTGGTCCTCTTTGGGCTGGCCTACCTGACCCCCATCATTGTGCTGGGCATCTTCGGCATCATCGCCGAGACCACCGGCGGCGCAGCCCCGGCCGCCTACCTGGTGGCCATGGTGGCCATGCTCTTCACCGCCCACAGTTACGGGCGCATGTCCATCGCCTACCCGGTGGCGGGATCTGCTTACACTTATGTGCGCAAGTCGATCGACTCACGCGTGGGCTTCCTGGTGGGCTGGGCCATTCTCCTGGACTACCTGTTCCTGCCCATGGTCATCTGGCTCATTGGCGGCTCCTTCCTCAGCGCCCAGTTCCCCGGTATCCCCATTGCGGTGTGGATCCTACTGTTCATCGTCATCACCACGTTCCTGAACATTCTGGGCCTCAAGGTCGCTGACAAGGCCAACTACGCGCTCATGGCGTTCCAGATCCTGGTGATTGTGTTTTTCGTGGCCCTCTCCATCGCCCACATCGTCAACAGCTCCGGCGCGGGCGGGCTGGCCAATTCCACCCCGTTCCTCAACGCCGGCTCCAGCCTGGGCACCATCAGTGCCGGCGCAGCCATTGCCGCCTACTCCTTCCTGGGGTTCGACGCCGTCACCACACTGACGGAGGAAACCATCGACCCCAAAAAGAACATGCCCCGGGCCATCATGCTGATCGCGCTGATCGGTGGCGGCATCTTTGTGGTGGTCGCTTACTTCACCCAGCTGGTCCACCCCGGAGGCGCGTTTGCCGACTCCGCGTCCGCCGCCAGCGAGATCGCCCTGCAAATCGGCGGCACGTTCTTCGGCGCCGTGTTCCTTGCCGGCTTGGTGGCGGCACAGTTCGCCTCCGGCCTGGCCGCGCAGGCAAGTGCCTCCAGGCTGATGTACGCCATGGGCCGCGACTCCGTGCTGCCTAAAGGGGTGTTTGGCCGCCTCAACGCCAAATACCACACGCCCGTGGCGAACCTTGTGATCTCCGCGATCATTGGCCTGATCGCCATCTTCTTGGACGTGGCCACCTCGACGTCGTTCATCAACTTCGGTGCCTTTACCGCCTTCACCTTGGTGAATATTTCCGTCATCTTCCACTATGTCCGCCAGCGTCGCGCCGGAAATGTTCTGAACCCGTTCAGCTATCTGGTTATCCCCGGCGTGGGTGCCGTGATCTGCGGCTACCTGCTCTCCCGGCTGGACATCCATGCGGTCACGTTGGGCCTTTCCTGGCTGGGCATAGGCATCGTGGTGCTCCTGCTCATCACCAAGGGGCTGCGCGCGGCACCGCCGGAGATGGACACCCTGGAAGAAGCTGTAGTCTAGGCCCACCAAGCCGCCCCCAAACGGAAAGACACTCCACGTGCGCATTGCCCTGGGCCAGTTGGCGTCCGGTACGGACACCGCGGCGAACCTGCGCGTCATTGATGCGTACACGGCCGAGGCCGCGGCGTCCGGCGCCGCACTGGTGGCCTTCCCCGAATACGCCACTTATGAAAAGAAGAAAATCGACGCCACCTTCCCGACAGTGGCAGGGCCGCTGGACGGGGAAGTGGGCACCGAACTATCGCGGATTGCCCGCAGCCACAGCATTGCCCTGGTGGCCGGCTTGGTGGAATCCTCGCCCGACCCGGCCCGCGCCTACAACACGCTGGCCGCTTTCGACGGCGGTGGCCGGCTGCTCGCCGCCTACCGGAAAATCCACCTCTTTGATGCGCAGGGCTTTGAGGAATCCGCGTTCGTGGCCCCGGGCCCGTCCACGGAACCTATCACCTTCGACGTGGACGGGCTGCGCTTTGGGTTGCTGACCTGTTACGACCTGCGGTTCCCAGAACATGCGCAGGCCCTGTCCGACGCCGGATCCCAGGTCCTGCTGGCCTGTTCGTCTTGGGTGCCGGGAGCGTTGAAGACAAACCAGTGGCGCACCCTGCTGGCCGCCCGGGCCATAGAAAACAGCGTTTTCGTGGCCGGTGTGTGCCAGGTCCCGCCGGTTTCCGTGGGCAATTCCCTGCTTGCCGGCCCGATGGGCAACGTGGTGGCTGAGCTGGGGCTTGCTCCGGGCGTCCTGCCCGTGGACGTTTCACCGGACGCTGTGGCCGTGGCCCGCAGGCACTTCCCGACGCACCGGCAGCGCCGGATCCGCCGGGCCCAGGCACCGCCCCCCAGCAACCGCGGGTAATCATTTCCATCAGTTTCCCACGCAATGGCCGCCGTGTAATCCTTGGGTGAGAATCTGCTTTGTCGAGAGGCAACGCTGTTCTTCCGCAGCGTTCTGGTCCCTCAAATGCGCAGAAATGCTGGCCTCGTCGGAGGATCGTTACACCGAAAATCGTACAGACCCTCATGGGGTCACCACAGAAAACGGAAAAAAATCGTACGATAAGGGACTGTCGAGGCAACGTACCCGCTGGGAGGCAACTTCTCGATTGGCGCTGTGCCCATCAACGTCCGCAGGGGGATCCCTGAACGCGGCGATCAGATCGCGTATCGTCGCAAGAAGCCAGGCCAGCCGATCGACTTCGGCGACCAGCAGAAGGAGCGCTAAGGCCGCAACGTTGTCGAGCGCTGCTTCAACAAGCTCAAGCAATGGCGCGGCATCGCGATGAGGTCCGTCAAGCTCCTCCGCAGCTACCACGCCGTCACCCGCGCCGTCACCCTCGCCGCCACGCTGATCTGGATCAGCTTAGACTTGATCAACACCACCTGGCCGCGGACTCGGTCTGGACCGGCAGTGATGTCTACCCCTGGCCAATGTGCCAGGACGGCAGGAACAGCACATCTGCTGTCCAGTCCTCTTGGCTTGTTACTTCCCCGAGGACGAGTTCGGTGAGAATGCTGGGCATCACCTTCTCGACGATGACCGAACGCGGCAGCTCGTCAGCGGCGCGACACCAAGCACCACCTTTGAGGTGGTCCCAGTGATTGAGTCCGACGCTGTCGACAACCGCGTGGACCTCGTCGGGGGTCAACCAGATGGGTGCCGAGGCACGCGGGCGGGGGCGTTCGCCAGACGTCCAGCTTTGCGCCCGTCGTCTCCTGCTCCGCGAGGATCGCGCGAACCACCGTGACGCGGGCGGGCACTCCCAGGTAAGGAGCCCACGCAGTTTCAACCTGAGGGGAGAAGAACGCCGAAAGTGCGAGCCGAAGTCGTCGCGCCTTCTTCTGGCGATCGCGCTTCAGTTGCGCCGCGAGCACGGCGTCGCCGAACTCCTTCACGTCTTCGTCAAGGGTGGCCAAGGAAACCTCAATGTGTACAGGTCTGTCCTCGAGTACCGCCACGACCGCTGCGCTCACGAGCTCAGCGAGTTCTGCGTCAGTTGCGCGGGGCTTTAGGCTGAAGTCAAGCTCGAACACAATCCGCTCTGGCTCTGGCTCTGGCTCTGGCTCTGGCTCGGGCGGCGAACCGTGGTCCTCCAGCGTCGACTGCTCAAGCTGGGAAAGGACCGGAGCGAGGGAGGAATCGAGGTGTGCTTTGAGCGCCTCAATCAGATTGGGAATCGCTCGAACAGTTTGCAGGGTCTCGCCGGCCGCCTGAGACATCGCGGCACGATTCGGCTCCGCGTTCGTCGAGTACCACTCGGAGATCAGGTATGCGATGGACTCGGATAATGCGGTCAGGTACGCCCGGGCGTCATCGGAGGCGGCGAGGACGTCGCGAGGGTCATCAATGGTCATCGCTTCACGCGCTAGCTCCACGACTGCCTCTGCGCCAATGAGGCTCTCGCCCATGATCTGACGCGCGGGGTCCGCAGCTAGCCTGATATAGGTGCGGACAAGCACACCTTCGACCCATTCGCGGTCCGCAGTAGCAACGGCGGTGAACTCCGCCGAGGTCCGATTTGCGAGCTGCTTTTCTGCCGTTTGCACCAATGATTGGATACTTGCCTGCCCCAACCCCGTCAGGTCACCAATTGCATTGGCAAGTTCGGAGAGTCGAAAAAGTCGAAAAGCAACCTTCGTAAGCGCGACAGTGGTGTTTTGGGACGATTTCTCCGGCAATGCAGATTGCACTCGTCTTCTCCTTCTGGGCGGCTGTTGTAGCGTCACCACCAAGACTTACCCACGCGAACGCGAATCGACTTGATCAACACGGCCTAGGGGTCCAGCTTTCGGAAACCCAGCTTTCGACACATTCGCGTTAGGGAGATGTGGCCGCAAGGCGGCCCCGCGCCGGTCAAACCCGCGGCTGAGTTTGGCTGTTCTAGCACTGCCTCCGGAAGCGTCCGTAAGACCCGTCCGGTGACAGTTCTTTGGGCGAGTCTTACGGAATCCGAAATAAAGGGGATCACCGGCATTGGGAGAACTTGTAGATAGCCTTTGGGCTCACCATTGGACGACCGGCTTATGGGCGGCGGGAACATCTACCGCAGCGGCAATCTGTCCTGAGACACTTTGCCCAGAATGTTGACTGGTCGCAGAGCAAGCCGGGTCTTGACCAGCGTTGCGGCTGGCTCGGCACGACCGTTGACACGCGGGGGAGGTGTGTTGTTTGTTGAGGCAAGAAACCGTGAGCACCCCACGCTTCGTGTCCAGTTTACCAGCCGGTCGGGTGCGACAAGGCTAGCGGGGGAGTGCATCCTTGGCCAGTTACGCTCCAGCCGTCATCCGGGCTCGGCAGTGCTCATGGGCTGCGATCGCTGCGGGAGCGTCGTGGGGAGTACCTGACCTCATCGATTTCGGTGGGGCCATGACGGCGGACAAGTCGCCGGAAGGTCAAGTCCAAATGTGTGGTGTAAGCGGCTGCCCTGTGATCCTTAATGTTTAGGCGCTGAGGGCGCCGAGTTCGGTGTGGTTTCCTCCTTCTCGGTGGTGGTTCCTGAGTGCTGTGAGCGGGGGAGGAAGTCCCGATGCTTTCACCATCGAGGTTAGGACAACTCCACCAGCCTGAGACCCGACACCGTCACCGGCGGCATCAACTCGAACAGACGGATAAAAGGCGGTCAATTCATTCACCGTAGAGGTGCTCCTATGGGGCTGGAAATTTCTGCGTCAACAACACAATTTTCCCGGCGACGGCGCGCCGCTGCGCGTTTAAACACGCCATTCGGTCAGATTCTCATAAGAGCCCGAGGTTAGGGAGTTCCTGAACGTGAGGCGCTATCACCACTTTTTCATGGTTAGGGCGGCCACGACCTAGCCGTTCCAGGATCTCATGTCACTTGGATTCTTGCCGGGGCGGCGTTGGCGGTAGCGAAGTTCGGGTTTGAGGGATTAGCGGGGCGATGAGTTTTTCCATCTGAGTTTGAAGGAAATGTTGCCCTGCCGTGGTGGGGTGGTCTCCGTCCGGTCCGATCAGGTCAGCGGCGTTGTCCATGATCCAGCCTTGGGCAATGGGGTCGACGAATTGTACTCCTGCCTGGAGGGCTGCTGTCTTGTCCTGGTCCCGGACTTCCACTCGTTCGGGTGCGGGGTTGTCCGTGTAGGAGGGTGGCCCAATTACGAGGATGGCTGCCTGCGGTGCAATGTTTTTGACTGTTGTGAATGCTTGGGAGGCGGCGGCACCGATTTCCGATGGCGGAAATACAATGTCGTTTTCGGAACCGAAGAAGATCACCAATCGTGTTTCGGCCGTTACCATCTCGGTGACTTGAGTGCCGAAGGTTGAATCTTTGTCTCCTACGCTGAGGTATCCGCTGCCGTTCTGCGCAGCGTTGGTCAGGTTCGGCCGATCTTGATGAAATGCCGGGTCGTTGTTGATGAGGTTCGGCCACGCATCTGCGGCAGAAGTTCCGTTGCCGGTGCTCAGTGAGTCTCCGATAATGACGATCCTGTGATGTTCGGTTACTGCAGGAGCGGGAGCGGGTGTGCGGGGGAGCAACTGGAAAGAGCATGCGTGGTCAGGACACATGCGAGCACCGTCCCTGCCACGCGACGCGGAGGATCGGCTTTCCTGGCTAAGGTTCCACAATTCAGGGGCCCTTCTTTAGTCACTGGTGCCATCCTGTTTCTGCTTCGGAGAGTCCGATCCACTCTGGGGACGGATGCTTTCTACTTGCATGGGTGATATTAGGGTTCATACCCTTCCAGTTACGTGGAGAACGCTGTGGTGGTCCTGCATCTGAGTACCGGTTCCTGTGCCTGGTCCTCAGGCAAGGTGCGGCGCCGTGAACTGTGCCCTTCGCATCAAACGATGAGGACTTCGTGCTGGCCGGCGAGGGCGTTGTTGAACCTGATCCGACGCAGGTGGACCTGAACGAAATGACCGGCGATACGTCCAGGGGTCGCCATCATGTCCGGTCCTCCGTCGTCGCGCAGTAACCCTCAGATCCCGCGACAGTTTTTTCTGCCCGGCGTTTGCGGACGCGCCAAATAACGAGCAGGGCGACGACGATGGTGGCCACCAGGATGGCGGTGCCGCTGCCGGCGGTCTTAGCGACGGCTTTGTAGGAGTTCCCGGCGAGGAATCCCAGAGTTACCGTCGCGGTTCCCCAAATGATTCCACCTGTTGCGTTGAAGAGCAGGAACTTTCGGTAGGACATCCCGGCGGTGCCGCTGAGGGCTGGCATGACGGCCCGGAAGAATGCGGTAAAGCGCCCGAGGAAGACTGCTGTTCCGCCCCGGCGGCGTAGGAAGTTCTGGGCCCTGTCCAGATGACGTTTCTTGCGGGCGAGGATCCGCAGTTTCAGGATTCTGGTGCCAAAAATGCGTCCCACTTCGTACCCGACGGTATCCCCGATGATCGCTGCCGCGATGACGAGTGCCATGATGGACCAAAGATCGATGTGGCCGCGGCTGGCCAATACTCCACCGAGGATGGCCGCGGTTTCACCGGGGATGACGAAGCCGAGGAAGAACGCGTCCTCGGCGAAGACCAGGGCGAAGACAATGACGGAGGCCAGCACAACGTTGATGCCCAGGATGTTGTCGATGATGGCGCCCATGATTGTTCAGTCTCCAATTATTGCGTGGACGGAGTATTAGGTGGTTGGGGCGGTTGGGGTGAGCCGGGTGAGCAGCCTGGTGTTGCGTAGCCTGGGTTCGAGGAGGTTGTTCCACAGGGCGAGCCAGATCAGGATTCCGCCGGTGCTGATGAGGACAGATCCGATGACGTCTGTTGGGTAGTGCACGCCGATGTAGAGCCGGGACAGGGCAACGACTGCCGTGAACAGGACCCCGGCCAGGATGGTCCACCGGCGTTGGATACCGGGGCGGGTCAGGACGAGGATGACGGCCCAGGCCAGGGCTGCGGCGAAGGCGGTGTGCCCGCTGGGGAAACTGTCGTGCCCGGGTTCGGCGATAAGGGCGTGGACGACGTCGTGAGGAGGACGCAGCCGGCTGACGGTGAACTTGCCGATTTCTGAGCTGAGCCAGCCGACGGCGGTGATCGAGCCGAAGGCCAGCGATTGTATGGGTGCCCGACGGATAAACATCAGCCACGCACAGATCCCGGCGAGGATGATGACGGCACCAAGTGGGCCGAGCCCGTAGTGGATACCTAATCCGATGGCGTTCAGCACCGGGTTGCGGGCCTCGCTCATTTCCACATCGACGGCAAGGTCCGGGCTGTAGGAACCGTAGGATTTAGCCACTAGACCGATGGTTAGCGTCAGGGCAAACAGGACTACGCCAACGGGTATCAGGAACCAGGAACGCAGCTGCAGATACAACGGTACGAATCCTCTCATCATGCGCTCCGTCATGGGTTTGCTCCTGGGTTGGCTCTACTGATACTCACCGGTTCAGTCTGCCGTCGCTCGGCTGAGGGGAGCCTGAGAGGGGGAAACCTTCCTCAGGTCCGGCTCAGGTGCCGCAACGCACACTGGAATCAGCGGTCGTAAAAAGGCTGCCCGGAATGGAAGGATGTCGGTATGCGCGTGCTGCTGGTGGAAGACGAGAAATTGCTGGCCGAAACCCTACGGCGGGGTCTGACCGGGGAGGGCTTCGTCGTCGACGTGGTCCACGACGGCGTCAGCGGGTTGTGGGCTGCGACCGAGAACCCGTATGACGTGGTGCTGTTGGATTTGATGCTGCCGGGCAAGCATGGCTACGCGGTGTTGAAGGAGATGCGGGAACGGCAAATCTGGACACCGGTGATGATGCTCACCGCCAAGGATGGCGAGTATGACCAGACCGATGCCTTCGATCTGGGCGCCGATGATTACCTGACGAAGCCGTTCAGTTTCCTGGTGCTGGTGGCCCGCTTGCGTGCCCTGATCCGGCGCGGCGCACCGGAACGTCCTGTGAACCTCACCGTTGGCAGCCTGCTGCTGGATCCCCTGAAGCGCTCGGTCTCCCGGAACGGAACCCAGATCACCCTCACTGCCCGCGAATTCGGGCTGCTCTTGTACCTCATGCGTCATCCGGGCGAGGTGGTCTCCAAAGCCGAGATTCTCGATAACGTATGGGATCCGGTGTTTGAGGGCGGGGACAACGTCGTGGAGGTGTACATCGGGTACCTGCGCAAGAAGATCGATGCCCCGTTCGGGTTAGCGACCCTGGGCACCGTACGGGGCATGGGATACCGGCTCTCTGCCGATTATCCGGTCCGGGTCAACAGACCGGACTTTTCGACAGAACACCCGGTTGAACCGAGTGAATGAGTTCAGTCGAGCAGGGGAAGCCGTATCTCGAAGCGACAGAACCCGTCCGGTGCCTGACCGGTCGTAATTGTGCCGCCATGGGCTTCTGCGAGGGTTCGGGCGATGGCCAAACCGAGGCCGCTGCCTCCGGTGTCCCGGGACCGGCTTTCATCGAGGCGGACGAAACGTTCGAAAATGCGTTCCCGCTCGGGCGCAGGGACCGGGGGCCCGTCATTGTCGATCCACAGGACCGCTTCACCTTTGTCAGGTTTCAGCGTGGCACGGACTGTCGTAAGAGCGTGTCGCTCGGCGTTGTCCAGGACGTTGCGCAGGATCTGGGCCAGCCTGCCCGGATCCCCGGCCACCCGGACCGGCTGCACCTGGGAGACGACCGCGCGGCTGCCGGTGGCACGGAGCCGGCTTAGTTCCGTGGCCAGCACGTCGTCGAGGTCAACGTCGGTGCGGCGGAGGGTGAAGCCGCTGTCGTCGGCTTTGGACAGAGTCAGGAGATCTTCGACGAGGTGACCCATCCGCAGGGTTTCGGACTGCAGGACCGGTGCGATGTCCTGCCAGGCGCGATGGGTCGGATCGCCGGCGGAGACTTCCAGCCCGGTCCGCAGCGTGGTCAGTGGGCTGCGGAGTTCGTGACTGGCGTGGCTGAGGAACTGCCGTTGCGCGGTGTCGGCGGTCTCGATGCGGCTCAGCATCGCGTTCATCGTTGTTGCGAGGGCAGCGAGTTCGTCCCTGGTTGGCGGGACGTCGACGCGGTCGCCCAACCGGCGTCCGTCGATGACGGCGACTTGGGATCGGATGGTTTCGACCTGCCGCAGTGACCGGCCGACCAGGAATCGCACCGACAGACCAACGATCAGCAGCAGGACGGGGGTGGCCAGCAGCAGGAACAACGCCACCGTGCGCACCGTGTCCGACTGGACCTGCACGCTGCGTGCGGTCAGGACCACGTACTTCTCAGATCCGGACCTGGCCCCGGTGGCTACAACGTAGTACTCCCCGTCGCCGGGGACACCGGCCAGGGTGGATACTGTCTGGACTTCGCTTTTTCCCGGCGCCGAGTCCAGGGAGCTCATCGGCCTGGTTTTCAGGGACGGATCGGAGGCTTCGACTACTTTCCCTGAGGCGTCGACAATCTGGATCAGCAGGTCAACCCGAGCCGCCGTGCTGATGCTTTGTCCGGCCTCAGCCACATCCTGGCTGGTAATCAGGGCTGCGACGTCATTGGCCTTGGTGCGAAGGACACTGTCCGTGGAGGCAGTGAGCGCGTTCTGCAGCAAAACCAGCAGTAACACTCCCCCTGCCAGCAGTGCTAAGGCCACCACCCCTACTGCGGCGGCAGTGGATTGGTTCCGGATACCCCATCGGTCGAGGACACCGGACACGGTGCGTGGTAGTCGCATGGTCTTACACTCCAAGGCGGCGCGGCGAAATGCAAGCGGCTACCTGTGATTCCTCTCAGGGTCTCTTACCGTCCTCTCAGCACGTCAGGACCATGCTGGTCTTACGACCCTGCACCACGCCGCTGCTGACATCAGCTCGGGCGCGAACCGCCCCGGTGCAGCTGAACCAGCACAGTGGAGGGTCACGACGGGCCGGGGAATGAACCCCATTGAACCTGTCTCCCTTCCCCCCCCATCGGGAGACAGAAGTAAGGGCCGCCCCCGGTTCTGAGACCACCGGGAGTGGCCCTCACCCCCTTCGCAGCAAAAAAGTCCCTGACAGGAGAGACATTTCCGCCTTCCCCCGGAAATCCTCTGCTACGGCGGTCTCAGGGTCCTCAGGGAACATGCCCGAAGGTGGTACGTCAGCTCGTATGCACCTTCACCCGTGGAGGCGGCCGCCAGCCGGGTACGGGGTGCTGTGGTAGCGTCCGGGATGTCGTTGGGCTCATCACAGCGACCATGATCATAGGGACCACGAGCGACACCGCGGACTGCGGTGTCGACTGTTTCGCCTGAACAGGTAGGACAGCGGCGTTCCTTGACACGAAGGGGAAAGACTTTTGACGCGGAACGTGCGTGAACGTCTTAGTGCCGGGCGCCGGGTCTGGCTGTGGTTCGCGGAGATGACCTTCGATGGGGTGCGCCATGCACCGCTGACGTTCGGGTTGCTGGTGCTGATGTGGGCGGTCGCGTTGGGGACCACCAGTGTTAGCCGGGGTCCTCGGGGCCATCTTGCGGGCGCGGTGCTGGCGAATCCCTCGACGTCGGGTTCCCATCCGTGGTCGGTGGTGTTGTCGCTGTTGTGGGCGCCGGATCTGGGGACGTATCTGTGGACTACTGCCGCGTTGTTGGGGTTGGGGATTTTCGCGGAGCGGCAGTTGGGGACGTCCCGGTTTGCTGTGGCGCTGGTGGCGGGTCACCTGACGGGGGTTCTGGGTGGTTTCGCTGTTGCGGGTGCTGTGTCGTTCGCTTTTCCTGACTGGGCTGCGGCGTTGGCTGGTACCGGGTTCGGCGGTCCCGCACTGGCGGTGGTGGGGGCTGCGATGGCGTCCACGGCGTCGCTGGGCACGATGTGGCGGCGTCGCTGGCGGGTGAGTGGATTCATTTTGCTGGGGACCATGGTCTTGTTTAACGGGGCGATGATCACGATCATGTTGCTGGCGTCGGCGGTCGCCGGTTATGTGGTGGGGAAGGTGATGTATCGGTCCGTCTCGATCAGGACGGTGCCGGCGGCCTCGATCCGGGAGAGCCGGATCCTGATCGCCCTGGTTTGTGCGGCTGCTGCGGCGGGGCCGCCGTTGGCGGCGGTGTCCGCGAACGCGAATGGGCCTTTCGCTGTGTTGGGAGAGCTTTTCACGGGCGTGCAGGACACTGACCCGACGGCGATCCGGGGGATCTGTGCGGC
Organism: Arthrobacter terrae; assembly: GCF_015708085.1. Lineage (GTDB taxonomy): Bacteria > Actinomycetota > Actinomycetes > Actinomycetales > Micrococcaceae > Arthrobacter_M > Arthrobacter_M terrae. The sequence continues at coordinate 6 of NZ_JADNYM010000037.1, read as the reverse complement.
GGCCGC
>NZ_JADNYM010000036.1 GCF_015708085.1 Arthrobacter terrae | reverse complement strand
CACCGGGACCATGGCAGTAATGGGATACCAGCAAATCAGCGCCGAAGCCAAGAAGATCGCGTACCGCCTGGACCCACTCGCCATGCTGGCCCGGAACACGAAAGCCGTCAACGACCGGCACGTCAGCATACGCCCGGCCCCCGACGCGATGGTCCGGCTCTCCGCGCTCCTGCCCGTCGCTGAAGGCGTCGGCGTATACGGCTCCCTATCCCGGGAAGCAGACACCCTCCGTGCCGGCGGAGACCACCGCGGCCGCGGGCAAATCATGGCCGACACCCTGATCCACCGCACCACCGGAACACCCAGCGGAATCAGCGGGGTGGAAATCCAACTCGTCATGACCGATAGGACCCTGTTCCAAAGCGACAGCGAACCAGCCCACCTCACCGGCTACGGAACAATCCCCGCCCACCGGGCCAGAAACCTCATCCAGCACGGAACAAAGACAACCAACAATAACCCCGCCGCGGCGATGGAAGACCCGGCGTTCCGGGTCTGGATCCGACGGCTCTACACCGCCCCCGGCACCGGGAACCTCGTCGCCATGGACTCCACCCAACGCCTCTTCCCACCCGGACTGCGCAGATTCATCACCGCAAGAGACCAAACCTGCAGAACACCTTACTGCGACGCACCCATCAGACACATCGACCACATCATCCCCCACCACACCCAACACAACAACAAAAACAACGGGAAAACCAACGAACTCAACGGCCAAGGACTCTGCGAACGCTGCAACTACCGCAAAGAAACACCCGGCTGGACCTCCACCCCACAACCCCGAACCCCACCACCAACCGGAACACCCGGACCACCAACCGGAACACCCCCACGACACACCGTAAAAATCACCACACCCCTCGGCCTCAACTACACCTCCACAGCCCCACTGCTCCCCGGCACCGCGCGGATGGGAGCCGGAGGAACTTGAAGACCCAACGGGTGAAGATATTGGCAGCAGATCACGTCTATGCTGTGATGGCTGCTCGTAGTCCTCATAGGTCTGCAGCCCCATCGGTCTGCAGCCCCATCGGTCTGCAGCCCCATCGGTCTGCAGCCCCATCGGTCACCTATTCGGCCTGCCGCCGGTGCCGCACGTGGCCTCGCAGCAACGTGACAGCAAGAGATTAGTTTTAACCAGTGGAGGGTGACATGAAGGCGATCGGTATCAAGGCTCCGGGTGGACCAGAAATGCTGGAACTGCGCGAGGTTCCAGCACCTGTCCCGGGGCCGGGCGAGGTGTTGATCGACGTCGTCGCCGCTGGAATTAACCGTGCAGATGTCCAGCAGCGGCGCGGATTTTATCCTCCTCCCGCCGGTGCCTCGGATATCCTTGGGCTTGAGGTGTCCGGGCGGATTGCTGGCTTTGGCCCCAATGTTGCCAAGGCATTTTCCAAGGGTGACAAGGTGATCGCGCTGCTCTCCGGCGGCGGCTACGCACAGCAGGTGGCGGTGTCGGCGGAACAGGTGCTGCGTATCCCGGCCGGAGTCGATGTGGTCACCGCCGCTGCTCTGCCCGAGGTGGCGGCTACGGTGTATTCGAATCTATTCATGACAGCTCAGCTTCAGGCCGGCGAAACGGTCCTGATCCATGGTGGTACCGGTGGCATCGGCGTCATGGCCGTCCAGCTAGCGAAGGCGTTAGGTGCCAACGTCGCCGCGACCAGCGGCAGCGAGGAAAAGACCAGTACTTTGACGGCGTTTCTCGGAGTCGACATCGCCATTAATTATCGCGAACAGGATTTTGTCGAGGTGCTCCGAGAGCGGACCGGAGGACACGGAGCCGACGTAATCCTGGACGTGGTGGGTGCAAAGTATCTGCAGCGCAACGTGGATGCTCTGGCGCAGTACGGCAGACTGGTCATCATTGGCATGCAGGGCGGAACGACGGCTGAATTGGACCTGGGCATGCTCGTGTCCAAGCGGGCGGCCATCATCGGTACCACCCTCCGCGCCCGTCCTACGGAGGAAAAGGGTGCCATTATGAACGCTGTCCGTGAGCACGTCTGGCCTTTGGTGAGCAATGGAAAGGTCAAGACTTTAGTGGCTAAGACCTTCCCGCTGGCGCAGGCCGCGCAGGCGCATGCGTACTTTGATTCCGGTGAACACATGGGCAAGGTCCTGCTGACCGTGTAGGGGATCGGCCGTACTTCCAGCCTCCCGTGCGTTCTTTGCTACGCTCTACGGGAATGAAACCGATGCAAAGACATCAAAACCTTCTCACAAGACATTAAAACCTTCTCACAAGACATTAAAACCTTCTCAAGGGAGAGACATGAGCCAGCGCTCTGTGCAAGGACAGACAGGGCCTGACGTCCTGGTCCAGGACCCCGATCTGCCACCGGTGGCGATCGATGTCGAAGCGGAGGAACGTGCGCATAAGTGGACGCCGCTGAAAATTGCCGTTTGGGTGGCCATCGCCCTGCTCGGTGGCATCGCCTGGGTGGTGCTCGCTGTTGTCCGCGGGGAAACTGTAAACGCAATCTGGTTCGTCTTCGCGGCCGTGTGCACATATCTGATTGGTTACCGCTTCTACTCCAAATACATCGAGAAGCACCTGCTCCGTCCCAATGACAAGCGGGCCACGCCAGCGGAGTACAACGCGGACGGCAAGGACTTCGTTGCCACGGACCGCAATGTCCTCTTTGGGCACCATTTTGCCGCCATCGCGGGGGCGGGACCATTGGTGGGCCCCATCCTGGCGGCGCAGATGGGGTATTTGCCCGGCACTATCTGGATCATTGTCGGCGTTGTCCTGGCCGGCGCCGTGCAGGATTATCTGGTTCTGTTCTTCTCCATGCGTCGCGGTGGCCGTTCACTTGGACAAATGGCCCGCGAGGAACTCGGTGTGATCGGCGGCACGGCGGCGTTAATTGCCACCTTGCTGATCATGATTATCATCGTTGCCATTCTGGCGCTGGTCGTTGTGAACGCCTTGGGCGAGAGCCCGTGGGGTGTCTTTTCCGTTTCGATGACCATTCCGATTGCGCTGTTCATGGGCCTGTACCTGCGCTTCTGGCGTCCAGGGAAGATCATGGAAGTTTCCATTATCGGATTCGTGCTGTTGATCGCGGCCATCATCGGCGGTGGAATGGTGTCCCACAACGAGTGGGCCTCGGCCTTCTTCCACCTTGACCGCACCACGATCGCCTGGGGCATCATCGTCTACGGTTTCATCGCTGCGATCCTGCCGGTCTGGCTGCTGCTGGCTCCCCGCGACTACCTCTCCACCTTCATGAAAATCGGCACCATCCTGATGCTGGCGCTTTCTATCGTCCTGGTCCGGCCCGAAATTAATGTCCCGGCCTTCAGCGAATTCGCGGGGCGTAACGATGGCCCCGTCTTTGCCGGTTCCGTGTTCCCGTTCCTGTTCGTCACCATTGCCTGCGGCGCGCTATCGGGTTTCCATGCACTGATCGCTTCGGGTACCACGCCCAAGCTGATCGAAAAGGAACGCCAGAGCCGGTTCATTGGCTACGGCGGCATGCTGATGGAATCCTTTGTGGCCATCATGGCGCTCGTAGCCGCACTGTCGATCGACCGTGGCATCTATTTCGCCATGAACGCCTCCGGAGCAGCTACTGGCGGAACAGTCGAGGGCGCTGCGGCCTTCGTGAACTCGCTCGGTTTAACAGGTGTGCATGTGGACCCGGCGACCCTCGCCCAAACCGCATCAGATGTTGGTGAGACCAGTATTGTCTCGCGCACCGGCGGTGCACCAACGCTCGCTGTCGGCCTTGCCCACATCATGCATCAAGTCGCCGGCGGCCCCGCGCTGATGAGTTTCTGGTATCACTTCGCCATCATGTTTGAAGCGTTGTTCATTCTCACAGCGGTGGACGCGGGGACCCGAGTGGCACGCTTCATGCTCCAGGATTCCATCGGCAACTTTGTCCCCCGCTTCAAGGACACGTCCTGGCGTGTGGGGTCCTGGGTCTGCACCGCGATTATGGTGGCCGGCTGGGGTGCCATTTTGATCATGGGAGTAACGGATCCGCTCGGCGGCATCAATACACTGTTCCCGCTGTTTGGCATCGCCAACCAGCTGCTGGCAGCAATCGCGCTGGCGGTCTGCCTTTCCATTGTGGCCAAACGGGGCAACTTCAAGTACCTGTGGATCGTCGCCGTGCCGTTGGCCTTTGTCTCCGTGGTCACGATCGTGGCGTCGTTCCAGAAGATCTTCTCCACGGTTCCTGCGGTCGGCTACTGGGCGCAGCACAATGCCTTCCAAAACGCGTTGGATGCAGGGAAGACATCTTTTGGGACCGCCAAGTCGATCGCCGCGATGGAGGCCGTGGTCCGAAATACCTTCGTCCAGGGGACGCTGTCCATCATCTTTGTGGTGCTGTCGATCGTGGTCATCACCGCGTCAGTGCTGGTCACCTGGAAGGCCTTCCGTCAGGACGCTGCAACGCTCAATGGGGATGCTACGGAAGACAAGGCCGTGCCCGCGCGGATCTTTGCCCCCGCCGGCTTCCTGGCTACCAAGGCGGAAAAGGACCTGCAGGCGCAGTGGAAGGAGTACGACGGCGGCCGGGCAGTGCGTGCAATGAGTGCGGCGGGTGCGCCAGTGGCTGGATCGGGTACCGGTACGGACGTGGCGGGAGGCAAACCATGAAGGGATTGACTCAGGATGCACAGACGGTGTCCCCGCAAATGGTGACCCCGCAAGCTGTTGCCATGCGGACTCTCGCTGCCGGGCTGAAGCACGTTGTGGCTTATACCAAGGGCGTCCTCGGGGAAGATGCCTACGACAAGTATGTGGCGTATCACAGAACGGTCCATGACGATGCCGCGCCGATGACGGTGAAGGAATTCTGGCGGGATAAAACTGACCGCGAAGGGTCCAATCCGCAGGGACGGTGCTGCTGATTCCGCAGTAGCCGCTGCAGCGACGGTGGTCTGGGCCGGTGACACGTAAGGAATACCGAATTCCTGCTGCACCTGTCCAGACCACCCGCATAACCTGCCCGCACGCATAGCCTGCCTGCCGGCCGAACAAGCGGGCATGAGAGTATGAACGCATGAGTGATGATGCTGGGGTTCCAGTCGAGGGACAAGCCCTACGCGATGCGACGGCACAGGTAAAGCCGCCGCAGCTTGGGGATCTGGTGGATGAACCTGCCAAGGTGATGCGGATCGGCACCATGATCCGGCAGCTCCTTGAAGAGGTAAAAAGCGCGCCCCTCGATGAGGCAGCACGCACCCGCCTTGCACAGATCCACGAGCGCTCCATCCGCGAACTGGAAGACGGCTTGGCTCCTGAACTCGTCGACGAGCTGCACCGGATACGATTGCCGTTTTCCGAGGACGCGAAGCCGTCGGATTCGGAATTGCGCATCGCTCAGGCGCAGCTGGTGGGCTGGCTGGAGGGACTCTTCCACGGTATTCAGGCCGCCATGGCCGCACAGCAGCTGGCCAATCAGCACACCGCGGCGCAGCTGCAGCTGCGCCAGCTCCCGCCCGGCACCGTCCTGGCCCCCGGCGTCGTCGTCGGCGAGAACGGCGAGCCGCAGCGGGCTCCCACAGGAGCGCGGCAGGCCAGCGGCCTTGACCACGATGAGCCCGGCCGTGGTCCGGGCCAGTACCTCTAACCGCAGGACCAAGGGTGCTGTTTGCGGCGGCCAGGCAGGGCCGCAAAGACGACGCCGAACTCGGCAATGGTGTGTGGCGGCGGGCCCACGACCGATTCCGCCGCGGCCTGGACAGGTTTCATCAGATGCTCGAAGGCATAGAGGATCCGGACAATTACGCGGCCGTAGTGCCGACGGCCAACGCGCTTGCGGATTTGCTGCCCAGGGTGCGGGCGCTCTGCGCTGCCGCGCAGTCGCGGGCGCCCAGTGCCAACATGAACATCCCGGCCAGCGCCGGCGGCTACCTCAACGACGTCCACCGTGAACTTACCCGCGCCGGCAACGCCCTGGCCACCGCAGCCGAAGCCGTTGCTTTGGTACGGCTGAATGCCGGCCCGATCGCCGCCGTCGAGCGCCGCGCGTACGCAGTGCACCGGCACGTGGACGAAGCAGCCCGGCTTTGGGACGACTGAAGATGACGATCAGGGAAGCACTGAACGCGGCCCGGAGTCAGCAGGAACCTGGATCAGCCTGGACCTGATGGGATCAGAAAAGCCCCGCACATTGCGCGTGCGGGGCTTGAACTGAGCCTCCTAACAGAATCGAACTGTTGACCTTTTCATTACGAGTGAAACGCTCTACCAACTGAGCTAAGGAGGCCTGCGCCCACTGAAAATCCAACGGATCGAAATCCGGCGGTGGACGCAAGCAACAACTCTAATCCAGCGTTCGGCCGCAGGTCAAAACGCACGTCAAAACGGAGGTCAAAACGCAGGCGCTGTGCGCATGTCAAAGCGCCGCGACATCGTGCTCAGCAGCGGGTCTTATCCGCCGGAACCTTGCCATCCACAAAGTAACCATCAACCGCGTTGGTGAGGCAGTCGTTGGCGCGGCCGTAGGCGGTGTGGCCGTCGCCGTCCCACGTCACCAACACGCCGGAGGAGAGCTGGGCACTTAGTGACTGGGCCCACTGGTACGGTGTGGCCGGGTCGCGCGTGGTGCCAATGACCAGGATTGGTCCGGCACCGTCAGCGGTGACTTTTGCGGGCTTATCAACCACCGGCGCAGGCCAGTCTTTGCAGGTCAGTCCGGAATAGCCAAGCATCTTGCCGAAGGTGGGGGAGACCTTCTGAAGCTCCTGTGACTGACTGCGCATGGCTGCAACGTTGGTTTCCATCGGGTAGTCCAGGCAGTTGATGGCGGTAAAGGCGGCGGCGGTGTTGGTGGTGTAATGGCCGCTGGCATCACGGTCCGCGGAATAGTCGGCCAGGGTCAGGATGGCGTTGGAATCGCCCTTGAACGCCGTGGTCAGCGCGGATTCGAGCGGATCCCACAGATCGGTGGAATACATTGCGAAGGCCAGCGCGCCGGTGAACTCCTCCGCGGTGACCAGCCGTCCATCCTTGGTTTTCTGCGGATTGTCGACGTAGCTGGCGTTGAGGTCCCGGATCTGCTGAACGGCCTGCTCGGGTGTTCCGCTGACCGGGCACTTGGCGTCCTGCAGGCAGTGTGCGGCCCAGGAATGGATGGCCTGCTCGAAGCCGGCTGCCTGGCCCATCGTGATGTCTGCGTCGGTCAGAGAGGGGTCCAGTGCTCCGTCGAGGGAAAACCTGCCCACGTTATGCGGAAACAGCCCGGCGTACGTGGCGCCGAGCTTGGTGCCGTAGGAGAAGCCCATATAGTTCAGTTTCTTGTCATTGAGCACCGCCCGGATGACGTCCATATCCTTCGCGGAGCTCTCCGTATCGATGTACGGAAGGACGCCGCCGCTTTTCGCCTCGCATTGCGCTGTGTCCGCCTTATGCTCGGCCTCATAGCCGGCCAGGCCTGCGTCGGTGTCCAGATCAAAGGATTCCTGGCGTTCCTTGTCCTGGGTGGCATCGTCAACGCACTGCACGGGCGAGGAGCGCTGCACGCCCCGGGGATCAAAGCCGACGACGTCGTAGGCGCCGCGGAGCTTGGCCGAGAAGTAGGTCTTGCCGCCGTCGCGAACCATGTTGTATCCGGATGCGCCGGGTCCACCGGGATTGACCAGCAACGAGCCCTGCTTTTCGCCTGTTGCGGCCAGCCGGATGAGCGCCAGCGAGATGGACTTCCCCTGTGGCGCCGCATAGTCCAGTGGCACCTTGACGGTGGTGCACTCGAACGACTTTTCGCAGCCGTTCCACGTCACTGACTGCGTGTAGTAAGAGTTCAGTTCCGCCGGTGTGCCGACCAGGTTTTCGGGTGCGGCTGAGGAGATGCTGGGGGCCGCTTCCTTGCTCGGTGCCAGCAGCGTGCAGGACGAAAGGAGCAGCGCACCAGCAACCGCGGCGGCGATGAGGCCAACGGCACGACTGCCAACGGCACGGCTGCCAACGGCACGGCTGCCAACGGCACGACTGCCAACGGCACGACGGCGACGACGCAGCAGACGGTGCCGGAACGGCGGTACAGCATTCATGCATTTCTCCTCGGCGGAAACGGTGTGCAGGTCAAACGGTGTGCAGGTCAAACGGTGTGCAGGTCAAACGGTGTGCAGGTCAAACGGTGTGCGGCACTAGAGCAGGCTCACGGCCATGGCCTCTATGGCCAGCAGCGGAGCGACGTTGCTGGTGGTGATTCTGCGCCGGACGTCGTTAATGGCATCCATCCGGCGCAGCGTGGTTTCGGCGCTCCCCGCGGCCGCGAAGGCCTGCAGCTGCGGTCGTAGTGCGGTGTTGACCAGCTCCACTTCGGCCGTTTCATGGCCGGCGAGCTGCAGGAGCAGCGTGTCACGGTAGAACGAAAGCAGATCCGTCAGGGCCCGGTCCAGAGTATCCGTAATGGAACGCTTGGACCGGCGTTTCTGGTCCTCTTCGAGGGCCCGTACCTGGGATCGCATCGACGGCGGCAGCGTCCCGGTTTCCGGCGCGCCGAGGGAAACCAGGAGCGCTGTCTTTTCTGCGGCGTCGCGTTCGTCATTGGAGGAATTGGCCTCCGCTGTTGCCAGCTCCACCAGGGAGCCGGCCGCGCGGACGGCCGTGCTGACGTCGGAGAGCGTCAATGGCAGGCGGACTATCTCGTCGCGGCGCTGCCGGGCGCCCTCATCCCGGGCCAGCCGCCGGGCGATCCCGACGTGGCTCTGCGCGGCGCGGGCCGCATGTTCGGCCTGACGGGGGTCGACGCCGTCGCGCCTGACAAGCAGCGCCGCCACATCCGCCACCGGCGGAACGCGCAGTGCGACGGCCCGGCAGCGGGACCGGATGGTGACCAGTACGTCGGCCGGGCTGGGGGCGCACAAAATCCAGATGGTGCGCGGGGGTGGTTCCTCGATGGCTTTCAGCAGGACGTTGGTGGTCCGCTCAATCATCCTGTCTGCGTCCCCTACGATGATGACCCGCCACCGCGCGGAGGACGGCCGGTCCTGAGCCTTGGTGACAAGCTCGCGGGCGTCGGCGATCGCTATCGTGGTTTTTTCTGTTGCCACGAAGGTAACGTCTGCATTGGTGCCGGTCAGCACTGTGTGACAGGCGTGGCACTCGCCGCAGCCGCGCTCACTGAGCTCGGTACGGTCACAGACCAGGGCGGCAGCCAGTGCCTTCGCCGCGTTGGACCGCCCGGAGCCGGGAGGCCCGGTAATCAGCCAGGCGTGGGTGGGGGACGGCGATTGAGCCGCCCGGCGGAGCTGGGCAACGACGGGCTCCTGCCCCTGCAGGTCATCCCATACGCTCACGGCAATAGCCCTTGGACACGGTCCAGTATTCGTTCCGCGAGCTCTTCGACGGGCGCCTGTGCCTGGAGGACAAGATACCGGACGGGTGAGACGGCGGCGAGCCGGAGGAAAACGTTGCGAATGTCACGGTGGAAATCATCGGGTTCAGCTTCGAGCCGGTCCTCATCGGTGTCCGCGACAGTGCGCCGATTACGTCCGTCCGCCGGTTCCACGTCCAGCAGCACCGTCAGATCCGGCCACAGACCGTCGGTGGCCCACTCATTCAGGTCCCGGATGCGGCGTTCGCCAAGACTCCGGCCGCCACCCTGGTAGGCAATCGAGGAGTCCACGTACCTGTCGCTGATGACTAATGTCCCTTGTGCCAGGGCCGGGCGGATCACCTGGGCCGCGTGCGCGGCGCGCGCGGCAGCGAAAATCAGTGCCTCGCTGCGGGCATCAATGTCGCCATGGCCATGTTCGAGCACCAAAGCCCGCAGCTTTTCGCCCACCGGCGTGCCGCCCGGTTCGCGGGTGCGCAGGACCGTGTGGCCCAACTGCTCCAGCGACGCGGCCAGCAATGCAGCCTGGGTGGATTTTCCCGCACCGTCCCCGCCCTCAAAGACGATGAACAGCCCGGACCGGCTCGCGGCCTGTTGCTCTGTGGAGAGGGAGGGCAGAAGCTCATCGGGTAGGGAAAGTTCAGTGGGTACAGCTGCGGAAGTCACACCAGTAGCCTACCGACTATCGCTGACAGGCCCCGGTGAAATCCCCGATGCACTAACGCGCGCACTAATCTGGAGCTATGAGCCAGGAAGCCGTATCGAACCCTGCACCATCCACACATCCGTCAGATCTCGCGCCGGACACCGTCGTTGTGGCGGCGGGACGTCCGGAACGCGGGCACGACGCGCCGGTGAACCCGCCGATTGTCTTGTCCTCCACATACGTCGGGACGGGGCAGGTTGTCGACGGAGACAGGGCCTACGGGCGCTATTCCAACCCCACCTGGGATCCGCTGGAGGAAGCGCTCTCCGCATTGGAAGGCGCATCGTTACCCGGCCTGATCTTCGGATCCGGACTGGCAGCGGTCTCCGCGGCGCTCTCGCTCATCCCGGTTGGCGGCGTGCTGGTGATGCCCAAACATTCCTATCAGGGAGCCTTGGTGATGGCCTCGGAGCTGCAGGAACGGGGACTGTTTACCCTGCGCACGGTGGATATCGCCGATACCGAGGCCTCGATATCGGCGATTAACGGAACGAATGGTAAGAACGACGGCGGCGCGGAGGACGGTTTTCCGCCGGCCAGCATGCTCTGGCTGGAGAGCCCGACCAATCCGATGCTCGAAGTCGCCGACCTGCGCACGCTCGCCGCTGCAGCAACAGCCGTGGGCGCCGTCGTCGTCACCGACAATACTTTTTCCACACCGTTGGTGCAGCAGCCGCTGGAACTTGGCAGCGACGTCGTTCTGCATTCGGTGACGAAGTATCTGGCCGGGCATTCCGACGTGGTACTCGGCGCGCTGGTCACATCCGATGCAGGCTTGCGTGCGCAGCTGCTGCACCACCGCTCGATTCACGGTGCCATTGCCGGCCCGTTCGAGGCATGGCTCGCGCTGCGCGGCCTGCGCACACTGGCGCTGCGGGTGGAACGATCACAATCGACCGCGGCGGCGCTGGCCCGGCGGCTGCAGTCGCATCCCCAAGTGGAGGCCGTGCGCTTCCCCGGTCTGGAGACCGATCCCGGACACCACCGCGCCAAGGTGCAAATGCGCGGTTTTGGCTCCGTGCTGGCCATCGAAGTCCGCGGTGGAGCGGCGGCAGCAGACGCGGTGGTCAACGCTGTGCGGCTGTGGACGCCCGCAACGTCCCTGGGCGGCGTCGAATCACTGATCGAGCGCCGGCGCCGGCACGCCAATGAGCCCGAAACCGTGCCCGCGAACCTACTGCGGCTCAGCGTAGGAATCGAGAACCCGGATGATCTGTGGAACGATCTGGCGCAGGCTCTAACTACTACCGGAACCCGCTAGGCTGGTCACGTGCTTATTAGTCACGTTCTTATTGGAACCGTCCCCAGCCTGCTGCTGCAATTGCTCGGGCTGGTGGCCCTCGCGCTTTCGTTGTGGGCCCTTGTCGACTGCCTGCGCACCAAGCCGGCCGACTTTGAGCGGATGGACAAGCGGACCAAAGGCTTCTGGGTGGGGATCACCCTCGCAGCCACCGTGGTCAGCGCGCTGTTCGTCCTGGCGCCGGTCGTGGGCTTCTTCCTGATCTTCGAACTCGCCGCAACCACCGGTGCGGGCGTCTACCTGGCCGATGTCCGGCCCGCGGTCAGTGGCGCGCGGCGCGGCGGCAAGCGAAACCGCGGACCGTCCGGTTCCTGGTGAACTGAGGGTGAACCTAGGGGGAAACAGCGGCCCAATCCACCGTCAGCTCGCCCAGCCGCCAGCGTGCCGGACCGTCGCGGATCGGCCACCGAGCAGCCCGCAGGGCCTGACAACTGGCCACCCAGCGTTGGCGGGCTCCGAAGGCGCCTAAGGGAGCGGCTTGGAGCCAGGCATTGTCCAACGCCTGCAGGAATGCATGGATCTTTTGGCCGGGAACATTGTGGTGGATCAGCGCCTTGGGTAGGCGCTCGGCCACGTCCGACGGCAGCATGAATGCGCCGAACCGCAGGGACAAGGTCAGCGAAACGGGGCCGGTGGGCTCCAAAGTGACCCAGCTGCTGCGCCGGCCAATCTCGTCGCAGGTTCCGTCCACAAAGATCCCCTCCGGAGCCAGTCGTGAACAGACCAAGGCCCAGATCGCCGGAACATCGGCTTCCGCATACTGCCGCAGAACATTGAAGGCGCGCACCATTACGGGCTTTCCGGCGACGGGAATTTCGAACCCGCCCAGATGGAAGCTAAGCCCTGCGTGCTCCAGGGGTTTGGCCGCGCTTACCCGTTCGGGCTCAATCTCGATGCCGGCCACATGGACGTCAGGATTCACCGCAGCGAGCCTGTGCTGCAGCTCGACGGCGGTGATCGGAGTTGCCCCGTAGCCCAGATCCACGACCAACGGGCCGTGCGCGCCGAACATGGTGCCGCCGTCGTCGTCCATCACGGCAGTCCGCAGCCGCCAGGCCTGCGGGCCGGCCAACCAGCGGTCCACCCGGCGCAGGCGGTTGGCATTGGTGGTGCCGCGGGTGATGTTGCCGACGGGTTTCGCCACACCGCCGGTCCGGTGACTGATTCGCTCCGCCCGTTGCACCACGGACTTAGCCTAACCGCCCTTGCAGAGCGTCCTCGGCTAGGATTCTTCCATGACCTCTTACAAGCTGATTCTGCTCCGCCATGGCCATAGCGAATGGAACGCCAAAAACCTATTCACCGGGTGGGTGGACGTGGACCTGAACGATCAGGGGCGCCGGGAAGCCGTCCGCGGCGGTGAATTGCTGGTGGAGCACAGCCTGCTCCCGGACATCGTGTACACGTCCCGGCAGAAACGCGCCGTGAACACCGCCAATCTGACGCTGGCCGCGGCGGACCGCGGCTGGATCGACGTCAAGCGCAGCTGGCGGCTCAATGAACGCCACTATGGGGCGCTGCAAGGCAAGGATAAGGCCCAGACGCTCGCTGAATACGGTGAGGAGCAGTTCATGATCTGGCGCCGGTCCTTTAATACCCCGCCGCCGCCGCTGCCTGATGACAGCGAATTTTCCCAGGTGGGCGATCCCCGTTACGCGGATCTGGGAGATTCGATTCCCCGCACCGAATGCCTTAAGGACGTACTGGAGCGGATGCTGCCGTACTGGGAATCGGACATCACGGTGGATCTGGCCGCCGGGAAGACGGTGCTGGTCACTGCGCACGGAAATTCCCTGCGCGCCGTGGTCAAACACCTGGACGGCATCTCGGACCAGGACATTGCCGCGCTGAACATCCCCACCGGGATTCCGCTGGTCTACGAACTTGACGAAAACTTCAAGCCGCTCAACCCGGGCGGCAGGTATCTGGACCCGGCGGCGGCGGCGGAAGCCATCAAGGCAGTAGCCAACCAGGGCAAAAAGTAGCAGTTCCGCAGTCCTTGTGCCGGACGCGGTCAGCCGGAGGTGCTCAGAGAACGAAATCCTCCGGCTGCCACTGGCCGGTCACCAGATAGGCCACCTTGCGCGACACGGAGACGCCGTGGTCGCTGAACCGCTCGAAGTACCTGCTGGCTAACGCGACATCGACGGTGGTGGCCGGCGATTCCTGCCACTGCGGTGCTGCTATGGCATGGAAAACGCTGCGATGGAGTTCGCTGATACTGGATTTTGCGGTTTGGATTTCTGCCACCAGGGCCATGTCCCGCGTTTGCAGTAGTTCCCCGACCTGCCGGGCAATTTTCAGATCCAGCCGGGCCAGTTCGTTAAAGGTCAATGTCAATTGCGCCGGAATCACTGTTAACGGGTAGCGCAGACGAGCAAGTTGGGCGATATGCCGCGCCAGATCCCCCATTCTTTCCAGTGACGCGCTCATCCGCAGCGATCCAACGATCATCCGAAGATCGCTGGCCACCGGCCCCTGCAGGGCCAGAATATCGATGGCACGTTCGTCCAGATCATTTTGCAGGAAATCGATTCGGGCATCGGCGGCGATGACGTCCTGGGCCAACTCGATATCCGCCCCTTGGAAGGCGCAGATGGCGTTTTCAGTGCCTTCGGTGACGAGTTGGGATATCTCGATCAGCCCCTCGCCGATTTGATGCAGCTCCGCCTGAAATACTTTACGCACTGAGCATCCTTTCAATGGGTGAGGGCCGCTGCTGTGCCGCGCGCGGCTGGCGGCCGCCACGGTTCTGCTGCCATAGCCTGTGCGCTCAGCTTTGCAGCACCGGATGAACACTTCAGCACCAGCGGGTGAACGTTGGCTGAACGCGGCCTTCCGCCCGCATCCTGCCGGGTATTCCGCCGGCACTCTGGCGAGGATGCTGGATAAGATGCTGGGGCATCTGTGCCTAAGCTAGTGGCGTGGACCCCATGCTGATCGGCGTAATCGGAGGAATCATCGGCCTTGTGCTGGGTGTCTTCGGAATGATCTCGTTTAATCTCAGCGAGCGCCAGCGCCGGGAAGCGGTAGAGGTTCAGGAGCCCAACCTGCCGGACGGTGCAGCGGAAGTCCTCTCCGTCGTCGGGCGCGCGTTTGTAGTGGTGGACGGGACCGACGGCGTTGTCCGTGCGAGCCCCGGCGCCTTCGCGTTCGGCTTGGTCCGCGGGCATACCGTGGTGCACCAGGAACTGCTCCAGCTGACAGCGAGAGTGCGGCGCGACGGCGTTATCGCGGAAGCAGCGCTGGAACTGCCGCGGGGTCCCTTAGGTCAGGGAACCATTGTGCTCCAGGTGCGCGTGGCTTTGTTGGGGGAGGAATATATCCTCCTGCTGGCCGACGACCGCACGGAAATCACCCGGACCGAGGCCGTCCGCAACGACTTCGTGGCCAATGTTTCACATGAGTTGAAGACGCCCGTTGGTGCCATTTCGCTGCTGGCCGAAGCGTTGGAGGCTTCGGCAGAAGACGAGGACGCCGTCAGGCGCTTTGCGAGGCGGACGCACACGGAAGCCGCACGGTTGGCAGCGCTGGTCCAGGACATCATCGAGCTGTCCCGGCTGCAGGGCACTGATGTGGTGCAGCAGGGGCAGGCTGTTGATCTGAACACGGTGATTGCTGAAGCCGTGGACCGTGCCAGGCTGGCAGCCGAGAGCAAAAACATCAGTTTCGTCGTGGGAGGCCACGCGGACCGGGCGGTCTACGGAGATCCGCATCTGCTGGTGACTGCGTTCAGGAACCTGATTGACAACGCCGTGCGGTATTCGCCGGAGAACACCAGAATCGGGATTGGAACCAATTCCGCTGACGGACTGATTAATATTGCTGTGACTGATCAGGGTGAGGGCATCAGTGCCGAGGATCAGGACCGCGTGTTTGAGCGATTCTATCGTGCTGATGCCGCGCGGTCCCGGCACACCGGTGGTACCGGCCTTGGCTTGAGCATTGTCAAGCACATCGTCGCCAACCACGGCGGCGAAGTTACGCTCTGGTCCCAACCTGGCCGCGGCTCCACCTTTACCGTCCGCCTGCCGGAGATGGAGGGCGGCCCTGGAGCCGAGGTGCCGGAAGCCGAGGTACCAGGAGCCGCGTCACTGGAACCCGCGGAACCCA
Source organism: Arthrobacter terrae (assembly GCF_015708085.1). Taxonomy (GTDB): domain Bacteria; phylum Actinomycetota; class Actinomycetes; order Actinomycetales; family Micrococcaceae; genus Arthrobacter_M; species Arthrobacter_M terrae. The sequence goes on along the minus strand of NZ_JADNYM010000036.1, from coordinate 19,249 downwards.
AGTCCGGAAACAATTTCACAACTGGGGACGCGCGCGTCCAGAAGAACCAAGGAGCTACTGCGTGAGCAGAATCTTGATTGTTGAAGACGAAGAATCCTTCTCCGACCCATTGTCGTATCTGCTCGGCAAGGAAGGCTTCGAGGTCCAGGTAGTGGACAACGGCCTTGACGCCGTCACAGAATTTGACCGGACGGGGGCGGACCTGGTGCTGCTTGATCTGCAGCTGCCCGGGCTCTCGGGGAATCAAGTGTGCAGGGCACTGCGCCAGCGTTCCGGCGTTCCGATTATTATGCTGACCGCCAAGGATTCAGAGATCGATAAGGTCGTCGGCCTCGAGCTGGGCGCGGACGACTACGTTACCAAACCCTATTCCGCCCGGGAACTGGTCGCCAGGATTCGGGCCGTGCTCAGGAGGCAGGCGGAACCGGAGGAACTCATAACGTCCACGCTGCAGGCCGGACCGGTCCGGATGGACGTTGAGCGCCATGTGGTTAGCGTGGACGGCGAACCGGTGCTGCTGCCGCTGAAGGAGTTTGAGCTGTTGGAAATGCTGCTGCGGAACTGCGGACGGGTACTTACCCGCGGCCAGCTCATCGACCGGGTCTGGGGCTCGGATTACGTTGGTGATACCAAGACGCTGGATGTGCACGTGAAACGGCTGCGCAGCAAGATCGAGCAGGACTCATCGATGCCCCGCTACCTGGTTACGGTCCGCGGTTTGGGCTACAAGTTCGAGTCCTGACTGTTGCGTCCGGTTAGCTGCCGGACGTGGCAGTGGCACTGCTGGTGGAGCTGGACGTGCTGGTCGAGCTGGAGGAACTGGTGGAGCTGGCCGAACTGTCGGACGTTGACTCCGCGCCGGGGGTGGGAATGTACTTCTGGTACTCCTCGAGCGTCCCATCCAGGACCGGAACGTTAAGCTGTGCCGTCTGCGGGCCGGTACTGCCGGACTGTTCGAGCGTCAGCATCTCCATGGCCCCGGGCGCAGCGCCGACGGAGCTCAGAATAGACGAATTCGACTTTTCAGTCAGGTAATAGTCCCCGTGCGCCTTGACTGCGACCTCGGTCTGCGAACCCGCAGGTCCGCTGATGGTCAGTTCAATGTCGCTATCGGAGGTATTGAACACAGCGCCGATGACCCGTCCGGGCTTGTTTTCGCCGCTGGAGACGATCAGGATATTGCGCAGCTGCAGGCTCCCCATATCAGTGCGTACCCCATCGGAGGGCGAGTAGATCTGACCGGTGCTCTGCGGGTTGATATAGCTGCAGCCGGAGACCGCGAGCGCACCTGCGCCGATAAGTGCGATCAGGCTGATCCGCTGTGCACGATTGACTATCCGCTTGCTCGCAGCGATTCTCACGTAGAACTCCTCATAGAAAGGCCAACAGTATTCCGCCTCAGCTTATCTGGAAACAGGCGCAGGTCACGCTTCGGGCCGGTAACGATCCCGGGCCCGGCAGCGGCTGAATGATCCGCGCTGTCGATGTTGGGCCCGACCGCCTGCATCGAAATGTCATTTCGTCAAGACCTTTCGGACATTCATTTAGCACCGGGAACTGGTCATTAGCTGGCGCTGACCTGCGAAAACGCCACTAGGAGGGGCCTGAATCGTGCTAAACTAGGAGCCGGGAAAGGGAGAAACCACATGCTTTTTGAGGTCGGCGAGACAGTAGTATACCCCCACCATGGCGCAGCGAAGATCGAGGAGATCAAGATGCGCACCATTAAGGGCGAAGAGAAGATGTATCTCAAGCTCAAGGTGGCTCAAGGTGATTTAACCATTGAAGTACCGGCAGAAAACGTAGACCTCGTCGGAGTGCGGGACGTTGTCGGCAAAGAGGGCCTGGAACAGGTTTTTGATGTCCTGCGTGCCGAGTTCACCGAGGAGCCCACCAACTGGTCACGCCGGTATAAGGCAAATCTTGAAAAACTGGCCTCCGGTGATGTGATCAAGGTGGCGGAGGTTGTGCGTGACCTCTGGCGCCGGGACCATGATCGTGGCCTGTCCGCGGGCGAGAAGCGGATGCTGGCCAAGGCCCGGCAGATTCTGATTTCCGAGCTGGCGCTGGCGGAAAAGACCGATGAAGACAAGGCCGCCACGGTCTTGGATGAGGTCCTCGCATCTTAGGACATGCCGCTCTTAGGCAGAACGGCTCATAGGACACACCGGTCTTAAGCCGGATCGGATCTGCAAAAAGCCCCGGCACCCTCGTGGTGGCGGGGCTTTTTGCTGGCCGGGGTCGCCCGGCACTGCGCCGCGCGTAAGGGCATGGAGGCGGGGCGCTACGCTTAGGCGCATGGAAACAGAGGGCATAACCAAGCTCGCCGTCATTATCGTGGCGGCCGGATCCGGAGAACGCCTTGGCTTTGGCATGGCCAAGGCCAAGGTGCCGGTTGGCAGCGATCCGATGCTGCTGCACACCTTACGCACCGCGCTGTCGGCCAAGATAGCGGCTCAGATTTGCGTAGCCCTTCCGGCCGGCGATACTGACCTGCGTGCGCTGTGCGAGTCAGTGGACACTGATGGTGACCTGAAGATCACCACGGTCGACGGCGGAACCACCCGGGCGGAATCGGTACGGGCGGCGCTGGCTGCTTTGGACGCCGATGTGACAGCGGTGCTTATTCAGGACGCGGCCCGTCCATTGACCCCGGTGGAGGTTTACCATCGCGTCGCACAGACCCTGGCAGCAGGCGCGCTGGCGGTTATTCCCGCCCTGCCCGTGACGGATACGGTGAAACTCGTCGAGGGGTCTACGAGTGCCGGAATCGCCCCGGAGAAGGTGCTGTTGACCCCGGACCGCGCTGTTCTGCGTTCGGTGCAGACCCCGCAGGGGTTCGATCTGCCAACCCTTCGCCGTGCCTACGATGCTGCGGCGGGGTTCAATGCTGAACAGCGGGCAGCCGTGACGGACGACGCGATGTTGGTGGAGGCGGCCGGCGTCGACGTCTACGTGGTGATGGGATCGGCGAGCAGCCTGAAGATTACCGGACCCTGGGACCTGCTCCTTGCCGAGGCATTGCTGGCTGGACCGCTGGCACCCCGCTGGGTCGAGGGCTAGGAATGGACGGTGTACGCGGCGCCCTCCCGCAGACGGGAATCGGGCTGGATGTCCATGCCTTCGCCCCGGAAGGTGAGGCGGTGCCGCTTTGGCTGGCCGGCCTCTTCTGGCCCGGTGAGTGCGGGCTAACCGGTCATTCCGACGGCGATCCGGTGGCCCACGCGGCAGCAGATGCGTTGTTCTCCGCTGCCGGGCTGGGGGATCTGGGGACGCATTTCGGCACTGACCGCCCCGAATTCAAGGGAGCCAGCGGCGCAACGCTGCTGGCTCACGCCAGCCGCATCGTCCGGGCCGCCGGCTTCGAGATCGGCAATATCGCCATACAACTTGTCGGTAACAAACCAAAGTTCGCCCCACGTCGCGAGGAGGCACAGCAGGCACTCAGCGCTGCTGCCGGTGCCCCCGTCAGTATCTCCGCCACCACCAGCGACGCCCTCGGCTTCACCGGTCGAGGGGAAGGAATCGCAGCCATCGCCACGGCGCTGATCTGCCGCGTCGAATAGGTATCCGGTAAACGGACGATTCCGCCAGGTCCGATCCGCTAGCCTAGAACGGTGACCCTGCGCTTTTACGATTCCGCCACTGCCGAAGTCCGCGATTTTATCCCCCTGATCGAAGGGGAAGCCTCGTTGTACTACTGCGGCGCCACCGTGCAGGGTGAGCCCCACATTGGTCATTTGCGCTCCGCCCTGGCCTTTGACCAGTTGACACGGTGGCTGCGGTACCGCGGGCTCAACGTCACCGTGGTCCGCAATGTGACGGATATCGATGACAAAATCCTGTCCAAGAGCGCGGAAGCCGGCGAGCAGTGGTGGGCGTTGGCATACCGTTTTGAACAGGCCTTTGAGGAGGCCTATGACGCCTTGGGGATTGCCAGGCCGACGTATGAGCCCCGCGCCACAGGCCATATTCCGGAAATGCACGCGCTGATCCAGGAGCTGATTGACCGCGGCCATGCCTACCCCGCATCGGACGGCTCCGGAGATGTATATTTCGACGTCCGGTCGTGGGACCGTTACGGCTCCCTGACACACCAGCGCCTGGACGACATGCAGGCCGCGGCGGACGTGGAACCCGAGTTCAACGGCCGGAAGAGGGATCCGCGGGACTTTGCGCTCTGGAAGGGCCATAAGGCAGGAGAACCGGCGACGGCGGCATGGTCCAGTCCGTGGGGCGCCGGACGCCCGGGCTGGCACCTGGAGTGCTCTGCGATGGTGGGGAAGTACCTCGGCGATGCCTTCGACATTCACGGCGGCGGACTGGACCTGCGGTTCCCGCATCATGAAAACGAGATGGCACAGTCGCAGGCAGCAGGAAGAAGCTTCGCTAATTTCTGGCTGCACAACGGCATGGTCACCTACCGCGGCGAGAAGATGAGCAAGTCCGTCGGGAACACCGTCAGCCCGGCTCAGCTGCTGGAACAGGCACCCGCGCTGGTGGTGCGGTACTACCTGGGACAGGCGAATTATCGGTCCGTACTGGATTACCGGCCCGAATCCTTGCCGGAGGCCGCTGCCGCCGTCGATCGGATCCGGAGCTTCCTGACGAACGCGGCAAGGGCGCTCGGACCGGCCGCAGCTGCGGCCGCAGCAGGGTCGGGGGCTGCGCCTTCGGCCTTTGAGGCAGCCATGGATGACGACCTGAACGTCCCCGCCGCGCTCGCGGTGCTCCACGATACGGTGCGCCGCGGCAACACGGCACTGGCCTCCGGCCCTGCGGATGCTGCCGGTGCTGCCGGTGCCGACGGTGCTGACGGTGCTGACGGTGCTGGCGGTACTGACGGTGAAAGCGTGCTTCGGGAGGCTTACCGCCAGGTGGGCGCCATGACCACGGCCCTGGGCATCAATCCGATGGACCCGCAGTGGCAGGACGCCGGCGGCGATCCGGCCGCGTTGCGCGCTCTTCAGACGCTGGTGGAAACCCAGCTTCAGGCCCGCCAGGTGGCGCGCAGCGCCGGAGACTGGGCTGCCTCGGACTCGATCCGGGACGCACTGGCCTTGGCGGGAATCGGCATTTCGGACTCGGCGGACGGCGCCAGTTGGTCGTTCAGGAAGAACTGAAACGCAGGGCGTCGCTGGATTTGGGTGGGGTCGGTAAACTGGTAACCCGTGGAGCTGTCCAAGTCCATGACATGTTAGATTTCGGGAGCCTCTAACGCGGCTCCACCAACCGTTAGGGTTTTACGATGGCCAATTCTTCCCGCGCAGGTGCCGTGCGCAAGCTCAAAAAGGGCCCTACCATCGGAACCGGCGGGCACGGCCGGAAATCCCTGGAGGGGAAAGGACCCACGCCCAAAGCGGATGAGCGTCCGTACCATAAGGCGTTTAAGTCCAGGCAACTTGCCGACCGCTCCGCTGCCAAGCGTGGAGCCGAAAGTCCCGCATCGCGTGGCCGTGCCGGACGTAATGGTCCCAAGGGCCGCGCCACCGAAGAAATGGTGACCGGACGCAACTCAGTGGTGGAGGCCCTGCGGGCCGGGATTCCGGCCAAAGCCCTCTACGTCGCGGCACGTATCGAGATGGACGAGCGCGTCCGCGAGTCGCTGAAGCTTGCAGCCGACCGTGGCATCCCGTTGATGGAGGCCCACAAGCCCGAGCTTGACCGGATGACCGAAGACGCTGTGCACCAGGGTCTGGTGCTGCAGATCCCTCCATATGAGTACCAGGATGCCGTGGACTTCGCGCAGGAAACTATGACCAAATGGAAGAAGGGGTACATCAGTAATGCCCCCCTGTTTGTCGCCCTGGACGGCATTACCGATCCCCGTAATCTCGGAGCCATCATCCGCAGCGTCTCGGCGTTCAGCGGACATGCGGTGGTCGTCCCGGAGCGACGCAGCGTTGGTGTGACGGCCTCGGCCTGGAAGACCAGCGCTGGAGCTGCCGTCCGCGTCCCTGTCGCCAAGGCGCCGAACTTGAACCGTGCGCTTGCCGCGTTCAAGGATATGGGCATCTTCGTTCTCGGTCTGGACGGCGACGGGGATGTTTCACTGCCCGGCCTGACGCTGGCCGCTGAGCCCATCTGCATCGTTGTGGGTTCAGAAGGAAAGGGGCTCTCCCGCCTGGTGCGGGAAAATTGTGATCAGATTGTTTCGATCCCGATCGATTCGGCGATGGAATCGCTCAACGCGTCGATGGCGGTCGGTATCAGTCTTTATGAGATTTCCCGGCAGCGCTCGGCCAACGTCTGAGGCCTTCCATGACCGGACTACGTGTGCGCCCCGGGATGGGCGAAAACCCCGGGACAGGCGAAAACTCCGATGCGGGCGAAACTGCCGGCACAGCAAGGCCTTTGGGAGCGGCACGGTCGCGCCCGTTTCCGCTCGGTCTCAGTGAGCCATTGCCGCCCAAGGGGGAAAGCGACGGCAAACAGGGCGACGGCGGCGCGGGGAGCCGCGTCAACGTTGCCGTGTACGCTCCGGAACTGGACGACGTCGAGATGTACGTCCAGGCTCCTGGAGGTTCCTGGCGACACGAGCTGCTTCCGGATTGCAGTGACGGCGTGCACCACGGCACCGTCAGTGACGTCCCTATTGGGAGCCGCTATGGCTTCCGAGGTGGGCGCGTCCGGACCAAAGAACGTCCGGAAAAGCCGGTGCCGACCGATTTTGAAGCGTCCGGCTTTGAGCCGAAGACTTCGCAGCTGTTGCTCGATCCCTACGGCCGCTACATCGACGAGCGCACCGTATCCGGCACCGTCCTGTACAGCTCTGTGCGGATGGGCAGCGCGTTTGACTGGGGGCAGGACCAGGAGACGGCCGAGCACACGCCGTGGCGGAATACTGTCATTTACGAGGCCCACGTCAAGGGCCAGACCATGCTCCATCCCGACATCCCCGTGGAACTGCGCGGTAGCTACGCCGGTATGTCGCATCCGGCAATGATCGGCTACCTGCGCGCCCTCGGCATCACCGCCGTCGAACTTCTTCCGGTGCACTTCCACATCGACGAGCCACATCTGCAGGCCCGGGGACTGAAAAATTATTGGGGCTACAATACACTGGGATATTTCGCCCCGCAGGTCTCCTATGCCAGCCCTGCCGCCCGGGCAGCCGGCCCGCAGGCCGTGCAGGACGAGCTTAAAGACATGATTAAACTCCTGCATGCCGCGGGAATCGAGGTCATTCTGGACGTCGTCTATAACCACACCGCTGAAGGTCCGGCGCAGCTGCCGGCGCTGTGCTGGCGCGGGCTCGGTGACGGCAGCTATTACCGTCACGCGAACGGCGGCTACGCGGACAGCACGGGCTGCGGGAACACGCTGGACTTCAGTGAAATGCGTGTGGTCCAGATGACGCTCGACTCGTTGCGCTACTGGGTCCAGGAATTCCACATTGACGGATTCCGCTTCGATCTGGCGGTCTCATTGGCCCGCAATGCAGCCAACGAGTTCCGCGCGCTGCACCCCTTCCTGATCGCGGCCGCAACGGATAAAGCACTGGCCGGGATAAAACTGATCGCCGAGCCGTGGGACTTGGGCTCCGACGGTTGGCAGACCGGCAGATTCCCCGCAGGCTGGGTGGATTGGAACGATCACTACCGGGATACGGTCCGTAGTTTCTGGCTGTCCGACCGGGCAGCCCTGGCCGCGGGGGAGACCGGTGGCACGCTGGCTCCGCTGGCGGACTCCCTGGCCGGCTCCGCGGACCTTTTCGCGCCGTCCGGGCGCAGCCAGCTGGCTTCGATCAATTTCGTCACCGCCCATGACGGTTTTACCCTGGCAGACCTGGTTTCCTACAACCATAAGGACAACACGGCCAACGGTGAGGACAACAGGGACGGTCCGGATCATAACCGGAGCTGGAATCACGGTGTGGAGGGGCCCACCCATGATCGTGGAATCCTGTCCGCCCGCGCCCGGACGGCGCGAAATATGATGGCAACCCTGATGTTGTCCCTCGGGGTTCCGATGATTACCGCCGGTGACGAAATTGGCCGCAGCCAACAGGGAAACAACAACGCCTATTGCCAGGACAACGAATCCGCCTGGTTGGACTGGACCATGGACGAACCGGCCAGGGAGATGCTCGCTGCGACAAAACGGCTGATCCGCGTTCGCCGCGATTTCCTGGCTGACCAGCCCAGCGGATATCCGGCCCGCGGCGAGAGCTCATACCTGCACTGGTACGCGCAGGACGGCACGCTGATGACGCAGGAGCGCTGGCGTAATCCAACCGACCGTGTGCTGCAGATGCTGATGGGGTCCCCTGCAGGGCTGCTGGACGGGCTCGTGATCTTCAACGGCGGGTGTGCACAAGCGTCGGTTACCCTTCCGGACCTGACGGACGAGGACGGTGCCGGGCGCATCTTCGAGTTGCGGTTCACCACAGCCGAGGACCACAGTGTGCGGCAAAGCGAGCGGACGATCGCCGGCGGAACCTGTCGCGTGGAAGCGAATTCCATCAGCATCTACCGCTGCTAGCGGACGCCCAGCAGCGGTAGATAACTGATTCAGTGCGTGCTAAGCGTTGGCGATCAGGCCCAGTTCAGCCTTGCTGGCGAGGGCGCCGTGGTTTGGCAGTACCCGCACGGTGTAGCCGAAGCTTCCTGACCGGTCCACCACAATGTCCCCGCTGAACAGATAGCGCCCCTGCCCCAGGTCCTCGGACCAGTCCAGGACGGCAATCGTGGTATCGCTGAGCTGATCGTTGTCCAACGCCTTGCCGTAAGCGGTTTCCACGCTGACATCCGCCGGCTGCAGCCCGCCGAGGGTCACATAGGCCTGAACCGTAATGGTGTCACCGATCTGCGGTTCCGTCTTTACCCCGAGGGAATCCACATGCTCCACGGTCAACTGCGGCCAGGCTTCACGCACCCGGGCGACCCACACCGCGAGGGACTTTGCCTGCGCATAATCATCCGCGCGGGCAGCGCGGCCGGAGATGGCGGCCGGCTCATACAACCGGTTCACGTAATCCTGCACCATCCGTTCCGCAGAGACGGCCGGCCCAAGCTTTGCCAGGGTGTGTTTGATCATTGAGATCCAATGCGTCGGGAGCAGCTCCTCACCGCCTGCCCTGGACGGCCCGGCTGCGCCGGCTCCGATAGCGACAGACCCATGAACCGCAGTGGAGCCATAGAAACGCGGGGCCACTTGATTCTCCAGCAGTTCGTACAGAGCACCCGCTTCGATGTCATCCCGTTCCTCGGAGGAGGTGCCGATATTGGCAGTGGGAATCGCCCAACCGTTTTCGCCGTCGTACAGCTCGTCCCACCAACCGTCCATGACGGACAGATTCAGCGAGCCATTGATGGCGGCCTTCATCCCGGAGGTTCCGCAGGCTTCCAGCGGGCGCAGCGGGTTGTTCAGCCAAACATCGCAGCCCGGGAAAAGGGTGCGGGCCATGGCAATGTCGTAATTGGGCAGGAAAACAATCCGGTGCCGAACAGCGGGGTCATCGGTAAATCGGACCAGTTCCTGGATCATCGCCTTCCCGGCGTCATCGGCCGGGTGGGATTTTCCGGCGATGACCAGTTGGATCGGGTGCTGCTCGTTCAACAGCAGAGCCTTCAGCCGCGCCGGGTCCCGGAGCATTAACGTCAGCCGCTTGTAGGTGGGCACACGCCGGGCAAAGCCGATGGTGAGCACATTCGGATCCAGTACATTATCCGTCCAGGCCAGTTCGGCATCCGCTGCTCCGCGTTTTTTCCAGGCGGCGCGCAGCCGGCGGCGCACGTCTTTGACCAAAGCACTGCGCAGAGTCCGGCGCAGTGCCCAGACATCGGCGTCGGAGACGTCATAGACCTTGCCCCAATCCGGTCCATCCAGCACCTGGGGGCCGAAGCGTTCCGCCGCCAGCGCGCTGAGCTGAGGATCCACCCAAGTGGGAACGTGCACGCCGTTGGTGACCGAGGTGATCGGAACCTCGCTGTGCTCGAAGCCGGGCCAGAGCTTGGCGAACATCCCACGGGACACGACGCCGTGCAGTTTCGCCACTCCATTGGCGCGCTGGGCCAGCCGCAGCCCCATCACGGCCATGTTGAAGACGAACGGATCGCCGTCGTCGTAATCTTCGGCACCAAGAGCCAGGACCTTGTCCAACGGGACGCCGGGAGCGAGTCCCGCTCCGAAGAAATGCCGGATCTGCGAGGCCGGGAACCGGTCGATTCCCGCCGGCACGGGCGTGTGCGTGGTGAAGACGGTGGACGCGCGGCCCGCAGTCAGCGCCTCATCCCAGCTCAGTGGCTCCGCCGTCACGGCAGGGTCCATCAGCTCGCGGATCCTTTCAATGCCAAGGAATCCGGCATGGCCCTCGTTGGTGTGGAACACCTCGGGAGCAATACCACCGGTCAGGCGCGTATAGATCCGCAGCGCCTTGACCCCGCCCATGCCCAGCAGGAGTTCCTGCTGCAGCCGGTGGTCCCCACCGCCGCCGTAGAGCCGGTCCGTGATCGTGCGGGCGGCATCGTCGTTGCCGTGGACGTTGGAATCGAGCAGCAGCAGGGGAATCCGTCCCACATCGGCCCGCCAGATGCTAGCGAGCAGCTGGCGTCCCTCGGGCAGCGGCAGCCGCACCTGTGCCGGCGTACCGTCGGCCTCGCGCAGCAGCGTCAGCGGGAGATTGTCCGGGTCCAGCAGCGGATAGGTTTCCTGCTGCCATGCATCACGGGACAGGGACTGCTTGAAATAGCCCGCTTGGTAGAGCAGCCCGACACCGATCAGTGGCACGCCCAGATCCGATGCGGCCTTGAGGTGGTCACCGGCCAGGATCCCGAGTCCGCCGGAATACTGCGGGAGAGCCTCGGCAATACCAAATTCCGGTGAAAAATACGCGATGCACTTGGGGGCGGAATCACCGAGGCCCTGGTACCAGCGCGGTTTGGACAAGTAGTGCCGGAGGTCTTCGTCCGCGTGCTGAACACGGGCGACGACGGCGGGGTTGGCCGCGAGCTGCTGCAGCTCTTCGCGGCCAACGGACCCGAGGAATGTCACCGGGTCGTGCTTGCTCTCTTTCCAGATTCGCGGATTAAGGCTGGCAAAAAGTTCACGGGTGGGCAGGTGCCAGGACCATCGGAGATTAGTGGCCAAGGCCGCCAGCGCGGAGATTGGCTCCGGAAGTACTGTACGGACGGTGAATCTGCGGATTGCCTTCATTTTCGACACCTTAGCGCACTCATCCGGGCATCTGGTAACCGCTGAAAACAGCGGGTGACATATCGCTTAACGCGCCCTTGCATAAATCCGTCATGGCAACCGAATACAGGCGGACCTTCGCAATCCGGCCCCTTTCTCGATAACGTCTATCTTGTGACTACTTCCGAAGCAGCGTCGTCGAATGTACCGTCCGGTCCTACCGGTGTCATGGAGGGGCTCCGGTTCGGCCGAATACCCATCACCGCGGTTTCCCCGGTCGTTGAAGGCGGGCTGTTTCCAGTCAAGGCAGTTCCCGGGGCGGATCTGGAAATTGCTGCCACGGTTTTCCGTGAAGGCCATGACATCCTGGGCGTGAATGCCGTGCTGCTGGACGGGCAGGGGATGGAAAACCAGCGGACCAGGCTACGGCCGCTGGGAAAGGGATCGGACCGCTGGGCCGGTCTTTTGACCCCGCCCAGCATGGGACGCTGGTCCTTCGCCATTGAGGCCTGGGCCGATCTTTTCGCGACGTGGCAGCACAACGCAGAAGTCAAAATTGCCGCGGACGTGGATGTCGAGGTCATGTTGGCCGAAGGCGCGGCACTGCTGGCCAAAGCCGCTGACGACGACGGCCGGTTGGCTGCCGATGCAAAGACGTTCAGGGCCGCCGCCGGACAGCTCGTGGACGCCACGCTCGCCGTGCCCGACCGGCTGGGTGCCGGTACGCACGCGGCGGTACTCGCCGCCGTCGAACGTTTGCCGATTAGTGACCTGGTTACCCGCAGCGCCGCCTATCCCATCCACGTCGAACGGGACGCGGCCGGCCGGGGCTCCTGGTACGAGTTTTTTCCCCGTTCCGAAGGCGCCGTCCGTGACCCGATGACCGGGGATTGGACCAGCGGAACGTTCCGGAGCGCTGCCGCGCGGTTGGCCGCGGTGGCCCGGATGGGCTTTGACGTCATCTATCTGCCGCCGGTCCACCCGATCGGCAAGGTCAACCGCAAGGGCCCGAATAATTCGCTGGTCGCCGGGCCCTCGGATCCCGGATCACCGTGGGCCATTGGCTCCGATGAGGGCGGCCATGACGCTATCCACCCGGACCTGGGCGGATTTGAGGACTTTGCGGCCTTCGTCGGCCAGGCACAGGCCGTCGGCCTCGAAGTTGCCCTTGACCTTGCCCTGCAGTGCGCACCGGACCATCCGTGGGCTACCGCGCAGCCCGACTGGTTCGTCACGCGGGTGGATGGTTCCATCGCCTACGCGGAAAATCCTCCAAAAAAGTACCAGGATATTTATCCGCTGAACTTCGACAATGATCCGGACGGATTATCCCGGGAAATCCTGCGGATTGTGCAACTCTGGATCGCCCAGGGGGTAAAGATTTTCCGTGTGGATAATCCGCACACCAAACCGGTCTGGTTTTGGGAATGGCTGATCGGAACGGTTAACACCGCCCATCCTGAGGTGGTGTTCCTGGCCGAGGCGTTCACGCGGCCTGCCATGATGCGCGCGTTGGGACGTGCCGGATTCCAGCAGTCCTACAGCTACTTCACCTGGCGCAATAGCAAGGAAGAGGTAGAGGAGTACCTGCAGGAGATCAGTCATGAGACCCCAGCGTTCTTCCGGCCCAACTTCTTCGTCAATACGCCAGATATTCTGACGGAGTATCTGCAGTACGGCGGCCCGGCGGCCTTCAAAATCCGGGCAGTGCTGGCGTCGATGGGCAGCCCGCTGTGGGGAATGTATGCAGGGTTCGAACTCTTCGAGCACATTGCCCGCCCTGGTGCCGAGGAATACATCGATAATGAAAAATTTGAATACAAGCCGCGGGACTTTGCTGCCGCGGAAGCAGCCGGCAGATCGCTTGCGCCGTATATAACGCGGCTGAACCAAATCCGCCGCGACCACCCCGCACTGATGGACCTGGCGAACCTCACCGTCCAGGGCACCTCGGATGCCGCGACGGTCGCCTTCAGCAAGCACAAGACCATCCACCGCCCCGACGGCAGCACCGTCAAGGACACGATTATCGTCGTCGTCAACCTGGATCCGCACAGTGCCCGCGAAGGTGCCGTTTACCTGGACCTTGCGGCCCTCCAGCTCGATCCTCTGGATCTTGATTCCGGCACCTTTGATTCCGGTGTTGCGCAGGGAACCTTTACAGTGGATGAACTGATTACCGGCGAAAGCTGGCATTGGGGAAGCGAAAATTATTTCCGGCTCGACGCGTACCGGGAACCAGCTCATATTTTGCACGTAAGGCGGCAGCGATGACCTTTGGGGCACCCAATATCTCCTCCCAGTTCAATTTGAATGCTCCCGGTCTTAAACACGACCCGCACTGGTACCGCAAAGCCGTCTTCTATGAGGTGCTGGTGCGCGGTTTCGCCGACGCCAATGGTGACGGCTCCGGCGACTTCTCCGGGCTGATCGAGCGGCTGGACTATTTGCAGTGGCTGGGCATCGACTGCCTTTGGCTGCCGCCGTTCTTCGATTCCCCGTTGCGCGACGGCGGTTACGACATCCGTGATTACTACACAGTGCTCGACGAGTTCGGCAGCCTGGGGGACTTCAAGCGCCTGGTGGCGGAGGCGCACGCCCGGGGTGTACGCGTCATCATTGACCTGCCCGTCAACCACACCTCGGACCAGCACGATTGGTTCCAGCAGTCCCGTGAAGATCCCGACGGACCGTACGGCGACTTCTATATGTGGAGCGACACCGACGAGAAATACCAGGACGCACGCATCATCTTTGTCGACACCGAAGAATCCAACTGGACCTTCGATCCGGTGCGCCGGCAGTTCTTCTGGCACCGTTTTTTCAGCCACCAGCCGGATCTGAACTTCGAGAATCCCAAAGTCGTCGAGGCCATTTTTGATGTGGTGAAGTTCTGGCTCGACCAGGGCATCGACGGTTTCCGGGCGGACGCGATCCCGTATCTGTTCGCGGAGGAGGGCACCAACTGCGAGAACCTGGCGCCTACCCACGAATTCCTGCGTCAGCTGCGCGCCATGGTTGATGAAAACTATCCCGGGCGCGTCATCATTGCCGAGGCCAACCAGCCGCCGGAGGAAGTGGTGGAGTACTTCGGTACCGCGGCGGCCCCGGAATGCCACATGGCCTTCCACTTCCCGATCATGCCGCGGCTGTATTACGCACTGCGTGATCAGAAGGCCGCACCCATCATCCAGACCATGATCGACACGCCGGACATCCCCGCGGGTGCCCAATGGGGAACGTTCCTGCGCAACCACGACGAGCTCACGCTGGAAATGGTTACGGCAGAGGAACGCGAGGCGATGCTGGGCTGGTATGCGCCGGATTCGAGGATGCGCGCCAACATCGGAATCCGCCGCCGGCTTGCCCCGTTGCTGGATAACTCCCGCGCCGAGATGGAAATGATCAACGCCCTGCTGCTGTCCCTGCCGGGCAGCCCGTTCCTGTACTACGGGGACGAGATTGGCATGGGGGACAACATTTGGCTGACCGACCGTGACGCCGTGCGGACGCCCATGCAGTGGACCCCGGACCGGAACGCGGGCTTCTCCAATGCGGATCCGGGGAAGCTGTATCTGCCGGTCATCCAGTCGCTGGTGTACCACCACAATCACGTCAACGTGGAGGCGCAAACGTCCCACGCCAGCTCGCTGCTGCACTGGCACAGGCAGATCCTGGCCGTCCGGCGTGCCCATCCCGCCTTTGGGCTGGGCGGTTACCAGAACATTGAGGCCACGTCTGAATCGGTGCTGGCTTTCCTGCGGGACATTCCGGAAGGGAATCCGGAGGGCGAATGGGGAGAGACCCTCCTGTGCGTTTTCAACCTCTCCCAGCACCCGGTTGCCACCCAGCTGCGGTTGCCGGCACTCGCCGGCCGCGGCCTGCGCGATGTGTTCGGCGGAACGGTCTTCCCGCCCATCGGTGAGGACGGCGTGCTCACCCTGACACTTGGCAGCTACGACTTCTTCTGGCTTCGGCTGCGCTCACCATCATCGAATCCGACATCGCCGCAGACGCAGGCAATGCCCATCATTCCGATGCCGGGCCGGGACCTGTGATGCACGGGCTGACGGCGGGCATCGCTGAGCTCCTGACCACGTGGCTGCCGGATCAGCGCTGGTATCCGGCCAAAGGCAGCACGGTTGCGTTGCATTCGGCCGGCGGCTTTCGGCTGGCGGACTCGAGTCCGGATAAAGGCGCGGATGCAGGCGTGGGCCTCGAAGTGCACTTTATAGCGGTCGACGACGGCAACCGGACACAGGTTCTGCAGGTGCCGTTGAGCTTTCGGTCGGCACCGCTGGCCGGTGCCGACGCTGCACTGGTGGCGGAAATCGAAGACCCGGCATTGGGACGGCTGTGGATCTACGACGCACCGCATGACCAGGTCTTCATTTCCGCCTGGTTGGACCTGCTCCGCGGAAGCTCGACCGTCACCGAGGGGACGGCAACGGCCTTCAGCAGCCCAACCTTCGGTGAATCGCGTCGGGAAGATCTTGGAGATGCCCGGGTGCTCAGCAGCGAGCAGTCGAACACCTCTGTCATCGTGCAGAACGCTGACAAGCCCGTGATTATCAAGTTTTTCCGCGTTCTCGGCGCCGGCGTAAATCCGGATGTAGAGGTGGGTGCGGCGCTGACCGCCGCTGGCTGCGGTGAAGTTCCTGCCCTGCATGGCTGGGCGACGGGCAGCTGGAGCGGCACGGACGGTCCGGTGGAGGGCAACCTCGCGGTGATGCACGAATTTGTCCCGGACAGTGAAGATGTCTGGGCTGTGGCCCTAAAGGCCGCCCGCGCGGGCGATGACTTTGCTGCCCAGGCTTCGGCTATCGGCGCAGCCACGGCCCGCGTTCATCGCAGCCTGCTCAGCAGCATGGGCTCACATCAGGTGGCAGGAAGTGAACGGGATGCCTTTGTCGAAGGCATTGCATCCCGCATCCGGTGGGCCTGGTCCCAGGCGGGGGAGGTTGTCGGGCCCTATCGGGACCGGATTGAAGAGATCATTTCCAGCCTGTATGAGGTCAAGGATCTTCCGCCGCTGCAGCGGATACACGGGGATCTGCATCTGGGGCAGTTGCTGCATGCCGACACCAAGGAGGGGGAACGCTGGCTGGTCCTGGATTTTGAGGGGGAGCCGCTGCGCCCGGTGGCCGAACGGAACCGGCCGGATCTGCCGCTGCGCGACGTCGTCGGCATGCTGCGCTCCTTCGACTATGCGGCCGCCAGCGCGGACGATGGACGCGCTGCTGAGGCGGACCGGACTGCGGCCTGGGCCGAGGCCGCGTCCGCGGCCTTCATCCGCGGCTACCAGGGCGTTGAGCCGGGAGCCATTGAGACGGATTCGGCGCTGTTCCGGGCGCTATGGCTGGACAAGGCCTTGTATGAGGTCGTTTACGAACTCCGCAACAGACCCGCCTGGATGCATGTTCCAGTACGGGCCGTGCGGAAGACATTGAATGCAATGGAAAGCGGGGATGCCATGGGCAGCACTGGTTCAGAAGATAACGGGCAGCAGGAGCAGAGCGGGGCGCGGGAGCAGAACGGGGCGCAGGAGCAAAGCGAAACTGCCAACGGCCTGAGCGAGGCGAGGCGTCCGCTGGCCGTGGACTCTCAGGTGCTGGCACGGGTGTCGGATGGCACCTATTACGCGCCGCACTCAGTTCTCGGCGCACATCTTGATGCCAACGGTCTGGTCACGATCCGCACGCTGCGGCATCTGGCAGAATCGGCCGCCGTCGTTACGGTGGACGGCAAATTCCCCATGACGCACGAGTACGGCGGGATCTGGACAGCCGTACTGGACCCTGCAGAGCCCGGACATGTGCCGGACTACCGGCTGGAGGTTGGTTATCACGGTGGAAAGATGGCGACGGCGGACGATCCGTATCGCTACCTGCCCACGCTGGGTGAAATTGACTTGCACCTGATCGGCGAGGGCCGGCACGAGACACTATGGACTGCCCTCGGTGCTCATGTGCAGCACTATCACTCAGAACTGGGTTCCGTCACCGGTGTTAGCTTCGCCGTATGGGCACCTAACGCGCAGGCCGTGCGGGTCAAGGGAGATTTCAACAATTGGGACGGCCGGCAGCATGCCATGCGCAGTCTGGGCTCTTCCGGCATCTGGGAAATCTTCACCCCCGACGTTATGGCAGGGGCGTGCTATAAATTTGAGATCCTGGCCAAGAGCGGTGAGTGGGTCGAAAAGGCCGATCCGATGGCATTCGGAACCGAGGTGCCGCCCTTGACAGCTTCGCGTGTGGTGGAATCCGGATATGCGTTCAAGGACGAGGACTGGATTGCCGGCCGGGCAGCTCGGGACCCGCACAATAGCGCAATGAGCGTCTACGAAGTCCATCTTGGCTCCTGGCGATTGGGGCTGGATTACCGGGACCTTGCCAAGGAGCTGGTCGAGTATGCCAGCTGGATGGGTTTCACCCACGTCGAGCTGATGCCCGTGGCGGAACATCCGTTCGGCGGCTCCTGGGGCTATCAGGTCACCTCCTATTACGCTCCCACCTCACGCTTCGGGCACCCCGACGAGTTCCGCTTCCTGGTGGATTCCCTGCATCAGGCCGGGATCGGCGTGATCATGGACTGGGTGCCGGCGCACTTCCCGAAGGACGCCTGGGCGTTGGCCCGGTTCGACGGCCAGCCG
The DNA here is from genome assembly GCF_015708085.1 of Arthrobacter terrae. Lineage (GTDB taxonomy): Bacteria > Actinomycetota > Actinomycetes > Actinomycetales > Micrococcaceae > Arthrobacter_M > Arthrobacter_M terrae. The sequence continues at coordinate 1,461 of NZ_JADNYM010000036.1, read as the reverse complement.
CTCTATGAACACTCGAATCCACAGCTTGGCGAACATCCCGATTGGGGCACGCTGATATTCGATTTCGGCCGCAGCGAGGTCCGCAATTTTCTGGTGGCCAACGCGCTGTACTGGTTCGAGGAATTCCATATCGACGGGCTGCGCGTGGATGCGGTCGCCTCGATGTTGTACCTGGACTACTCCCGGGAAGCCGGCCAGTGGAGTCCCAACAAATTCGGCGGACGCGAAAACCTTGAGGCGATCTCGTTACTGCAGGAGGTCAATGCCACCAGCTACAAGCGGTATCCGGGCATCGTGATGATCGCCGAAGAATCCACGGCGTTCCCCGGCGTCACGGCCCCTACCAGCGGCGGGGGGCTCGGTTTCGGACTGAAATGGAACATGGGCTGGATGCACGACTCGCTGGCCTACATTGCAGAAGACCCGGTCAACCGCGGTTGGCATCACAACGAGGCGACGTTCTCCTTGGTGTACGCGTTTACGGAGAACTTCCTGCTCCCGATCAGCCACGACGAGGTGGTGCATGGCAAGGGATCGATGCTGCGTAAAATGCCCGGTGACCGTTGGCAGCAGTTGGCAAACCTTCGCGCGTATCTGGCATATCAGTGGGCGCACCCCGGCAAGCAGCTGATCTTCATGGGCACGGAATTTGGCCAGGAAGCGGAGTGGAGCGAACAGCACGGGCTGGATTGGTGGCTGGCGGATATGCCCCCGCACCGGGGCCTGCAGCTGCTGGTCCGCCGGCTGAACGAGCAATACCGGGCCACTGCGGCGCTCTACGCCCGTGACAACGATCCGGAGGGCTTCGAATGGATCAACGGTAACGACGCCCAACGAAACGTCTTGTCCTTCATTCGTTGGGACGGGGAAGGCAACCCGTTGGTCTGTCTGGCGAATTTCGCGGGCACGCCGATTGAGAATTTCCGCGTAGGGATGCCAGCAGCAGGGGAATGGAGCGAGGTAGTAAATACCGATGCGAAGGAATTCGGTGGTTCCGGAGTGGGCAATTCGGGGACCATACTCGCCGAGGATGAGGGCTACGACGGCAAAATCGCTTCCGCAACGTTGACGCTTCCCCCGCTGGCCGTGCTCTACCTGGTACCGGTGCGCCCCTGAGAACCTGATCCCGGCTCTGGTGCCGGGTGCGTTTTGTCCGGCGGGCCCTACGGTGCTAGAGTAGGTAACCCCGCTGGATGAACGTTCAGTCGCTGTTTTCCATACCGGACCCGCCATAACAGGCCTTCGGAAGTCTTGAAAAATAACATTTTAAAAAGATGCTGGAAATACAGTAATAACGCGGAATTGACACGTTGATTCCAAGCGGGTAAGTTAGACAAGTTGCTTCGGAGCGAGACGGTTGTTTTTGGTCGTTGAGTCCGGGTGCGTCTGTTGTTTGAGAACTCAATAGTGTGCCAAGTTTTGTCGATACCGATTTTTTTATTGGTTGAGATTGTTGTTGTT
>NZ_JADNYM010000035.1 GCF_015708085.1 Arthrobacter terrae | reverse complement strand
ACCGCCTTGGGCGAAGAGACGACAGCCCGCTACGCCGGGAACCCCTGGATCCGCAACACCTACCACGACAACCTCAAAGACGCCCAAAACTTCGCCCGCACCATCATCACCGGCCCCTAAACCAGCAAACCCTGAGCTGCTGGGGACTATGCGAGTTGGTGACTGTCTCTGCAGCAACGGATAATATCCACGGACGAGTTCACCATTCGTAGCGCTGTGACGGCTGCGGATAAACCCCTTGAGGAGGGCCAATGGCGCATTTTGTGATCATGGGCTGTGGCCGCGTAGGCGCCACGCTAGCGCATACCCTGGAGGACGCTGGACACTCAGTGGCTGTTATTGACCAGGATGACCGCGCCTTCCGTCGGCTCCGAACCGGATTTGCCGGCCGTACCGTCACCGGTGTCGGCTTTGACAGGGATACCCTCAAGCAGGCGGACATCGAAAGTGCCTACGCCTTTGCCGCCGTTTCCAGCGGGGATAACTCTAATGTTCTCGCCACCCGCGTGGCCCGTGAGACATTCCATGTGGAGCACGTAGTAGCCCGTATCTACGATCCGGGCCGCGCCGAAATCTACCAGCGCCTGGGGATACCGACAGTCGCCGCAGTGCGCTGGAGCGCTGACCAGGTGCTCCGACGGATTTTGCCGGAGGCTACCATCAGCGGCGACTTCCGGGAGCCCTCCGGCCGGCTGATCCTAACTGAAGTGAACCTTCATGCTGGCTGGATCGGGCGGCATGTCCTGGATATCGAAAAGGCTTCCCGCTGCAAAGTGGCCTACCTGACCCGGTTCGGGGAAGGCATGCTGCCCAGTGTAGACACCAGCTACCAGCAAGGGGATACCGTGCACGTGATGTTGCCGGTGGCAAATCAGCCCGAGATCAATCGTGTTCTTGCCACCGCCCCAGCTAAGGAGTCCGAGTGAAAGTAGTTATTGTAGGGGCCGGCAGTGTCGGTTCCTCGATTGCCCGCGAACTTCTCTCCCACGGGCATGAGATTCTGCTCATTGACCCGAAGCCAGAAGTTGTTGGCCGCAGCGGTCTGCGCGGCGCGCGCTGGCTGGTCGGTGATGCCTGCGAAATCAGCACGCTTAAGGAAGCCAAGCTTGAAGAGGCCGATGTGGTCGTTTCCGCCAGCGGGGATGACAAGGTCAACCTTGTGGTGTCGCTGCTGGCCAAAACGGAGTTCGGTGTTGGCCGCACCGTGGGCCGGGTTAATAATCCCAAGAATGACTGGATGTTCGATGATTCCTGGGGCGTGGACGTCGCCGTGAACACGCCCCGTCTAATGACCGCTTTGGTGGAAGAAGCAGTGGAAATCGGTGATTTAGTGCGGTTGCTGACGCTGCAGGCGGGAGTCTCCGCGCTAGTCGAATTCACTGTGCCCGAAGTAGCTGCGGTGATCGGCAGTACGGTGGGGTCGATTCAGTGGCCGTCCGACTCAACTCTCGTCGCAATACTCCGTGACGAGGCACCGATAACGCCGAGTCTCGACGACGTCATCGACAGCGGCGATGAGCTGTTTTTCCTGACCACCATTGCCGCCGAGGACGAGCTTAGGGCTCTGCTGTCCCCGGGGAAGCAGGGTCAGCAGCCAAATCCTTAGCCGGGACAGCCGGGACTGGGCGGCTCAAAAGCCATGCGAGCCAAAGCCCGAGCGCGTAAAGCGGCAGTCCCATGATCAGCCGTGTCGAGCCCAGCGCCGCCACCTGGTCTGTTACGTACAACGGAATTTGCACCACTAGGCGGAGCCCCATCACTGCGACCAACATCCAGGTGGCGACGCGGTAGGCACGAACCCGGCGGGAATCCTGACGCCAGCGCAGCCCCTCGTTGCGTACGTAACCGAATACCACGCCCATAATGGGCCACTTAACCAAGATTGAAATGACCATGGCTGCCATATAGCCGGCGTTGGTGAAGAATCCCGCGAGATAATAGTCTTTGGCCTGACCGGTGCTGCGGCTGATCAGCGCCGAGATTCCAACGCCTATCAGTCCCGCAATCGCCTGGGATAGCGGCTCTTTTTTCAGCAACCGTGCGCCTGTGAAGACCAGAGCAACGACCAGCGAAAGAACCAGCGAGACGTTCAGCTCGCGAGTGATGGTGAAGACCACCACAAATAACAGACCCGGCAACACGCTTTCGGAGATGCCGCGCCAGCCTCCGGCTGCTTTGAGCAGGTCGATTTGGCCGTTATCATTGCGCGTCAGGCCGGATTTTGCTGCCATCTCCTGTGCTACGGATGCAAAGGTCGAGGCATCGGGGACGTGCGCGTCCGCCACTCCGGTGTCGGGTGGCCGTTGACCGGACGACAGGGCCGGGGGCGCTTGACTGTCGTGCGGTCCGGCAGGCTTGTGCGGTAAGCCGTCGTCGGGAATGGTCACCTAAATCTCCTGTTTACCGATGATCTCGTAGCGCGGGTTAAACATTGTGGGCAGGCCGTCCCGCAGCGCCACCATGCCCTCGAAGCGCAACTGTGTTCCCGGCGCGATACCGGGTACCCGCCGTCGCCCGAGCCAGACTACGCGCATACGGTGGTTCTGTTTCGGCGGAACTTTTTGCCCGCTTTTGCGGGGGGCTGGCTGCGTGTACTTGTCCACGTCCGTAATGATGGCGGAAAATGACGGCGGAATATCGGGAGGGAGAATAGTGACCGAGTCGACAAATCCGCTGCACCGTGCCCGCCCACGTGCTGGTAGGGCGCAAATCGGGGTCGCGGTCGCGAAGAACTGCTGCAGCTCAGACATGGAGATCAGCCAATCTGGGTGATCTCCGGACCGCGCCGGTATGGCTCGCCGCCTTGCCCCTGGACCGGCTGATCCCCCGCCACGTGTCCGGCGCCGTCCGCTACGGCGTCCTTGGGCAGCCGAAGCACCAGCAGGTCCCGTGGTGGCAAGGGGCTGTCTCCCCGGACGACGACGACGGCGCGAAAGAGCGTCTCCAGCGTCGCCGCCGCTTCGCGGTCAAACGCAGCATCCCCGCCGAGCACTCCGCGCAGGAACCAGCGCGGGCCGTCGACTCCGATGAACCGGGCGATCCGGTAACCACGGCTTCCGTCAGCAGCTTCAGCCGGCAGCTTGGCCAGCACCTCGGGGCCGAACGTGCCGTCCAATTCTTCAATGCTTCCACTTTGGGAAGTCACCGATACAGCGATCTGCTCACGGATTTCCGGCCAGAGGCCTTCCGAGCGTGGCGCGGCGAAGGCCTGCAGCTGCAGGCTCGACCCGTCCAAGTCAAGGGTTACGGCAATGACCCGCTGGGAACGTTCTTCGACTTCGAGCCGCAGCTGCAATCCGTCATGCGGGGTGATGAGCAGCGCGCCCAGGTCGAGGTACCCGTCTCGAGTGGGGATCTCCTCGGCGTCGAAGGGGCCGTGTGTAGCGCGGTCATAGGCAACGTCTGCGGGATCCTCGATGCCGTTCCCGGCTTCGACGGCCGCAGCGTCAGTCGCTGACTTTTCCCCGGCGCCACTGGCGGATGGTTCGGCCTCCGGAACAGAAGTGTCCTGGACGTCGTCCGCAGCAAGGCCTGACTTGGCCCTCTTCTTACCTATTCCAAAAGCCATTGTGTGGTATCTCCTTTATTTTCACAGCGGTCAGTGGGCGAAATCCGTCAGCGGACGAATCGAATATCAGCCACTGGTGAAGCCACCGGTGGAACCGAAACCGCCGGTTCCACGGAACGAGTCCGGGAGTTCGGCCACGGGAACAAAAAGTGCATGTTCCACACGCTGAATGACCATTTGTGCAATTCTATCGCCGCGGGAGAGGTGAATGCTCTGGGCCGTGTCCGTGTTGAGCAGCGTAACGGCAATTTCTCCCCGGTATCCGGCGTCGACTGTACCGGGGGCGTTGACAATCGTCAGCCCATGTTTGGTAGCCAGCCCGGATCGGGGGTGAACCAGTGCCACGTATCCTTCGGGCAGTGCAATGGCCACGCCCGTGGGGACGAGAACGCGCTCCCCCGGGGCGATGATCAGGTCCAGGCGCGTGCGTAGATCTGCGCCAGCATCGCCGGGGTGGGCGTAGTGGGGTGGTTCGATGCCGTCATCAAGCATTTTTAACTGCACTTCGAGCCGGCCGGTCGTCGTTGGGGCGGATCTGAACTCACTATTTTCTTCGCTCACAGCAGATCACTCTAGCGGCTGCACCGATGGGCTTCCTTCGCCAGCAGAGCATCAAGGTGAAATCATCAGGGAAAGGTGAAAAGCTAGGGCTATGTCCCATGATTCCGCGATGAACGTTGCGCCGGCCTCCGCCGCCGTTGTCTATTCTGAAAAACTTTGGCCGAATGTGTGGATCTGGATCGTCGTGGTGGGCATTTCCGGGGCCGGAATTCTGATTCTGGCTCCCATCAGCATGCTGGCTGGATATCTGGCCGCCGTAGGGATTTTCCTGCTCATAGCCATTCTTTTACTGACGTCCACGCCGCGGATCGAGGTCACCGAGGACACCGTCCAAGTCGGTCGCGCCAACATTGAGCGACGTTTTGTGGGCAGTGTCGAGGGCTTCCGGGGCGACGACGCCACAGCTCAACGCGGCACAAGGCTCAACGGCCTCGCGTATCTATGCATTCGCGGCTGGATCGGCCCGGTGGTAAAGATCGACATCACCGACGAAACAGACCGTACGCCCTACTGGCTCGCGTCAACGAGACGGCCGGAGAAACTCGTCGCAGTGCTGACCGGGCGGCCCCCGCAGTCCGCCTCATAGATCGGCTCCCCCGGATCCGCACCTCAGATGCCACCCATGCCGACCCCGTCGGCCGGATGTCTTCGCGCCACGCCCACTCGGGTAGTAGGAAATACCGTCTTTCGGTGGCAAGGTTTTCAATGATGTAGTGAGAGGCTGGAGGGCTTATGCAGGATTTGCGGTTGGTGGGTGTCCATGATGACGGCGAACACCTGCTCCTCAGTGGTACCGGCGGGGAAATATACCGGCTGCGTATTGATGAAGCCCTTCGCGTAGCTGCGTCGAGGACGGCCAAGGCCAGCCGGATGACAGCCCGGGCGGCAGACGTGGAAAAGCCGCGGTTGTCCCCACGTGATATTCAGATGCAGATCCGTGCCGGCGCCTCCGCCGAATCGGTGGCCGAGTCCTCGGGGCTGGAGCTGGCCCACATCCGTCGTTATGAGGGTCCGGTGCTGGCTGAGCGCGAGTATATTGCCCGGCAGGCCCGCGCCGTCGAAGTATCGGCGGCTGTCCCGGCGCACGATGGATATCGATCCGCTTTTGGCGACAACCCGGCGAGCCTGGAGGAAATGGTGGCCTGCCGCCTCACGGCTTTCGGCATCAATCCTGCCAGTGTCGTGTGGGACGCTTGGCGCCGTCCCGACGGCACCTGGACGGTCACCGCCGACTTTGACAGTGACAGTTCCAAGAGTGACAGTTCCAAGAGTGACAGTTCCAAGGGTGACAGTTCCAAGAGTGAGAACCCGAAGAGCGACGACCCAAAGCTTGACAATTTGAACAACAGGACTCCAAACAGCGCAGCTCCCAAAACCGGCACTCATCCCCAGGCAGCCAATTCCAAAGGTGCTGCGTCCGGCGCCATCGCCAGCATTGGTGAGCCTGCTCCTGCGCAATGGGTTTTCAGCCCCGGCCGCAGGACCATTCACAACAGCAACCGCTGGGCACAGCAGCTCAGCGAACTCGAGCCCCTCGACGGCCCGCTTCCGGCCCGGCGGCTCACCGCCGTCGCGGACAGGCCTTTCGACTTTGAAGCTCAGCCTGCCATCGACGCGGAATCGGTCGACGACGACGAACCGGCCGGTGCCGATCCGGCCAGCGCAGCGGAGAACCTGCTGGATATGCTGCGGTCCCGCCGCGGGCAGCGTCTGGGTGTGGACGAGGACGAAGATGACGCCCTTGCGTCGCTGTTGACAAGCGGAATCCCGGCCGCGCATCCGCGGTCGTTGACCCCTCCGTCCGAAAACTCCGCTGGAAGTGATTCCACCAGCGACGGACTCGCTGCCGATAATTCCAACACCCGCGGAACTGATTCCAACGAGGCCGAAGATGGTAGTTCCGAATCCGGCGCACAGCGGGGGCCGGAAGGCCGCTCCCGCCTCTTCCCCGGTCTTAGCCTGGCTCCGCGCCACCCGGAGCCGTCCCCGGACAGCATTGAACTCCATGACGTCAGCACCCAGACCAGGGAAGTGCGCATTTCGGCCGCCCCCAAGGGGGCTCCTGCCCAGGAGATACCTGACCGGGCAGAGACCACGGACCGTGCTGAGCGCGCGGACCGAAAAGCTGCCGTCAAGCCCAAACGCTCAAGCGTTCCTAGCTGGGACGAAATCGTTTTCGGCACGAAGGGCGACTAGGAATCCGCCGTCCCCGCAACGATGAAGTCCCCGCAACAATAAAGCAGAGGAGGCCCGCCCGGCCGGGCGGGCCTCCTCTGCTTTATTGTGCACCTGCAATCGGACCGCTTAGGTCTTCGGGCCGCTCAATCGCGCCAGGTATCCGGCGAATTGCTCCAAATCGCCTGCAGACCAGGTTCCCAGCACCTGGTGCATGAGCATTTTCCCCGCAGCGCTGACTGTTTCCATTCGCTCCACAGCTTTGGGGGTGAGCGCAAGAAACCGCGCGCGGCCGTCGTTCGGATCGACCAGGGTTTCCGTCAGACCGAGGTCTTCGAGTTGCCGTGCCTGCCGGCTGATGACGCTTTTGTCGACAAACAGCAGCTCCGCCGCCGTTCCTGCATGAATGGGGCCACCGCGCCGCAGGAGCTGCAGCAGTTTTAGACCGAACGGATGTAAGGCCGGGTCGATGGCCGCCGCAGAGTCCCGCAGGTTTGCTCTGACCGTGCCGGCAAAAATTGCCATCTGCTCTTCGAGCCCGCGGATCGCTTCGGCGACGCGTTCGTCCTGCGTCATAGCCACTATCGACGTCCCGTCTTCGCCTCGATCAGTTCGGTCGTACCGGTGGGATCGGCCAGGCCAACAGAGGCCGCGGCAACCTCAATCAGCGTTTCCTCGATGTCTTCGAGCTCACGATTGTGTGCTGCGGACGCTGCATCGGTCTGCACCGCGCCAGGTGTCGCCACAGCAGCGCTGTTCTTCAGCTGCACGGCGTTCTGCGTCCCCAGCTTCGTATTCGGGATAAAGATGACGGCGATCAGCGTGACGATTGCCAGCGGGACGCTGTAGAGGAAAACTGCGCCCACTCCCGAGCCATACGCGCTCTCCACCACCTTCGCGATGGTGGCCGGAAGCTGTGAGACATGCGGGATCGTTCCGCCGCCGAGAACTTTCACGGCGGTGACCTGATCGGCGGGGCTGAGGCCGACGATGCCGTCCTTGATCTGCTGGGCAACGATCGTTCCCAGGACGGAACCGAGCACCGATACACCGACTGTGCCTCCGAGGCTACGGAAGAAAGTGACCGCACTGGTGGCAACGCCAAGGTTTTTTAGCTCAATGGAATTCTGCACGACCAGTACGAGGTTCTGCATGAGCATCCCCAGGCCGGCACCGAGGATAAACATGTAAATACCAACGAGCACAAGGTCGGTTTCATAGGTAAGAGTTGAGAGCAGGACCGAGCCGACCACCGTGAGCGCACCTCCGCTGACCATGATGGCTTTCCATTTGCCCCGGCGGCTGATCATGGTGCCGAACACCGTCGAGGAGATCAGCAGCCCGCCCATCATGGGAATGGTCAGCAGGCCTGACTGCGTGGGAGTGGCTCCGCGGGCCAGCTGCATGTACTGGGCCAGGAACACCGCGGTGCCGAACATCGAAACGCCGACGGAAATGCTGGCGATGACGGAAAGCGTGAAGGTACGGTTCTTAAACATGGTGAGCGGAATAATCGGCTCAGGAGACTTGAATTCCACCATGACCGCACCAACCAAGAGCACAACCGAACCCACGACCATGATCAGCGACGGCAGCGATACCCAGTCGAACTGGTTGCCCGCAAGGGAGACCCAGATCATCAGCAGCGATACACCGCCGGCGATCAGCACGGCACCGAAGTAATCAATATGGACTTTCCGCTTCGGATGCTTGGGCAGGTGGAGGGTGACCTGCAGCAGAATAATGGCAACGATGGCGATGGGGAGGGCAATAAAGAAGTTCCAGCGCCAGCCGAAGGCGTCCGTTACAAGTCCACCCAGCAGGGGGCCACCAACAGTTCCGATCGCCATCACGCCGCCGAAAAGACCGGCGTACTTCCCGCGGTCACGCGGGCTGATGATGTCGGCCATGATGATCTGGCTCAGGGCCGCCAGGCCCCCGGCGCCGAGGCCCTGAAATACCCGGAAAATGATGAGGGTCCCGGTGTCCTGTGAGAAACCGGCAAGCGCGGACCCCAGCACAAAAACACCGAGGGCAAGCTGGATGAGCAGCTTGCGATTGAACAGGTCAGCGAATTTTCCCCACAGAGGGGTTGAGACTGTCGTTGCCAGCAGGGTCGCCGTGACAACCCAGGTGTACGCGGACTGGTCGCCCTTGAGGTCCGAGATAATCAGGGGCAGCGACGTGGATACCACCGTCCCGGCAAGAATGGAGACAAACATGCCGAGCAGAAGACCGGAAAGTGACTCCAGGACCTGCCGGCTACTCATCGATCCATCGGCGGACACTGTACGTTTGGTGCGCTTGCCGGGTTTTAGTCGTGCGGGGCGTTCTGCGGGTGACATCGGACTCCTGCTAGTAGTTGACAGTTGTCAAGTATATGGCGGGAGTGGTCGGAAGGAAAATTAAGGTCGATTAGGAACATCAAACGGCAGCGGGGCCTCGCGCGCTCCGGCCAGACTGGCACTGTGTGCGGTGACCTTGCCCATGTAGTGGCGGCGACAGAGCGTTTCGTAGCCTACCGCAGCAACACCGGTAGCGGCTGCTGCGACTTCACCTCCGGTAACGTCGGCACCCAGGCCCATTTCGACGTCCCCTACCGCTACCTGCGCACCTTCAATCACCATGACACCGTCCACAGTGCGCGCGTTATGCGTGGCGCGCCGGCCGCACCAGCACAATGCCTCCAGCTGGAGCAACTGGACGCGGTCGGCCAGCTCAATGAGCCGTTGGGAGCCGGGAAAGAGCCTGGTTTGGAAGTCGGTGGCTATGCCAAAGGCAAAGACGTCCACGTTCATCTCGTCCACTGCGCGCGCCAATTGTTCAATCTGCGCGGCGGCGTAGAACTGCACTTCGTCGCAGATCAGATAGTCGATGCTCTCCCCGTGGGTGCGTCGTCGGACGATTTCGGCCCATAGGTCTGTCCCAGGGCCCACCTCTATGGCATCGCTACGGGGACCCAACCGGCTGGAAATCACCGAGAGTCCAGCGCGGTCGTTGCAGCTGAAGCGCAGCCCGCTGCGGCCACGCTGACGGTAGTTATGATCCATTTGCAGGGCCAGGGTGGATTTCCCGCAGTCCATCGTGCCGGAGAAGAAGATCAGTTCAGCCACGCCGGCTCCGGCTCCGGCCCTTGCCGCTGCCCTTGCCGGTGGCAGTGCTCATCGGAATCCGCAGCAGCGGGACCTCGCGTTCGGCTTTCGTGAGGGACCCGTGCTGGCCCACCATTTCCATGGCTGAACTGCGCACCCGGCGCAGATCGTAGAACGCTATGGGCTCCCTGGCAGCGATCAGCACATCGCCGATCCGGCCCAGCACCTCGGGCCGGACAGTGCCGAAATAGCGCGCCCGGACGGCCTGCTCACGGGTCAGCACCCAGGCCTGTTTGCCGTAACGCCGCAGCCAGGCGTCAACAAGCCGGTCCCGTACCTGGTCGCCGGCGTCCGGTTCGAGATACAGATGCACCATCCGCGGCTCCCCCGCGGTATGGCGCACACCCGCGACGAGTTCGTCCTCGGCAGAGTAATCGATGCGCCCCTGCACGGGGATATCCAGCATCCCGTGATCCGCAGTCAGCAGCAATACCGTATCCGGCGGAAGCGCCGACGCAAGACGCTTCATCGCCGCATCCAACTCTTCCAGCTGGTGTTCCCAGGCGGCCGACTGGGAGCCGTGGCCGTGGCCGGCTTTGTCCAACTCGCTCCAGTAGAAGTACAGCAGCATGTTTTCATTAGCCGCCATCAGCTCGGCGGCGGCCGCGGTGCGTGCGTGCGGGGAAGTGGCTGCATGGAATTCGCTGCCGCGCAAGGCCGCACGGGTCATCGGTGAATCGGCAAACTTTGGCAGGCTGACCGTCGCCACCGGAACGTTGCCGCGGAGCCGTTCAAAAACGGTGGGGAAAGGCTGCCAGGCAAGCGGATCCACGCCGGGATCCCAACCGCCCAGCAGGTTCACCACCTTGTCCTGTGCCGGATCCAGCACGTCGTACCCGACCATGCCGTGCTGACCGGGGGCGACGCCGGTCCCCAGACTGGTCAGCGAGCTCACCGTTGTGGACGGGAAGGAAGCGCTAAGTGTTGCCATCCTGCTGTCAGGATCGCCCATCACCGAGCGTAAGAAGGGCGCATGCGCAGCCCGCTGGGCCAATAACGCTTTGCCGAGACCGTCTACCAGCACTACACAGATCCGCCGGCCTGATGGAATCCGAAGCGGATTCGTAAAGCCCGGCACACCCAGCGCGGCCGCACTGCTGCTGAGGACTTCGCCAATGGTATTGCGCCCGTAACCGGGTGCCTTTGGCCACGGTTCCTGCGCCGGAACGTCCGCTGCGGCCGTCAGTGCTGCGGACGCAGCTTGCATAGGCGGCGTCCCACCGGTCGACGACACGCCCTAACGCCGGTCGTGCCCGCGATTGAGCTTGGACCCCAGGGAGGGAAACCGGCCCCGTTCGACGGCGTGTGGCTCTACTGCGGACGTGACGGTGGCGGCGGCGGGTGCAGCGGCCGCAGCTGTGCTGATGCTGCTGGTATTGACAGCCCGCAGGGAACGGGCAAAGGACTTGGCGTCCTGCACCGCCTGCAGCCCGTCCGCCTCGGCGCTGATCCGCAGGGCGATGTCTTCCTGGGCGACGGTGCCCGTGTAGCCGTGATCGGCGTCGCATTGCGGATCAGCGCAGCCGGCCGGGGCAATGTCGATCCGCTGGCCGCCCGACCAGGCAATGGACACCGTCAGCTCCCGTACTGGATCGGATGGCTTGTAATTTTGCGGCTGGGCATACAGGTAGCTGAGCACCACGGATTTGATTTGGCTCACCGGAACGGATTCGGTGGATATCTGCGCCACCATCTGTTCGCCTTCGTCGTCGAGCTGCTGATCGTCCACATGGGTGATGACCAGCATGTCCTCAGTGAGCACCAGCACCGTGATGTGCCGATGAACTTCGGTCCGGTCAAAATGGGTTTCCAAGTGAACCAAATGCGCCAGGCAGGACCGGCCGTCAAGGGCATCCTCCACCACGTCAGCGACCAACGGTGGATAAAATCCGGCCCGTTGCAGGGCAGCTTCCAGGTCATGGCCCTGGGCAGCGTGAGGCGTAGTGGTTCCGAACGAGTTCATTGCTCCATTTTCACAGATCAGCCGCCCGCATGCTAACTAGGGTCAGGAGATCATTGCACGGCGGGCGCTGTCGGTCCGCTGTGCAGGGTTTCCGATCCGCACGTCGGCGGCAAGGATCTGTAGTCCGTCCTGCCCTGCCAACACCGGATTGAATTCCACCAGCGCAATCTCCGGGTGCTCGTCCTTCAGCACAGCCAGCCTGGCCACCAGATCCTCCAGCGCGGCAATGTCCACCGGGGGCAGGCCCTGATAGCCGAATAATTTGCGCGCCGCCTGCGGCGAACGCACCAGGTCCGCCACGTCTATCCCGGTCAGCGGGGGCACTCGGTGAGCCCAGTCCCCCAACAGATTAACGGCGTCGCCGGCCAGTCCAAACGAGACGACGGGGCCCAGCAGCGGGTCCTCGATGGCCCGCAGCGTGCACGACTGGCCCACCGCTGACATGCTCTGGACTTCCATGGCGAATCTTCCAAATGGCGCAAGCACCTTGGCCATCTGTGCGATGTTCAGCCGCAATGAGACAGCGTCTTCGATATTGAGCCGGACCCCTCCCAAGTCCAGCCGATGGCGCAGCATCGCATCGGTCGTCTTCAATGCCACCGGCCAGCCCAGCCGCTGCGCCGCGGCCACCGCCTCATCGGGTGTCTTAAAGGGTGCGGACTCCAGCACCCGGATGTCATAGTGCGCCAGCAGCGCCGCGCCGGTGGCCGGGTCCAGTGTCACCAGTGTGTCCCCCACGACGCCGTCCAGAAGCCCCTCCAACGCCGCCGCGACCGCGTCGGAATCGATGTGCTCCGGCTCCGCAAACGCCACCTGTTCGCGCTGGCGCCACTGTGCATAACGGACGACGGCGGCGAGTGCGCGAACGCCGTTGGCCGGATTTGAGTAGCACGGCAGTCCTGGATCGATCAGCCCCTCGACGTAAATCGAAGGGTCCAAGATCCCGGTAAACGCTGCGACTACCGGCTTGCCCGCTTTCTGCCCGCAGTCATAGAGCACCTGGGCAATCGCTTCAACGGTCAATCCGCGGGCGGGCAGCAGCGTCACCACGGCGGCGTGCACGCTCTCCCTGCGCAGCTCATCGAGCAGACGCCGCCGCAGGGTGGGAAGGGCCACGGACTGGCCGCTGTCCAGCTGTAGATCCGCGGTGATGGAACAGACGTCAAGTCCGTGCCCCTGGGCGGAATCCGCGACAACTTTGCCCAGGGCCAGGGAATTGCTGAACACGGCCAGACCGGGACCTGCGGGCAGCGGCTGGTGATCCACGATCTGCGCCACATCCAGCAGCTCGTCGATGGTCTCAACCCGGATGACGCCGGCCTGGCGCAGCATTGCATCCAGCGCACCTGGCGGGGCCGCGGTGGTGCGGACGGCGTGACCGGGCGGCAGCACCAGCCCCATTACCTCCGATTTCGCCACAATCACCGGTTTGCTGCGGGCCAGCCGGCGGCAGATCCGGGAAAATTTCCTGGGATTGCCGATGGATTCCAGATAGAGCCCGCACGCCCGCGTCTGCTCATCATCTTCCCAATACTGCATTAGATCATTACCGGAAACGTCGGCCCTATTGCCGGCCGAGAGCATGCTGGAGAGTCCGACGCGACGCCGGCTGGATGCAGCGTACAGCAACACGCCGATCGCCGCAGATTGGCTGAACAGTCCCAGGCCACCACGGCGCGGCAGCGAAGGTGCCATCGAGGCGTTCAAGGACACATCGGGGTGCGTATTAGCCAAGCCGAGCGATGCAGGTCCGATCACACGCATGCCGCTGGCCCTTGCCTGACGCACCAGGTCACGCTGCCGCAGCAGGCCGCGGGCGCCGTCGTCCGCGAAACCTGCGGTGGCCACCAGTGCTCCCTTCACGCCCGCGGCGCCGCATTCGGCCACGACCTTAGGCACCTCGTCATAGGGGACGGCAATAATGGCCAGATCCACCGGTCCGGGGATATCACCGATACTTGCGTAGGACATCAGGCCGGAGAGCTCCAGCGCCTCGGGATTGACCGCGTGGACCGGACCGGGGAACCCGCCCTCCACAATGTGCTCCAGCAGCTGGTTGCCCAGGCTCCCCCATTGCCTGCCCGCGCCGATCACAGCCACAGAGTTCGGCGCCAGCAGTCCGGCCACGCTCCGGGCCTCTGCCCGGTGTTCCCTGGATTCCATCACCGCCCGCGATCGTTGCGTCGGATCGATATCGAAGGCGAGGGAAATGACGCCGTCGTCAAAGTGCCGGTGGACTTCATATCCGGCCTCGGAAAAGACCGCGAGCATTTTGCGGTTCTCCGGCAGAATCTCCGCAGTAAATTTGCGGATGCCGTTCTCCCGGGCGGCGGCGGCCAGGTGTTCGAGCAGGATCGAACCAAGACCACGGCCCTGATGGCGGTCGGCGATGTTGAACGCGACCTCGGCCTGCGCCGGATCGTCCAGCCGGTCATAACGGCCGATCCCAATGATTTCGCCGGAGATAGTGATCACCAACGCAACCCGGTTCCGGTAATCGAGTTCGGTAAAGCGACGCAGCTCTTTCTCGCTCAACCGGGACTTGTAGGTGAAAAAACGCAGGTAAATCGAGTTCTGTGACTGCCCCACGTGGAACGTCTGCACCGCATCTGCATCGGAGGCGGCCATGGGCCGCAGATGAGCCGTCCCGCCGTCGCGCAGCACGACATCGGCCTCCCAGTGCTCCGGATATTCGGCTTTCTCGGGCTGTTCCACCATAGACTCACTGTACCTAGTACATGTATCTTCACCAGTAAGGAACCCGTTTTCCCATGGCCAAGCGCCAACCGCCCACCGATGACTTCGTCGAAAAAATCATTGACATTGATGTTTCCAGTGAAATGGAAGGGTCATTTCTCGAATACGCCTATTCGGTTATCTACTCCCGCGCCCTGCCCGACGCGAGGGACGGCCTGAAGCCGGTGCAGCGCCGCATTCTGTACATGATGAGCGAGATGGGGCTGCGTCCGGACCGCGGCCATGTTAAGAGCGCCAGGGTGGTAGGCGAGGTGATGGGGAAGCTGCACCCGCACGGGGACACCGCTATCTACGACGCCATGGTGCGCATGGCGCAGGACTTTTCGCTGCGGCTGCCCTTGATTGACGGGCAC
This sequence comes from Arthrobacter terrae, assembly GCF_015708085.1. Taxonomy (GTDB): domain Bacteria; phylum Actinomycetota; class Actinomycetes; order Actinomycetales; family Micrococcaceae; genus Arthrobacter_M; species Arthrobacter_M terrae. Next base: position 29,440 of record NZ_JADNYM010000035.1, on the reverse strand, counting down.
GGAAACTTTGGCTCGCTCGACGACGGACCGGCCGCCCCGCGCTACACCGAGGCACGGCTGGCCGCGGCGGCCCTGACGCTGACCGACGACTTGGATGAGGACGTCGTCGACTTCGTTCCCAACTACGATAACCAGCTGACACAGCCGGAGGTGCTGCCTGCCGCCTTCCCAAACCTGCTGGTCAACGGCGCCAGCGGTATCGCCGTCGGCATGGCCACCAATATGGCCCCGCACAACTTGGGCGAGGTCATTGCGGCCGCCCGGCATTTGATTGCGCACCCGGACGCAAGCCTGGCAGACATAATGGGCTATGTCCCCGGACCGGACCTGCCCAATGGCGGCCGGATCGTGGGTCTGGACGGCATCCGCGACGCCTACGCCACCGGGCGCGGATCCTTTAAAACCCGTGCCAAGGTCGAGATCGAGCAGCTCTCCGCACGCCGTACCGGGCTGGTGGTCACTGAACTGCCGTATCTGGTGGGACCGGAAAAGGTCATTGAAAAGATCAAGGACGCCGTCACAGCCAAGAAACTGCAGGGCATCAGCGACGTCATTGACCTGACCGACCGCAACCACGGCCTGCGCCTGGTGATTGAAATCAAGAACGGCTTTAATCCCAACGCAGTGATCGCCGCGCTCTACCGCTACTCCCCGATGGAGGATTCCTTCGGCATCAATAACGTCACTCTGGTGGACGGCCAGCCGCAGACACTGGGGCTGTTGGACCTGCTGCGGGTCTATGTGGCCCACCGGCTGCAAGTTGTCCGGCGCCGAACGTCCTACCGGCTGGGAAAGAAGAAGGACCGGCTGCACCTGGTGGAGGGTCTGCTGATCGCCATCGTTGACATTGACGAGGTAATCGCGGTTATCCGCTCCTCCGATGAGGTCTCCGCGGCCCGGGAGCGCCTGATGGCGATCTACGATCTGAGCGAGATCCAGGCCAACTACATTCTGGAACTCCGGTTGCGCCAGCTGACCAAATACTCCCTCATTGAGCTGGAAAAGGAACAGGAGGAGCTGCTGCGCGAAATCGCGGAGCTGGAGGCAATTTTGGCCTCCGAACAGCGGCTGCGGGACCTGGTCTCCGGCGAGCTGGGCGACGTCGCGGACAAATACGCCACCCCCCGGCGCACGGTACTGCTCGAATCCGAAGCGGTGGCCCCCGGAGGTTCCAAAGCCCTGGCTGCGGGCGACGGCGGCAGTGCCGGGAGCAAGGGAAAAGCCGCTCCGCTGGCGCTGGAGATCGCCGATGACCCCTGCTGGGTGATCCTCAGCGCATCCGGTCAGATTGCTCGGACGGCCAACCAGGAACCCCTGAACGACACCGGCCCGCGCAACAAGCATGACGTCTTCCGTTCCGTGCTGCGCACCAGCGCGCGCTCCGAAATCGCTGCGGTTACCTCTGCCGGACGGATGCTGCGGCTGCAGGTGCTGGACATGCCGGCGCTTCCACCCACCACCGCAATGCCCAACATGGCCGGCGGCGTTCCCGCCAAGGAATTCCTGACGCTGACGAAGGGGGAAACGCTCGTTGGTTTCACCCCGCTCAATGAGATCATTGCCCTTGGCACCGAGCAGGGAGTCATTAAACGCGTATCGCCGGAGTATCCGCTCAACCGCGATGACTGGGACGTCATTGCACTCAAAGCCAAGGACAAGGTGATCGGTGCAGCGCCCGCGGGCGAGGACGATGAGCTCGTCTTCGTCACCGAGCAGGCGCAGCTGCTGCACTTCCCCGGCTCCAGCGTCCGCCCGCAGGGCCGCACCGCCGGCGGGATGGCCGGCATTAAGCTCCTGGCTGGGGATCGGGTGCTCAGCTTTACCGTCGTCAAAACCGACGACGGCGGCGCACCTGACCCGGCCGCCGTCGTCGTCACGATCGCCGGCAGCTCCGACGCCCTCCCCGGCACCGTCCCGGGCTCCGCCAAGGTAACGGCATTCACCGAGTACCCGGCCAAGGGCCGTGCCACCGGAGGGGTCCGGGCGCACCGCTTCCTCCGGGGCGAAGACTGCCTGCTGCTGGCCTGGGCGGGGCACGGTCCCGCAAAGGCGGCCTCCGAAACCGGCGTCGCCCGGTCCTTGCCCACCGAGCACGGGCGCCGCGACGGATCCGGAATTGTGCTGACCCAGGCCATCGATGCGATCGGCCCCAGCCAAACCTCCAGCGTATGACGTCAAACGCGCCCCGGAGCGCGGTGTGTATGCCTAGACTGGTGCCATGATCATCGCTCCGGAGACCAAGGACTGGACCTGGGTGCTTGCCCGTCCCTGTCCCGAGTGCGGCTTTGACGCGGCCAGCACCACACCGGCGACGGCGGCCAGCGCCTTACCGGAGCTGCTGCCACGCTGGCACATGGTACTGCGCCGCCAGGACGCCGCCGAGCGCCCCAACGAGGCCACCTGGTCCGCGCTGGAATATGCCTGCCACGTGCGTGACGTCTGCAGCCTTTTCGACCTGCGCCTGCAGCAGATGCTCGCTGCTGACGACCCGGAATTCGCCAACTGGGATCAGGACCAGGCCTGCATCGACGGGGCCTACAACGGCTCGGACCCGGCTGCTGTCAGCGCCGGCCTGCGGGATGCCGGCGCGGAAATTTCCGCTTCCTTCGCCGCCGTGTCGCAGGACCAGTGGCCCCGGACCGGACGGCGCAGCGACGGAAAGTCCTTTACCGTCCGGACTATCTCCGGCTACTTTCTGCACGAGATTGTCCATCACCTGCACGACGTCGACGGCTAAGCGGCCCGCGGCTGCCCAGTCCGCTCTGGCTGCTTCCCGATCAGCGGAGCCCGCAGTCCCAGGCTGCCGAGCGGTTCGTGGGCCGGAACCCCATCCGCTCGTAGAGACCAAAGGCTCCGGTGGGGTTCTCCGTATCCACATCCAGCGTCGCGTAATCCAACCCGGCCAAGCGGAAGCGTTCCATCGCGTCCGCCAGCAGCGCGGCAGCGATCCTGCGGCCGCGCCAGGCCCGGCGGATGCCCAGCAACTCCGTATAGCCCTCCTGCCGTCCCTGCGTGTTAAGCGGGTCCGGGTCGTAGCTGGCAAGTTGGTATCCCACCACCTCGCCCGTTCCGCGATCCACCGCAATGGCGCTGAAGTCCGGACGTGCCAGCGGGTGGTTAACCATGAACCCCCAGGCCTCCTCATCGCGGGGTTCAGAGCCCCAATGGTCGGCAAACGCCTCGTTATGTGCTGCCCGTACCTCCTCCGACCGGTCCGGCGTGAAGGGAAGCATCTCAATCCCCGCATCCACCGTGACCTGGGGAATATCACCGGCCAACGGCCGGACCATCTCGGTGAAATACCGCACGGGGCTAAATCCCGTTCTGGAGAGGAGGGCGCGTTCTGCCGCGTTGTCCTCCTGCGAATGAGCGCGCACCACCACCGGTGCCTGGCCATCCCCGGCAAAACGCCGCTTTGCCTGGGCCAATTGCCAGTGCAGTACGGCCGAGCCAATCCCGCGGCGCTGCCACAGCGGGTCCACACCGCCGAAGGCATAGGCCTTGGGGCCCCCGGCGTTCTTGGTTACCCGGCCGTAAGCCCGCGCAACACCGTCGGCGTCCAGACCGATCACCGTATTGACGGTCGGATCATTCTTACTGCCGGCAAAGACCTGTTCCAGGTCCGCACGCTGGTCATGCCACGGCGGTTTCTCGGCCGCCGTAATCCGTTCAACCAACGCCAGCCATTGGTCAATGTCCGCCGCAGTAATGGCACGGAAGTGCAGATTCGTGGCAGCAGGCAGGGCAACAACATGGGAGAGTTCGCTCATGCCGCCAGCCTATTGCGGAGGGTTGCCTGCGGCCAAAGTCCTGCCGCGTCCGGATAAGCGGGACGCAGTCATCCAGTATGCCGGCACGTTGGACAGATGCCCTGGGAATGTCCACGGCATCCGTCCAAATCCATGGCAGAGCGCCCGCGATTGACGCTTTTCAGACGCCTACCAGAGCGTTGCAGGCCTTGGCGGACGCTACGGCAGCCCCGATGCCATCACCGCCTCTCTCCCGACCATCGAGTTCCAGCCTGAGGTCCTCGGGATCTCCGGCCGCGGGGTCATGGGTAACCAGCACCACCGCTTTGTCCCGCAGCGCCCGGCGCAGGTCGGCCATCAGCAAGGCTGCCGATTCGTTGTCCAAATGCGCCGTGGGTTCATCGAGCAGCAGGATGTCGGCGCCGGTGAGCAGCGTCCGGGCGACCGCGACCCGCTGGCGCTGGCCGCCGGACAAGCGGCTGCCCTCGGGGCCGAGCCGGGTGTCCAGTCCGCGTGGGAGCTCCCGCAGCAACGGACCGAGGCCGACGTCGTCGAGCACCTTGACCAGCTCGGCCTCGGTTGGTGCGTTATCCCGTGCGCGGGCCAGCAGCAGATTCGCCCGGAGGGAAGAGTCGAAAAGGTGTCCCTGCTGCGGACACCACGCGATCCGGCCCCTCGAGGTGAAGTCTCCCGCCACAGGTGCCAGGAAGCCAAGCATCACGGCCAACAGTGTCGATTTCCCTGACCCTGACTCTCCCGTCACCGTCAGCCATTCGCCGCGGCGGACGGTCGCGTCCAGTCCGCTGAAAACTGATGCGGCAGAATCCGGCCAGCGGGCCGTGACGCCCTTGAGAGTGAGGCCGGCCATCCCGGAGCCCTGTCTGGAGTCCACGGGCTGCGCCGGCAACGGGTGGGGAAGGGAGAGCGCGGAGTGGGCGTTTTCCCGGCGTGCGGGCGCGGGCACCGGCGCAGCCACAGGCTCGGAGCCGGGTGCAAAATCATCGCTGAAACGGGCCAGCACGGTTCGCAGCGCCGGCCAGAGCTGCACTGCGGCACTGACCGGGGCGAACGCGTCCACGAGGGAGAGATTCAGCAGCACCAGCGCGGCCAGCGCCTCAACCGGCAGCGTCCCGGACGCGACCTGCCCCGCGCCAACGGCGAGCATGCCGAAAGCGCCCAGGGCAGAGAGCAGAACCAACAGCCCCTGCGCTGTTCCCTGTGCGCGGGCCGCCCGCTGAACCGCCGCCGTCGCCTCGAGATCGTCCAGTCGCAGCCGCTCCAGCAGCGGTCCTTCCGCGCGATTGACACGAAGATCCGCGGCCGCGCCGAGCAGGCCGCTTACGATCCGGATGACGGCGGACCGGTGCCGGTGTTCGGCAATGCCGGCCCGATTGTCAGCCCAGAGGGCGATGGCCGGGGCCAGCAGCAGGGTACCGGCCAGCACCACGAGTTGGAGCGCGACGGCGGCAGGCAGTAGCAGCGACGTCGTCGTCGCTACGGCAGCCGCGGCCAGCAGACCGGCGGCCGGGGGCAGCACCACCCGCGGCGCCAGATCACGCACGGCATCGAAATCCCCGATCAAGTGATCCACCGCGCCGTCACCGCGCAGCAAGGACCGCCGGGACAGCACGCGCAATGCGAGGGATTCCCAAACGCGCACACGCAGACGGGTCAGCGCAGCGAAGACCGCATCGTGCAGCCAGAGTCGCTCACAGTACCGCGAAAGCGCCCGGAGCAGCCCGAAGAAGCGGACACCGACAATGGCGACGAGCAGGTACAGAATGGCCGGCTGCTGGCTGGCGCGCACGATCAGCCAGCCTGAGAGAGCGGTCAAGGCAAGGGCGGCAAGCGTCGCAACCGCGCCGGCGACGACGGCGAGAAGGAACCGCGGACGCCATGGTTCCAGCACGCTGACCAGCAGTTTCAACAGTCGTGCGGTGCCTGCCCTACGGCTTCCGCTTGCCGCGTCCGGACCGGTCGCAGCGCCAGCCGCAGTCACGTCAACGGCGGCGTCAGTGTCAGCAGCGACGTCAGCAGCGACGGCGGCGTCAGCGTCAGCGTCGTCAGCGTCGTCAGCGTCAGCGTCGTCAGCGTCAGCAGCGACGTTCGTCCGCACGCCGCAGGCATCCAGCTGGACCACGTGATCGGCGAGCGCGAGCGTGGATTTATTGTGTGCGACAACAATGATGGTGATGCTCCCACGCAGGTCGCGTATGGTCCGCTCGATGCGCCGTGCCGTGCGGGCGTCCAGATGGGCCGTGGGCTCATCGAGCAGGAGTACGGTTGCGCCCGCATCAATGCGCGCCAGCGCCCGGGCCAGCGCAAGACGACGCAGTTCCCCCGGGCTAAGTTCCGCCGGGTGCCGCAGCGCCGCATATGTGAGACCCACCCGGGCCAGGAGCATATCCGCGGCTCCGCTGGGCTCCGCGCCGCTGCTCGTGGTTCCGCTGTTCCGTGTAGTTCCAGTCCGTGTAGTTCCAGTCCGTGTAGTTCCAGACGCACCATAGAGTTCCACCTCGGCGCGCGCCGTCTGCGCAACGGTGGCGGGATGCTGCGGCACCCAGGCGAGGCGATCGGGGTCTATCCCGGTGATGCTGCCGCTGACCCGGACTGCCGACGAGGTAACGGATGTTGCTGCTGCTTCATCGACCAGCGGCGCTACAATTCCGGCCAGCACGTGCACCACGGTGGACTTTCCGCAGCCGCTTGGTCCTGACAGGGCGGTGATCTTCCCGGCCGGTGCCGTGAAGGTCAGCGCTGAGACCGCTTCAGTACTCCGGTCCGGATAACCGACGTGCAACCCAGCTGCGCTGACCTCCGGCGCCCGGTCCTGAGCAGCACAGTCAGCCGGCGCGCCGCCGTCGTTCCTTTCCGTCCGCCACGCCGACTCAATCACGCGGCCGGCCAGCGGCGCGGCGGCCGGAGAGGTCAGAATTTTCTCCGCCCGTGCCAGCGCTTCGCGTCCGTCTTCACTGGCGTGGTGCGCGGTGCCCAGCTCGCGCAGCGGGAGGTAGCATTCCGGCACCAGAATCAGCACCAACAGGCCCGTTTGCAGGTCCATCGATCCCTGCACCAGCCGCAAACCAATGAAGACGGCGACGACGGCGACCGAGAGGGTGGCGATCAGTTCCAGTGCCAGCGCGGACAGGAACGCCACCCGCAGCGTGCCCATGGTGGTGCGGCGGTAGTCGTCGGCAACCTTCCGTAGCGCCTCGGTCTGCGCCCTGGCCCGGCCCAGTCCCACCAGCACCGGAAGCCCCTTCGCCAGTTCCACCAGGTGATTGGACAGTCGGGACAGTGCGCCGGCGGCGCGTTCGACTTGTTCCTGGGTGTGCATGCCGATCAGCACCATGAACAAGGGCACCAGCGGAACCGTGAGGACAACGATCACCGCACTGACCCAATCGGCCAACAGCACTCGGGCCCCGATCAGCAGCGGCACCGTGGCGCAGGCCAGCAGAGCGGGCAGAAACTGTGTGTAGTAATTGTCCAGAGCATCCAGCCCCCGCGTGGCCAGCACGGTCCCGGAGCCCTGTCCGCCGGCACCGCTGCCGGCGTCCTGAACCATCCGTGCAGTGAGTTTTAGCCGCAGGTCTTCCTTGGCACCTGCCGCTGTCCGCCGCGCCACGACGGCGATGCCCCAAACCGCGGCCGCCCGGGCCAGAGCTGCAGCGGTGCCCAGCAGCAACGCTCCCGTGAGACTGTCGTGGGAAGAGATCAGGGCGGTTATTCCGCTCACCACTGCCTGCGCCAGCACCACCCAGGTCAATGCCTTCAGCGCGCTCAGCAGGCCCAGCAGATACAAGGTCCGCTGCGAACCGGTGGGCAATGGCGGGCGCTTTGGCACAGCCACTTTAAGCCCTTCCGACGGCCGGCACTACATCATGCGTGGGCGGCAGATGGGACGAACTGACCCGTTTGCGGAAGACCCAGTAGGTCCACCCTTGATATGCCAGCACCAAAGGTATTCCAACACAGGCCACGATGCTCATCAGCCCCAAGGTGTAGGACGAGGAGGAAGCATTGCTGACGGTAAGGTCCCAGTCGTGATTCAGGGTGGACGGCAGGACCACGGGGAAAACGGAGCCAAACAGGGCCGCGCTGCCGGTCAGGAGGAAAACCCCCAGCCCCAGGAAACTCCAGCCTTCCCTGCCCCGGCGCGCCAGCCGCCACGCAGCCACGGCGGCTGCCGCGGCAACGGCAACAAGCAACCAACTGAGCAAATGCCCATGCCGGTTCGTCACCAACACCACCCAGACCACCAGCGGCAGCAACCCCACCGGCAGCCACCGGATGACCAGGCGTTGGGCGCGGTCCCGGATGTCACCGTCGGTTTTCAGCGCCAGGAATGCCGCTGCGTGGACTAATGAGAAGCCGACGACGGCGAAACCACCGAGCACGGCGTACCAGCTGAACCAGGCGAAAGGCCCTCCCACCCGGTCTCCGTTGGCGTTCAGCGGCAGACCGGTGGTGGTCAGCGCGAGGGCGGCGCCGATGCCGAAGGCGGACACGAAGGACCCGAGCGCGATGGCCCAGTCCCAGCGGTTGCGCCACTGCTCTGTATTGACTTTGCCCCGGTATTCAAAGGCCACCGCGCGGAAGATCAGTCCCAGGAGCACAAAGACCAGTGGAATATACAGGGCGGAAAAGAGCGAGGCATACCACAGCGGGAACGCAGCAAACATGGCACCTCCGGCGGTGATCAGCCAGACTTCATTCCCGTCCCAGACCGGCCCCACGGTATTGAGCAGGACGCGGCGCTCGGTATTATTCCGGGCGAACAGCTTCATGAGCATTCCGACGCCCAGATCAAATCCCTCCAGAAAGAGGTAGCCGGTCCAGAGCACGGCAATCAGCACAAACCAGATAGTCGGCAGTGTCTCCATGACGGTGTCCTTTGTGTGTGGAAAGTCGGGTTCGGGCGGTCAGGATGCTGGCGGGTCAGTAGGCAAAGGCAAGGAGGTCATCGGTGTCCCCGGTACCCCCGCCGGACGCGCCGCCGTCGTTGTCGCCGTCGTCGCCCTTCTTGCATTGCGCGCCGTGCGCCAGTTCGGGCATCGCGGCAACAACCCCGCCGCGGACATAACGGAACAACAGTTTCACCTCCACCACCAGCAACACCGCGTACACCGAGCCCAGCGTCACCAACGAGAAGATCAGCTCACCGGCGGAAACTCCCGGCGAGACGGCCGCAGCGGTGAACATGAAGACTGGGTCGATCCCGGTGAACTGCGGATTAGGCGCTACCACGAACGGTTGCCGGCCCATTTCGGTAAAGATCCAGCCCGCAGCATTGGCTCCGAACGGCGCGAGGATGCCGAATACCGCCAGGCGCATCAGCCATTTCGATTCGGGTACGGTGCCCTTGCGCACCAGGACCAGTGCCACCAGCGCGGCCAACGCGGCCAGACCGCCGAAGCCGATCATCATCCGGAACCCCCAGTACGTCACGGCCATCACCGGTACGTATTGGATTTCCTGTCCGGCGCGGTCACCGTAAATGGGGTTATCCGGCAGAGTCTTGCCGTATTTTTGCTGATATTCCGGCACCAGGGTGTTAACGCCCTTGATGTCTGTGGTGAAGTCGTTGTGCGCCAAAAAGGACAGGATTCCCGGAATCTCGATGACGGCGGTGACGTCGCTGCAGTTCTTGCTGCCCGGATCCCCGATGGAGAGGACGGAAAAGCTGGTCCCGTCGTGGCAGGCGGCTTCCGCGGCCGCCATTTTCATGGGCTGCTGTTCAAACATCAGTTTGCCCTGCATGTCCCCGGTAATGGCGGTGCCGGCGAACGCAATCATGGCAACGACGGCGCCGATCCGCAGCGATCGCAGCCAGACGGCGTGGTCGGTTTTGTCCCGGCCGGGAATCGTGGCGGACTCCCCCACAAGGACCCGGCCCTGCTCATCCACGGTATCGATGCCGTCGCGGCGTCGGCGCCAGAGGTGGTACCAGGATATCCCCAGCAGGAAACCCCCCGCAACGGCGACGGCGCCGGTGAGCGTATGCGGGAACGCTACCAGCGCCGTGTTGTTGGTGAACACGGCCCAGGCATCAACCATCCGCGGCCGTCCATTGACCATTTCCACACCGACGGGATGCTGCATCCAGGAATTAGCGACCAGGATGAAGTAGGCGGAGACCACCGAACCCAAAACCGCGGTCCACAGACACGCAAGGTGAATTCGGGCCGGAAGCTTCTTCCAGCCAAAGATCCACAGCCCCAGGAAGGTGGATTCGATGAAGAACGCCAGCAGTGATTCCATCGCCAGCGGTGCGCCGAAAACGTCGCCGACGAAGCGGCTGTATTCGCTCCAGGCCATGCCGAACTGGAACTCCTGCACCAGGCCCGTGGCAACTCCCATGATGAAGTTGATCAGGAAGAGTTTGCCCCAGAATTTCGTCATTCTCAGGTATTCTTCCTTGCCCGTGCGGTGCCACTGGGTCTGCAGCAGCGCCACCAGCAAACCCAGGCCGATGGTGAGCGGAACCATCAGGAAGTGGTAAACGGTCGTGATGCCAAACTGCCATCGTGCGATGTCCAGCGCTTCCATCGTTTACACCTTCAGGTCCGGGTACAGGAGATTTCTACATTACGTAGAAAACCCGATTTCTACCAATTGTAGAAATTTTGGACCGAACCCTGTAGATTTGAGTCAAGACATCTGCATCAAACGACTTTGAAGGATCATGAATGGCCACTTTGGGGGAGCTCGAACGAGCCGTTATGGATTTGCTGTGGGAACACCCGGAAGCGATCACGGCCAACGCCCTGCGGGACCTGCTTTCGCAACGCCCACCTGCCACTGCCGGCGGAACCGACACGAAGGAACTGGCCGTCACCACGGTCCTGACCGTCCTGTCGCGTCTGGAGAAGAAGGGTCTGGTGGAACGTGAGCGGAGCATCCGCCCGCACCGCTACCGTTCCGTCACCAGCCGCGCCGAGCACACCGCCGAGCTGATGCTTGAGGTGCTCGGTTCCGCGCCGGACCGAGAGGCCGTGCTGGCCCGCTTCGTCGGCACCGTCACCGACGGCGAGGCCAGCACACTGCGCAAACTCCTCGGCCTGAGCTAAGCCACGGGCCGCCGTCGACCGCTCTGACCCATGTTCTGGACCTCGTGGTTCCTTGCCGTCTTCGCCGTCATCCTCGCGTGGCCGGTTCCGCTGATACTGGCTCGTGCCCGATGGACCGCCCGCTCCCCCTTCACCGCTATGGTCCTCTGGCAGGCAATAGCCTTGGCCGGCGGGCTGTCAATGATCGGTGCCATGCTGGTTTTCGGCCTGGTACCTCTGGGCGGGAACCTCATCTCCGGGCTGAAAAGTCTGCTGGGCATCATGTTGGGGAGATCCTCGGGCGCACAGCTGGAGTTCTGGCACGCCTTCGCGCTCAGCGCAGCAGCGCTCCTCTTTGCCCACCTGGTGTTTACCCTGCTGCTCACGTCTGCACGGATCCGCAAACAGCGCCGCCGGCACCGGGAAATGCTGGAGCTGCTCAGCTCACCAGCCACCGGACGGCCGGGAACCGTGGTCATTAACCATGATGTGCCAGTAGCGTACTGCCTGCCGGGCGGCTCCCGGTCCATCACCGTCCTGTCCGACGGGCTGATGAATCTGCTGGAACCGGACGAACTGCGGGCGGTACTGATTCACGAAAACGCGCACCTCACCCAACACCACCACCTGCTGCTCTGGGCCTTTGCCGGTTGGCGATCGGCCCTGCCATGGCTGCCGACCTCCCGCTTGGCTCAACGCTCCGTCAATGCCCTGATTGAAATGCTGGCCGACGACGTAGCGCTGCGCACGGTGGACCGGGCCACCTTGATCAAGGCGATCGCCTTAGTGGCAAGCGGTCCGGCCAGGCTCCCGGCAAGCGAACTGGTCGACGGCGGCGGGGACCGCATCGATACGCCGGAAACTACGTCGGCACGGCTGGGCCGGCTGCTCAACCCGGCGCCTGCCCTGCCCGGTCCGGTCCGGACTCTGGTACTGGCCGGCTCTGTACTGCTCTTGGCAGTGCCCACTGCCCTGCTGACGGTACCGGGACTGCTGGGCTAGCAGTAGCGGGGCAAACCTGGGCTAGATTGATGGCATGGCAAATTCCGTCGTGTGGCTCCGGGACGATCTTCGGTTGGCCGACAACCCCGCCTTGACCGCAGCTGCCCGGCACGGCGGTCAGATTGCAGTTCTCTACGTTCTCGACGAAGAATCCGAGGGGATTCGTCCTTTGGGCAGCGCGTCCAAATGGTGGCTCCATCATTCCCTGGAATCTCTGGCGACGCAGTTGGCAGCTATCGGAGGCACGCTGATCCTGCGGCGTGGCTGCGCCAGGCAAGCCGTCCTGGACGTCGTTGCAGAGGCGGAAGCGGACGCCGTATTCTGGAACCGGCGCTATGGTCTGGCGGAGCGGCGGGTCGACGCCGCTCTGAAGGAGGAGCTGGCGGATGCGAATATCGACGCCGAGAGCTTCCAGGCCAACCTCCTCTACGAACCGTGGACCATCAGAACAGGCGCAGGCGGGCCCTACAAAGTTTTCACCCCGTTTTGGCGCGCTTGCAACGACGCGGGAGAACCACGCGCACCGCTGTCAGCCCCGGAACAGATCCGCAGCCCCCAAGCTGCCTCGGAGGCCCTCGGCAGCTGGCAGCTCCTCCCCACTAACCCGGATTGGTCCCCGGGGCTGGGCTCGGAATGGACCCCCGGGGAGGACGGTGCCAACAATCGGCTGGCGGAATTCTTTGATCGCCAGGCCCGCGAATATGCCACGGACAGGGACTTTCCTGCCATTGAGGCCACGAGCCGGCTTTCGCCGCATCTTCGTTTCGGAGAAATCAGCCCGTTCCAAATCCGGCACGCACTGCGCTCACTTCCGGCCGCTGCAGACAAGGACCTGCAGGTCTTCCGCAGCGAACTCGGCTGGCGCGAATTCTGCTGGCACCTGCTCTATTTCAATCCTGACCTGGCGACTACCAATTACCGCCCGATGTTTGACCGATTTGCGTGGGATTCCCCCTCGACAGCGGGCACTGCGGCCGAAATCAAAGCCTGGCGCCGCGGCCGAACCGGTTATCCGCTCGTTGATGCCGGAATGCGCCAGCTCTGGCAGACCGGCTGGATGCACAACCGGATCCGGATGGTCACCGCCTCATTTCTGGTGAAGAATCTCCTAATCGACTGGCGGATCGGTGAACAATGGTTTTGGGACACCCTGGTGGATGCGGATGCAGCGAACAATCCAGCGAACTGGCAATGGGTTGCTGGTTCCGGCGCTGATGCTTCGCCGTACTTTCGCATCTTCAATCCCGTGACGCAGAGCCGCAAGTTTGATCCGGACGGACTCTACCTCCGTCGCTATGTGCCGGAGCTCGCCTCACTTGGAGCGCGGTCAATCCACGAACCGTGGAAGACCCCGGACGATGCCGGGTCCTATCCGGCTCCGCTGGTGGAGCTCGGCGCCTCACGGGAGCGTGCCTTGGACGCCTATGCCGCGCTGAAGGAGGGCCGCTAAGCGCCGACCACAGCCGCTGGGCGCCGGTCGATCGGTGGCTCAGGCGTCGATCTGCTCCCGGTCAAGGGACGCGCTGCCGGCGATAATGAAGTCCTTACGGGGTGCAACATCAGAACCCATGAGGAGTTCGAAGGTCTTCTCCGCCATTTCCGCGTTTTCGGCGGTGACCCTGCGAAGCGTCCGGTGCCGAGGATCCATCGTGGTCTCCGCAAGCTGGCCGGCGTCCATCTCCCCCAGGCCCTTGTAACGCTGAATCGGCTCCTTGTACCGTCTCCCGGCCTTTTCCAGTGATGCGAGCAGCGTGTGCAGCTCCTGCTCGGAATAGGTGTAAATCATCTCGTTCGCTTTGGCGCCGTGGTTGATCACTTCCACACGATGCAGCGGGGGAACGGCCGCAAAAACGCGCCCGGCATCGATCATCGGCCGCATATACCGGAAGAACAGGGTCAGCAGCAGCGTGCGGATATGGGCGCCGTCGACGTCGGCATCCGTCATTAGAATCACTTTGCCGTAACGCGCGGCGTCAGGCACAAAGCTGCGTCCGGATCCGGCACCGACGACCTGAATCAGGGCAGCACACTCGGCGTTGGAGAGCATGTCCCCGACGGAGGCCTTCTGCACGTTGAGGATCTTCCCACGGATGGGGAGAAGCGCCTGGAAATCCGACGAGCGCGCGAGCTTGGCCGTGCCCAGTGCGCTGTCACCTTCGACGATGAACAGCTCACTGCGGGCAGTGTCGTTCGTACGGCAGTCCGCGAGTTTGGCCGGAAGCGAGGACGTTTCCAGCGCATTTTTGCGCCGCTGCGTTTCTTTATGCACTCGGGCGGAGATCCGGGACTTCATCTCGGAAACCACTTTTTCCAGCAGTTGCGCGGACTGTGCCTTCTCGTTGCGCTGTGATGAGTTGAGCTTGGCAGTCAGCTCCCGCTCCACCACCTTGGCTACGATGGTTCGCGCGGCCGGGGTGCCAAGGATTTCCTTGGTCTGGCCCTCAAACTGCGGCTCTGCCAGGCGCACCGTCAACACGGCCGTAAGGCCGGCCTGCACGTCGTCCTTTTCGATCTTGTCGGTCCCGGCCTTGAGCTTGCGGGAGTTGGCTTCGATGACCTTGCGGAACGTTTTGAGCAGCGCCTGTTCAAAGCCTTCCTGATGCCGGCCGCCCTTAGGGGTGGAAATGATATTGACGTAGCTGCGCACTGCAGTGTCGTAGCCGATCCCCCACCGCAGCGCGACGTCCACTTCGCAGTCGCGTTCCACTTCGGTGCTCTTCAGATGTCCGTTCGCATCCAGGACAGGAACGGTTTCCTTGAAGGTGCTGGTGCCATGGATTCGCCAGATATCGGTTACGGCGGGGTCCACTGCCAGATAATCAACAAATTCGGACAGTCCACCGTCGTGCTGGAAGACCTCTTCATGGACTTCCAATTCGCCGGGCGTTCCCGGCAACCGCCGCTCATCACGGATGGAAATACGCAGCCCCGGCACCAAAAAAGACGTCTGCCGGGCACGATCGGCGAGCTCCGAATAGGAAAATTTCGCGTCCGGCGTGAAAATCTGCCGGTCCGCCCAATACCGGATTCGGGTGCCGGTAACACCGCGCTTAGTGCTTCCAACTACGTCCAGGCTCGAATTTTCGATGAAGGGCTCAAACGACGCTGTCGGGCTCAGACTGCGTCCGGTGTCCTTGAAGTGTCCAGGTTCGCCGCGTCGGAAGCACATCTGATAAGTTTTTCCGCCACGGTCCACCTGCACATCAAGACGAGCCGAGAGCGCATTGACCACGCTGGCCCCAACACCGTGAAGTCCGCCCGACGCGGTATAGGAACCGCCACCAAATTTTCCGCCGGCATGGAGCTTAGTCAATACGACTTCGACGCCGGTCAGACCAGTCTTGGGCTCCAGATCAACAGGAATTCCGCGGCCGTCGTCATGGATTTCCACCGAATTGTCGGGGTGCAGGATCACCTTGATGCTCTGCCCATGACCAGCCAAAGCCTCGTCGACGGAGTTGTCGATGATTTCCCAGAGACAGTGCATCAGTCCGCGGGAGTCGGTGGATCCGATGTACATCCCCGGCCTTTTCCGAACAGCTTCCAGCCCCTCCAGCACAGAGAGGTGACGGGCGTTGTACTCGGAACTCGGTGGGGCCACGTTCGGCAAACTCCTTTATGCGGTGCTGGTGCAGGGGTCCACATGGGAAGCGGGCCATTGTCTAGGATATCGCCCGCGCGGGCACAGCCGGTGCAGACGAGCCGCGCGTGCCGGGTGCATCGGTATTTCACTGCCGACAGTCGCCATACCGGTCCTCGGAATCTGGTCACGGCTACGCGGTCAGCGAAAGTTAACCCAACCGGACGTCCGACGGCTACGAATAGTGATTGGATGTATGTACAGATCTACTAAGGAGGCCATCATGACAACAGCTGTTGCCAGCCGCGAGTTGAACGCCCTGGACCGCTGCGACCGCTGCGGAGCTCAAGCATATGTCCGCGTTGTGCTGGAATCCTCCGGCGGTGAACTGCTCTTCTGCGGGCACCACGCCCGGAGCGTCGAGCCCACATTGAAGCCGCTTTCCTCGCAATGGCAGGATGAGACGGCCCGCCTCCACCAGAAGGACCCCGTCCTGGTTGACGACTGACCGGGTTGTCGACTGACAGGGTCGATGATTGGGTCGATAGCTGATTGCTTTTCGGATAAATAACAGACAGGAAGGGCCCCTCCATTGGAGGGGCCCTTCCTGTCTGTCTTTACTTAACCTGTCTTTACCTGACCTGTCTCAGTCCAGGTAGTCCCGCAGCACCTGAGAACGTGAGGGATGCCGCAGTTTGGACATCGTCTTGGATTCAATCTGTCGGATACGCTCACGCGTCACTCCATAGACCTTGCCGATTTCGTCTAAAGTCTTCGGCTGCCCGTCCGTCAAGCCGAACCGCATGGCCACAACGCCCGCCTCACGCTCGGAGAGCGTGTCCAACACCGAGTGCAGTTGCTCCTGCAGCAGGGTAAAGCTGACGGCGTCGGCCGGAACCACTGCTTCGGAGTCTTCGATCAGGTCACCGAACTCGGAGTCCCCGTCCTCGCCCAACGGAGTATGCAAAGAGATAGGCTCGCGGCCGTACTTCTGAACCTCTACGACCTTCTCCGGCGTCATATCCAATTCAATGGCCAGCTCTTCCGGAGTAGGCTCGCGGCCCAGATCCTGCAGCATCTGCCGCTGAACACGGGCCAGCTTATTGATGACCTCCACCATGTGCACCGGGATGCGGATGGTACGGGCCTGATCGGCCATGGCGCGCGTAATGGCCTGACGGATCCACCAGGTGGCGTAGGTGGAGAATTTGAAGCCCTTGGTGTAATCGAACTTCTCCACCGCACGAATCAGACCCAGGTTCCCTTCCTGGATGAGGTCCAGGAACAGCATTCCGCGGCCGGTGTAACGCTTGGCCAGTGAAACAACCAGCCGAAGGTTGGCTTCGAGCAGGTGGTTCTTGGCCCGCTTACCGTCATGAATGACCCACTGAAGCTCGCGCTTGAGTTTGTCGTCGATCTTGCCCTTGTCGGCCGCAAGGTCGGCGGCAAGCTTCTCCTCGGCAAAAAGACCGGCCTCGATCCGCAAGGCGAGGTCAACTTCCTGCTCAGCATTCAGCAGCGCGACCTTGCCGATTTGTTTGAGGTAATCCTTTACCGGGTCCGCTGTGGCACCGGCAGACATGACCTGCTGAACGGGCGCGTCGTCGTCGTCGGCATCGGAGTAGACGAAACCGCGCCCCGTCTTCTCGGGCACAATCTCGACGGTCTCAGTGTTTGTATTGGTCCGCGACTCGTCATCGTCAACGGTCCCTGCGTCCTCGGTTTCGTGATCCTGAGATCCCTTCGAGGCCCTTCCACGGGTGGCCTTGGCAGGGGCGCCGGCAGGCTTAGCCTGGCGTCCGCGGGCCTTAGGAGCGGCGGCCTCACCATCAGAGGAGACCGCTTTCCGGGCGGCAATGGTGGCCGCACGCTTCTGCGCAGGCGTCAGTGTGGCGGAGGCATCGGGGGCATCTGGCGCAGCAGCGGATTTAACAGCCTTGCCGACGGCGGCAGCCGTACGGGAGGAACCGGTTTTCGCTGCAGGAGCCTTCTTCGGGCCAGCTGCAAGGGGTGCCGAGGCATCAACCTCGGAAGTAACAGAGTCATTGCTCTTAGCAGTGTCAGACACAGAAAACCTTTCTTGCGGCGGTCTGTGGAGTCACCTACGGGCAACACCACTATGACCCTGTCAAGTCCGCGATGTTGTACACACACCATCGCAACCTGCAGAGTCACTAGGTACAACTACCAGCAAGCCGACATTGTTCCCGTCGGTGTGCGGAGTTTCCCCGGCAACTGCACGTAGCAAACGCGATGGAGGTGAATCACGGACCCAACCGGGTCGCAGCTTCCAGTCTCTCACGATAATTCGCTGCAGACGATATCCGTCCCCGCTCTTGTCGGAATCTAGGCCGGCTTGCGCCAGGAGGTGCGCCGGTTCCGGGCCCAGTTGCAGATGGAGCCACGGCTGATCAGTTCCTCCAGCAGTACCGCCAGCGGGTAGCCGCCAAACTCCCGCAGCGCCAGCTGAAGGTATGCGTCCGCGCTGGAACCGCGTCCCCGGCACCATTGCGTCCAGGCCAACATGGTCAATACGGCCGCCCGCGGTCCGGCGGTACCGGCCCGGGACAAATAGGTCAGCAGCTCGTCCATAACATCGAGCTTCTGCCAATCCGGATCGCTCGCACCCTCACCCACGAGGATTGACCCGAAGTCCTGGACCGCCAAATCCTGCCCCCGGTCATCCTGCAATTGGCTAAAGCTTCGCCGCAGGGCATCCTGCTCGCTCCGGTTGGGGTCCCAGGGCGCCGGCCGCGTCACTGCGTGCTCCGAATCAATGAGCAAGCGGCAGGCCAGGGCTCCTCCGAACGCAAGCCGGGCACTGACACTGGCCAGGACCAGTACCGAGTCGCGGATGGTCACGCTTTGCAACGATGCCAGCAGGTATCCAGCGCTGGACGCGGTGGGCGGTTCCGGCCACCGCAGAATTGCCAGCTCCCAGGCCTGGAGCACTGCCTTGAACTGCGCCTGCTCCCGCTGCCGGCCGGCCAGCAGTGCATCGTGTTTGTGCACCTCCCGCTGCACGGCCACGACATCAACATCCGCAGGGGTCACCACCGCGGCACCAGCCCTGTCCACGGGATCCACCAGTGCGCTGCCACGAAAAACCAATTCCGCGTTCAAAGCGCTGTTGGTGATGTCTTCCAACGGACGCCCCGGCCAGCCGCAACACCCTGCGTCCCCGCAAAGGTAGTTGCGCCAATGCTCGGGTCCCACGTACCACTTATCCCGCACCGGCATACCCGCCTGTGCCAGAGAACGGCCCAGCGTTCTGATCATTTCCCGGTACGGAGTACGTCCTTTCAGCTGCCAGTCAGTTTGTCCAAAAACTGCCACCAGCACACCGTCGGCGGCTTCGTCCGCACCGAGCGTGGAGCAGATGTAATCGGCGAAGTCGCGCAGGCCACCGCCGCCGGGCCGGGGAAGATCCACGCGTAGGGTCGCGCCGACGCTCCCGCCGTCCAGGGTGAGGCAGACCAGGCTGTTGGTGGGCCA
The DNA here is from genome assembly GCF_015708085.1 of Arthrobacter terrae. Classification (GTDB taxonomy): domain Bacteria; phylum Actinomycetota; class Actinomycetes; order Actinomycetales; family Micrococcaceae; genus Arthrobacter_M; species Arthrobacter_M terrae. The sequence goes on along the minus strand of NZ_JADNYM010000035.1, from coordinate 10,562 downwards.
GTAGCCCACCGCATGCGCAATGTAGCTGAGAATATCTTCGCCGGTCCTGACGGAAAGACGCTGTTCTGTAGTCATGGTGCAACTGTCCGTCCCTCGCGGCTGCGCGCCCAGAGGTCAACTGCTGATTGTGCACCGAACGCCGGTGTAAGGGCCTGTGCAGGGCTAGTCTGTGGACTTTCCCTCGTCGCTGCCGGACGAACCGTCCCTGCCGCGGGAACCGCGCAGCTCCGCACGGTACTGCCGTCGTCGTCGTCGGTTGTCCGAAAGCACAGCGCGCAACGGGGGCAATCGAACGCCCTCCAGCGCCATCTGCTTACGCACCGCCCGCCGGCATGAAACTACTCCGCACGCTCCAACCGCCAGGACAATGAACTGCACGGAAAAGGCGATCCGGAAGGAATCGAGCGAATACAGGTCCCCGCCGGAGAACCCGCTGTTATTGAGCAGATCCAGCACCAATCCCACAATGTACATGGTGAGCAAGGAGGCGCAGAAACCGCCAATATTGACGATGCCGGTGGCCGTGCCCATCCGATGCGAAGGGTTATAGGTCCGGGCGAAATCGAAGCCAATCATCGAGGCCGGGCCGCCCAATGCCAGCACCAGCACCAGCACCAGCAGCAGCCACAATGGGGACCTTCCCGGATAAAGCAGCGTGGCGAGCCATACGACGGCGATAGCCGCCGCGATCAACAGCACCATGGTGGAGCGCCGCAGCGGATGCCTGCCGACCCAGCCGCCCAACAGCGGTCCGCAAATAATGCCGACAACGACGAACAAACTCATCAGCAACGTCACCACGGCCGGGTCAACCCCCTGCGCGGACGCCAGAAAGGGGTAGCCCCAAGTCAGGATGAAAACCGTGCCGGAGAACTGGGTGGTGAAGTGGCTCCACATGCCCAACCTGGTGCCGGGCTGTTTCCAGGCTTTGCTAACAGCCGTTGCTGTTTCCCGCAGGCCCTGCGCCATCCTGGCATCCGGCTCGCCCGCGGGCTGGTTGCGCAACAGTGCAGCTGCCAGCACGAAGGCCAGCAGCGACAGCCCGGCAACGCCCAGGAAGGCCGGGCTCCAACCGAAAGCGTGCAGGACCAGGGCAAAGGGGATCACGCTGATCAGCTGACCCAACTGTCCCAGCTGGCCGGTCAGCTGGGTCAATATCGGCACCCGGGAGGCGGGAAACCAAGCCGGAAGCAGCCGCAGAACGGCAATGAACGTCATCGCATCTCCGGCGCCTACCAGCACCCGGCCCACGATGCCGGCCGGGACGGAAGTGGCGGCAGCCAACTGGACCTGGCCCAGACACATCAACACTGCGCCGGAGGCGATCATCAGCCGAGGGCCGAAGCGGTCAACCAGCACCCCGACAGGTATCTGCAGTCCCGCGTAAACCAAAAGCTGCAGCACGGTGAAGGCAGACAGCGCCGACGCCGTGGCCTCGAAGCGGGCAGTTGCCTCCAGTCCCGCGACGCCAAAGGAGGTCCGTGCCGTAATGGCGATCAGATAGGCGAAAACTCCAACGCCCCAGACAAACCATGCACGCCCGTGCCCACGGCTGGACAAAGCGCCGCGCCCCGATGTTGCACCCGTTGACTGTCCAGGTCCGGTTCCACTCCCGCTGGTTTTCACACAACCATCTTAGGTGCGGGCCGCGTCCTGTATTTTCGCCAGGGTGGTTACCGGCCCACGCCAATCTGAGGAGCCGCCGAAACGCCCGAGGCAGGAGCGGCAGCGGCACCCGCAGCAGCTGACGGCGCGTTTAGGCAGCGGCCTTCAGGAGCCGCCGCCGTCGTTCTCCCGATCCTGACTGGCCAGATAGGCCTCCACAGCAGCCCCCAAAGCATCCGCGTCCGGCAGTTCATCGTTCTCGCCCGCCAGCAGCGACCGGCGCGCCGTTCCCTGGGCCCGGCTATCGAACTGGCTCTCCAGATTATGCACCACGGCCTGGACCTCTGCGGAGCCCTGCGTCTGCTCCGCAATCTGCCGCTCCACGTCACGACCTGCTTCCCGGAGACGCTCGCTGGGCAGCATCAGCGATGCCACCGCGCCCAAGTGCTCCAATCCGGCGACGGCGGCCGGCGGGTACTCGGCGTCGGCCAGGTAATGCGGAACGTGGATCGCGTAGCCGGCCACGTTCCGACCGGCCTCCTGCAGCCGGAATTCCAGCAGATGACCGACGGCGGAGGGAAGGTCCACGGTGGCCTGCCAGGTCGAGATTCCCTCAATCAGCTCAGGCCTGTTGCCGTGCACGGTCACGCCGATCGGGCGCGTGTGCGGAACGGGCATCGGGATGGAGTGCACCCACGCCACCAAATTAACGTCGAAGCGTTTGACGAGCTTCAGCACGGCACCGGTGAACCGCTCCCATTGCAGATCCGGTTCATTACCGGTCAGGAACAAAAAGGGCTGATTGAGCGCGTCCTTCATTCGGTACAACGCCAGCCGTGGCTGCTGGTAATCGGTCAGACGGTCCTGGGCGAAGGTAATCCGCGGCCGTCGGGAGCGATAATCAATGAGCTGATCGATGTCGAAAAATGCCACCGGCTCGCAATCCAATTGCCCGAGCAATTCGGTGGTGATCTGCGAGACGACGTGACCGGCGTCGGAAAAACCGGAAAAACCCATGAGCATATTCAGTCCGCGCAGATCCTCCTGCTGTAACAGCGCGTCGTTGAGGGCATACAGCCCGGACGGCTCCATAAACGGTGTGTACTCGATGTCTTTCACTTTCTTCCTCCACGAACCAAGGGCCCGGCGTTCTCGTCCGCCGCTGGGCGGACATCTTCAGTACCGTTATCAGCTCAGTACCGCTGTCATGTACTAGAACGCCTTAGCTACCCGGAAACATTCCGGCCTCTACAGCACGGGGGCGGAGCCAGCCATTCCGACCCTAGTTCATCGTAGCTTCGACCGTCCGCTTGCCGTCCGCTTGCCGTCCGCGCGCATCATCAGACTACGATCGTATTCAGAGCCGCAAACGGTACCTACCCACAACCAGCGAGGATCAGTATTCGTGTTCAAAAATCATGAAGTAACTTTCCGTGCCATAGCCAAAGACCTCAAAAAGGATAATTCGCAGGCACTGGTGGTCGGCGTTGGGCAGGGCGCCGACGGACCCGTTCTTTTAGACAACCCGCTGCCCGTCAAGGCCGCAAACGCGTTGGCAGCGTCACTTCAGGTTCTGGGCGTTACGGGCGCCGCCGATGAGGTTCGTCGCTTGCCCGGCATCCCTGAGCTCGGTGCCCAGGTGCTGGTGCTCACCGGCGTCGGAAAGCTCACCGATAACCAGACCAGCGAAGAGGCGCTGCGCCGCGCTGCCGGGTCTGCGGTCCGGCAGCTCGCCGGCGTGAGTTCCGTCGCCGTCGCCCTTCCGACGACAACGGTAGGCCAGGCTGCCGCCGTCGCTGAGGGTGCCGCCCTCGGAGCCTATTCCTACACCGGTCACCGCGCTGCTGACGCCGCGAAGACTGACGTCGGAACCGTCACCATCTTCACTCCGGCAGCGGAGGACCCCGCGCTGGCACCGGCGTTGGAACGGGCCTCCATCATCGCCAAGGCCGTAAACGCCACCCGCTCGCTGGTCAACGAGCCTCCGAGCCATCTCTACCCGGAGACGTTCGCGGAAGCGGCCAAGGACCTGGCCAAGGGGCTGCCCGTCAAGGTTACCGTGATGGATGAAAAGCGGCTGGAACGCGAAGGCTTCGGCGGGATCCTGGGCGTTGGCCAGGGGTCCTCGCGCCCGCCGCGGATGGTCAAGGTGGAATACGCACCAACGCGGGCCAAGGTCAAGCTGGCATTTGTGGGTAAGGGCATAACCTTCGACAGCGGTGGAATTTCCCTCAAGCCCGCGGGCAGCATGATGACCATGAAATGCGATATGGCAGGTGCGGCCGCGGTGTTCAACGCGCTGCTCGCCGTCGCTGAGCTGGGCCTGCCTGTCAAGCTGACGGCTTGGCTGTGCCTTGCCGAGAACATGCCCTCCGCAACGGCCATCCGTCCCTCGGATGTACTGACCATGTTCAGCGGCAAGACCGTCGAAGTACTGAACACCGACGCCGAAGGACGCCTGGTGATGGCCGACGGTCTCGCCGCAGCCTCAGCGGAATACCCTGATGCCATTCTGGATGTCGCTACCCTGACCGGCGCACAGGTGGTCGCCTTGGGGAACCGGGTTTCCGCCGTGATGGGCGACGACGGCGTCAGCGCCGCGGTAAAAGCCGCCGCGGACCGCGCCGGAGAGCTTTTCTGGCCGATGCCTATGCCGGAGGAACTGCGTCCGTCACTGGATTCACCGGTTGCGGATCTGGCCAACATCGGCGAGAAAATGGGCGGCATGATGACAGCCGCAGTATTCCTCAATGAGTTTGTCGGCAAGGCCAAGGACGGCTCAACGATTCCGTGGGCACACTTGGACATTGCCGGGCCCGCCTTCAATGAAGGGTCTCCCTTCGGCTACACGCCCAAACAGGCCACCGGCATCGCCGTGCGCACACTGGTCGCGTATGTGGAGGATGTGCTGGTCCGGACCGTCTGATCCGACGCCTGCTCCTACCCCTGCTACGGCCGGCAGCACTATAGCCGCCGGCCGTGGCAGGTCGCTCACAGTGGACCGTGAAACTCGACACAACCGGCCAAAACACCTTCATCTGCAGACCTCGCAGGTGGAGCATGGTAGCTGTGAACGATAAGGTAAAGGCTGAAAGCCCTGCCTGCTGGATTTATTGCTGCACAGGAATCCGGCGCTGCAGGTACGTAATACGAAATTATCGAGCACGAGCAGTGAACAAGGTAGTGACAACAAGACGCGCGACTACGCGCGCCAACCGATACGCGAGGGAGCGTCTAAGTGGCCGATCAGGCAGCTGCGCAAGAATTTGACATCCTGGTTCTCGGAGCTGGGAGCGGCGGCTATGCCGCGGCCCTCCGTGCCGTCCAGCTGGGCTTCACTGTTGGACTTGTCGAGAAAGGCAAGCTGGGCGGAACCTGCCTGCACAACGGTTGTATCCCCACTAAGGCGCTGCTGCACTCAGCGGAACTCGCTGATCACGCCCGCGACGCTGCCAAGTACGGCGTCAACGTCACGCTTGATTCCATTGATATGTCCGCCGTGAATGCCTACAAGGACGGCATCGTTGCCGGTAAGTTCAAGGGCCTCTCCGGCCTGATCAAGGGCAAGGGCATCACCGTCATCGAAGGCGAGGGCAAGCTCACCGCCGAGAACGCCGTCACGGTGAACGGAACCGCCTACACCGGTAAGAACATCATTCTGGCCACCGGTTCCTACTCCCGCAGCCTGCCGGGACTGGAAATCGGAGGTAAGGTCATCACCTCTGACACCGCCCTGACCATGGACTATCTGCCCAAGAGCGTCATCGTGCTTGGCGGTGGCGTCATCGGCGTTGAATTTGCGTCCGTCTGGAAGTCCTTCGGCGTTGACGTCACCATCATCGAGGGCCTGCCATCGCTGGTCCCCAATGAAGACGCTGCGATCATCAAGGTGCTCGAACGCACCTTCAAGAAGCGCGGCATCAAGTTCAGCACCGGCACGTTCTTCCAGGGCGTGGAGCAGAACGACGACGGCGTCAAGGTGACCCTCGTCGACGGCAAGACGTTCGAGGCGGACCTGATGCTCGTCGCCGTTGGCCGCGGACCGTCCACCGCCAACCTGGGCTACGAAGAAGCGGGCATCACGATGGACCGCGGCTTCGTCATCACCAACGAACGCCTGCACACCGGCGTCGGCAACATCTATGCCGTCGGCGACATTGTCCCCGGCGTGCAGCTGGCGCACCGCGGTTTCCAGCAGGGCATCTTCGTTGCCGAGGAAATCGCCGGTAAGAACCCGGTGGTCGTCGAGGACATCAATGTCCCCAAGGTCACCTACTGCGATCCGGAAATTGCGTCGGTGGGCCTGAGCGAAAAGGCCGCCAAGGCCAAGTTCGGCGATGACCAGGTCGAAAGCGTCGAGTACAACCTTGCCGGCAACGGCAAGAGCTCAATTCTCGGTACCGGCGGCCTTGTGAAGTTTGTCCGCGAAAAGGACGGCCCCGTCGTCGGCGTTCACATGATTGGTTCACGCATGGGCGAGCAGATCGGGGAGGCCCAGCTGATTGTCAATTGGGAAGCCTACCCCGAAGACGTCGCGCAGCTGCTCCACGCGCACCCCACGCAGAACGAGGCCCTGGGCGAGGCCGCCATGGCCTTGGCCGGCCATCCGCTGCACGGTTAGTAACACTTGCTTAGTGCACCCGGTGTTTAGCACCGGGTGCACTAGGCTCTAAGCAGTATTCCATGCGGTATTTCAGGCGTAGAAATACCGCTATCAATTCGCATTGCAGATAAAAGGAGAACGGGGACGAAATGTCTGAATCCGTGAACTTACCCGCCCTTGGTGAGAGCGTCACCGAAGGTACCGTCACTCGCTGGCTCAAGCAGGTTGGCGACCGGGTAGAGGTAGACGAGCCCCTGCTCGAAGTCTCGACCGACAAGGTTGACACCGAGATCCCTTCTCCGATCGCGGGTGTGATCGAGGAAATTCTTGTTGCCGAGGACGAGACCGCCGAGGTTGGGGCCCCGCTGGTGCGCATCGGCAGCGGTGACTCCGAAGCGGCCGAAGAGCCCGCGTCTGCTGCAGCCCCGGACGCTGCGTCTGCCCCCGAAGCAGCGAAGACCGCTGCCCCCGAAGCGCAGGTTACCCCAGCCGAGACGGCAGCGCCGTCCACGGACGCGCCCGTCGGTTCGGATTCCTCCGCCGGACAGGGCGCACCTGCCGGTGGCCCGGCTCCTTCCGATAATGGACCTTCGTCCAATGGCGGCGAGACGCACGACGTCACTCTGCCGGCCTTGGGCGAGAGCGTGACCGAGGGAACCGTGACCCGCTGGCTCAAGGCGGTCGGCGATTCCGTTGAGGTCGATGAGCCCCTTCTTGAGGTCTCCACTGACAAAGTTGACACCGAGATTCCCTCCCCCGTAGCAGGAACGCTGCAGGAAATCCGCGTCAACGAGGATGAGACCGCCGAAGTCGGTTCTGTGCTCGCTGTCATCGGATCCGGCGCGGCTCCTGCGTCCGAACCGGCACCGGAGGCCAAGCCTGCTGCAGAGGCCAAACCGGCTGCAGAGGCCAAGCCTGCACAAACCCAGACCGAACCTGTCGACACCTCCAGCCCCGAAACCGGTGCCGGCAACGAGGCTCCCGCACCGGAAGCTGAGGTTCCCTCCGCTGCACCGTCCGCACCTCCGGCCTCGGCCCCGACGGTTTCCACTGCCAAGGATTCGGCAGCTAAGGCTACGGCTGCTTCGGCACCCTCCGACGGCGGCGAAGCCGGGTACGTCACTCCGCTGGTCCGCAAACTGGCCAACCAGCAGGGCGTCGATCTCGCATCTGTCACCGGTACCGGCGTCGGCGGTCGTATCCGCAAGCAGGACGTCGTCGCTGCTGCCGAGGCGAAAGCCGCGCCCGCACCGAGCGCTGCACCGGCGGCGGCGCCCTCTGCCCCGGCCGCTGCTTCGTCTGCTGCGTCGGCGGCTGCAGGTGCTCAGGCTTCCTCGCTGCGCGGCACGGTCCAGAAGGCCCCGCGGATCCGTCAGGTCATCGCCCGGCGGATGCGCGAATCTCTGGAGACATCTACTCAGCTGACGCAGGTGCACGAGGTCGACATGACCAAGATCGCCAAACTGCGAACGGCGGCAAAGGGGACCTTCCAGGCGCAGAACGGCGTCAAGCTCACGTTCCTGCCGTTCATCGCCAAGGCTGTCGCAGAGGCGCTGAAGCAGCACCCAAAGGTCAATGCTGCGTATGACGAGGACAAGCAGGAAATCACCTACCACAACGCTGAGCACCTGGCGATCGCTGTGGACACGGACAAGGGCCTCTTGGTTCCCGTCATCGCCGATGCCGGCAACCTCAATTTGGCCGGGTTGGCAGCCAAGATTGCCGACGTTGCATCCCGGACCCGTAACAACAAGATTGGTCCGGACGAGCTCTCCGGCGGAACGTTCAGCATTACCAACATCGGTTCTGTGGGCGCGCTGTTCGACACACCAATCATCAACCAGCCGCAGGTCGGTATTCTCGGAACCGGCGCCATCGTCAAGCGGCCAGTTGTCATGACAGGGCCTGACGGCGACGACACGATCGCCATCCGTTCCATGATGTACCTGTCATTGACGTATGACCACCGTTTGGTCGATGGTGCCGATGCGGGACGTTTCCTGCAGACGTTGCGGGCACGCTTGGAAGAAGGGAACTTCGAGTCGGAACTGGGCCTGTAATTCCCAGCTAGCTACTGCCAATGGGCGCTCCTCCGTTCCGGAAGAGCGCCCATCGTATTTTAAGCTACCCGAACCTTTGTTCTAGTCGGCTCTATAAAGAATTAGATTATTAGGATATAATTTGGGTATGGGAACCGGTCAGGGTTTTGAGGCGCTTCTTGAGGAATTTCTCAAGGCTCCCGACCATGCCCGGCCGGTGGGGCGTGGGCGGAATGCGGGACGTGCCCGGCAGGCGGGGCGCGGCCCGGCTGCGGGGCGCCGTCCGGCTGCGGAAGACGTGGCGACTCCCGGTGGCCGTCCGGCTGCGGAAGACGTGGCGGCTCCCGGTGGGGGGCCGACTGCGGATGACGCGGGGGAGCCCGGTGGCCGTCCGGCTGCGGAAGACGTGGCGGCTCCCGGTGGCCGTCCGGCTGCGGAAGACGTGGCGGCTCCCGGTGGCCGTCCGGCTGCGGAAGACGTGGCGGCTCCCGGTGGCCGTCCGGCTGCGGAAGACGTGGCGACTCCCGGTGGCCGTCCGGCTGCGGAAGACGTGGCGGCTCCCGGTGGGGGGCCGGCTGCGGATGACGCGGGGGAGCCAGGTGGCGGGCGCAGGGTTGCGCTGGTCAGGCGGCGTGGGCAGCTGCAAAAACGCAGGTCCGGGCACGGTCGTGGTGGTGCGGTGGTGCTGGATCTGGTGTGGGGTCCGGTGAAGGACGTGGTGGAGAGGGGCCTGTGGCATGGCCAGGCCCGGTCCCGGACGTTGTTGGCTGCGGTGGTGTGTGAGGAGGCCCCGGCGGTCCTGGACCCGGTCGCGGTGGCTACGGCCCTGGCGGTACTGGACCCCGCCGGTGGGGGTGCTGATGACTTCCTTGACTACGCCGGTGCTGCCGGGAAACTGATTTGTTGGGCCCAGGCCGTTCAGGCCCGGGCGGTAGCGGCGTTCGCGACGGTTCGTCCGCCGCTGCCGGAGGAAACGCCCCGGAGTTCCACCGTCCCGGCGAGGTCCGAATGGATTTCCGAACGCTCCAAACATGCCGCCGCGGAAGTTGGTGCTGTCCTGCATATGAGCTCCTTCGCCGCGCAGCGGCTGATGGACCAAAGTGAATACCTCACCCGACTGCTCCCGGCCACGCTGGCCCTGCAGGAACAGGGGATCCTGGATAAGGCGCGGGTACAGGCGGTTTTTACCGGCCTCGCCACCACTCCCGCGCATCTGTGGCCGCAGGTTGATGCCGTGATCGCCGGGATCGCGCCGTCGCTGGAACCCAGGGCGTTGGAACGCCGTGCCCGGGCCACGGCCGAGAAACTTGACCCCGAACCCCTCACGGCCCGCCACGAACGTGCCCGGACCGCCCGGGATGTCTGGTTCACCCCGCAAGCGGACCCAATGGCGGACATCGGTGCGCACCTTTCCGCCGTGGACGCCCGGCGGCTCTACGAAACCATCGATGCCTGGGCCCACCGTGCGCAACAAGAAGGCGGACCCTCCACCGCGTCCACGCCCGGCGGGAAACCCTCCCGCGCCATCAACGAATACCGCGCCGACGTCTTCACCGACGTCTTCGACCTCAACACCAACCCCAACACCGGGAACCCCGACACCGACACCGACACCGGGAACCCCGACGACACCGGCACGGGCGGGACCAACGCGGGCGACGGGACCGGCACCGGAGGGACCAGCGCGGGCGACGGGACCGGCACCGGCGGGGCCAACGCTGCGGCTTGGCTTGGCGGGACCGGCACCGGCGGGGCCGGTGGTGCCGGGGTGCGGCGTCGGCGGTGGGCTCCGGCGCAGATCGCCGTGACCGTACCCGTCCTGACCCTGCTGGGCGTGGACGACAAACCCGCGGTCCTCAACGGCTACGGACCCATCCCCCTCGAAACCGCCCGGTTACTGGCCGGGACAGCAACCTCCTGGCTCAGGATCCTCACCGACCCGGAAACCGGGACCATCCTCTCCATCGGACGCCGCCAACACGACCCGCCCGCAGACCTCAAACGCTGGATCATCACCCGGGACCAAACCTGCCGCGGCATCGGCTGCGACAAACCCGCCAGAGACTGCGAGATCGACCACACCATCCCCTACAACAGGCAAACCTACGCCCCCGACGGCACACCCCTACCCCTGGGCGAAACCAGCGACACCAACCTCGGCCCATTCTGCACAACAGACCACCACCTCAAAGACAACCCCGGCACCGGCTGGACCGTCACCCAACCCAGCCCCGGCACCTTCATCCACACCTCACCCACCGGCCGGACCTACACCAAAAACCCCCAACCCCCACCCTTCTAAGACCAACCCGTGC
>NZ_JADNYM010000034.1 GCF_015708085.1 Arthrobacter terrae | reverse complement strand
GCGGCGAGTCCTACCGGGTCAAAAATGCGTTGATGAAATGAGCAGACAGCTGAAATGGCCTAAAGACGTGCCGCAGTGGCCTGATTCTTAGCGCCGAAATGGCCTACTTTAACTTGACGAAACACAACAGAGACAGTGACAGGGACGGGTCCGGGGACGGGCAGGGGTGTCGGTGGTACCCGTTGTGGTCCGAGTAGGGCCGGTAGGCTCCGGCCGGGCAGGCGACCGGCCCGTATCACGATTACGACCACTTTTGACCAGCTCCGCAGCTTCCCGGACAAGGACGCCGCCATCCTCCGACAAACCCTGGGAAACCAACCAAAACCAGCAGAACCACCAGAACCACCGGCACCATCACAATCACCGGAATCACTGGAACCACTGGAATTCCCGGAGCCATTGGAATTACCGGAGTTACTGGAGTCCCCGGAACCGGGAGCACGGCTGGCCTTGACGGTCGGACCGGTACCGGCAGCACCACAAACCCCAGCAGATCCCGACGCAGAAGACCACGGTTCACAGGAAAGCTGTGCCGTGCCCGTCCGACCCGGACCTGTACCGGCCGAACCGTCGGATCTGCCGTCGGGCTGGGCGGACCCGGACGGTGCGCCGGAGGACAGCGGCTGGCCAGGCGGAGTAGGTCCGGAGAACACCAGCGTCGGCTGGGACACCACCACCAGCACCACTGACAGCAGTACCACTGACAGCAGCACCACTGATTCCACCAGCCCCGGGTCTTCGTGGTTTTTTGGTTCAGAACCAGAGGTACTTCCGGAGCAGGGTTTGTCTGGTGCTGGTGGGTTAACGCCGTTGGATCCGATGCCGTCGTGGTGTGACGGATTGGGCAGTATCAGTCCCGGCACGCTGGCGAGAATGGTGTGTGACACGTCGTTTGAACGAGCCGTCCTGGGCACCAACGGTGCCGTCCTGGATCTGGGGACCGCGGTCAGGCTCGCAACACCGGCCCAGCGCCGGGCCGGTGTCCGTCCGCGACGGCGGGTGCGTCCGTCCGGGCTGTAACCGGCCCGCGTCCTGGTGCGATATCCACCACGTCATCTGGTACTCCCGCGGCGGACCCACCGCCGTATCCAACATGTGCGCCCTATGCCCTTCCTGCCACTCCCTGGTCCACGCCGGGATCCTGGAAGTCACCATGGACGACGGAATCCCCTACCTGAAATACGGACCCAACACCCGCCAACACCCGCGCCCACGCTTCCACCACCACCACACCACCACCGGCCTAAACACCGGAGCTGGCACCGCCTTGGGCGAAGAGACGACAGCCCGCTACGCCGGGAACCCCTGGATCCGCAACACCCACCACGACAACCTCAAAGACGCCCAAAACTTCGCCCGCACCATCATCACCGCGGCGCTGATGAAGGAGAACCGTTGGTAGTAATGGGCTCCCGTCCATCTGCTCTCGAACCGGACAGACGCCCTGCAGCCGGGAGAGTGATGTTGGTCGGCGCGGGATGTTCCCAGTACGATCGTCAAGAGCTTACAGCAGCCCTCGTATGTTGCTTAGACGGAGCTACAGACGCGAAATTAGGAGCAGCAGTGCCAGTGGATACTCAGATCACCCTTAACGTCGACGGCGAAGAGACCACGGTGAACACGGGCACAACAGGTGCCGAACTCTTCTTCGAGCGTCGCGACGTCGTCGTCATGCGCGTGGACGGCGAGCTGAAGGATTTGGACCAGCCGCTAGAGCCCGGTTCCGCCGTCGAACCTGTCACTATTGATTCTCCGGACGGACTCAACGTACTCCGGCACTCGAGCGCCCACGTAATGGCGCAGGCCGTTCAGCAGTTGCGTCCGGACGCCAAATTGGGAATCGGTCCCTATATTACCGATGGCTTTTACTTTGATTTTGACGTTGAAGAGCCTTTTACCCCCGAGGATCTTAAGCAGCTGGAAAAGATGATGCAGAAGATCATCAACAGCAACCAAAAGTTTGTCCGCCGCGTCGTCACGGAAGATCAGGCACGGGAGGCAATGAAGGACGAGCCCTACAAACTCGAGTTGATCGGGATCAAGGGTTCCACTGGCACGGACGCAGCCTCGGCGGAGGATGGTTCCAATGTTGAGGTGGGCGGCGCAGAGCTGACCATTTATGACAATGTTGAGCGCAAAGAGGGGACCACGCTCTGGTGCGATCTTTGTCGTGGCCCGCATCTGCCTAATACGAAGCTGATCTCCAATGCTTTTGCCCTGACTCGGAGCGCCGCTGCCTACTGGCGGGGAAACCAGAACAACAAGCAGCTGCAGCGCATTTACGGGACGGCGTGGCCTACCAAGGATGCACTGAAGGCGTATCAGGAACGGATCGCTGAAGCCGAGCGACGGGATCACCGCAAGCTGGGCATTGAGCTGGACCTCTTTTCCTTCCCTGACGAACTGGGCTCCGGCCTGCCGATTTTCCATCCCAAGGGCGGAATTATCCGTAAGACGATGGAAGATTACTCCCGGCAACGGCATGTCGAGGCCGGGTACGAGTTCGTTTATACCCCGCACATCACCAAGGCCAATCTGTATGAAGTGTCCGGGCACTTGGACTGGTACAAAGATGGCATGTTCCCGCCCATGCACGTGGACGCGGAACTTAACGATGACGGCACCGTCCGCAAGCCCGGGGTTGATTACTACCTCAAGCCGATGAACTGCCCTATGCATAATCTGGTTTTCCGCTCCCGCGGCCGTTCGTATCGTGAACTGCCACTACGGCTCTTCGAGTTCGGATCCGTCTATCGCTATGAAAAGTCCGGCGTCATCCACGGGCTGACCCGGGTCCGCGGCATGACTCAGGATGATGCCCACATCTATTGCACCCGCGAGCAGATGAAGGGTGAACTGACCACCACGCTGAACTTTGTGCTGGATCTGCTCAAGGACTACGGGTTGGAAGACTTTTACTTGGAGCTTTCGACCAAGGACCCGGAGAAGTCTGTTGGTTCCGATGATGCCTGGGATGAAGCCACCAGGACGCTTGCGGAGGTTGCGGAGGCTTCGGGGCTGGACTTGGTTCCGGACCCGGGCGGCGCGGCCTTCTACGGTCCTAAAATCTCGGTGCAGGCAAGAGACGCAATCGGCCGGACCTGGCAGATGTCAACAATCCAGCTCGATTTCAACCTGCCGGAGCGTTTTGAACTGGAATACCAGGCAGCCGACGGCACCCGGCAGCGCCCTGTGATGATTCACCGCGCCCTCTTCGGTTCGGTGGAGAGGTTCATGGCAGTCCTGACAGAACATTACGCCGGGGCGTTCCCTGCGTGGCTAGCACCTGTGCAGGTAGTGGCCATTCCCGTGGCGGAGACCTTTAACGAGTACATGTTCGACGTAGTCGACAAACTCAAGGCTCAAGGCATCCGTGCCGAAGTGGATACGTCCTCGGATAGGTTCCCAAAGAAAATCCGAACCGCGAGCAAGGACAAAGTGCCGTTTGTCTTGATTGCCGGGGGCGACGACGTCGATGCCTCGGCGGTGTCTTTCCGGTTCCGCGACGGCAGCCAAGACAACGGGGTGCCGGTGGACGAGGCCGTGTCCCGGATTGTTGACGCTGTCCGGAACCGGACCGCGTAAGGGTAGGCGGGCTACTGTGAAGAACGACGATGATAGCTCTGGAGCGGGCACTGGCAAAGCGGCCAGGCCCGGAGAGTCTGGCACGGCGCAGGATGATTTTGTGCTCCCTGGCGTGCCGGACGCTTTTCAGCGCCTGTGGACGCCGCACCGGTTGGCCTACATTCAGGGTGGCCAGGACCAGTTCCACAAGGATGAGTGCCCGTTCTGTGTGGCTCCATCACGCACCGATGAGGAGTCTCTCATTGTCTACCGCGGTGAGACCGCTTACGTAGTGCTAAACCTTTATCCCTATAATCCCGGGCATCTCCTGGTCTGTCCTTACCGGCACATTCCGGACTACACGGATCTGACGGTGGCGGAAACAGCGGAGTTTGCGGCGCTGGCCCAACAGGCTATGCGCGTGTTGCGAAAGGTTTCCCATGCCTCGGGGTTTAATTTGGGTATGAACCAGGGCGTAACCGGCGGTGCCGGAATTTCCGCACATCTGCACCAGCATGTGGTGCCGCGGTGGGGTGGCGATGGAAATTTCCTGCCTATCATTGCCCAGACCAAGGCCATCACGCAGACTTTGGGAGATGTCCGGCGCCAGGTGGCGCAGGCATGGACCGAAGCTGCTGTGGAAGACACTGAAGTGGACCATGCTCAATAAGTATGCGCGTGCACTCTTTGCCGGAATTTTCTCCCCAGTGGCCAACCTCTTGGTGCGGTGGGGTATCTCGCCGGACGCAGTCACTATTGTCGGGACGTTGGGGGTGGCCGCAGGGGCGCTGATCTGGTATCCGCTCGGTCAGCTTTTCTGGGGAACTGTGGTCATCACCTTCTTCGTTTTTTCGGATATCGTCGATGGACTGATGGCCCGGGCACTTGGCCGTTCCGGACGGTGGGGTGCTTTCCTCGATTCCACTTTGGACCGCGTGGGCGACGGCGCGGTGTTCGCCGGGATTATTGTCTGGTTCTACACCGGCGGCAACAACCACACCATAGCGGTCATGGCCCTGGTGTGTTTGGTCCTCGGAAGCATCGTTTCGTATGCTAAAGCGCGGGCCGAGGGCCTGGGCATGACGGCTAATGTCGGCATCGCTGAACGATCGGACCGCCTGGTATCGGTGCTGGTGGCAACCGGACTGGTAGGCCTGGGCATCAACAATATTCTGCTGTTGATCGTCCTGATCCTGTTGGCCGCAGCCAGTCTGTACACGGTCTTCCAGCGGATCCTCACCGTCCGCGGGCAGGCGTTTATGCTCGACGGCGGCGGTGCCAGTGACGCCGGCACGATGCTGAGCGGGGGCACCGAAAGAGACCAGGAAGGCAGCCGGGAGACCCGGGCGGGGGAAGCCCGCCTTAATCCATAAAACCGCGGCACGGCATCCTGCTGGCTCTTGCCCCGTATCAGGCACCGCTCATTCCCGCCCGGATAACGTAACGCAAATATTTTGCGGTACGTCCGGAGGTCTAAGATTGAAGTGTCTAGTTCAGTCTGACTAGTTACGCCTTGCGCAAGAGGCTCTCATCTACTTTCCCATAGGGGTTTTTGTGTCTACACCTGAGGTAACGCCCGTATCCGGTCCTGTCAGCGGCGGGACCGCGGCCGGGGTAACCGGCAGCAGCCGGGTCAAGCGCGGCATGGCCGAAATGCTTAAGGGCGGCGTCATTATGGACGTCATTAACGTCGAACAAGCACGCATCGCAGAAGATGCCGGCGCCGTCGCGGTCATGGCGCTGGAGCGCGTCCCGGCGGATATTCGTGCGCAGGGTGGCGTTTCGCGGATGAGCGACCCTGACATGATCGACAAGATCATCGAGGCGGTTTCCGTTCCCGTGATGGCTAAGGCCCGGATCGGACATTTCGTTGAGGCCCAGGTGCTGCAGTCCTTGGGCGTGGACTACATTGACGAGTCTGAGGTCTTGACTCCCGCCGACTACGCCCACCACATCGACAAGTGGAACTTCACCGTTCCGTTCGTTTGTGGAGCAACGAATCTCGGCGAAGCACTTCGCCGGATCAACGAGGGCGCGGCGATGATCCGTTCCAAGGGTGAGGCAGGTACCGGTGACGTTTCGAATGCCACTATGCACATGCGCCAGATCCGCGCCGAGATCCAGCGGCTGTCATCGTTGGCCGAGGACGAACTGTACGTTGCGGCCAAGGAACTGCAGGCACCATATGAACTCGTGAAGGAAATCGCCGCCACGGGCAAGCTTCCTGTGGTGCTCTTCACGGCCGGCGGTATTGCCACTCCCTCCGATGCAGCGATGATGATGCAGCTCGGCGCGGATGGCGTTTTCGTGGGTTCCGGAATTTTCAAATCCGGGAACCCGGCCGAGCGGGCGGCTGCCGTTGTCAAGGCAACAACATTCTTCGATGACGCCGATGTTATCGCCAAAGTCTCCCGCGGTTTGGGCGAGGCTATGGTCGGCATCAACGTTGACGAGATTCCGGAGCCGCACCGTTTGGCAACGCGCGGCTGGTAACCTCCGCATCGTCCAAACGGGTCCGTCACCATCGGGTGACGGACCCGTTTGCGTGGTTGTCGCGGGACAACGCGCGGGCCATGATGGTCAGCATGGACGGTATTGTCACGGAGTACAGAACGGATGTCTGCATTGTCGGTGGCGGCCCGGCGGGCATGATGCTTGGCCTGCTGCTGGCGCGCCAAGGGCTGGACGTGACTGTGTTGGAAAAACATCCGGACTTCATCCGGGACTTCCGCGGCGATACGGTGCACCCGTCTACTTTGGATGTGTTGGACCAGCTGGGCCTGGCGGGGGACACGGAGCGGGTCCCGCACCGGGACGTCGCAGAGCTGCACACCACCTTTGCCGACGGAACCTACCGCGTGGCGGATTTCTCACGGTTGCGGACGGCGCATCCCTACATCCGGTTCATGCCACAAGCGGACTTCCTGAACGTTTTGGCGCAAGCCGCCCAGCAGCTTCCCAGCTTCAGGTTGCTGCGCAGCCATGAAGCCGTTGACCTACTGACAGACGGCGAAGCTGTCCGCGGAGTCCGGGCGCGGGGGCCGGACGGAGCCGTACAGGTGAGCGCCAAACTGACGGTGGCTGCCGACGGTCGGAATTCAGCGCTGCGCCGGTGCGCCGGCCTGCGGCCACGGGAGTATGGTGCTCCGATGGACGTGCTGTGGTTCCGGCTTGGCCGGGCAGCCGGATCGGAAAAGGGGCTGGACATGCATTTTGGCCCGGGCCGGGTGGTGCTGGCGATCGATCGAGGCGATTACTGGCAGATCGCCTATGTGATTCCCAAGGGCGGGGATGAACGTGTTCGGGCCGCCGGGATTGAAGCACTAAGGAAGTCCGTTGCGGAGCTGATTCCGGAACTGGCCGGAAACGTGGCGGAGCTGGCAGGTTTCGATGATGTGAGCACGCTGACGGTGCGGTTGGACCGGTTAAGGAGATGGTCGAAGCCGGGAATATTGTTCATTGGGGACGCAGCTCATGCGATGTCTCCGATCGGGGGCGTGGGTATCAATCTGGCCATTCAGGACGCGGTCTGTGCAGCACGCGTGCTGGCAGCCGGGCGGGCAGCTCAAGGATGGCCGACGCACCGGACTCTTGCTGCGGTCCACCGGCGGCGCTGGTTCCCCACAGTTGGAACCCAGCAGCTGCAGCGGATCGCGCAGCGCTTCCTGGTGCTGCCGATGTTGGCCGGCACCGAGCCCGTGAAAGCTCCGCGGCTGCTGCGGTTCCTCGGGGCGTTCCCTCGGCTGCAGGTGCTTCCGGCGCGGATTATCGGCGTCGGTCTGCGGCCCGAACGACTGGCCGGAGGACGTGCGGGACGATGTGCTCGTCGCCGCGGCGACCCTTGACGGCGGCGCTATTCGTGCGCTGCACGGCAGGGGGACGGACGACGACGGCAACTTGCCGGGGGAGCAGCAGGTTCCGGACGGGCTGCTGCAGCCGCTCTATGCTCCTGGCTTTTGACCGAGGCCTTCTCCCAAGGGCATACAGGACAGAGCCGCGTCAGCCAAAGCCCGCGTCAGCCAAAGCCCGTGTCAGCTAAGCCCGCGACGGGTCAACAGGGGCGCCAGTGCGGCATCCCTGCCGCGGAAGTTCCGAAAGGACTCCAGCGGATCGGCACTGTTACCACGGGCGAGGAGCGTGGAACGGAAGTGGTCGCCGTTGCTGCGGGTCAGACCGCCGTTGGACTTGAACCACTCCACCGTGTCCGCGTCCAGGACCTCGCTCCAAATGTAGGCGTAATAGCCGGCAGAATATCCACCGGCAAAGATATGTTTGAAATATCCGGTCCGGTACCGCGGCGGAACCAGGCGCAGGGATACGCCGGCGTCGGAGAGCGCCTGTGCTTCAAAGCCCAGCGGATCGGCCACGTGCGAGCCCGGCGGCAGACTGTGCCAGGCGAGATCCAGCAGTGCGGCGCCGAGATATTCAGTGGTCGCGAACCCTTCACCCCAGAGGCGGGCATCTTCGAGCTTCGCCACTGTCCGCGCCGGCAGGGGCTCGTCACTTTGGTAGTGACGGGCATAGTTCTGCACGATTTCCGGCCAAAGGATCCACATTTCGTTGACCTGGGAGGGGTACTCAACAAAATCGCGAGGCACATTGGTGCCGGAGAACCGCGGGTACGTTACTTCGGAGAAGAGACCGTGCAGGGCGTGGCCGAATTCGTGGAAGCAGGTCACCACCTCGTCGTAGGTCAGCAGGGTTGGTTCGCCCACAGGGGGCTTGGAGATATTGAGATTATTCACCACCACGGAGCGGAGATTGAGCAGAGCGGATTGCTCCACCAGCGGGTTCATCCAGGCACCGCCGTTTTTGCTGTCCCGGGTGTAGTAGTCGCCCAGAAACAATCCAAGTCCGGACCCATCGGCGTTGAAGACCTCCCAGACGCGGACTTCCGGATGGTAGCCGTGCAGGTCCGGCCGCTCCTGGAAGGTGATGCCGTACAGCCGGGTCGCAGCAGCGAAAACGCCGTCCCGCAGGACGCGTTCGAATTCGAAGTACGGTCGAAGGGAGGCTAGATCGACGTCGTATTTATCGCGTCGGACCTGCGCGGAATAGAAGGCCCAGTCCCATGGTTCCAGGCTGTGGCCCCCGGCCTCGGCCAGGCCCGTCAGGACATCCGCTTCCGTGCGGGCATTTGCCACCGCCGCCGGTGCCAGCCGCGCCAGCATGGTTTGCACGGCGTCCAGGGACGGGGCTGTCTCATCGTCCGTGACGAAAGCGGCATGGGAATCAAAGCCGAGCAGGGCAGCTCGTTCGGCCCGCAGGGCGGCCATTCTGGCGGCAACGGGCAGGATGTCGGCCGAGCCGACGCCGTCGCCGCGGCCAATCGATGCTTCGAAGAGCCGACGTCGGGTTGCCCGGTCCGTGAGGAATTCCAGGGCGGGCTGAGCGGTCGGCAGGATCAGAGTGAGCAGGTATCCGCTGTCATGCCCTGCTGTCTTCGCTGCCTCGGCGGCGCTGGCTATATCTTCCTCCGGCAGGCCCGCGAGTTCAGCGGCGTCCTGAACCAGCAGGGCGGCATCATTGGTGTTCTTCAGGACGCCGTGCGAAAACTCGGTGCCCAACGACGAAAGTTCCTCATTAATTTCCCGCGACCTGGATTGCGCAGCCGGCGCCAGATCGGCGCCGGCGCGCCGGAACGCCTTGCGGTATTCCTCAACCAGCCGCACCGATTCGTCGTCGAGACCTTCGGTATCCACCTGCAGAAAACGCTGGTACAGGCTTGCATCGAGGTAGATATTGTCCGCGTGCGCGGCGAACTTCGGAGAGACCACCGTTTCCAGCTCCTGGATCTCTGCGGTGGCATCCGAGGAGGAGTTATTGAAGAAGACAGCGGCCACACGGGAGAGCAGCTGTCCGGAGCGTTCCATCGCCAGCACGGTGTTCTCGAACGTTGCCGGCTCCGCAGTGGAGCTAATGCCGGCGATCTCTGCGAGGTGCCCGCTGAATCCTGCCTCGAACGCCGGCAGAAAGTCTTCATCGGTGATGCTGGCGAAGTCCGGGAGGCCATAAGGGAGCGTGCTGACGGAAAGGAACGGATTATTCCGGGAAGTTACGGTCATGGTCCGACTCTTTCACACTTGCCGTCCCGCCGGACCCGGGACGGCTGGTGCTTATCGCTTAAAGACCAGGGACATCGGCGTGGTTTCGGTCGTCTGGCCCTGCGGGTTGTCTTTGAAGATGGCTTCAAGGACGGTCTTGGACAGTGCCGTGTCGTGCCCCAGCGCCACTACGCCCAGATCGTTGGCATCCATAATTGCGGTGCCCGCGAAGGTGGTGGCAAATCCTGCGGGTACGCGCTCCCTGACCAGCGCACTGAGCCTGGCCGCGACACCGTCTGGATCAAGGGGTGCATATTTGACCGAATGGGTGGAAGTACCCACCTGGTAGCCCGCTGCCCCGTCAATGGCATTGATGTTATGCCCAACGACTTCATAGAAGACACCGGACTTGCCCTGCAGCTTACCGATCACGCTGCGGCCGGCAGCGTACAGCAGCCGGGGCAGGCCCACCTCATCGATGGCGAGCTGCATGGACCAGGGGCTGGCAAGCCCGATGCCGCCGGGATTGCGGGTCACAAAGCGGCTCAAGGTGCGGGCCGCCGGCGTGACCTTGATGTCCCAGACGGGGATGGAGCGGCCTTGGGTCATGGCGACGATTTTCTCGCTGACGAAGAGGTACCAGGGGGTTCCCGACGTAACAGCGGTATGCTCGTCTCCGGCCTGCGGCAGTCCCGTGAAAAAGCGGTCGACATAGCCCATGACAGCCGGGTCAAAGTCCGTGTCCTTGTAGAAGACCTCGGTGCGCAGCGGGTAGCGGCGGTACGTGCCGCCGTCGGACTCTTTGCCGTTCAGTCCTTTCCCCGCGGCGGGGACCGTAATATCCAACTGCTTGTCCGCGTTCGGTGCGTAGTCGCTCTTGTCCGCGATGCCGGCCTTAACTTCGGGCTCATCAAAGAACTCACGCAGCCACAGCTCGGTGTTGAGCAGCCGCCAAAAGACCATGGTGGACGCACTGGACTTGCCCGTCAGGTATTCCTCGAAGGCATACAGCACGGCGTTCTGATCCCAGTAAGGGCGTGCGCCGAACGAGGAGGAAAGGAAGATCTCATAGATCTTTTCCTTCATCAGAATGAACCATTCCGCCTCCGGTGTGGTGAAACCGATTTTGTTTCGGCGGTTGCTGATCATCTCCGGCAGTAAGTCGCGGGTGGCATCGCGCAGGATCCGCTTGTTCCAGCCGCCCTTGATGATGGACTCGTCATCCAGACTGAAGAGGAATTTCACCACCTCTTTGTCCAGGAACGGCACGCGGCCCTCGATCGAGAAGCGCATCGTGTTCTTGTCCTCGTAGCGCAATACGGCAGGAAGGGACTTATGGAACAGATCGTCGATGAGGCGGAGCTTGAGATTGTCCGCAATATTAGCGAATCTCTCGCTTTTGTGCGCGGCCGTAAAGTCCTTCTTCAGCAGCGAAGAAATGGCCAGCGGCTTTTTCGCAGTGACCATGCCGCGGAGGCGGAAGCGCCCCAGACGGTAGAGAATGTCTGCGCTGGAGGCCAGCTCCTTGGCCAGTTTGGCCCGCTGACCGTTCTTCTTCAGCTGGCGAAGATAGGCGAAGTAGTAGGGGATATAGCCGGCCATCATCTCGTCGGCACCCTGACCGTCCAGCAGTACTGTGACGTGTTTTGATGCTTCCTGCATGACGCGGTACTGAGCGTAAGGACCGGAGGAGATGATCGGCTCTTCCATCGTCCGGACGAAGTCTTCAAGATCCACGGCGAATTCCTCGGCCTTGGGCAGGATCTTATGGCTGGTGACGTTCCCGGTGCAGGTGGCCAGGACGGCGTCGGCGTACTTTTCCTCGTCATTGATTGAGTTCGGGAAGATCGCTGAAAAGGTCTGCTGCGTGGCGCCAAGGGAATCGGTGGCGGCTGCGTTTTCCTGCATGAGTTTATTGATGGTCACCACGACGGCGGAGGAGTCCAGTCCGCCGGAGAGTGCGGTGCCGACGGGGACCTCGGACTGCAGCCGAAGCCGGACACCCTCGGTGAAACGGCGACGGTATTCATCGATGACTGCCGGGCTGTAGGGGGTCTCGATTTTGGCCAGCTCTGCGAGTTCTTCCTTGAACCGGGTGTATGGACTGACGGTGAATCCACTGGTCGCACCCGGGCTGGTGTCGACGACCAGTTTTTCTCCGGGCATGAGCTTATAGACGCCGGAGAAAAAGGTCTGTGCTTCCTCATCATGGATGCGGAACTGCAGGTACCGGAACAGGATCCGCTCGTTGGGGGAGGTGTCCAGCTTGCCGGCGGCCAGCAGCGGTTTGATTTCTGAACCGAACAGCAGCTTGGGGTCCTCGGCTGTGCCGGCATTGGCGTAATAAAGTGGTTTGATGCCGAAGTGGTCCCGGGCCAGGACCAGGCGGTTGTTCCTGCGGTCATGGATAGCAAAGCCAAACATGCCGTTGAAACGGTCAAAAGCAGCATCCCCCCACTCCTCGTAGGCCTGCAGCACTACCTCGGTGTCGGAGACGGTGCGGAACGTCCGGCCCAGGGCAACGAGCTCATCCCGGAGGTCAAGGTAGTTATAGACTTCGCCGTTATACACCAGTACGGTTTGACCGTCCTGGCTGAACATCGGCTCCTGGCCGTGGGCCACATCGATGATGGACAGCCGTCGGTGTGCCAGACCCACCTGGCCGTGGGTGTAATAGCCCTCGCCGTCGGGACCGCGGTGCACTATGCACGAGTTCATCTCCCGCAGAAGAGCTTCGTCTTCCCCAAAACCGTAGTAACCGGCGATTCCGCACATACTTCTAAACCTCATCTTTAGTACGTCAGTCCTCGGTCAATGCTACTGTCTCGGCCGGCTCCATCCCTTCAGGCCCGGCAGCGGACGGCGCGGTCCGTCCGGATACGCCATGCCGCGGGGCCCGTGCCGCCGTCCTGTCGGCTGTCCCGCACGCCGCCCACGGGACCCATGCCGTTAAAGGTGACCATTATGATGTTTTGGTGACTATTGAAAGACCCATCCACCGTCCGCTGACCGTCGGCATCCTGGCGCTGCAGGGGGACGTCCGGGAACATGCGCGCGCCATCGAGGCCTGTGGGGCGCGCGCCGTGAGTGTGCGGCGCGCCGCCGAGCTGGCCGACGTCGACGCGCTGATTCTGCCCGGGGGAGAGTCCACCACGATCGATAAGCTGACACGCATCTTTTCCCTTGCCGGGCCGCTGAAAGAGCGGATCTCCGCCGGAATGCCGGTGTACGGCAGCTGTGCGGGGATGATTCTGCTGGCCGATGAGATTGCCGATCCGGCTACGGACCGGGATGGCAATGCGCAGCAGACCTTGGGCGGGCTGGACATTACCGTGCGGCGCAATGCCTTTGGCCGCCAGCGTGAGTCCTTCGAAACGGATCTTGATTTCGCGGTCCTCAACGATGCGGTCTTGTCTACTGCGGTCCTCAATGATCGGGCCTTGTCTCCTGCAGCCCTGGCCAATGCGGCACCGGTTGAAGCCAAGGCCTCGAACCATGCCCGGTCCAGCGTCCCGGTACACGCGGTTTTCATCCGCGCGCCGTGGGTGGAACGCGTGGGAGCCTCGGTGGAGGTGCTCGCCTCCGTGCAGCTTCCCGCGGCCGCAGCTGCGCCGGATAACGGCTCCGGGCAGCCGGAAAACACCCGGACCGCTAGAATCGAAGGTAATACCAGAGCGGTGGCAGTGCGGTCGCGGCATCTGCTTGCCACCTCCTTCCATCCGGAGGTGACGGGGGAGCGCCGCATCCATGAGCTGTTCATCCGCATGATTAGAGGAGAAGCGTAAAGCATGTCAGGGCACTCCAAATGGGCCACGACCAAGCACAAAAAAGCTGTCATTGACGGCCGCCGTGCAAAGTCTTTTGCCAAACTGATCAAGAACATCGAGGTCGCCGCCCGGATTGGCGGGGCGGACCTGGTAGGCAATCCGTCGCTGGAACTTGCCGTTTCCAAGGCCAAAAAGACGTCCGTCCCGGCGGACAACATTGACCGAGCCATTAAGCGTGGTTCCGGCCAGCTTGGCGACGCCGTGGACTATCAGACCATCATGTATGAGGGCTACGGTCCGCAGGGCACGGCCATTCTGATCGAGTGTCTGACGGACAATAAGAACCGCGCTGCCTCTGAGGTTCGCCTGGTGGTGGGACGCAACGGCGGAAACATGGGCGATCCGGGCTCCGTGGCGTACATGTTTGCCCGCAAAGGCGTGGTCTCGCTGCCCAAGAAGGATCTCTTAGAGGATGATGTTCTGCTGGCCGTCCTGGACGCCGGTGCGGAAGAAGTCAAGGATGACGGTGAAAACTTTGAAATCATCTCGGAGCCGCAGGACTTGCCGGCCGTCCGCGCGGCCCTGACCGAGGCAGGCATTGACTACGACACTGATGATGCAGCCTTTGTGCCTTCCATGCAGGTGGAGCTGGATGTGGAGCATGCCCGTAAATTCATGAAGCTCTACGATGCGTTAGAGGATCTGGACGACGTGCAGAACATCTACTCGAACGCCGATGTCAGCGCCGAGGTCATGGCCGAGTTGGAGGAGGACTGACGCTGCGCGTTCTAGGCGTTGATCCGGGCCTGACCCGGTGCGGACTGGGCGTTGTTGACGTCGCTGTGAACCGGACAGCCACGCTGGTCGCCTTTGGCGTGGTGGGCAGCACCCCGGAGAAAAGCCTCGATGCACGTCTGCTTGTCATTGCTGACTCGATCGACAAATGGCTCAGCGACTACCAACCGGATGTACTTGCCGTTGAACGCGTGTTCTCCCAGCTCAACGTCAGTACGGTCATGGGCGTGGCGCAGGCTTCCGGAGTGGTGATTGCGGCCGCGGCGCGCCGAGGCATTCCGGTAGCTTTGCATACGCCGTCGGAGGTGAAGGCCGCGGTCACCGGCAGCGGCCGCGCAGACAAGACCGCCGTGACCACGATGGTGACGAAAATCCTGCGCCTTGACTGCGCCCCTACTCCCGCTGACGCGGCCGACGCTTTGGCCCTGGCAATCACGCATGCGTGGCGGGCGGGGCCGGCGATTGCCGGTCCGGGCGCAACCGGCGCTGCGGGCACGACCGGCGCTGCGGGCTCGACGGCGGCGCAAAAGCTATGGCGCGAGGCCGAGGCTAAGGCGAAAAAGAATAAAGAGAAGACCTCTCACGGCTGGCGTTGAGCGTGGCGTTCCCGCGATGTCCGTGGACTTCGCTAGGCTGTTCGTAGATATGTTCTACCTGCAGACCGTTACTACCCGGAGACTTTCCCTATGATCAGCTTTGTTCGCGGCCCCGTGGCGCAGATCGGTCTCTCGTCCGCCGTTATTGATGTACACGGAATCGGCATGTTGGTCCATGCCGCACCCAAGACCCTAGGCGGTTTGCGGACGGGCCAGGAGGCCACGCTGGTCACCTCGATGATTGTCCGTGAGGATTCGATGACGCTCTACGGATTTGCCAATAGCAGCGAACGTGAGGTTTTCGACGTTCTGCTCAGCGTCAGCGGAATAGGTCCGCGCCTGGCGTTGGCTGTGCTGGCGGTGCACGAGCCGGAAACTATCCGGGTGGCGGTGGCCGGTGCAGATGGCAAGACGTTCACCAAGGTCCCCGGGATCGGCCCCAAGGTTGCCGGCCGGATTGTCCTGGAACTGACCGGAAAGCTGCTCCCCGAAGGCACGGGCGCCAGCGGCTCGACCGCAGCCGGTGCTGCCGGCCCCGCCGCCTGGAAGCCGCAGGTGATCGCCGCGATGACCGGGCTGGGCTGGTCCGAGAAGGACGCTGCAATGAGCATCGATAAGGCGACCGCAGACGAGCCGGTCCTGCTGGAAAACGCCAATGTAGCAGCGATTCTGCGGGCCACCCTGCGCTGGCTTGGCCAAGACGTAGCCCGCGTACCTTCTGCGGGGAGGGCGGGAGCCCGTGGTTGAGCGGGAGCCGGTGGCGCAGCGGGAGCCGGTGGCTGAGCAGGTGCCCGGGGCGCAGGCCGCCCGCTCGGTGGTCTCCGCGGAAGCGGCGCCGCCGCTGTCTGGCGAGCCGGAGGAGAGAGCCATTGAAGCGGCGCTGCGACCAAAGAATCTGCACGATTTTGTCGGCCAACAGCGCGTCCGCAAGCAGCTCTCGCTGGTGTTGGAAGCTTCCCGCCTGCGGGGGCGCAGCGCCGACCATGTCCTCATGTCCGGGCCGCCGGGGCTGGGTAAAACCACGTTGGCCATGATTATTGCCGCGGAGATGAATGCTCCCTTGCGGATCAGCTCAGGGCCTGCCATCCAGCATGCGGGCGACCTGGCGGCAATTTTGTCCTCGCTCTCCGAAGGCGAGGTCCTGTTCCTGGATGAGATTCACCGTATGTCCAGGCCCGCGGAGGAAATGCTCTATATGGCCATGGAGGATTTCCGGGTGGACATTGTGGTGGGCAAGGGGGCCGGCGCCACGGCTATCCCGCTGGAACTGCCGTCCTTTACCTTGGTTGGCGCGACGACGCGGGCCGGGCTGCTGCCGGGGCCGCTGCGGGACAGGTTTGGTTTTACCGGTCACCTGGAGTTTTACTCGGTCGCGGAACTGGAACTGGTGCTGCGCCGATCGGCCGGGCTTCTCGATCTGTCCCTGACCAGCGCTGGTTTTGCGGAAATTGCCGGCCGATCCCGCGGCACGCCGAGGATTGCGAACCGGCTGCTGCGCCGGGTCAGGGATTGGGCCTTGGTCCATGCGGTGTCCAGTATTGACGCACGCACGGCATCGGCCGCGCTGGATATGTATGAGGTAGATGCCCGTGGTTTGGATAGATTGGACCGCTCGGTATTGCACGCTCTGATTACCAAATTTAATGGCGGTCCGGTGGGGCTCTCAACCCTGGCCATTGCAGTGGGGGAAGAACCGGAAACGGTGGAAACGGTTGCCGAGCCGTTCCTGGTCCGGGAAGGGCTGCTTGGACGGACTCCCCGTGGGCGGATCGCGATGGCACCTGCATGGACGCATTTGGGTCTTCAGATGCCGCCGGGGGCCGTGGGAGCGGCGCTGCAGCCACTGCTGCCGCTCGAAGAGGATAACGGTGCTGAAGATTTCCCCGCCGGTGATTTCGCCAGCTGAATTCACTGTTGGAGAGGCGCCGGATCCGCAGTTTGCGCATCGTCTGGACTGCCCATGAAGCAGTGCTTGGAAAAACGGTTTAGACTGGTATGACTTCCGGCACGTTATTCGACTATGCCGGAACCCATTGACTTAAACGAACGGACCTCAGCTGTGTTCACAAGCATTCTGGCCGCAGACCAACCACAGGCGGGCGGCTTTGACCCCATGACACTGATCCTTTTCGCGCTTTTTGCCGTTGTCATCCTGATGATGTTCCGTCGTCAGAGAAAAGCAAAGGCGGCACAGCAGGAGCAGCAGGCAAAGCTGGCCACGGGCGTGTCCGTGATGACAAACTTCGGCCTGTTCGGCACCGTGCTCTCGATTGAAGAGGCTGAGAACAAGGTTGTCCTTGAACTCTCCCCTGGCAATACCGCAACGGTTCACCGCCAGACCATCACGAAGATCACCGCCCCTGACGGGCCTGACTCAGCGGTTCCTGACGACGCATCATCCCTGATGGGGGTGCCGGCGGACGGACAGACTGATCCGCACCCCCGGGCCTATGGCGATAACGGGTCAGCCGAAGTCAACGAGAGCGCTGACGAGACGATCCTGCGCCTGAACAAAGACCACAAAAACGACAACTAGTCTCATCCAGGCGAGAAGTTCCCGCGGGAACTACGGCGCAGTTGCCGCTCCGGCCCGTAGGGCTGGAGCGGCCGCGTTGCGTCCGGAGCCAGTGACGAAGAGAAAGATCCGCTGATGGCACGTATTCGTCCTACATCGATGGCCCGCAGGACACTGCTGTGGCTTGGGATTATTTTTATTGCACTCGCCATGCTGCTCGGGGGTGGCTCCATCTGGGGCCAGGCCAGCTGGGCGCCCAAGCTCGCCCTTGACCTCGAGGGCGGGACGCAGATGATTCTGACGCCCAAGGTTCAGGGCGGCCAGTCGATTAACGACGATCAGCTGAACCAGGCCGTGTCGATCATCCGACAGCGCGTGGACGGAACCGGCGTTTCGGAAGCCGAAATCAGTACCCAGTCCGGACGCAACGTGATTGTCAGCCTGCCGGGGACGCCGTCGGCGGAGACCCGCGAGCTGATCAAAGCCTCGGCGGACATGTCCTTCCGGCCGGTGATCACGATCGGTCAGGGAGCTGCCACTCCGGCAGACCAGATGCTGCCCCCGGATAAGCTGCCGGTCCCGACGGCTGCCCCGACGAATGCCAGCGACCAGAACTGGGTCGACGCAGCTTTGTACAAGACCTTCGAAACCACCAGTTGTGTCCCACCGGTCACGGAACCGCCCACCAATGCAGACCCGGCGAAGCCCGTCGTTTCCTGTGATCTGGCTTCAGGAGCGAAGTACATTCTCGGTCCGGTGGAGGTCCCGGGTAAGGACATTAGCGATGCGAACTACGGCCTCCAGCAGGGTGCACAGGGCGCCACCACCAATCAGTGGTCGGTGAACCTGAAGTTCAATAGCGACGGCGCCACCAAGTTCCGCGAAGTGACCTCCCGGCTGAACGGTTTCCTGCAGGCAAACCCACAAGACCCGCGGGCGCAGTTCGCGATCGTGCTCGACGGGCGGGTCATTTCTGCGCCCGTCTCGCAGGCCGTTATCTCGGACGGGAACTCCTCCATCACCGGCAACTTCACCGAAGCGTCGGCAAAGTCCTTGGCGGATAAGCTCAAGTTCGGCGCCCTGCCGATCAGCTTCGATATCCAAAGCGAACAACAGATTTCTGCAACCCTTGGTGGTCAGCAGCTTGAAATGGGTCTGTTGGCGGGCATAATCGGTCTGCTGCTGGTGGTGGTTTACTCGCTGTTCCAGTACCGGGCCCTGGGCTTCGTGACCATTTTCTCACTGGTGGTTGCCGGTGCCCTGACCTACCTTGCGATAGCCATTCTGGGCTGGACACAGAACTATCGGCTCTCACTGGCCGGCGTCGCGGGCCTGATCGTGGCGATTGGCCAGACGGCAGATTCATTCATTGTCTACTTCGAGCGTATTCGTGATGAGCTCCGCGACGGGCGCGGCTTGGTTGCCGCGGTGGAGAATGGCTGGCGGCGTGCCAAGCGCACCGTACTGGCCTCCAAGGCAGTGAACCTGCTCGCCGCCGTCGTACTGTATTTCGTTGCGGTCGGGAGCGTGCGCGGTTTTGCGTTCACGCTCGGCCTGACAGCCATCGCGGACCTGATTGTCGTCTTCATGTTCACCCACCCCACCCTTCAGCTGCTGGCGCGTACCCGGTTCTTCGGTGAAGGGCACCGGTTCTCCGGCCTGGATCCCAAGCGTCTCGGTGCGGTTCCGCTGTACCGTGGCGCGGGCCGGTTCCGTGAGCCAATGCAGGTCACACTCGGTGTCAAGGGCGGCGCCAAGCCCGGTTCTGCATCAGCGGCCAAGGGTAAGAATTCCGGTGCACAGGCCGAGGCCGAGCGCCGGCAGACCATCGCCGAGCGGAGGCTCGCCGCACGGCAGGAACAAATGGCCGGCAGCAGGGGCGCCGGTTCGGCTGACCCGTCCAAAGGATCGCAGGATGCGGCCAAGGAGAACAAGTCATGACCAGTTTCGCCACCTTCGGCAATGAGCTTTACACGGGCAAGCGCTCGTACAACTTCGTCGGCAAACACAAGATCTGGTTCGGCATTGCTGCCGTAGTAGTGATTCTTTCGATCCTGATGCCGATTATCCGCGGGGGATTCAACCTCGGGATCGACTTCCGCGGAGGCTCGGAATTCACCGTTTCGGATGTGCAGCACACGGATGCGGGCGTCGGCGAGCGTGCCGTGACGGACATTGTTCCCGGCACCGTCCCGCGGGTTGCCAATATTGCCGGTAACACGATGCGGATCCAGACGGACAAGCTCACCGATGATGAAACCATCAAGGTCAAAGCGGCGCTGATCAAGGCCTACGGTGTCAACGAGGATCACGTCACCTCGACGTTCGTCGGGCCGACCTGGGGAGCGGACGTGACCAAGCAAGCCTTGATCGGGTTAATCGTTTTCGTGCTGCTGGCCACTCTGCTGATGGCGTTGTACTTCCGCACCTGGCGGATGTCTGTGGCCGCCATTATCGGCCTGCTGGTGGTGATGTTTACCACAGCGGGACTGTACTCCGCCAGCGATTTCGAAGTGACGCCGTCGGCCATTATCGGGTTCCTGACCATTCTGAGCTACTCGCTTTATGACACCGTGGTGGTCTTTGACAAAATCCGGGAAAACACAGCAGACGTGGAAAGCTCCACGCGGCGCACCTTTGCCGAGGAAGTCAACCTAGCCGTGAACCAGACCTTGGTGCGCTCCATTAACACCATGATGGTTGCCGTCCTTCCGGTGGCGTCAGTGCTGTTTATCGGTGCGTTCCTGCTCGGTGCGGGAACTCTGCGGGACCTGTCGCTCTCGCTGTTCATTGGCATTATTGTCAGCACCTTCTCCACCGTCTTCATCGCGGCTCCGATGTACGCGTGGCTGCGGATGCACGAGCCGTCGCTGGTAAAGCAGGCCAAGCGGGTAACCCAGCGTCGCGCGGCGGAAAAAGCGGCCGAAACCGACCGCGAAGATTCCGCGGCGGTCACGGCTTAGCCTTCCGCGTGCCGCGATGTTTGCGTGCCGCGATGTCTCCGTGCCGCGATACCACCGGGCCACCTGGCAGACGGGTTTAGAATAGGAGAAATCCGTTTCTGCGCGGTGCTCAGTGAGTACGGTGTGTAACAAGCACGGTGCATAAAACGGCATGGTGCGTAAAGAGCAGGACTCGAGGAGTTTGGGCCCACGGAGAGGGACACGGCAGTGGACGAGCAGGGCGGCGCGACCGGCAAGGTGGTGGAACCGGCTGCTCCGGAGCCGCAGCAGTCGGCGGAAACCCCGGTGGACGTGGCAGTCCAGCAGGCTGGTCAAAGCCCGACGGAATTGCGCCCGACGTTTCCTGGCCGGCGGGAGCGCACCCGTGCACGTTTAGCACGTTTGACCGGGCGGGGGAACAGCGGTTATTCGCCGATCCTGGAACCGCTGCTGCGCACGGTTCGGGCTAATAATCCGAAAGAGGATTTTGACCTGATCCAGCGTGCCTTCGTGGTTGCCGAGCGAAGCCACCAGGGACAGAAGCGCAAGAGTGGGGACCCGTATATTACGCACCCGGTGGCCGTCGCCACCATTTTGGGTGAGCTGGGCATGTCCGGCAGTACCCTTGCCGCGGCCCTGCTGCACGACACAGTGGAGGACACCCCCTACACACTCGATCAGCTGCGTGCGGAATTCGGTGACGAGGTCGCCATGCTGGTGGACGGTGTCACCAAGCTGGATAAGGTCACCTTTGGTGAGGCCGCCCAGGCGGAAACGGTGCGCAAGATGGTCGTTGCGATGGCCAAGGACATCCGGGTTTTGGTGATCAAGCTCGCGGATCGCCTGCACAACGCGCGGACCTGGCGGTTCGTCTCCGCCGAGTCCTCCGGCCGCAAGGCCAGGGAGACGCTGGAAATCTTTGCCCCGTTGGCCCATCGGCTGGGCATGAATACGATCAAATGGGAGCTCGAAGACCTTTCCTTCGCCGCACTGTATCCGAAGGTCTACGACGAGATTGTGCGGATGGTGGGGGATAGAACCCCGGAGCGCGAAAAGTCCCTGGCGGTCATCCGCAACCAGATCACCGAGGATCTGCGCACGGCCAAGATCCATGCCACGGTTACCGGCCGGCCCAAGCACTACTACTCCATTTACCAAAAGATGATTGTCCGCGACAAGGACTTTGACGATATCAACGACCTGATGGGCGTGCGGATCCTGGTCGACTCGGTGAAGGACTGCTATGCCGCGCTGGGGCAGATGCATTCACGCTGGAGCCCACTGCCCGGCCGGTTCAAAGACTACATTGCGATGCCCAAATTCAATATGTATCAGTCCCTGCATACCACTGTGATCGGCCCGGACGGTAAGCCCGTGGAGATCCAAATACGGACCGTGGACATGCATCAGCGCGCGGAATACGGCGTCGCGGCCCACTGGAAGTACAAGAACCAGCCCAAGGGCGGCCCCGCCGCGAGCGTGAACGGCGATGACATGAACTGGCTGCGGACGCTGGTGGATTGGCAGCAGGAAACCCGTGACCCGGGTGAATTCCTGGATTCGCTGCGGTTTGAAATGAATGCCCGGGAAGTTTTTGTTTTTACTCCCAAGGGTGAGGTCATGGCGCTGCCGGCAGGGTCCACGCCGGTGGACTTCGCCTACGCCGTGCACACTGAAGTGGGTCATCGCACCATCGGTGCCCGGGTCAACGGCAAGCTGATTCCGCTCAATAGCGAACTGAACCACGGCGACTGGGTGGAGATCTTTACCTCCAAGGCTGAGGGAGCCGGCCCGAGCCAGGATTGGCAGAACTTCGTCAAGAGTCCGCGGGCCCGGAACAAGATCCGCCAATGGTTCAGCAAAGAACGCCGTGAAGAGGCCGTTGAAAAGGGCAAAGAGCTCCTCACCCGTGCCATGCGCAAACAGAACCTTCCGCTGCAGCGCCTGATGAGCCATGATGCGCTGCTGTCAGTGGCCCGGGATTTCCGGTATGTGGACATTACCGGACTGTACGCCGCGGTCGGTGATGGCCACACCTCCGCCCAGTCCGTCGTCGAAAAGGTCGTCGAGTCCCTCGGCGGCCACGACGTCGCCGAGGACGAAGTCGCCGAAATCGCCGCTCCAGGCGTGCCGAGCCGGCCGCGCTACTCGGACTCCGGCGTCATCGTCCACGGGATGGGTGACGTGCTGGTGAAGCTGGCGCGGTGCTGTACGCCGGTGCCGCCGGATACGATCGCCGGGTTTGTCACAAAGGGCTCGGGTATTTCGGTGCACCGGTCGGACTGCCGCAATCTGGCGCATCTGAAGAATGAACCCGAACGGCTGGTGGACGTGGAATGGGCACCCACGCAATCCAGCGTCTTCCTCGTGGAAATTCAGGTCGAGGCTCTGGACCGCAAGAGCCTGCTCTCGGACGTGACCAGAATTCTCTCCGAGAACCATGTTAATATCCTCGCCGCCAGCGTCCACACCTCCAGCGACAGGGTCGCCATTTCCCGGTTCGCCTTCGAAATGGGGGATCCAAAGTACCTGCACCACGTGCTCAGCGCAGTGCGGCGCATCGACGGCGTCTTCGACGTCTACCGCACTACCGGATCCCAACGCCGGGTCTGATCGGCCCGGTTCAGCCGGCAGAACCGCTCCGCTCCTCCAGCAGCGACTGGATCAGCGCCAGCGCCGCCTGCTTGTGCGGCACGCGGTGGCAGGACTGCAGGGCCTGGCGGATGAGACCGAGCGGGCAATTCAGCGCCGGGTCCGCGGCGAGCGTCCGCAGCGCCGGCAAAGCGTCAACAGCGGGCACATGGACAGCCAGGTCGACGGCGGTCCGCAGCGGCGTCGTGACGGGCATGCTGCCGACGACGGCAACATCAAAGCGGCTGAGCTTCACCTCGTGCAGAGTGCAGCCGCTGCCGGGCAGCAGCGCTCCGGCCCGATGCCCGCTGTCCACCAGCAGGGAAATGACAGCTCCGGGGCCCGAGCAACCGTAGATCCAGGCCGCACTCAGTCTGCCGGCGATTCCCCGACCGGCGAGGTTGGCGGGCGTGGCCAGTGCCATGGCCCTGCCGCGCAGGGCCGGCGTAATGGCAGTGCCGGCCGGAATATACGAATCCCGGAACACCGGTACAAGGATGGAATCCAGGCACATGGACTGCAGAGTGGTACGGCTGAAGTGCCTGCCAGGAGAGAAAACGGTACCCATACTTTGGGACGGCGGGGTAGAGCTCGGTGCAGGCATCTACCCAGTCTGCGGCGCGGTGCCGGCAAACAAAAGGGCCGCGCAGGAAGTGTGGAAATCTTCCTGCGCGGACCTTTTGCCGGGCCCCCTGAGTCTTATCCCGGCGCCGGTGGTCTTTAGTCGAAGTCTTCGGCGGCCTTCTGGATTTGTTCCAGCCACAACTCACGCGCGGCCAAAGCTTCCTGCGCCTTCGTCAGCTTGCGCTGGTCTCCAGTAGCTTCGGCCGCCGCCAGATCGTCGCGTAGTGCCGCAATGGTGGCTTCGAGCTGGCTTAGGGCGCTGCTGGTGCGGGCCTTGGCCTCAGGATCGGTGCGGCGCCAGTTGTCCTCCTCGGCCTTGCGGACGGCGTCCTCCACCACACGCAAACCGGCCTCCACGCGCTGCATATCCGCGCGGGGCACCTTTCCGGCCGCTTCCCAGCGGTCACGAATGGACTGCAGAGATTTCTTGGCAGCAGCCAGACTTTGGATCGGAAGGAGCAACTTCGCCTCGGCGATCAGCGCTTCCTTGACCACCAGATTTGCCGAGAATTCCTGATCCAGCTCTTCGTTGACGCTCTGTCGGGCAGCAAAGAACTTGTCCTGTGCGCCACGGAAACGAGCCCAAAGAGCGTCGTCGTCCTTTCGGCTTGCCCGCGGAGCTGCCTTCCACTGGTCCATCAGACGGCGGTATTCACCGGCGGCGTAACCCCAGTCCGTGGAACTGGACAGCGCCTCTGCCTCTGCGATGATGTTCTCCTTGACGGATTTGGCTGCAGAGTTATTACTGTCCAGTGCCGAGAAGTATGCACGGCGGTGGCGGTCGAAGTCGGTTCTGGCAGCGCGGAATCTCTTCCACAGGGCTTCTTCGGTATTGCGCCCAAGGCGCATCCCATTCTTTTGGGCGGTCTTCCACAATTCGAACAGCTCATTCATCCGGGAGCTGCTGGTCTTCCACTGGATGCTGTCCGGGTCTTGACCGGAGATCTCTTCGGCCTCGACAACGATGGCTTCCCGGGATTTGAGCTCCACGGCGCGGGCGGCCTGGTGCACGGCGCGTTCAGCCACTTCCAGGGCTTTGATGCTCAGGTCCAAGGAGTCCAGACGCTGTTCGGCGCCGCGGATATCTCCCACCGCATTCCGTTCCGCCAACTGCTCCCGCAAGTGCCCGACCGTTTTGTGCATGTCGGCCGAAGGTGCCTTCGCCTCGACTCGCTGCTCCAGCAGCGTAATGGCGGCGGCGACGTCGTCGAATTTTCGGGCAAAGTAGGACAGTGCCTCATCGGTGCTGGCTCCGGGAAACTGACCAACGGGCTGTTCTTCACCGTCGATGAGTACATAGACATGACCGTCTTCTTCGGCACGTCCCCACTTGGCGGCCGTCGCCAAGGACGTTCCGGTCAGCGACGTACCGGCTGGAGATGGCGCGGCGGCTGCCCCTTCGGCGCGGGGGAGAGGAGCTGCCGGGCGTGGCCGCGCGGCGAAAGCCGCCGGAGACGGAATCCGCCGTTGGGCAGCGGTCGGTGCCGGAACTTCGGCTGCTGGAGTCTCGGCTACTGGAGTCTCGAGTGCTGGAACTTCGGCTGCTGGAGTCTCGACTGCCGGAACTTCGGCTGCTGGAGTCTCGACTGCCGGAGTCTCGACTGCCGGAACCTCCATTACCGTGTGGTCGGTCTCATCCACCGGGTGGATCCTGGCCATGTCGTCGGATTGCTGACTGTCTGTCACCGCTAAAAATCTTTCGCTGGAGGATAATCTTGCACTACTGGATGCCACTGCCGCTCAATTTACTCGAGCGTAAACGAGTCTATCGTTACGGGCGTCACAGGGGCCCCATCGGTTGATCCGCCGGTGATGCCCGCGTCGGCTATTTTCTGCACCACGTCCAGGCCCGAGGTCACCTTACCCATGATCGTGTAGCCGCCGTCGGTCTGCGGCAGGACGGTGTCCTTATAGACGATGAAGAATTGCGTCCCGTTGCTGTAGGTGCTGCTGCCACGGGCTACCGCGATTGTCCCGGCAGGGTATTTGCCGTCGGCTGGAGAGTTTTCTACCGGACCCCACTGATAAGCGGGGTCACCGGCACCGTCCCCGGCTTTGGACCCGCACTGCAGGACGCCGAAATTATCGGCATCGGTCAGCCGGTGGCAGGACAGACCCTTGAAGAAGTCTGCATCCGCAAGGGATTTGAAGACCGCCGCGGCCTGGGGAGCCTTGGTGCCATCGATTTCAATACCGATTGGTGCGCCGTTGAGGCTTAGGGTGCCGGTGAAGGTCTTCCCGGCAGCGGCAGAAGCGGGCGGAATTCCTGCGGAGTTCGTCGGAGCTGCCGAGCTGGTCGCATCAGCAGAAGCCGATGCTGCTGCCGACGGCGGCGCGCTGGAGTCGAGCGGGGCCTCGACGGCGGCGGTCTGATCCGCCGTCGGATTATGACTGAATACCGTCAGCTGCAGGACAACGGCAAGCACGACGACGGCGACGATCGCCACTGCTGCCGCGACGTTGTCCCGCTTCCGGCGTTTCGCCTGCTGCTCGCGGA
The DNA here is from genome assembly GCF_015708085.1 of Arthrobacter terrae. GTDB lineage: Bacteria > Actinomycetota > Actinomycetes > Actinomycetales > Micrococcaceae > Arthrobacter_M > Arthrobacter_M terrae. The sequence continues at coordinate 18,534 of NZ_JADNYM010000034.1, read as the reverse complement.
GGCTCCGCTTGGCTTCCATGCTGGTGATACGGCGTTTTTGCTCGCGCGCGTCACGGTTGGTGCTCGCCACAGTTCTGCTCTCCTTGGAAATCTGGTTTTTCCCGTGGTTGGGTGGGGCGCCGCTGAACCGGATAAAATGGCTGCCGCAGACAGTGTACCCATCCAGCTGTCGCAATAATCCTAAAAGACCCTGATAAACCGCTGTGCTTGGCGGTTATTGACCGGCGTCGTCCGTTTCGAAGAGGAGAGCTTTACCCATGGCACGCAACGCCTCACTGTCCGGTTTCCCCGAGTGGCTGCCACAGGAACGGCTGGTGGAGCTCCATGTGCTGGACACCCTGCGGCGGACCTTCGAACTGCACGGGTTCTCCTCGATTGAAACCCGGGCCGTGGAAACAGTGGGTCAGCTGTTGCGCAAGGGCGAGATCGACAAGGAGGTCTACCGGCTGAGCCGGCTGCAGGAGGAGGAGCCCGGTGCCGGAGCCGACGCGAAATCCACGTCCGACGCGAAAGCAGATGCTGCGCTGGCCCTGCACTTCGATCTGACCGTCCCGTTTGCCCGCTACGTCGTGGAAAACGCCGGCTACCTCGCGTTCCCATTCCGGCGCTACCAGATTCAGAAGGTCTGGCGCGGCGAGCGGCCCCAGGATGGCCGGTCCCGCGAGTTTACCCAGGCGGACATAGATGTCGTGGCCGACGGCGAGCTGCCCTTCCGCTACGACGTTGAGTTGGCGCTGGTCATCGTGGAGGCACTGTCCGCGCTGCCCATTCCGGCTTTTAAACTGCGGGTGAATAATCGGCGGCTGGCCGAGGGGTTCTACCGCGGAATCGGTTTGGCGGACACCGCCGGGGTGCTGCGCAGCATCGACAAGCTGGATAAGATCGGCGCCGAGGCTGTCGCGGACCTGCTCAAGACGGAGCTCGGTGCTACGGACAGCCAGGCCCGCGCCGCGCTGGCGCTGGCCTCGATCCGGACCGAGGATACGACCTTTGTGGAGCAGGTGCGCGCCCTGGGAGTTACCAATGAACTGCTCGAACAAGGGCTCAGCGAATTGGAGCAGGTGGTTTCCGCCGCGGCTTCCCGTGCTCCCGGTTCCGTCGTAGCGGATCTGAGCATTGCCCGCGGCCTGGATTACTACACCGGAACCGTTTACGAGACGGTACTGGTCGGGCACGAAAATCTCGGCTCAATCTGCTCCGGCGGACGCTATGAGTCGTTGGCCACGAAGGGCAACCGCAGTTTTCCCGGCGTCGGGCTGTCCATCGGTGTCACACGCCTGGTCTCGCGCATTGTCGGGCAGCAGCTGGCGGTTGCCTCCCGCAGTGTTCCCACCGCGGTTCTGATATCCCTGGCCGACGATAACAGCTGGCCGCAGGCCCAGGACGTCGCCGCGGCCCTGCGCGGCCGGGGAATTGCCACAGAGGTGGCGGCTAAAGCAGAGAAATTCGGCAAGCAGATCAAGTATGCGGACCGACGTGGCATACCGTTCGTCTGGTTTACGGCCGAGGACGGCAGCCACCAGGTCAAAGACATCCGCAGCGGGGATCAAAGCGCCGCAGACCCAGCCAGCTGGACACCGCCGGCCGAGGACCTCCAGCCGAGCGTCGTCGTCGCCCCTGGAGCCCCCTGATCCCAACTGGGTAGCAGCAGCGGCACGCATTCCGCGATTTGGCTGCAGTTGCTGCTACCTACTTGGGAAATAGAGGGTGCCGCGGGTGGTCGACGCGGAAACCGCAGGATTCAACGGTAAACTCGATGAGGGCCGGAGTGTCGCTTCGCCATAACCTACTTATCATCGGCAATTGCCCTTGGTCTGCGGAAGAGTTGCATGTTGGATTTCCGCGGCCGAACCATTGAAAGGAATGCTGTGCTGCGCACACATGACCTTGGCTCCTTACGAGCCGAGCACATCGGACAAACTGTAACCCTCTCCGGTTGGGTTGCCCGACGTCGGGATCATGGTGGCGTGGCGTTCCTTGATCTGCGTGATGAATCCGGAATTGCCCAGATCGTGGTGCGTGAAGAAGAGGTTTTCCACGCGCTGCGCAATGAGTACGTGCTGCAGATCACCGGGACCGTGCAGCAGCGCCCGGAGGGCAACGGGAATCCCAATCTCGCCAGCGGGGAAATAGAGGTCATCGCGGATACGGTGACGGTGCTCAATGAGGCGGCGCCGTTGCCGTTCCAGATTGACGAGCACGTCGAAGTGGGCGAGGAAGCCAGGCTCAAGCACCGCTACCTGGACCTGCGCCGGCCCAATATGCAGCGGAACCTGCGCCTGCGCAGCGAAGCCAACCGCGTAGCCCGGAACCTGTTGCACGAGCAGGGCTACGTCGAAATCGAAACCCCTACATTGACCCGTTCCACGCCGGAGGGCGCCCGCGACTTTGTCGTCCCGGCCCGCTTGGCTCCGGGATCCTGGTACGCACTGCCGCAGTCCCCGCAGCTGTTCAAGCAACTGCTGCAGGTGGGCGGATTTGAAAAGTATTACCAGATTGCCCGCTGCTACCGGGACGAGGACTTCCGTGCGGACCGGCAGCCGGAATTCACCCAGCTGGATATTGAGGCCAGTTTCGTGGACCAGGATGACATCATTGCCCTGGGAGAGGGCATCGTGTCCGCGCTCTGGAAGCTGATTGATGTCGAAATTCCATTGCCGATCCAGCGGATGACTTACTGGCACGCGATGGAGAAGTACGGTTCGGATAAGCCGGATCTGCGGTTTGGCCTGGAGCTGACCGAGCTGACGGAGTTCTTTAAAGACACCGACTTCGGTGTCTTTAAGGCTCCCTACGTTGGCGCCGTCGTCATGCCCGGCGGTGCCTCTCAGCCGCGCCGGACGCTGGATGCGTGGCAGGAATGGGCCAAACAGCGTGGCGCCAAGGGCTTGGCTTACGTTTTATTCAAGGACGACGGCGAACTGACCGGTCCGGTGGCTAAGAACCTGACCGATTTGGAGCGGGCCGGTTTGGCGGACGCCGTGGGGGCAAAGCCCGGGGACTGCATCTTCTTCGCCGCCGGAGAAGTGGGGCCATCCCGGGCACTGCTGGGCGCGGCACGGGTGGAAATCGGGCACCGGACCGGGCTGATTAATCCAGCAGACTGGGCGTTTGTTTGGATCGTGGATGCACCGATGTTCGAATCCGCGGCAACGGCAGAAGCGTCCGGTGATGTGGCGATCTCCGGCGGTGCGTGGACGGCCGTGCACCATGCCTTCACCTCTCCCAAGCCGGAGTTCATGGATTCCTTCGATACCGATCCGCAGGCCGCTTTGGCCTATGCCTACGACATCGTCTGTAATGGAAACGAAATCGGCGGGGGATCAATCCGTATTCACCGCCGTGACATCCAGGAGCGGGTTTTCGAGGTCATGGGACTTTCAGCCGAAGAAGCCCGGGAAAAGTTCGGGTTCCTGCTGGACGGATTCAAATTCGGAGCACCGCCACATGGCGGAATTGCGATCGGCTGGGACCGCGCGGTGTCGCTGCTGGCCGGAGTGGACTCGATCCGGGACGTCATTGCGTTCCCGAAGTCCGGCGGCGGCTACGATCCCCTGACGGCAGCCCCGGCTCCGATTACCGCTCAGCAGCGCAAGGAAGCCGGCGTGGATTTCAAGCCCGAGGCTAAGCCAGCAAGCTGAACCACCCGCACTGCCGGCGACGGCGGGCTCCCCTGCATTAGAGGAAGCCCGCCCACTCAGGATCGGGACGGGCCCAGCGGGCTTTTATCGGCTGCTTCCCGGGACTCCAGTTCGGTGACTATTCTGTCGTAGTTCGTCCGGGCTCCGGGGTTGGGGCACGTACGGTCCAACTCCTTGAAGAGCCGGTTAGTCAGGGTGCCCAATTCAAGCATGCTGAGGTCTGAAAGGTCGGATGGAAGCCTCAACGGTGACACCCACCAAACCGGGTATTGAAATAGTGCGCTCCGGCCGCTCACACCGCTGAACCGTAGCTGATGAGTTTCGCGGCGTCGGGGCAGGACGGCAGCAGTTTCGGGGCCAGCACGGTGAAGGGCTCGGACCCCACGCCTGTTGCCAGGAATGAAAGGTATTCCAAGGCGGGTTGGTCGATGTGCCGCGCGGTGGATACATCGACCGTAATGGTGGCCCGCTCGGTGATCCGGCTGGCCCGGTGAATGATCGGAAGCAGCGCATTGACACCCGGTAGCGTGACGCAGCCGCTGACATCGACGGTGACGGCCGGCGGTGCAATGGTCAAACGCACGGTGACGCCGAGCTTGTGATCCATAAAAACTCCAAGGCAAACGAGCTTCATGGCCTGCTGCTTAGCCGTACTTGACTATAGGTTGCGGTATGGCGGTTCTGCAAGGGTGCGCGTTGCCGCTTCGGCACGCCTGCAGGAACTCCGCTCAGCCGCGTGGTGGCTGGCCGCTGTTGCCGGGGTCTGGGCTAGGAGTCCGTCACACGAATGCGGATAGCCTGCACGTCGCGGGCGGCGGTTTTCAGGACCGCAGGCTTAGGGTCGGGAACATCGAGAAACCTTAGTTGGGGAAGTCTGGTCAGGAAACCGGCCCGAGGTTCGGCCAGCCAGAGCGAGGTCAGTGCCCGGTCACCGCCCAAGACCAAATATTCAGCTGTACCGATATTTGTCACGTCGGCTCCCGTTCCGGGCGCTGGTGGCCGCGGCCCGAAAAGAAGCTGGGCCTGTTCGGCCACTCTTTCGAGCATGGCATCGGCTCGGTTTTCGCGTCGCCTGGCGGCGCGCTGCTGGGACGAGCCGCCAACACCGGACCTCGACTGGCTGAATCCGCTGCCGGACTTGGAAACCAGAACCGCACCGTCCCGGCATAGTCCCAGCGCGTAGCCGGCACTGCGGATCAGAACGACGGCGACTGTGCGGCTCTGCGCTGCCAGGGAGGCAAGCCTTTCCAGCTCGGTGGCACCCCTGCCAGGCCTTCCGGCCGGTGGCCAAGGCGATTGGAGCAGAGCCGTGCTGCCGTCCGCGGCAGTTAGGCGCAGTCCGTCGTCGTCCTGATCGCAGCGGACCGCACCGTGCGCGGCCGCGAACCGCTCCGCCCAGCCCGGCAGCCGGTCAGCGGATACCAGTGTTGCGCGGGATTGGGTTGCCATTTAAACGAGCCTACCCGCGCAGTTGCAAGGACTGACACAGCGGTGAGCGAGTTGGTGCGCCCGGCGGTGAGCGAGGTGGCGATTTTGGCGCTGAAGATAGCCTTAGCTGGTGACAGATCTCTTTGACGGTGCATTTTCCTCCTCCTCCGATACGGATGGCGGGGTGGACGGTCGGGACGCGGAGGACTTAGCCGACCAGGAGCAACGGGGCCGGGATCAACCGGCGCGGCCGCGAAGTCCGCTGGCGGTACGTATGCGTCCGCGCAGCCTGGCGGAGGTGGTCGGGCAGCAGCACCTGCTTGGCTCGGGGTCCCCGTTGCAGTTGCTGGCGGCCGGCGCGGGCCAGAATGGTCCGGCGGGACCGAGCTCGGTGATCCTGTGGGGTCCGCCCGGGACAGGGAAAACAACTCTGGCGCACGTGATCGCCAGAGGCCCGGGGCGGAAATTCGTGGAGCTTTCAGCGATCACCGCGGGGGTCAAAGACGTGCGGCGGGTGATGGATGAGGCGTTGACCGCCCGTGACCTCTATGGCCGCACCACGGTGTTGTTCCTGGACGAGATTCACCGGTTCAACAAAGCCCAGCAGGATGCGCTGCTGCCGGGCGTGGAAAACCGTTGGGTGGTGCTCATCGCTGCCACCACCGAGAACCCCTCGTTTTCCGTCGTGGCGCCGCTGCTGTCCCGTTCGCTGCTGCTCACGCTGCGCCCGTTGACCGACGACGACGTCCGTAACCTGGTGCTGCGGGCGGTGACTGATCCCCGCGGCCTGGCCGGCAAAGTAAGGCTCAGCGAAGAGGCAGTGGATCACTTGGTGCGGCTCGCCGGCGGCGATGCACGCCGTGCGCTGACTACGTTGGAGGCTGCGGCCGGCGTGGCGCACGCCGACGGCGGCGGTGCTGAGCCCGAAGCAGAGGCTGTATCAGCGGGGGAGGCCGGAGCGCACACCGTGCTGGTGAACCTCGGCCACGCCGAGCGGGCCGTAGATGCGGCAGCCGTCCGCTATGATCGTGCAGGCGACCAGCACTATGACGTGATTAGTGCGTTCATTAAGTCCATCAGGGGCTCGGATGTTGATGCGGCCCTGCACTACCTGGCACGGATGCTGGAGGCCGGCGAGGACCCCCGATTCGTATCGCGGCGGATCATTATCTCCGCCGCCGAAGATATTGGCATGGCGGATCCGACGGCTCTGCAGACCGCGGTGGCTGCCGCCCAGGCGATTGCCCTGATCGGGATGCCGGAGGCCCGGATCGTCCTGGCGGAAGCCGTCGTGCACCTGGCTACGGCGCCCAAATCGAATGCAGCCTATCTGGGAATTAACTCGGCCATTGCCGACGTCCGCGCCGGGCTGGGCACGATGATTCCGGCAGCATTGCGGGATGCCCACTATCCCGGCTCCAAGCAGCTGGGCCACGGCAAAGGCTATATATACTCGCACGACGAGCCGCATTCAGTCGCAGCCCAGCAGTACCCGCCGGATGACCTGGTGGGCCGGGACTACTACACACCCACAGGCAACGGCGTGGAGCGGGATATCTCGGTCCGGCTTGCCCGACTGCGGCAAATCATCCGGGCAAGACGCAAAAAATGACGCCCCTTGCGTCACATGCCGCGCGGCGTGCGCGCGTCATGGGGCGGGACAGGCGTCGTTTCCCGCAGCCAGAACCCCACCCGGCGGGTCCTGGCGTAGCAGGCTGGCGCTGGCGGTCAACTGGAAAGCAGCCGAAGTCAATGACTGCTAGAATTGTTGCTGCACTGGCAAGCCTTGGCTCCATACCTGCTGCCTTTCCTGACTTTCTTTCCCGGTTCGACCCGTCGGCCCGGTCAAGTTCAGCGATGCAGGTATGCCCAGCGGTTGCAGCGACGGGCAGCGGTAGCCCTAGCTCTCCACGATGGAGGCCGGAAACGTAACTAAAGCACTGATCTTTCACCGGCATGGCAGACACTGAACGGTAGTAGCCGTTCAAATGGACGCCAGTCGATGAAGCCAGCGAGCTTTACCGCATGAACAGTGGAAGGACAACGTGGCTAACACCCTACGTGCCCGCCGCCAGGCCCGCCTCTCGCGGTCCCTTGGCATTGCTCTAACCCCTAAGGCAGCTAAGTACCTCGAGCGCCGCCCGTACGGTCCCGGTGAGCATGGCCGTGCCCGCAAGAAACAGGACAGCGATTACGCCGTGCGTTTGCGCGAAAAGCAGCGTCTGCGTGCCCAGTACGGTATCCGTGAAGCACAGATGACCCGTGCCTTCGAGGAAGCCAAGCGCACCAAGGGCCTGACCGGTGAAAACCTGGTCGAGCTGCTGGAAATGCGTCTGGATGCCTTGGTGCTCCGTGCCGGCTTTGCCCGCACCACCGCTCAGGCCCGCCAGCTGGTAGTACACCGGCACATCATGGTTGACGGCGCCCGCGTGGACCGCCCGTCCTACCGTGTTGCGGAGGGCCAGCTCATCCATGTACATCAGCGCAGCGAGACCATGGTCCCACTGCAGGTTGCCGCCGCCGGCGCGCACCGCGACGTGCTTCCGATGGTGCCCCCGTACCTGGACGTCAAGCTCGAAAGCCTTCAGGCCCGCCTGGTGCGCCGCCCGAAGCGCTCGGAGGTCCCCGTGACCTGCGAAGAGCAGCTGGTCGTTGAGTTCTACTCACGCTAATGATCCGTTGAGTTCTACTCACGTTAATAAGCCGTTGAGGTCCCACCTGCGCTAAGTTCTCTTGGTGCGTGGTCCCGTTCAGGGATTCGTGGACGGGAACGAATATGGACCATCAGCAGTCTGTAGAGAAGCCCGTGGCACACGCCGCGGGCTTCTTTATAGGTAAGGTACTTAACGAAGCACGCCGTAGTTATTTCCGTTAAGCAGAAGAGAAGAGGCTCTCACCTATGTCCGGTGGAGACATTGCAGGCCTTATAGCAGCAGGCGTTTTTGCCGTCCTGGTGGCAATTTTGGCAGTCCCGGTGTTCAAGCTCGGCCGGGTCTTTGACGAAGTCCGGCGCACCATTTCAACCCTTAGCGAGGGCACGACGCCGCTGATCGATGAGGTGACCGCAACGGTATCGACGACGAACGCCCAGCTGCAGAAGGTGGATGGTATTTCCACAAATGTTTCGGATGCGACCGCGAATATCTCCGCGTTGTCCTCCCTGCTGGCAGCTACCGTTGGATCACCGGTGATCAAGGTAGCCGCGTTCTCCTACGGCGTCCGCTCCGCCCTGGCCGGACGACGCGCCCAGACATCCAGGCATTCGCGCAGCCGCTAGAGCGCACCGCAGCATGCCAGCGATCCTCAGGAGCTGGCACAGATCAAGGAGCTACCGGAACATGAAGAAGATTTTCTGGCTCGGCATGGGCATCGCCATTGGCGCCATTGCCGTTCGTAAGGTGACGCAGGCACGCGGAGCGCTGGGCCCGGCGGGGCTGAATCGGGCCGTGGGCCAGCTTAGCGACAGTATCCATAATTTTGCCGACGCGGTACGCGAGGGTATGAGCGAGCGCGAAGGCGATCTGCGCGGCGCGCTTGGCCTGGACTCCGTGGACCCGGCGGCCTCAACCGGCCGTCGTGCCGCCGTCGGGCCGTCAATTTAGTCTCCTTTTCGCCAGACATTAACGAAGGGTCCCCCAGGGTCATGCAGTCGCAGGAAATCGCACGCCGATGGATCGAGTTTTTCACCAGCAAGGATCACACAGCAGTCCCGTCCGCGTCGTTGGTTTCCAGTGATCCTTCACTGCTTTTCACGGTTGCCGGTATGGTGCCCTTCATCCCGTATCTCACAGCGCGCGAGGAAGCCCCTTACGACAGGGCTGTCAGTGTGCAGAAGTGCATCCGTACGGGCGACATTGAAGAAGTTGGCAAGACTGCCCGGCACGGAACCTTTTTCCAGATGTGCGGCAACTTTTCCTTCGGCAATTACTTCAAGACCGAAGCAATTGGCTTTGCCTGGGAATTACTGACCAGCAGCATCAGCGACGGCGGCTATGGGCTGGACAAGAACCGCCTGTGGGTGACTGTCTATCTTGATGACGATGAGGCCGCCGCGCTGTGGCAGCAGATCGCCGGACTCCCTGCGGAGCGTATCCAGCGGATGGGCAAAAAGGATAATTACTGGCATACGGGCCAGCCCGGCCCCGGCGGTCCGTGCTCGGAGATTTACTACGATCGTGGTCCGGCCTATGGTCCGGACGGCGGCCCGGCGGTTGACGATGTACGGTACATCGAAATCTGGAATCTCGTTTTCATGCAGTACCAGCTATCGGCGGTCCGCAGCAAGGAAGACTTTGACGTTGCCGGTGAGCTGCCCAAGAAGAACATCGATACCGGGTTGGGGCTGGAGCGGCTGGCTCTGATCCTGCAGGGTGTGGAGAATTTCTACGAAACGGATCAGGTCCGTCCGGTGCTGGACGCCGCCGCGGCCATTTCGGGCAAGGAATACACCAGCGCCGAGACCGCTGCGGACCCGCACCACACCGACGACGTCCGGATGCGGGTGGTGGCGGACCATATCCGTTCGGCACTGATGCTGATTTCCGACGGCGTCACCCCCTCCAATGAAGGCCGTGGCTATGTGCTGCGAAGGCTGATCCGCCGTGCCGTCCGCGCGATGCGCCTGCTCGGCGTGGAACGTGCCTGCCTGCCCGAGCTGCTGCCGGCATCCCGGGACGCCATGAAAGGCGTGTACCCCCAGGTTGAGGCCGATTTCGAGCGGATAGCCCGGATCGCGTATGCGGAGGAAAAGTCGTTCCTGCGCACCATCGCCAGCGGAACCGCGCGGATGGAGGAGGCGGTGACCGAGTCAAAGGCCGCCGGTACCTCCCTCTCCGGGGCGGAAGCCTTTGCGTTGCATGATACCTACGGTTTTCCGATCGATCTGACCCTTGAAATGGCCGAAGAAGCCGGCCTGGCTGTGGACGAGGCAGGGTTCCGCTCCCTGATGCTTGAACAGCGCCAGCGTGCGCAGGCCGATGCCCGCGGCAAGAAGAGCGGCCACGCGGACTTGTCCGTATTCAATGAACTCCTGGCCGGCGGGCAAACCATCTTCACCGGGTATGACGAGCTGGACGGTGAATCCCGAGTCCGCGCAATCCTGTCCGGCGGACGGAAAGTGGCGCACGCAGCCACCGGAGACGAAATCGAAATTGTGCTGGCACAGACACCGTTCTATGCCGAGGCCGGTGGCCAAGCCGCCGACACAGGTCTGCTCACCGGTGACGGGTTTATCGCTGAGGTTTTGGACGTGCAACGGCCGGTCAAAGGACTAAGCGTGCACAAGGCCATAGTCCGCGAGGGGGAAATGCCCGCGGACGCCATGGTCCGTGCGGCGGTCGACCGGCAGCGCCGGCACGCAGCAGAGCAGGCGCACACCGGCACGCACATTGTGCACGCGGCGCTGCACCAGATTCTGGGCCCGGAGGCGCTGCAGCGCGGTTCGTTCAATAAGGCCGGGTACCTGCGCTTTGATTTCTCCTGGGGCGAGGGGCTGAGCTCCGCCACCCGGTCCGAGATCGAAGAAGTGTCCAATATTGCCATTAGGAATAACTACCGCGTCGATACGAACGTCATGGCGCTGGCCGATGCCAAGGCCCTGGGTGCCACGGCCCTGTTCGGCGAGAACTATGGCAGCGATGTGCGGGTTGTGGAGATTGATGGTGCCTGGTCGCGTGAACTTTGCGGGGGAACTCACGTAGCCAGCACCTCGTTGATTGGCAGCCTGACGCTGTTGGGCGATCAGTCGGTCGGCTCGGGCAACCGGCGTGTTGAAGCGTTCGTGGGGATGGATGCTTTCCGGCATCTGGCCGCCGAGCGTGCTCTCGTCACCGAGCTCAGCGATATGCTCAACGTCCCCTCGAACCTTTTGCCGGAGAGACTGGCGACCACGCTCAACAAGCTCAAGACGGCTGAGAAGGAACTAGAGCGCCTGCGCAAGGATCAGTTGGCCGCAGAGGCGGCCACTTTGGTCGGGACGGCTCGCTTCCTGGCCGGTGTGCAGGTGATCGCGCACGACGGCGGCGCGGTTGGCGGCGCAGATGACCTCCGCACGCTGGCGCTGGATCTGCGGAACCGGCTCGGCTCCGCTGCTGCGGTGGTTGCCGTGGCCGGGGTCGCCAACGGTCGTCCGATGGTGCTGGTTGCCACTAACGAAGCCGCCCGGGCGGCCGGGGTGAAGGCAGGCATGCTGGTCAAGCTGGCGGCGGGAATTCTCGGCGGCGGCGGCGGCGGCAAAGATGACGTGGCGCAAGGTGGTGGCAGCGACCCGGCACAGGTACCGGCCGCTCTTGCCGCCGTCGTCGGCGCGATCCAGCAGCGGTCCTAAGGGGTTCTCATGTCCGAGTCAGAGGTGGGCCCCCTGCCCGGCGTAAAGCTGGGGGTTGACGTCGGTACTGTGCGGGTTGGCTTGGCGTCCTGCGATCCGCGCGGCATTTTGGCGACGCCGGTGCGGACACTGAACCGGGACACCAAGAAGAACCACGATGTCCGGATCCTGGTGCGGGAAGCGCAGGAGCGGGACGTGGTGTGTATCTACGTTGGACTGCCGCGGACCATGAGCGGGCAGGAGCGGGCGTCGGCCCAGATGGCGCGCAGCTATGCCCAGCTGCTGGTGGATGCGCTGCTCGAGGCTCAATACCCTGTGCCGGTGCGAATGGTGGATGAACGCCTCAGTACCGTGACAGCCCACCAGTCGCTGCAGGCCGCTGGCATGAGCAGCCGCCGGCATCGTACAGTTGTGGATCAGGTGGCTGCAGTGGGAATTCTGCAGCATGCCCTTGACATCGAGAAATCACGCGGCACCAGTGCCGGAACCATAGTGACAGGACGGCGGAGCGGCGCGTTGGGGCGTGCCGGCAATACGCCCCAAGCGAAGGACGGCGTCATCGGCCCCGAGAGCGTTATCAGCCCAGAACGTGTTATCAGCCCAGAGAGTGCGGAACAGGTCAGCGCCGAAAAAAACAGCGCCGAACCAGTCAGCGCCGAACCAGGACAAACCCTTTGAGCCACATCTTCGGGGATCGTCCCGATTCCGACGGTTACGGCGGGGATCCGCTCGAGCACTTACACGGCGGGCAGACGGAGCAGCTGAACGCGCACGAAGCTGAACAGCCGTCTAATCAAGGTGTACTGCGGATCTCAAAACGGGTCCGTCGCCGCCGTCGGACGCTTATTTTCCTGCTCGTCGTTGCGGTCTTTGTCGCCGTGGCATTCTTCGCGTTCCAAGCCGTGCGTCCGATGCTGACGGGCAATAGTGATGCGGATTATCCCGGACCAGGCCATGGGACCGTGACGTTCATCGTCCCGTCCGGGGCAACCGGTCGCACCGTTGCGGAGGGTCTGGTTGCGCAGGGCGTCGCCGCAAGCGAGTCCGCGGTCCTGGACGCGCTGAGCGCTGCGAAGGGCAACAAGCTGATCCAGCCCGGGTCCTTTGGACTCAAGCTCGAGATGAAAGCCTCCGACGCGGTATCGGTGCTGCTGGCGCCGGACAATAATAAGGTCCACTATGCTGCCATCGCCCAGAACCTGCGGCAGCCGGAGGTGCTGGCATTGCTGGCCACCTCGACCGGCATCAAGGAATCAACATTTACCGCCCTGGCCGAGACTCCGGCCAAATTCGGGCTTCCGCCGGCTGCAAAAAGTCTGGAAGGTTACCTCGCGCCGGGGGAGTACCGCTTTCCGATCGAGATGACGGCGGAACAGATTCTCACCCAGCTGGTCCAAGCAACAAAGGACACCCTGGTCAAGGATGGCGTTACCGATCCGGCCGATCAGTATCGGGTCCTGACGATCGGCAGCATTATCGAGTTCGAGGGCAACGAAGCCAACTACGCCTTGATCTCCGGAGCCATCGAAAACCGCCTGCATAATCCGAATGCGGAGACCGGCGGCCGGCTGGAATCCGACGCAACGGTGGCCTACGGACTTGGCCTGAAAACCTACAATATTACGGATGCGCAAAAGAAGGACGCCAGTAACCCGTACAACACCTTCGCCAATCCCGGACTACCGGTAGGGCCGATTGGCTCTCCGGGGGAAAAGGCGATCAATGCCGCCGCGCATCCGCAAGCCAACCCCTACTATTTCTGGGTGACGGTCAATCTCACCACCGGGGAGACGTTGTACGCGACAACCTATGCGGACCATCTAAAAAATGTGGCGAAGTACCAGGCCTGGTGTGATGCGAACGTTGGGAAATGCCGGTAGCCCCGGCTTCCGGGAGTAACACGGCTCCGCGGGGAAGAGCCGACCTCCGGGGAGCCAACACAGCCCCGAAGGGAGAAGCCGGGCTCCGTGGAGCCGTGTTGGGCCATCCGATTGGACATTCCCGGTCGCCGGCCCTGCACAATGCCGCCTACGCCCGGCTTGGCCTGAGCTACCTCTATTCGGCGATTGACACCGAGGTTTCCGATCTGGAACCTCTCCTGGCCCGGGTACGGGCGGAGCGCAACTGGTACGGGCTGTCGGTGACAATGCCGTTGAAAACGGCTGTTCTGCCGCTGCTGGATGCAGTTGATCCCGCCGCTGCCAGGTTGGGGGCGGTGAATACCGTTGTCGTCGACCGGTCAGATCCGGGCAGGCAGCGGCTGGTAGGACACAATACGGACGTCGCCGGCATCGTTAATGCCCTTCGAGTCGCCGGAATCGGCCGGGCGCCCAGATCGGCCGTCCTCGGCGGTGGAGGAACGGCCGTCTCTGCAGTGGCTGCGCTCAAAGAACTTGGTGCGCCAGCGGCCGACATTTTTATCCGTGGCGTGGGTTCACCACAGCGGTCCGGGACCGTTCAGGCGCTCGACGCCGGCGCCGCCGTCGGGCTCGATTGCCAGGTACGGCGGTGGGAAGGTGCCGCAGCGGCGTTGTCGAGCTACGACGTCGTCATCTCCACTTTGCCTCCCCGTGCGGCCGATCCGCTCGCAGGCCTTGTGCCGCCGTCGTCCCTCGTCGGGAAACTGCTGCTTGACGTTGCGTACGACCCGTGGCCCAGTGCCCTGGCAGCCCGCTGGCAAGGCAGCGGCGGGACAATTGTGCCGGGGATCGAGATGCTGCTCTATCAGGGTGTGGAACAGGTCCGGCTCTTTACCGACGAGCATGTCCTTATCACGGCCGATGTCATCAATGTAATGTGTGACGCTTTAGGCGTTGCCCGGCGGTAGAAGTGCGCCGCCGGGACACCCTGTCATGGCAGGATGGGAACTATGTTGCGTTGGTTGACTGCCGGAGAATCCCATGGTCCGGCACTTGTGGGAATTATCGAGGGCGTGCCGGCCGGAGTTGAGCTGACGAGTACGCTCATCCGTGCAGCGCTGGCACGGCGCCGGCTGGGATACGGCCGCGGCGCCCGGATGAAGTTTGAGCAGGACGAGGTGACGATCCTTGGCGGCGTGCGGCACGGACTGACGCAGGGTGGGCCGGTGGCGATTCAGATCGGCAACTCGGAATGGCCCAAGTGGGAGCAGATAATGTCTGCGGACCCCGTTGCGCCGGAGCTGCTGGCCGAGCAGGCACGCAATGCCCCGCTTACCCGGCCGCGTCCCGGCCATGCCGACTTTACCGGCATGCAAAAGTATGGTTTCGACGAGGCTCGTCCGGTCCTGGAGCGCGCCAGTGCCAGAGAGACGGCGGCACGGGTGGCCCTTGGTGTCGTGGCGGCGCAGGTGCTCGGAGCTCTCGGGATCAAGCTGGTCAGCCACACCGTGGCCATCGCCGCGGTGGCTGTCCCGGAAAGCGCCGCCGTACCGGTCCCCGGTGACGTAGCGGCCCTCGACGCAGACCCGCTGCGTTGTTTTGACAGCGAAACGTCCACCGCAATGGTGGCGGAGGTGGACGCGGCCCACAAGGAGGGCGAAACCCTCGGTGGCGTCGTCGAGGTGCTGGCCTATGGCCTCCCACCGGGACTGGGCAGCTACGTTCATTGGGACCGTCGGTTGGACGCGCGGCTGGCGGGCGCATTGATGGGCATCCAGGCCATTAAGGGCGTCGAGGTGGGGGACGGGTTCCGGACCGCCGCCCGGCGCGGGTCCGCTGCTCATGATGAAATTGTCCGCGGTGAAGACGGCGTCATTGCCCGCACCAGCAACCGTGCAGGCGGCATCGAAGGCGGCATGAGCATCGGAGACGTACTGCGCGTCCGCGCGGCCATGAAGCCGATCGCCACGGTTCCCCGGGCCTTGCGGACCATCGATGTGGCTACCGGGGAACCCGCGAAGGCACATCACCAACGCTCCGATGTCTGTGCTGTGCCGGCTGCAGGTGTGGTGGCCGAGGCGATGGTGGCGCTGGTGCTGGCGGAGGCCGTGATGGAGAAATTCGGCGGCGACTCGATTTCCGAAACGGCCCGGAACCAGCGGGCCTATCTGGCCAACATCCCGCACACCCTGGACTCACTGGGCCAGTGATGCCGGCGAGGGGCACGCAGGGTGGAGGATTTGTACCGCCTCGAACGCTGGTGCTCATCGGGCCGATGGCGGTCGGGAAGTCCGCCATCGGCCAGGAACTCGCCAAGTCGCTGGCGCTGGAATTCGTGGACACAGATCAGAAGATCGTGCAGAAGTACGGCAGTATCGCTGAAATATTCGCCGGACGTGGGGAGAATTTCTTCCGCCGGATCGAGGCCAAAGTGATAGCCGATGCGCTGGCCGCCGGAACGCACCGGCCCGTCGTCATGTCTTTGGGCGGAGGGGCCGTGCTGGACGCCGGGACAGCGCAGCTGCTGGCCGATGCCACCGTCATTCATCTGGATGCAGACCTGGAGACAGTGCGGGGCCGGATTTTGCGTGGCAGCGGCCGGCCGCTTCTGGCAGAGGACCCGGTGGAACGCTGGCGGCAGCTTGCCCTTGCCAGGGGCCCGGTTTACCGCGCGCTGGCCGATGTGACCCTGGATGTGCGCACGGGTACGGTGGATGTACTGGTACGGGAGTTGATCGCTTTGTTGCGGCAGAGTTGAAACAGAGTTAAGGCACAGCACAAACCGGACCCGTTTCAGCTGCCTGACGATGCAGCTTCCGACACAAGCAAGTTTTAAGAGAGTGGTAAACAGTGGCCTCGGCAGTGACAACCATCAAAATCACCGGCAGCCGGTCAGCGGACAACTACGACGTCGTCGTCGGCAATGGTCTGCTCTCGGAACTGCCGGCACTGCTCGGGGAGCGTGTTCGGCGGGTCCTGGTGATTCACCCCCGCGCCCTGCGGCTTACCGGAGATACGGTCCGGGACGACATTGCCGCCGCTGGCTTCACCGCGCTGACCGCGGAGATACCGGACGCCGAAGAGGGCAAGCACATTCAGGTTGCCGCATTCTGCTGGCAGGTACTCGGGCAGAACGACTTTACCCGCTCGGACGCTATAGTCTCGGTGGGCGGCGGGGCTGTCAGCGACGTCGCCGGCTTTGTCGCGGCGACGTGGCTGCGCGGCGTGAAGGTCATTCATCTGCCAACGAGCCTGCTGGGCATGGTTGATGCCGCGGTCGGCGGAAAAACCGGAATCAACACCGCCGAGGGGAAAAATCTGGTGGGCGTTTTCCATCCCCCCGCAGCCGTACTGGCGGATTTGGATGCGCTGGCGACGTTGCCGCCCAACGAGCTCCTGTCCGGGATGGCGGAGGTGGTCAAATGCGGCTTCATCGCTGACCCGGAAATTCTGACGTTGATCGAAAAGAACCCCGACGCGGTAAAAGACCCCGCCTCGGCAACGCTGCGCGAGCTGATTGAGCGGTCAATCACCGTCAAAGCACAGGTAGTCTCAGCCGATCTGACCGAGCAGGGGCAGCGCGAGATTCTCAATTACGGACACACCTTGGGGCATGCGATCGAGCTGGTAGAACGCTATTCCTGGCGGCACGGCGCTGCCGTCTCCGTGGGGATGATGTTCGCAGCGGAGCTGGCGCGGAGCGTTGGACGGTTGTCCGATGAGGTCGCCGACCGGCACCGCAGCATCCTGCAAGGGCTTGGATTGCCCGTCACGTACCGTCGGGACAGGTGGCAGGGATTGTTGGACGGAATGCGACGCGACAAAAAAGCGCGTGGGGACCTGTTGCGTTTCGTCGTGCTGGACGACATCGCCAAGCCCGGAATTTTGGACGTCCCGGATGCATCACTACTCTTCGCCGCTTATCAGGAAATCGCGTCCTAACTGATGGCGTACCAGGACTGGCCCTACGCGGGATTTCCAGGCACCGCCATCAGCCCCACAACCCTGCTGCCTGAGGTAGTGGACGCTGAGGCGTGCGATCAGGCTCTGAGCACAACGCAAGACCCGGCAGACCGAATATTTGTTCTGCTGGCCAGGGGACGGGTGGCCGAAGCCGCCGAAGCCGTAGCGGACGCCAGAGTGGCGGATCCGGTTTCTTTCCGGCTTCAGCTCTTGGACGCGGATGTCCTGCGGGCCACACATCATACCGAGCGTGCAGTGGCTCGCCTGAAGTGCCTAGCCGCAGATATTGCCTCGACCGCAATGGAGTCGTGGGTTCACCAGCAGCTGGGGAAGGTCCATTTTTCGGCCGGAAACTACCCTGCAGCGGTCCGTAGTTTCAGCACCGCACTGGATCAGCGGGTGGCGTTCGGGGAGGACGCCGCTGTCATCTACGCATCCACAGTGGCAGTTCGCCGCGCTCTGGACCTGGCTGAAAGTTCCCCAGCCTGACGAGACCCGTCTGTGCAGCCGAGCCGGGAAAGTTTTTCAAAATACTTTTCCACAGGGGCCTGTTTTGGGGTCTTTTTGTCCTGTTGGTGTCAGTGTCTTCGTAGCCTTGAGGTAGTTGGAGATCGGGAGGATTTCCTGGTTTTCTTGCCGGTTCAGGTTGCCGGTACAGACGGGCGGTGTGGGTTGCCGGGTTCGGGTGTTGAGGGGTGGTGGGTGGTGTGGAGATTGATCGGGAGAATCTGGCTCGGGTGCTGGCTGCGGTCACGGCGAAGTATCCGCATCGGCTCGAGCGCGCGGGACTAAGCTCCGGCCCCGTCCCTGCCGCAGTTCCGGGGACCGGCTCTGCCACCGGCTCCGGTCCTGTTCCGGTCCCTGGCACTGTTCCCGGGACCGGTCGGCCCGACGACGACGGGACCGGCCGGCCCGACGGCGCCGCCGGTACCGGCGGGTCCGATGCCGGCGGTGCCGCCGGCCCGGGTGTTCCCGCTGGTTCACCGGTTCCTGGGGTACCGGTTGATGGTCCGGTTGGGGAGGCTCTGTTTGTGGTGGGGCCGTCGGCGGGGATCGTGGGACGGTTGGAGCAGATGAATGTGTTGTTGGCGGAGGTTTTGGGGACGGATCCGCAGGCTGTGTCGCAGGAGGCGTGGCTGTCGATTATTGGTGCGGCTGAGAGTACGCGGCGTCGGTTGGATGCGGTGTATCTGCACAGTGTCGCGGCAGCTGATCAGTGCGGGGCTGCGGGGTTGTCCGGGATCGGGACGAAGAATATGCGTGAGTATCTGGTGCATGGGGTGGGGGTTGAACCGGGGCGGGCGAAAGCCGATGTGGA
>NZ_JADNYM010000033.1 GCF_015708085.1 Arthrobacter terrae | reverse complement strand
TAATCATAGCGCTCGCCGGTCGCCTGTGCCTGGGCCGCAACACCATAGAGGGCCTTGATGCCCGGGATGGAGGTCTGCACCCGGATGGATTTATACCCCTCCTCCAGATGCTGGCGGATCGAGTCGAACAACTCCGGCAAATCCCGGCCGGAGGCATGCCCGTAGGTGCGCAGGGCCGTCCGGGAGGCGCCGCCGAGCAGCTGATACACCGGCAAACCCGCGACCTTGCCCTTAATATCCCACAACGCCATATCCACCGCCGCGATCGCCGCCATCGTCACCGGCCCCCGACGCCAGTAGGCGCTCCGGTACAGGAACTGCCAGGTGTCCTCGATCCGGTGCGGATCCCGCCCCACCAACAACGGCACCACATGCTCGGTCAGGTACGCTGCAACGGCGAGCTCACGCCCATTCAACGTCGCATCCCCCAACCCCGTAAAACCCTCATCCGTGGTGATCTTCAACGTCACAAAATTCCTCGACGGACTACTAACAACCACATCAGCAGCGGTGATTTTCATGGAGATTCCTTTCAACGAAAGCGGGTGGGGAAATGCAGGGTCGACGCTTCCGGTTGCAGCAACACTGCCTGAAACCACCGGTCACGGTTTGTTTGGACTTAGGGGGCCGCGGGGCCAGGGACAGCGTTGGACAATCTTTCGGCTAGTTTCTGCACGCGATTCCGCACTTCGACGTTGGCCGCAAGAGTTGGATCCAGCAGCTCCAGCAGCCCGCCGATGTCCTCCCCCGCAGGCAATGCCAGCGCCGCTTCAAGCTCGGCGGTCTTGGTGTCCTCCACTGCGGTTCCGGCGGCCCGGGAGGCGCGCAGGAAAGCGATCCAGGAACCGATCATCCGGGCCGCGGCCTCCCCGGAACGGCCCGCAGTCAACTCGGCTTTAAGGACCGGAAAGGCACGCATTCGCAATTTGCTGGAACCGTCCATGGCAATCTGCGCCAGATAATGTGTTATCCGGCTGTTACTGAAGCGTTTCAACAGGGCCTCCCGGTAATCCGGAATGCCCAGACCCGCCACCGGCAAGTCGTCCTGCGCCTCGTCCCAGAAGGCCGTCATCCATGCCCGGCAATCCGGATCAGCCAGCGCCTGAGCGACGGTGCTGTGTCCGCGCAACTGACCGGCGTAGGCCAGCAGCGAATGGGCACCATTGAGCAGCCACAGCTTGCGGTTCTCAAACGGTTCAATGTCGTCCACAAAAACAGCCCCGGCACGCTCCCACTCCGGGCGGCCTGCGGGGAAGTCTCCGCTGAGCACCCAGTTCCTGAACGGCTCGGTGACCACCGGGGCAGCATCGCGCAGTCCCGACGACGCCGCCACCAGCTCCAGCTCGGCATCCGTGGTACGAGGCGTAATCCGGTCCACCGAGGTACTGACAAAGCTCACATTTTCGTCAATCCAAGCGGTCAACTCCGGATCAGCCGCAGCGGCGAGGCCCTGCACGGCCGTGCGTGCAGCGGCGCCGTTGTGTGCCAAATTGTCGCAGGAGACGATTGCGATGGGCCCCGCGCCGGAGCGTCGCCGGGCGTCCAGCGCCTGCACCAGCCGTCCCGTCGCTGTCCTCGCCCACCGGCGGGACTCGCCGCCGTCATCGTTCACATCGTCGTCATTCATTTCGTCGTCGTTCACGAAAGGGCCGCCGGCAGCCGTCCGCGCCGCGAGCAATTTGATGTCAGCTGCTACGGCCGGATCGCCGGCATCCAATTCGCCGTCCGCGCCGAGATGGTAGGCCGCCTCGGTTATTGTCAGGGTCACCAGTGCCGTCGACGGTGCTGCCACCAGTTCGAGCAGCCGGGCTACATCGGCACCGTCATTGGCCTCGACAATGCTCGTGATGACTTCGAAGCTGTCACCACTATCCGCGCGTTCGATTAGCGTGTAGAGCCCATCTTGGGCAGCCAGGGTTAGCGCGGCGTCCGGCCTACGTCCGGTGAAAGCCGCAATTCCCCACTCGCCTTTCGGATCGGCGTGCTGGGTGTACCAGGCCTGGTGGGCGCGATGAAAGGCACCGAGCCCCAGGTGCACGATCCGCACCGGGGCGGGCGGCGGCGCATCGAAGGTTTTGCGACTCAGCAACGGGCCGCTCACGTCCGGGACACTGACGGGTGCGTCGCTCACAGCTTGAACGCCCTGCGCGGCGCGCCGTCCACCACGTCGACAATGATCTTTCGGGCGCGTTCCTGCGAGACCCGGTGCTCCACCACCAGCCGCGCCAGGAAGCTCGCCTCGATCCGGCGGGAGGTATTGTGCCGCGCCGGGATGGAACAAAACGCGCGGGTGTCGTCAATGAACCCGGAGGACCGGGAGAAACCGGCGGTCTCCGTCACGGCGGAGCGGAACCGCAGCATGGCGTCCGGGGCGTCCAGGAACCACCACGGAGCTCCGATGAATACGGAAGGGTAAAAGCCGGCCAGGGGTGCGATTTCCCGGGAAAATACGGTCTCGTCAATAGTGAACGGAATGAAGTGGAAACCGTGGGCCGTGCCAAAGTCCTCCAGCATCGGCCGCAATGCCTCCGTGTAGCTGACCGGGACGGGAATGTCGTGTCCCATGTCGGCGCCGAAGGCTTCGAAGGTGGGAGTGTGGTGATTGCGGAAGACGCCGGGGTGCATTGTCATCACGAGCCCGTCGGCCACGGACATCCGGGCCATTTCGTACATCATGTGGGCCTCGAAGACGTCCGCGTCGGCGGCGGTTGCCTTTCCAAGCCGGGCCTTGTCAAATAGCTCCTGGGCTTGGGCCGCGGACAGCTTCAGCGTCAGGGCCGTCTTCGAGCCGTGGTCTGCTGACACGGCGCCGTGCTCCACAAAGTACTGGCGACGGTTTTCCAGGGCGCGAATGTAACCGGCGTAACCGCTCTGCCCGTCTCCCGCGGCGGAAATCAGCAGCTCCACCCGTGCCGCCCAGTCCGGAGTGTGAAATTTAAGATATGCATCCGGCCGGAAAGTCGGAAGGACGCGGGAAGAGAACGTCGGATCCGCTGCGAGGGCCGCGTGCGCGGCCAAATCATCCAGCGGATCATCGGTGGTGGCCAGCACCTCGATGTTGAAGTCCCTAAACAGCCGACGCGGGCGGAAGTCCGGATCCGAAAGGCGCGCATTGAGCTCGTCATAGATTGCATCGGCAGTCGCCTCGCCGGGCTGCTGGTCAAGCCTGGAAATATCGACGTGGAAAACGTGCTCAAACTCCTGACGGAACCAGTAACCGGACGCTGTTCCCTCAAACAGCGGCCAGGCCTTAATGAACTCGCGCCAGGTGTCCCGCGGCGTGGTGCCGTGTGCTCCGGGGGTGCCGCTGCCGGCGGCACCCAGCCGGTCCAGTGGAATTCCGCTGGAATGAATCAGACGCGTCACGTAATGGTCCGGCGTCACGAGCAGCGTGGCCGGATCAGGAAACGGTGTGTCCTGTTCAATCATGGCCGCGTCCACGTGCCCGTGCGGGGACAGGATCGGCAGCTCCTCGACCAAGCTCAGGAGATTGCGCGCGATGCTCCGCGTGCCTGGATCGGCCGGCAGAAGCCGGTTCGGGTCAGCTGCAATGGATTGTGACATAGGTCAATAGTCAAACAGGGTGTTGGTTTTGTCAACCGGTTGCCAAAGTTTGCCGCACCGACGTTCCGTGACTGTGCTGTCTATCCCTGCAAGGCCACGCTTGGCTCAAAGAGCGGCCGGTGAGTGCTGGCCGCTGGAACCCCGGATCACCAGCTCGGTCGCCAGCTTCGCGGCTTCGGCCCGAAGCGCAGAGTCATCTGCTCTACCGGGCTCGATGGAGGCAGCCAGTTCCGCCAAGATCAAAGTCAGCGCCGTCGCCCCGGTTTCCCGTAGCGGTGATTTAACCGTAGACAACGGCGGAGTCGTAAAATCGGAGCCAAAGATGTTGTCGAAGCCGACGATGCTGAATTCGGCAGGTATCCGGACGCCGGCTGACTGCAATTCCTGCATTAAACCGATTGCCATCAAGTCGTTGTAGCAGATGATCCCGGTTGCGCCGCTTTCCCGGATAGCCGCGGCCATCTCACGGCCGCCATCGACGGTGGGCGTACCGGGGCCAAATTTGCGCACCCGCAGTCCGGACCATTCACAGCGGCCACGGATACTGTCCCAGCGGTGCCCGGACATCCAGGATCTATCCGGTCCGGCGACATAGGCCAAGGATTCGTGTCCCAACGTGGCCAGATGCCGTACCGCTTCCGTCACGCCAGGCTGCACGTCAGCGACGACGCAGCCCACCTCTTCGACCATGCGGTTAATAACGACGACGGGCTTCTTCTTCGCTAATTCACGGATCTGTTCATCGGCCAGACGGGGGCTTGCGAGGATGATGCCATCCACCGTGGTCATGATGCGTTTAGCGGCCAGCAGCTCCGTCTGGGCTGATTCGGCCGATTCAGCCAGCAATAGGGTGTAGTCCCGCGCGGAGGCCGCGCCCTCCGCGCCCCGAATGACATCAAAATATGCCGGGTTGGTGATGTCGGAGACGATCAGCCCGACGGTGTTGGTCTTTCCCGTGGGCAAGGCCCTCGCGAACGGGTTGGCTTGGTAGTTCAGTTGGGCGGCCGCATCCTCGATCTTCTTTTGCGTCTTGGCACTGACTCGTCCCGGTTTGGTCAGTGCACGGGACACCGTCGAAGCATTAACTCCAGCGAGCGCGGCAATATCGTAAATCGTGGCAGGGCTTTGGGCTGTTCGCTGTTTCGCTGCGCGTTGAAGCATGCGCCCGGCTGGAGGCATGGGGCCACTGTCAGGCATAGGGCCACTGTCAGGCATGGGGCACCGTGTCTGGGTAGGACTGCGCATAAAGGGACTTCACGATCCGCAGGGATTTGAGCGCCTCGGCGGGCGAAATCCAGAACGGGCCCGGCCTGTTCAGTGCTGAATAGAAATCCTGGATGAGAAGTTCGTGTGAGAATCCCCAATAGGCGCGGCCAGTCGAGTGGGACGCACGTTCCGGGACCACATCCACGCGACCATCCGGATAGGTCACGGTTAGCCCATTGCGAAGGCTCAGCACGGCCTTCTCTGCCACGATATCCAGCGTTACCGGAGCGTTTACGGTGTTCGCCAATGTTGCGTAAAAAACACTCCGGGCACCGTTGACGTGCGTCAACGCAAGTTCCGCTGTGTCTTCGACCTCGATCACGTCGCCAAGCAGATGGCTCGCCGCGTGACCGCTAACCTCTGCTACTTCCCCCACAAGCCATTGCAGCAGGTCCAACGTGTGGATCGCCTGATTCATCATCAGTCCCCCCCCGCTGCCGGACCAGGTACCGCGCCATGGGCGGTCCTGATAGTAGGCAGCTGACCGGGACCACATCACCGTCGCGGCGCCGCCGGTCACCGCGCCCAGTTCCCCGCTGGAGAGCAGTGCATGCATCGCCTGCACCGGCTCGTTGTAGCGATTTTGAAAACAGACGCCGATTCTCGCTGAGCTGCGGGAGGCGGCCTGCACCAGCCTTTCGCCTCCGATCAGGGTGTGGGCCAGCGGCTTTTCCATCAGGACGTTGACGCCGCGTTCAAGGGCGTCAACGGCCATCGACGCATGTTGACTGTGCGGGGTGCAGATGTGCACCACATCCACGCGGACCTCATCCAACAAGGTCTGATGGTCCGCGTAGCCTTTAACCCCGTGGAACGCGGCAGCAGCGGCCAAACGCGACGGGTCGGCATCGCAGACAGCCACCAGCTCAATATCGGGGTTGGCGGCAATTGCCTCGAAGTGCACGGCCGAGACGTCCCCGCACCCAATCACCGCCGCTGTACGCATATTGCTCCTCTATCACTGGCTGCTGCTTTTTGCCCGGCCGCTGCCATAGCTCAGCTGCGGCCCGGTGTGAGGCGGGAATCCAACGTTTGCCGTGCCCACTCATAGGACATCCGGTGCGACTCAAAGAGCGAGTCGACGCTGGGCTGATCAACCTCAATCATGTAGTCGCCGTCGTAGTCCTCCGGCATCGCGGCAATCACCGCCGGCAGATCGAGCACACCGAGTCCAGGTTCCGCCCATAGCCGTTTGGTTGCCGACACTTCAAAGTACCCCATCCCCTCCCGGGACTGCGGATCCAGGTAGTCCGCAAAGACGTCCTTGAGGTGGATTCCGCCGATCCTGTCCGCGTAGCGGCCGATCATTGCCACCGGGTCAATGCCGGCCCAGCGGAGGTGTCCCGTATCCGGCCCGAAGCCGATAATGTCTTTGCCCAAGGTGTCCAGCAGCCGGGTAATCTCATCTTCTGTCTCAAAAACCCCGCCGATATGGGAGTGATGCAATGGCCGCAGACCTTCGGACTGCAAGGTCCTGCATACCGTCCCCACATTCTCTATGGCCAACTGCAGCCTGTCTTCACTGAAATCCGCGCCCACGGCGGGCTTGGCCAGGCGGGCGGGGAGCGACATGGAGGAGATCATGGTGCGATCCAGTCCCAGCGCCAGCTGGTCCGCCGCGAATGTCTTCGCCCGCTCCACCTCGTCGCCGATCCGGATGGTCTCGTCGAAGGCCGAGTTAAACAGGCTCAACGACGGGGACAGCCCGTAACCGCCGATCCATTCCGAGTAGTCCCCGGCACTCATCCCCTCCGGGACATCGGCTTTGACGGCCGTAAACCCGATTCGCTGGAAGTCCTTGAACGCCTGTTCAAAGACCCCTTTGGACTTATCCACCGACCCGCCCCTGGACCAGTACGGAATGGGGTTCGCTGCCACCTGCGGAACGTGCCGGCGCGGTGTCCCGGTCATGGGTGTCCCGGTCATCGCTGACCTCCCTTGTCCGCAGATGCATCCTTAACCAGGCTTACGGGCTTACCGGTACGTGCTGATTCGTAAACTCCCATGATGACGCTGACGGATTGCCGGTTTTCGGCCAGCCCGACCCGGATCTCCTCTTCGCCTCTCAGCGCGGCCAGGAAGTTGCGGTATTGGTGCCGGTGGGCGTCCGAGAGCTGCCCCGGGTCCGCCCCGGCCGCAGGGGCGGAACTGTCCTGCAGTTGGTAACGATCCAGCTGATTGCTCGGCTCGTTTGAACCGAAAAACTTCTCATCCTTCGCCGAGCCGGCCGCCGTCGTATGAATGTAGGTCAACTTGTCGTTGTCGATCACGGCCGAGCCCTTGTCACCGTGAACCTGCAGACGCGCACTCAGCCCCGGGAAGGCCGCAGTGGACCCGTGCAGAACGCCCAGCGCGCCGCTTTCAAATTTCACCACACCCGCCGCGACGTCCTCGACCTCAATGCGCTCGTGTGCCAGGCACGCCGTGTAGGCAAAGACTTCCACTGGTCTACCCATCGCGGCCACCAGGAGATCCACTGTGTGAACGCCTTGGTTCATCAAGGCGCCTCCACCGTCCATGGCCCAGGTTCCGCGCCAATCGCCGGAATCGTAATAGCTTTGTCCCCGCCACCAGTCAATGGATGCGATCCCCGATGTCAGTCTGCCAAGCTCGCCATTGGCGATTGCGGCAAGCACAATTTCGGTGGACGGATCGAAGCGGTGCTGGGAAATAACGGTGACCTTGGTCCCGGCCTTCTGTTGAGCGGCAATGATTTCGTCGGTCTTTTCCAGCGTCACTTCCGCGGGCTTCTCAATGATTACGTGCTTGCCGGCCTGTAGTGCTTCAATGGCGACCTCCGCGTGCGCTCCGGTCGGCGTGCAAACGGCGACGGCGTCGAACTCGCTCGCCGCGAGCGCATCCGTCAGCGAGGTATAAACGGTCCCACCGTACTGGGCGGAAATAGTTTCCGCCTTGGAACGTTCGACATCGACGACGGCCACCAGCTCCAACTCATCAGCGAGCTCACGCATGACCGTCCCGTGCTGATTGCCGATGATCCCCGCGCCAACGAGAGCGAACCGAATTTTCCTACTGCTGTCCTTAATGGTGTTTGTGCTCATGAAAGTGCCACTCCAATCTTGTTTGTCAGCTCCGCGAATGCGCGGGCGGCTTCGCCGAAGGCAAGCGGTCCGGAAAATCCTCCCAGGGCGTTGGTATCGGCCAGGTGCGGCTCCAGCGACGCATATCCGCGGTAGCCGTCGTCGCGCAGGGCCGTGAGCGTCTCAAGCAGCTGTCCGTCACCACGGCCGGCGGGAACTACCTGTCCGGTGGCCAGCAGCGCGTCTTTGACCTGCAGGTATTCCAAGTGCGGGCGCAGCATGGCATAGGCCTGGCTAAAGGGCCGCACGCCGACCTGGACAAAGTTCGCGGAATCCCAAGCCACTTTGAGGGCGTCCGAGCCTACCGATTCGATGATGTCCAGGACCCGTTCCGGGGTATCTCCATAGATTTCTTTTTCGTTTTCGTGCAGCAGAACGACGTTGGACTGCTCCGCCTCGTCGGCGAGCAGGCGCATCCGTACAAGCACGTCGTCACGAACACTCGCCGCTGCAATACCTGCTGCCCGATAAAAGGAAAAAACACGGACATACTTGCTGTCCAGCGCCTTGGCCACGTGGATGACCTTGCGCAGGCGCTCGACTTCGTGATCCGGGTCAAGGGAAACATCCACTTTGCCAATCGGCGAGGCGACGGCGGAGACTGCAAGCCCCCTGGCGTCCAATGTCTTTCGCAACGCTGCCGTCTGCTCCGCGTCCAAATCCACCACGTTGATGCCCCAGGCGCTGCGCACCTCAATGTTCCTTGCCCCCAAGGCCAGCAGCACGCAGGCCTGCAGCTCCGGGTCCGGATCGATCTCGTCGCCAAATCCGGAGAGCTTCCACTTCACAGCCACGTCGGTGTGCATCTATTTCTCCACTTCGAATGGATGGTTCCCCGTCTTCCGGACGGACAAGGTTAGTGCCGTCCCGTTCGGGCCGCGCACCGTTCGTGATGCAGAACACGTGGCGGGCTTCTGGCTGGAAGTCTACCGGTCGCTGGACAGTTTGACAACCGATTGCCAAAAGCAGCGAAAAGCCATTTTTAGCTGGGCATCGAATCGGTCCTGCCAGCTCCATGGGCTCGCCAGCCCAAGCGCGCCGCCTATTCGGGGCGGACGCCGGTGGACTCCCGGACCGTCAGATGCGTCGGCAACCGGGTCATCTGGTGTCCAGCGGGCGAGCCTCCGGCGATCCTGGCGAGCAGCATGCTGGTGGCTACCCGGCCCGCCTGCTCGATCGGCGCGGTAATGGTCGTCAACGGGGGATTGCAGAAATTCGCACCGAAAATGTCATCACAGCCTACAATGCTGATATCCGCGGGGACGTTAACCCCCCGGGCAATAAAGCGCTGCAGCATTCCGATGGCCAGCAGATCGTTGAAGGCCACACACGCTGTGGCACCGGTGATCAGCACGGCATCGGCCGCGGCCGCCCCGGACGTCGGTTTCGGCGCATAGGGTCCGATCCGCAGCGCCTGGACACCGTGCCGGGCCGCCGCTGCTTCGAACGCCTGCCAGCGCCACTGGTTAGTCCAGGATTTAGCCGGTCCGGAGATGAAGGCAAGCCGGGCGTGATTGAGCGACACCAGATGCTCCACCGCCTGCTGGACACCCATGGTGGTATCGATAAGCACGGTGGGGACGACGGCGTCGTTGCGGTTAACCGTCACTAAAGGGATCCGTGTCGCGGCCTCGGCCAGAATCGCGTCCGGGAGCCGGGAGGCCGCGAGAATCACACCGTCGGCAGCCGTCATCATGGACTCCAACGCGGAGCGTTCGACGTCGGCCGATTCCTCCGTGTCAACGAGCAGCTGGGTATAGCCGGCGGCCTTGAGCTGTTCCTGCGTCCCGTGGATGATGTCGAAATAGAACGGATTGGTGATGTCCGGAACCAGCAGGGCCACCGCTCCGGTTCTCGCACCCGGTGCCGGACGATTACGCGAATTGGGCACGTACCCCAGCTCCCCCGCAGCAGCCAGGACCAGTGCCCTGGTGCCGGCACTGATCCGTCCCGGATCCGACAGGGCGCGGGAAACGGTGGACGTCGCCACGCCCGCACGGGCTGCGACGTCATGAATAGTTGCCCGCTTCTGCGTCCGATCTATGCTCACGCCGATGCCCTCTCCGGGCGGAAAAGTATCCGCTGTAGGACCTTATCCAATACCTTTGGCAAATTTTTGGCAACTCCTTGCGCACTATTTGCCGCACTGGGTAGAGTCTGGCTCATTACCCGCATCGATGTGGCCGGGATCACTCCGAGCCACAGGGCCAGTTAGAGGAGGAACACGGTGGAAATAACCAGAAAGAAGTTTCTTACCGCGGTAGGAGGGGCCGGAGCGTTGTCCCTGGCCCTGGCAGCCTGCGGCGGGAACAGCACGAGCTCCAGCACCGGCAGTAACGGCAAGGTCGATGGCACGGGCAAGACACTGACCGTTCTGTTCAGTACCAAACCGCAGTACCCGCAGGAACAGCAGGCCTGGTTCAAGAAGACCGCCGATAAGTTCAAACAGGAAACCGGAGCTACGCTCCAGTGGGAAACCTTCCCTACTGCCAACGACGAAATGACCCGCATTCAGACCTCGGTGGTTTCGGGAACGGGGCCGGATGTCTACGGTCTGGGCACAACATTCACTCCCACCGCGTACTCGACGGGCGCGTTCGTAAAGCTCGGCGATGCCGAGTGGAACATGATCGGCGGCAAGGACAAGTTCGTTCCCGCGTCGCTGGGTATCTCCGGACCCGATGATAAGAATCAAATCGGTATCCCGTTCGTCAGCCGTCCCTTCGTAATGGCCTACAACACCGAGCTCCTGCAGAACGCCGGCATCGACAAGCCGGCGACAACGTGGGACGAATTCTCCGAGCACGGCAAAAAACTGACGTCCGGCGATCAATTCGGCCTGGCTATCGCCTACAAGGACAACTTCGACCCCTGGAAGTTCATCTGGGGCATGTCTATCCAGGCCGGAAACAAGCTGATCGACGGCAAGAGTGTGAAGATCGATGATCCAACCGTCAAAAAGGCCTACGAAACCTACTTCGGCTGGCTGACGAATGATCACTCGGTGGACCCGGCGTCCGTCGGTTGGGGCAACGCGCAGGCACTGGCCGCGTTCGCCGCGGGTAAGGCCGCTTATTTCCCGATGACCTCTCCACTGAGTATCCCCACCTTGGATAAATCCGCGGTGAAAGGCAAGTACAAGTACGCACTGATGCCCATGATCCCCCCCGGAGCCACCAGCCGGCCTCCCAACGGCGTTGAAGCCGCCAGCATCCTCTCCGGCGACAATCTGGTGGTCGCCGACTACTCCAAGCAAAAGGACCTGGCCTTTGCGTTCATCAAAATGATCACGGAAAAGGATGCCCAGTCCGACTACTACTCGATTTTTGGGGAACTGCCGACGAACGCGGACGCCGCCAAGGCTCTGAACAACGATCCGATGGTTGCTCCCGCCCTGGAGTCCGCTGCCAAATCGGTGGCGACGCCGTTCAGCGGCGCCTGGGGCGATGTGCAGCTGGCCCTGACCAACGTCGCCGTCCAGTCCATTCCGGATCTGGCCGCTGGTTCCGTCAGCGATTCTGATCTCTCCTCCCGACTCAAGGACGCCCAGTCCAAGTCCCAAGCGGCCCTGGACCGGGCAAAGTAAACCAGCCAGCGAAGCATCGGAAATAACTGCAGGCGTAAGGAAGCACAGTGTCGATTGAGGCAACACGCAAGAACCGGCGGACCGCCCCCGGGCGGTCCGCCGGTGACGGCCCTTCGCGGAAGAGTAGGAAACGTAAGGGCGTAACCGAACGGAACCGGCCGCTCTGGCTGCTGGCGCCCGGCGGATTGCTGATGACGCTGGTCATCCTCATCCCGCTGGCACTAGGCATCTACATGTCGGTTATTGATCTCGATCAATACACCCTGCGCAAGTGGCTCAGCACGCCGTTCATCGGAGTCGAAAACTTCATTGAGGCGATCACCAAGACCGAACTGCTGCGCGCGATTTGGATCAGTGTCTCGTTCGCCATCATTTCCACCGTGGTAACCGTCCCCCTCGGGGTGGCCGCCGCGGTGGTGACGCAGAACGCGTATCGGGGACGCGCCGTCGTCCGGGCAGTCTTCCTGATTCCATACGTCCTGCCGTCCTTCGTGGTAGCCACCGTTTGGAAGACCATGCTGCAGCCGGACGGAATCGTTAATACGGTGCTGCATAATGTCGGGATCGAGGGCGGTTTGTGGCTGAACGGGCCGCAGTCGTACTGGACGCTGATCCTGGTGGAGATCTGGGCGGCGTGGCCTTTCATCTATCTGCTCGCGCTCGCAGGCCTGCAATCGGTGGACCACGAGGTCCATGAGGCCGCGGCCCTGGACGGCGCCCTTTGGTGGCGCAAGCTGCGCTACGTGATCTTCCCGTATCTGAAGGGCCCGGTTTCACTGGCTTTCCTGCTGGGCACCCTGAACCACATTAACAACTTCACCCTGCCGTTCGTGCTGTTCGGCGCACCAGCTCCGGCGGACGTCAATGTACTGCCGATTCTGGTCTATGTGACCAGCTTCCAGAGCTTCCGGTTCGGTCTCAGTGCCGCGATGGCAGTGGTATCCCTGATCCTGATTCTCATTCCGCTGTTTATTTATCTGCGGGCGGTCAAGCTGGACGTCCACGAGGATGGAGTCAAAAAATGAGCACGCGCTTAAGCGAGAAACAACTCCGCAGTAAAAAACAACGCGTATCCGCGCGAACCGGCCGCAGCGCCCAAGTCACCCGGCTGATGCCAACACCGCTGATCGCTGTTCTGACGACGTTGCTGTGCCTGCTGGTGCTGGTTCCGATCGCTTACATTTTCCTGGCCTCCCTTAATACGGACGCCGGCGTAGCGGGCGGGGAATTTTGGCCGAGCCAGTTTTCCTTCGAAAGCTACACGAAGATCTGGACCACCGTTGGGTTGGGCCGGGGCATCACGAACAGCCTAATTGTTGCCGGGTCCGTGGCAGTTGTTTCGGCCGTCATCGCCATCGGGACGGCCTACGTCCTGGTCCGCTTTACCTTCTTCGGCCGCCTGACCGTGCTGCGCGGGCTCCTCGGTCTGCAAAGCATTCCGGGAACGCTGATGGTGCTGCCGGTCTTCGTGCTCTTCTCCTCCGCGGGAACGTACTTCGGCATTTCCGTGATCGGCAGCCGCTGGGGGCTGTTCATCGCATACCTGACTTTTGCCTTGCCGTTCTCCACCTGGGTCATGGTCACCTATCTGCGCGGGCTTCCACGGGAATTGGAAGAAGCAGCACGCATTGACGGCGCATCCAATCTGGGCATTCTGTTCAAGATCATCATTCCGCTCAGTTGGCCGGGCATTGTGGTGTCCGGTATCTTCGCCTTTTTGCTCGGCTGGAATGACGTACTGTTCGCCTCCGTCCTTACCCGGCCCGATACGGCGACGGCGGCCATCGCCTTGCAGGTGTTCAGCGCCGGTCAGGAGGGCGGAGCAATTCCGGTCTACAGCCAGATGATGGCCGCTGCCTTGGTGTGTGCGGTGCCCGTGGTGCTGCTGTACCTGATCTTCCAGCGGTATCTGGTCGGCGGGCTCACCGCGGGGGGCGTGAAATAGGCCCGTCGGCAGGAAAACCATACAGTTAACGATAAAGAAAACCACATGAGCACGGCCGCTGGTGACGCCGTGCAGCGCGGCGGGGCTCCACAACGGCGGGCCACGATCAACGACATTGCGGCGGTATGCGGCGTGGCGGCCTTCACCGTATCCCGGGCATTTTCCACGCCCTGGCGGGTCAACGTCCACACCCGGGAGCGGATCGATGCGGCCGCCGCGCAGCGGCGCTACATTCCAGGTTCCCGGGACAAGGTGTCTGGTCCCGGCCGGGCGAACGCCGTCGCCGGTTATACCCAGTTGCTGGTGGACACCGAGGAGTCCGAAGAAGTTGAGGCACGTACCTTGGAACAGGTGCGCAGAACGGCCGACGGCGCCATCCTCACAGCGCCAGCTACGCGGGGAGGTGCTTTGGGCAGCTGCCGGCAAGCTGCCGATGGTCACAATTAACCGCCAGGTGGAAGGGATCCCGTCTGTCATTCTGGACACCCCCGCGGCCACCACGCAGGCTTTGGACCATCTGATTTCACTGGGCCATTCCAAAATCGCCTTCATCGCCGGCCCCGATGCCGCGCGTTCTGGCCAGCCCCGCTGGCAGACGCTGGGCGCCGCTGCGCAGGATCGTGCAGTTGACGTCCGCAGACTTGGACCCTTTGCACCACGCACCTATTCCGGTCCCGCCGCTGCCGACGCTCGAAGCCGCCGGCTTCAGCCCTTGGTCCGGGGACCGCTGACGTGGGCTGCCGCACCGGCCGGCAGACGTACGGTATCGATACTGCACAGCAATACCAGAACCGCCATGGCCAGGAACGCGACACGATATTTCATCAGGGGGTCGGAGCCGAATGCGAACACCGTTCCCGCCGCTCCCCCATTGCCCAGCCCCGCTCCCACCCGCACCGCCAGTGCGCCCACCGCAATACCCAGTCCCGCTCCGAGCTGGCTGATCGTGGCGGAAAGCGCATTGGCAGAGTTCATCTTCTCCGGTCCGATGTCGGCAAACTGTATGGAGTTGTAGGCTGTGAATCCGATCGAGCGGAACGCGCCGCTGACCACCAACAGGATAAAAATCAGCGGCTCCGCCGTCACCGCGGGCATCACGGCACAAACCACAAAGGTCGCAGCGGAACCAAAGATGGCCAGCAGCAGCACGCTTTTGAAACCCAGCCGACGAATCAGCGGGGTAGTCGCCGGCTTGATCCCGATGTTTCCCACAAAGACCGCGGCCACCATCAGCCCGGAGCGCACCGGATCCCAGCCGTAACCATCCTGGAACAGCAGCGGCAGCAGGAACGGGGCCGAGCTGATGGCGATCCGGAAGATGAAACCACCGGCGTTGGAGGCCCGGAACGTGCGCACGGTAAAGGTGGAGAGGTCAAAGAGCGACCGCGGCCTATGTCGCATCCAGCGGATCCCAAGACCGCCAATGACGGCGGCGAAAACCAGCAGGCCGACGGCGGCACTGAGCAGGGCGCCCCCGGTACCGTCTGCACCGCCACCACTTGCACCGGCGCCGGCACCGGCCGAGAGAAGCTCCAGCCCGATCACCAAGGCGCCGATCGCCGCGCTGGAACAGCCGAAGCCAACCCAGTCCAGACCGGTATGTGCCGCCGGTGCCCGCAGCGGCACCATCCGTGCCGCTGCCCGGAATGCGACCGCACCGAGAGGAATATTGATCAGGAAGATCCAGTGCCAGGACAAATAAGCGGTCAACACGCCGCCGACCAACGGCGCAATCACCGGGGCCAGCAGCGCCGGCCAGGTGAGGAAGGCAATCGCCCGCAGCAGGTCCTTCTTCTCTGTGCTTCGCAACACCACAAGCCGGCCCACCGGCACCATCATGGCCCCGCCGATCCCCTGCAGGATCCGGCTCATTGTGAGCAGCGTCAGGTCCGGGCTCAGCGCGCACAACCCGGACGCGAGTGTAAACACCGCAATGGCAGTGCAGAAGATCCTGCGGTCACCGAACCGCTCGGTCAACCACCCGCTCAGCGGGATGCACATCGCAACGGTCACCAAATACGCCGTCATGGTGATGTTCACATCGGCGGAGGCCACGTTGAAATCCCCGGCAATGCTGGGCACGGCGGTGACCAGGACCGTTCCGTCCAGATTCTCCATAAAGAACGTCGCCGCCGCCAGCAAGGCCAGCCCCCGGCCCGGGACTGAACGGCCAGTCGGATCTGCAGAATCCCCGGCCGGGGTCCAATCAGCGCGCACCGTACCTGCCGTGCCTGCCGGCTACCAACTCGTTCGCAGCGGGCGACCTTCGTCGTACCCGGCAGCGGACTGCACGCCCACTATGGCGTTGCGGTGGAATTCGGCCAGGTTCCGGGCGCCCGCGTACGTCATCGAGCTGCGCAGACCGGAGGTGATCAGGTCCAGCAGGTCCTCCACCCCGGGGCGTGCCGGGTCCAGGTACATCCGCGAGGACGAGATCCCCTCCTCGAACAAGCCCTTTCGGGCCCGGTCAAAGGCACCGTCGCGCTGCGTTCGGTGCTGCACGGCCCGCGCCGAGGCCATCCCGAAGCTTTCCTTATAGCGTCGACCTTCGCTGTCCGTATTCAGGTCTCCGGGGCTTTCATAGGTGCCGGCAAACCACGAGCCGATCATGACCTGGCTTGCGCCTGCGGCAAGGGCCAATGCGACGTCACGCGGATACCGCACCCCGCCATCGGCCCAAACCGAGGCACCCAGCTCCGCGGCGGCGGCGGCACACTCGTGGACGGCAGAAAACTGCGGGCGGCCGACGGCGGTCTGCATCCGGGTAGTGCACATGGCACCGGGCCCGACCCCTACCTTGATGATGTCGGCTCCCGCCGCCACCAGATCACGGACACCGTCGGCACTGACCACGTTGCCCGCCACGATCCGGGCATCACCGGCCACCCGGCGCACGGCCTGGACCGCCTCGATCATCTTCCGCTGGTGACCATGGGCCGTATCCACCACCAACGTATCGACGCCGGCTTCGAGCAGCGCACTGGCCTTCGCCTGCACATCACCGTTAATGCCGACGGCGGCCGCCACCCGAAGCGCGCCGGTGTTGTCCACCGCGGGCCGGTAAATCGTCGAACGCAGGGCCCCCGTGCGGGTCAGCGCACCAATCACCTTGCCCTCCCGGAGCACCGGGGCAAAATCGGAGCCGGCAGCGTCCAGCAGTTCAAAAGCATCCCGAAGGGCACCAGCTTGCTTGTCGGCCACCGCGGTGTTGTCAAAGGGACCGGCATGATCAAAGGGAGTCGCGTGATCAAAGGGAGCGGCATCAAGGGTCACGACGTTGCTGTGCAGCACTGACCGGAGGGAGGAAAAACGGTCCACGTCCACGCAGTCGGCGGCCCGGACCAGCCCCACAAAGGTGCCCGCGTCGCCGTCGTCCCCCTCGGGCCCTGCAATTATCAGCACGGCATTATGCGGTCGCTTGCTCATCAGGTGCAGCGCGTCGATCACCGTATCCTGCGGCGTTAAAGTCAGCGGAGTTTCGAACAACAGGTCCCGCTGTTTCACCCAACTCGTCACGTCGCGGACCACCGGCAGCGGAATGTCCTGTGGCAGAACCGCCAGACCACCCCGCCGCGCAACGGTCTCCATCATGCGCTTACCCGTCACGGCAGTCATATTGGCCACCACCAGTGGAATGGTGGTTCCGGTTCCATCACTGCTGGACAGGTCCACGTCCAGGCGGGAAGCCACTTCCGAACGGGACGGGACGAGGAAGACGTCCGAGTACGTCAGGTCTGTGCTGGGAGTGTTCAGGAACCGCATGGGCACTACCTTCGATCGAACGGAAAAAGAGAGAACGGAACACACTGCGAAAATTCTGCTGCGGCCAGAACGCCGTTACTGCAGATAAAAAGACCGTTGCTGACGGGCCCAGGGGCCCGTTCACGCCAACATGACGAGTCTAGCCAGAAACTCCCCGCAGGCCGGAGCCAGATTGGCCTGCGCCTTGTTCTTCTCACTAGACTGTCATGGGGCGAAGGTTTGAAAGACCCGGTCCGGGCAAGGCAGAACATGGCAGAAACCGCACGGCAGAACGCAGGAGCAGCTCCCGCGTGCGGCCAGGTCCTGTCAGCGGGCAACTAGAACTCACGGAAGAGGCGTATTCCACGTGCCAGATCAACCAATCCACCGTCTACCCGAGGACTTTGGCGGAAACGAGTGGCTCGTTGACGAGCTGTATGAGCGGTATCAGGAGAACAAAAAATCTGTCGATGCCAAGTGGTGGCCGCTCTTCGAATCCTTCGATTCAGACGGCGGAAATACGGCTGACGGACGCCAATCGTCAAATTCAGGCACCGGGAATCCGGTAACCCGGGAACTTCCCATCGTGCCGGCAGCAGCCGGTGCAGCGGCGGCGGTGCCCGCGAAGCCGCCCGCGACAACCAAACCTGCGGCCGCAGCTGCCCCTGCCAAGCCCACGAACAC
The DNA here is from genome assembly GCF_015708085.1 of Arthrobacter terrae. GTDB lineage: Bacteria > Actinomycetota > Actinomycetes > Actinomycetales > Micrococcaceae > Arthrobacter_M > Arthrobacter_M terrae. The sequence goes on along the minus strand of NZ_JADNYM010000033.1, from coordinate 28,382 downwards.
GCCGGGGGCAACCAAACCTGCCCCCACAGCCGGCAAGACCACAGCTGCCGCTGCCCCCGCAGCTGCCACTTCCCCTTCCGCGGCTTCAGCCGGCGGCGCCCGTGCCGCGGCTGCCGGGCCGTCGACTCGGCCGGCTCCGGCGAAGGATGCGGCCCGCAACAACTCGACGCCTATACCTGCCCAGCTCCCCCGCACCGCGAAGGACAACTCGATCCCCGAAGAGGACACGAAGACCGTTCTGCGTGGACCGGCGAAGGCCATCGCCACGAACATGATTACCAGTTTGGAGGTCCCCACTGCCACCAGTGTGCGGGCAATCCCTGCCAAGCTGCTCATTGACAACCGCTTGGTGCTGAACTCAAATCTCGCCCGGGCCAAGGGCGGGAAGGTTTCGTTCACCCACCTGATCGGCTATGCCGTGATCCGGGCGCTGGCCCAGTTCCCGTCCATGAACGTCCACTACGACGAGGCGGACGGCAAGCCCGTTGCGGTGCAGCCTGCACATGTAAACTTCGGCATCGCCATCGACATGCCCAAGCCCGATGGTTCCCGCCTTTTGGTAGTACCGAATATCAAGAAGGCGGAGACGCTGAACTTCTCCGAGTTCTGGCAGACCTACGAGGCCCTTATTAAGCGGGCCCGTAACGGTAAGCTGACCGCCGATGACTATTCCGGCACCACGGTCTCCCTGACCAACCCCGGGGGCATCGGCACCGTACACTCGGTGCCGCGTTTGTCCAAGGGGCAGGCCGCCATCATCGGGGTTGGTGCCCTCGACTACCCCGCCGAGTTCCAGGGCACCAGCGCTAAGATCCTTGCGCGGAACGCGATCAGCAAGGTCCTCACGCTGACCTCCACTTACGACCACCGGGTGATTCAGGGAGCCGGCAGCGGTGAGTTCCTGCGGCTGGTCCAGCAGCTTCTCCTCGGTGCGCAGAACTTCTACGACGAGATCTTCGAATCTTTGCGGATCCCCTACGAGCCGGTCCGCTGGAGCCCCGACCTGCAGGTTGACCCTGCGGAAGAGATCAACAAGGTGGCCCGGATCCAACAGCTGATCCACTCCTACCGTGTCCGCGGACACCTCATGGCGGACACGGATCCGCTGGAATATGTCCAGCGCAAGCACCCGGATCTGGACGTGCTGACCTACGGACTGACACTATGGGACCTGGACCGCGAATGGCCCACCGGCGGCTTTGGCGGCAAACCGATGCTGAAATTCCGCGACATCCTCGGCGTGCTCCGCGATGCCTACTGCCGTACGACCGGCATCGAGTACATGCACATTCAGGATCCCGAACAGCGCCACTGGTTCCAGGACCAGCTGGAACACCCGTACTCCAAGCCCAGCCGTGAAGAACAGCTGAGGATTGTTTCCAGGTTAAATGCGGCAGAGGCCTTTGAGACTTTCCTGCAGACCAAGTTCGTCGGCCAGAAGCGTTTTTCCCTCGAGGGCGGAGAATCGCTGATCCCGCTGCTGGACAACATCATCTCCGACGCTGCGGACGACGGTCTGGACGAGGTGGCGATCGCCATGGCACACCGCGGCCGCCTGAACGTGCTCACCAACATTGCCGGCAAAACCTACGCGCAGGTGTTCCGCGAATTTGAAGGAACCCAGGATCCGCGCAGTGTGCAGGGCTCCGGTGACGTGAAATATCATCTGGGCACCGAAGGCACCTTCACCTCGGACAAGGGCAATATAACCAAGGTCTACTTGGCTGCGAACCCGTCCCACTTGGAAGCCGCAGACGGAGTCATTGAAGGCATTGTCCGCGCCAAGCAGGACCGTCTCGATCAGGGCGAAGAGTTCCCCGTGCTGCCGATCATGGTGCACGGAGACGCCGCGTTCGCCGGGCAGGGCGTTGTCGCCGAAACGCTGAACCTGTCCCAGCTGCGCGGCTACCGCACCGGTGGAACCATTCACGTCGTAGTGAATAACCAAGTCGGATTCACCACGGCGCCGTCGTCCTCCCGCTCTTCTGTGTACTCCACCGATGTAGCGAAGATGATCCAGGCGCCGGTTTTCCATGTCAACGGCGATGACCCGGAAGCCGTTGTCCGGGTGGCTCAGCTGGCCTATCATTTCCAGCAGAAATTCCGCAAGGATGTTGTCATTGATCTGGTCTGTTACCGCCGTCGCGGCCACAACGAGGGCGATGACCCGTCGATGACGCAGCCGCTGATGTACAACCTGATCGAAGCCAAGCGTTCGGTCCGCCGGTTGTACACCGAGGCCCTGATCGGCCGCGGCGATATTTCCGAGGAAGAGGCCGAGCAGTTATTGCGGGACTACCAGGAGCGTCTGGAACGCGTCTTCGCGGAAACGCACGCCGCGCAGACGTCCCCTATTCCGGTCGTCCCCACCGATTCGCAGGCAGTATCGGATCTGGAGCGGCCGGCCGCGCAGCAGGCCGACGGCGGTGTGAACGAACCGACGTCCACAGCCATCACGGCGGAGGTACTGGCGCAGATCGGCCACGCGCACGTTAGCGTGCCGGAGGGCTTTACGGTCCACCCAAAGCTCAAGGCGCTGCTGGAAAAGCGCGATTTGATGTCCCGTGAAGGCAATATCGACTGGGGCTTTGGCGAGCTCGTCGCCCTTGGCTCGCTGCTGATGGAGGGCGTGCCGGTCAGAATGGCCGGTCAGGACACTCGCCGCGGCACGTTCGTCCAACGCCACGCGGTCTTCCACGACCGCGCCAACGGCAATGAGTGGACGCCGCTGACCGAGCTCAGTGATTCACAGGCGAAACTGTGGATCTACGATTCGCTATTGTCCGAATACGCAGCCATGGCCTTTGAATACGGCTACTCGGTGGAGCGCCCGGATGCCCTCGTGATCTGGGAGGCCCAGTTCGGCGACTTCGCCAACGGCGCCCAGACGGTAGTGGACGAATTCATTTCCTCGGCCGAGCAGAAGTGGGGGCAGCGTTCCTCCCTGGTACTGCTATTGCCGCACGGCTATGAAGGTCAGGGCCCGGACCACTCGTCCGCCCGGATCGAGCGCTACCTGCAGATGTGTGCGGAGGAAAACATGATCGTCGCCAACCCGACGACTCCCGCTTCGCACTTCCATCTGTTGCGCCGTCAGGCATACAGCAAGCCGCGCAAACCGCTGATTGTCTTTACGCCCAAACAGCTGCTGCGCCTGAAGGCAGCCGCATCGGCCGTCGAGGACTTCACGTCGGGTAGCTTCCGCCCGGTTATTGGTGACGAGGCAGTGCAGGATGGAAACGCCGTCGAACGCGTGGTTCTGGTCTCCGGCCGGCTCTACTACGATCTGCTGGCGGCCCGGCAGAAAGCACAGGACAGCAAATCTGCCATTATCCGGGTGGAGCAGCTGTATCCCCTGCCGCTGGCGGAGATTAGTGCCGAGCTCGCCAAGTACCCGAACGCGGACATTGTCTGGGCGCAGGATGAGCCTGCCAACCAGGGACCCTGGCCGTTCATGGGCCTGAATCTGGCGCCGAAACTGGACCGTGCGCTGCGTCTGATATCCAGGCCGGCCTCGGCCTCAACGGCCACCGGCTCGGCAAAGCGACATGCCGTTGAGCAGGCTCTGCTGCTGAAAAAAGCATTCGAACGCCAGTAGCAGCAGCGGATGTCCGGCCTGCACGGCAGGGAGGGCATCCGTTACGGCAGTAACATCCAGCACCGGGGCATTTAACCGTCACGGCAGTTCCTAACGCAGTACACGAGAGGTCAATAGTGGAGGACAGGAAACTGCGGATTGCCGCGGTTGGAGATGAGCTCATTGCGGGCGTGGGCGACCCGCGCGCACTGGGTTGGCTCGGCCGTGTACTGGCCCGGACCCCGCAGGAGGGGATGTCCTTGGAGGCGTACCCGCTACCGAGCCCGCAGGAAGGCACCGAGGCACTCGCCGGGCGCTGGCTGCAGGAGTGCGGCCGGCGCTTTGGCGACTTCCACGAAAATCGGCTGGTCATCGGGCTCTCCGGCCGCGACATAGATTTTGGTCTATCCACGGCCCGCAGCCGGCTGAACCTGGCTAACATCCTCGACGGCGCCGCCCAACTGAGCATCCCGGCCTTTGTCGTCGGCCCTCCGCCCAGCCTCGACCCGGCCTTGAACAAGAAGCTCGCGGACCTGAACACGGCCTTCGCAGACGTCACCACGCGGCGCAAGCACCGGTACGTGGATACTTTCTCCCCGCTGCAGAATCACGAGCAGTGGCGCACCGATCTGGCTGCGAATGGCGGCACACCGGGGCAGGCCGGCTACGGTCTCATGGCGTGGCTGGTCCTGCACCGCGGCTGGTATCAGTGGCTCAACATCCCCGAAGCTCTCTAGCCGGTCCTGGCAGAAAGTTCTCTAACCGGCACCCGGCAGGCAGACTTCCACGGTGCCGTCGATGATGCGTGTCTGGAAGACTGGTTGGGGTGAGGTTGCCGGGCCGTGCACGACCTCGCCGGTAAGAAGGGAAAAAACGCTTTCGTGCCAGGGACACATAACGCAGGCTGTGCCGTCGGCGGTCTGCAGCGTCCCCTGGCTCAATGGCCCGGAGAGGTGGCTGCAGGTGTCGGAGAGGACGTGCACTCCGTCGTGCTTTGTCCGCAGGACCAGCAGCGGAACCGTATTAAGCATCCGGCGCTCCATTTTGCCCTCGGTGAGTTCGTCCAGCGGCACCAGCTGCTGCCATCCGGGCCGGACCAGGTGCGGAACATCCTCGGTGTGATTGGCACCGGCTGCCTGCCGGTAGGCCAAATGCCCGCCCAGCCAGCCGCCGGCCATCACCACGGCAAGACCGGAATATCCGAGCACCTTCCCGCTACGTGATCTACCGCGCAGACGCTGCAGCAAAGATCCCGTGTACAGGCCGACGGCGGCCAGGTTGGCAGCCGAATGCAGCACGCCAACACGCTGCTGCTGTTCATGGAGCTCGGAAAAGTCCACATAGCCGGCAAGCGCTGACGGCCCGGCGGTACCCAGCCCGACCGCTACCAGAGCGGTAGCCGCAGGAGCCCCACCGGGCAGGGAATCAAGCACCGCCGCGCTGATCCATGCACCAAGGGGAACCTGCACCAGCAATGGATGCAGCGGGTGTCCCAGTGGTACTCCGTGCAGTACGTCCCGCAACCAACGCGGGCGGACGGCCCTGTTCACCACATCACGGACGGCACCGGCCACCGGGTCCAGCGCCTTTAAGTTCTCCAGACGGTCGACGGCGTTCAACAGCGGAAGCGTTTTCACGGTTTCTCCTGCTCTTACTGCTCTCGGGTACTTACTGGTCCTGCTGCTTGAGCTTCTCCTGCAACCTGTCGATGTGCTCGGAGGCATCCGCCTTACTGATGTCAGCAGGTATTTCTTCGCCCGCCTGACGCGCCAAATTGTCAAGGTAACTGCGCTGCGCCCCGGTCATAGGCTCATCCCCGGTAACCCAGTCCTGCGGATCTTTCGCAGCGCTGTCGCTGGGCTCCGGCGTAGGACTGCCAAGCATTTCCTCACTCATTGCTCTCTCCCGAACGGCTCTGCCGGGTCTTGCGTTCACGGGCCTTCTGCAACGCGTCGACCAGTTCGCCCTTGCCCATGCCCGAACGTCCCGGCACGTGCAGCTTCTTGGCCAACTCGTACAGATGCTCCTTGGAGGCGTTGGCATCGACGCCGCCCGCGGTGGGCAGGTCGGTGTCCTTGCCGCCCTTGGCCTGGCTGTCGGAGGGACCAGCCTGATCCTTCGCCTCCCAGCGATCGCCGACCTTCTCATAGCTGTGTTTGAGCGAAGCGTACGCGGTGCGTGCGGCACGTTCGGCGTCGTCGTACTCCCCCATCGCGGAATCATACGTCTGCGCAAACGTCGCCTGCGCATGTTCACTCGAACGCTGCAACGTCCCCGGCAGCTCACTGTTTCTCGGGTGTCCGCTCTTGTCTGATTTCGGCACCAGCTGATCCTCTCTCACTGATTGTGCGCAGTTATCTGCGCGGCCACCTTCGCCGCTGTAGTTCCGGACGTTTGCTCATTAAGCCCCTGTCCCCGGCCAATCGACCTTGCCTTCGTATTCCTCACGGCTGCTGACAATATCGGCGACAAAGGCACAGTGCGGGATGATCCGCTTCCCCCGGTTGACCGCATCCGCCAAGGCAAAAAGCGCCAGTTTCGTCGCCAGGCCCTGTCCTTGGAACTTCTCCACGGTTTCCGTGTGCAAAAAGTCGACGCTTTCCGGGCGCTCCAGGTAAGTGATGGTCACCGCAGGCTCCACACCGACGAGCCCCTCATAGTGCTTCCGGTCATCCCGGCGGGCCATGGAAACGTTTGTGCTGGCATCCTCGCTCATACCCTGAGCCTTGCACTTCTTCGCCGCGGAGACAACCGCCCGGTACGTGCCGGCCGGCCGGCCGAGACAACAAACCAGCGCGTGCTCCCTCAGTGCGTGAACACGATCTTTCCCTGCACGTCGCCAGTGAGCATCCGGGCAAATCCTTCCCTGGCCTGCTCCAGCGGCCGCACCGAATCAATTAGGGGTCGGGCACCGGAACTGACCAGGAACTGCGCCAACCGGTGGAATTGCGACCGGTTGCCCATAGTGGATCCCAATATCTGCAGCTGTGTGAAAAAGACCCTGCTCAGCTCCGCCGGTGGATTGAACCCGCTGGTCGCACCGCAGGTAACTATCGCGCCCCCCGGTTTGAGACTCTTAAGGGAATGATTCCACGTTGCCTGGCCCACGGAGTCAAAAACCACGTCTACCCGCTCGGGCAGTCGCGCTCCGGGTTCGAAGGCTTCCGCCGCACCCAGGCCCAGGGCGGCGGCTCGTTTGCCCTCGGTTCGTCCGGTCACCCAGACCCGAAAGCCCGCTTTCGCTGCCATCGTGATGAGGGCCGTAGCCACGCCGCCCCCGGAACCTTGAACCAGGATGGTGGAACCGGGGCCGACCGGAGAGACTGAAAAGAGCATCTTGAAAGCGGTCAGCCAGGCAGTTGACAAACAACCTGCTTCTTCCCAGCTCAGTTCGGCCGGTTTCGGCAGCACATTCCCCGCAGGGACCCAGACATAATCGGCAAACGTCCCGGGATGGACCTCGGAGAGCAGACTGCGCTTGGGGTCCAGTGTCTCATCGCCGCGCCAACCGTCGGTTGGAATCACTGCATGCACCATCACCTCCTGGCCGTCCTCGTCGATGCCTGCTCCGTCGCAGCCCAACACCATCGGCAGCTTGTCTGCGCTAAGCCCCATTCCGCGGAGCGAAAACAGATCGTGATGGTTCAGCGCTGACGTCTTCAACGTGACCTTGACCCAGCCGGGCGGACCGGCAACGTCGTCGAGCTCTCCAACCTCCAATCCGGACAACGGATCGTCGGCGGAAATGGCGGTCGCGAACACTGCACGCATAACAGGTCTCCTTCGGCTGGACTTACCTCGATACTATCGATCCACCCCACACGGGATGGTCGACGGGGCATCAACACCGGTTAGGTCAGCGGCCACGGCGTGTGGGAGACTAGAGGGCGAATCTTTTCCAAATCGTTTCAGAAGATGGGAGGCAGCTATGTCTAAGCGTGCACGCAAGCGTCGTGACCGGAAGCGTGGCGGCGCAAACCACGGTAAGCGTCCCAACGCTTAACCCTTGTGCTCAAAGCTGAAAGAGACCTCTTGAACCATTCGGTTTGGGAGGTTTCCTTTTGCCCGCGGACCGCGCTGACCGCGCCGGCCTGCAGCAGCAGCAAGATAAAATCGAGAAACCTCGTTTTTAATCGTAGACTGACAACGTGCCCCGATCCGCAGCAACCCGAACAGCCTACAGCGCCCTCGCTTCCGCGAGCCGGGTGCGTCTGCTCGACGCGATTCGTACCGGTGAGCAGGCCCTGACAGCGGTCGAATTGGCCGGCCGCCTGGGCCTGCAGTTGAGCACTGTCCGGTTCCATCTAAAGGAATTGGTCCGTGCAGCGCTCATTGAAGCTGTCCGGGATGCCGCACACCGCCGCGGACGGCCGCAATTGCGCTACCGGGCTTTCCACCGGGCCCCGGATTCGGGTGGCTATCATCTGCTGGCCGAGATACTGGCCCAGTCCCTCACGGATCATTCCGCCGATTCGCCGGGGACAAAGGCCAAATCCGCAGGGGTCCGCTGGGCCCGCCGGCAAATGGAGACCAGAGCCGCGGACCAGCGATATGAGGCCCCGGACGTGCGGCAGTCTGCAGCCGCCACCGTTGCCTTCTTCGCCGAACTTGGCTTCGAACCGGAACTGGATCCGTCCGCACCCTCAGACACCGCAGAATCGTTGATCCACCTTCATGCGTGCCCTTTCGCCGCCATGGCCAAGGCCCAGCCGGACATTGTCTGCGCGGCTCATCTGGGAGTTCTCGACGGTTATTTGGAAGGTCTCGGCGCCGACGGGGCCAAGACCCGCCTGCAGCCCTGGGTATCACCCGGAACGTGCCTGGCCGCAATCTCGTTGCCGACACGTTCTGCCGTCACTTTACCCCCGTCGAATTCCCCAGGTGAATGGAAATGATGTTCCAGTTGGTAGTCCTGAGCGCAATACCTTTTATCTGGTTCGGTATGGTGGGCGCAATTTCGTTTCCTGAAACTCCGCTGAAATTCCGAGCTCATGGCATGACCGTGGCACTGGGTGAAGGAATCGGAAAGATCGTCTTCAAGATCCTCAACCGCATCGAGGCCGTCTTCGCGATCGGCCCGCAGGTTCTGGTGCTCCGACCCAGCATGGCCAAACGAACAGCCGTTGCGGCACTGGATCCGGACCCCGCGGCAACACAGACAAGTTTCGCTGCAGCTGTGATTACCTTGGCGGCCCCTGCTCCTGTCGCTAAGAAAGCGACAGGAGCGCATTTGAGCTACGTGGCGACCGAGCTGATTAAGTTCGTGGCACTGCCCATTGCCGGTATCACCGTCTTCCCGGCGGCCCTCTGATGGTCCAGGCCGCTGCCGAAAATACCGACGACGAGTCAACAGTGAAAGCTGATCTCTGCGACCGCTCGGATGTCATAAGGCTTGTCAGCACCTTTTACCAGCGGGCCTTTGCCGATCCGCTGCTGGGACCGGTCTTTCTGGATGTGGCGCGCATGGACCTGGAAAAGCACATGCCAATAATGGCTGACTTTTGGGAAACCGTTCTGTTCCAGGCCGGCTTATACCGACGGAACGCGCTGGCGGTGCACTTGGACCTCAATGCCAAGGTGGAACTGACAGCAGGACACTTCGACCGTTGGCTTGAACTTTGGACCAGGACGGTGGACGATCTCTACGTCGGCGGGAAAGCAGAGCTGGCAAAACTCCAAGCGGGCCGAATCGCCGGGTCCATCCACCGCAGGGTCCGCGGTAAAAGCCCCAGCGATCTAACAACTATCAGCACGATCAGACCCACAGTGAGTACCACCAAGGCCGGGCCCGACGATTCCCTGCCGAGCGCCCCCGGCTACGCTGGCTAGACCTGGGCGGCCCGGCCGCTGTGGATTCTTTCCAGGATCGCGGCCTTGAGATTCTCCGGTGCCGCTTCCTTACAGGAGCGCCTGACCACGGAACGGATCACACACTCCAGGTCATATTCCTGTGCACAGTCCGGGCAGCTGTCCAGGTGCTCTTTGATTTCGGCAAGATCGTCACAGGACAGCGCGCCGTCCAGATATTCATAGATCCGCACCATGCGCGAATCGTCGCAATCACCCAAACTCCGGCAGTCGCTCATTTAATTTTCTCCTGATCATTGCTTCCCGTACCGCTGACGGTGCTCACCGGCGCAACGGCGGGTGGGGCCGCAGCGGTATCTGTAGTCTGGGCGTCCGCGGCCCTCCCGGCAGACCCGGGACCATTTGCGCGGAAGCCGCGCTCCTGCGCATAATCGCCGAGCATGTCCCGCAGAAGCTTGCGACCACGGTGCAGCCGGGACATGACAGTGCCGATCGGCGTGTTCATAATGTCCGAAATCTCTTTGTACGCAAAACCCTCAACATCTGCGAAATATACCGCCAGTCTGAATTCCTCCGGGATGGACTGCAGGGCACGCTTCACATCACTGTCCGGCAGATGGTCCATGGCCTCCGCCTCGGCCGAACGCAGCCCCCGTGAGGTATGCGACTCGGCCCGGGCCAGCTGCCAATCCTCAACCTGATCCGAATTGGACTGCAATGGCTCCCGCTGACGTTTGCGGTAGAGGTTGATGTACGTGTTAGTGAGGATGCGATACAACCATGCCTTGAGGTTGGTTCCGGGCCGGTATTGGTGGAACGCGGAAAACGCCTTGGTATAAGCCTCCTGCACCAGATCCTCAGCATCCGAGGGATTCCGGGCCATCCGCATGGCCGCCGAATACAGCTGATCCACATACTGCATGGCATCGCGTTCGAACCGGATGCGGCGCGCCTCCGCGGACTCCGTGGAGACATCAACGGATCCCTCGGCCAGCTGCGCAGGGGTCAACTCAGCCGCCGTACCCGTATCGTTTCCGGTGGCCAGCGTATTGGCATGTTCGGTGCTATTCATCAGGGCCAAGTCTACTGGTACCGGCTGTACAGTTGTCGGCCCGCTTGGTCCCGGCCACGCGCCGGCTGTCGGCCGGTCCGCCAAAACTAAAGTGCTCATTGGTCCTTCCCATGCTGGTCTCTTTTGTTTCAACCAGCCTGCGCCCTGCGGTATTCCGAGTTTTACCATGGGTGCTCCTTCACGCCAGGCGATTCCACCGGCAAAACCCTTGCCAAACGGATTCGGCGGGAGAAAGCTGGGCTCGGGGGCTCATCGAGGCAGGAGACGAAAATGCAGGACAACGCGAAAACCAGCAGCAACCGTCCCGAAGTGAAACTTAAGCGCCATTTGGGTCCGATCGGTTTGCTCTTTGCCGCGATCGGTTCGATTATTGGATCCGGCTGGCTGTTCGGGGCCTTTAACGCATCTGTGATCGCCGGACCGTCGGCCATCTTTTCCTGGCTCATTGCCGGTCTGATGATCATGCTGATCGGTCTGTGCTATGCGGAGCTCGGGCCGATGTTCCCAATCTCCGGCGGCGTGGTCCGCTACCCCCATCTGGTGTGGGGCTCCTTCGGCAGCTACTCGTTGGGCTTCATCACGTGGATTTCCTCCGCCGCCGTACCGGCCATCGAGGTTGAGGGTGCCCTGACCTACGCCACAAAATTTGGTGCATTCACGGTAAAGAACGAGGTCGGCGGCACCGTCGTGCACACCCTGACACCTATCGGAATTGTGATCGCCATCATTCTGATGGCTATTTTTGTGGTTATTAACTGGTTTGGCGTCCGACTCTTCGCCCAGGTCAATAACGTGTTGGTCTGGTGGAAACTCGCCATTATTATTCTGGTCATCGCGACGTTCCTGATCACCGCCCTGGGTACCACATCGATGGGCAGCCCGAACAATTTCACCTCCCACGGATTTGCCCCGGGCGGCATTGCCGGCGTATTCATCGCCGTTTCCACCGCCGGAATCACCTTTTCCTACCTCGGCTTCCGGCAGGGGATCGAGCTTGCCGGGGAGACTACAAATCCTAAGCGCAATATCCCGCTGGCCATCATCGGATCCGTGCTGATCACCTCCATCATCTACGCACTGCTCCAGGTTGCTTTCACCCTTGGCGTCCCGGAGCGAGTGCTCGGCGACTCCGGCAGCTGGGCCAATCTCGTGTTCCAAAACGACTTCGGACCACTCGCCGCGCTGGCAGAATTAGGTGGCCTGACCTGGCTCGCCTACCTTCTGTATGCGGACGCAATAATTTCCCCGGCCGACACCGGGCTCGTCTACACCACCATCGCTTCCCGCGTTTCCTACGCGATGGGCCGCAACGGCAACTCCCCCCGCTGGTTGGCCACAAACAACAAGCAGGGCGTGCCGTACTGGTCGCTGGTGGTCACCTTTATCGTCGGCATTATCCTGCTGCTGCCGTTCCCAAGCTGGCAGCAGCTGGTCGGCTTTATCACCAGCGCGACCGTCATTTCGTTCGGCTCCGGGCCGTTGGTCCTGGCGATCCTGCGCCGTCAGATGCCCGAGCTGGTCCGGCCCTTCCGTCTGCCCGGCGGGGACATCATCCCGCTGCTCGCGTTCTACAGCGCTAACATGATCGTTTTCTGGGGCGGCTGGTCAACGAATCTGAAGCTGTTCGCCACCATTATCATCGGCTACGTGCTGCTGGTGTTCTTCCAGCTGGTCGGTGACCGGAAGCTCAAACCATCCCTCCATTTCAAGACCGGAGCAATCTGGGTCCTTCCCTGGTTTGTGGCCATGGCGCTGGTCAGCTGGCTGATGGACCCCAAAACGCATCCCGACATGTTTGGCTGGGTTTTCCTTATCAATGCAGGCATCAGCGTGGCGATCTTCTACCTGGCGGTCCGGGTGCACCTGCCGATCGAGCAGATCCGCCGTTACATGGCGGAGGCTGAGAACGAGTCCGAGGAGGAAGAGGAATTGATGGGCACGGGCCTCTAAAAGCCCCATGCCCGGGCACATGGCCCGGGATGCCCGTAGGTGAGCGGCGGGAGAGTTTTGGTCGTACGCCAGCGAACGGCTTCTCATGGTCCAGCCGACGAGTCACCGCGCCCGGGGGAATGCCCCGACTCCTGCAATTGCGGAATCGGTCGTCCGGATCCCTCATTACGGCAGACCAGGGATAGCCCGGTCGCCACTCAGATACTGCCCCATCCGGATAAACCCGTTCTCTTCCAGGGCCTCACCTGAGCTGAAACAACGTCCCGGCAAGGGCTCTGCTCACACTGCAGCCCCGGCTACCTCTGAATTGGAAAAGAGCCGGGACCTGGCTAAAGGAATGTGGAGAGCAGCAGCGTCAGCAGCAGACCAACAGCGGAAATAATGGTCTCCATCACCGACCAGGTCTTGAGCGTTTGCCCCACAGTCAGCCCGAAGTATTCCTTGACGAGCCAGAATCCGGCATCATTGACATGCGAAAAGAACAGTGACCCGGCTCCCACAGCCAGAACCACCAGCGAAAGCTGTACCGGTGACAGCCCGGCAGCCAACGGGGCAATGATGCCTGCGGCCGTCACCGTGGCCACCGTAGCAGAGCCGGTGGCGAGCCGGATCAGGACCGCAACCATCCAGCCGAGCAGCAGCGCCGAAAGGCTAGCCGCGATGGCGATTTTCGCAATCGCTGTTCCCGTTCCGCCATCGACCAGTACCTGCTTGAAGCCACCGCCTGCGCCGACAATTAACAGGACCCCGACGATCGGCAGCAGACTCTGACCGATCTTCCTGGTCAGAGTCGACAGCGAGAAGCCCACTGCTGTCCCGAAGGTCACCATGGCCAGCAGTACGGCCGCCAGCAGCGCGAAGACCGGATCCCCCAATGAAGTCCAGCAGGGGGCGGATTGCAGCCCCCTTATCCAGCCAGATATCGGCGGCGGCCTTAATGAGCATCAGGACCAGCGGGGAGAGCAGGGTAATCAGCGTCCAGGTGAATGTTGGACTCGACGTCGCCTCGGGGTCCTGCGCCCGGGTCGCTGAGCCCGGCCCGCCGTCGCTCTCCTGCGGTAAGCCGTTTCCGACGGTTGTTGCAGGACCCTTTCGGCCGTTGCCGGCAGCGCCGGCTTTGACAGCGCCTCCATTGACAGCGCCACCATTGGCAGCAGAGGAGGTTCCGCCGGTGGAACCCGTCATTGCCAAGCCGGCACCGGCAGCACCTACCGGTACCATCTTCGCTGCCAGCCTGCCGAACAGCGGGCCCGCGATGATCACAGTCGGTATTGCCACCAGCAGGCCCGGGGCCAGGGTGATCCCAACGTTGGCGTGCAAAATCCCGATTGCGGCCAGCGGTCCCGGGTGCGGCGGGATGAAACCGTGCAGCACGGACAGTCCTGCCAACGCCGGGATTCCCAGCCGCATTGCCGGCCCCTTGGCCCGCTGCACGGCCAACATCACTACGGGAATCAACAGGACAAGGCCGATCTCGAAGAACATTGGGATGTCGATAATGCCGGCGATCAGGGCCATCTTCCACGGCAGTGTGGCCGGCCGGCCGTGCAGAAGGGTGTCCACCACTTCATCCGCGCCGCCGGAATCGGCGAGCAGTTCTCCGAGCATCGCACCCAGCGCGATCAGCACGCCCACATAGCCCAGAACTCCACCGACTCCGTTCTCATAGGAGGTGGTGACTTTTTTCCAGCGAGATTCCGGAACCAATGCCGACAAAGAGCGCACCAATGGTCAGGGCCAGGACTGCGTGCAGCTTTGCCCAGACAATCAGCAGGACCACTATGGCGATCCCGATCGCGGCAATAACAAGCACCTGCGTGTCATGGCTGCTCTACGGCTCGTTCATCTTATCCGTAGTGGCATCGGCCGCAACGCGGCCCAGCCGCGCAGCGCCCATGCCGCCGAGGGCGTGCAGAGTTTCGAGTCCTCCGCTAATGGCCATGATTCTCCTCATCCGCCCGGCCGGCCAGGCCAAGCTCCGCAATGATTTCCCCGGCAATGACACCCGGGGTTGGACCCACATTGATCCGAATTTCCGGTTCGTCCGACTCCGGTTCCTCCAGATCCGCGAACTGACTGTCCAGCAGACTCATCGGCATGAAGTGCCCGCGCCGAACGGCCAGCCGGGCCGTAATAGTTTCTTTGCTGCCGCTGAGAAAGACGAAGACGACGCCGGAACCACGCCTGTTGATCGCGTCCCGGTACGAACGCTTAAGGGCCGAACAGGTGATGATTCCGTCCTGTCCATCGTCAAGGGTCTCCTCGACCCAATCCGCAACCTTGGCCAGCCAGGGCCAGCGGTCCTCGTCCGTGAGCGGCTCGCCGGCCGCCATCTTCTGCACGTTGGCGTCCGGATGCAGCGAGTCCCCCTCCTCAAACGCCCAGCCGAGCTGTCCGGCCAGCAAGGCGGCGACGGTGGACTTGCCGCACCCCGCCACACCCATCAGCACAAGCACGATGGGCCTTCCGGCAGGACTGCCGGCAGCGTCCGGGGCAGGACTGCCGGCAGCATCCGGGGCAGGACTGTCGGGGGCAGACGGGACGAGCGGTAACGGAGCCATGGAACCATCCTGCCAGCCGGACATGACATTGTCAGCAACCTTCCAAAGTCATCCGGCCGCGATATTGCCGCATAAAGCGGCCAAAAGTGCCAGACTAAGAGAATGCAGGACCGCCGGTGGACTTTGCAGTGGTTTATGGCCACCTGCGGTCCCGTGGCGCCATAATATTGAATTCGTATCCAGGAGGTTCGTTTTGTCTATTGTCCGTTTACTTGCCCGCCCGATGCTCGCTTCGTCTTTTATCCTCAGCGGACTGGATCGGCTCCGCCATGCGGACCAGACTGCCAAGCAGCTCTCCCCGGTGCTCAGCACGGCCGTTGCGGCTCTGCCCTTCGCAACGGATGAGAAAATGCTGGCCCGCGTCATCGGCGGAACTCAGCTCGGCGCAGGAGTGATGCTCGCAGCTGGTAAGTTCTCCCGGCTCTCTGCACTCCTGCTGACGCTGACCTCAACCCTCAATGCCGTCGTCGAATACCGCACTGCGGATTCCAGCACGTCTGAAGGCCGCACCCAGCGCCGTCATCAGCTGCTGAAAAACGTATCACTGGCCGGCGGCATGCTCTTGGCTGCCGTCGATACTGCAGGCAAGCCGGGCTTGGCTTGGCGCGCGGGCCACTTGGCGGAGGCCGGGAAGAAGAACACCCGCAAGCAGCTCAAGCACGCCGACAAGGCCGTCCGCCGCGTGGCCAACGAAGTGACGGGCTCTTAGCTCTTCATGGCTTCCCCCTTCCCCGCCGCTCCCGCCGACCTGCACGCACAGCACTCCCAGCACGCAGTGTCGGACGCCAAACCCTCCGAAACCGCTGCGCCGGATGATGCTGCCGGCGCAGCGCGGATCGAGGGCCGTTGGACGGCCCCGCACGCGCTGCGGCCGGTGGACGCAACGCTGACGGTGCCGGGGTCCAAATCCCTGACCAACAGGTATTTGGTGCTCGCGGCGCTGGCGGACGGGCCGTGCCGGCTCCGTGCGCCACTGCATTCACGCGATTCCGCCCTGATGATCGCTGCGTTGCGCCAGCTGGGCGCCGTCATTGAGGAGCTCGACGGCGGCGGACAGTTCGGTCCAGACCTGCACGTTACGCCGATGCCCGCGGATGCCGTACTGACCGCCGGAGCGGCGATCGATTGTGGACTCGCCGGCACCGTGATGCGCTTCGTCCCCCCGGTTGCCGCGCTCGCCACCGGCAGCGTCGCGTTCGACGGCGATCCGCAGGCGCGCGAGCGTCCAATGGGTCCGGTTCTAAACGCTCTGCGGGACCTGGGCGTGGACATAGCCGGCCAGTGCGCCCCGCAGGCGATGCCGTTCAGCATCAATGCCACCGGCCGTGT
The DNA here is from genome assembly GCF_015708085.1 of Arthrobacter terrae. GTDB lineage: Bacteria > Actinomycetota > Actinomycetes > Actinomycetales > Micrococcaceae > Arthrobacter_M > Arthrobacter_M terrae. The sequence continues at coordinate 12,085 of NZ_JADNYM010000033.1, read as the reverse complement.
CCACGGCGGCCACCTGCTCGTCGATGCCAGCGGCTCGTCACAGTTCATCTCGGCCTTACTGCTGGCCGCCCCCCGCTTCGAGGCGGGACTGCAGCTCGAACACGCCGGGAAACCTGTGCCCAGCCTCGATCACATTGCCATGACCGTGGACGTGCTGCGCGGTGTTGGCGTGGCGGTTGATGACTCCGTACCCGGCCGGTGGACGGTACTGCCCGGTCCGATCCGGGCCTTCGATGTCGTCATTGAACAGGACCTCTCCAACGCCGGCCCTTTCCTTGCCGCCGCCCTCGCCACCGGTGGAACGGTACGCATCCCCGGCTGGCCCTCCCCCACCGCGCAGGTAGGGGATAAATGGCGGGACATCCTGGTGAAATTCGGCGCCGCTGTTTCGCTCGCGGATGGTGTCCTCACGGTGACCGGCGGCGAAACCATCAACGGGGTGGAGCTGGCAGATACCAGCGAGCTGGCCCCCACCGTTGCAGCACTGTGCGCATTGGCCACCGGTCCATCCCGGCTCACCGGCATTGCGCACCTGCGCGGCCATGAAACCGACCGTCTGGCCGCGCTCGCCGCGCAGATCAATGCACTGGGCGGCTCCGTCGTGGAAACTCCGGACGGGCTGGGCATCACTCCCGCGCCCCTTCATGGCGGACTCTTCCACACCTATGCCGACCATCGGATGGCCACCGCCGGGGCCATCATAGGTCTGGTAGTACCGCGGGTCGAAGTGGAAGACATCGGAACCACAGCCAAGACGATGCCGGAATTCCCGGTCCTCTGGGAGGCACTGCTGACCCGTCCGGACCGCTCCATCCCCAGCGCCACCCGATGACCCGAAGCACGCGGGACTGGGACGAATCCGATGTCCGGATCCGCCCCAACAAGAAGGGCAGCCGGCCGCGCACCAAGGACCGTCCGGCCTACGACGAAGCCGTGGTTGGCCGCATCATCACCGTGGACCGCGGCCGCTATACCGCCATTGTGGATGAGGACACCAGCACCGAACGCACGCTGACCGCGGCACGGGCGAGGGAATTACGCCGTAATCCTGTGGTGGCGGGGGATTTTGTCGCCCTCGTGGGCGATACTACGGGCGCACCGGACACATTGGCCCGGCTGGTGCGGGTGGAAGCACGCCGAACCGTGCTGCGTCGCAGCGCCGACGACACCGACCCGATCGAGCGGATCGTGGTGGCGAACGCTGATCAGCTGGTGATCGTTGTGGCCGCCGCCAATCCGGAGCCACGCACCGGATTCATCGATCGTGCCCTGGTTGCCGCCTACGACGCCGGCATTGCCCCGCTGCTGCTGGTCACCAAGGCGGACGTTAAAGATCCCGCCGAGCTCTTAGCCAACTACGCCTACCTGGACATGACCGTAGTTGTGAGCCGCACTGCCGCGGACGCCGCCTCCGGGATTGATGCCCGCAGCGACGACGGCCTGTCAGCACGTCTGGCCGGCACGGCCGTCGGGCAGCTTCGAGGGCACCTCGACGGCAAGGTTTCCGTAATGGTCGGCCATTCGGGCGTCGGAAAATCCACCATGGTCAATGCCCTGACCGGTTCGCAGCGGGCCACCGGCGGCGTCAACTCTGTCACCGGCCGCGGCCGCCATACCTCCTCATCAGCACTGGCACTGCGGCTGGCGGGCGGCTCCCCCGGCAGCTGGATCGTTGATACCCCGGGCATCCGGTCCTTTGGCCTGGCGCACGTGGATCCGGACCGGATACTGCAGGCATTTGACGACCTCCAACCCGGAACTGACGCGTGCGAGCGCGGCTGCAAACACGACGACGACGCAGTGAACTGCGGCCTGGATCCGTGGGTGGCCGGAGGGCACGCAGGCGACGCCGGTCCGGCCAGGCTCGCGTCCCTGCGCCGGCTGCTGAGCACCGGCACCCGTACCGAAGGCAGGGCGCAGGCCAAAGAGCTGGGCAGCATCGGTTAGGGCGCTGGCTTTACGTCCGCCCAGCCTCCCCTGCTGAGGAGGCAAAGAACGATAGCGTGAACCCATGACCCATGCCCCGCAAAGCTACAATGACGATCTTCGCCTTGCCCATGTACTGGCGGATTCGGTGGATTCACAGACCATGTCCCGATTCAAGGCGCTTGATCTGCAGGTGGAGACCAAACCGGATCTGACTCCCGTGACGGATGCGGACAAGTCAGCGGAAGATTCCATCCGCAGCCAGCTCTCCCGGGCCCGCCCACGCGATGCAGTATTGGGTGAGGAATTTGGCAGCAGCGGGCACGGCTCCCGGCGTTGGATCATCGATCCGATCGACGGCACCAAGAACTTTATCCGCGGCGTTCCCGTCTGGGCAACCCTGATTGCGCTCGTCGACGAAGGGCGCCCCGTCGTCGGACTTGTCAGCGCCCCGGCACTGGGAAAGCGCTGGTGGGCTGCGCAGGGCACCGGTGCCTACACCGGCAAATCGCTGGCAGCAGCCAGCAGGCTGCGCGTTTCCAATGTATCCGAGCTCTCCGATGCCTCCTTGTCGTACTCGTCCCTGTCCGGCTGGAAGGAAAGGGGCAACAGGGAGCAGTTCATTTCCCTCACGGACAAGGTCTGGCGCGCCCGGGCATACGGCGACTTCTGGTCCTATTGCCTGGTTGCCGAGGGAGCGGTGGACATCGCCTGCGAACCGGAGCTGAATCTGTATGACATGGCAGCCCTGGTCCCGATCGTAGTCGAGGCCGGCGGCCGGTTTACCTCGTTGGAAGGAGCCGATGGCCCCTTTGGCGGGAATGCGCTGGCCACCAACGGCATTCTCCATTCCGAAGTACTCCAGACGCTGAACCCTGACCACGACGACCTGCTCTAACGGTTGACCTGGGCGCTGGACGGAACACCAGTTGCGTCCGGCTGAACGCAACACCGCCTGTGACACTGGACGTAACCCAGCCCGTAACACTGGACGTAACACTTGCCGTAACACTGGCGGCGGTCGGAGGAACTTCATAGTCTTGTGGGCATAGGTCACGAGTGCCAGCGTTAAACCCCGGTTTGCTGGCCGGCAACCCTCCTTTCGCGGCGGGGTGCCCCGGGTGACGACCTGGCCGGACCGAAGCGGTCCCGGCAAGCGCGGACCCCGGTTCCGGCCGGGTCCCTCCTTTTGTGAGGTCACCATGAGTATTGCCGTCGTTAAACCCAGCTATTCCTCCTCCCCCGCCAGCGCAGCGGCTTCCCGCACGGGGGCTGCCACGGCGACGGCCGGCACCGGTCCGCTCCTGGCGGTCACCGGCCAGAATCTGCAGGCCCCGCTGATTCAGGGCGGGAGCGTCCGCTACGCTAACCTCGATTACGCGGCATCCGCCCCCGCGCTGTGCGACGTCGTGGATTATTTGGCACTGGTCCTGCCGTACTACGCCAGCGTCCACCGCGGGGCAGGATTCGCCTCTCAAGTGAGCACCTCGGTATACGAAAATGCCCGGGACACCGTTCGGGCATTCGTCGGCGGCAGGGCCGATGATGCCGTCATTTTCACCCGCAACACCACCGATTCGCTGAATCTCCTGGCCGGCTGCGTTGCGGACATCGTTGCGGACTCGAGTGCCGACGTCGTCTACCTGGATATTGAACATCACGCCAATCTGCTCCCGTGGCAGCGCCTGCCGCATCGCAGCGTACCGGCGGGGACCTCATTGGCGGCGACACTGGCGCGCCTTGAAACCGAATTCCAGGCCGGGAGTGTCGCATTGCTGGCAGTCACTGGCGCCTCCAACGTCACCGGAGAGATCCTGCCCATAGCGGCGCTGGCGGCGTTGGCGCACCGCTACGGCGCACGGATCGTTGTCGACGCCGCCCAGTTGGCCCCGCACCGAAAAATTAATATCGCGGCCGATGGCATCGACTACGTCGTCTTCTCCGGCCATAAGCTCTATGCGCCGTTCGGCAGCGGCGTCCTTGTCGGGCGCCCGGATTGGCTCGACGCCGGGCCGCCGCACCTCGCCGGCGGCGGCGCCGTCAAAGAAGCACGCCTCGATTCCGTTAGTTGGGCTACCGGGCCCGCACGGCACGAGGGCGGCTCCCCCAATGTCCTCGGTGCGGCGACGTTGGCTAAGGCAGCCGAAATCCTCGCTGTGCTGGATCCGCAGCAGCTGCAGGACCACGAAACGAACCTGCACCGGGAACTCGTCAATGGTCTGGAAGGCCTGCCCGGGGTCACGGTGCACCGCCTTTTCACCGATTCCGGCAAGTTCCCCGGGAGCGGAACCATCGCAGTCGTGAACTTCTCAGTCGCCGGCTATGACTCCGGTCTGGTCGCTGCCTATCTCTCCGCCGAGCACGGGGTCGGCGTACGCGACGGCAGGTTCTGTGCGCATCCGCTGCTGCGCCGGCTCGGGCTTCCGTCTGGTTCGCTGCGGGCCAGCTTCGGGGCCGGCTCCTGCACCGAGGACGCGCAGCGGCTCATCGCAGGCGTTGCTGCCCTACTGGAATCCGGCCTCGGTTGGGACTACGTGGTGGATTCGGGGCGCTGGGTGCCGGCAGACGACGCCCGCAGTTTCCCGCAATGGGCGCCGAACACCCCCGGTACCGCCGGCGCAGCACCCTGCAGCACGCAATGACGGACCCCCTTCGGGATTCGGTGCTGCATGGTGCATGGGATAAGGTTTTCCCGCAGGTTTCCTGCGATTTCGGTGTTCTCGCCGCATTCCAGCTTTCCTAAAGGAGCAGCAGCGTCATGGCAGCAGGCAACGGCGGTCCTCGCCTGGACAGCACACGCCGCAAGGAGCTCGCTGACAGCTTCCAGGACGGTGCGGATCATTATGAGCGGGTCCGACCGGGATACCCGCCGGAATCGCTGGACTGGCTCCTTGCGGGCACCGGCCTGAACACCGTGCTGAACACGGAATTATTGACCCCTGACCCGAACGCAGACGATTCGATGCTCGACGTCCTGGATCTGGGGGCCGGGACGGGTAAATACACCGCCCTACTGCTGGCGCGCGGACTCAATGTCATTGCGCTGGATCCCTCCCGCGACATGCTCATGCAGCTTCAGCGCCGCTATCCGGCGGTGCGGACCATGGTCGGTACCGCCGAACGCATCGACCTGCCGGATAGTTGCATGCATGTCGTCACCGCGGCCCAGGCCTGGCACTGGGTAGACCCGTTGGCGGCCAGTGCGGAGATCAGCAGGGTCCTGCGCCCCGGCGGCGTGCTGGGCCTTGTCTGGAATCAACTCGACGTCAGTGTGCCCTGGGTTCACCGGTTATCGAGAATTATGCATGCTGGCGATGTCCACAAACCGGGCTTCCGTCCACTGCTGGGCCCGGAATTCGGCCTGCCCAACGTGTCGGTGTCGCAATGGATCCAACCACTTACCCCGCTGGACCTGATGGAATTGGCAAAGTCCCGCAGCTATTACCTGCGGGCCAATGAAGACACCCGGGCAAAGGTGCTGGCCAATCTGCGCTGGTACCTCCTTGACCACCTTGGCCATGCCCCGGATGCTCTGCTGGAATTGCCGTATCTCACCCAGACCTGGCGCGCCGGGCCCCGCCGCTGATTTCGACAGATCAGCCCGCGAACCAGTATGGTTTCGGTATGCCTAACTTCTACTCTTCGGGCGTGCGAAGTCAGCTGAAAGGCTGGGCGTGAGCGTCACAAAGCGTGCGGTCAAATTGAGCGGATCCTGGACCCTCCTCGGACCTGCCTTCGTCGCTGCCATCGCTTACGTTGATCCGGGCAATGTCGCAGCGAACCTCACCTCCGGGGCGAAATACGGCTATCTGCTTGTCTGGGTGCTGGTGATTGCGAACCTGATGGCCATGCTCATCCAGTATCAATCCGCCAAGCTTGGCGTGGTCACCGGAAAGTCCCTGCCGGAACTGCTCGGCGCCCGGCTGGGGACCGGCAGCAGACGGGCCTTCTGGCTGCAGGCCGAGCTCGTGGCAATTGCCACGGACGTGGCGGAAGTGGTCGGCGGAGCCATCGCATTGAACCTGCTCTTCAACCTCCCGTTGCCCTTGGCAGGGCTCATAGTCGGTTTAGTGTCGATGGCCATGCTGGCGGTGCAGAACCGACGGAGCCAACGGACGTTCGAGTTCCTGATCATGTTCCTGCTGCTGCTGATCACGATCGGGTTCCTTGCCGGCCTGGTCGTCAGCCCACCCGAGCCCGCGGGGATGTTCGCCGGTCTCGTCCCCCGCTTCCAGGGCTCAGGTAGCGTGCTGCTGGCGGCCGGCATGCTCGGAGCGACGGTCATGCCACACGCAATCTACCTGCATTCGGCGTTGGCCCGGGACCGCCACGTCGACGCACACCGCTCGCCGGCCGCACTGGCGGGCGTCGTCAGGGCCACCCGCTGGGACGTCATCGGCGCACTTTCCCTCGCAGGCCTGGTCAACATAGGCATGCTTCTGCTTGCCGCATCCACCCTGCACGGACCAACGCCGTCTGGGTCTATGCTCCCCGGTGGCGCTGTGGCAACGGACACCATCGAAGGAGCCCATGCGGCCATCGTCGCCGGTCTCGGTCCGGTCATCGGCGTCATCTTCGCCGTCGGTCTGCTGGCCTCCGGTCTGGCTTCAACGTCCGTCGGCTGCTATGCCGGAGCCACCATCATGGGCGGTCTGCTGAAAATCCAATTTCCCCTGCTCGCGCGGCGGGTCGTCAGCCTGATTCCTGCGCTGGCCCTGCTGGCCATCGGCGTAGACCCAACGCAGGCACTGGTGATCAGCCAGGTGGCCCTCAGCTTTGGCATCCCCTTCGCACTCATCCCGCTCTTCCGGCTCACCGGAAACACATCGGTGATGGGCTCCTACCGGGACGGACCCGCACTGCGCTTCGCCGCCGTCGTCGCCGTTGTCCTGGTCATTGCCCTCAACGGCGTGCTGCTGTTTCTCACGCTCACTGGTCAAGGCTAACGCCGCAGATGATGAAGGTAACGTGGTAACTGTGAAACCGGCAGCTGTGAAACCGACCCCCACCTCCTCCAGCGTCGAGGACTATGTGAAGGTCATTTACGCCTTTACCGAATGGCAGGACAAACCGATTACGTCTACCCAACTGGCGACGCGGCTGGGGGTGGCGAATTCATCCGTCTCGGAAATGGTCCGCAAGCTCAAGGACCAGGGACTGGTTGATCATCAGCCGTACAGTGCCGTCCGCCTGACCGCCGAGGGCCAGTCGCTGGCCCTGTCCATGGTCCGCCGGCACCGTCTGCTGGAAACATATCTGGTGCAGGAACTTGGCTACAGCTGGGACGAGGTCCACGACGAGGCCGAGCTGCTGGAGCACGCCGTCTCGGATACCTTTATCGAACGCATGGATGCCAAGCTCGGCCGCCCGTCCCGTGACCCGCACGGCGATCCGATCCCGGCCGCCGACGGCAGCGTGACGATGCCGGCAGCGCATCGGATGAGCCAGCTCGACCCCGGACACAGCGGCCGAATCACCCGAATCAGCGACCACGATCCGGAGCTGCTGCGGTATCTTGACCAGCAGCGCATCGGGCTGGATGCGCCGATTCGCGTGCAGGGGCGCAAACCCTTTGGCGGCGCGCTCGTAGTGCGCGTCGGCACCGGACCGGCAGCCCGTGATTTCGATCTGACCGAGGAGGTCAGCGAGGCCCTGTGGGTCTCCCCCGAGGGAACGCATCCGGGCTGCACACTGACACGGACTACGTTGACCTGAATTCCGGGGCCCGCCGCTGTATAGACAATCCAAGTCCGGCATTGACGGCACTGACGACCGCCAGCACAACAGCCGGCGTCTGAAGCCCCGCGTCCGCCAGCGCGAGCGCAGCCAGCAGGAAAATCAGCAGCGCCGCTGGCGCCACCAGCGGCAGCGGTATCCGATACAACGCTCTCGGGGCAAGAAGAAGACTCCACACAACGACGACGGCAACGGGTAGCGAAATGCCAACAATAATGTTCCACGGCGGCGGGACTTTAAAACCCCAAAAGCTGAAGGCCGCCACCATCACGACTTCCAGCAGAAAGGACACGCTCAGGTTCACCCCGGTGAGAAAAGCCGGAGGTGAGGCAGCCCTGCGTCTGCTCATGGGGAGGTCCTTCCGAATGCATTGGCCACAATCGCCAAGCTTAGCAATGCCCCACAGCCGGTGTACCTCCAGCCATGACGGTTCCCTCTCTGACCTTCTATTGTGGAGGGATGAGTGCATCCCTGAAAACCACCCGCACCGTCGGATTGATGGCCGATCCCGGGTTGCCGAGCGCGCTGGCCTACCGGGTCCAGGGGACCCTGCCCGGGTTGCTGGCCTCAGCACTGGACTCGGGCGTGGAGTGGACCGTTGAAGTCGACGACCAGTCCCTGCCGCTGGACGCCAACGGCGAAGTCGAGTTGAATATGCACGCCGGCAGCGTTCGGGACCGTACCGGCTGGGATTACCTGGTCTATCTGACGGATTTGCCCAAGTACTCCAACGGCCGACCCATGCTCTCCAGCACCAATGTTGGCTATCGGTCGGCAATGATCGCCCTGCCGGCGTTGGGTGTTTTGCGCCTGAGCCGGGCCCGCCGCACGTTGCTGCAGACCATCGGGGTCCTGCACGAAGCAGACGACGCCCGGTCCTTGGGACAGGGACGGATTTCACAGGCCACTGCGTCAATCTCCGCGGAACAAACGCTGATCTCGGACCACGTAGACGAGAACTCTTATGAGACGCTCAAAGGAATCCGGGGCCGGCTGCAGCTCCTTGCGGGAATGGTCCGCGGAAACCGTCCATGGCGAATTGTCCCGGGTCTTTCCGGGGCGATGGCCGCAGCAATTGCAACCGGCGCCTTCGGCATTTTCTACACCAGCATCTGGAGCATGGCCGATTACCTCAGTCCTGCGCGCCTGGCCCTGATCAGCCTGCTGTCGGTGACCATAATGACCGTGTGGCTGATCACTCACAATAGTCTGTGGGAACGCCCTGTTGGAAACAAGAAGATCGAACGAGGGCTAAGCTACAACCTGGCCACATCGCTGACCATATCGATCGCCGTGACCTTCATGTACCTGGGCCTGTTCGTGGTGATCTTCCTGGGCGGGTTGATTGTCATCGATGACCAGTTCCTCTCCTTGCAGCTCAAGCACCCTGCGGGAATCCGTGACTACCTCAATCTCGCCTGGCTCTCCGCATCGCTGGGGACAATCGCCGGTGCCCTGGGCTCCAGCCTCGACGACGAAGACTCGGTCAGGAAAGCCACGTTCAGCTCCCGCGAATACGCCCGCCGTCAATTATCAAAAGCCGAGTCAGCAAGCCGCGACGAGGGCTAAGCGGACGCCCGGGCCCAAAAAGCCCGGGCGGTAAAGCGTCCCTAGCCTTCGCAGTCCCGGCAGTACAGTTTGCCGTTCTTTTCCCGGGCGACCTGGCTGCGGTGCCGGACCAGGAAACAGGAGGAGCAGGTGAATTCGTCATCCTGGGCAGGAATTACCTGCACAATGAGTTCTTCGCCGGAGAGATCGGCACCGGGCAAATCAATGCCTTCGGCCGTGTCAGAATCCTCAACATCTATATGAGCGGTCTGTGCGCCTCCGCGCTGGACCTGCAGAGCCTGCAAAGACTCGGTTCCATTGTCATCGTCTTTATTGCGTGGTGCGTCGTAATCCGTTGCCATGCGGTTTCTCAGACTCCTGATGTGCTCGTTTTTTTCGGCAGGTAATTCAGCGCCCCATACTAGCCGCTTAAGTGGGGAATTCAAGCCTTCTGGTTCAAATAATTGTCCAGACACCCCTGTAGGGGTCCATACCCCCGTCTCAACGTCCGGCCAAGGCCAAAGATTCCCCCTGATATCCGTGTTTACACCGTTCGCCTGTGTCGTTGGTCACTGCGCACCCGATGACCGGAAAACACGCGCAAAATGTTTGATTGGAGGACAGGTTCCGCTACATCGTCCGCATTCGTCCCGTGCTGCGAAGTACGCTTAGCATTGCGTACAGGTGCCCCGCACCGGCAGCACCAGAATCGCCCCCGCGAAAGGAACACACACTCATGGGAGCCGTAGAACTGATGCTGATCAGGCACGGAGAAAGCGTCGGCAACGTAGCCGCCACTGCCGCGCAGGCTGCGGGAGCCAAAGTCATTGACATGGCGCTCCGCGACGCGGATGTCCCGCTCAGCCCCACAGGCTTCCAACAGGCGCGGGCACTGGGCAAGTGGCTGGCGGCACTACCCGAGACCGAGCGCCCACAATCTCTCTGGTGCTCCCCGTACTTGCGTGCACAACAGACCGCCGAGGGCGCCGGCGCTACCGGTTTCCCAGGGGTCCGCGCCGGTGCTCAGGCCGGCATCCGGACCGACGAACGGCTGCGTGATCGTGAATTAGGGATCCTGGATCTGCTCACGCCCGCAGGTGCCCGTTCCCGCTACCCGGAAGAGTCGCGTAGGCGACAGTGGCTCGGCAAGTTCTACTACCGACCGCCCGGCGGCGAATCCTGGGCAGATGTAGCGCTCCGCCTGCGTTCGCTCGTTGCCGACCTGGACCGGCTCGAAGATGGCCGCCGCGTCGCGCTCTTCTGCCATGACGCCGTCATCCTGCTCATGCGCTACGTATGTGAGGGCCTCACCGAGGGAGAGTTGTTGGACGTGGCAGCGCGGACTGTTGTCCTCAACGGCTCGGTCACACGCCTCGTCCGGCCTTCCGGCAGTGGGCTCTGGCAGTCAGTTTCCTTCAGTGAAGTGACACATCTGGAGGCCGAGGGAACACCGGTCACAGTCCACGCCGGGGATACTGATGTCCAACCGAAATGAGTTAATAACCCCCGCGCTGCAGCGCGGCTGGAGGCTTTCCCAAGACGTCGCCGGAAAGGACGACCGCGGCACCGTGCTGGTCATCGGCGGCCCGGCCAGGACACCGGCGCCGCCGTTCTGGCGGGCCTGGCTGCGCTGCCGGCGGGCGCTGGATGACTCACCCTTCCGGTGGCGGTCAAGTGCGCGACATATTGGAGCCGGAACTCGTCCGGGCTGACGTCGTGGTTCTCGAACCAGGACTCGACGACGCCGAGCGGACCGTAGCACTGCTGCAGAATATTGCACGGCTGCTACGGGATGACACGTCCTTGGTCCTGGATGCCTTCGCGCTCGGCGTGCTCGTTGGCTTGGAACCGCTGTGCCGCGCATTGCCGGGAAATATGGGGCTGTCGTCACGCGGCAAGAGCTGATTGCCGCTCCTGACGGCACGACATGGGAAGTGGCCGCAGGCAACCCAGAACTGGAAACTTCGGGCAGCGGCGACGTATTGGCTGATGCCATTGCCGGATTCCTGCCCCGCAAGGCAGAACCAACACAGGCGGCCTGCTGGGCAACATACCTGCATGCGACGGCTGGCGACAGATTGGCCGCTACCGTCGGCCCAGTTAGTTTTCTGGCCCGGGAACTGCGGGACGCAATGCCAAAGGTACTGGCGGAACTCACTGTGTAGCTCGAACCCGACAGAACTAAATTTTTGTCGATGCCAAAGTTAAGGTCCCGGCATTTAGCAGCAAAGTACCGGTTACAGGCGCAGGCTTCAATACGAACATGGGCAGACATCAGGGTCGTACTAGTTACAAGCACTGCGAAGTGGCGTATCTTACAAGGACGGGCCTGCGGGACCGGATTCCAAAGTCTAAACCAGGCCAGTCGACCGTAGAGCTAGGGAGCCAATCATGCCTGACAAATCGCCTCACCATCACACCAAGAAGGCCGCCAAGAGCATCAAGGAAAAACGCGCTGAAAAGCGGACGAAAAACGGCACGGATGCCGTTCCGGACGCAGTGGCGCATATTAAGAAGCACTAACGGGTCGTTACTCGTGTCTGCGCTCCGGCTCTGCTTTCTGGAAGAAACAGGGTAGCCGGACTTGTTGGTGCTGCCTTACGCCAGCCAGTGGTGACGCCACCGATTCCGCACCGGCTGCCATTAGCTCGTTACTGACGGCAGTATTGCCCTGCCATTCCTCCTCTTTGGCTCGTTGTCAGGCCAGGGAGAGTGCGTGCGCTGGGCGAGCTCGTCGCTGGGTGGTGTGACTTCGCACGGGTTGGTCTTAGAAGGGTGGGGGTTGGGGGTTTTTGGTGTAGGTCCGGCCGGTGGGTGAGGTGTGGATGAAGGTGCCGGGGCTGGGTTGGGTGACGGTCCAGCCGGTGCCGGGGTT
>NZ_JADNYM010000032.1 GCF_015708085.1 Arthrobacter terrae | reverse complement strand
AAGGCCCACAGCGCCGATGGTACTGCACTCGTGAGGGTGTGGGAGAGTAGGACACCGCCGGACAACCATTCAAAGGACCAGGCCCCGCACACCGTGCGGGGCCTGACCCCTTTAACACCCCACAACCCGGACCCCTGGTGGGTTCCCGAAAGGGCATGGTGCTGGTTAGGAATCCTCGCCCAGCGTGGGGTCTGAGCTGCAGCGGAACAGTGGTTGGCGCTAAGACTTCCAGCTTGGCTTTAGGTTGGTTGCATGCCAGTTGAATTTCTCAGTGATGACCAAGTAGCGGTATATGGCCAGTTCTCAGGTCCGATTTCACGGGCCGAGTTGGAACGGTTCTTCTTTCTAGATGACCAGGACTTGGAGCTGGTGGGTCGCCGTCGTGGCGAGGGCAGCCGGCTGGGCTTTGGGATTCAATTGGGAACACTGCGGTTTCTGGGAACGTTTTTTGATAATCCGTTGGCGGTCCCGGAAGAGGTGATCAATTTCGTGGCAACACAACTCGAAATCGTCGACGATTCCGTTTTGGGCAGTTACATGGAGCGGTCAAAGACGCCCTACGAGCACCGCTGGGAGATAGCCCGGGCATATGGGTACCGGCGATTCTCAGAACCAGAGACTGCCAAAGAATTTAGAAGCTTCTTGATGGCGCGTGCGTGGACACGGGCCGAGCGACCGACCCAGCTCTTTGATCAAGGCGTAGCGTGGCTTCGTGCGGAGCGGGTGCTGTTACCGGGTGTGAGCGTGTTGGCCAGACTCGTCGCCGAGGTCAGAGCGATGGCCGGGGATCGGTTGTATTCGATGTTGGCGGAACGGGTGTCACCGGATCTTTGCCGCTGCCTTGATGGTTTGCGCACGGTGCCGGGCGATTCCCGGTCCTCGGGATTGGAGCGGCTGCGTCGGGCCCCGCCCCGGGCATCGGGTCCCGAGATGGTCCGTGCCACCACCTGTAAGAAATCGTTTGAATACACCAACTCGACAGTGGAGCCGGACACGGCGGCTTGCGGTGCGGGAGTCCTCTGAAAATGATACTGGTGCTGCGAGACGCCGACGAAGGTCCGGTGGCCCGGCTCCTAGGCAAGTATCACGGCAAAGCGCAGCACGCATCATGGCTGAAGGTTCGTGACCACAACCCTCGTGTGCGGAACAGGGCGAAAATGGTGCCCCGTGTCCTTCCGCGTGACCAGGCATTAGAAGATCGGCAAAACCGCTCTCAACCGCTACAGATGGCCAATATCTGGGGCCGGAGCCATGTTCAGCCAACTCTTCAAAAACGGTTTTGAGACGGTTTCGGGGTCCGGCGACACGCCGATCAAAAACCGTCCATAACCGGTCTCACAACATGTCCGACACGCAGCGATGTTGTGAGACGGTTGTGCGACAGTTGACCCATGGAAACCCACCATTTCAATCTCATCGGCTATGCACGCGTTTCCACCAACGGTCAAGACTCCCAACTCCAGCGCGATGCCCTTGAGGCTGCCGGCTGTGGCCGGATCTTCGAGGACAAAATTTCCAGCCGCGCCACCGCGCGCCCGGGACTCGTAGAAGCAATCGACCATCTCCGTCCGACGGATACCTTGTGCGTCTGGAAATTGGACCGCCTCGGCCGATCGGTGAAGGAAATGCTCACCATCGCCGACGGCCTCTATGACCAGGGGGTAGGCCTGCGCATTCTCACCGGAACCCTGACGGGAACCTACAGCTCGACTGGAGAAGGGAAATTCTTTTTCGTCATGATGGCCGCGTTCGCCGAACTCGAACGCGACATGATCCGTGAACGAACCATGGCCGGACTCGCCGCAGCCCGCTCCCAAGGCCGCACCGGCGGCCGCCCCACCGTCATGGATGCCGATACCCTCGCCGCTGCCCAGGCCAGACACGCCAACGGGGAAAGCCCCACGCGGATCGCCAAAGCCCTGGGCGTTTCCCGTGCCTCTATATACCGACACCTGCCAACCAGCAACACCTGAATCATGCCACCCAAACTAATTCCTTAGCGCCAACCACTGTTCCACTACCGGTCAGACCCCAGCGTGCCGCCTTCCAGAATCTTCATGGTGGCGGTATCCGCGGTGAGCATGATGGCGGCCTCGTCGCGCCGGTGCCGGAGAATGGTGTCCAGGTAAGACTGCACGGCTTCCGCTAGCGGAACGTAACGGTCCTGCTGCTCAGACATGTACCAGCGGTGCTCCAGCACCTCGTGCACTACTTCGGCCGGTTCTAACTTGCCGCCCAGTTCGCGGGGGATGGACCGGACAATTGGCTCGAACACGTGGCTGACCCAGGAGTGGGCGCTGATTTCCTCGTCCACTTCAGGGCTGTTGTCCGCACGGTAGGTGTCCATGTCGTTAAGCAACCGCCGGGCCTGGTTTTCCTGGGCATCGATTCCCGTCAGGCGCAGTAACCTGCGTTGGTGGTGTCCGGCGTCGACTACCTTCGGCTGCAATGAGATGGTGGCGCCGTCGGGGGTGGTTTTAATCGTGTACTCGCCAACGTCGAATCCCAGTTCATTGAGGCGCCGGATGCGGGCACCCACGCGCCAGCGCTCACCAAGCTCAAAGGACTCCTTCCCGGTCAGCTCCCCCCAGAGCCGGCGGTAGCTGTCCATGATCAGCTCGCTGGTGGCAACCGGATCCACCTTTTCTTCGATCAGGCCACCCTCCAGCAGATCCATCAGTTCGCCGGCAATGTTGACCCGGGCGATCTCCAGGTCGTATTCGCGCTGCCCGGTGGAGAGGTCCGGGTACAGTTCGCCGGTTTCGGCATCCACCAGGTAGGCGGCGAAGGCCCCGGCGTCACGGCGAAACAGCGTATTGGAAAGTGAGACATCACCCCAGTAGAAGCCGATGAGGTGCAGTCGGACCAGCAGAAGCGCCTGGGCGTCAATGAGGCGGGTGAGGGTGTCCCGACGCAGCATCTGCGAAAACAGTGCGCGGTACGGCAGTGAGAATTTCAAATGGCGCGTGACCAACACCGGGTCCAGCGCGGCTCCTTCTGCGGTGGTGCGCCCGCTGATGACGGCGACCGGTTCGACGCAGGGAACGTCCAGGCGCCGCAGCTTACGGAGCATGTGGTATTCATGCTTTGCTACGTGCTCGCTGGTTTCCTTGATAGCGATGACGGAGCCGCTGAGGTGGGCGAAGCGCACCACATGCCGGGAGATTCCGCGGGGCAGGGCGGCCAGGTTTTCCTCCGGCCATTCCTCCAGGGCGATGTGCCAGGGGAGGTCCAGCAGTTCAGGTGCCGCCGTTGCCGCAGTGATATTGAGCGAGCCAAGAACACCGGCCGGTGGTGCCTCCGGTCGGGGGAGCTTCCCCTTCTGGCCGAAGTCCGTGGGCTCATCTGTCCACCGGGCGCCTGCTGATTCCGTCATGGGTCAATTCTCGCTTAAATGGTGGCAACGCTAAATGGCACAGGCGCTGAACAACACAGGCGCCGATCAACACAGGCGCCGAACAACACAAACGCGGCGGCACCCCGGAGGTTGCCGCCGCGCGCTAGGTGGATCCTGCTTAGTCTCCGAGCCGCAGTCCGGAGGTGCTGTCGAAGAGGTGGATGTGGCCCTGCTGTGGACGCACGAACAAGCGGTCACCCTTCGCCGGTGGGCGACGGCCGTCAACGCGGGCCACCATGTCGTAGTTCTTGCCGTCCACCGTGGTGTGCCCGTAAATGTAGGCATCCGCGCCCAGTTCTTCGACGACGTCAACCTCAACCTGGAGGCCTTCGCCCTCCGGAGCCATTTCCAGATCTTCCGGCCGCACGCCCACGGTGACCGTATTACCTGCGGCGGCACCGAGCACCTCGCTGGGTACCGGATAGACGGCACCGCCAAACTTCACGCCGCCGTCGGTGACGGCCAGCTCGAGCAGGTTCATGGCGGGGGAGCCGATGAAGCCGGCCACGAAGACATTATTCGGGTGGTCATACAGCGCCCGCGGGGTATCGACCTGCATCAGCAGCCCGTCCTTGAGCACAGCCACGCGATCGCCCATGGTCATTGCCTCGACCTGGTCGTGCGTGACATACACGGTGGTCACACCGAGCCGGCGGGTCAGCGAGGCGATCTGCGTGCGGGTCTGCACGCGCAGCTTCGCGTCAAGGTTTGACAGCGGCTCATCCATCAGGAAGACCTGCGGATTACGCACAATCGCCCGGCCCATGGCAACGCGCTGGCGCTGACCGCCGGAGAGCGCCTTCGGCTTGCGGTCCAGGTACGCCTCGAGGTCCAGCAGCCGGGCAGCTTCCTTGACCCGGGTGGCGCGTTCTTCCTTCGGCACGCCGGCGATCTTCAGGGCGAAGCCCATGTTATCCGCCACGGACATGTGCGGGTAGAGCGCGTAGTTCTGGAAAACCATCGCGATGTCGCGGTCCTTCGGGGGGATGTCGGTCACATCGCGGTCACCGATCAGAATCCGGCCGGAGTTAACGTCTTCCAGTCCGGCGAGCATGCGCAGCGAGGTTGATTTACCGCAGCCGGAGGGTCCAACGAGGACGAGGAATTCGCCGTCGGCGATTTCAATGTTGAGCTTGTCAACAGCGGGCTTCTCGGTGCCCGGGTACAAACGCGTAGCGTGGTCAAAAGTAACTGTAGCCACAGTCTTCAATCCCTTCATCGGCAGGTACGTGCCGAACGATCCGTAGTGAATGGTGATTTGTATTCAGTTAGCCGCGGCAGCGTGCGCCACCTCAGCAGTATGTCACACAAAACGTGATGTTCATCTCAGCAGCTGGGGCAGCAGCAGCATGCCGGCCGGGTATGCTCAGCCGCGGGTCCGGCGGGAGTCCAGCACCAACTCCAGCAGCGGCCCGACCGCCTCCGGCGAATCGATCCGAAATAGGGCTGCCGTCTGCCCGGAACCCACTTTGACGCCGACGTCCTCCGGACCGAGGGCGCTGAAGCCGTGTTCGTCTGTGACATCGTCGCCGGCGAAGAGCACCGCAGTGGCGTGGACCGCGTCGCGCAGCGTCCGCAGCCCCTGGCCTTTGTCTGCGCGCACCACGGAGACTTCCAGCACGCGCTTGCCGGCGCTTAGATAGACGCCGGGTAGGGCGTCAAGGGCAAGATGCGCTTGTTCGACGGCGGCGGCAGCCACAGCATCGGTCGCCATTCGGGTGTGCAGGACAATGCCGGCGGGTTTTTCCTCCAGCAGGGTTCCCGGGTGCTCCCCGGCAATATCCCGGAGCAGGGCGCTGGCCTGTCCGAGCAATCGTGCCTGGTCCTCGGTCAATGTCAGCGGCCGTGCGTCGGGTCCGAGCCACACTTCTGCGCCGTGACTGCCGATCAGCAGGGCCTCCCGCGGCGGGCTGGCGACCCGGCGCAGACTGGCCAGTGCGCGCCCGGAGATCAGCGCCGTCGTCGTGCCCGGCAGCTGCGCCAAGGCGGCGAAGGCGTCCGCAGCTGCCGGCAGCGGGCGCGCGTCACCGGCCAGCGGGACCAGGGGGGCCATGGTGCCGTCAAAGTCCATGGCCACCAGCAGCCGCGGCGTCCGGCACAAACGTTCGACGGCGGCGATCAGGTCTGCGGGAAGCCCGGCCGGATCAGCGGTCATCCCGGACGGCCTTTTCATCCAGCGTGACCAGGAAATCCTGCGACCAGCGCTCCACATCATGGTCCAGCACCTGCCGGCGCATAGCACGCATCCGGCGGCTGGCGGCCGCTGGGCTGAGATTGACCGCGGCCATAATGGTCTCTTTCAGCCCGTCGATGTCATGCGGATTGACCAGCATCGCCTGCCGGAGCTGGTCCGCAGCGCCGGTGAATTCACTGAGCACCAGCGCGCCGGTGTTATTGACCCGGGCGGCAACATATTCCTTGGCCACCAGGTTCATACCGTCCCGCAGGGCCGTGACGAGCAGGACGTCAGCGGCAAGGTAGAGCGCCACCATTTCCTCCACCGGGTAACTGTGGTGCAGATACCGCACTGCGGTGTTCTGGATAGTGTCGAACTGGCCGTTGATCCGGCCCACGGTACCCTCGACCTCTTCACGCAGCATCCGGTACGTTTCAACGCGTTCCCGGCTGGGGCTGGCGACCTGGATCATCGACGCGTCTTCAACCTTCACCTTCCCCTCGCTGAGCAGTTCGCCGTAGGCCTTGAGCCGGTGCGGGATGCCCTTGGTGTAGTCCAGCCGGTCCACGCCCAACAGGATGGTTGTGGGATTGCCCAGATCGCTGCGGATCTGGCGTGCCCGTTCAATCACATCCGGGCGGCGGGCCAGCGTCTGGATGTGCTCTACATCAATGGAGATCGGGAAGGCCTCGGCGCGCGCAATATGGCTCATTTCGCCGTCGGGCGTTGGAACATGCACCTGCTTTTGCTTCACGCTCGCGCCAAGGAAACGGCGGGCCGAGCGCAGGAAATTAGCCGTGTCGTTAGGTCGCTGGAAGCCGATCAGGTCCGCGCCGAGGAGCCCGTCAATAATGGCCCGGCGCCAGGGCAGCTGCGCGAAAATCTCCGGCGGCGGGAACGGGATGTGGTTGAAAAAGCCGATCCGCAGGTCCGGCCGGCTCTGCCGCAGGTACCGCGGCACCAGCTGGAGCTGATAATCCTGCACCCAGACCGTGGCGCCCTGGGCAGCGGAGTGCGCGGCGGCGTCGGCGAACCGATGGTTGACCCGTCGGTACACATCCCACCAGGTGCGGTGGAACTCCGGCGGCGCAATGACGTCGTGGTACAGCGGCCAGAGCGTTGAATTGGAGAAACCCTCGTAATACTGCTCAACCTCGTCGCTGCTGAGCGTCACCGGGATCAGCCGCATGCCGTCGTTATCGAAGGCCGCCAGATCCTCATCCGGTGCACCATGCCAGCCGACCCAGGCGCCGTCGGCTTTGTTCATGACCGGGGCAAGCGCGGTGACGAGGCCGCCCGGAGAACGCCGCCAGCCGCCGTCGCCCTCCGACGCCGGAATTCTGTCCACCGGCAGGCGGTTGGACACGACGATGAAATCGAAATTTCCCCGGGGTGCATTGCCCATCGGGGTGCGTGCTTGAATGATCTGGCTCGGACGAGTTTGAGGATCGGACAACAGTGTCTCCCGCGTTTGTCTGGTGCTTATCCGCCAGCCTATATGTTCCGGAAACTTCGCGCCTTTTGGCCGTTAGTACAGCCCCTCAATGCAGGCCGCCGGTGGGGTGTAACCCGAACTCCCCGGTTCGTCCCCTAAAATGGGGGAGTTGCCGCCGCGTGGAACTTCCGCGCCCACTGACACGAGGAACTATGACCCCGCAGAACGAGCCACGTCCCAGCAAAGCCGAACGAACCTCGCAGGCCCGTGAAGAGGCCCGCAGGATCCGCGAAGCACACGCCAAGAAGGAGAAACGCAACGGTTGGCTGATCCGCGGCAGTGTCCTGCTGGCCGCCGTCGTCGTTGTCGCCATCGTCGCGCTGCTGATTGTGCAGGGGACCAAAAAAGCGCCGGAAACCGCCGCCAGCGGACCCGTCCCCGCCAACGCCAACATCTACGGAGGCGTTGTGCAGGGCAAAAACGGCGTGCTGGAGCACCCGTCCCCGGGGCAGGTCGACAAGGCCACGCTGACGGCCGCACCTTCCGCCGGGGCCAGCGCCACGGCCACCGACCTGGGCGCGATCGGAATTGAACCCAGCCCAGCGGGCGAGCCCGTGCAGATTGTGGCTTACGTGGACTTCATCTGCCCCGCGTGCAAACAATTCGAGGACACCTACGGCCCGGTGCTCAAGCAATGGCAGGACTCCGGGAAAGCAACCGTCGAGTACCGGGCCGCCGGCATCCTGGACCAATACTCCACTACCAACTACTCCTCGCGGTCGGCCGCCGCCGCCGCCTGTGTGGTGGATGAATCCCCAGACAAATACGCCGCCTACTTCAGTGCTCTCTTCGCCAAGCAGCCCGCCGAAAACAGTGCAGGCCTAAGCAACGACGAGCTGAAAAAGATGGCAAAGGACGTGGGAGCTGCGGACATCGGCAGCTGTGTGGACAACTCCACCTACCGGCCGTACATCCAGTACAGTACGGCCGTTGCCCATGCGCACAACATCAACGGCACCCCCACCGTGTTCGTGGACGGCAAGCAGTACACGGATACGTCAGTTGCGTTCGACGCGTTTGCGCAGCCCATTATCGACGCGAAGAAGTAGCGGTTTTCGCTGGTTTCCGGACGGGCCTCGGGGCGGTCGCATTTAGCGATGCGGGCGCCCCTGGGCTAGTCTTGTGTAGCTGGCTTTTGGGCCGGTTACGCCTCCTTAGCTCAGTTGGCCAGAGCACCGCTCTTGTAAAGCGGGGGTCGTCGGTTCGAATCCGACAGGGGGCTCAAAAAGCCCGGAATGACGGGGATTTCGGTAGTTGCAATGGCCCCGATAAGGGGCTATTTCAACTTAAGTCTCCCCAAACTCTCCACATTGGGTCTCCATATTCATTAGTTTTCACCCTTCTTGGCGGGAGGCGGAGGCCCTTCCATCGGGCTGAAGGCATCCACGACGGCACTGGTGTCCAGGGCCTCCTCATGCCTCAAAAAGAGGGTACGTCGGGTCTGTGGCCACGCAGATCGTTCCGGAGCCGGTGATGTCTGCGGGCACGATTGCCGCGACGGCCAAGCGACCACCGAAAAATATGCCACGAAACGGTCATGGCAACCCTGAGTGAAGAAACTTGCGTTCTGCAACCAGTCCGGTTTCTACGATACGAACGTGTCGAGCTGTTCATGGCGGTGCAGTGGCACCAGCTCACCTTGGTCGCGTTCGGCACCCTCGTAGCTGTCATCGCCTCTGCCATCGGGGGACCGCGCTACTTCGGAGGCAAGACCCCTTTAAGCGCCTCCAAGGATGGTTTGCGCCCCATTTCAATGTGCGACAAAGCCAGAGCGGCTGCTAAATTGGGCCTTCCGTCGTATATTGCTTTGCAAAGGGCAAGGTGCTCGGCGCATTGGATGCGGGGATCCTGGTCGGGTGTGTGTGCGAACAGCCAAGGTACCCGGCCAGCCAGGGACTTCATATGCATCCTGAGTAGCTCGTTACCTGTCATCTCCACTATCCGGGTATGGAACTCCGCATTAGTGTCACATATTTCCCACCACAACCACCACCATCGCCACACGCCCATCGCATCCCTTCAGAATGCGCTAGAGCGAAGCGGAGGTCATCAGCGCTAGCCAACCAACCACCTCCGCGGTCAGAGGCGAAGCCTCACTAGAGGTTGAGTAACTTAAAAAGGCGTCAAAAGCGCCGCTATTTGAAGAAGAGGTCAGCAGTTTATTCGAACATGATGACGCTACGTGCGGCCGCACCTGACTTTAGCTTCGCGCAAGCTTGGTTTACTGAGTCGAGGTCTACTCGGTCCGAAATAAGCTCGTCGAGCATAAGCCGTCCCTGTTTGTACAGTTCGAGCAGTCTCGGGACGTCTAACCGGAACCGGTTCGAACCCATACGACAACCCTGCAGTCGGCGTTCTGCCATCATGTCGGCGCCGCTCACCCTAACCGTCGCTCCGTCTGGGATCATTCCGATTGCGGTCGTCACCCCGCCTCGGCTGAGCATCGCGATTGCCTGCTCGATCGTCGAGGGAAGTCCGATCGCTTCAAAGCTATACTCGACGCCGCCAAGTGTGAGGTCTCTTACGGCCGCGACCGGATCGCAGGAACTGGCGTCGATAACGTCCGTAGCGCCGAACTGTTTCGCGAGGGCCAATTTCGCGGCGGATTTGTCGATCGCGATCACTCTCAGCGCCCCGGCGATCCGTGCCCCCTGAATGCAGTTGAGCCCAACACCACCACAACCGATGACCGCAACGGTTGTTCCTGCGCGGACCTGAGCCGAGTTGAACACGGCTCCGCAGCCGGTCAAGACGGCACAGCCGACCAACGCTGCACGGTCAAATGGGATGTCGCGGTCAATTTTGACCGTATTTCTTTCATGAACGAGCATCTCCTCTGCGAACGATGCCAGGCCGACGAACTGATTGATCGAATTACCGTTCTGTGAGAGCGCAGGGGGCGCACCGGCGGCCCTGCCCGTTGACACGGCGTGGCAGAGAGACGGGTGTCCCGTCAGGCACTGCCTGCATTCTCCACAGAATCTCGAGACACATGTGACGATATGGTCACCAAGCTTAACGTGGGTGACGTCTTCGCCGATCGCGGTCACGACGCCAGCCGATTCATGGCCTAGAACCGTTGGTAGAAGGGCCGGGTTACGGCCCTCCATGATGTGGAGCTCGGTTTGGCAGACTCCAGCCGCCATGGTGCGGATGCGAACCTCCTCCCCGCGTGGCTTGTCTAGATCAACGTTCTCGATGGAGAATTTTCCTGGAACTTCGCGAAGAACTGCAGCTCGCATCTCTGCTGGCCTTTCGATAGAAAATTTGGATTAGTAAGTCTTCGTCAGCGCTTGACGTTAACGAGTGATTCTGGGGGAATCGAAGAATGGGCGTCGATGCCGTCGACTCGACGGATCCGGCTGCGCCCCAGGAAAATTGCCCCCGCGGAGACAAGCGCAATCGTGGAGAGATAGATCCCGTACGCGTATACGTTTCCGCTCTGTCCCGTTAGCGCGACGCCGAGCAGAGGGCCGGTCGCGCCAAACAGGATCACTGTGATGTTGTAAGAGAACGATCCGGCTGTGACACGAACGGTGGGTGGAAACATCTGCGAAACGGCCAGGGCAGCCGGTACAGCGAGTATGCCTCCGCAAACTCCGAGAATGACACCCGCGAGTATCGATGCGGAGTGGCCACCAGAGGCGATCAAGAAAATTGGTACACCAAGGACCGCGACTAGAAGGGCGCCGCTAAGAAGTGTGCGATACATACCGATCTTGTCGACGATCATCCCGGTGCCTAGCGCCGCGAGAATGAGGGCGACGTCTGTGATCAGGGTGATGGTGTAGGCCTCGCTCGGCGCAATCTTCACAGTACGGACTAGGAAGGTAGTGAAGTATGACGTGATGGTCGTGGTGATCAACGGATAGATTCCGATCGCCAGAATGAAGACGACCATCGTTGCCTTGTGCGATCTGAACGAGTCCCGTACGGGGCTGGGCTTGACCTTGGCAAGTTCGTCGGCCTTGCGAAGCGCGATGAACTCTGGCGTCTCTTGAACATGTTTCCGGATGTACATCCCGATCAATCCGATGGGGAGCGCGATAATGAACAGCACTCGCCATCCCCATTCCGCGAATGCCGTATTGCCTATGATTGCGCTGAGGAGGCTGGCGAATCCTACGCCAGCGAGCACTCCGAGGAATGTGCTCGAGACCAAGTAGCTGATGGTACGGGCTCGCCGCTCTGGGGCGCTGTGCTCATAGAGAAAACTTATGGCCGAGCCGTACTCGCCGCCCGCTCCGAGCCCCTGCAGCAAGCGGCATGAGAGCAGCAGGATCGGTGCCGCCACTCCGATCGCGGCGTAAGACGGGAGCACTCCCACGGCTGCCGTAGCCACTGTCATCACGGCAATGGTCAGAGCAAGCGCGGGTCGCCGACCGTATGTGTCGGCAATCCATCCGGTCAGAAGGCCGCCCAGCGGGCGTGTGATGTACGTAAGAGCAAAAATGATATAAGTGCTGAGAAGCGCAACGAACTGGTCTTTGGCGGGAAAGAAGTTCACTGCAATGACGGCTGCGACGACGCCATATACGCTGAAGTCGTACCACTCGCTAAAGTTGCCAGCGGCCGCGGCGACGATTGCTTTTCTGCGTTCGCGTGGGGACAAAACCGTGTTCGAGGTGGTACTAGTCATCGGTGACTCCTTGTGGGTATGCATTACTAGAAGCTGAACACGGTAGCTGGCTGAAACAGTTCCACGCGAAGACCATCGGGCCCAATGGCGTAGGCGATAATTCCGCCAGTGTTTCGCCCGGTGTCTATCTCATTTGGCGGTGACACGAACTCGACGCCCGAATTGATGCAAGTACCGTAGATTTCTCGGATGTCGTCGACAACCAGGGCGAGATGGGTTGCACCCGGGTGGTGAGCGGGCAGAAACGAGCCGTCGCATTCAGGCTGAATGTACTGAAGCAACTGCAGTTCCGCGCCAAGGTGTTCGGCGGTCGAAAGTATTGCGTTGTCGATGACGGCATCGGGCACCCCCACGGTGGCCCTCGTGTACGGGTTGTCTTGGATCTGCCGGTGTCGCAGATGAAATCCGAAGTGGTTCACGAAGAAGTCGATGGCCGCATCAAGATCTGAGACCGTGAAGCCAATGTGGGCGATGTTCATCTTAGGTTCCTCGTTTGTCGAAGGGTCCGGGGGTTTCGTTGACCACCGGGATCGCTCTTAATAGTGACCCTCGACACTAAGAAACAGAAGGCGGAAATACTTGCGCATATATAAGATTTCCTTATATAAATAGAGGCATGGAAACCAGACGTCTGCAGTATTTCCTTGCGGTGGCAGAAGAACTCCACTTCGGGCGCGCAGCGGTGCGCCTGCACCTCTCACAACCCGCGCTGAGCCAGCAGATCAATCTTTTGGAACGGGAGGTGGGCGCACGCCTGCTGCATCGCACAACCCGGGAGGTCGCTCTCACGAGGTTGGGTGTGGCCGTGGCGCAGCAGGCAAAGGTTTTCGCCGCGTCCGAAACGCATGTGAAAGAGCGGATTGCCGATTTGGTTTCCGGACGGCAGGGGTACTTACGCGTCGGCTTTGTTCCGTCGGCAGCATACGACCTGTTGCCGCGGATCGTTGCCCCCTTCAGTCACGAACATCCGGACGTCAGGCTCAGCCTGCAGGAAATGCCTTCGCAGCAGCAGATCGAACTGGTTCTTAGCGGTCAAATGGATCTGGGGTTAGTCCGCGATGTTGTCCACGCGCGCGGAACCTCGATTATCCCGCTCGCGCGGGAAAAATTGGTTCTTGCATGCCCGGACCGCCACCCAACGGCCGCGACCGATCACGTCAAACTCAGTACCCTGCAGGGGGAGCGGTTCATCGTCCTGCCCAAGCATGTTGCGCCCGCCATGTCGCGGACAATTTCCGCGCTCTGCCAGCATGCAGGCATTGATCTCAGCGATGCTATGGAGGTCCTCGCTTTCCCCACGACACTGGGCCTGGTCGCCAGCGGCATGGGAGTGGCCATCGTTCCAGCCTCGGTCCGGGCCACCGTACTTCCGGGACTCGTCTACCGCGAACTGGCTGAGGACAACGCAACCTCACAACTTTCAGCAGTCCTCCCGGACGGTGGCGCTGATGAGTTGACGCAGCAATTCCTGGACATCGCAAGCCGCGTCCTCACAGGCTAAATCTCTGCCCGACGCCCGCCCCGACCCCCACGCTCGTCCTGACTCAGCGCAACTACGCCAGGCCCGCTCCGCCATCGGCCGCCAATCTGCAGCTACATCGACAACACATGCTGGGAAACGCCCTCAAAAAAATTCAAGACAGCCCTGACCCGCAGTTCATGACGGCGCACCAGGTGACACGCCGGGATCTGGCACGGCGGCTGGCTCCGTCGGCTCATTCGTCCCGTGAGGTCGCGCCGGCTCAGTCGGCGAGGATTTCCCGAACGCTGCCCTGATTTTTGACACGAGCAGGGGGTTGGAGGCTTCCGTGGAGTAGATCAGGCTGACGGTCGAGGTGGCGTTGGCGTCCTCAATGTCCAGATAGACCAGGCCCGGGATGGCAAACGCACGCATCGACTCCGGCACCACCGCGATGCCCAGGTGGGCGGAGACCAAACCGAGAATGGTGGGAAACTGGACGGCTTCCTGGGCAATGTCGAAATCCACACCCACGGCATGGAGCAGTGCCGAAATGTGGTCAAAGAGCGAGGAGATGCGGCTTCGCGGGAAAGCGATGAAGGCCTCACCTTTCAGCTCCTTTAGGGCCACAGATGACCGGGTGGCCAAGTGATGGTCGGCGGCCACGGCGACCACCAGGGGTTCGTGCATGAGCACGGTGGCACTGATGCCCGCCACTGTCCGCACCTCCCGCGCAATGCCCGCGTCAAGGCTGCCGGCGGCAATGAGCTCCAATTGCATATCCGTGGTCTCCTCGCGCAACTGCAGATCGATTCCCGGCCACCAAGAGCGCATGTCCCGGACCAGCCCGGGCACCATGTAGATAGCTGCCGAAGAAACAAAGCCAAGTCTCAGCCGGCCAAGTTCGCCGTCCCTGGCGTGCGCCAGGGCCGCCGTCATGATGGCGTATTGAGCCAGGACTTTGCGCGCGTGCTCCAAGAGCACCTCACCCTCCGCTGTCAGTTCCACATTGCGGGAATTACGCACGAACAGGGCCACCTTGCACTCTTCCTCCAGCTTGCGGATCTGCTGGCTTAACGGCGGCTGTGCCATGTGGAGGCGCTGGGCTGCCCGGTTGAAGTGGAGCTCTTCGGCGACTGCGACAAAGAGTTCAAGACGTCTGAGGTTCATGTAATCAAGATTAGACAGGTATTGATGGGCGTCAAATAGATATTTTATTTTGCAACGCGATGCGTCTAGCGTTGTCCGTGAGAGAAGTCACAGATTGGAACGGAACAAAGGATTGACAATGCCTGTAATGACCAAGCCAGCCAGCAGCTTCATCAACGGTACCTGGGTGGACGGATCCGGTGCATTCGTGTCCCGGCACAACCCGGCAGTGCCGGAGGAGGCAGTGACCAGCTACCACCAGGCCGGCTCCGCGGACCTGGCGCAGGCGATCCAGGCCGCCGCTTCTGCAGGCACGTCCTGGGACGGGCTGGGCATATTGGCACGCGGCCGGGTCCTGGCCGCCGCCGCAGCAGCCATCCGGGAACGGGCCGAGGAAATCGCCGCCGTCATGACGGCCGAACACGGCAAGACGATCGCGGAGTCCCGGATGGAGGTCGACGCATCGGCGGACACCTTTGACTACCATGCCGCCTCCGCCCGCAATCCCGTCGGCACCGAATTCCCCTCCAGCCACCCGGAGGAGCGGATCCTGACCGTGCGGCGGCCGCTGGGCGTGGTCGGGGTGATCACCCCGTGGAACTTCCCCCTGCAGATTCCGGCTTGGAAGATCGCTCCGGCGCTCCTGCACGGGAACACGGTGGTGTGGAAGTCGGCTAGTAATACGCCTGGTGTATCTGTTCTGCTGATGGAGGCGCTGGCCGCCTCCGGCATCCCCGCCGGTGTCGTCAACCTGATTCTGGGCCCAGGTCAGCTGGGCTCGGAACTGGTGTCCGATCCCTTGGTAGGTGGTGTGACGTTTACCGGCTCCGTGCCGGTCGGCCACCACATCCGTGGGATTGTCTGCGGACGGGGAGCGAAACTGCAGCTTGAACTCGGCGGGCACAACGCCACACTCGTCCTTCCGGACGCGGATGCTGAACTGGCTGCCACCAGTGTTGTCGCCGCCGCCATGGGTTCCACCGGCCAGAAGTGCACCGCCACGCGGCGCGTGATCCTGGTCGGCGGCGGGCACGAGGACTTCCTGGCACGAGTCAAGGACAAAGTCTCGAAGCTGGTCCTGGGACCGGGCACGGATGCCTCGGTCCAGATCGGCCCCGTCGTTTCGCCGTCGGCCCGTGAAGAAATCAACGCCGCCGTCGAACAAGCGCTTTCGGAAGGTGGGGAAATCCTGGCCCAGGCGGTCCTGCCGAAGGGGGAAGGCAGCTACGTCGCCCCCACGGTGCTGACCGGACCGCGCTCCATGACCATCTGCCAGGAGGAAGTATTTGGCCCCGTCACCACAGTGCTGCACGCAGAGACCCTGGAGGAGGCCATTGAACTGGCCAACAACACCGTCTTTGGCCTCACCGCCGCTGTCTTCAGCAGTGATGAGCGTGCCATTCGCCGCTGCGTTTCCGCGCTGCAGGCAGGCTTGGTCAAGGTCAACGCCCCGACCACAGGGTCCGAGCTCCATGCACCGTTCGGGGGTATGAAGGATTCCACCTTCGCCGGACCCCGGGAGCAGAACAGCGCCGCCGCCGCCACTTTCTTCACCCACGAAAAGACCGCCTATCTGCGCCTGGCCCCCAAGAAGGCATGACCATGAACCTCATCGACGAAGAAACCAGGTGTGAGCTGCGCGCCCCGGAGGCTGTGCTCTGCGGCTCCGACATGAACGGCGCCTGGGGCACACGCCACAGTTTTGCCCGCACTATGCTCCGCCGCGCGGCCTCCCATCAATGGCGCGTGACCAAGTCCCGGCTGGAGCTGGACGAGCTGGGCCGGGGTACCGCGGTCTACACCATCGACGCCGAGGGCTACAGCTTGAAGTTCATCGCTTTTTGCCAGGCACTGGAAGAAAGCGAACGCACCGACAGGGTCATCGCGAATGCTTGGGACGTCACGGCGGCACTCATCGAAGGTGTTCTGAGCCCGGAGCGTGAGGCGGAGCTGCGCCGCAATGTCACGGTCCAGGAACAAGGTCGCACCGACCCGGAAACAATCATCATGACCAGGGCCAACCGCAGCGCCCGTTTCTTCGACTATGTCAGCGACTGCCTTGCCGCGGGGATCCAGCCCGACGTTGCGAAGATTGGCCCCAGCCCCTATCTGATCCGCAGCACCGCGTTCTACGGCAACGGCAAGTTCGGTCTCAAGGAGCTGGCCACCCTGCCGGCCGGCCACCCCTTGTCTGTCCCTTACCGTTCTCAAATGCTCGCCGCGTGGCTGTTGCGCGAGCTCAGCATGGACCTGGTGGAGCATGTTGCCAAGGCTAAGGCGCGGGCCGCGGGAACCGATGCTGTTCCCCTGAATGCGCAGTGGGGCAAGTACTTTGGGTTGGGCAACGCCACCGGCTTGGGCATGGTGCCGTTCCTGGTCAACCACCCCGGCTACCTCGACGCCTGGTGCAAGCTCCGCGAGCTTCCCCTCGCGGTGGGACTCGCCGCCAGTTACGCACCGGAAAATCCTGATCTGGGCCGGGTTGTCGAACTTCTTGACAGGGCGGACCGGCACCTGGCGGAAAAGTCCGAACTGAAGACCGTGCCGTTCCTGTCGACCGATTCGATCAGACCGCAACTTCGCCAGCTGCTCCGCGAACTCCAGACCTTCATGGCCTCCGGAGGGAAGGCCGCTCCCGTGCTGGCGCGCCTGCACGAACTGGCGGCCGACCTCAGCCCGGAAGCCCGCGGTCTCTTTGCCTCCATCGTCATTGAACTCCGGAACGATTTTGACCAGGAAGCCGACGCACTTCTCACTGTGGCCGCTCCGCCGGCCTTCGACCCAGCCATGCGCTGCGGCGAATTGCGGGCACTGCTGGAGCAGAACTACGGCTGGACCCGCAGCTACGACTTTGCCGCCCCGGAGCACTCCCTCTACTACTGGTACACCTCCGCGGACAGCGAAGAACCGCGGCGGGCGCAACGGACGCAGAAGGCGGCGGGCACGGTGGAGCACTGCACGGACGTTGCACGCCGCATCAACACGCTGACGGCCGACCTGGCGGCCTTCCCCGACGGGGCCAGCGTGGCCGAATTCCTGCTGGCCCATCCGGACGACCGATTCGCTGCCGAACGGATCCAGCAGACCAAGGATTACCGCTACGGCGATGTGCAGGACAACCTCGTGGATGCACAATTCCTGCCGCTGAGCACCCAACGCTTCCAGTTGGCGACGTACGGAATGAACAACTTCAGCCCGCAGTCCACCGACTGGGTTCGCGTCACCTTGTTCAGCGGCGCCCCGCGCGTGGCGGAGGTCATGAGTGGAACCGACGACGACGACTGGCTGTTTCCGCTGGCACCTGAAGGAGAGAAATAATGAGTATGCACCAGCAGGCAACCGTCGTGGACGGACTGCAGATCAGCAACTGGAGCCGGCCGGTGCTGGAGGAATTGCGCACCGGAGGCGTCAGCGCTGTCAACGCCACCTGTGCCGTCTGGGAAAACGCCGCCGAAACCATCCGCTCCATCGCCCAATGGCTCGAACTGGCCAACCGCAACGACGACCTCTTCTTCCTTGCCACCAGCGGCGCCGACATCGAAAGGGCGAAGGAACAAAACAAGATCGCCGTTTTCCTTGGCTTCCAGAACACCAGCCCCTTCGAGGACGACTACCGCTATGTGGAACTCTTCCACCGCCTCGGCGTCCGCATAGCCCAGCTGACCTACAACAACCAGAACCTGCTCGGAGGCGGCTGCTTTGAGGCCGAGGACTCCGGCCTCACACGCTACGGACGTGTGGTGGTGTCGGAGATGAACCGCGTCGGGATGCTGATTGACCTGTCCCATGTCGGGTACCGCACCAGCCGCGAGGCCATCGAGGCCTCCACGGTGCCCGTCGCGATCACCCATTCAAACCCCTTGTGGTTCTTTGACACGCCCCGAAACAAGCCCCACGATGTCATCCAGCCGCTCGTTGACCGCGGCGGAGTCATTGGCTGCTGCCTCTACCCGACCGTCAGCGGTGGCGAGCACATGACCATCGAGAGCTTTGCCGGCATGGTCGCACGCATGGTGGACCAGTATGGGCCTTCACATGTCGGTCTGGGCAGCGACTGCACCCGCGGCTGGGACCACGAATTCGTCGGGTGGCTCCGCAACGGACGCTGGCAGCCCACCGCACCGGAAAACTCACCCCGGTGGCCCGCCTGGCCCAACTGGTTCACCGGGCCCGAAGACTTCCCCCGGCTCACCGAAGGACTAGTGGCCGCCGGACTCACCGATGGCACCATTGCCGCGGTCCTGGGCGGCAACTTCAGCCGCCTGTTCGCCGAGGTCATGGACACCACCAAGGAGAAGGCCAATGTCTGAGACCACAGTATCTGGGACCACAGTATCTGGGACCGCCGTCTGCTCCGTCCAGCCCCGCGAGATCGTCGAATCGGCGTTCCGCGCCCTGTGCGCTGCGGGTGCGGACCCTGCCGAGGCGCAGGAAGGCGGACTGGCCGTATTGCGGGCCGAAGTCGACTCAAAGCACGGGCTTGCCCTGCTGGAGCAACTACTCGCGGCGGACTGGTCCCAGCCCGTGCGTGCCGCAGCCACCAGGTCGACTGCCTGGGCCGGCGTCACCGTGCACGAACTCGACTGCCCGGACCAGCCGGCCTTGCGTTCGGCGATGCAGCTGATCGACCTGGCCGCCAGCGGCGGCGCCGAAGAAGTCCGGGTCAGCCGCACAACGGTGTCCGGGATCCCGCGCCCACTGTGGAATGACCTGCTGCTGCGGCGCAGCGCCAACCTGCAGCGCACCATTATTGTGGCCATCTCCACCAAGGCCGGCACGGAATACCTCTCCGTCCACCATGGCTCCGTCACCTCGGCAAGTGAGCCGCCCAGCGCAGCCATGGCAGCATCGCTGCTGCCGCGGTCAGAGGGGGAGAACACCGTCGTCGTTGTCCTTCCCGGCACCACCGGCCTGGACCGCCAGGACGCCAACATCTGTCAAAATCCTCTGAAAGTAAGTGAATACGAATGGCTTCGCATGTATCAGCTCTCCCGGAACTACCTCATGGCGGACCGGTGAGCAGCATCGAGCGCATCCAGTTCTCCGACGGCAAACCACGGCCCTACTCGGCCTCGGCCGCCGTCAACGGCATCATCTTTCTTTGCGGGCAGATACCGGCCCGTGCCGACGGCACGACCCCGGCCGACATTGCCGGCCAAGTGGTCCAGGCCTTCGACAACCTGGAAAACGCCCTGGCGGATGCACATTCCAACCTGTCCAGCCTCCTCAAACTCACCGTCTTCCTCGCGGACCTGGACGAGTTTGACGATTTCAACGCCGCCTACCTCACCCGGCTCAGCGGCCATCCACTGCCTCCCCGTACCACGGTGCAGGTTGCCCGTTTCCGGGGCCAGAAGCGCATCGAAATCGATGCCGTCGCAGCCGTAACAGCCTGACCCACCTCCGGTCACGGATCTGTTGGGCAACCATCGCCGCTTTCCTTAAGCCCAGATCGGAACCATCATGCTCTCCCACGCACCCGTTCCAGCACCCACCTCCCAACTAACCATCGATTCAGCACCGCTGAACTCGTTCCACAAGCGACTGACCCTCTTCAGCTCCGGCGGTCCGTTCCTGGACGGCTACATTCTGGCCATCATCGGCATCGCGTTGGTCCAGATCATCCCCCAATGGCAGATGAACGAGTGGTGGAACGGGCTCATCGGCGCTTCCGCACTGGTCGGGGTGTTCATTGGCGGACTGGTCTTCGGCAACATCACGGACAAAATCGGCCGCAAGCTCATGTACACGATCGACCTGGTCGCGATCATCGTGTTCTCGATTGCGCAGTTCTGGGCCAATGAGCCGTGGCAGCTGTTCACTCTGCGCCTGCTCATCGGTATTGCCGTCGGCGCCGACTATCCGATCGCCACCGCGCTCGTTGCCGAATTCGTGCCGTCAAATTGGCGGGCCCGGCTGCTGGGCGGCTTGAACGCCATGTGGTTCGTCGGGGCCACCGTTGCAGCCTTTGTCGGCTACTGGCTGCTGTCGCTCGATGACGGCTGGCGTTGGATGCTCCTGTCCTCGGCGGTACCGGCCGTCTTGATCCTTATTGCCCGGGCCACGATCCCGGAATCCCCGCACTGGCTGGTCGGCAAGGGCCGCCACGACGAGGCCCTGGTAATCCTGAAAAAGACCATCGGTGAAGAAGCAACCCTGGACGGGATCACGGCCCACGATCCCAACGCCGTCAAGCTCAGCACCGGCAAGGCCTTCAAAATGGTGCTGACCGGCGGCTACCTGAACCGCGTCATCTTCATTTCCATCTTCTGGACCTGCACCATCGTGACGCTGTTCTCGATCTACGCCTTTGGACCGCAGATCCTGGCCCTGTTCCACCTCGAGTCCGGCGACGCAGCCAACATCGGCTACGGGCTGATCAATCTATTCTTCCTCGTCGGCAACATTGTTGCCCTGCTCGTCGTCGATAAGCTTGGCCGCCGCCCCGTCCTGATCTGGGGCTTCATCCTCTCCGGCGTCGGCCTGCTGTTCCTCGCCCTCTTCCCCACCGCCCCGCTTGGCCTTATCGCGCTGGCCTTCGCCTTCTACGCCATCTTCAACGGCGGGCCCTCAATCCTGGAATGGATTTACCCGAACGAGCTGTTCCCGACCAAGGTCCGGGCCACCGCCGTCGGCCTGTGCACCGGAACCAGTCGCATCGGGGCCGCCATCGGCACCTTCGCCACGCCCCTGGCCCTGACCCATCTGGGACTCTCCGGGACCATGTGGATCGCCGCTGGCATTGCCCTGGTCGGAGCCGGAGCCAGTTACTTCATGGCACCGGAAACCAAGGGCAAAAACCTCGAAGACGCCGCCTCACTCCACGCCTGAGAACGCCGGAGGCAATCGCGACACCGCTAATTCATAGACAAGGAAACACCATGCCGTTACTGAACGTCGCCGTCCACACCACAGGCAAAGACGCGACGACGCAGAAAAGGGCTGATTGCGGGACATCTTCCACTGACGTCCATGCTCCCCCGGCGGTATCGGCAGGTCACGTCGTTGTCGAGTCGCTTCTGGCCCACGGTGTTCGACGGCTCTATGTGGTCCCGGGGGAGAGCTACCTCGAGGTCCTGGAAGGTTTACATGCCTCCCGATTGAAACCATTGTGTGTCGTCATGAGGGGGTCAGCTACATGGCGGGGCCGACGGGAAAATGGACGAGCTTCCGGGCATTGCGATGGTGACCCGGAGCCCGGAGCGATGAACGTGCACGTATGCCTATGCACCGCCTGGCAGCATTCAACACCACGGTTCTCTTCGTCGGGTTGATTCCGTTCGACCTTCGGGACCAGGAGGCGTGCCAGAAATTCGACATCAGGGCTCAGTTCGATACCCGGGCCCGGTTCGACACGGGGGCCAAGCGCGTCATGGTCCTTGACCATGCCTAAGGGCCTCGGAGATCGTCGTCGAAGCCATGTTTGCGGCCCAGAGCGGGCGCCCCAGACCCGTCGTCGGCCTGCCCGGGGAGAGCCCCGACGCCCGGATCAACACCTTTGCCGCTTGATGTCGCCGGGCGCCTTGCATGCAAAGACAAGGAGGTCGGGTCTCTTCCAGCAAGTCATGGGTGGGCCGGAGCCGGCCGTAGCCGATCGGGCCCATCTAGGACGGGGAGTCGAAGGTAACGGTAAATTCCGGGTGCCCCTGCGCTGCGGCCGGGATGTGGTGTCCTTCCAGCCACCGGGTCAACCGGCCCGCCCCCTTCCTGCGTCCAGTCATTGCCGCCCGGCACGAACAGCGGCCGGCTTGGCCATACATTCGCCGGTGACGCCCGCTGCCGTTAGGCTGACCGGCTGCTCGACGGACGCGCCTTCGCGGGAAAAATGGGTCGGCAGGTAGTATGCGCATCGCCGTCAACGGGGGTGTGTAACGGGGGCGATACGGCCCTCCATTCCAGTTGGAGGCGCTCCCGCAACGCCCAGCCCAGCAGATGTGGCAGGCCTGCCAGAAACGAACCGGCTGCGGCAATTCAGCCCACCGCCAGCTACCAAGCTGACGCCAGTAACCGTCCACGGAACCCAGCCGCGCAAGAGTATTCCCTGGTCGTCGTCCGCTGGGATCCCGCATTTGCTGCCAATGAGGGTTACTCGGCTGCCATTATCGCCCGTATCTCTTCCAAGTCCAGCATCCTTGATGCCGGTGATGAGCTTCTCGGGTCCGGTCGCGTTCATTGCCCCCGGCTGGGAGGCGACGAGGGTCTTTTTCCCCAAGTCCCTCAGGGTGGGCAGGCGGGGCGTGCACCAGGCTACCCAGAACTCCACCGGCACGGTGTCGTCGCCGGTGATGATGCCGCTAAAGGTCTTTTCGGAAATATCGATGGTTGCCGTAGACTAATTATTATACCCCTAGGGGTATAATAATTAAATGAACGAACGCCCGCCATCATCGGCGTCCGGCCCCACCGCGACAGCCCCGTCCTACCGAAAGGTTTAGCCATGGAAATTACCCCACAGCAGCTCTCGGAGCAGCTCACTAACGGCGGCGACGCCCAAATTGTGGATGTCCGCGAATCAGCTGAAGTCGCCCTAGACATGATCCCCGGCGCTAGGCACAT
This sequence comes from Arthrobacter terrae, assembly GCF_015708085.1. Lineage (GTDB taxonomy): Bacteria > Actinomycetota > Actinomycetes > Actinomycetales > Micrococcaceae > Arthrobacter_M > Arthrobacter_M terrae. The sequence continues at coordinate 26,677 of NZ_JADNYM010000032.1, read as the reverse complement.
TCCCTTAGGCGAACTGCCCGAGCGCTTCAAAGACCTGGACAAATCACGTCCCGTCATCGCAGTATGCCGGAGCGGACGCCGCAGCGCCGTGGCCGCGGAGCAGCTCGCGGCCGCAGGCTTCACTGCGTACACCATGCCTGGCGGAATGCTCGATTGGACAGCCGCAGGCTTCCCCATCAGCTGAGCTCACCAGACCGCCCGGGCGGCATGTCCCCCACATGCCGCCCGGGCTTCCACTTGCCCGGACCCTGCCCGTGTCTCTGACATGGGGAACCGGACGGTGGCCGGCGGCAACCCGTAAACGCGGGCCGCCACCAGAAACGCTCCAAGACACACCGAAAGAGATCATGACTTCCTTGAACACGACCAACGCCCCTGATGCCGCTCCCAGGTCCATCGATGCCTCGACCCTGAAGACTTGGGAGGATAACCACGACGATCTGATGATCGTTGACGTCCGCAGCGGCGCAGAGTTTGATTCCCTGCACATTTTGGGCTCCTATCATGTACCGCTGGCTATGCTCAGCGAGCATGCGGAAGAGTTCGCGGCAAAGATGGGTACCCGTGTGGTCCTTGTCTGCCAGTCCGGTAACCGGGCCGAGCAGGCCCGCAAGCACCTGGATGCTGTTGGTCGGGCCGGTGTTAGTGTCCTCTCCGGAGGGGTTCCGGCGTATGCAGCCGCCGGCGGTAACGTGATCCGCGGCCGCGGCCGCGGCCGTGGCCCTTGGGCGCTGGAGCGGCAGGTCCGGATGGCCGCTGGCTCCCTCGTCCTGGCCGGCGTGCTTGGCAGCAAATTCGTCTCGCCCAAGCTGGGGCTGATCGCTGGCGGGATCGGGGCCGGGCTGACGTTTTCCGCAGCGACGAACAGCTGCGCCATGGGACAGGTGCTCTCTAAAATGCCGTGGAACCGCTCCGCTAATGAGCCGACCGCGCACCAGGCCCTGCAGAGCCTGAGCGCCGGCGTATGATCATCTCCGCTGCGGCGTTCGGGCTGATCGTGGGCGCACTGCTCGGCCTGGTCGGAGGCGGCGGATCCATTCTCGCCGTGCCCGCCCTGGTCTATGGCGTGGGGCTACCGCTTGCCGCGGCGATCCCCACGTCGCTGGTCGTTGTCGGCGCTTCCTCAGCCGTCGCGGTGCTGCCCCGGCTGCGCGCCGGGGTGAACTGGCGCCTGGCGCTGATCATCGGCGCGGCAGGAACCGTGACCGCTTACCTCGGGGCGGTAGTTAACCGGCTCCTTGACCCGAAGATCCTACTGCTGGTCTTCGCCGCGATCATGGTCTTCGCCGGGGTTCGGATGCTCAGACCGTCCACAGCAGCCGGAGGAGCCTGTGCCCTCCCCGGCGGCGGGATCAACTGGCGCAGTTGCCTGCCCAAGGCGATCGCCACCGGCGCCGTCGTGGGGTTCCTGACCGGTTTGCTCGGCGTCGGGGGCGGTTTCCTGATCGTCCCGGCCCTCACGCTGGTTCTCGGGCTCCCGATGGCGCTGACCGTCGGCACATCCCTGGTCGTCATCGTCATTAACTCCGCTGCCGGCTTCGCCGCCCACATGGGCGACCTGCAGATCGACTGGGCCGTCACGGCAGCCTTCGCCGTAACCGCGATGGCTGCCTCGCTCGTGGCCGGACGGATCGGCAGCAGGATTCCGGATGCAGCGCTCAAGCGCGGCTTTGGCATCCTGGTCTTGGTAATTGCCGCTTACGTTGCCATCCAGGCAATCCTTTCCTGACAGTGGCGACAAAGGAATAGCGAAAGCGCCGAAGGATGTTTCCTCCGGCGCTTTCGCTATTCCCCATTGCCCCAGTACCGTGGGCCGGCAGGGTGGGCTTAGCGTCCGAACAGCTTCGCGAAGAAGGCCCTCCCTGTGGACTTTTCCTGCTCGTGTCCGCGGCAGCGCTGGGAGCTGGGAACCCCGCGCATAACCTGGTCAACGTGCTGACCGCAGCCGGCCCACGTCGTTTTACCGCATGTCTTACATGTCACTGCACGGCACATCTGCTTGCTCTCCTATTTGGCTGGATTGTCATTGAAATATACCCCATGGGGTATTCTCGGGAAATAAGTGCGTACGGTGAATCGGAGGTCCGGGGAGACCGCGCGTCGCCGTCACGTCGGTCTCTGGCTGGCCGGCGTCGTGAATCGGACTCGGCGGTGGGAGGGGTCTACTCCGGCGCCGGTGCGGTTGCTTAGATGGCGGGTTTGTGGTCGGTGCCGCGCATCCGGACGGCCACGAGGATTCCTGAGACCGCGGTGAGGGCACCGACGACGGTGACGGCGGCCGGGATGCCGTAGGCATCGGCGAGGATCCCGGCGAGCAGCGCGCCGACGGCGAATCCGCCGTCCCGCCAGAGCCGGTAGATTCCGACGGAGCGGGCCCGCCAGGCCGGGTGCGCGACGTCGCCGATGGCGGCCAGCAGGGTGGGGTAGACCATGGCGGTGCCGGCGCCGAGCAGGACCGCTGCGGCCAGCCAGAACCCGAAGTTGCTGCCGACGGCGACCATGCCCAGTGCCACCGCCTGGACGACCATGCCGCCTACGATCAGCGGTTTGCGGCCGTATTTATCGGATAGTGCGCCGGTGGCGAGCTGACCCGCGCCCCAGACGGCGGGGTAAACGGCGGCGAGGATGCCGATCTTTTCGATGGTCAGTCCGGCCGCGGCGAACATGACGGGAAACAGTCCCCAGGCGAGGCCGTCGTTGAGGTTGTTCACCATGCCGGCCTGGCTGACCGAAGACAGGGACTTATCCCGGAAGCTGGTGAGGGTGAAGACCTGCCGATTGCTTAGATCCGCGTGCGCACCGGCGTGGGCCGTGGTGTGGTTGGCGGCTTCCAGTTTGGCATGGTGATGGGTTTCCTTCACGGACAGGACGGACAGGCCAAGGCCGAGTGCGATGTAGGCGGCGCCGAGCAGGAACGGCCCCGGCCGCAGCCCGTAGTTGGCGGCGATGTAGCCGGTGGCCAGTGCGGTGGCGGCGACGCCGAGGTAGCCGGCCGCCTCGTTCAGGCCCATGGCCAGGCCACGGCGGGCCGGCCCGGCGAGGTCCATCTTCATCATCACGGTGGTGGACCAGGTCAGGCCCTGGCTGATGCCCAGGATCACGTTCGCGGCGACGATCCAGCCCCAGGAGGGCCCGAGAATCAGCAGCAGGGGCACGGGGATGGCGATGAGCCAGCCTGCCACGAGGACCGGCTTTCGGCTGTAGCGGTCCGAGAGGGTGCCGGCAAAGTAGTTGGTTCCGGCCTTGGCCAGCCCGAAGGCCAGGATGTATGTCAGCGCGGATGTGTAGAGGTTCAGGTGGAAGACCTGGTCCGCCAGCAGGGGCAATACCGTGCGTTCCTGGCCGAGGGTGCCGCCGACGAGGGCGTTGACGGCGACTAGGAGTATGAACTGGGCCAGGTTCTGCCGCAGGCCCAGCGTGACCGCGGGCCGTACACCGCAATCACTTGTTTCAGTTGTGGCCAAGGTCAGTTGCTGGAGAGGGTGTCGCGTGACTGCTGCCAGGCGGCCCAGCCTGTGTAGCTGCCGTGGAGTTCGACGACGTCGTAGCCCGCGCGGCGCAGCGCGCTGGCGGCCACGGAGTTCCGGACCCCGCTTTGGCAGTAGGACACAATGGTGCCTGCGGTCGGGAGTTCCTCCAGGTGCCACATCAGCCGGCCGCCGCTGAGCTGATGGGAGCCGGGGATGTGCCCGGCGGCATGCTCGGTGCGGTTGCGGACATCGAGCACCATCGCGGCGTCAAAGCCTTCGAGTTCTTCGGGCCGGATCAGTTTCGGCGTGCTCGCCGGCAGGCCCTCGGTGCTGGTGAGGTAGCCGGCGACCTGGTCGATGCCGACCCGGACCAGGTGGTCCCACATCTGCTGCGCGGACGCCCGGTCCGGGGCCAGCAGCACCAGCGGGTTCTTGTCCTTTTCCGGGTCCACGACCCAGGCGCCGAAGCTGGCGGTGGACTTCCCTGCCGGGATGTTCACAGAGCCGGTGACGGTACCCTGATGGACCTCGGTGTTGGCCCTGGTGTCCACGAACGTTACTGTGTCTGAGGCGAGGTCCCGGGCGACGTCAGCGCTCTGCAGTTCCTCAAGCGGGGCGCGTTCGCCCATCACGGCCGGACCCTGCCGGTTTTCGCGCTTCATCCTGCCGAAGTAGGCGTGGGCGTCGGGCTGGCCGTTGAGGAGTTCGTTAATGAAGCCTTCCTCGTCGTTGGCGGCCAGGTACGGCCCCCACCAGGCGTAGAGCCGCTCGTAACCGACCGTGGAGGAAGGGATAGCGCCCAGGGCCTTACCGCAGGCACTGCCGGCGCCGTGGCCGGGGTGGACCTGAACATGGTCCGGCAGGGTCAGGAATTTATCCCGCAGGCTGGTGAAGAGTTGCTTGGCCCCGGCGAAGCGGGTGTCCATGCCGCCGGCGGCCTCGTCCAGCAGGTCAGGGCGGCCCAGGTCACCGGCGAAGACGAAGTCCCCGGAGAGCAAGTATCCCGGAGTGTCGGCGAACGCCCCGTCGGTGATCAGCAAGGACAGGTGCTCGGGCGTGTGGCCGGGGGTGTGCACGGCCTTGATGGTGATGTTGCCCAGGATAATCTCGTCGTTGTCGCTCAGGCGTTCGGCGGCGAACCCGTACTGCCAGTCCACCCCGCCCTCACCGGAGACATAAGCGGTGGCACCGGTCGCGGCGGCCAGTTCGCGGGTCCCGGAGAGGAAGTCCGCGTGGATATGGGTTTCGGTGACGGCGACGATCTTCATCCCGTTCGCTGCCGCCAAGGCCTGGTAGACGGCGATGTCCCGTCGGGGGTCCACCACAAGGGCTTCGCCCTTGGCCTGGCAGCCGATCAGGTAGCTGGCCTGGGACAGGTCTTCATCGTAGATGCGCTCTAAAAGCATGGGGCTCTCCTTCGTTGGGCGGTGGGGGAGTTTCCGGGAGGGGATTCTCCGTTCCTCTCTCCACAACGGTAATACCCCAGGGGGTATCTTGCAAGTAGTCAGCGCCGGGCCGGATGCGCACGGCCTACGGCTGGACTATATACCCCCAGCGGTATAAAATTAGTGCAACATCCACCCAGCCTTGGAGCCCATCATGGAACTCGATTCGACAGAACTCACCCCCGTCGTCAACCGACTCAAACGCGCCCAAGGCCAGCTTGCCGCCGTCACCCGCATGCTCGAAGAGGGCCGGGACTGCAAGGACATTGTCACCCAGCTCGCCGCGGTCTCTAAGGCACTGGATCGGGCCGGGTTCGCTATCATCGCCAGTGGTCTGGAGCAGTGCATCACCAAAGAAGATCCCACCATGAACAAGAAGGACCTGGAAAAGCTCTTCCTGTCCCTTGCCTGAGCCGTCACCAGCCCAAAACCAAACCCGGGACTGCGGCGTTGTGGCCCGAGCCGCTTCCGGTCACGAACTGCCATGACCCCCGCGCCGGCCGTCACGACAGTGGCCGGGGAACCAGGAACGGAGCAGGAAAGTGATGAACGGATACGGTTTCATGATGGACTGGACGTGGCTATTCTGGCTGCTCCTGATTATCGGTGTCGTCCTGCTCGTGATCCTTGCTGTGCGGACTTTTTCCGGGGGAATTAACCGATCCGGGACCGGCCGAGGCCCTGGCCCGGGCGCGGAACGCCCAAGCGCTATGGGCGCCACTACCGCCCGACGGATTCTGGACGAACGGTACGCCAAGGGAGAATTGAGCACAGAGGAATACCGTGAACGGCTCAAGGTCCTCGGGGACGATGCCTGATGCAACCTCTCAGCCGCCGCAGTGCCCTGATGCTGGGAGGTGTGGGTGCTGCGGCGGCAGCGACGGGCGCGGCCGGATTGCTCTGGAACCAGGCCATGGGATTCCAAGCCGCCGGCGGCCTGGACCTGAGTGAACCGCACGCCCTGCGCAGTGCCGATGGCCGGCTGCAGATAAAACTGTCAGCGGCCCGGGGCCAGGTGCGGATCGCGGGTAGAGACGCCATTGCGCTGTCCTATAACGGGTCCCTGCCGGGCCCCACCCTTATCCTGCAGCCCGGGGACCGGCTGAACGTGACGCTGGAGAACAGCCTGGGTGATCCGACCAACCTGCACGTCCACGGGCTGCACGTCTCCCCGCAGGGTAACAGCGACAACGTGCTGGTTTCGATCGCCCCGGGAGAGTTCTTTAACTATGAGTACCGGCTGCCGGTGAACCATCCGCCGGGCGTGTACTGGTACCACCCGCACCACCACGGAAGCGTCGCCGACCAGGTCTTCGGCGGCCTGTACGGGGCGATCATAGTCCAGGACCCCCGACCCGTGCCCGTGACCAGGGAACGGGTCCTGGTCATCTCGGACATCTCCCTCACCGGGGGCGGTTCCACCGCCACCGTGTCCGCGATGGAGAAGGTGATGGGCCGGGAAGGTGCACTGGTCCTGGTCAACGGGCAGCTGAACCCGGCCCTGGCCGCCCGACCGGGCGAGCGTGAACGGTGGAGGATCGTCAATGCCTGCGCCTCCCGCTACCTGAAACTACGCCTTGACGGCCAGCACCTGCAACTGCTGGGCCTGGATTCGGGCCGCTTCCAGAGTCCCAAGGACGTTGAAGAGGTGCTGCTGGCCCCGGGCAACCGGGCCGACCTGCTCGTCACCACTGGCGCAGGGACCGCGATCCTGCAGGCCCTGCCGGTGGACAGGGGCGGCATGGGAGCCATGCTGGGGGGCAATAACGGTGGCGGACAATCCCGGACCGTCCCGGACGGGACCGTCCTGGCCACCCTTTACGTTACCGGCGCGCCGGCGGCTACGCCGGGACCGGTCCCGCCGCAGCCGGCACCCAGGGACCTGCGGGCCACCACGGTGACCGCCCACAGGGAACTGGTCTTCGCCATGGGAATGGGCATGAACAGCGGCGGCATGGACGGTGGGATGGGATCCGGGAAGATGAGTTTCATCATCAACGGCAGGCCGTTTGACCCCACCAGGGTTGACACCACGGTCCCCGCCGGTGCCATCGAGGAATGGACTCTGCGGAACACGAGCCCGATGGACCACCCCGTGCACCTGCACGTGTGGCCGATGCAGGTCGTCGAACAGGCCGGCCAGCCGGTGGATAGCCCCGAGTGGCAGGATGTCGTCAACGTCCCGGCCCGCAGCAGCGTCCGGGTCCGGATCGCCTTCGATGACTTCCCTGGTAAAACCGTCTATCACTGTCATATCCTGGACCACGAGGACAGCGGCATGATGGGCTTGATCGAAGCCCGGTAGCATAGCGGACCCACAGTCCGTTGCGTGAATGAGCAAACCGATGAAGGAGCTCAGCAATGAGCTACGGACACACCATCACCGTCTCCCGGCCCTATGAAGAAGCAGTAACCCTGACCCGTGAAGCACTCTCGGGTCAGGGCTTCAGCGTGCTTTCCGAAATCGATGTCCGCGCCACCTTCGAGGCCAAGCTCGGCTCCGACACCGGTCAGAGCCTGGCTGACTACCTCATCCCCGGCCGTCGTCGAAGCCGCGGCGGCGCCGACCGGGAGTAAACGGTCTCTAACCGGGAAGGGTGTTGCGGAAGCGGTAGAGGAATGCGGCCATTGCGTCGCGGTTCACTGTATCTCCTGGGCGGTAGGTGCTGTCCGGGTAGCCGGTGGTGATGCCGGTAGAGGCCAGCCAGCTGATCTCTTTGTAGAAGGGGTCCGTGGTGCCCAGATCGGTGAAGGGGGATTTCGCCGGGGCCGTGTAGGCCGGGGAACCGGCGAGGCGGTAGAGGAATGCGGCCATTGCGTCGCGGTTCACGGTATTCAGGGGGCGGTAGCTGCCCTCCGGGTAGCCGGTGGTGATGCCGGTAGAGGCCAGCCAGCTGATCTCTTTGTAGAAGGGGTCCGTGGTGCCCAGATCGGTGAAGGGGGATTTCGCCGGTGCCGTGTAGGCGGGGGAACCGGCGAGGCGGTAGAGGAATGCGGCCATTGCGTCGCGGTTCACGGTATTCAGGGGGCGATAGGTGCCGCCGGGATAGCCGGTCGAGATCTGCGTGGCAGCCATCCAGTTGATCGGCGCAAAAAACTGATCGGCGGCGCTGACGTCAGTAAACGCCGGGCCGGGGCCGGTGGCAAAGGCGGTCAGCTGGCGCAAGGTCCCATTGAAGACGTCCTGATCTCCAGGGAAGATGCCGCTGTCGGCGTGTTGCCAGAAGCTGTAAGTATCCCAGCTGGCCGGCATTGGACCCACCCATGTGGAATAAGCGGCTATGAACAGCGGATTATCGCTGAGCCCGGCGTTATTGCCAGTGCACCTCGTCCACCAGTCCGCGGTCGTGTAGATTGCCGGCGGACGTCCCGTACGGTCTCTGACCGTTTTGGCGAAATCGTTGATCCACCGGACCATTCCGGACTGGCTCAGACCGTAGCAGGTGTCTCCGTACGGGTTGTACTCGATGTCAAGAAGCGGGGGCAGGGTCCCGCCGTCGGGGGACCAACCGCCGCCGTTGCTGACAAAGAAGTCAGCTTGTGCTTTTCCGGTGGACCGGTCCGGTAAAGCGAAATGGTAAGCACCGCGGATCATGCCCGCTGCGAAGGCGCCGTTGTACTGACTGGCGAAATAGTTGCTGGTAAACCCCGTTCCTTCGGAGGCCTTAATATAGGCAAATTTTGCACCGTTGGCCGTGGCCCTCGCCCAGTCTACGTTTCCCTGCCAGCCGCTGACATCCATTCCGGGAACACCGGCAGGTGCGGAATACGCCGTCGTGGTTCGTGAAGCTGCCGAGGACGAGCCTTCATGGCCACGAATCGTGGATCCCATCGCATGACCTTGGTCCACGATTGAAGATGACGGTGCCGACGGCGGCGGATACGGTGCCGCCGAAGCGCCCTGTACATCGACGAGCATGGACACAGCAATGAGGAGGACCGCGCTGGTCAGCGTGCGGAACCAAGCGGGGGACACGAAGTTCCGGGATGAGGCCGTTGGGCGACCGGGAGAGGCAAGCATGGGAATGTGAGACCTTTCGGGGCTAATCGGACCGGTCAGGCGGGCGTGCGTAGGCGCGCCCGATGTTCAGCCTTGGTAAACCATCGGATCTGAGGGGGAACCCTTCGGTTTTTTGTTGGCGACGGCGGAACTGTAGACCACCCGTCCTGCAGCTCACTATCGACTTCGCCAGCCACGCCGTTACCTGTTGCAGTCACCTTTTGTAAAAAAGGCACGACGTGTGGATCGGCGGGAGCGTTGCAGTGAACAGCGCCTGCCGGCTTTGGAATGCCCGGACCATGCCGACCCCAGCGCGTGACGCCCCTCCTGCATATCCGGCCCGCCACGCTGATTGACCGGGCCCATCCATCCGGCCTGTACAAACTTTGCACGTTTTGCGTTGCAACATCCGCAGCCGCACCTCATGCCCTTTGGACTGCAACCGGGAGACCTTCGCAACCTCGCGTTGGCGCAAAGTCGGTCACCGACACGTCGAAGTCCCGCACACAGGGCGCCATCACTACCACTGCGGCTTCGATTGGCGTCGTTGCACAGGCCTTGTCGGAGCGTCGGCGGCATCATCGGCAGGCAACGCCATCCCGCTGGCCCACGACGTGGCCGCTCAGTAGAACCATCCCAGCTCGCCACCGCCCACGGACCCTCACGGATCAGGGACGGTAGTTCACGGATCTGGCCGGCCTTGAATGCGCAGATTACCTGCCATCTTGCCGGGTCATAACCAAGTAGAGCAGGTATCTTTCAACGGTCCAGCCTTACGCACGGATCCGAGGTGCCGATAGAGGGTCCTGACCGGCAATGACGCGGGGACACTTCTCATTTATGCCACACACATGATTTGGGTTCCGCTACCGGCCGCACACAAGCCAGGCCCACGATGTCCCCGACAAGAAATACTGGTTATGAAAAAGTTTGCCCTCAGCGCCTCAGCCCTGCCCCTTGCTCTTGCCCTCGCATTGGGGTGCGCATCCCTCCCGTTCGCGGGAGCGAACGCCACAGAACGGACGGGCACCGTATCTGTCCCAGCCGAATCCGATCTCATCCCTGTTATGCCGGATACACCCAAACCTCCAGCGGATATGACTCTGCCAGCGGGGAGCGCACTGATGCCGGCCGGCACGGCTGCCGGGAACCCTCTGTCCACCGGTGTAAATTCAGACTCCAGCGACACCTACGCTGCGCAGGTCCTCCAACTGATGAACGCCCGGCGACGCGACGCCGGGGTGCCTGCACTGCGCTGGAACCAGAACGTCGCTGACGTCTCACAGGAATGGGCAAACCATCTTGGTGAAGCCACCAAGGACCCCAACTTTGATTGGGGGACCATCCACCGGGCTGACGGCGGCGGCCCGAGGATTTCAGCTGGCGCGACGTGGTACGCCGAAATCATCGGTTTCAATTTCACGCCGCAAAATATTGTTGACTGGTGGATGAGTTCGCCCTCACACCGGGCAGCCATGCTGGACGGGCGCGAAACTGACGCCGGCGTCGGCTATGTTGTGCCGACCTCCGGACCGTACGCGGGCTGGCATATGGTCGTCTCGAACATGGCCGGCTATCGCTCTTCTGTGCAGACACCTGCACCTGCACCTGCACCAGCACCAGCACCAGCGTCCCCTTTCGGCGACTTGCGTGCCGGGCAGCAGTTTCTCAGTGAAATGAACTGGGTCGCTGACAGAAGGGTCTCCACCGGCTGGACCGAGGCCAACGGATCCAAAACCTACCGGCCCTTTGACTCCGTGAGCCGGGATGCCATGGCTGCTTTCATGTACCGTCTCGCCGGTTCACCCGCGTACACAGCACCCAAAACGTCCCCCTTCGCAGACGTCTCCACCGGTCAGCAGTTTTACAAAGAAATGGCCTGGCTCGCTTCGAAAAGGATTTCCACCGGCTGGACCGAAGCGAACGGCACCAAAACCTTCCGACCGCTGCAGCCCGTCGCGCGGGATGTCATGGCTGCCTTCATCTACCGCCTCTCCGGTTCGCCGGCCTACACGGCACCTAAGATATCTGCGTTCGCTGACGTCTCAACGGGGCAGCAGTTCTATAAAGAAATGGCCTGGCTCGCTTCGAAAAGGATTTCCACCGGCTGGACCGAAGCCAACGGCACCCGGACGTTCAAATCGCTGCAAAGCGTGAACCGCGATGCCATGGCCGCTTTCATGTACCGATGGGACCACTGAGCGGCGGTGAGCCGCTTTACTGGTTCCGCACACTCGGAATTTTAGGCCCGGAAACTGGGCATCAGGCTAATAGGGAGAGCGCAGACGGGAGGACGGACAGGGAGGTGGGTCGGCACCCGTTCACCTGGTTTTGGAGTGGAACCCCTGAGAGGGGGCTTGGCGTCGCTTACCGGCAATGGACAAAGAGACCCACAGAGAGCAGGCTCGAGACAACAGCCGACGGACGCTAAGTGCTGAGCTGACGATGTGCCGGACTGGCTCAGTGCTCACTGCGCACCTTGGTAACTACTTGGGTCGTTGAATTTATACGTGTTGACTGCTGCGGAGCCCTGGCGGACGATGAGTGCAGCCGGGTAATCCCATGCCGGCTTAGCCACGAGGTGGTGGAGTACGTCCGGCAGGAATTGGCGGAACATCGCATGAATAACCGTATTGCACCGTCTGGCATCGTCCTCGCGCAGCGGTCACTGACGTGAATCGCATCGTGGTCGTCGAGGACGAGCCCGTTCTGGCCCGACTCCTCGGCCGCATCCTCGGTGGTGCCGGCCATACGGTTACCGTGGCAGGCACGGTGGCCGGCGCTCTGGCGGCGATCCGCGCTGTCGACCCGGAACTGATCATTCTCGACCTCGTACTGCCGGACGGACGCGGCGAGGACGTGCTCGCCGAACTGATGCGATTCCGTCCGGCGAGCCGCGTCCTGGTGCTGTCATCGATGACGCAGGTGGCCACCAGGGTCGGTGTTTTGGAGGGCGGTGCGGTGGATTTCCTGGCCAAACCGTTCGCCAATGCCGAGCTGCTCGCCCGGGTCAACGCACGCATCCGAACGCCCGCATCGACGCAGGTATCGGCTGCGAAAGTTACCCGCTATCTCCGTAGGGCCGGCATCGAAATCGATGTGCAGCAAAGGGAACTCGTGGTCAGCGGGAGCCGCATCCCGTTGACGCACCGGGAATTCGTGCTCCTGGTCTTCCTCCTCGAGCGAGCGCCCGAGCCGTGTACACGGACCGAGCTGCTCGAGCGCGTCTGGGGGACGAAATTCGACCCCGGGACGAACGTCGTCGACGTCTGCGTGCGCCGACTGCGGTCTAAACTGTCGAACGACAAGATTGAAACGGTGCGCAATGTCGGATATAGGATCGCGGCTTAAAGTCGTCCTCGCCGCCGCATGGGCGTTGTTCGCAGGAGTGAACTGCTACTTCACCTTCTCGCTGCCCGGCAAGGAAACCATCCCCTTCCACCTCGTATGGGCCAGTTTCGCGCTGGTCTACGGACTGTGCCCGTGGCCTCGGCGTGCCACCCTGGTCGTCTTCGGCGTCATCACGATGGTAACGGGGTTTGCCCTGGTCCATCACGCGATGGCAGGGGTCATCGCGTGGGAAGAATGCAGCGAGACCGTCCTGATGGGCGGCATTCTCTCGCTGCTGATCTGGCACGTGAACCGGCAGTGGACCGCTCAGGCCCGGTTGCGGGCACTGCAGCAGGCCGACCGGCACCGCAGTGAGCAGCGGGAGAACGCAGCCCGGTTCGGTTCGCATGAGGTACGCACCCGGCTGACTATTGCCCGGGGCTACGCGCAACTCATTGCCGACCAGTCTGCCGAGCCGACGGTGCGCGAGGACGCTGAGCTGGTGGTGGCCGAACTCGTCAAGGCGTCTGTCTTGGCGACCAACTTGCTCACTCTGGTCCGGGTCGTGGAGCCGTCGTCCCCTGAGCCGGTCGACGTCGACCGGATACTGATCGATGTCTTGCGCCGATGGTCGGTCACCGCCGACCGGATCTGGAGCTCCCGGAGTACGGTCGGTACCGCGCAGGGCGACAACGAGCGACTCGAGGCGATGCTGGACTGCCTGCTGGAGAATGCGGTTAGGTTTACCGGTCCGGGAGACACTATTGCGATGACGGCGGACGCCGATGGCGACGAGCTGGTCCTGACAGTGCGGGACACCGGGGCGGGTATCCCCGCCGCGGATCTTGACACCGTGTTCGAGATCTTCCGGACTGCGTCTACTGCGGGCGAGCGCGCCGGGAGCGGGCTGGGCCTGGCCATCGTGAAGGCAGCCACGGAAGCCCGTGGCGGCACCGTCTCGGTGGCCAGCTCGCTTGGTCACGGAACCACCTTCACCCTGCGACTTCCGGTACAGCCGTCGCCGCTTACCCCAGTCGGAGAAACCGCCTACGATCCGGCTGACCGTGGTCCCCTCAATGAACCGGTTGACTTCCGCAGCTGACGTGGGCACCTCTGCCGAGCAGCTGCCGTGCTATCGGGGTCGCACGCCGAGTCGGACCGGGGCCGGGAGCTCATCTCACAATGACCAAGTCGGCGACGGCGGCGGGCTGTTCCAACTCGTTGATCCGGACGGCGGTGGTGATCTTCCACTGACCCGCTACGGGGAGCACGACGACGGCCCGGTAACTGCCTGGCGTTGTCCCCAGCTCAACCTTGGCGGTCACCGGTCCGAGGCTCAGATTAGGTTCCGCCACACTGACCTGTGGCATGCCGAGCGGCACGATGGGCGCACCCCCCGCGTCGGTGAGGTCGAAGGTGATGACGTTGACTCCTGCCGTGCCAGGGCTGAACCGGCCGGTGAGGTGACCGGCGCCGAGGTCGGCGACCACGGGCGTCCCAACCGCAGCCGGGTCAGCGGGGGTATCGGTTGCCCGCGGATTTTGCAGCGTCAGGGCCGAGGTGAGCCCAACGACCAGCACCACCCCAAGCACCTCCAGACGGATGGCCAGTGCCAGCCGGCGCCAGGCTATCCCCGTGATGGCCTCGCGCGCCAGGTGAGGGACCAGACCGAATCGGTTCCAAACCGCAAACGCGCCGATGACCGCGACCACGCCAAGTTTGATCAGCAGCAGCCGGCCGTAGGAGCTGGTGACGAGGGCCGTCACCGAGCCGACCATCACCACGGCCAGGATGGTTCCGGTGACGCCCAATAGGACGACAAGCCCACCGGCCAGGGTAGAGAACCTGCCTAGGACCACGGCAGCCTTGCCCGGATTATCCTTTCGCCGTCGGGCACGGTTAACGTGCAGGATAAGAGCCACAAGACCGCCCAGCCAAACTGCTGCTGTCGCGGCATGGACCAGGTCGGCGCCCATCACCAGCCAGCCGGGGCCGAAGGTTCGGGTGTGGCCGACGGGCAGCACGGAGGCCAGCGCCGTACCGGCCCCCACAGTGCCGACCCAGAATCCTTCCCGACGCGGCAGACGCCCCCGGAGCAGCATCAGCGCAACCCCGGTCCCGGCGAGGAGCAGAGTCAATACGGCGCTCCCGGACCATCCGGGGGTGAGGGCCGTCGGTTGCAAGAGCGCACTAAGACCCAACCCCAGCTCGCGCACCGCGGTGAGGGGCACCAGGACGACGTAGGCACAAACGGAGACGAGTGCGGCCACCCGCGGCAGCAGGGGAGCTACAGCGGCGGTCCGGGCAACGAAAATATCGAAAACCGTCAGACCCACAAGATAAAAAAGGCCCAGATAGCCCAACGCGGTGAGAACCCCGTACAGCACGTCCACGGGTCCTGTATAGCTTTTGGCGATGGTCGGGACCGATGCGCTGGCCCGGCCCACGATGAACGACAGCGTCCCGGACGCAGGGTGGGAGTCGGCGGAAATCACCCGCCAGCCGAGCGCGTAGCTGCCCTCGCCGAGGTTTGACGGCAGGTTTACCCGGACAATCGCGTCCACTTCCTCCCCGGACACCGTCCGGTGACCACCGCTGCCGTCATAGAGTTGGAGGCCATCGGGGATCAGGGAGACTTGCTCGTCGAAGGCGAGTTCCACCACGGTGGGCGCCTGGGCGAGTACTGCGCCCTCAACCGGCGTCGTGTACAGCAGCGCGGTGTGCGCCAAGGCTGGTGCCGGAGGGAGCACCAGCACCACAGTCAGGGTTGCCAACAACAACGCGAGGAGCCGGCGGACCAGTGGTCCGCGGGCCCGGGATTCCTGTTCGCGGTTCCTGTGATGCGTTCTTCTCGACACGATGGTCTCCTCGTCCTGTGTGACGGTGCCCATGCAAGGCCGGGCCCACCGCCCCCCGGATGATAGCTTCCGGGCGGCGGTGGGCGTTGTCGGAGATGCTACTTGCCGGTAGTGAAATTCCAGGTGACAGGAGTCAGCAGGTTGCCAGCGGTGTCCTTGATCCCGCTGCTGAGGGTGACGGTGTACTGGGTGTTGGCCAGCAGGGTACCGGTCGGGTTGAGCGTTGCCACCTTCGTGGTGCTGGAGTAGCTGACCGCGGAGGTGAAGGCGATGCCGGTCGACGTCCGCTTGATCGTGAAGTTCCCGTTCGCCGTGGCCATGGTCGGCAGACCGGCGACTACCTCGCTGAAAGTTACAGTGATGTTCGCCGTTCGGCTGACCCCGTTGGCGTTGACTGCCGGGGTCCGAGCCGTGACGACTGGGGCGGGACCGGTGATGAATGTCCACGTCCTGGCGGTGAGCGGGTTGCCGGCCACGTCCTTGACCGCGTTGCTCAGGGACAGGGTATAGGTGCGGTCACTGGCCAACGGAGTATCCGGGGTCAGAGTGACGACCCGAGTGGTGGCGTTGTAGGTCACTTTCGAGGCGATGGTCGCCGTCCCCAGCTTCAGGGTGAAGTTGGGCGTGCTGGCAGCGGTAGTGGGAAGACCGGTCACGGACTCGCTGAACGTTGCACTCAACGGGGTCCGCGTGGTAGTCGTTCCCAGACTGATGCCGGTGGCTCCGGCTGCGGGGTTGGTGGTACTGATTGTCGGGCTGGGTCCGGTGACAAAGTCCCAGCTCGTCGCCGCGAGCGAGCCGCCCGACACGCTCTTGATGGCCGTGGTCAACGAGAGGGTGTAAGGCTTGTCAGCGGTCAGTGCCGTCGTCGGGATGAGGGTGGCCGTCCGCGTCGCCGTGCTGTAACTCACCGAAGCCGGAACATTCGTGGCGCCCTGCTTCAACGTGAACGTGGTGTTGCTGACGCCGGTGACGGCTTCGTTGAAAGTGACGGTCGGCCGAACGTTGGTCGCCACCCCGGTCGCCCCTGATGCGGGGTTATTGGTGGTCACCCTGGGCGTGGTGGAAGCGGTGAGTAGCGGTGCGGACGCCGCGTTCCCGGCCGCGTTCCAAGCCGTGATCCTGTAGGCGTACTGGCCGGTCCCGGCGGTCTTGTCGGTGTAGGTGGTGACGTTCGCCAGCGTGGTGGCGATCTGCGCGTAGCCACCGACCGTGCCGTTGGTCAGTGGTGCGCGCTCGACCTTGTAGCCGACTTCGTTTTTCGCATTGCCCCAGGTAGTGGGATCGGTGATCGACACCGGGGTCCCGTCGGTCCAGCTCAGCAGCACGTCATTTGTGGGTCGAGTGAAGCTCACCACCGACCCATCGGGCAGCGTGCGGGGCGTACTGACCGAGATGGGCCGCATCATGTCCATCTCCTCGTGGCTGAGGATGTGGCAGTGCCACACGTACTCCCAGCCGAAGTTGGTCATGTCGTTGCTGATCGGGGCGATCGGATTACCGTTGGTGTCGGTGTTGTTGAACCCGGCTTCGGACCCGTTCGAGCCGGTCGTTGAGCCCCTGGCGCCCAGTGGCATCATCGGGTTCAGTGGCCGGTTGCTGTCCGGGATGGCGAACGGGAGTTTCGGCAGGATGGGCCTGACCGCCACGATTGTGTCCTCCAGAGGACTGACACGCACGGTGTCCTTCCAGCCAAGTTCTGTCGGTTCAGGCGGAATGATGATGTTGTCCCAGGTAACTCTGTTCAACACCTGTACGTCGTTGAGGTGGAAGTGCAGCGGATGGGTGTCCACGCCGTTATGCGTGATCTTCCAGATCTGCGTGCCGTCGGTGCTGGTGGAAATCGGGGCCACATTGAGACTGTTCGTCCCCGTGGTGCCGTCCAGCTTCTCCGTGGCGGGGTTGACATACGGGTACAGTATGACGTTTTGGAGCAGCGGTGTTGCCCCGGGCGCCTCCAGCCCGATGTTGCCGCTCATCCGGCCCCACTCGTCGAAATTCGCCGAGTTCATCTCATCGTGAACGCTCTTACCCTCGATTGGAATGCTGAGCTGGGGCCCTGCGAGGGTGTCGAACTTGAACTTGTCTCCTCCTTGCTCCGCGATCCGGACGAGGCCGTCACATTTGGCGGCGGGGTTGCTGGCCGCGTTGCAGTACCCACTGCTGACGAAGCTCTTCCCGTAGGCCTGGTTGTACGCGGACTGGCCGACAACGATCGGGTTCTGACTAGACTCGAAGACGCCCGCGGGTTGGCCTGCTGCGTCGGTGTGGTGATCGAATGCTGCCATCAGCTTGCCCATCTGGTCAGCGGTGGTGTTCGGCCGGTCGAAGGCCAACGCGGGCGCGGCGTTCGAAATCTTGACCTGCATGACCGACCGGGTGTCGGGCCCATAACCGGGAAGGGTCGTAGGAGCGCCAGCCGGGGCCATGTCCGGCCCACCGGTGTAGTAGTCGTAACCGGGGATCCGGCCCGGGAACGCCGCCGGTGCGTCGTTGTAAAGGATCAGCGTCTTCCCCTTGTAAGCGGAGAAGTCGACGATCACGTCGGCTCGTTCAGCGGGCGCGAGCAGCAGCGAGTGCTGGTCGACGTTGCCGACGTCGAATCGGGTCGCGTCGGTGATAAACGTCGTCTCGTGGGCGGGGACCACTGCCGGGGTCGGCAGAAAGCCGCCCTCATTACCGATCTGGATCCAATCAGGGCCCTTGGGGCTCTTGGTGGTGTCCGGCGTCGGCATGACGACCGGGTCGGTCTGCGCCATCGAGACCTCGCTGGACTTCAGTGCGACCTCGGTGCCGGTGGCAGGATCGGCGACGTACCAGGAAAGGTTCCAGAACCGATCGTCGGAGCCGTTAAGGATCCGGAACCGGTATGTCTTTGGGTCCATGGTTGTTGTGGGGTAGGCGGTGCCGTTCACCACCGGCGTGTCATGGAAGGCCTCCATGCCGACAGAGTTGTTGGGAGTCGACGGGATGAGGGCCGGTTCGCAGAAGGCAACCACGTTCGGGTCGCAGGCGGGATCGTAGTAGGGGTTGGCCATTGGCGGGTACTTGGCATCTTTTGCCGGCGGCCAGAACCACGGGCCGTAGAACCAGCGGCCGAATGCGCTCATCCCGCTGGGGTCGCTAGGGTTCTGTGCGGGCATATAGACGTGCGGCTGCCAAAGGTTGCCCTCGCCGCCCCACTTCTTCGGATCCCAGGTTGGGTCGAGTTGAGCCATCCGCTTCGCGCTCGGCACAAAGGTCTTGTCCTGGACGGTGAGCGAGGTGCCCATCCCGAGACCTTCCAGGGCGCCACCGGGAGCCATCAGTTTCTGTTCGGTGTCGTCAGTGATCATGTAGCCGGCTTCCTCGCCGGCGTATACGTTGAGCCGCGTGATGCCCCACGAGTGGTCGTGGTAGAACATCATCCGTGCGCTCTGCTGGTTGGTGTAGAAGAAGGTCTCCGCACCGGGACCGGGGTCCGGCATGTCCGGCACGTTGCTGACACTGACACCGTTGGGGTACGCCGTGTTCTCACCGCTCGGGGTGACCCACTGGTGTGGCGTGCCGTCGCTGATCCACGGGGTGATACCGCCGTGCAGGTGCAAAGTGGCACGGTTCTCCGAGTAGCACGTGGTCGGCTTCGGAGTCTGCCCGCACATCGGGTTGCGCACGCCGTCGAGGACGCTCTTCTCATCCTTCGCCATGTCCACCGGGATCTTGGTTTTAGGGTCGAGCGTCATCATCTTAGGACCGGCACCGGCACCCATCACCGAGGTATCGACCGGGAGGAACAGGTCGCCATCCACGCCCGTTGGCAGCAGGTTGCGGAACAGTACCCGGACGGGCTTGTTCTTCGTGGCGACGATTGTCGGGCCGAGGTAGTGCGGATTGTCAACCCCGCCGAAGCTGATGGGACTGTCAGGCAGGGCAGGATCGAGATTGGCGTTGCCAAGGACGACCTTTTTGCCCGGGACGACGCTGGTCGAGAGCTGGACGTAGCCACGGAGCAGAGTGGCCGGCAGGTCCCGGTGGAACTTCATCCGGTACTGCACCACCGCGATCTCGTAGTAGTCGGTGCCGGGGTAAGTGGTGGTGTCGGGCACCGCTACCGGGATGTACTGCCCCAGGTCGTTAGCATTGGCCGCTCCCTCCCCCGGAAGTGTGTCGACGAACTTCTTAATCCCCGGTGTGAGGTAGCCCGCTCCGGGCGCGGTGACCACTATGTCGGTGACCGATCCCTTGACCGCAACCTTTGCGGTGGCGCTGGCGCCCTTGTCTGCCGTGCCCACTGTGTCAGCGACTGCCACGGTCGGTGTGGAGCTGTAGCCCGCGCCGCCGTAGGTGACGTCGATGCGGGTGACACCGATGGTGGCCTCAGCCTTGGCCACCTGAGTGGGTGGGGTCTTGCTGGCATCGGTGAGGGTTACGGTAGGGGTGGAGGTGTACCCGCTGCCCGCGTTCGCAATCACGACGCCGGTAACCACGCCGTTAGTGTCCATCGTCGCACTGCCGGTGGCCTGTTCGCCGTCTGCGAGGTCAGGCTTGGAGAAGTTCACCAGCGGTTGGGCCTGGTAGCCCTTGCCGCCGTCGGTCAGCTTCAGATTGTCGACTGCGCCGCTGGCCAGCGCATGCGCCTCGGATCCCGCAGTGGGGTTCCCGCCCGTTAGCGTTACGGCTGGGGCGGTAAACCCGTAACCGGTCTCGTTGACGTTAATGCCGGTGAGGACGCCGGTGGCAATCTTGGCGGTGGCCTTGGCCACCGTAGTCGGAGTGACTCCAGCGGTCGTGATCTCTACCGTGGGCGGGACGGCGTAGCCGTCACCCGGGCTGGTCACTGTAACACCGGAGATGGCGCCCGTTTTCGGGTCCACCGAGGCCGTAGCTTCCGCGCCAGTGCCCGGATCGGTGATGGTCGGCGTGACTTCGGCCCCAAAGGAGTAGGTCCGGTCGTGGGAGAAGTCCGGGTAGTTCGAGGCACCGAGCTTGATGGTGCTGTCCTTGGCTGGGGAAACGTTAGTGTTCAGCGTCGGGTCACTGGTTGCCGGTGTGCTCAAGGTGTCGCCGTTGGCCGGCACTTGAGTGTCGATCGGAATCCCTTGACCGTAGAAGCCGATCACGTCATCCTTCTGTACTGTCACAGCTGGCACGGGATAGGTCATGACCTCTCCGGAGTCCACAATCGGCGTCGGAACCTTCAGCTCGTCGCTGGCGTAGACGACGGTGTACTCCCCGGCGCTGCCGGTGGGCCGCAGCACCAGCGCGTGGAAGAGGCTGCCCGCCGAGGTGGTCGGGCTCGCCCCAGCGGTGCCCTGGTTCCAGCTCTGGAAGTTGTTGAGCGTGCCAGCGGGCAGCTTGGCATGGTCCAGCACCACCAGCACCGGACCCAGTTCACCAGTCGGCTTCGCGTAGTCGGTCGCGTAATTGCGCTTGGTCAGCGGGTTGCCGTACAGGACCGGTGTAGGGGTACCGACGCTAATTTTTACCATCGCGTCCGCCAACGTCTGCGGGCTGTTTGCCCAGTTGGGGTAGGGACCGAAGTAGTGCGGCACCTTGGTCATGTCGGTGGTACTCGAGGGGATGGCGGCTGCGGCAATATCGGGTTGGAAGGGAGTGCGCATACCTCCCAAGGGGCCGACACTGCTGATCAACAGCGCCAGCGCCAGGATGGCAGCCGGCCTGGCCAGACTACGCTTCGGGGCCCGGTGAAAACGGGGACGGGCAGATGGTTGCATAATATTTCCCCTAACAAGCGGAGTCCGGGATTGCGGACTCTATGTGAAGAGGGTGCGCCACCGAGGGCCAAAACGGGCGGTTTATGACATAAGTGTCATCTAGCCGGAAGCGTCTCTTGTCCCCGTATTTGCATTGAGGGACCTAAGCCCCTGTTCCGGGTGTGTACCCGGCCCTATTGTCTTTGGAGGAGGTCGGATCATGATGTATGACTGGGATGGGAACGGCTGGGGTATCGGCGCGTGGGTGGCCATGGCTGTGTTGATGCTGATTTTCTGGGCCGGGGTGGTCACCGTCGTTGTGCTGCTGGTTCGGCGCGCCCATCCGGGTGAAGGTCCGTATGTTGCGCGGCCGTCGCACCACGAGGCCGAGCGCATTCTTTCTGAGCGCTTCGCCCGTGGAGAAATTGACGAGCAGGAATTCACTGCCCGGCGCACAGCGCTGAGGCGTCAGGAATGAAGTGTGCGGCCAGTGCATTATGGGCCGTCAGCTCAAGGGCGGTTAAGGCTCGCCCGGCGGCCCGATGCCTCTGCGCTCAGCCGTCGCAGTCGACAATCATGCGGCCGCTGTTGCCGCCCGAAAGCAGCGATGCGAAAGCCTCTGGGATGCGGCCAAAGCCGTCAATTAAGGTGTGGACGCTGTGGATTGTCCCGGCCCGCAACCACCGGGTGGCGTCGGACTCGAAGTCCTGGCGCAGGTCCTCATTGAATGTCACATCGAAGCCGCGCATGGTCAGCTGCTGGTGGATCATCCGCAGGTAGTTCACCGGACCGCGGCGGTCGCCGGCCTTCCCATACTGGGACGCGGCACCGCAGATCACGACGCGCCCGCCAAAGCGGAGCACCTCCAGGGCGGCTTCCAGCTGTTCGCCGCCAACGTTGTCATAGCACAGGTCAATCCCGTCAGTGGCTGCTCCGTGCAGCAGGTCCAGGGCCGCGCCGTCGTGGTGGTTGAAGGCTGAGTCAGCGCCCAATTCGCCGAGCAGCCGCACCTTCTCGGCGGAACCGGCGCTGCCAATAACGGTGGCGCCGACGGCCTTGGCGAACTGCACGGCACAGCTGCCCACACCGCCGGCTGCCCCGGAAATGTAGACGGTGTCTTCCGCCCGCACCCCGCCAAACCGCATCAGGCCGGTGTACGCGGTGAAACCGACATGTCCAAGCACTGTCAGGTGGGCCTCTAGCGGGATGTCAGCTCCCAGTGCGGGGATGCGGCGCAGCTCGTCGGCTGCGGCTACTTCGATACTGCGCCACGGCGATTTTCGGACGGCGAGATCGCCCTGATGGAACAGATCGCTGCGGGAGTCAAGAACCTCCACGACGCCGTCGCTCGCCGGCACGTCACCGGGATGAATGCCCGGGCCGTAGGCCGTGTTCGGGCCACCGATCCGATTGGCCAGCCCGGCGTTCAGGCCCAGCCGACGCAGACGCACCAACACCTGCCCGCGGCCAAGCTCCGGGACCTGCGCCGTTTCTATCCTGAAATTCCGGGCCTCGACGGCGCCGTCCGGGTAGCTGGCCAGCTGCACTTCGTGGGAATCCATGCTGCCAGCCTAGACTAGGCGGTTGCGCGGTTGCGCGCCGAACCGCCCGGGCCCGGGCCCGGGGAGACAGTAAAAGGTTCCGCTACCCGGCGATGATGGCCGCGAGCTCGCTGAGCTGGCTTTCGTCGGCGAGGGCGGAGCCGACGGCGCCAACGCGGGCTCCGGCGCCAAGGTAGTCGCGGAGGTTGCCGGCGTCCACGCCCCCGGTGGCGACGATGTTCAGCTGCGGGAAGGGTCCGAGCTGGGCCTTGAACCAGGTGGTTCCCAGGGCGGTGGCTGGGAATGCCTTGACCCAGCTAAGGCCCTGGCCCAGCGCACGTTGGATCTCGGAGGAGCTGGCGATGCCGGGCAGGCTGGGCATCCCGGCGGCCAACGAAGCCGCGACGGTGTCTAGGTCCAGGCCGGGACTGACCGTAAAGGCGGCGCCAGCGTCGGCGGCTTGGCGCACATGATCGGGGGTCAGGACGGTGCCGGCCCCGACGTGCAGGCCGCGGGCGGCACCGGCGGAGGCGATGGCGGCGAGGCTTTCAATGTCTTGGGGGGACTGGATGGGAATTTCGACGCTGTTGATGCCCAGGTCCCAGGCAATGGTGGCGAGTTCAAGGCTGCGCCGGACGCCGAAGCCGCGCAGGATGGCCATAATGGGGGCGGCTTCGAAGTTGTGGCTGAACCAGTCGTTGGACTGGGCTGCTGTGATGGTCACGGTCGATCCTTCTCTTGGCGGGGTCACAAAGGTGCTCACTGAAGGCGGAGCTGCCTGCGGGTCCATACGGCCGTCAGCCGTCGAGCGGGTAGTCACCGGTAGACCGCAGGACCTTGACCGCGCACTCGTGGCCGGCCTGCAGGCATCGTTCGGGCGGGAGCCCGCTGAGCAGTGCGTCCAAGTAGCCGGCGGCGAAGGCATCGCCGGCACCCACGGCCTCGACGACGGCGCATTTCATGGCAGGGACGAAGGCTTTCCCGGTGGGGGAGAATTCGGTGGCTCCGACGTCGCCGTCCTTGATGATCAGGGTCGGTACTCCGTCCAGCAGATCGCGGACGTCCTCGGGTGTCTTTGTTCCCCAAAGTACTTCCGCTTCGTCCAGTCCCACAAAAACCAGATCTGACTGCCGCGCAAGGTCTCGCAGCCGTGGGCCGGCCTGCGCGATATCCCACAACGGCGCGCGGTAGTTAACGTCGAAGCTCAGCACAGTGCCGCTGCCGGAAATCCGCCGGACGACGGCGTCAGCCAAGTCGGAGCAGCCAGCTGACAATGCGGGCGTAATGCCGGAAAGATGGACGACAGCAGCCTGCTCCAGCGGGATATCCCGGACGGTTCCGGGATTCATCAAGGATGCGGCCGAGCCGGTACGAAAGTACTGGACGCCGTGACCGGGGTTCTTGAAGTACACGCCGCTGGGCGCCGAGGGTTCGATCCGGGCCCAGCGCAGGTCGATGCCGCGGCCGCGCAGCAGCCGTAGCGCGCGGCGGCCCAGGGCGTCATTGCCGAACTGCCCCACCCAGGCGGCGCAGCGGCCCAGGGACGCCAGATGGGAGGCCAAGTTGGACTCCGCACCGCCGACATCAAGGTGGAACGTTGCAGCATCTTCAAGCGCCTCGCCCACGGTGGGAGTCACGAGCAGCATGGTCTCGCCAATCGTGATGATCTCCGGGCCGGCGTCGGTGCTCATGTATCGTCTTTCATTCTCTGGAGCATATAACACAACGTTGTTGCGGTATATGCACACCCGGTGAACTTGGTATCTCCTAAATGACGGAGTAGATTATGGAGTATTTTGCGGATCCCGCAACCCGGTATGCAATATATGCAGCAAGCAGGACTCCAGGAAGAGGAAAATCTGATGTCCCAAAGTGTCCGCAGGGCGGCGCGCATCATCGACGCGATTGCCCAGGAACCCCGGTCGGTCAACGAACTGGCCGCGTCCTTCGATCTGCACAGGTCCACAATGTTCCGCGAGCTGGCTGACCTGGCGGAGGTTGGCTACGTCCGCCGCGGACGCGACGGTAAGTATTCGCTCGGACTGCATCTGGTGTCCCTGTCCAAGCTGGCCGTGGACAACCTCGACCTGCGTGAGGCCGCACATGTACACATTCGAGCGCTGCACAAGGTCGTTGGAAACACCATCCATGTGGCTGCGCTGATGGAGCACAGCATTGTCTACGTGGACAAAGTTGAGGATTCGGCGGGTGTGCGGATGTATTCGCGGATCGGCAAATCCGTGGAGGCGTACTGCACCGGCGTCGGCAAGGCTGTTTTGGCCGAGCTGGATCTGACCGGGCGCAATGCGGTGCTCCAAGGCACCAGCTGGAAACGGTATACCCCCAACACGCTTTCTACCCGGGCTGCGCTGGATAAGCAGCTGGCCGAGATTGAAAAACGCCATTGGGCGGTGGACGACGGCGAACACGAAGGTTTCGTCAACTGCATCGCCGTGCCAATTCTCGACTCTCACTCAGTAGCCGGTGCGCTCTCCGTAACGGCCATCCGCATGGTGGCTGACCTGGAGCGGCTCAAGGAGCACCTGCCGCTCATTCAAAAGACTGCCTCGCTGATCTCCGCGGAGCTTGGCTAACCGGGACGTCCATGTCCGGGCGACGGCGGCCGCTAGTGTTTGCTGTGCCGCGAATCCAGGGCGCGGCGTAGGTTTTCGGCGGCTTCGAGCACGAGGGCGTCTTCCCTGTTGGCTACCACGACGGTCCTGCTTTGCGTGGGCAGCGACACCTCGTAATCGCCGGAAGGGGACAGCTGCTTGATAAGCTTCGGTTGCATTCCCTCAGCTTTTTCCGTTGTCACTAGCGTCACCTTCTTCATATGCTCTCTTTCCATTATCGTCCGTGGCCCGGGCCCCGTCCACCGGTCCGGACAGCAATTGGGCCGTGACGCCGTCAGCGATGTCACGCAGAAGATCCGCGTCTTCATCACGGCAGAGGTCGCTGACCCCTAACCGGGCAAGGACGATAAGGCCCGTCCGCTGCCGGATCCGATCGCTGGTGCAAATAGCTGCGTCGATGGCCCACTGCAGGCGCTGCCAAAATTGGTCTCGCCTGTCGGCCCGGGTGCGCTCGACGAGTGTCACCAAACCGATGACCCCCGCGATGACGGCGCCAACCAGGATGGCCAGGGGTGCCCCGGCGGAGACATACTGCAGCCAGTCCGGGATTTCGGTAGCCGTTGCCATCGGATCAGCATAGTCCTGCAGCGCGATCCAAGGGGAGCTCCGCACCCGATCAGCGCTATGGTGCGACGGCAGGTTCCGCGTTTAGCTGCAGGCCGGTGGCCAAAACTGCCTGGTTCACGATCCCGTCCACGGGTTGGTTGATGTCTACGGTGTGGCCGTTTTCTTCGGGTCCGAGGGGTTCCAGGGTCTGCAGTTGAGAATCGAGGAGGGTGGCGGGCATGAAGTGTCCGCTGCGTCCTTCCAACCGGGTGCTGAGAACCTCGCGGCTGCCGTGCAGGTGCAGGAAGACGGTGTCGGGGGCCTGGGCGCGGATCGCGTTGCGGTAGCTGCGTTTGAGCGCGGAACAGGCAACCACCAGACCGGCACCGGTCCCGGCTGCGTTGGCCAGGGAACGGCCGACGACGGCGAGCCAGGGCCAGCGGTCCGCGTCCGTCAGCGGGATACCAGCAGCCATTTTCGCGATGTTGTCCACCGGGTGCAGGGAATCCGCATCCACGAACGGTGTGTCCAGGGCAGCAGCGACAAGAGCGCCGATGGTGGTTTTCCCGCAGCCGGAAACACCCATCATGACGACCGTCGGGTGGAGGACCGGGACCGGGACCGGGACCGGGGTAAGCGCTTTCACCAGTCATGCACCGTGCCGTCGGCCAGACGGTTGTAGGGCAGGTACGCCTGCTGGTACGGGAAGGACGCAGCGGCTTCTTCATTGAGTTCAACACCGAGTCCGGGTTTCTCCCCCGGATGCAGGTACCCGTCGGCGAAGGTCATGGATTGTTCAAAGACCGTGTTCGTCGTCCCGCTGTGTTCCATGTATTCCTGAATCCCGAAGTTATGGATCGCCAGCCCCAGATGCGTCTGCGCGGCCAACCCGACCGGGGAAACATCGGTGGGACCATGGAAACCGGACTTAATCTGGTACTGCGCGGCATAGTCCATGACCTTCTTCAAAGGCGAAATTCCCCCGAAGTGCGTGGACGCGGCCCGCACATAATCAATCAGCTGTTCACGGATCAGGGTCTGGAAATCAAAAACGGTGTTAAACACCTCACCGACCGCCAACGGCGTCGTCGTATGCGAGCGGACCAGCCGGAAGGCGTCCTGGTTCTCCGCCGGCGTGCAGTCCTCCAACCAGAACAAATC
>NZ_JADNYM010000031.1:10201-53187 GCF_015708085.1 Arthrobacter terrae | reverse complement strand
TGCCGACCGTGGCCGGGGCGACGGGGGAGTTCTGAAATTCGTGTTCGATGCCGGCGGCTATCTCGGCGAGGATGTCCCGTGGCTTTTCCGAATAGATGCAGGTGGGCCCGCTCAGGAAGCTCCAGACGGGCGGCTGAATTGCTTTCGGGTTGCGGTACCAAAGCACCGCAACTCCACCCTGACTAGCTTCACATTTGGGCGAAGAGGCCACACACTGGGGCAGTAGATCATCCGCAGACTGGCAGGTGAGTTCGTATTTATAGTCATAGGGATCATCCGGTACACCGACAGGAACGGAGCCCCACATATCTGTACCAGGCACCTGACTCCAGCTAGAGGACGCAACGCCGAACGCGTGCCACTCATGACTGATGGAAGGGTCGGTTTTGTCCGTTCCAGCAGAGGAGCTTGATGGAACGAGCACTATAGCGACGAAGCTTATCGCCATA
Source organism: Arthrobacter terrae (assembly GCF_015708085.1). Taxonomy (GTDB): domain Bacteria; phylum Actinomycetota; class Actinomycetes; order Actinomycetales; family Micrococcaceae; genus Arthrobacter_M; species Arthrobacter_M terrae. The sequence continues at coordinate 52,738 of NZ_JADNYM010000031.1, read as the reverse complement.
GCTGTTTCCAGAAACCAACGAAATCGCCGACTCACGGTGCCGACCCACCCAAATGTTCGACTGTCATCGCCGTCCATTTTCCGTTCTCATAGGAGCCGATCAAAATATCCGCAGCCGGAGTCGTCTCGGGATGGCTTTCAACCAAAGTTCCATCGGCACGATAGTACGAAATGAGCTTTTGATGAACGCTAGAAACTACTTGGTGTGTCCCATCGGGTGCCACCTCGAACGATGACTGTGCGCCAACCACGATCATTTGGCCTCCAACCGTCCATCGACCCTCCTGATGCCACGGAGCTACTCCTGCTTTGGTTCGCGCGCATGGAATGCACCCAGGATCCGAAATCGACTCCAAGGGTGACATCTCCCCTGTCTCAAAGGCGTAGGAGAGCGTGTCGTACCAGTAGCGGGCGAAGGCTTCTATCCCTGCTTTGGAGAATTCGTCGGCGAGGGGTGGTTTGACTGGGAGGGGGACGTTTTGTGCCGGTCCGGTTGCGTCGGCCGGCTTGTAGACGGGGATCGCCGCGGTCGGAGAGGGCGTGATTCCCGGCGATGCAGCGGCGCTGGAGGTCGCTGCTCCGTGTGTCATTGGGGGCGCAGTCGAGGTGCTGGGCGGCTCTGCGCTGGGGGCTCCGGTGCACGAGGTGAGTACAAGGATGATCGCCGTGCCGGCCACCGCTGTTGCGAGGCGGGCTTTTCCATGTCTTGCCGAAACTGGGTACATCAATTCCCCAACCGGTGAGGTGGAGTACTGCGACGGGTGGATTAAAGGTAGCGCAGATCGGGAAGTGGGTCCAAGGTTTTCCACAGGTAAGAATTTTTTCGGGATTCGATAAAACCGGCGCAGACTTCGCCGCGAACCCTGCGCCAGAACACGCCTGCGCAGTCTCCGGATGCGAGAGTGCGCAGATGTGCCCGGTGAAAGGTTTCCCCGCGCGGCAGCGTGGAGACTGGGTTGTCAGCTGAATCTCCGCGCGTTCGCAGAGCTCGCGTGATCGGTCACCGTGCGGGAGTGTGGCTACAGCATTTCCAACGGCTCGGGGCGCGACGGCGGTGGGAACGCCGAGTCCAAGGCTGCCAGATCGTCGGACGTCAACTGGATTCCCAGGGCGCCGTGGTTCGCCACAACGTGTTCCACCGTGGAGGCCTTCGGAATGGCGATAATGTCCGGGCGGCGAAGCACCCAGGCCAGGGCAATTTGCGCTGGCGTCGCTGCATTCTTCCCCGCCGTATGTTCACCGGCGATCCGGTGCAGTTCAGGGTGCCCAAGCAGCCGTCCCTGCTCAATGGGAGAGTACGCCATCACCGGGATCTTCCGCTCCGCGAGCAGTGGCAGCAGGTCGTATTCAATGCCGCGGCGGGAAAGGTTGTACAGCAATTGATTCGTCTGCAGCGCCCCGGCATCCGGGACGGCGTCCAGCTCATGCATGTCGTCAATATCCAGATTGCTCACTCCCCAATGCCGGATCTTCCCTGCGACCGCCAGTTCCTGCAGGGCGCCGATGCTCTCCTGAAGCGGGATGCCGCCGCGCCAGTGCAGCAGATACAGATCCAGGTAGTCCGTGCCCAACCGTTCCAGGCTCGCTTCCAGCGCGCGGGAAGTGCCACGGACACTGGCATTGGAGGGCAGCACCTTGCTGACCAGGAATACCTCATCGCGGCGCCCGGCGATGGCTCCGCCCACCAGCTCCTCGGCCCGGCCGTCCCCGTACATTTCCGCCGTGTCGATCAGCGTCAGCCCCAGGTCCAGACCGGTGCGTAACGTTCGGATTTCCGCCGCCCGGGTGCCGTCGTCGTCGCCCATATACCACGTTCCCTGGCCCAGCCGCGGGACCCCTTCGCCGCTCGGCAGTGAGACCACTCCATGCCCTGTGTCCATATCGAATGACCTTACTCCGGTATGGACTGGCTAAGCTGGAATTATGACAACAGGCGAAATTTCAGCGGCAACGTCCACGCTCCGTGCCGACGGACGCACCCCCGACCAGCTCCGGGACATCAGCATCACCCGCGGCTGGTCCAAACAGGCGGAAGGGTCCGCGCTGATCGAGTTCGGCAGCACCCGGGTGCTGTGCACCGCATCGCTGACCGCCGGAGTCCCGCGCTGGCTCAAGGGGGAGGGCCGCGGTTGGGTGACGGCCGAATACGCGATGCTGCCGCGCGCCACGAACACGCGCAACGACCGCGAATCCGTTAAGGGCAAAATCGGCGGCCGCACGCATGAGATCTCGCGGCTGATCGGCCGCTCGCTGCGCTCTATCATCGATACCAAGGCCCTGGGCGAGAACACGATTGTGCTGGACTGCGATGTACTGCAGGCCGACGGCGGCACCCGGACCGCGGCGATTACCGGCGCCTATGTGGCGCTGGCCGACGCGATTCATTATGCGCGGGAGAACAAGCTGATTGCCCGCAGCGCCCAGCCGCTGATCGACACGGTGGCCGCCGTCTCGGTCGGGATCATTGATGGCGTTCCGATGCTGGACCTGCCGTATGTTGAGGACGTGCGGGCGGAAACCGACATGAACGTGGTGGTGACCGGCTCGGGGAAGTTCGTGGAGGTGCAGGGAACAGCCGAGGGTGCGCCCTTTGACCGTAACGAACTGGATGCATTGCTGGATCTTGCCCTGCTGGGAACGCGGCAGCTGGCGCAGATCCAGCGCGACACGTTAGGCCTGTGAGGATGGCCGACGTGGAACCGCGGTTGGTGCTGGCGACGCATAATAAGGGCAAACTGCGTGAGTTCCGCGAGTTGCTGCGGGACCAGATTCCCGGGCTCGACGTCAACACCCAGGTCCTCGACGCCGCGGGGGCAGGCGCGCCGGACGTGCGCGAAACTGGCGTGACTTTTGCGGAGAATTCGCTGCTGAAAGCCCGTGCCGTCGCTGCTGCCACCGGGCTGGTGGCCGTGGCCGACGATTCCGGCCTGGCCGTGGATGTCCTGGGTGGCGCGCCGGGGATTTTCTCCGCGCGCTGGTCCGGACGACACGGCGACGACGACGCCAATACCGCGCTGCTGCTGGCCCAGCTGGCGGACATCGACGGCGGGCACCGTGCTGCCCGCTTTATCTGCGCCGCAGCCCTGGCAGTGCCGGGCGGCGGAACCGGTGGCGACGGCGGTGTTCGCGGCGACAGCGGTTCTGTTCCTGCCGCCGTCGAGCATGTGGAACACGGCGAACTGCCCGGTGTGCTGCTGCGTGCACCGCGCGGAGACGGCGGCTTTGGTTACGATCCGATCCTGGTCCCGGACGGGCTCCGCGTCAGCTGCGCCGAGCTGGACCCGGCGGATAAAAACGCCATTAGCCACCGCGGCCAGGCCTTCCGGAAGCTGCTTCCGCACATCATTGCGGCCCTGGAACCCAAGTAGGTAGCAGTTGCGGCAGCCAAAACGCGTTTTGAATGCCGCAACTGCTACCTAGTTGGGATGGCGAAGCGTTAGCTGCCGGTGGGGTTCTTGGCGTTCCGGCGGGTCCTGCGGCTGGCTAGGTAACCCTTGGAGAACTCCACGATGATGGGAATGATGGAAACCAGGACAATAAGGATGAAGATCAGGTCCAGGTTTTTCTGCACCCACGGCACCCGGTCACCGAGGACGTAGCCCAGCAGGGTGACACCGCCGGCCCAGAGAACGGCACCAATGGCATTGAAAATAACAAAGTGCCGTCGGTCCATCCGCGCCACACCGACAATAACGGGCACAAAGGTCCTCACAATAGGGACGAAGCGGGCCAGAATCAGCGCCTTGCCGCCGTGCTTTTCAAAGAATGCATGCGCCTTCTGCACATTTTCCCGCTTGAACAGCCGCGAATCGGGCTTGTTGAAAATAGCGGGACCGGCTTTGAGACCAATCAGATAGCCCGCCTGATTGCCCAGGAACGCCGATAGGATGAGCAACGCGAGCACGGCCCAGATGTTGAAGTGAATGACTCCCGTGGCCACCAGCAGACCGCCGGTGAACAGTAACGAATCTCCCGGCAGGAAGAACCCGATCAGCAGTCCCGTCTCCGCGAAGATAATGGCGCAGGCAAGGAGCACTACCCAAGGCCCCAGCGCGGGGTTGTCCAGGATAACTGCGGGGTCAAGCCAAGGCGGCAGGAAACCAGTGGGAGCATGTCCGTGCCCTAACATGGCGGGCAGGGCAAAGGAACTGATGGCTGAAGAAGTCACGTTCCAAGATTACGGTACGCAGGGACGGTGCGACTCAGCCGCCGGTATGAGATTCGGCTCGTTCCTGGAAAGCACAATCAGCCTCAGCCTCAGCCTCAGCCTCAGCCTCAGCCTTAGGCCCGGCTCGCTTCAGGCAGATGCGGCCCAGCCGCGCTTGCTCCTGGAGCCCTGTGCTTCGACGCTTCGACGGTGGCGCGAAGGCCATCGAGCCGCGCCGGCACGTTTGCCTGTTCGGCTGAGTCTCTCCGCGGCGGCCGTCTTGGACACGGTCAAAGCCCCAGCTCGGCACTTAGGTTGATTCCGGGCGAATGCAGCACCGTCTGTATGCCCAGCGCGGTTGCGGCGTCGAGGTTTTCCTGAACGTCGTCCACGAAGGTGACGTGGGCCGGCGTCGTCCCAAGCTGCTGTATGACGTCGCGGAAGAGCTGTGGGTCTGGCTTGGCCAAGCCAAGATGGCCGCTGAAAAACAGCTGATCAAAGTAACCGGCCCACGGCGAGCTCCGAGTGTACTGCTCGGCCATTCCGGCCGGCATGTTGGACAGTAGGGCCAGCCGGGCCCCCCGCAGGTGCAGGTCGTCGAGGACATCGAGCGTCTCGGCGTTCAAATGGGACCACTGGCAGGCGTCCAGGGCTTCCAGGCGCGAGGTCAGGCCGTCGGTGATTTCTCTGCCGAGCACCCGCGTCCAGTAGTCCTGCGGAGTTAACGCGCCGGAGTCGAACCCGTGCCGGTGCAGCCAATAGCTGCTGTTCCTGTCCTCCAGCGGCAGTCCGGCGGCTTCCTGCAGCGCCTCCCAGTCCTCCGGCTCCGGTGCCGTGGAAATCACCATTCCGTAGTCGAATAGATACCAGTGCGGGACAGTGCTCGGATCATCCATCCGGCCAGCTTAGCCCGGGGTACTCTTGATGGGTGGCTTTGGAGTTTACTGCAATCGATTTTGAGACGGCCAATGGCTTCCGCGGCTCGCCGTGCTCCGTGGGCCTGAGCAAGGTCCGCGACGGCATCATTGTTGAGGAAGCGTCCTGGCTGATGCGGCCGCCGCAGGGCCACGACCACTTCGAACCGCGCAATGTGCAGATCCATGGGCTCACCGCTGCCCAAGTGGCAGCCTCACCCCGGTTTGGTGAGCTGTTCGCTGAGATTGGCGGGTTCATCGGCGGTGATGTTTTGGTGGCGCACAACGCCGCATTTGACATGGGCGTGATCCGCTCCGCTCTGGAGGTCTCCGAACTGCCGGGACCGGCTTTCGACTATGCCTGCACCGTATTGCTCTCGCGCCGGAACTATTCGCTGCCATCGTATTCCCTGCCTTTTGTAGCCGAGGCCGCTGGCGTGCCGCTGTTGAACCACCATGACGCGGTTGATGATGCCCGTGCCTGCGCCGGCATCATGGTGGACATCGCTGCCCGCAATGAGGCCGGCAGCATCGCCGAGCTGTTTGCAGTACTGAAGCTGCAAATGCCGCGGGCTGAGGCCTACCTGCCGGGTCTAAATGAGATATCCAAAGCCACCCGCACCGCGCTAAAGCGGTTGAGTGAGCCCGCGACGACATCCGGCTGGCAGGGCTGGCCGGAGGAGGGCCCAAACCCGGCCGCCAATGGGCATGCGGATCCGCATCACCCGCTTTTCGGTCAAATGGTGGTCTTTACCGGTAATCTGCAGTTGGCCCGCAGCACCGCCAAGGAGCGGGCAGCCGGCTTCGGCGCCCAACCGGCCAGCGCGGTTACCCGAAAAACCACCGTACTGGTGGTCGGAGATGGCTTCGTGGCGTCGGATCTGCGCAATGGAAGACTGACGGTCAAGGCCCGCAAGGTACTGGATCTGCACGACCGGGGACAGAGTATTGAAGTCCTTTCCGAAGGCGAATTCATGCAGATGATCGGCTGAACGGGAGGATCCGACGTTGCGTGTCAGTAATCCGGATTTCATGTGACCAGCGCCCATCACACGCCCTCGGCTCGGCGCGGCGCAGGCAAGAAGTGAGTTGGTGGTTGTTCCGTATGGGGAATCCTCTGCGGGTTGGGCGGGATAGTGCTAGCCGAGCATCCCGGAATATTGCGGGCGGCATCTCATCGCATTGATGAGTTCTTCGCTCCCGTCGTCCCGGACCAGCACCACGAGTTCCAGTAGCCGGCCTTGGGCGTCGAAGCCGAGACGGAGGAACCTGCGCGGGTCGTCAGCGTCCAGGGGAACCGATACCAGCGGCCAGGTCGCTGCCTCGATCCCGTCCACGGAGCTTATGCCGTGCTTGGGTGCGGAGCGGCCGATAATTCCGCCGCGTGCGACCAAGCGGCCAAGGCAGCGCGGATGGCATCGGAGCGGTTGATGTGCTCGCGCTCGGCCCGGCCACCGTCGCGCCGAAAGGGGAATGTTATCCGGGACAAGTCCCTGCGGAATCCGGATCTGTCTGCGGACGCGTTACCGCAGACGACGCGTTGTCTGCGGCTGAGTAGCCTGCACGCTCTCCTGAGCCTGGGGTCGGAAGACGCTCGGAACTAGAACTGCTACTCGAACAGTGAAGTTAAAGCATCTGATTCAGCTTTGTATATGCGGTGCATAAGCGGCAACAAGACTAAGAGCCCGAACTCAGGCGAGCCTGGCTTTGACGCCGCAATTTCTACTCGTGTATCGGCTAGAAATCCGCCTGGGCAAAAACATCCGATCTCTTTGGCTTGAGCAGTCACCTTTACGGATCCATCCCAGTCTTCTCGAGCGTTGATCTGTCGCCCGTGAAGCTCCCCTCTGACGGCGAAGTAGAGGAAGTTCTCTCCGAACCGTTCTACGAACTGGTCGGTCTTGCCGTCATGAATGACCTCGTAGGAAGGCCTGAGTAGTCGAGAAATGGCGGATCGAAGTGTTCCTTTTCGCACGCCTATGCTCGTGTGCTGCCCTGTTTCTGGTGTGAACTGGAACGTTCCGGTTATCTCGCAACCGGGTATCTTACCGCGGGTGATGATCCCGACGATTGAACCGTCGCTCGCGAGGACATTCACAGGTTTCATCGATTTCGTCATCGAATAGAAGGCACCTTCTTGGAATGAGTAAACGTTCATCGTCTCATTCCTTCACCGCGCTGGCGCCGCCCGGGCCCGCGAAGATCGGGGTACCAATCCGCGCTCTGCCCCTCCTGTCGCGTTCGTGGAGTCTTGGGTGAGTCACTCAAGGTTCCATGTATCGAAGTGGATTTTACTCTTCGTATTCCACATCGGCGAAGGCTTTAACTTCTTCGCGAAGCTGCTCAACAATACTGGCACCTTCTGCTCTCCAGGACTTTTCATTTCCGGGAGAGCTCCAACCGTTCTCATACAGGTTCTCGGCATCCCAAACGTCGAACCAGATTCGTAGTCGCTCGGTAAGACATTGCGAGAGCCCAAAATCTGCTGGCTCCATGGTGTATTTAGTTGGTCGCTCGGCGGTACTGTTCTCCCACAGCGGCCACCGATGTCCGTAATCAGGAAATAAGCGTAGGACGCGTCGAGCGTACTTATCTGACATAGCCGCATCGTAACTCGCTTCCCATCAGGTTGTGGAAACGCTGCTGAAGGGCGGCGGCCAACAACATCCTGCATCCTGCACGGTGTCTGGGGTCGAACTGGCGTGCCATGAGCGAATCACGCTACCGTTTGGGGAACGGTCAGCGGCACGTTGAGGGACCGCAACAATCCCAGGCAGGCAGGCAGGCAGGCAGGCAGGCGGTGCTGGTCGAAAACCGGTTTCGAGCGCGTTGATTCCGGACGGTGAAACGCCGCCCTGTGGCGGCCGCCAACTGGCACGTCTGTGACCGCCTACAGCGACGATGGAAGACAAAGGCCAATAATCGGAGGTCACTGGTCGGTGTTTATAGCTTGGTGGCATTGATTAGAGCTTGTACCGCTTTGCGGTCGCCGCTGCTGGTGATGTCCTCGGCCCTATCGAGGACTGCTCCGCCGATGATGAGGTTCTTCCACGCCCGTGTGGTGCTGCTGACCTCCGCGTCCGCGCCATCAATAACGGCGGTCTTATCGATCCATGATCCTGTGCTTGTCAGCGTCGCCAGATACGCCACCGCTTCCCGGCCGGTGGTGCGGGAGTCCGTCAGTTTCAGCGCGACCGTGCGGTCGGGCGAACCGGCGGCCAGCGGGCGGGCGTGGGCCCGCATCGCCAGAACCAGGGTGTCCGGTCCCATGTCGGCCTCGAGCGGCAGGCGTGGTGATTGAACGGCCCACAGGGACAACGCAGTATTGACGGCTTCCAAGCCGTGCCCCCACTTAGTGAGACCGTAAACCGTCACTCGTGCCGGTTCCGGCAGCAAGCGCCGCTCTACGACTCCGGTCTCCTCGAGTTCCTGCAGCCGTTGCGAGAGCGGACCCGGTCCGATTCCCGGAATGTCGCGTTGGATGTCAACGAAACGCTTCGGCCCCAACAACAACTCCCTGACCACGATCAGCGCCCAACGCTCGCCAATCATGTCAAGGGCATGGGCGGAAGCACATCCGTCATTGTAGGAACCGTATGTTCTTCTACCTGTCATATGATCATAGTACTTCTTGACAAGGAGCCTTCACTACTGTTTCAATAGCGAGATGAAGGAGCGACTCGGAGCCCTGATCTGGCCAGTGGTCCACGACGAGCGTCAAGCACTGATCGATGACTTGGCGTCACTTGAACCCGCGGCATGGCGCGCCAACTCACTGTGTCTGCGTTGGGATGTCCACGACGTGGTGGCTCATCTCATCGACTCTGCCGAGACAACACGGCTCGGTTTCATCCAGCGAATGTTGGCTGCCGGTTTCAACTTCGATCGCGACAATGCCGTGGGGGTGACCCGAGAGAAGACAGCAGAGCCGCTTGAAACCTTGGCTAAGTTTCAAGCGGTGCGACTGCGCACGTCCACCCCGCCGGCAGCATTGGCCACCAGGCTGGTAGAGGCATTCGTGCACGGCGAAGACATCCGCCGCCCGCTGAAGATCATCCGTGATTATCCACCTGAGCATGTGGCGACAGCTCTCGGCTACCAGGTCAAGACCAGCGTCAAGATCGGAGGCGGAAAGGAAATCGCCCAAGGTTGGCGCCTAGTGGCTACGGATACCGGGTTCGAGCACGGTGACGGCCCCGAGGTACATGCCCTCGCGATCACGCTGTTGCTTGCGGCCTCCGGGCGCCCCGTGGCCGCAAACGAACTCACCGGACCGGGAGCCGCGGCCTTCCATGCTGCAACGATCAAGGAGCCAGCATGACAAACCCAAACCAAATCGGCCACGATATCGATGTCACGTTCGAGGCCACGGTCATTGCCGATTCGAACAGTGGATGGCTCTGTGTGCAGATGCCCGACTATGCGGAGTTCTTCGGCACCGGCAAGGCCGTCAAAATTGGTGGCACTGTTGACGGGTACGTTGGCTGTTGCACCGGCCCAAATTCACCCGGCGAAGGCCGGCCACCGGATGAGCATGTGGCCTTTTCCGACTGACGAAAAGTCCGGGGCGGACGGCAGGGAAGCCGCGGGTCAGTCCTCGGAGCCGGTGACTTTCAGCAGCTGCTGGCCCATCGAACGGATCAGGCCGGGCGTTTCGGACAAGGACAGCCAGGCTTGGGGCAGGCAGTCCTCGCCGTATAAGGCGCCGAGGATATTTCCGGCGACCGAAGCCGTGGAACTACTGGCGCCATCAAGGTTAGCGGCGATCCGGATCGCGGTGAGGAAATGTTCAACGGGCGAGGACGCAGCGGCTTCGGTGACCAATACCGCATACAGGGCGATCGCCAAAGCCTCGCCGGCGTCCGCTCCTGTACCCAAAGCGGAGCTGAGCTCCGCCGGCTCCCGGGCTGCCGCCGTCGACAGTTCCAGCGCGACATCGAGGCCGTCCAGCAGATCCGCACTTGCTGCAGTCTCCGCGCCTGCCCGCTTCCGCATGGAGACGGCAGCGGCGCGCAGCGGGAGGGCTTCGACTGCGAGTTGATGAATCAACCAGCTGAACGCGGCGGTCGGCTGGAGCGCGAGTGCATGGCCGTGTGTCAGGGCTGCGCCGTTGGAACTGAGCGTGTAGACGGCTTCGGCCGGTATATGCGGTACCAGGCCGAACGGCGCGGATCGACAGAGCGATCCGCTCCCTTTGGCACCCGGGTTGACGGGACGTCCCCGGGTACCCATTTCTCCACTGGCCAGCCCGCTCAAACATGCGGTGTCCGCCCCACGACGGTGACGCAGTGCTTCCTGTGCATCGATCCAGCGTGGCTGTGGCGAGGGGGCATTAGCTGAAGGGGTGACCCCTTGTGTGGACAGCCAGCGCAGATATGCCAGCCAGAGGATGGCTGTCTCGTCGGCTGCGGTGCCGTCGTTGGCCCATTCCAGCGCCTCGACCAGGGCATCGACGGTGTACAGACCCAGTTGTGTGGCGGCGGAAAAATGCACCGGCCCCGGAGCCTGCGAGAGGTCCAGCAGCCCGGCACTGCCGAAACGGGCGCGGATGGCGGCAACGTCGTCGGCCTCCACCAGATAGCCGAAGCTGTCCCCCAAAGCACCTCCCATCAGCGCACCCTGCACCCGCGAGGCGAAACTGACAGGTGCGGCAAGTGTGGCTGCGGGGGAGGGCTCCATGTCTCCAATTTACCGCGTTCTGCGCCGGCTGCCGATCGGGGGTGCTGCACGCTGGCCGGGAACCGTGCCAGCAGAGCGACGCAGTAAACTCGGGACAGCACCCGACCCTGCAAATGATGGAGAACTATGCGCGAGCCCGCCTGGCGCCGGACCGGCACGACCCCGGACTACAGGTTTTCGTTGGCAAACGAACGGACTTTTCTCGCGTGGATCCGCACCTCGCTGGCGCTGCTGGCCGGCTCCGTCGCTATTGATCAGTTGGCCCCGGAGTTTGCCCCCGGGGCCATTCGCGTGGTGTTGTGCGTGGTGCTTGCGGCGATCGGAGCCGTGCTGGCAGTGGTGAGCTACCGTCGCTGGGGGCATCAGGAGCAAGCCATGCGCAACGGGCAGGAGCTGGCGCATTCGTGGATGCTGCTGGCCATGACGCTGGGGGTTTCGCTGGCGGCACTGGTTTTCGCGGTGCTGATCCTGATCCGGCCATGACGGGGCAGCCAGACGCAGCCGGGCCGGCGGCGCCGCGTGATCCTGGCCTTCAGCCGGAGCGGACCTCCTTGGCCTGGCGACGGACGGTTTTGTCCATGCTGGTGGCTGATGTTTTCATCTGGCGTGGCTGGCTGGTCTCCCTGGGGGCGGACAGCGAATCGGGTACTTCGGGGCTGTCGGCCCAATCGCTGGGCCTGGGACTGTGCGCCACGACAGCCGCTGGCACGACGGCGGTCCTGATCATCTGTGCGCTGGTGCGGCTTCGGGTTTTGCACGGGCGCGGTCCCGGCGTGCCGGGCGGTCCGGGCGGTCCCGGCGGTCCCGGAGCAGCCGTGCTGCGCGCGGCCGCTGCTTCCGTCGTCGCCCTGGCCGTGGCTGCCGCAGCGGCCATCTTCCTGGTCTGAGGACGTCCAGCTTTCTGTCAACTCGGTAGAGTAGCTTGGAGAACTTCGAACCTTACGACTTCAAAGGATCACTGACTTATGACTTCACCGAAAACTGTTACGGGCCGGGCGGTCCCGGGAACCCGGGCCGCCGTTGTCCGGGTACCGGAATCCGGGCTCGCGGGACGGCTTTGCGCGGAAGCGCTCGGTTCCTTCCTGCTGGTCTTTGGCGGATTGGGCATTGCCTTGTTCAACGGTTCCGGCAGCTCGGCGGGCGTGCCGGTCGGCATCGGTTTCGGGCTGGCGCTGATTGCCGGACTTGTCGCCTTCGGCCACATTTCGGGCGGCCATTTTAACCCGGCCGTTTCCTTTGCCGCCGCGCTCGCGGGCAAGATCAAATGGCTGCAGACGCTTTGGTACGTGGTGGCGCAGGTGATCGGCGCGATTGTCGCGACACTGGTGCTTTTCGCTGTGCTGAATGTTCTGCCCGCAGTTTCGGGCAGCGGTGGCAAGCTGACCACACACACACTGTTCAACAGCCTGGCCAACGGCTTTGACTCGCATTCACCGTCGACCGTGCCGCTCGCGGGAGCGTTGCTGATTGAAGTTGTCGGCACGGCCATTTTTGTCGCGGTTTTTCTGGGTGCAACTCAGGCCCGCGCCAACCGCACGCTGGCTCCGATCGGCATCGGGCTCGCTTACGCCGCCGTTATCACGGTTGCGCTGCCGATCACCAACGCGTCGATTAATCCGGCCCGCTCCACTGCCGCGGCGATTTTCGCCGATGGCTGGGCCGCGCAGCAGCTGTGGCTGTTCTGGGTTGCTCCGCTCCTTGGTGCGGCCGTTGCGGGTCTGCTGTTCCGGGCCTTCAGTACGGGTTCGGCCGTCCGCGCCGGTGCTGCAGGCGTTGCCGGTGATGACGCTTTTGACGGTGATGACGCTTTTGCCGGCGATGAGGACGAGGACCTTGATTACGAGGACATCGATGGCACTCCCGGCAACGGAGGGGGCCATGTGCAGAGCAAGGACGTTGTGCTCGAGACGGATCCGGCCGTGACCGAGGCCGGACTTCCGGGACCGGTAGCAGCCACACGGGCCGACGGCGCCGCTCACCGGTCCGCCGTCGTCGAGCCTGCAGCCGGGGCAGCTGAGCCGACGACGGATGCCCAGGATTTCTTCGACGATAAGGGCGCAGTTAAGTAGTCAGAACTGGGTAAAGAATTTCCTGCCGGACCTGCTCCGACACTCCAAACGGCTGCCGGTGACCATAGTGTCACTGGCAGCCGTTAGCGTAGGAGCATGCGTTTACTTCATACCTCTGACTGGCACCTGGGCAGGTCCTTCCACGGCGTCGGCATGCTGGCTGCACAGCGTGATTTTGTGGACCAGCTCTTGGAAACCGTCCGCGAGGACATGGTGGACATAGTGCTGCTGGCCGGGGATGTGTATGATCGTGCGCTCCCGGGCGTGGATGTGGTAAACCTGCTCGACGACGCGCTGGCACGGCTGACGGCCGAGGGAGTGTCCGTGGTGCTCACCAGCGGCAACCATGACTCTGCAACTCGACTTGGTTTTGCCGGTAGGGTCCTGGAGCGCGGCGGCGTTCATCTGCGTACCCGTTTGGCGGATCTGGAAAATCCGGTGATGTTGCCACTGGGAGTATCGGCTACCGGAGAAAAAACGCAGCTGGCCATTTACGGCCTGCCGTTCCTGGAGCCGCGCATGGTCGCCGAGACCCTTGGAGTGGACCAGCCCTCGCACTTTTCCGTCACCGAGGCAGCGCTGAACCGCGTTCGGGACCACCTGGCAACTCAGAGCCTGCCAACGCATGCGGTGGTACTGGCGCACACGTTTGCCAGCGGCGGAATCAGCTCGGATAGTGAACGCGAACTTAGTATCGGCGGAGTGGGAGCCGTCCCGCTGGACCTCTTTGACGGATTCGCCTATACCGCGCTGGGTCATCTGCACGGCCGGCAAATGCTCAGCGAGACCGTGCGGTATTCCGGGTCGCCGCTGGCGTATTCCTTCTCTGAGGCACGGCACGACAAGGGCGGCTGGCTGCTGGAGATTGGTCCCGACGGGCTGGAAATCGTCAAACCCGTCCAGTGGACCGCGCAGAAGGAGCTCGCGATCCTGCGCGGCACGCTGGAGGAACTTCTCGGCGCCGCGGAGCATGCGCCGGCGGAATCCGCCTACTGCCAAATCACCTTGACGGACAATGAACGCCCGGCCCAGGCGATGGAGCGGCTGCGCGTTCGTTTTCCTGACACCCTGGTGCTGGCCTTCGAACCGGCGGACGCCCGTTCCAAAGACATCATCAGCTACAGCGACAGGGTGGCCGCAGCCGGAAGTGAACTCCAGCTCTGCTCCGGCTTTCTGGAGCACGTGCGCGGCCGCGGTACATCCGTGGAGGACGAAGCAATACTCGCCGAGGTTCTCGAAACCGTGCGCATGCAGGAGTCGGAAAAATGAGAATCCACAAGCTGGAAATCCAGGCCTTCGGTCCTTTTGCCGGTCGGCAGGCCATCGATTTCGACGCCCTCGGGGAGCAGGGATTGTTCCTGCTCAACGGCGCCACCGGTGCGGGGAAAACCAGTATCCTTGATGCCATCTGTTACGCCTTGTATGGTTCCGTTCCGGGAAGCAGACAAAGCGGCAAGCGCCTGCGCAGCGACCACGCGGATCAGGGCACCGAACCCCAGGTAGTGTGTGAGTTCAGCGCCCGCGGCCGGCGGCTGGAAGTGCTCCGCAGTCCCGCCTGGGAACGCCCCGCAAAACGGGGGAAGGGAACCACGCTGCAGCAGGCCAAGACGCAGCTACGGGAGCGGGAGAACGGCGAGTGGGTGGAGAAGTCCACCCGGAACGATGAAGCCGGGGCAGAGATTGTGGCACTGCTCGGAATGGATAAGGATCAGTTCACCAAGGTCGTCCTGCTGGCGCAGGGGGATTTTGCGGCCTTCCTGCGTTCCAAAGCCGAGGAGCGGCAGGAACTGCTGCAGAAGTTGTTCGGTACGCAGCTGTACAAAAGGGTCGAACGTCAACTCGCCGCTGATGCGGCGACAGCGAAGTCTGCCTTGACGGAAAAGGAGCAGGAGCTCCTGCGGCTGGAGGCGCTGGCCCAAAGTCAGGCAGCAGGAATAATCGACCTGACCGGGGGCTCCGCTGACAGTCGGGAACTGTCCGCCAGCGGCGCCAGTGGCGCTGGCGGACACGCGGTGGTGGGAGAGGCTGCGGGCGGACTTCTTTTTGCCCGGTTGCTGGAAATGATAGGTACAGCACACGCTGCGGCAGAATCCGCAGCGTTAATAAGCCGAAGCGACGAGCAGGCTGCCGCGGACGCGCTGCTGCAGGCGGACCGGCTACGGGACAGGCACGGCAGGCTCCGGCAGGCAGAAACGGAGCGCACCAGATTGGCTGCGGCAGCCCCGGACTACGCACTGTGGCAGGGCAAGGTATTGGCGCATCGCGAGGCCGAGGTCCTGGCCGGCCAGCTGGCGGCGATGGATCGGGCGGCATCATTGCTGGGCGACGCGGACGAATCCGCTGGCCGGGAATTGGCGCAGCTCGAAGCGGATGCATCGGCCTGCGCACTCGCGGGGCTGGACGTAGTGCCGGGTCCCATTGCCTTGAGCGGATCCGTTACGGACGGAGCTGACGCGGACGGATCCGGGCCGGACGGAGCTGGCGCGGACGGATCCGGGCCGGACGGATCCGCGTTGGCGGCTGCGCAAAAGCGGCTGGAACGGCAAATCATCGTCGTCGAAGAATCGCTGCCGGACGAGGAGCGACTGGTAGCGCAACAGGCCGAGCTGTTGGCCGCCGAAGCCGGAGCCCACGAGGCGACCGCCGCCGCCGCGGAGCACGCCCGGATTTCTGCCGGGGCCTCGGTGCGGCACAACCAACTGCGTGAGGGTTTGGCGAATCTGCTCGAATCTGCGCGGGCTGCAGCGGAGCACCAGCGTGCCGTTGACAGCGGAACGGAAGTACTGGCCACTATCCGTGCGCATCAGGGCGCCGCAGCCCTGGCGACCGCCTGCGAGCAGGAGTATCAGAAGGCGCAGCTGGTTTTCCTGCAGGCGAAGGAACACTGGTTGGAACAACGCGACCGCCGGCTCGAGCTGGCGGCCGGTGAACTCGCGGCCAAGCTTGAAGCCGGGCAACCGTGTTTGGTCTGCGGCAGTGCGGAGCACCCACATCCCTCTGAACTTTCTGCAACAGGGCAGCAGAGGGTAGAAGAGGAAAAGCTGGCCAAGGCGGGAAGTGATCGAGCGGAGACAGCAGCCGTTACTGCTGCCCGGAAACTTGCTCAAGCCCGCCAGGAAGCAGCCGTCCTGGCCGCCAAGGGCGGGACATTGGATGTGGCAGAAACAGAGGAGAAGGTCGCGGCTGCCCGTGGGGCCCTGGCCGAGGCAGCAGCTGCGGCCGCGGTTTTGCTGCGCCACGAGCAAGAGCTGGAGCTGCTGGGCGTTCGGATCAAGGAGGAGGACGTGCTCGCCGCCTCGGCGCGGGAGAAGGCAGCGGGATTGGTGGCGTCGAAGACCGCCGGTGCGGAGAATGTGCAACGGCTGGACTCCAGATTGGCTGCCTCACGCGGTGGGTTTGCCTCTCTGGCGGACAGGCTGACCGAACTTCGACGCGCGGCCCTGCTGCTGAGCCGGGCAGTTACAGCTGTTCAGGCGCGAAACACGGCCGCTAAAGCTGCAGCGGATGCACGCGAGGCGCTGGAACTTGCCCTGCCGACAACCCGTTTCATGGATGTGCCCTCCGTCCGGGTCGCCTTGCTGACGTCCGCCGACGCTACGGTGCTCCGGGAACTGATCCGCGGACACGACGAGGACTTGGTCCGGTGTGCGGCGTCTTTTGCCGCCGCGGATATTCAAGCGGCTGCAGCCGAAGCGGAACGGGGATTAACTATTCCGGACGATGAGCGGCTGGAACAGCTGGGCGTCGACGCCCGAGCGGCCACCGATGCCGTGCACGAGGCGGCGCTTCGGCGTGAGCTGGCAGCAACGGCGCTGGCTGCAGTCCGAACTGCAGCGCAGAAACACGCGGCTCTGGATGCCTCCGTCCGGCCCTTGCGTGATCATGCCATCCGGGTAGCCGGAATCGCGGATGCTGTCCGGGGCCTGGGAGAGAACGCCTACAAGATGCCGCTTAACAGTTTCGTCCTGGCCGCGCGGTTGGAACAAGTTGCAGTCGCGGCTTCGGAACGTCTGCTGACTATGAGCGATGGCCGTTACACGCTCAGCTACAGTGACGCACTGGCGGGGGGAAACCAAAAATCCGGCCTTGGCCTGCAGGCAGTTGACGAATGGACGGGCCAGCGCCGGGATACTGCCACGCTCTCCGGTGGGGAGTCTTTCATGGCATCGCTTGCCTTGGCGCTCGGGCTGGCGGACGTGGTGCAGCAGGAGGCCGGTGGCGTGGATATTGAGACGTTGTTCGTTGATGAAGGGTTCGGTTCACTGGATGAGCAGTCGCTGGAACAGGTCATGGATGCGCTCGAGGGGCTGCGTTCCGGTGGACGCGTCGTTGGGCTGGTCAGCCATGTGGCGGAAATGAAACTGCGCATTCCCAGCCAACTTCATGTGCACAAGGGGCGGACAGGGTCGACGCTGTCCGTGACCGAGACCGCAGGTCAATGACGCGCCTATAATGGAAGACGTATCCGGGTTGCGCGCATCGGGAGGAGGGACGATGCGCCTAGCTTGAGGTGACCGCAAAAGCAATGATTACCCCTCTACCCCCGCAACAGCTTTCCCCTTCTGGCGTTTCCCGCCGGCAAGCCGATGAAGACCTCGCAGCCCCGTCTGCCACGTCCCCGTCTGCCCCGTCCCCGTCTGCCCCGTCCACATCTGCCCCGTCCACATCTGGCCCGTCCACATCCGCCCAGCCTATTTTCCCGCCGGAGCCACGCGGACCGCTCGGGAGGTACGCTGCGCTGCCGCGGCTGGCCGGGGCGGGATTTATTCCACTGGGTCTGTTTGCCCGGGTTCCGCTGGCGATGCTCACAGTCGGGGTCTTGACGCTGGTTACCGGAGTCAGCGGCTCCTACGCCATCGGCGGTTTCGCCGCTGGTGCAGTCGGCGTCGGCTCCGCAGTCGGCGCTCCGGTCCTGGGTTTCCTCGCGGACAAATTCGGCCAACGAC
Organism: Arthrobacter terrae; assembly: GCF_015708085.1. GTDB lineage: Bacteria > Actinomycetota > Actinomycetes > Actinomycetales > Micrococcaceae > Arthrobacter_M > Arthrobacter_M terrae. The sequence goes on along the minus strand of NZ_JADNYM010000031.1, from coordinate 34,984 downwards.
GTGTGCTTCTCACCGCTGCCGTCCTGAACGCGCTGGCCCTGTCCGCCGTCGTCATCCTGACCTACCGTGCCGGTGACTTCGCTGCACCGGCTGTCGCTTCGGTACTCACGGCCGCTTTTCTCAGCGGAGCCACCTCGCCGCAGGTCGGACCGCTGGCCCGGGTCCGCTGGATGTCGCTCAGTCTTCGTTTGCCCGCCGGCCAACGCGATGACGCCGTAGAAACCGCGCTGTCCTACGAAAGCACCGCGGACGAGCTGACCTTCGTCATGGGACCGGCATTGGTGGGAATTTTAGCCTCGCTGGTGGCATCGTGGCTCCCGCTGATACTGGCCGCAGCCATGACGTTGACGCTAGTTTCACTCTTTGCCGTCCACCCGACGGAGGCGGCCGTGCTCCGGCACCGCAAGCCCTTCCCCGGGGAGAACGCTGAGACGGCACAGCCGGTCCGGCTGGCATGGATCGCCATTCCGGTGCTGGGTATGCTCTGCATGGGTACATTTTTTGGTGCCACACAGACCGGGCTGATCGCCTTCAGCGGCAGCTTTGGCTCCTCCGATCTGGCCGGCCTGTTGTATGCGGTGATGGGTTTGAGCTCCGCCGTCGCCGCGCTCTCCATGGCCTATTGGCCAGCGAGGTTCAGCCATCCGCGCCGCTGGCTTTTCGTCTCCGCGCTAATGGTGGCGTTCGCGGCCCTCCTGCTGCTGCCGGCCTCCGTGCCGGTCATGATTGCGGTGCTGTTTGTCCTGGGAACGCCGGTGGGACCTGCCATGGTCACGATGTTCAGCATCGGTGGGATGCTGGCACCCAAGCAATGGCTGGGCACCATTATGACGGCGCTGGCCAGTGGCATTGTTGCCGGGACGGCCGTCGGGTCCTCGATGGCGGGAGCGTTGGCGCAGACCTCCGGTTATGGTGCCGCTTTTCTGGTTTCTATTTGTGCCGCCGTCGGGCTCTTTATCCTGGGAACTATTGCGACGAAGGTCATCCGCACGGCTGGGGCCGCAGCCTGAAGGTCAGCCCAGCGCCGTCTGAATACGCAGCGCGCTGACAACAAGCCGGCTGCCGATGCTTTCCGGCTGCTGGTCGGCGCGGACATAGACGACGGCGAGGGCTGCCGGCCGGTGGCCAGGAACCAGAATCGGGCACGCCACCGACGACACTCCGCTGATGACCTCATCGTGGCTGACGGCAAAGCCGGCTTTACGTGCCGCAGCAGCCGCGGGACGGTATGGTTGGCCCGGTGCCAGCTTATGCCAACGCTCGGCAGTCAGCGCTGAGGCTATTGCCAGTCCCGGCGCGCCCAACGCCAAGGAGTGGCGCGTTCCCGGACGCTGTGCCAGGGCGGCCCCGGAATGCCGTGGTTCAACCGTGATCAGCGTGACGCAGTCTTCACCCGTCCACACCCCGACGAATGCCGTCATATTCAGTTCCTCGGCAAGGGCGCTCAGCTCGGGCAGCGCAGCGCTTTGCAGATCACGGGCGACGCCGCGGGCCAGCACGGCCAGCCCGGCTCCCGGAAGCAACCGGCCGGCGTCGTCCCGCACTACCAAGGCATGGTCCTCAAGCGTGCGCAGGATGCGGTAGGCAATGGAGCGGTGCACGCCCAGCCCGGCCGCAAGCTCTGCGATGGACAGCGGGGTGGGAGCGTCAGTAAGAATTTCCAACGCGCGCAGCCCCCGGGAAAGGGTCTGGGACGGACTAGGAGAATCTGGCACGCGAAATCCTCTTTTCGAACAGGCCCGGGCAGGACGTTGTGCCGTCGTTTAAGTCGGTATAGAGTTCAATAGTAGAGCAATAGGTTCAGGTATCGAACGAAAAGGCTAAATCACTTTCTCGAGTTCTGGATTGGCATCGCGATCCGGACATACAACGCCGTAGTTCGAGGTCCGGCAGACGATCAGTGGGAGGATTCGACCATGATCTCCAAACCGAATGAGAGCGCCGCAACCTCGGCTCCAAGTGCCCCGAATCAAGCCAGGGCCAAGGCCCAGGGCGCGGCTGTGCGCTCACGCAGCGCGTTGGCGCCGCGTGAGCATCACTTCCGCGGCAGTCTTGGCCGCTATGCCACTGGGGTGGCCATCGTGACCTTTGATGGCATGACCAAGCGGCACGGGATTACAGTCAATTCCTTCACCTCGGTGTCCATGGACCCGCCACTGGTACTGGTCAGCATTGCCCGCAGTACCAAGGCCCACGATGAACTGGCCGGCAGGCCCTTCGCAGTGAACATCCTCGGCGCCGAACAACGGACGCTGGCCATGCATTTTGCCGGCCGCCCCGGACCGGATCCGCTCTGGGTCGAGGGTGAGGTGGCGCCCCGGCTCTCCAATGTGCTGGCATACTTCGAATGCCGGCCGTGGGCGGCCTACCCCGGCGGGGACCACACGTTGTATCTGGGGGAAGTCGCGCACTTTAACTACCGCAGCGGGGACGCCCTGGCCTTTGCCAACAGCACCTTCACTACGATTCCCCAGGGCCAACGGGGCATGGAGGACGTCCTCTGACGGCTCGGCAAACCGCATTCTGCCGGCTGAGGTGCGCGCGAAGGGCGCCGGCGGCGCAGTTTGCGCGCATGAAAGCGCCCCAGATTCCATAGCACCCGATCAACGACGACTGGAGACCTTCCATGGGCATCCGCACCGGAGCGCAGTACCTGGCCAAACTTAACGCGATGCACCCGCACGTGGTGATCGGCGGCGAAGCGGTCTCGGAGAACATTGCTGAGCACCCGGCTTTCCGCAATGTCGCCCGGACCTACGCCAGGCTCCTTGATATGCAGCACGATCCCGCCCATCAGGAGGCGCTCACGTACACCTCGCCCACTACCGGGGACAAAGTCAGTGCCTCGTTCCTGGTTCCGCGGACTCCTCAGGACCTGCAGCACCGGCGCGCCGCGATCAGGACGTGGGCCGAATACTCCAATGGATTCCTGGGCCGGACCGGTGACTACATGAACGGTTCACTGACAGCGCTGAGCGCTGCCGAGAAGTGGTTCTCCCAGGCCGATCCGATGTACGGGGAGAACATCCGCAGGTATTACGAACACTGCCGTGAAAACGACCTGCTGGCGACCCACACTCTGATCCCACCGCAGGCAAACCGCTCCGTTTCCGGCAGCGAACAGCTGGGCGGCCAGCTCTCGGCCCGCATCACCCAGGAGCGCGATGATGGCATTATCATCAATGGCGCGCGCATGCTCGCCACCCTTGCGCCAATTGCGGACGAACTGCTTGTCTTCCCCTCCACACTGCTGCGCAATACCCCCGAGGACGCTCCGTACTCCTATGCCTTTGCGCTCCCCAACGACGCCCCCGGGGTCCGGTACCTTTGCCGCGGATCGCTCTACAATGGCGGCAGTACCTTTGACGAACCGCTCGCCAGCCGCTTCGAGGAGATGGACGCCGTCGTCGTCTTTGAGGACGTGTTCGTGCCCAACGAGCGCATCTTTATGCTCGGTCACCCCGAATTGTGCAACGGTTTCTACTCCGAAACCGGGGCCGCCGCGCTGATGACTCATCAGGTCGTGACCAGGACCATCGCCAAGAGTGAGTTCTTCCTGGGGTTGGCGAGCGAGCTGGCCGCCTCCATCGGCATCGACGGCTTCCAGCACATCCAGGAAGACCTGGCCGAGCTGATCCAGACAGTGGAAATCGGTAAGGCGCTGATGACGGCGTCGGAGGCGGAGCCCGAAATGACGGACGACGGCGTCCTGTTGCCTAACTGGACGACGCTCAACGCCGCACGCAACTGGTACCCGAAGGTGGCGCAGCGCTTCCCGGCGATTATCCGCAAATTCTCTGCCAGCGGGTTGATGGCACTGCCCGGGGAAGCCGATGTGAACAGTTCCGCACTGCCGGATATTGAACTGTACCTCCAGGCCAAGACACTGACCGGACCCCAACGGGTGCGCTTATTCAAGTTGGCCTACGATGCAAGTATTTCCTCCTTCTCCGGACGCCAGGCACTCTATGAGTACTTCTTCTTCGGGGATCCGGTGCGGATGGCGGGCGCACTCGTCAACAGCTACGATCGCGAACCGGTCCGCGCCCGGGTACGCGGGTTCCTGCAGCGCGAAGATTAGCGGCTCCTTCCCACGCCCGGCTCCGCCTGAGCGCCGCGGCTCCATTTGAGCGCCGCGGTGGATGCCGCCGGAACGATTTGTGGAACAGATCACAATCGCATGGTAGATTTCGTACCGACTGAACGATCTGTCAGTAATTCCGTAATCGCGTTATAAACTTCGGAGGAAAAATGGCCGGTATGGCTACTGAGGGCATCCGGCGGGCTCCGCGGGTCAAGATGTCCGGCGGCGACCGCAAGGTGGTGGCTGCAACAATGGTGGGCACCACCATCGAGTGGTATGACTTTTTCATCTATGCCCAGGCCGCGGGACTGATTTTCGCGCAACTGTACTTCAGCCCGTTGGGCTCCACCGGGGCACAGCTGGCCTCGTGGGCATCTTTGGGCATTAGCTTCCTCTTCCGGCCGTTGGGGGCTGTGGTGGCCGGTCACTTGGGGGACCGGGTGGGCCGCAAGGCCATGCTGGTGCTGACTTTGCTGATGATGGGCGGGGCGACAGCCTTGATCGGTGTGCTCCCGACGTATGCTGCGATCGGCATCTGGGCGCCGATCCTGCTGGTTCTACTGCGCATTCTGCAGGGCTTTTCCGCCGGCGGCGAATGGGGCGGAGCGGCCCTGATGTCCGTAGAGCACGCGCCGCTGGGACGCAGAGGACTGTTCGGGGCCTACCCGCAGATCGGTGTTCCGGTGGGGCTGATCCTGGCTTCTTTGGTGATCTTCATTCTCCGGGCGTCGCTGGGTACCGAGGCGTTCCTGGCCTGGGGCTGGCGCGTGCCGTTCCTGCTGTCGGTGGTGCTGATCGTGGTCGGTTATCTGATCCGCCGTGCCGTGGCAGAAAGCCCGGTCTTTGTGGAAATGGCGCAGCGGAAGAGAGAATCCTCGGCACCGTTGGGCGTCCTGATGCGCAGCCACAAGCGCAGTGTCATTCTCACCGCGGTTATCTTCATCGGCAACAATGCCGCCGGGTACATGGTGATCGCCTTCTTCTCCTCCTACGCGACCAAAACGCTGAAGATGGATACCGCGCAGGTGCTGCTGGCAATTCTGTTGGCATCCGTAGGCTGGTTGATCTTCACCCTCTACGGCGGTGCATTGTCGGACCGGATCGGGCGGGTACGGACCTTCCAGATCGGCTACGCGTGGATCTTCGTGTGGATGATTCCGATGTTCCTGCTGATCGACACCAGGAACATCTGGATCTTCGGTCTGGCAATCTTCGTCCTGACGATCGGACTCGGACTGTCCTACGGTCCGATGTCCGCCATGTACGCCGAAATGTTCCCCGCCAACGTCCGCTACTCCGGCGTTTCCATTGGATACGCTCTGGGCGCCATCCTTGGCGGCGCGTTTGCGCCGCTGATCGCAGATGCCCTGATGACGCACTTCAAATGGTCACCCGCGGTGGGCATTTACATCATGGCCCTGTGTGCGATTTCATTCATCGGCGCGTCCATGGTGAAAGAGACCAGAGGCGTCCCGCTCGGCGTAGGCAACGGCAAGCTGCACTAGCGGGCAGCCGTTAATGATCAGCGCCTAAGAATCCGGATCACCGCTTCGTCACTGACTTGTCCGAAATCCAGGTAAGCGCTGCCGACCGCCCGGAAATCGCCAGGAGTCTGCAGGCAGACTATGGAATCCACGGCGGGGCGCAGCGCCCTGTACGCCCCGATCGATCCAACCGGAACGGCGACGACGACGGCGGCCGGCCCGCTCGGGCGCACGGCTTCCACAGCGGCGAGCATGGTGTAACCGGTGGCAAGGCCGTCATCGACCAGGATGACGGCCTTGCCGGTGAGATCAGCTTCGCAAAGTTCATAGTCCGCAACCCGGCGCATCAGCTCGGCTCGCTCGCGTTCCTCCACGGCTTCCATATCCTCTGAGCAGGTCCCGTGTTGCAGCAGCCGGTCGACAAACGACGGATTAGTCACGCGGACAACGTTTCCCTGGTGGATGGCAAGGGCCCCGAAGGCCGTTTCCGGCTGGCCCGGAACGCCGAGTTTGCGCACGATCAGAGCCCCGAAGGCAATATTAAGGCCGGCGCCGGCGGCTGCCGCCACGGGAACGCCCCCGCGCGCCAGCCCAAGTGCAATAGCCTGCGTGCTGTTCCGGAATTGCGGCAGGGCTGCCGCAAGGCACTGCCCGGCTTCGGCGCGGTCGCTGTAGTTTCGTTTCATGATGGCCCCAAGCTCTCCGCTTTCAGCTCCAGCCTACGCGGCAGTGCGGGAACGAGGGAGCTGCGGTACTGTGCCCCGGTTGAGGCGAGGACCGTCGTCATTGCTTCAATGCACCTCGGGATAGAGCAGTATCGAGGCTACCAAGCGCTCCGAGCCGCGTGTCATTTCCATCAGGCGTTCCACTCGTACGGCGGGCTCTGCTCCTGAACGATCACCTCCAGTGCTGCGGAGGTATCCAGCCGGATGCTCACCAGGGGCCGCGCAGTGCGGCCAGGATTTCCGCCGTTTTTTGACCCGTTCCAGGATCTTGCTGCTGTTGTTTCGCAGCTCACGGTGCGCAATGATCGTCATGGGGCGCCTCCTGCAGCAACTCCAGCTCTCACGAGGATCGCGTCCGGGAACCAAACAATTTGTGCGCATCACGACGACAGATCGCGGGTTCACACGCTGAGACGGGTTTGTCGCCGGAACACAAAAAGCGTATAGATGGCGTGTGACGACGGAACGGAAGCAGGAGACGGCCTTTGTCCCGGATCCGGCGCGTTGGCGCGTCCTCTCAGTTCTTCTGGTGACCATTTTCATGTCGCTGGTGGGGGTGAGCATAGTCAATGTGGCGCTGCCTTCGATTCAAACGGGGCTGGGCGCCAGCCAGTCGGAGATTCAATGGGTGCTTTCCGGCTATGCGCTCACCTTCGGCGTGGTGCTCGTGGCATCGGGCCGGGCCGGCGACATCTTCGGGCGCGGTCCGCTCTTTATCGCGGGAGTGGTCACCTTTACGCTGTCGTCCGTGGCCGCCGGTTTCGCTGCTGATCCGCTGATGCTCAACGTTGCGCGATTCGTCCAGGGGCTGGGATCAGGCTTGCTGAATCCGCAGGCCGTGGGGATGATTCAGCAGTATTTCCGCGGCACCGAACGCGGCAAGGCTTTTGGAATGTTCGGCAGCATGGTCGGCATTTCGGTGGCGATCGGTCCGGTACTGGGCGGGGCACTGATTGAACTCGGCGGGGTCCAACAGGGCTGGAGATGGACGTTTTTTGTCAATGTGCCGGTCGGCATAGTGGCAGTGGTTCTGGCGCTGCTGTGGTTTCCGCGACCGCTATTGAACCCTAGGCATTCAGGGACGGCAGCGGCCCAGGGGAATGGCGGAAACGGCTCGGACGCGGCGGCTCAACCGCGTCAGCTCGATCCGGTAGCGGCCGCTCTGCTGGGCCTGGCCGTACTTGCTTTGCTGCTGCCCTTCGTTGAGGCGCGGGCCGGCGTCTCCGCCTGGCTCTGGGCGCTGCTGCCCGTGGGGTTGCTCCTTGGGGTGCTGTGGTTGCTGTGGGAACGCAGGTACAAGTCAAGCGGCCGTAGCCCCATGGTGGATCTGGCAATTTTCAAGACCCAGAGCTTTTCCGACGGCACACTGCTGATCGGTCTGTACTTTCTGGGGGTCACCAGTGTCTGGGTGCTAGTCGCCCAGTACATGCAGGAGGGCCTGGGTCACAGCGCGCTGGAAAGCGGCACGGTGGGATTGCCCAACGCAGTGCTCTCGGCAGTGACTGCCAACCTGGCGGGGCGGCGTGTCTTCCGCTACGGCAGGAAGCTCGTCGCAGTGGGCATGGTCAGCGTCCTCGTGGGGCTTGGGCTGAGCGTGCTGGTGATCGAACTGCGTGAGCAGGCCCTGGTGAGCGAGTGGTGGTTGCTGGCCACCTTGGCTCTGGTCGGAGCGGGACAAGGCGCCGTCGTCAGCCCGAACCAGACCCTGACGCTGGCAGAGGTTCCGCTGCAGTATGCAGGCAGCGCCGGCGGCATTATGCAGACCGCACAGCGAGTTGGAACATCGGTGGGAATCGCCATTGTCACGGCAGTTGCCTTCACTGTGCTGGGCGCCTCCGATTGGGCGCAGGGCATCACTGCCGGCTTTGCGCTGATCGCCGTCGTCATTGGTGCGGCCCTGCTGGTAGCGATACACGACGTTCGATCGCGGCGGCCGATCAACCCCTGACCGTGTCCGGCATGCGCACGGACTGTGGCCGGGCGGACAGGCAGTAACTGCGGTAACGTTTTGACATCCGTGTGCACCCGCCCCCGACCCGTGGGGCAAATGATCCAAAGGAATCCGTTTCATGCAACGCACAACCACTGGAGCCTCCACCGGAGCGTTGGAGCTGCCGACCTCCTACCTTCACGCGTTCAGTGAAGAACCGGGATACCTCAACTTCGCCAGCTATGGGCCTCCCTCTCGAGACGTTGTCGCCAGGTCCACACAGCTTTTGGCAACGGCAGCAGCGGGAGCGGTCGGTGCCAACGAACTACTGCATGGTGACGACGTCAGAGCCCGCCAGGCTTTCGCCCGGCTCAGCGGCTTCCCGCTGGAGCGGGTTACGCTCGTCCCGCACACCTCTGGGGGGCTGTTTCAGCTGGCGTTCGGCATCTGCGGTGGCTCCGTTCTTGTTAGCGCAGGCGAGTTCCCCGCGAACTTGTACCCTTGGCTGCGGGGCCGGGATATTGGCCGGGCAGCGGTGCAATTCATGGCCGGACCAGGCGAGCCGGTGACACCCGACGTGGTGGAAGCGGCACTGACTCCCGGCACGGTGGCAGTCACGGTCAGTGCAGTCGACTTCCGGACCGGGTTTCGCGCCGACCTGCAGGGGATTCGTAACGTCATCGGGCCCGACCGGCTGTTGATTGTTGACGGTATTCAGGCCTTCGGCGTCGTCGATCTCGATTGGTCGCCCGCGGACGCACTCGTTGTTGGCGCGCAGAAATGGCTGCGCGGCGGCTGGGGCGCCGGGGCGATGGCATTTTCACAGGCGGGGCTTGAGCGTATCCGTCCCGTCCTGAGCGGATGGACCGGTGTGGCTGAACCGATGAATTTCGACGGGGTCGTGCACGAACCCCGTGCCGACGCGCTGCGCTTTTCCATCTCCAGCCTTTCCCCCTTCGCCGTGGGCGCGTTTGCCTCCGCACTGGACCTCGTTGGCAGTGTCACGGTCCGGGCCATTGAAGCGAAGGTGGCAGCCGGCGTTGACCTTCTCATCGATCGCCTCGATACCGCTGGAGTAAAGGTTGTCTCGGCGCGCGAGCCAACCCGCCGCGCAGGCATCGTTGCCGCGCAGATACCAGAGGGCAGGGCAGCGCAGGCACACGCAGCACTTGCCGCAGCCGGTCTGAGCACCACCCTCCACGGCAACGATCGCATCCGCCTCTCGGTACACGCCACCACGGCGGCTGGGCCGCTGAGCGCGGCGGCAAAAGTTCTGGGACAATTTTCCTGACGGTACCGGGGTCATTGCATCCAGCGCGGCAGCACGACGGCGGCAGCTTGCAGGCGCTGCCGCACGGCGGGCAGTACAAATGCGGGGCCACCGCACGGCAGAGGACAAACGCCAAGCGGCTGAAGTGAAGGGCAGATCGCGGCCCGGAGCGCACATGCTGCCGGTCCGTAGGGTGCGTGCCGAGCGAAGTTACGCTATTGGGCGAGGAATTCGATGGCGGCATGCTTGAACGCCCGCGAGGTTACGGCGTTCGTATGGTTGCGCCCCGGCAGCAGCAGTTGCTCCGTAGCCGGGCTCAGGGCTGCCAGATCTCCCATTGTTGCGGCTCGTTCATCCTTGTCCCCGGCGATGAGCAGCATGGGCATCCGCGGAACGGCCTCTGCCGGATCGAACGGTTCCAGCTTGGCAGCTTCGATCAGGGACAGCATGGAGAAAAGGTTATTAGACGGCAGCAGTTGCGCCATTTGTAATAGGGCCGCAGTGGAATCGTCCGCGATCGCAGTCCCGTCCGCCAGATACTGCTGGGCCGCTGGAAGATCAAAAGCGGCCAGCGGGTCCAGTCCACCCGCGCCCCCAAGCACGATGCGGTGGACCAGCTCACCCTGTGTGGCGCCGAATTCCCATGCCAACCGGGACCCCAGCGAGTATCCGATGATGTCCAATCCACTGGCGGCATCGCCGGCATGCAGCGGCCGTGCGCCCAGATCTGTGACCAGCTGGAGAATGTCCGCCCGGATCCTGCTGGGGGTGTAGGAATCAAGGTCGTCAGGTGCGGCGCTGCCGCCATGGCCGGGCAGATCCACCGTGATGACCCGGCGGCCCGCGCTATTCAGGGCGCTGAGCCAGCCGGTGTCGGACCAGTTCAGCTTCGCGGAGGAAGCGAATCCGTGCAGCAGCAGGACCGGACGAAGCCCGGCATCCACTGCCGGCTCATACGTTCCGACATGCAGCTGGGGATCCGTGCCCTCGACGGTGTGGGCGGGCCGCGACGCGGAGTGCTTTCCGTGGGTTTCCATTCGCGTGGCTCCTGTGTTTTTGGTGCAGAAAGGTGGAGATTAGTCCCAGCTACAAGTATTTCATCATTCCCGCCGGGCTGCGGGCGCCGATTGAGCAGCGGCAGTGCTTAAACTGCGGCTGTGAGCCTGACCGCGATTTGCGGATGCCGTCGCGACAAAGCTGCGCAGACTTGGCCGCTCCGGCTGCGCAGGTTCGTCCATGCGCCCGCGCGAGGCCTAACACTGCGCAGCTTTGATCATCGGGCCCGCAGTCACTGTCATGTCCGCGTCGTCATCGTGCCCGCGTCGTCGTCGTGCCTAGTCATCCTCCGGCAGAGCACTGAGCCGGACCCGGCGCCGCGGGGCCTCTTCAGCAGGCACGGTGCCCACGATCCCGGCTGTATTGTCCGGAACCTCAAAGACGATCAGCGGCTCGCCGACGGCGATGGTACCGCCTGGCTCGCCATGGATCCGGACCACCTTACCGGCCTGCGGCGAGGGCAGTTCTACCGCGGACTTGGTGGTTTCCACCTCGACCATCGGCTGATTGCGCTCCACCTGGTCTCCGGGTGCTACCAGCCATTCCAGCACGGTGGCCTCGATCAGTCCCTCGCCGAGGTCCGGTAGGGGAAAGGAAATTTCAGCCACGGCGGTACTCCAATACGCGTTGTATGCCGAACAGAATCCGGTCAATGTTGGGGATGTATTCGTCTTCCAGATCGCCGGAAGGGTACGGCACGTCGAATCCCGTGACGCGTTCCACCGGAGCCTTAAGCGAGCCGAAGCAGTGTTCGGTAGCCAGAGCGGCCACCTCGGCGCCGAGTCCGGCCGTCAGCGGTCCTTCATGGACGACGACGGCGCGCCGGGTTTTGCCGACCGAGGCGGCCAGCCCCTCGGCATCGATCGGTTTGAGCCAGCGCAGGTCCAACACCTCGATGTCGATGCCGTCTTCGGCGGCAAGCTCGGCCACCTGCAGACACCGGGACACCATGGCGCCCCACGCGATGAGGGTCAGGTGCTTGCCCGTGCGGACGACCTTGGAACCCAGATTGGCGGACGCAACGGTGGCTCCGGAGCTTACCGCTGTGGATGCGGACGCACCGCCGTGGGATCGGGACCCGCCGTTGGATCCGGAAATGCCGTCGTCGAACACGACTTCGCCCTTTTGCCAGTAGCGCGACTTCGGCTCCATGAACACGACCGGATCCGGCCGGGACGCGGCATATTTGAGCAGATGATAGGCCTCGTGCGGTGATGACGGTGAAACGACCTTCAGCCCCGGAACGTGCGCAAAGAGCGATTCCAGGCTTTCACCGTGCAGTTCGGGTGCCCGGATGCCACCGAAACTGGGCACCCGCAAGGTCACCGGCATGGGCAAAGTGCCCCGGCTGCGGTAGTTCATGCGGGCCAGCTGGCAGACAATCTGGTTCACGGCAGGGTAGGAGAAGCCGTCGAACTGAACCTCGGGGATGGGATGCAGGCCTGCCATGGCCAGGCCTACGCTCATACCGAGGATGCCGGATTCTGCCAGCGGGGTGTCGAAGACCCGCTCGGCGCCGAACTCGTTTTGCAGACCGTCGGTGATCCGGAAGACTCCACCGAGCACGCCGACGTCCTCGCCCAGTACCAGCGCCTTGGGATCACTGCCGAGGATCTCGCGCAGGGCCAGGTTCAGCGCCTGCTGCATGGACATAATTTCCGTCCGGTGACCAGGCTGTGCTGCAATTTCAGGCGATTGATTGATTCCCTCTGCCCCGGCCCCATCGCCCGCCGCGTCTACGTTGTGCTGTGCGGCTTCGAGATCGCTGGAATGGACGTCCATCTGATCTATCGGTGAATTAGACATGTTCGGACTCCTCGCGCCAGCGCCGTGCCTGTCCGGTCAGGGCCGGAGTGGATTCCTGGAAAACAAAATCAAACATTTCGCTGCCCGGCCGGGCAGCCAGTGCTCCAACGCCGGCACGGACCTGCTCCTCTTCAACCTTGGCGGATTCGAGGGCGGCGGCGAAGAACGCCTCATCTGCCAGGCCCTCGGCCAGAAGCCGGTCGCGCAGCATAAGAATCGGATCGGTGCCCGCATCAGCGCTTTCCGAATCCAGCGTGCGGTAGCGGCCCGGATCATCACTGGTGGAATGCGGTCCGCGCCGGTAGGTCATCGCTTCGATCACCATCGGACCGTACCCGGCGCGGCAGTGCGCCAGGGCTGTTCGCATGGCACGGACAACGGCAACTACGTCGTTCCCGTCGATCTGCAGTGCCGGGATGCCGTAACCTGCGGCCCGGGCAGCAACGGAGCCACCGGCCACCTGCCGTTCGGTCGGCACGGAGATGGCCCAGCCGTTGTTCTGCGTGAAGAACACCACCGGTGCCTTCATCACGGCGGCAAAGTTCATCGCCTCATGCACGTCCCCCTGCGAGCTGGCGCCGTCGCCGAAGTAACTTACGGCGACCCCCTGCTTTTCCGCCGGGAGTCCGGAAAGCTTCTGCCCGTGCGCCCAACCGACCGCGTGCAGGACCGACCCGGCCACGACGGCCTGGATGGGAGCCAGCCGGGACTTCACCGGATCGTAAAGCCCGCCGTGCCAGCTCGCCTTGTGGGTGGACATATAGCCGACCATGTCCACGCCCATCGCACGGGCCACGCCCATTTCGCGGTAGGTCGGAAAGACAAAGTCGCGGCTCAGGTCGACGGCGTATCCGCTGCCAACCTGGGCCGCCTCCTGTCCCAGCTCGGGGGCATACCCGGGAATCAGGCCCTGCCGCTGCCAGGCGACGGCCGAGGTGTCCAGGTGGCGCACGGCAACCATGAGCTGGTATAGCGCTCGCAGCTCTTTGCCGGTCGGCTCTTTGCCGGACGGGCCGGTTTCGCCGGCACCCGTTTCGCCGTCGGAGTGTGGAACGGAGTGTGCAGTCATTAAGGGTCTTTCAGGTCAGCAGATAATGGTGGCGTGCGCGTCTTTGAGCACGCCGTCCACCTGTGACCCTAATCACCGGCAGCCCCATGCGCAATCCGGCGAAAGATTTCCATCAACCTGTGCACTTAATGCGCTCAGAGATGCAGAATGGGTAACAAATTGTTTACTGATCAACACAGCGCGGCAGACCTCTCCCTGCGCTGCACGCGCGTCGCTGACCCAAGACGGCGTTATCGGTGACTTTATCCGGGAAATCCGGCCGGATCCGGTCTGTTTCTGCAGTTCCTGCCGCGCATCCCTCCGGCGATTGCAGCTTCCCATCGGAAAGTTATGACCTCGATCTCCAGCCACGGGCAAACTGGTCATTCACCTGGGAGCGTCAATCAGGGTTGACTGCAGCAGCGTGAAACAATGGCTGCAGGTTGTATAGCTCTTTGCCTGATAGGACGGATAGCTGTCCCGCTGGTGGCGTTCGATAAAGGAATTGTGATGGCTGTTGATCGTCTGGATGCGAAAATTGTGCGGGTCTTCACGGACTCTCCGCGCATCTCCGTCCTGGAAGCTTCCCGGGTCCTGAAGGTAGCCCGCGCCACGGTGCAGTCCAGACTCGACCGGATGTTGGAATCGGGAGTGATCTCCGTCTGGGCCCCGCAGCCGGATCCGGCAGCTTTCGGGTTTCCCGTCGTTGCCTTTTGCTCTCTGACGATCAACCAGGACCTGGGGCATGATGCCGTCGTCGAGGCGCTGGCAGCTATTCCGGAAATCCTTGAGATCCATACGGTCTCCGGCGGCAGCGACCTGATGGCCCGGGTGGCGGCACGGTCCAATGCGGATTTGCAGCGCGTGCTGGACGCCATGATTGCCACCAAGTCAGTGCGGCGCTCGGCTTCGGTTATGGTGCTCAATACGCATTTCCAGGGCAGAACTCTGCCGTTGCTCGAAGCGGCAGCAGGCCAAATCTGATCTATCGCCGGCAGCGCGGGCTCCTGGCACTAACTCCACCATCACGGGTGTCGGGATGAATGGCCCGGGTAGTACCTCGTTGCGCTCCCGCACCGGTACTGCCCCTGTGCGGGACCGGCCGCCGTCCCGTCCGTCGCCGTCCCGTCCGTCGCCGTCCCGTCCGTCGCCGTCGTCAGGTTTTGATTTTTCGCCACCGAGTCGTAAACTTAGTTCGGGTCATTATGACTATAACTCTGTAGACGCAGCTGACCACACGAACGAAGGAACCGAGTGCGCGAAGGGAGCGTGGTGTGACAGGATTCATGTTTTCCGAGGCAGCCAATGTCACCGAGCGCCGTCAGCAGCCTCCCGCGCTGGCCATCTCCACGGTCATTTTCGCCCTGCGTCCGAGCGCCTCATCCGGACGGCCGGTTCTGTGGTTGCCGTTGGTGCGGCGGATCCGAGAGCCATTCCAAGGCCATTGGGCCCTCCCCGGCGGTCCACTCACCCAAGCGGAATCTTTGCAGGACGCTGCCGCACGGAATCTGCAGGAAACCACGGCTGTGGTACCCAAGTATCTGGAACAGCTGTATGCATTTGGCGGTCTGCACCGATCGCCGGGACAGCGGGTGGTTTCCATTGCGTACTGGGCGCTGGTCGAGCCCACGGAGGCCGCGTTGGCAGCAGAATCGGCCAATGTGAAGTGGTTCCGTGCAGACAAGCTGGAGCAACTGGCCTTTGACCATAACGAGATCGTCAATTACGCCCTGTGGCGCTTACGCAACAAAATGACTTACGGCACGATCGCCTACCACCTGCTCGGGGAAAAATTTACGCTGGCCCAGGTCCGCGAGGTATATGAAGCAGTCCTGGATCGCACCTTGGATCCAGCCAACTTCCGCCGACAACTAACTGCGGATCGGCAGATTGAAGCCACCGGCGAGTACCTGCAGGGCGGGAAACACCGCCCACCGCGGCTCTACCGATACACCGGTGTTGCGAGGGACAATTTCGGGAATTTCGACGACGACGAAGCGGTAGTACCCGGGACCGGGCCGCCAAGCAGCTGAGACCGTTCAAATGTGCATCAGCGCGCATATTCATCAGCAACAGCCTCCATCAGCAACAGCCTCCATCAGCAACAGCCTCCATCAGCAACAGCCTCCATCAGCAACAGAGACCTTCAACCCCCTGAGACTAAGGAAGACCCGATGGCATCAGTCAAGACCGCCATTTCACTGATCGCGCACCGAGATGCGACCTCCCCGGTGCTGGACGCCGCGGGCATTCCTGCGGTCTCCGCCGGAACCTGCGGCCCCGATCTGGCGTCGGCACCGTGGGAATTCGATCTGGCCGAAGCACTGGCCGGGACACCCGGCTATGGACCCGGCGCGTCGTCCTCGGATGTTGCGCCCGTTTCCACTCCGCGGCAGGGCCAGCTGCCGCAGGAATACAAAGATGCCGATGACGGGGGGCTGGAGGACCGTATTCTGGCCGCCAAGGCGGCGTTGGGGGACCGGGTAGTGATTCTGGGGCACTTTTACCAACGCGATGAGGTGATCAAATTTGCGGACTTTGTCGGAGACTCATTCCAGCTGGCGAACGCGGCCAAGGCAAAACCAGCCGCGGAAGCCATAGTCTTCTGCGGCGTGCACTTCATGGCTGAAACGGCGGATATGCTCTCCGGCCCCGGACAATCGGTGATCCTGCCCAACCTCGCTGCCGGGTGCTCAATGGCAGATATGGCGGATATCGAGTCCGTTTCCGCATGCTGGGAGCAGCTGGCGGAACTGTACGGGACCGAGCCTGATGCCCAAGGCCGGGTTCCGGTAATTCCGGTGACTTATATGAATTCCTCGGCCGCTTTGAAGGCCTTCTGCGGCGAGCACGGCGGAATTGTCTGTACGTCGTCGAACGCGGCTACCGTGCTGGACTGGGCCTTCGAACGAGGCCAGCGCGTGTTGTTCTTTCCCGACCAGCACCTGGGGCGGAACACAGCCAAGGCTATGGGAGTACCGCTGGACCAGATGCCCATGTGGAACCCGCGCCAAGCCTGGGGAGGCACCGACGAGCGGACCCTCCGGGACGCCCGGGTGATTCTGTGGCACGGCTTCTGTTCCGTGCACAAACGTTTCAACGTTGGCCAGATCGAGAAGGCCAGAGCGGAATTCCCCGGTGTGCGGGTGATCGTGCACCCGGAATGCCCCATGCCTGTGGTGGATGCGGCGGATGAAGCGGGATCTACGGATTACATATTGAAGGCCATTACGGCAGCTCCGGCGGGCAGCACTTTTGCCATCGGCACGGAGATCAATATGGTCAACCGATTGGCCGCGCAGTATCCGCAGCACACCATATTCTGCCTGGACCCGGTGATCTGCCCGTGTTCCACGATGTATCGGATTCACCCCGGTTACCTGGCGTGGGTGCTGGAAGGCCTGGTGCGAGGCGAAGTGCTGAATCAAATCACTGTCCCGGAGGCTACCGCCATCCCGGCCCGGGTGGCTTTGGAACGAATGCTGGCGGCAAAGCCGTGACAGCAGTGGAAACCGGCACGGCAGCCCCGCTTCGGCTCATCATCGTCGGGAGTGGTATCGCTGGACTGTACGGCGCCGTACTTGCCGCAGACGGTGGAGCTGCCGTCACGCTGCTGACCAAGGGAGTTCTGAGCCAAAGCAACACCGGCTTTGCGCAGGGCGGGATAAGTGCGGTGCTGGGAGCGGGCGAGGCTGCACCCGGCGATTCGGTGGAAGCCCATATCGCAGACACGCTCGAGGCCGGTGCAGGGCATTGCGACCCGGCAGCTGTTCGGGTCCTGTGCACGGAGGCGAATGGTGACATCGCCCGGCTGGAAAGCCTGGGACTGGTCTTTGACACCGATGCTTCCTCCGGCGCACGCGCGTTAGGGCTGGAGGCCGCGCATTCCGCGGCCAGGATTCTGCACGTGGGCGGCGACGCAACGGGTGCCGCCATTTCATCAACCCTGATCGATGCCGTGCTGTCACGTGCGGGTGGCGCCGGGCCGGGCCCTGACGGTCAGGCTTCCCCTCGCCCCGGCGATGCAGGGACGATCACTGTACTCGAGCACGCCTTCATGATGGAACTGACGACGACGACTCGGGTTAATGGGGTCCGTTACCTTTGGGAGGAAGCTGAGCACCGGATGGAAGCGGATGCCGTGCTGCTTGCCACCGGAGGTTCCGGAGAGATGTTCGAGAATACAACGAATCCGGACGTAGCCACCGGTGACGGACTTGCTGCAGCCTGGCGGGCCGGGGCTGTGGTGAAGGACGCGGAATTCTTCCAGTTCCATCCCACCGCGCTCGTGGTTCCGGGCAGCTTTATGATTTCCGAGGCGGTCCGGGGCGCGGGCGCTGTGCTCCGCGATGACAGCGGTTACCGATTCATGCCGGACTACCATGCTGATGCTGAACTGGCTCCGCGCGATGTGGTGGCACGGAGCATCGCCCTTCACCTCTCCGTCACGGGAGCCGGCACGGAAGGATGCGTATACCTCGATGCCACCGGCGTGGAGGCGGAGCAGGGGGCTGGTTATTTGGCGGCGCGGTTCCCCGGCATCGATGCCGCCGTCCGTCGATTCGGTTTTGATTGGACCCGCGAATTCCTGCCCGTGCTTCCGGCTGCGCATTATTGGATGGGCGGAGTGGCCACTGATCTGCATGGACGTACCTCATTGCCGGGACTATTTGCCGCCGGTGAGGTGGCCTGCACCGGGGTCCACGGAGCAAACCGGCTGGCATCCAATTCACTATTGGAGGGGCTGGTCTTTGCGCGGCGTTCGGTTACTGCCGTGCTCACCGACAGCTCGGACGAGACCGGGCCCGACGCCGAATTCCGCTCATATCCCGGCTGCGACCCCGAAAGTCTGCCTGCAGTGCATGCACTGCCACCACTGCGGGCACTGCAGGCAGAAGTGCGGCCACTACCCATCTTCGATGTGCTGGACCTGCGCAGGCTGATGTCCAGTTGTGCCGGGGTACTTCGTGACGGCACCGGACTCGAACTTGCGGCAAAGCAGCTGGACAGCTGGATGGCCGCGAGCGACTCGAAACCGGAGATAGCGGCGCAGGCCGGGCAACCGGACCAGAAGGATCTTGAGCGCCGGAATCTGCTCACCGCTGCCGGTCTCCTCGTCGCAGCTGCGAGGCGGCGGTCCGGCTCGCTTGGCGCCCACTACCGCAGTGACTCGTTCGAACAGCAGCCAGTTGTACAGGCGTGCCGGCCCACCATTGCCAGGATCAAAGAAAGCAGTAGCTCATGAACGACGTCGACCCCGGACTCACTGTCAGCGCTCAACTGCCCGTCGACCCCGGACTGCTGCCCCCGGCAGCCGTGCATAAAATCCTGACCGCGGCGCTGGAAGAAGATGCACCATACGGGGACATCACCTCCGCGACCCTGCTGCCAGCGGATGCGGTGGCGACCGCATGGTTGGTGGCGCGGGAACCGGGGATTTTCAGCGGCGGCGGCGTCTTTGCCGCAATGATGCGCCTGACGGATCCGGCCGCGGAGGTGAACATTCTGAAAGCCGACGGCGAGGCTTTTGCTGCCGGGGACAGCCTGGCGAGCGTCACGGGGCTGGCACAAGCGGTCTTAACCGCCGAGCGAGTGGCGCTGAATCTGACTCAGCGAATGAGCGCCATTGCCACCGCAACTGCCGAGTACGTTGCGCTGGCAGCGGGAACGAAGGCACGGGTGACCGACACCCGGAAGACGACGCCCGGACTGCGGGTGCTGGAACGCTATGCGGTCCGCTGCGGTGGCGGATACAACCACCGGTTCTCGCTCTCCGATGCTGTCCTCGCCAAGGACAACCACCTGGCCGTGCTCACCAACTCGGATCATGGGCTGCTCACGGCGGCGCTCGCCAACGCCCGGGCGCGGCTGCCCCACACCGTTCATTTCGAGGTGGAGGTGGATCGGCAGGAACAGATTGAACCGGTGCTCGCCGCCGGTGTGGACACAATCATGTTGGACAACTTTGCGCTCGACGCACTGGCGGCGGGGGTGCAGCAGGTGGCGGGGCGGGCACTGGTTGAAGCGAGCGGAAACGTAAATCCCGGTACCATCGCTGCTATTGCACGCACGGGGGTGGACATAATTTCCGTCGGCGCGCTCACCCACAGCGTTCGCGCCCTGGACCTTGGTCTGGATATCAGCGTGGGCACCGGCCCGCGATCGTGATCTTTCTCGATGCAGCTGCCACTGGCCCGGTGCGCCGCGAAGCGATTGAAGCGATGTGGCCGTACCTCACGGGTCAGTTCGGGAACCCATCGAGTCATCATGGGTTGGGGGAGAGCGCGGCGGCCGGGCTGCGCGGCGCGCGCGAGGAAGTTGCCGGCGTGCTCGGCTGCCGCCCCGGTGAAGTCATTTTTACCGCGGGCGGCACGGAAGCGGACAACCTGGCTGTCAAGGGAATCGCTCTGGCCCGCAGCTCAGCGGAACCAGGACGTCGGCGGGTACTTATCAGCGCCGTCGAGCATCCGGCCGTGCAGGAATCCGCCGCATACCTGCAGCGCCGGCACGGATTCGACGTGGACGTGGTGCCCGTCGATGCGCACGGACGGGTCCAGCCAACCGTGTTCGCCTCACTGCTGGAAAAAGCGGTGCTGGAAAAAGCGGCTCCGGAAAGCGGCCCGGTCAATCCGACCGGTTCCGCCGGTCTCAAGGGGCTTTCGGACGTGGCGATGGCCAGCGTGATGTACGCCAACAACGAGGTAGGCACAGTCCAGCCGATCCGTGAACTGGCTGCGGCAGCCAAGGCGGCAGGAGTTCTCTTCCATACCGATGCGGTCCAGGCCGCGGGCTGGCTGCCGGTCAAAGTGGCGGAGCTGGGCGTGGACGCGCTGAGTTTGTCCGGGCACAAGTTGGGTGCCCCGAAAGGATCAGGTGTACTTTACCTGCGCGGGAACGTACCAGCGGAGCCCGTGCTGCATGGCGGCGGGCAAGAGCGTGGAGCGCGCTCGGGTACGGAGAACGTAGCCTTTGCAGTTGCTTTCGCCACGGCATTGCGGCTGGTGGAGCTGGAGCGGGAGACTGCCGCCGCGCGCGTTGGCAGTCTGCAGAAGAAATTCATCACCGAAATTCTCCGCCGCATTCCCGGTTCCAGGCTCACCGGGCACCCAACCGAGCGATTGCCGACGGTAGCATCATTTTGTTTTCCAGGCACCAGCGGCGAATCGGTCCTGTTGGAGCTGGAACGCCGGTCCATTCTGTGTTCCAGCGGATCTGCCTGCGCCGCAGGATCGGATGAACCCTCGGCTGTGCTGACCGCAATGGGCGTGCGCCGGGAAGTTGCCCAAACAGCCGTCCGCTTCAGTTTCTCCAACTCCATCACAGAAGCGGAGCTGGGAACTGCGGCCGACGCCGTCGTGGGTTCTCTGGAAGCGATCGGCCGGCTACAGCCTGGGCGGTAGCGGGAGCCTAAGCGTCGCTTTAGCTATTGCGGATGCGGCGGAAGATCCAGTAGCGCAGGAGCAGGAATCGGGTGACCGCGGCCAGCACATTTGCCGCGGTGATCACCAGCAGTTCATCCAGAACGGACGCATCCGGGGCCACGGTGTGCAGTAGCCATAAGCTTCCGCTCGTCAGCCCCAACGCGAGCAGCATGACCCACAGCCCCCGCCGTTGATCACCGATCCAACGGGCGCGTTCGGTTATGCCAAAGCTGTGTCGGCGGTTGAGGTCCGTATTCAGGACGGACGTGAGCACCAGGGAAACCAGATTGGCCCACTGCAACCCAACGAGGGGACGAATCAGCGCAAAAATCGCCACCGACGCGACGGTACAGACAGCACCAACTATCAGGAAGCCGCGCACCTGATGACGGATTCCGGCGCGTCCCCTCGCAGATGACTTCACCGTCTCATCCGGCCGCGCGGCGGCTGACTCGGCAGGAATTCTCATCGACATAGTGATTAGACTCTTCCACTAAATCCGGTCATTTCCAAGAATCGGCTGGAACGCAGCTGTGCTGCGGGCCGGTTGAGGCATTTAGACCACCGGCGTCGCCCTGACAGGATTAGTGAGATCGCCCAGGCCCGCGATCCGGCAGGTCACAGTGTCACCGGGGCGAAGCTGACGGCATTCGGCGGGAAATCCGGTCAGAATAACATCTCCCGGGTGAAGTGTCATGAACGAACTGAGGTAGATGAGGATCTCGTCCACGCCCCAGCCCAGATCCCTGGTACTGGCTGCGGCCAACTCGGTGCCATTATGCACGATCGAGATGGCCGCGTCGTCGTCGTCGAAGTTGATCACGATCCATGGTCCCAGCGGGGTGAATGTGTCCTGGCTCTTGGCGCTGATCCACAATTCATCGGATTTCTGCAGATCCCGGGCGGAAACATCGTTACCAATGGTGAAGCCAAGAACCGCTGCCCGAGCCGTGGCGAGCGTCAGATTGCGGCTGGTGCGGCCGACGACGACGGTCAGCTCGGCTTCCGGGTCGACGTAACCGACGTCGGGACTAAGGAGAATCGGCTCGTGCGGACCGACGACGCTGGTCGATGCCTTGTGGAAGGCCTGCGCCGGCAGCGCCCGGCCCGGTGCTCCGGTGTTGTGCGCCATGCCGAAGACATTGGCCGGGGAGCACGGAGCCAGAAAGGTGAAGTCAGTTTCGGCGACGCGGCTGCCGAGCGTCCATCCGGCGCGTTCGGGGCTATTCTGATTTGCCGGGGAGCCGGGAAACGGACTCTCGATAATTTCCCACACCGAGCCCGCATCGCCGCCGAAGTCCTGTGCTGGATTGGTCACGAAGAACTGCTCCGAGCTGTTCAGCGGACGGATGCGGGCAATACGGAAGGGTGCTGGCCGGGCGGGAGCGGTCGTGGTCATGAAGACATCCTACCTCCTGCGCCGCGTCGGATTTGTGTGGCCGGACACAGCCAGCGTGGAGCAGATGCATGGCAACAGAGCGCAGCGGAGCAGCTATTGCCTGGTTGGTGAACGGTACATCTCGCCGGCAGTGATCGAGGTTTCGAGTCTGTTGTCCGGGCCGGGGAGGGGGCAGGCCCATGCCTCGTTATAAGCGCAGGACGGGTTATAGGAAAAGTTGAAGTCCAGGATGAAGCGGGAGCCCGTGCTGCCAAGATAGGCGCCTTTGATGGTATCCAGCAAATACCGGCCGGCGCCATAGCTGCCATCCACGCGTCCAGCGGTCATATCCCTGAAGGGGAGAAATATTCCGCCGCCATAGCCGGCAAGTTTCCAGGCAGCAAGTTCCCCAATTCCGGGGATTTCAAACGTCCCGAGCCGGACGAACGGAACCACCCCATCCGTTCCGGTGCGCACATCCCACGTTTCACCTGCACCTTCGCCCGTCAAGGTGGATTCGAACCGATACGCCGGATCGTACGCAGCCACGGGGAGTCCGGTGAAGGCGGCTTTCTGCGTGTCCCCAAGCGCGGACGCAGGATGGCCGGCAAACATGGTGTCCCGCTTCCCGCGCCAGAGTGCGTGAGCGTGGGACGGTGACGTCGCAGCGGCTTCCCTGACCTCGGCATAGAGCGCGAAGGTCTGCAGCCGCCAGTTGAGTACCGCCGCGGCTTCCAGCACGGCTGACTGTGCGTCCGCCGGTGCTGTCGGGCCCGGCTGCCCGTCTGCCGATTCCAGGGCCGTTCTCTCTCCGGTTTTCTCTGCCGTTGGCGCCGGTAATGTGGTGCTGTCTTCGTTCGGGTTGCTGTGGGCACTCATGTGCGAAAGCTTACCGCCGGCAGCCGAACCGCTATTCCCCCAGGTTGTCCCCGATCACCGCGAGCGCCAGGGACTTTGCCGCGGCAGCGGAGTCCCCGAGTTCTTCCGTCAGGGCGGCAATGAGGCCCTCCACCAGAATCGTCTGCGGAATTCGTGTAGTAACCGTGACTTCGTCGCGGAACGTCAGCTCCGGCATCCCGACCACCAGCACGGTACCGGACATCGCGGCCAGCGGAGAACGGGCAAAGGCGGTTACCACCAGGAGCCGGGCACCTGCGTCCAGCCCGGCCTGCGCCACCCGCAGAGTGGAACTGCTGGCGCCGCTGCCGCTGATGATCAGTAGGACATCATCGGGCCCGAGCAGCCGCGCGGCAATCTGCTGACCGATCACGTCGATGGGGGCTTCCGCCTGCCGGCCGATGGCACCCAGACGGGACGCCGTATCCAGGGCCAGCGCCGCGGAGAGGCCGTTTCCGACCACCAGAACGCGGCGGGCAGCGGCAATGGCCCGCACTGCGGATTCAACGGCCGCCGGTTCCAGCAAAGCTGTCATCGACTTCACCGCGCTGGCCACCTGCGCAAACGTCTCCGTCACCATGCCGGCCGGACCGACGGCGGCTGGCCGGGACTGAGGCTGATCGTACCCGGCGTCGCGGGCCAGCAGCACACGCAACTGCTGATACCCGCTGAATCCCAGGCTCTGGCATGTCCGCACCACGGTAGCGCGCGAGGCTCCCGCGAGTTCGGCGACCTGTTGCGAGGAGAGCTCAACGATCTGATCCGAGCGCGCCAGAAATACACCCGCCACCGACTGCTCTGCGGGCAACAGGGAAGGCTGTAAAGAACGGATCTGCGCAAGGATCCGTCCCGGAGCGTGATCAGGAGTCATGAAGTGTGTTCTTCGGTATCGATTTTCATGGCCAGCCGTTCCTCGTCCCGGATGGCGATCCGACCGGAAATTTCAGCCACCTCGTCCGGCCCCAGATTAAAAATTTCGGTGCCCGTGTGCGTGGTGAAGGGCAGCACTCGAACCCTGGCCGTTTCGGCTGCCGATGTTGCCCAGAGCTCGATGACGTTCCCGCCGCTGCCGGTCACCGCCCGCTCGTGCCCGGCCGGCACCAGAAGGTCATTGGTGTGCACCGCAGCTGCGGCCACCACCACGGGAATTTGCCGTTCCCCGGTGAAGATACTGTCCATCAGATGATGATGGTAGTGGCCGGAGAGAATCAGTTTCACATCCGACCCCGCGAGGACGCGTCCAAGGTCCGCAGGATTCTGCAGCTCAATGCCGAAATGCAGCGGCGATACCGGTCCGACCGGGGGATGGTGGACCACCAGAATTGACCCGTTCCGGGCATCCTGCGCCAACTCGCCCGCCAGCCAGTGAAGTTGTTCCGGGCTCAGATACCCATGCGTGCGGCCCGGAACTGAACTGTCGACGGTAATGACGCGGAAACCGGCCAGCATAGTCACCGCGCAGACCGGCTCCGTCCCGGAAGCCTCATTCTCTACAGCCTCGTTCTGTAGCCCGTCGTTCTGTAGCCCGTCGTTCTGTGCAGTGTTGACCTGTGCAGTGTTGACCTGTGCAGTGTTGACCTGTGCAGTGTTGACCTGTGCAGTGTTGACCTGTGCAGTGTTGACCTGTGCAGTGTTGACCTGTGCAGTGTTGACCTGTGCAGTGTTGACCTGTGCAGTGTTGACC
>NZ_JADNYM010000031.1:0-10191 GCF_015708085.1 Arthrobacter terrae | reverse complement strand
CCTGTGCAGTGTTGACCTGTGCAGTGTTGACCTGTGCAGTGTTGACCTGTGCAGTGTTGACCTGTGCAGTGTTGACCTGTGCAGTGTTGACCTGTGCAGTGTTGACCTGTGCAGTGTTGACCTGTGCAGTGTCGTCGGACTTCAGGTGGCCGCTGCCCAGGACCTGCCGGAAGGTCTCGCGCTGGTCGTGGTTCCCCATTGCGAGGACGACGGCGGCGCCCCGGACACGCGCGAAGTCCAGCAGAAGCGTCCGCGTCAGCTCGTAGGATTCCGCGGAGCCGTCGTCGGACACGTCCCCCGAAACCACCAGCAGATCCAGCTGGTCTAGGTGGGCAAGCTTTGCCAGCACCCCACGCAGGTTGGCCACCGTGTCCACCACACCGGAATGCAGGGTGCCGCCGCCGTTCAGATGGGTGTCACTGAGATGCAGGATCTTCAACGTATTCATGGCTCCATCCTTTCGCGGCGCATTGACATTCTCCGTCGGTAGCTGCGCAGCAGCGGCACTTCCCACACCCCGTGGATCAGCCGGTTCCGCACGGTGCCGGAGATCTGGTCAATGATCATGGTCACCACAATGACTACCAGCAGCAGCATTCCCACCGCGTCCCAGTTTCGGAACTGAACGTTGTCCTGCAGCATCTTGCCGATGCCGCCGGCCCCGATCAGACCCAGAATCGCCGATGCACGGACGTTAATTTCAAAGCGATAGAGCCAGAAGGAGAAGACCTCCGGCTGTGCGCTGGGCCAAACACCCCAGCGGATGAGCGCCAGCGTGCCGCCGCCGGTCGCGCGGACCCCTTCCAGCGGGCCGCCGTCAACCCCTTCAAAGGCCTCATACCCCCACTTGCCCAACGTCCCAATGGACCCTATCGCCAGCGCCAGCGCACCGGTAAACGGGGTCAATCCGGTCACGGAGAGGATCAAAATGGCGATCACGACCTCCGGAACGGCGCGGATCACGGCGAAGAGCGCGCGCAGCGGCCAGTTCAGTACCGACGGTGCAAGTCCGCGCGAGGCCAGGAAGCTCAGCGGGAAAGAGATTATGATGCCCAGTACCGTGCCAATCCACGCCATTTGAACGGAGAGGATTGTGGCGTCAAAGGCTTCGCCGAATTTGCTCCAGTCCGGCGGCCCGAACAGCAGGCCCAGGTATTTACTGAATTCCGCCGGAAATTCCGCCAGCGAGGACCATTTGATCCGAACAGACCAGAACGCTGCCACAACGATCGCGGTGATGACCAGCCAAAGGAATTTTGCCGCCCAGCGGACGGGCTTAGCCGGGCGGGCGTGCATGCGGTTGGCCTTGCTTTCGCCTGTCCCGCCGGCGTGGCCGCCACCGTTCCCGCCGCCGTCGGCCCTGCCTGTCCTGCCGCCGTCCGCCCTGCCGGCTGCGTCGGCGCCCGGAAGAGGAGTTGTTTTCATAACCGGCACCTCACACCAACCTTTTACGCAGCCATGCAGAGAACATCTCCAGCACCACCACCATGATTAGAATTTCGAAGATAATCATGGACAGCTCGTGATAACGGAAAAAATTGCGCACATTGTCGATCAACACGCCCAGACCGCCGGCACCGACCAGCCCGATCACGGTGGAAGCACGGATATTGATTTCAAAGGTATACAGAGTCTGGGACGCAAACGTGGGCAGAATCTGCGGGAGCATCGCGGCCCGGTCCGCTTTGAACCAGCTGGCCCCGGCAGCCAGGGCAGCCTCCTGCGCACCGGCATCCTCGCCGTCGAGCGCTTCCGAGACCAGCTTGACGATAATGCCAATGTTGAACATTACCAGCGCCATAATCCCGGATAGTGCGCCCACACCGACCACGGCCACCAAAATGGCGGCGTACAGGATGTCCGGCACGGAGCGGACCAGGTTCATCACAAACCGCACCACACGCAACAGCGGGGTATGCGGATTCGTAGCACGGGAGGCCAGGAAAGCCAGCGGCAGTGACACCGCGGCACCGATGGCCGTGGCGATCACCGCCATCTGCAGCGTTTCCAACAGCGCCGGGAAGGTCTTCGGGATAAAGCCGTAATCCGGTTGGGTCAATTGAATGATATTGGCGACGGCGTTGGACCAGTTCCGCGCGATCGCCGCCAGATCAACCCTAATGCCCAGCCCCGCCCAGAGCGTGATTGCTAGCAGGATCAGGACGACGACGGCGATGGCGCCGGCGCTTTTGGGCTTAGCCGGGCGTCCGGCGGGAGCTCTCCCGGGCCCGCCAAGACCGTTCCGGGGTGTGCCGGAAGCATTGGGCCCGGTGCCAGCGCCGGCTGTGCTCACAGCTCTGCCTTCGCTTCGAGGACGTCCTCGGCGGTAAGGGACCGGCCGTAGATGTTCTCGAAGACCTTTTCGTCCGCTTCGGCGCCCGGGCCATCAAAGACCACCGTGCCTGATCGCAGCCCGATCAGCCGGTCGCAATAGCGCCGGGCCAGATCCAGGAAGTGCAGGTTCACCACTACCGTAATGCCCAGCTCGGCGTTAATCCGCTGCAGATCCCGCATCACAACGTGGGAGGTGGGCGGGTCCAGGGAGGCGACGGGCTCATCCGCCAGGATCACTTTGGGCTGTTGCGCAAGGGTACGGGCGATTGCCACTCGTTGCTGCTGGCCGCCGGAGAGGCTGGAGGCTTTTTCGTATGCCTTCGAGACTATTTCCACTCGTTCCAGCGCCTGCATCGCGAGTTCAACGTCGTCCTTTTCCCACGCGGCCAGCAGCGACCGCCACGCCGGGGTGTGGTGCAGGCGGCCCATCAGGACGTTGTTAATCACTGTGGTGCGTTTGGCCAGGTTAAAGCTCTGGAAGACCATTCCCACGTCGGAGCGCAGATCCCGCAGCGCCCGCCCCCGCAGCTGCCTGCGGCCCGGTGCCAGCGTGTAATCGCCAACAGTGATGTCCCCGCTGCTGATCGGAACCAGACCGTTAATGGTCCGCACCAGCGTGGATTTACCCGCGCCCGAAAGGCCGATGATCCCGACCATCTGGCCTGCGGGTATGGACAGAGTAACGTCCGTTAAGCCAGTGAATCCGTTCGGGTACCGCACCGAGACGTTGTTGAAGCGGATGTCGGCAGCGCTGGGGGACTCCGCACCCGGACCGCGAGTGGCGGCCACAGCGATCAGCCCAATCCAATGGAATGCGCGGCGTCCTGGGTCTTCTTCAGGCTGGCTACATCGGCCGTCTTCATACCGGTGATCTGGTAAATGGCTGTCAGCGCCGTCACGCCTTCGGGAGTTTTAGCGTAGTCCAGCATCGCGTCGCTGATTTTCTTCTGCCAGTCCGCGCTCAGCTTGCCGGAGACGGACATTCCGTCATTCGGGACCTCGTCAGTCAGCGCAAAAACGACCACTTTACTGCCCACATCGGGGTTGTCCTTCTTGACCACCTCGCGCGCATCCCAGTAGCTAAAGCCGACCTCGGCGTCACCCTTATAGACAGCCAAAACCGATGCGTCGTTAGCGGTCACCTTGATGGGGGAGATGTCTTCCACAGCAACACCCTTTGCCTTCAGCGCGGCGATGGGGAAGATATAGCCGGCCGGGGATGCAGGGGAAAGCATGGACACCTGGGCACCTTTAACCTTTGCAATTGAATCCAACCCGGCAGGGCCGTCACCGGAGCCGGTGCCATTGCAGTACAGCATGCCGTTGGGGCCCGGTGCGGGCGCATCCGTGCAGTACTTGGATGGGTTGTTCGTAAACATTTGGGCGGCATAGCTGGATTTGTCCTTGCGCAACGTCTGCAGGACCGGCTTGGCTCCATACTTGTCGCAGGCCTGGCTCATTTGGAGCGAGGGCAGCATGCCGATCTGGGCCTGGTTTGAGCCGATTGCTTCAACGGCGGCCTGGTAATCGGCCGTGATGACGCCGTGTACCGGGATCCCCAGCCGGTCGGTCAAAGCGGCCTCGAGCGGCTTCACCGTATCCACCAATTTCTTTGCATCACCGGAAGGAACCAGCGCCAAGGTCAGCTCTTTCGGCGCCGCGGCTGCGTCGTCGTTTGTGCCTGCACAGGGGCCAGAGGCCGCGGCACCGGAGGCGCCCCCGGCAGGAGCATCCTGGCTGACGCCGCAGGAGGACAGGGCCAGAACACCGGCAAATGCGACGGCGGCCCAGCCGGCCAGCTTGGGACGGGATGATTTCAGGCTGCTGGCAGATATCCCGGTTTGGCTTGACATCACAGTTTTGTTCGATATCACAGTGTTGCCTCTACATTCATGGTTGCGGTAACAGGGGTGGCGGGATGATTTTGTTGGAAGGTCCGTGGGTTTTGCGCCCACTCGCCAATCCCCGGATACAACTGATCAAAGCTGGCCGCGTGCAGGTTTGCCGGCCCGGTGCGGTGATTGAAACGATCAATGAAGGCCGTGGCGCATCCGAAGCGCCCCGGCAGATCGATGTCGTTGACCCAAACGTCACCGACACTTAGTACTTCTTCAGCTGCCCGGTTCTTCAGCAGCTGTGGAAGCAGCCGGTGAAATCCTGCCGGCTTAGCCGCCTGGGCAATAATGCCGTCCAGGACATCGGTCAGCCCCAGCTCGGCAAGGCTTTCGGATATCCCGGTTCGGGGAGCATTGGTCAACAGGACCCGGAAAGCGCGGCCGGCCAGTCCGGCAAGAAAATCATGCAGGCCCGGCGCGGCGCTGATCTCGATACCGCCGGCAGCGATGCGCTCCCGACTTTGGGTGTAGGCCGAGTTGAGCTCCTCGGTGTCCAGATAATCCGCAGTCAGCGTCGCGACGGCCGCATAGCCGTCTTTATGGGCCGGGCTGCCGGGATGATTCGCCAGGAACCGCTCCAGACCGTCGATGAGTCCGCCGCGGGCTGCGGCAGGCATCCGTTCTGCCGCAGCCTCGGCGTAGGCTACGACCGGTCCGTCACCGAGACAAACGGTGCCGTCAAAGTCCAAAAGAAGTAGGGGGAGCTCAGATGCTGCTGCGCGTTCAAGAGAGGAGATTTCGGTCACGAGATAAAGCTATGCGGCAATGAACGTTATGTCCATAGTTTTCGTTTACCTGAAACAAACGTTCACGCCATATCTACCAGACCGTTCCGCAGCATATTCAGCTCCGTTTCGCCGGCCAGTCGTGTCAACATCCCGTCCACGAGGTCCGGATGCTCAATAGGGGCGAAGTGACCGCAGTCTGCAATGGTGAACAGCTCAGCGTGGGGCACAAGTTCGGCTAGCCGGGCAAGGTCCGACGGCGGCGTGAAGACATCCTGATCGCCGCGCGTCGCCAGCACGGGGGCAGTAATCGATCGCCACCGGGTGAAGTCGTATCCCGCAGCCGCGCGGGCGGCCGCCGCAAAGGAAGCAGGACGCGCATCCTGGCCCAGCGCCGTAATCACCGAGGGGTCGATACTATGCGGATAGGCAAAAAACGGTGCCATCAGCACCTTCATCAGTGCGCTGTTCCCCGTCCGGCGGATGAGAAATTCACCGGCAGCTCCGCACCCTGCCATGGTCCGCATCACCAGCAGCATGCCGGTGAACGCGGGGGAGCGCAGCAAACCCACGAAGGGTCTTCCGGCCGACCGCGCCACGCTGAAGGTGGTGCCGGAAAGGACAGCAACGCTCGAGGTCCGCAGTGGTTCGACGGCAGCAATGTGGAGGGCCAGGAAACCACCCATTGAGTGGCCGATCAGATTCCAGCGCCGGTAACCAAGGGTTGCCAGGATGCCGGTCACCACATCTGACATCGCCTCTATGGTCAAAGCCGAGATGTCAGCACGGAGGTCCGACTCGCCCCAACCCGGCAGATCCAGATAGACCATGGGGCGCCCGGCTACCGACGGTGTTGTAGCGGCGGGATCGGCGGCCAGTGCTGTTCCGGTGACCTGTGCTGTTCTGGTGACCTGTACCGTTCCTGCTGCTGCTCGGCGTTCGGATGCCGCCAGCAGCGGAACGAAGGTGGTCCATGAACCTGCAGCTCCGTGCAGATACACGTCCGCCGTCACCTTCCGCCCATCGCCGTCGGCTGTTGCCGGTGAATACCTGACAGCTACCGGACCAAGTTCGGTCGGAAATATCCGCCTCCGCAGCATAAAGCCCCGCTCGACCGCAGAGGAACCCAGCAACGGTGCCGTTGATGGAACTGACGTCGATGAGGGCAGGTCGGCGGCGTCGGGGATAGGTATGCCTGGATCGGCTGAAATGGTTGTGCTCACTGTTCTCCTTGGGTCCATCAGTCATTCGTCGCGGAGTCCGCCACGGACTGGCGACGCCGCCACCCGCGCGAGCAGCGGAGGCTACCGAACGCAGTATCGAACGGGGCCGATAGACTCCTGACATGCACAGACGGACGACGGCGTCACGGTACGTCAAGTGGTTAAGCCCAGTACTCTGCGGGTTAGTTGCCGCTTCCTTGTCAGGATGTGTCACCGCCGCCCGGGACCCAGGTCCTTCCCAACCAACGTCACCAGGCACCTCCGTGACGAAGGCGCCGACGAGCGGAACGTCGTCGTCTGCCGACCCGACGTCGTCGGCAACGGACGCTTCGCCGTCGTCCGACCCGTCGTCGTCCTCCGGTTCCACTTCCATAGCCCCGGCGGCCCCGAGCGCGGAGTCCACCGCGGCCGTCTGGAAGACCTTTACCGACCGCCGGCACAGTGTCAGGTTTGAACTGCCGCAGGACTGGACGGTGCAACAGGACGCCGATGGGCCCGCTGCCGGTGCAATGAACATCGTCATCAAGGATCCGGACGGACAACGGCTGGCCACCCTGGCGACAGGGATATCGGGGCTTGGTGGTGCCTGCGCCGAAGAACAGATGCGTCCCTATACCGTGCTGGCAAGTATTCCAATGGACGTTCCCTCCACTGCCACTGATGCACAGGCCGTGTCACCCCGCTTCGTTTACCGGCTGATTCAGGGGACCAATTCGTTTTACGCGTCCTATGGCATTACGGACCACGCCGCGGGCGCGAACGGGACTGCGTGCCTGATTTACAACACTGTCACTGGGCCAAGCATCGGAATTTACATGTTTGGCGATGCACTTCAGCTGACCCCCGGGGGCAGGACGTTCAATACAATTGCGGAGGCCCAGAAATACATGCTCAGCGCGGAGTTTCAGAATATTCAACGAATGATTACGTCGCTGAAAATTACTGCCTAGCCTGCTTAGCCGACTTCGCTTGGCTGCCGCTTATGGGGAGACGGAGAGCCCTACTACTCGCTGCCGGTGATGATGGTGCGGGCGAAGTTTTGGGCGTCTTTGAGGTTGTCGTGGTAGGTGTTGCGGATCCAGGGGTTCCCGGCGTAGCGGGCTGTCGTCTCTTCGCCCAAGGCGGTGCCAGCCCCGGTGTTTAGGCCGGTGGTGGTGTGGTGGTGGTGGTAGAAGCGTGGGCCCGGGTGTTGGCGGGCGTTGGGCCCGTACCTCAGGTAGGGGATCCCGTCGTCCATGGTGACTTTGCGCACGTCAAGTTTTTGAGACAGTTTCGTAGTTGATTTCAGTTACGCGGCCACGGGTTCGCGGTCGCGGGCTTGATGGTTGGCCAAGGCCGTCGCGGGGGGTATGCCGCCGGCTCTGCGGTTGGGCCTGCGGCGGTTGTACCAGGCTTCGATGTAGTCCATGACGGCGGTCCTGGCCGCAAGCCTGCTGGCGAAGGTCTGGTGGTGGTAGAACTCCGTCTTCAGGTGAGAGAAGAAATTTTCCGCAACGGCATTGTCCCAGCAGACGCCGACCGCGCCCATGGACTGGGTGACGCTGTTGCCGGCGCACCATTGCTGGAATTCGCCGGAGGTGTACTGCGATCCGCGGTCGGAGTTGAAAATGGCCCCGTCGCAGGCAAGGCGGCCGTGGTCGCGGGCCATGGCCAGGGCATCGGTGCACAGGCTGGCGCGCATGTGCGCGGCCATCGACCAACCAATGACCATGCCGGTGCACAGGTCGATCACGGTGGCCAGGTACAGCCACCCTTCGCCGGTGCGCAGATAGGTGATGTCCCCGCAGAGCCGGGTCCCGGGCACGGTGGAGGTGAAGTCGCGTTTGCCGTGCCCGTCGAGCATGTGGTTCTTGATGTGCGCGGTTTTCGCCTGCGGGTCCTGCTCTGTGGTCTTCTTCCAGGCCCGGGTCCGTGCGGCCCTCAAGCCGTGCTCACGCATGATTGCCCCCACCGTGGGCGCGGAGACGTCCACGCCGTTGTTATTGAGCATCAGGGTCAGCTGATCCCGGCCGGCGCGGCCTTCTTCCTTCTTGAACAGGCCGGTGACCTCCCCGACGAGCTTGTCGTGCCGCACCTGACGCGGGGACGGGCCCTTCGGCCTGCGCCACCGATAGAACGAGGCCCGGGACACTTTCAGGACACGGCACAGCCGGGCAATCGGATAGTTCGCCTTCTCCGCTTCGATGAACTCGTAGAAATCTTCTACCGTTGCTTCGCTGCAAAGAAGGCGCTGACTTTTCCCAGGAAATCGACGTCCTGCTTCAGTTTCGCGATTTCGGCCAACGCCTTCTGGTGCTCTTCCCAAGACACCGACGCCTTCTCCTCCGCGCCGAACCGGTCCGGATGATCGGCACGGTACAGCCGCACCCAGTTCCCCAACGTGCCCTCGTTAACGCCGATATCAGTGCAGACCTGGGCGATCGGCCGGCCCGAGGAAATCACCAACTCCACGGCATCATCCTTGAACTGCTGCGTGTACTTCTTACGATCAGTCATGCGAAAAAGGGCTCCTAACAACCTGTCTCACAAAACCATACGGCCGCACTTCCAGGATCCCGGCGTGGACCAGGGAGTGGCAGGAAGGGCATAGGGCGCACATGTTGGATACGGCGGTGGGTCCGCCGCGGGAGTACCAGATGACGTGGTGGATATCGCACCAGGACGCGGGCCGGTTGCAGCCGGGACGGACGCACCCGCCGTCGCGGACGGACACGGCCCGGCGCTGGGCCGGTGTTGCGAGCCTGACCGCGGTCCCCAAATCCAGGACGGCACCGTTGGTGCCCAGGACGGCTCGTTCAAACGACGCGTCACACACCATTCTCGCCAGCGTGCCGGGACTGATACTGCCCAACCCGTCACACCACGACGGCATCGGATCCAACGGCGTTAACCCACCAGCACCGGACAAACCCTGCTCCGGAAGTACCTCTGGTTCTGAACCAAAAAACCACGAAGACCCGGGGCTGGTGGTGGAATCATTGGTGCTGCTGTCAGTGGTGCTGGTGGTGGTGTCCCAGCCGACGCTGGTGTTCTCCGGACCTACCCCGCCTGGCCAGCCGCTGTCCTCCTCCACGCCGTCCGGGTCCGTCCAGCCCGACGGCAGATCCGACGGTTCGGCCGGTGAACCGTGGTCTTCTGCGTCGGGATCTGCTGGGGTTTGTGGTGCTGCCGGTACCGGTCCGACCGTCAGGGCCAGCTGTGCTCCCGGTTCCGGGGACTCCAGTAACTCCGGTAATTCCAGTGGCTCCAGTGGTTCCGGTGGTTGTGGTGGTGCTGGTGGTTCTGCTGGTTTTGGTTGGTTTCCCAGGGTTTGCCGGAGGATGGCTGCGTCCTTGTCCGGGAAGCTGCGGAGCTGGTCAAAAGTGGTCGTGATCGTGATGCGGGCCGGTCGCCTACCCGGCCGGAGCCTACCGGCCTTACTCGGACCACAACGGGTACCACCGGAACCCCTGCCCGTCCCCGGACCCGTCCCTGTCACTGTCTCTGTCTCTGGACCGAATCCCGTCTCCGTTCCCGGACCGGGGCCGCTGTCAGCGCCGGTGCCGGTGCCGGTGCCGGTGTCTGTTCCTGTGCCGTTGTCTGCGTCTTGGTCTGTGTGTGTGGTGTCGTGGGTTGGGGTGAGGGAGAACAGGTCCTCGGCCTGGGCCGCAGCAGCTACTGCCTGGGCCCGGGCATCCATTTCCGGATGCACCCACCCACTCCCATCACCAGCAGAACCATCACCAGCAGAACCGCCATCACCATCTTCGGCAGAGCGGCCGTTGCCTGCCTCAGAAGAACCCATGCCCTCAATAGCGCCGCTGGCTTCGGCGCTGTCCGTGCCGCCGGTCCTGTCGCTGTCGCTGCTGTTGGGGTTGTTGTGTTGTGGGTGGGGGAAGTTGAGGTAAGCCCCGGCAGCACGGGCGATTTCAGTGATCGCGTCAGCACGACGCTGATCCGGGGTCCGGGCATCCACCCCGACCAGGGACCCGTCCACGCCCCGCTGATCCGGACGCGGAGCGGACAACGGATTCA
>NZ_JADNYM010000030.1 GCF_015708085.1 Arthrobacter terrae | reverse complement strand
AAAGACAACCCCGGCACCGGCTGGACCGTCACCCAACCCAGCCCCGGCACCTTCATCCACACCTCACCCACCGGCCGGACCTACACCAAAAACCCCCAACCCCCACCCTTCTAAGACCAACCCGTGCGAAGTCTCCTCGCACAGCATATGGTGGAACGGTAAGGACGCATTGGAAGATCCGCCGCCCGTGCCGGTAAAGTTCCCCGGCGCGCTGGCAGCACCAACCACCCTAGGAGTTAGCATGGCGACTACACGCACAGCCCATACCGTTTGGAACGGCGATCTGCCCAGTGGTTCCGGGCAGGTCACGCTGGATACTTCCGGCGTTGGCACCTACGACGTCACATGGAGGGCCCGTGCCGAGCAGGCCGAAGGCAAAACCAGCCCAGAAGAACTGATTGCCGCCGCTCATTCTGCATGTTTCTCCATGGCCTTCAGCAACATGCTGGGCGAAGAAGGCAAGACTCCCGACGAGGTTCATACCACCGCTGATGTGTCGTTCCAGCCGGGTGAAGGCATCACCGGTAGCCATCTGACGCTCAAGGCGAAGGTTCCGGGGCTCAGCGAAGAAGACTTCCAGCGTATTGCCGACAACGCGAAGTCCGGCTGTCCGGTCTCCGCAGCACTGGCCGGCGTCAATATAACGCTGACCGCCTCGCTGGAAGCTTAACACCCGCCACCGGAGCTTCCCACCGGGTTCTCCAGCGTCGGGAAGATTGATTCGAAGGCCGTGCGTCTCCTTGGGGATTCATGGCCTTCGATGCGTGCTGAAACACCATGCTGGTCTGCTTTGCCACCCAAAATCCGTACCGCTGCCATGGCCACTGTCTTCGGCACGGTCGTCTTATGCCACAGCTCCGGACACGGCCCAGAACCGGGCATGGCCCAGTTCCGGATGTCGACCAAATGGTCAGAGACCATCACGCCCGGCATCCGTACTCGCGCAATTCGATTGGGCGCAGGCCATGTACCGCGATGGAAACGATGGGCCCGGCGCTACTGGGCCTGCGGCCGGTCCGGCAGTGTACCGGGTGCCCGGCTGGGATAGCCGCTCAGCGGGGGAGGTGTCTGCGTGGGCATCTCGACGAGCATTTCCTTGAGAACGCCGACGGCGTACTCAAGCTGCGGGTCGGACCCGTCCCCGTAGGCGTGCGGTGGGAAGGGCACTTCGATGTCCGGATCGACCCCGTAGTTTTCCACCTTCCAACCGACTCCCCCGCTGAACCAGAAGGCGTAGCGCGGCTGCGTCACTCCGGTGCCGTCGGCCAAGCCGAACTTTCCGTCAATTCCTACGACACCGCCCCAGGTCCGCATGCCAACCACGGGACCGATCCCGCGCAGTTTGGCAACCTGAGTGATGATGTCTCCGTCCGAACCGGCAAATTCATCGGTGAGGATCACCACTGGCCCGCGTGGGGCCTGTGCGGGGTAGATGCCTGGTCGATGGCCCCGTGATTGTGTCCACGCAGTCATTTTTCGACCGATAAGCTCTGCCACCAGCTGTGAGGTATGGCCACCTCGGTTTCGGCGGACGTCCATAATCAGCCCGTCCTGGGCTGTTTCCGTATCCAGATCGCGATGCAGTTGAGCCCAGCCGCGTGCCTGCATGTCCGGAACGTGCAGGTAGCCGAACCGCTCGTTGGATGCCTGCCGAACTGTTCGGCGATTTCCCAGCACCCAGTCCTGGTAGCGCAACCGTTCCTCGTCCTTTATGGGCACGACGGCGATCCGGCGCACCATGCCTGCGCCGCCGTCGTTCGCGGCTCCAGCGTGTCCGCTGCCGTTGCGCACGGTTAATTCCACGGTCTTCTCCGCGGCGCCGACCAGAAGTGTTTCGGGTCCTTCCTCAGGCACGTCCACGCCGTCGATCCGCAGGAGTACATCGCCCTCAAGCACACCGGCACCGGGCGCAGCCAACGGCGAACGGGCCTGCGGATCCGAGGATTCTCCGGGCAGGACCCGTTGGACTTCCCAACCCTGGTGCGTACGTTTGAAGTCAGCGCCAAGCCTCCCCTGCTCGCCTGAGTCCGCCTCGGTGACTGGTTTCGGCGTGACGTAGGCATGCGAGGTGCCCAATTCACCGTGCATTTCCCAGAGTAAATCAACCAGATCATCGTGGGAGCCCAGTTTGTCCACCAGCGGCCTGTACCGGTCATAAACACCCTGCCAGTCGATCCCGGCCATGTCGGCGGTCCAGTAGAAATCCCTTTGCAGACGCCACGCTTCGTCAAACGCCTGACCCCAGACCTTCAGCGGCTCCAGCTGGACGCGGACGCGGCTCAGGTCCACTGCGACGCTCTCCGGGGCGCTCTCCTCAACCTTCGCATTAGCTGGAACCATACGAACCTTGTTCTCGTGCACCACTAGGATCCGCTTGCCGTCTCCGGTCACCTGATAGGCGCTAAGCGTCGGCACCAGCGTACTGAGCTCCCGCTTTGCAATATCGAATCGTTCCAGCCGCTGGGCTGCAGGCTCATCCGTTGTGGCAGCCCGACCGTCCCCGGTGACACCCTCACCTGCACCCGCCAGCCAAAGTAACGCTCCATCCGCAACACTGAGCTTTTCGTAGTTGCCCTGCGGAACCGGGACCGGAATGAGCCGGTCGGCAATTCCCTGCGCGTGGACCACGAGCGCCATCGGCTGACCGCGGACCGATGTCAGCGCGTCCGGCTCGGCCTCGGTACCTTCCACCGAAGGACCAAAGGGCGACGGCGTATTTGCGGCGAGTGCGATCAGGAACGGTTTGGTGGACGAGGGGAAACTGAGGTCAAATCCATGTGTGTCATAGACGGGGTCGAAGCTGCGCTGGGACAGAAAAGCAATGAAGCGCCCGTCCTGGGTGAAAGCCGCACCGTGATCGGCAAACCGTCCGTCAGTCAGTTCGATGATCGGCGTGTTTTTCCCAACTGGGTCCGCCTCAACTGCTCTTACCTCAACGCTGACCAGCCGTAACCGGGAGCGGTCGGTATCCGCGCCGACGGGTTCGGCCCACAGTAACCAGGCAGAGTCGGGGCTGAAGACAAGTTCACCAATTGCCCCGGTATCGGTGTTTGCGACCTCCCGCAGCGTTTCCGCTGTAACGTCCAGGAGCAGTACGGCGCCGAGTTCGGTTCCGATGGCCGCAAATCGGCCGTCCGGACTGGCAGCGATCTCACTGGCCCGGGTGATGCCCGCATAATCGATCCGCTTCGTCGATGTGTCCGGAACGCCCGGCGTTTTAGCGTCCTTCGCCGGTGCGGAGCTGGCCGCCGCTGCCGCGCCATCGGCGTATACCGACGCCTGCGAGCGCTCTGGCGAGCCTGTCCCACCCGTGGGCTGGTCAAATTTCGGGGCGTCGTGCTGCGGTGCCGGGTTTGCAGCGGTTAGCGTGCTGCCCTGATTGACCGCGGCGGCTGAGATGGGCCGAGGCAGTTCGTCCTTCGGCACCGTGGAAACCTGCGTCACTGTGTGGCCGGCCAGCTCCTGGCCGGACCGCTCGTACCCGGGAAGGGCAGCGGCGGAATTCTCGGCAACGCCGCCGGAAACGTCTTTGAGGTAAAGCGCCTCGACGCCGCCGTGATCGGCAACGTAAATGACCTTCCCGCGACCCAGCGGCCGGACCAGCCGGGCCCGAACGCCGGGGGTTGCCTCCAAAATCCTTGAGGGACCGTCACGGTGCGTCAACCAGTGCGCTGTGCCGTGGGCCTCCACGGCACTGGCCCTGCCAGTTTCGTCGGGCATGACCTGGCCCAGGTGCTCGCTGACGTTCAGCGGCCGCGGTCGGCGTCCGGTGGAGGCTGAACCCAGCGTGATCTCCAGCTTGACCGGTTCGGCGTCGAGGCCCGGCAGCAGGAACAGACCGCCGGCGGACTCGAAAACTATCCGTTGTCCGTCAGTTGCGGCATGTCGGACGTAAAACCCCTCGTGGTCCGTGTGCCGCTGCAGCCCTTCGCCGTCAGGCCGGACGGAGTAAACGTTGCCGTATCCCTCGTGATCGGAAAGGAACGCAATGCGGTCCCCAATCCACATTGGGTCGGTCAGATTGCCGTCCAGCTCGGGTACGAGTCTGGAAAATTCCCCCGATCCATCTGCATCGATCCACAGCTTCCCGCCGGTGCCGCCGCGGTACCGTTTCCACCAGGCCGGTTCGCGGGACAATACCGAAGAAACGACGACGGGTCGCTCGTCTCCGATTTCCGGACCGAAGGCGACGGACTCGACCGGCCCGTATGGCAGCACGCTACGGCCGGACCCGTCCGCTTTCACTGCATAGGCCCAGGTGTGACGGCTTTCTGCCTGCTCAAAAGCGCTCGTCACCAAGACATCCCCGATGGCGGTGAAGCCTTTGACCTTCGTGCTCGGATGTCCAAAATACGTCAGTCGGCGGAAGTCACCTCCGTCAACCGCCGAGCTGACCACCTCCGGCGCCGCCCCTTGGATCACCGTCCACACCAAATGGCTGCCGTCCGGGGAGAATCGCGGGTTCCTTGCCGGGAGCTGAAGGGACGACACCCGCCAGGCGCGGCCCCCACCGAGCGACGCCACCCAAACGTCGTCCTCGGCCACGAACGTGACCATGTCCTCGTACACGTGCGGAAAACGGAAATAGCTGGAAGAGCTCATTGTCCGATCTTAGCCACACCCTCACAGGGACTGGAGGGAATGAACCGTCGCTCCGTCAGCACAGTCTTTCGCCCCGGGCGGACTCCGTGATGTGATGAAGCATGCGAATCCTTATCTCCGGTGCTTCGGGCCTGCTGGGCTCTGCTAGCTGCGTAGCGCTCACCCGTGCGGGCCACCACGTTATAAAACTCGTTCGTCGCCAGTCCCAGGGTCCGGACGAAGTGCAGTGGGACCCCGCTGGGCAGGAGCTGGATCCGCGGCAGCTGGAAGGTATAGAAGCGGTGATCAACCTTTCCGGCGCAGGGCTGGCTAACCGTCCGTGGACGCGCAGCTATATCGAAACGCTGTATGAATCACGGGTGGATCCAACCAGGACCTTGGTTCGAGCCATGGCGCGGATGGACACGCCTCCGTCCGTCTTCCTCAGCCAGTCGGCAACGGGGTACTACGGCGAGTCGGATGCAACCCCCGTAGACGAGTCGTTTCCTTCTGCGGAAAAGTCTTTGCTGGCCGATATCTGCCGCCGATGGGAGGACGCCGCAAGTGCCGCCCCCCAAGAGGTCCGCACTGTCCTCATGCGCACCGGGGTCGTCGTGGCGCGCCGCGGTGGTGCGATCGGGAAGCTGCTGTTGCCCATGAAGGTCGGCCTCGGTGGCCCGCTCGGCAGCGGACGACAGTACTGGCCATGGATTTCCCTGCCGGACTACGTCTCCGCAATGGAATTCCTGCTGCATAACGATATCCACGGTCCAGTGAACTTTTGCGCACCCGAGCCGGTCCAGGTCGGAACGCTGACAGCGGAACTGGGTAAGGCGCTGGGCAAGCCATCGCGTCTGCGTGTTCCGAAGCTGGTGCTGACCACGCTGCTGGGAAAGATGGCAGAAGAGATGCTGCTGACCAGCATCCGTGCCGTCCCAGGCGTACTACTCGAGCACGGATTTACCTTCCAGCATCCGACGGCGGCCGTCGTCGCGGCATGGGTGACGGGCTCGGCAGAATCGCCCGTTGCTTAGCGGCTATTAGGGGCGGGGCTGGTGAACCTCGGCAATTCGCCAGTGCCCCTGTTCCCGCTTGAGCACAAACAACAGATGCTGTGTGACGGCGTCGGGCTGGGACCGGACCACCACACCCCGCCCGTCCTGCTCGACGAAACCGCTGGTCACGGTGGTGGCGCTAAGTTCTGCCAGGTCGGGAAGTTCGCCGGCTAATTCGGTGACGTTGAGGACCTGGCTTTCCAACCCGCTCAGCACATGCCCCTTTTGCTGCAGTGCCGCGGCAACATCCTGATCCGCTGCCGACGCGGGCGAGTCGCTGGCGTCGACATGCTGCAGCAATGCGGGCTGGCCGGATGAAAAGGCGTAGGACCGCAGCCACGCCAGTGCGCCAAGGGCCTCGGCCGGCGCGTTGGAAGCGAGCCTGGTCCGAATACTTTCCGGAACGGCCAAGGACAACAGCGCATCGTGCGGCGCGGTGGCTTCCGTGTCGAGGTCTGCCGGCGCCAGCGGCCCCGGCGGCATCGGCCCCCACATCAGCATGCCTGCCGCCGCCAGCAACAGTAGGACCAGTGCAGCCGCAACAGCACGGATCCTCCGGGCGATCCTGTTGTGCAGATTTCGTCCACCGGCGGCAGCCGCCACTGGCCGGGAGCGCCCGCGCCGTCGATTGCCGCGCGGATGTTCCCTGTGCCGGGCGTTGCGGTCCTTGGCGGAGCCGACTCCTCTGCCGTTTCGCCGAACCGTTGGCCAACGGTGACCGGCAGGCATGCGCCGGCATATCCAGTCCCACGGCTTGTGCCATCGAACGCGCGGCACCGGCACCTTTCGACGCGTCAGCAGGTCCGGCAGGACACTGGGATGAACGGCGCTGGACAAATCGATAGGTGCAGCCGGAGCGCTGCGGTATACGGCCTGGGCGAATTCCATCGCTGTGGGGCGACGGGAGGGCGTCTGCTGTAATCCTGCTTCAAGGGCAGCAGCAAGCTCCTCCGGCACATCGGGCACAAATGCTGAAAGCGGCGGTCTCGAGTCCGTATCCCCGGGCACCTGGCCGGTCAGGGCGTACCAGCCTACGGCCGCCGCAGCATAGACATCGGCCGTGGTATCCAAAGCCAAATGGGTATCAGCGTTGAGGAGGTCACCGCGTTCGGCGGCACCGCGTAACCTTGAGGCCTCCCGATCGCGGCGGATTGCTGCAAAGAATCCCGGGGTCCCGTAGTGGGATCGACCGGCCTCTCCCACCATTCTGGCGACGCCAAAGTCAGCCAGCATCGGTTTGCCCTGGGCGGTGAAGAGCACATTGCCGGGCGAAACATCACCGTGTGCGACCCCCTCACCGTGCAGGTAACCCAGCACGTGGGCCAGCGGAGTGAGAACGGTGACGACCTCACCGACGCTGATTCGTCCGCGGATGGCGATCAGGCCCGCCAAGGATCCCCCTGG
This sequence comes from Arthrobacter terrae, assembly GCF_015708085.1. Classification (GTDB taxonomy): domain Bacteria; phylum Actinomycetota; class Actinomycetes; order Actinomycetales; family Micrococcaceae; genus Arthrobacter_M; species Arthrobacter_M terrae. The sequence continues at coordinate 49,545 of NZ_JADNYM010000030.1, read as the reverse complement.
CGCATAGTCCATCAGCAGCGCCCTACCGCCGTGCCAGCCGCCGGACAGTTCAATGGCACCCCGGGCTGTCAGCAGATGTTCATGGCGAAAATTTGCCAGGATACGCAGTTCGCGCAGCAATGCCGGGCCGGATCGTAGTTCATCTGCCGCGTCTGCGGCTTCCACATCTGCGGCTGCCACAACTGCAGCCTTAACATCTGCGGTTCTAACATCTGCGGCTTTAACATCTCCACGGGCAGGCGGGTAGCACTTCGCGGCCAGGAGTTCGCCCGTTCCTTCATGCTGCACCAACCAGACGTGCGCGGTCGCCCCGGTTCCGAGCAGTCGTTCAGGACGATACCCCGGCAGGATCGGAGCGGCGACCAGCCCGTCGTCGCACCCGACAGTCAGCCCGTCGTGGAACCCGGCGCTGGGAGTTTCTTCCCACGGCAAAATATCCATATCTCAGGAATAGCCCAAATCCGGCCCGACTGCAGAAGTTATCCACAGGTCGAATGCCGTCAAATGGATTTAGGCATGCGGTTCAAGAGGTCTACCCTTGACTTCATGACTCTTGAGTTCGCCGAGATCGGTTTCGCACCGGACTTCGTAAATTACACACAGGCGTGGGATCTGCAGCGCACGCTGCACGGCGACGTCCTCGCCTCCCGTGCGTCGAGCACCGTTCTGCTGCTGGAGCACGCGGCCGTTTACACCGCCGGCAAGCGGACTGAGGATCACGAAAGGCCGCTAGACGGCACGCCGGTTATTGCGGTCGACCGCGGCGGCAAATTGACCTGGCACGGTCCTGGGCAGCTGGTGGGGTATCCGATCCTGGCGTTGCGGGATCCGCATGGTATCCGCGAATACGTCCGCATCCTCGAGGAAATCATCATTAACGTACTGAGCGGCTATTCCTTGTTGGTCAGCCGGGTTGAAGGACGGGCAGGTATCTGGATCGAAGCCGATGGCAAGGGACCTACTCGCAAGATTGCGGCCATTGGCATCCGCGTGCACGAGGGCGTCACAATGCACGGCTTTGCCATTAACTGCAACAATGATCTGGCTCCGTATTCAAAAATCATTGCCTGCGGGATCACGGACGCCGGCACCACATCCATTGCCGCCGAGACCGGCCTGGACGTTTGCCCGGCGGATTTGACGGCTCGTATCAAAGAGGAATTTTACAAGTACGAAGGGGCGCTCATTGTCCCGGACGTTCACCATGACGCGATCGGATGCGGCCCCACCGGACCGGCACCGGCAGAAGGAGTTCTACTGTGACCTTGGCACCGGAAGGCCGCAAGATGTTGCGCATTGAACAGCGCAACTCCGAAACGCCCGTCGAGCGTAAGCCCGACTGGATCAAGGCCAAGGTCAAGATGGGACCGGAATACATCGGCTTGAAAAACCTGGTGAAGAAGGAGGGGCTGCACACGGTCTGCGAGGAAGCCGGCTGCCCTAACATTTTTGAGTGCTGGGAAGACAAAGAGGCTACGTTCCTGATCGGTGGAGCGCAGTGCACCCGACGCTGCGACTTTTGTCAGATCGATACGGGGAAGCCTTCGCCGCTGGACCGCTTTGAGCCCACCAAGGTGGCCCGTTCGGTCAAGGCGATGGAGCTGCGTTACGCCACTGTCACGGGAGTTGCGCGCGACGATCTCCCGGATGAGGGAGTCTGGCTGTACGCCGAAACGGTCCGCAAGATTCACGAGCTCAACCCTGGCACCGGCGTCGAAATCCTCATTCCGGATTTCTCCGGAAAACCCGAGCACATTGCGGCCATCTGTGATTCGCGGCCAGAGGTCTTTGCGCACAATGTCGAGACGGTTCCGCGTATTTTCAAGAGCATCCGCCCTGCGTTCCGCTATGAGCGGTCGCTGGGAGTCATTACGCAAGGACGCGATCTGGGCATGGTGACCAAATCCAATTTGATCCTCGGCATGGGGGAAACGCGGGAGGAAGTTTCCTTGGCGTTGCGCGATCTGCACGAGGCAGGCTGCGACCTGATCACCATTAATCAATATCTGCGCCCCAGCGAGCGTCACCACCCGGTGGACCGGTGGGTCAAGCCGCAGGAATTCGTGGAACTGGCGCAGGAAGCCGAGGAAATCGGCTTCCTCGGTGTAATGGCTGGGCCGTTGGTGCGCTCGTCCTACCGCGCCGGACGGCTGTGGGCAACGGCTATGCGTAAAAAGGGTCTGACGATACCGGAGGAACTAGCGCACATCGCCGATTCGGGATCCACCCGCCAAGAGGCGGCCACCCTTCTGGCCGCACACTAAGAGCTCCAATTACGGATAGAATTAGTCCCACTATGGCCAAATCCTCTAGCTCCGCAGCCACCAGCCCCGACGCGCCTAAGCGTAAGCTGTTTTCCCGCCGTCCCAAGGGTGGCGCCACTGCCGTCCCTAAGAAGCAGGGACGAATCAAACAGATGGTGGAAATCTTCAAGATGACCCGCCGCTACGACCCGAACGTGGCGTGGCTGATGCTGCTGGTCTTCCTTGGGGCCATCATTGTGGCACTGGCTCTGGGGATCTTCGTTTTCAACGGCAACTGGATAACAGGTCTGATCCTGGGCATCGCGGTGGGCTTGCTCGCGGCGATGCTGGTCCTGTCCCGACGCGCCGAGAGCGCAGCGTTCGCACAAATCGAAGGTAAACCCGGTGCGGCGGGAGCTGCGTTGAACACGCTCAAACGCGGATGGATTATTGACGAGCAGCCGGTAGCTGTTAACCCGAGGACACAGGATGTCGTCTTCCGTGCCATCGGCCGGCCGGGCATTGTGCTGATCACTGAAGGCCCCTCCGCCAGGGTGCGCACCTTGGTGGACTCCGAGCGCAAGCGCCTGAAGCGCATCCTCCCCAACGTCACCGTCCATGTAATCGAAACGGGCCGCGGCGAAGGTCAGGTCAAGCTGCAGAAGCTGACGAAGAAGCTGCGGAAGTTCAAGCCGGAGCTGACCAAGACCGAGGTCGGGGCGGTCAACAAACGCATCTCGTCTTTGGGGAACAAGCTGCCGATCCCCAAGGGGATCGATCCGAACAAGGCCCGGCCGGATCGCAAGGCCGCCCGCGGCCGCTAGCCCAAGGAACCCGCCCCCTGGCCGCCCCGGACCGGGTTTAGGGGACCACGGCCCGGCGGAGGAATCCTGTTACAGTGGCGCCATGAAAACGCGACGATACAGCGAAGTGGATGTCTTCTCCCGTCAGCCATACCGGGGAAATGCCTTGGCTGTTGTTCATGATGGCGATGGTTTGAGCACCGCTGAAATGCAGCGGTTCGCGAACTGGACCAACCTGTCTGAAACTACGTTTCTCCTGGCTCCCAGCAGTCCGCGAGCCGATTATCGTGTGAGAATCTTCTCCGCCAAGGAAGAACTGCCCTTTGCCGGCCATCCCACCCTGGGATCCGCCCGGGCATGGTTGGACGCCGGTGGATCTGCAGGGCCCGACGGGATGGTCATACAGGAATGCGCTGCAGGACTTATCCGGGTCCGTGCAGCCGAAGGTGAGCTAGCATTCCAGGCGCCGCCCCTAACCCGCTACGGCCCCGTTGAAGAGCCGCTCGTACGTCGAATCGCTTCGATCTTGGGTATCTCCCGAGACCGAATAATCGATGCGTCGTGGCTGATTAATGGTCCCCGCTGGATTGGTGTCCGGCTCTCGTCCGCGCTGGAGGTTTTGGAACTCCGACCCAACCCGGGAAAAGCAGGCGATCTTGAAATTGGCGTGGTGGGCCCCTATGAATCCAACGAGGAAACCCTATTTGAAGTGCGTGCCTTCGTTGGAGGAGACCCGGTATGGGAAGACGCCGTGACAGGTAGCCTGGATGCTGGCCTTGCGCGGTGGTTGATCGACTCAGCTGTGGCCGTTCCACCTTATACAGCATCCCAGGGAACCATTCTGGGACGCCAGGGGCGAGTGCAGATAAGCCTGGATAACGGGACGATCTGGGTTGGTGGACACGTCACGAGCTGTATCGCGGGAACAGTCCGGCTGTAACCGTTCATGACCCCTGCCCGAGCAGGAACGATCAAGCTCTACATCCGGACGAGTTTGGTGTTCATCGCCTTGTCGTGGAGCCCCCGGTGGTCAGCGTCCACAACAGCGACAGGGATCACCAGAGCAAGCAGCAGGGTGCGGACCACGGCCGCCAGCGGGCCGGCCGGGCCGCCGTCGAGCCTTGTCACGTGAATGCCGGCAATCCGGTGACCAATGCTGTAACCCAGCGTACCTACCAGCAGAATCTGTTCCAGGACGAAAATACCCAGGATTCCGGTGGAGTTTCCGTTCAACAGCAGGTGGGCTATCAGGTAGCACAGTCCCCAGTCGATGCAGATGGCCAGGATCCGCCGCCCGGCCCGGGCCATCGAGCCGGCGCCGGATTCGGGCAGGCCGAGCCGCTCCCCCGGATATTTGGAAATTCCCGAGGTATCCGGGCCACCAAGCCAGGAACCAATGTCTTTGCGATCTACCACGCAACAAGCCTACCCGCGTCACGGGTGCGGGCCGGACCGCGCACCGCCGCTAGACTAAAGGCAGCGGCGAGTGCGAAACCTCACCGAAACACAGCAGACACTCCCGGGTAATCCCGTGTGCCTACTCTGGTAACAGTTGCAGTTGCACTACACGGCCCGCTGCGGTCGCAAACCCCTTATGCGTAAGGAGCATAGATGTTCAAGAACGCGGACGAAGTCCTCAAATACATCAAGGACGAAGACGTTAAATTCGTCGATATCCGATTCACGGATCTCCCGGGGGTCCAGCAGCACTTCAATGTTCCCGCGAAAAGCGTCGACGCGGACTTCTTCGTCCATGGGCAGCTCTTCGATGGTTCCTCCATCCGCGGTTTCCAGGGCATTGCTGAGTCAGACATGCAGCTCATCCCGGACGTGACCACCGCCTTCGTGGATGCCTTCCGGCTGGAGAAGACGCTCGCGCTGAACTTTTCCATCGTCAATCCGCGTACGGGAGATCCGTACCATCGTGATCCCCGCGGTGTTGCCGAGAAGGCCGAGGCATACCTGGCTTCCACCGGAATTGCCGACACCGCCTTCTTCGGCTCCGAAGCTGAGTTCTTCGTCTTCGACAACGTCCAGTTTGAGTCCTCCCCGCAGGGTTCGTTCTACAAGATCGATTCTGTCGAGGCACCGTGGAACACCGGCCGCAAGGAGGAAGGCGGCAACCTGGGCTACAAAACGCCCACCAAGGGCGGCTATTTCCCGGTCGCGCCGGTTGACCAGCAGGCAGATCTGCGCGATGCGATGTGCATCGAACTGGACAATGTTGACCTGGAAGTGGAGCGCTCCCATCATGAGGTTGGTGCGGCCGGGCAGGCCGAGATCAACTACAAGTTCAACACGCTGGTCCATGCCGCGGATGATCTGCAGAAGTTCAAATACGTCATCAAGAACACCGCATGGCAGTGGAATAAGTCCGTTACGTTCATGCCCAAACCGGTCTTCGGTGACAATGGGTCCGGCATGCATTGCCACCAATCGCTGTGGAACGGCGGAGAGCCGCTTTTCTACGATGAGAAGGGCTATGCGGGTCTGTCCGACTTAGCACGCTGGTACATTGGCGGTCTGCTCAAGCATTCTTCGGCCGTTCTGGCGTTCACTAACCCGACGGTCAACTCCTATCGCCGCCTGGTCAAGGGGTTCGAGGCGCCGGTTAACATGGTGTATTCGCAGGGCAACCGTTCGGCCGGCATCCGCATTCCGATTACCGGTTCCAATCCGAAGGCCAAGCGCCTGGAGTTCCGTGCCCCTGATGCCTCGTCCAACCCATATTTGGCGTTTGCCGCGCAGCTGATGGCCGGGCTTGACGGGATCAAGAACCGGATCGAGCCGCCGGCACCGATTGACAAGGACCTCTACGAGCTGCCTGCCGAGGAGGCCAAGGATATTCCCAAGGCGCCGGGCTCCCTTGAAGAAGCGCTGGAGGCTCTGGCCGAAGACAATGAGTTCCTGCAGGCCGGCGGAGTTTTCACCCAGGACCTGATCGACACCTGGATCGAGTACAAGTACGAATACGAGATCCGGCCGCTGTCCCTGCGCCCGAACCCGTACGAATTTGAGCTCTACTACGGAGTGTAGCGACAGCAGCACTTGTCGCTGACAGAACGACGACGGCGGCCCGCACCTAATGGTGCGGGTCGCCGTCGTCGTGGGGAGACCAGAGGGGCTAGAAGATGGACCAGCCGGTGCGGGTGGTGAATTCATCCAACGCGGCCATGCCGGCCAGCGAGTTACCCGACTTGCTCAGCCCCGGGCTCCAGACGCAGATGGTGCAGCGTCCCGGTACCACGGCGACGATTCCGCCGCCGACGCCGCTCTTGCCCGGCAGGCCAACCCGGTAGGCGAACTCGCCGGCGGCATCATAGGTGCCGCAGGTCAGCATCACGGCGTTGATCCGCTTGGTCTGGCTGGACGAGAGGAACTGCGAGCCGTCCGCGGCCACACCGTTGCGGGAGAGAAAGCGCGCTCCGACAGCTAAATCCCGGCAGCTCATCTCCAGCGCGCACTGATCAAAATACTGCTCGAGGACCAGATCCACAGGATTTTCCAGATTTCCGTAACTGGCCAGCAAGTGTGCCAGAGAGGAGTTCCGGTGCCCATATTCCGCCTCCGACGCCGCCACCAGCGGGTCGACGGCCACGTCCGGATTTCCGCTCTCGCGGCGCAGCAGATCCCGCACGGCCGCGCCAGCATCGCCAGTGAGCGTGATGAGGCGGTCCGTCACTACCAACGCCCCGGCGTTGATAAATGGATTGCGGGGTATGCCCTCCTCGGATTCCAGCTGCACCAGGGAATTAAACGGGGTGCCGGACGGCTCCCGGAAAACACGCTGCCAGATCCGGTCGCCGTCGCCGGCCAGCACCAGACCCAGGCTGAAGACCTTGGAAATACTCTGGATGGAGAACTTACTGGTCCACTCCCCGGCACCGTAAATCTCCCCGTCCGCCGTCGCTACGCAAATGCCGAAATGGTCGGCACTGACGGAGCTCAGCCCGGGAATGTAATCCGCGACCTCACCCGCGGCTGCAACGGGGCGCACGCTGCCGGCGATCTCTTCGAGCAGACTTTGAATATCCATTCCTGGGTTCACCCTTCGTGCTGCAGTTCTCCCCGGCTACCTATGGTGCCGTAATTGTTGTTTCGGGCCAGCTAAAGTACAGGTATTCCACCCTCGGCGCTCCAAACGGTCCACGGGTACCAACGGGCGGCGTCAGCGCTTCCCGTATCGCTTGTGCACTGCTTGTTTACTGACGCCCAAGCACAGTGCAATAGCTTCCCAGGACAGGCCAGCGGCCCGGGCGCGCAGCACGGTCCGGGTTTCTGTCCGGGCCAGTTCCTGGTGCAGCGCCGCTACGGCGTACAACGCTTCGGCCGGCCCCTTGCCGTCCATTGATTCTCCGTCCAACGATCCGATCATCGTCCTCAACTGATCCACCTCCATGCGGTCAACCATAGTTGACGCTTGGAATCGGCGTCAACTTAAGTTGACGGGGCGGCGGCAGGCTGGCGCTGCGGGACCAAGGCCCGGCACCCAAGCCTCGTTCAAGGCCTCCGGAGCCAGCGGCCCGGCGGCAGCGGACCGGCGGCAGCGGACCGGCCCGTCAGAGAACCTTGGCCAGGAAGTCCTGCAGGCGCGACTGCTGCGCGTGGGAGAAGATTTCTTCGGGGCTGCCCTGCTCGCAGATGACACCATCCGCCATGAAGATCACGCGGTCTGCCACTTCGCGGGCAAACCCCATTTCATGGGTCACCACCACCATGGTCATTCCCACCGCCGCCAGGTCACGGATGACCTGGAGCACCTCGCCCACCATTTCCGGATCCAGCGCGCTGGTTGCCTCATCGAACAGCATAATCCCGGGGTTCATGGCCAGCGCCCTCGCAATGGCAACGCGCTGCTTCTGTCCACCGGACAGGGACGCCGGCCGGGCATCTGCTTTCTCCTCAAGACCGACTCGCTTGAGGAGATCCATTCCGCTCTGGCGGGCTTGTTCCTTGGTCTGCTTTTTCAGCTCCACGGGGGCCAACGTGATGTTCTCCAGCACGGTCATGTGCGGGAAGAGGTTGAAATGCTGGAAGACCATGCCGATCTGTTGGCGGACTTTGTTAAGGTCCACTTTCGGTTCGGTCAGGTCAATGCCGCCGACCAGCACCGAACCGGCGGTGATGTCCTCCAGTTTGTTCAGGCAGCGCAGGAAAGTCGACTTCCCCGAGCCGGAGGGGCCAATGACGCAAACCACCTCACCGTCCGCCACCTCCACATCGATGCCCTTGAGGACCTCGTTGGTGCCAAAGGACTTCTTCAGCCCCCTGACGGAGATTTTGCTGCCGGGGTCTGTGCTGCCGGAGTTTTCGCCGGGCCGGGCCGGATGTGCCTGCTCGCTCATTTGTTGAACCTCTTATCCACGATGTTGGACAGTTTCGTCAGGATCATGATTACGATGAAGTACATCGCGGCCACAATCAGCAGCGTTTCGCTGATCCGGAAGTTATTGGAGTAGATCTGCTGGCCCTGGTACAGCAGCTCGGCGAAGCCGATCGCCAGCAGCAGTGAGCTGTCTTTGAGCAGGATGACCAACTGGTTGATCAGCGCCGGCGTCATTATTTTGAACGCCTGCGGAACCACGACGCGGCGCATCGACGTGCCGTAACCAAGCCCCAGGCTGCGGCTGGCCTCCAGCTGCCCTGGATCCACCGACTGGATGCCGCCGCGGACAATCTCGGTGACGTAGGCGGCGGAGTTCAGGCTCAGGGTCAGCACACCTGCCACCCAGATATTGACCGGCTGCCCGATGATCTGCGGCAGTCCGAAGTAAAAGAAAAATGCCTGCACCAACAGCGGAGTGCCGCGGAATATGTTCACGAAGGTGGTAGCCACGCCGCGCGACACAATATTGTGGGAGACCTTGAGGAAACCGAAGAACAGTCCGAGCAACATGGCGAACGCGAAGGAAATCAGCGTGACGACGACGGTGTTCTGCAGGCCCTTGAGCAGCGCCGGCATGCTGCTGACCAACAGCGCCCAGAAGCTGCTGTCCGCCGAGACGGTGTCCTGCGGGGATTTGAGGTATTTGTCCAGGATTGCCTGATACTGCCCGTTGTCCTTCAGCTCGGCCAGACCGGTGTTAAAAGCGGCCATCAGCTCCGCATTTTGCCCCTTGTTGACGGCAAAACCATAGGAGCCGCCGGCTTCCTTTTTCGTCACGGTCTTCAGGCCATTGTTTTGGCTCACACCGTAGGCCAGCACCGGGTAGTCATCGAACACCGCGGCCGCGTTGCCGGATTTGACCAGTTCATACATAGTGGCCGACTGGTCGAGCGGCTTGACTGTGAAGCCGTATCTGCCCGCGATCGACTGCGCGAAGCTCTCCCCCTCGCTGCCGGTCTTCGCGGTGACCGTCTTCCCTTTGAGGTCTGCGTAGCCCTTGATGTCCGTGTTGTCCTTGGCCACGGCCATCTGCACGCCGGAATCGAAGTACGGATCGGAGAAGTCATAGACCTTTTTCCGTTCGTCCGTAATGGACATCGCCGCGATGACCCCGTCCACCTGCTTGGAGGACAGTGCCTGCAGCGCCGCGGCAAATCCGAGGGACTTAATCTGCACCGTGAATCCCTGGCTTTTGGCCACGGCACGGATAATATCCATGTCAATGCCCACCAGCTCACCGCTGCTGTCGCGGAACTCAAACGGGGCAAACGTGGTGTCGGTTCCGATGGTGAAGGTTTTTCCCTCGACGTTCGACGGCGCCGACGGAACCTGTGCCGACGCACCGGAGACACCGAAAAACATCGCCAAGACTGTCAATAACGCACCTGCTACGGCGAGGCCGCCGGGCCGGGTTCGTCGGGCTATCGGTAGCCTCTGCATCTAATACAACCCCTCATAGGTTCACGGCCGGCAGCTTCGAACGCCGGTCAAGTACGCAGCTGACGCTACCCGTTGTGGCGGGCAGCGCGAAAACGCGCCAGCGGCCGGCCGCAGTTTCAGTAACCGTAAAATAGTCTTTCAAAAACGGCACGGGCCCGTCTGGTCAGGCCAAGGTAATCATCTTCGAGCTGCGCCGCCTGACCCCCTTCGTATCCACACCAGCGCGCCACCGCCTCCAGGTCCCGGCGGGAGGACGGCAACACATCCGACGATTTTCCGCTCCAGATCACATTGGCGGAGCGGATCCGGCTGGCCAGCCGCCAGCTCCCGGCCAGCAGCCCGGCGTCCTCGGCGTCCACCAGACCCAGTTTCTGCGCCGCTTCCAGCGCACCAAGAGTGGACGAGGTGCGCAGCGCGGGTTCACGGTGTGCATGTTGGAGCTGCCAAAGCTGCACCAGCCACTCGACGTCGCTCAGTCCGCCACGGCCCAGCTTCACATGCCGTGCCGGGTCAGCCCCGCGCGGTAGCCGCTCGGATTCAACTCTCGCCTTGACCCGGCGCACCTCCCGCAGATCCGCCTCCGTCACTTCCACCGGATAACGCACCGTATCGATCAGCGCAGTGAAATCAGCGGCGAGATCGTCACAGCCGGCCATGGGACGCGCGCGCAGCAGCGCCTGAGCCTCCCAGATGAGAGACCAGCGCTGGTAGTACTCCCGGTAGGACTCCAGTGATCTGACCATCGGCCCGTTCTTTCCCTCTGGTCGCAGGTCCGCGTCGATGCTCAGCACCCGCTCGGCCAAAATGGCGGGCTTAAGCGGCTGCGTCAGTAATCCGCAGAGCCGGGACACGATGGATTCTGCCTGCTGCTGCGCCGCAGCCGCCGGTACGCCCGGCAGAGGCCGATGCACATAAAGGACGTCCGCGTCCGAACCATAGCCAATTTCGCGCCCTCCTTGGCGGCCCATCGCCATCACCAGCAGCTTTGTTTTCGCGCCGTCGGCTGCATGGGCCTCCGCTTCCGCCACATGCAAGGCGCCGAGCACGGCGGCACGATCCACATCCGCCAAGGCAAGCCCGACTTCGTCTTGGCGCAGCAGCCCGGAACTGTCCGCGATGGCGATCCGCAGAACCTCACGACGGCGGATCAACCGGATCAGCCGCACGGCCTCGGCCGGAGCGGGGTGCCGGGACATTTTGGCCCGGATTTCCTGCCATTGCGCCTCAAAGGTCAGCGGCACCAGTTCCTTATTCGAACCGAGCCACGCGGTCGATTCAGGCGAAACCTCCAGCAGATCGGTGATTAGTCTGGAGCTGGAAAGAACGTGACAGAGCCGCTCCGCCGCAGCCTGCGAATCACGGAGCATGCCCAGATACCAGTGTGTTGTGCCCAAAGCCTCACTGACCCGACGAAAGCCGAGGAGCCCGGCATCCGGGTCAACGCCGTCCGCCAGCCAGTCCAGCAGCACCGGCAGCAGTTGGCGCTGCAGCGCCGCGCGACGGCTCACCCCCGAGGTCAGTGCCTCGATATGGCGGATGGCGCCGGCAGTATCCCGATAGCCCAACGCGCCCAGCCTTCCCTGCGCCGCCTCAGACGTAAGTCTGACGTCGTCGGCGCTCAGGTGCGCCGCCGTCGTCAGCAGCGGCCGGTAGAAAATCCGCTCATGGAGGCTACGGACGTCGCGCTTGATCTTCTGCCACTGCGCCAGCAGCGAATCTCCCGTCGGGCGGCCGCTGCTCAGCGGACCGGCCAGCGACTTGGCGAGCGCCCGCAAGGCGCTGTCCTTGGTGGGCATCAGGTGCGTGCGGCGCAGCTGCACCAACTGGATCCGATGCTCCAGCACACGCAGGTAGCGGTAGGCGGCGTCGAAACCGCGGGCATCCGTGCGGCCGATGTACCCGGCGGAGGACAACGCCGCAATGGCCGACGTCGTGTCCCGGCACCGCAGCGAAGCATCGGCCTTGGCATGGACCAGCTGGAGCAGCTGGACGGTGAACTCGACGTCGCGCAGGCCGCCTTTGCCGAGCTTGATCTGCCGGGCCTCTTCCACGGCGGGAATATTCTCCGTGACACGGCGGCGCATGTTTTGCACGGATTCGACAAAGCCATCCCGTTCGGAGGACTGCCAGACCAGCGGCGCCACGGCGTCTTCATAGCGTGCCCCGAGGGCAGGGTCGCCAGCGATGCTGCGTGCCTTGAGCAGCGCCTGGAATTCCCAGCTATGCGCCCAGCGCTGGTAGTAGGTCAGGTGCGATTCCAGCGTCCGGACCAAAGGGCCGTCCTTGCCCTCCGGACGAAGATTGGCATCAACCTCCCACAGCCCCGGCTCGCGGCCCGGAGCGTTAATGGCATGCGAGATCCCGGCGGCAAGTTGGTTCCCAATGGTGACGGCCAGGGACTCCTCCATGCCGGGAGCATCAATGACGTAGATGACGTCGACGTCGGAAATATAGTTCAGTTCCCGCGCACCGCACTTGCCCATGCCGATGACCGAGAGCCGCACGCCGGCGACTTCGCTGGGACTTACCGTGGCAGCCAGTTCGCACCGGGACACGGCCAGCGCAGCCTCCAGTGCCGCTCCGGCCAGGTCCGCCAGTTCCGCCGCCGCGTCCGGCATAAAGTCCTGCGGGGATGCCGCACACAGGTCACGGATGGCCAGTTCGGTCAGGTGCCGGCGGTACCTGGTGCGCAGCGCGATGTACGCCTCGGCGCCCTGCAGCTTCGCCACCGGCAGGTCGGCCTGTGGATCTGCACCCACAGCGTCCAGCAGCGACCGCCGCAACACGGCACCGTCCTTTGCCCTGGGCTCCGGACTGACGGCAGCATTGAGTACGTCCAGGTGTTCAGGATGACGCATCAAAAATTCTGCCAGCGCCTCCGACGCCCCAAGCAGTCGGAACAGCGGCTCGGACCGCTGCACGCCGTCGTCGATCAGCGTCCGCAAGGACGAGTTATGGCTCAGCAGCCGGACCAATGACTGCAGCGCCAGGTCCGGATCCGCAGCCATGGCCAGGCCGTCAAAAAGCACCGGTTCCGGTAGGCCCTTCAGCTCCGGGGCGTTCAGGAACCGCTCGCTCTTGTCCAGATCCGCGAAGCCATGGGCAATCAGCGTTCGCTGCAGGCTCTTCACCGGCATTCCCGTATTTCGTTCCGGCCCGTCATTGGCACGGCCTAGAGGATGCCCAAATAGCGCTGCAGCTCATAGCGGGTCACCTGCAGGCGGTAATCCTGCCATTCGGCACGCTTATTGCGCAGGAAGTGCTCAAAGACCTGCTCGCCCAGGATCTGCGGCATCAGCTCGGAGTCCTCCATTTGCCGGACCGCGTCGTGCAGGCTGGAGGGCAGCGGATCATGGCCCATCACCCGGCGCTCGCCCGCGGTCAGTGACTCAATGTCATCTTCGGCCGCCGCCGGCAGTTCGTAGCCCTCTTCGATGCCCTTAAGGCCTGCGCCGAGCAGCACGGCATACGCCAGATACGGGTTGGCTGCCGAGTCGATGCCGCGGTACTCAATCCGCGCGGACTGGCCCTTGCCGGGCTTGTACAACGGCACACGCACCAGGGCTGAACGGTTGTTGTGTCCCCAGGACAAGTAGCTCGGCGCTTCGCCCCCGCCCCACAGCCGCTTATAGGAATTAACAAACTGATTCGTCACGGCGGTAAATTCCGGCGCGTGACGCAGTACACCGGCGATGAATTGCCGCGCGGTCAGGGACAGCTGGAATTCAGCCCCCGCTTCGTAGAACGCGTTGGTATCGCCTTCAAAAAGGGAGAAATGCGTGTGCATTCCGGAGCCGGGATGATCGGAGAAAGGCTTGGGCATGAACGTCGCATAGGTGCCCTGCTGAAGCGCGACCTCCTTGATCACCGTCCGGAAGGTCATAATGTTGTCCGCTGTCTGCAGGGCATCCGCATAGCGCAGGTCGATCTCGTTCTGCCCGGGGCCGCCCTCATGGTGGCTGAATTCCACCGAAATGCCGACGTTTTCCAGCATGGTTACGGCTGTGCGGCGGAAGTCCTGCGCCACCCCACCGGGAACATGGTCAAAATACCCCGCCTGATCCACCGGCACCGGGATTCCGTCCGGTCCAAGGTCCTGGGACTTGAGCAGGTAGAACTCGATCTCCGGATGGGTATAGCAGGTAAACCCCATGTTTGCGGCCTTCGCCAACGTCCGCTTCAGCACATTGCGCGGATCAGCAGCCGACGGTTCGCCGTCGGGCGTGAGAATGTCGCAGAACATCCGCGACGTCTGGTCGGTTTCCCCGCGCCACGGCAAAATCGCAAAGGTGGACGGATCGGGCTGGGCCAGCATGTCGGACTCAAAAACCCGGGCCAGCCCTTCGATCGAGGAGCCGTCAAAACCGAGCCCCTCCTCGAAGGCGCCCTCCACCTCGGCGGGTGCCAGGGCCACGGATTTTAACGAGCCGACGACGTCGGTGAACCACATGCGCACAAAGCGCACGTCGCGCTCTTCGATGGTGCGAAGTACGAATTCCTGCTGGCGATCCACGACGCCCTCATTTCTGACTCGGTGGCGCATCTTCGGGGCACTACACACTGTACTAAGTAAATCGCCATCCGCTCCCGTCCGGCGTTAAGCTTCAAAGATGGCCTCCGCAAGCACTCCCGATCCGTTGCCCGCCACCGAACTCCCTGCGCCCTACGGCTCCGGGCCGGCCGGCACTGGTACGTCAGCGGCTTCCACGGACCCGCAGAGTACCGGGCCCACCGGCTCCTCCCCGGTCAAGCGCGTACGCACCCACCATCTTCAGGCGGCGAAGGACAACGGCAGCAAATTCGCCATGCTCACCGCCTACGACCAATACGCTGCACAAATTTTCGATGAGGCGGGGATCGAAGTGCTGTTGATCGGCGACTCGGCGGCGAACAACGTTCTGGGCTACCAGACGTCTCTGCCGATCACGATGGATGAAATGGTGATCTTTTCCCGCGCTGTCAGCACGGCCGCACACCGTGCCGTCGTGGTCGCTGACCTTCCCTTCGGCAGCTACGAGGCATCCCCCGCCCAGGCCATCGAGTCCTCCGTCCGGCTGATGAAGGAAGGCCGGGTGCACGCAGTCAAGATGGAGGGCGGCGCCTATTACGCGGACACCGTCCGCGCCCTGACAGCCGCCGGCATTCCTGTGATGGCGCACATCGGCTTCACACCGCAAAGCGAGCACGCCTTGGGCGGGTACCGCGTGCAGGGCCGCGGTGCGGCGCAGCAGGCACTGGTGGACGACGCCGTCGCGCTGGCCGAGGCGGGCGCGTTCTGCGTCCTGATGGAAATGGTGCCGGCCGAGGCTGCGGCCGCCGTCGACGCAGCCGTGCGCGTGCCGACCATCGGCATCGGCGCAGGAAAAGCGACCACCGGCCAGGTGCTCGTCTGGCAGGACATGGCGGGTCTGCGCACCGGACACATCGCCAAGTTCGTCAAACAGTATGCGGATCTGCACAGCGTGCTTGCCAATGCCGCCGCGGCGTTTGGCGACGACGTCCGCAATGGGACGTTCCCGGGCCCGGAACACTCCTTCTAGGCTCAGACTTCCTTGCTGAAGTCTTACGCGCCACAACGGACAGCGCGCCACAACGGAAAGCGGTGCCACAACGGAAAGCGGTGCCGGCCGGGACCGCCGAACCGGTCAGTCGTCGTCGCCCGCTTCCCAGGACTCATTGCGGGCCTTTACCTTCGTCAACGCCAGTTCGGCCGCCTCGCGGCTGTTGTACGGACCGATCAGCTGCGTGTAGTCGCTCATAGCGTCCTCTTCGACCTGGTGGGTGTTGACGTTGTACCAGAACTGCGGCATTGCTGCTCCTTCAGTGGGTCCAAGTGTTGCTGACTGCAACGGGTTCGGCGACTCCTTATAGGATAGGACCATGCCTGCGTACGCCACCACCGCCCCCGTCGGAACTCTTGTGCAAGGAAACGTCAGCCCGCATTTGCCGGTGCCGGCCTCCATTGCCCGCCCCGAGTATGTCGGCAAGGCCGGGCCGGCCAAGTTCACCGGCTCGGAGGTCAAGTCGGCGCAGACCGTGGAGCGAATCCGCGTTGCCTCCAAAATTGCCGCCGACGCCATCGTGGAGGTCGGTAAACATATTGTTCCCGGCGTCACCACGGATCAGTTGGACCGGGTGGGCCACGAATTTCTGCTGGACCACAAGGCCTATCCGTCGACACTGGGCTATCGCGGCTTCCCCAAGTCGCTGTGCTCCTCGCTAAACGAGGTCATCTGCCATGGCATCCCGGACAGCACTGTTGTGCAGGACGGCGACATCATCAACATCGATATCACCGCTTACATCAACGGCGTGCACGGGGACACTAATTACACCTTCCTCTGCGGCGACGTAGATGAGGAGTCGAGGTTGCTGGTGGAGCGCACGCAGGAATCCTTGGCAAGGGCCATCCGTGCGGTGGCGCCGGGGCGTGAAATCAATGTTATTGGACGCACGATCGAGTCCTATGCGAAGCGGTTCGGCTATGGAGTGGTCCGTGATTTCACCGGCCATGGTGTCGGTGAGGCGTTCCACACCGGTCTGATAATTCCGCATTATGACGCCGCCCCTGCGTACAACACCGTGATCGAAACCGGAATGGTATTTACCATCGAACCGATGCTTACGCTCGGCACCGTCGAGTGGGACATGTGGGAGGATGACTGGACGGTCGTCACACGTGATCGCAAGCGTACGGCACAGTTTGAGCACACCCTGCTGGTCACCGATTCGGGCGCAGAGATCCTTACCCTGCCCTAAGGCTGGCAACCCCGAAGCCCCCGTCCGTTGTCAGCCCCATCAACCTTCCGGAGTCAAAATGTCGAAAAAGGCCCCCTCCCATTCCAACGTCATCGGCATCGACATTGGCGGCACCGGCATAAAGGGCGGGATCGTCAATCTGGAAAAGGGCAAGCTGGTTGGCAATAGGTTCCGCTTCGACACGCCGCAGCCCTCCACACCGGAGGCCGTTGCGAAGGTCGTAGGCGCGATCGTGGCGGAACTGATGACCCGCGACGGCGCCCCGGACAAGGACGCGCCCGTTGGCGTGACCTTTCCCGCCATCATTGCCCACGGTGTCGCCAAATCTGCCGCAAATGTGGACAAGAGCTGGAAGGGCACGGACGTCGATGCTCTGCTGACGCAGGAACTTGGCCGGGACGTGCAGGTCATGAACGATGCCGACGCCGCCGGCCTCGCCGAGGCCCGCTACGGTGCCGGCCGCGGGATCAAGGGCACGGTACTGGTCATCACTTTGGGAACCGGGATTGGTTCCGCCTTCATCTTCGACGGCAAGCTGGTGCCAAACGCAGAACTCGGCCATCTTGAGCTCGACGGCGCGGACGCCGAATCACGGGCGTCCGCTGCCGCCCGCGAACGGGAAAATCTCAGCTGGCCCGACTACGCCAAGCGGCTGCAGCGCTACTTCGGCCACCTCGAGTTCATCTTTTCCCCTGAGCTGTTTATCATTGGTGGCGGCATCTCCAAACGCACCGAAGACTTTCTGCCGGCCATGCATCTGCAGACCGAAATCATCCCCGCGCAGTTGCAGAACAACGCGGGGATCGTGGGCGGTGCGCTGCAGGCCGCCATGCACTTCAAGCTCGTCAAATAACGGGCCAAGCCGGCGGCGGGCCAGGGCTTGCCCTCCCCGCCACCGCGGAGCCTATTGAGTCCTAGCCGAGCTCAGACGAGACGCTTGTGGCTGACGCAGACGCGCCGCTCGAGGCAGACGCTCCGTCTGTGGCTGAGGCGCCGCGTAAATTGCCGGCTGCTACCCCACTGTCCAAGCCGGGGCTCGGATTCTGGCGGAGAACCGCGATAGCCTTTTCGAAGTCCTCCAACGACTCAAAGTCCTGGTATACGCTCGCGAACCGCAGGTAGGCGATCTGGTCCAGTTTCTGCAGCGGGCCCAGAATGGACAGGCCAACCTGGTGGGCTTGAATTTCAGCTGCACCGCTGGCACGAATGGCTTCTTCAACCTCTTGGGCAAGTAAGGCCAGGTCATCTTCGGTGACCGGACGGCCCTGGCATGCTTTGCGCACACCGCTGATGACCTTGCTCCGGCTGAACGGTTCGCCGACCCCGGAACGCTTAATCACGGAAAGGCTGGCAGCTTCAACGGTGCTGAACCGGCGACCGCACTCCGGACACTGCCTGCGGCGCTTGATGGCTGCGCCGTCGTCGGTCATTCGGCTGTCGACCACCCGTGAGTCCGGGTTGCGGCAAAACGGACAGTACATGCCTCACCCTTCCCGCGTTTGTTTCACACTCGTGAACATTTCACTCCAGTCTAGGACTACATCTGGTTGAACTACAATGACGTCATTACCATATGTAGTGGTCGGCCTGGGTTTGCTTCTCAGCTGTGTGCTTTACTGCCAACGGTGGAGTCCTTGCCGAAGCGGGCCCGTACAGCATCGGCATGCCCGGGAAGGTTCTCCGCCTCGGCTAACGCGCCAATGTGCTCCGCCACCTCCCGCAACGCAGTCTTGTCGTAATTGATGACCTGGACAGCCCGCAGGAAAGTCGTCACATTCAGTCCCGAGGAAAATGCCGCAGTGCCTCCGGTGGGGAGCACATGGTTGGATCCTGCACAGTAGTCCCCCAGGCTCACCGGGCTGTAGCTCCCGACAAAGATTGCCCCCGCATTGCTGATCCTGGCAGCCACGGCAGGAGCGTTGTCGGTCATAACTTCCAAATGCTCGGCGGCATAGGCATCACAGACGGCAATGCCCTGTTCCAGCGAGTCCACCAGCACGACGCCGGACTGCCGGCCGGAGAGCGCTTGAGCCACACGGTCACGGTGCCGGGTTGCCGCTGCCTGGATCTGCAGTTCGCTTTGGACGGCGCGGGCGAGTTCGGGCGAGTCGGTGACCAGGACCGAGCTGGCCTGTGGATCATGCTCGGCCTGACTGATCAGATCCGCGGCCACCAGGACAGGATTAGCCCCGGCGTCGGCCAGGATCGCGATTTCGGTGGGGCCGGCCTCCGAATCGATGCCGACCACGCCCCGCACCAGCCGCTTGGCGGTGGCAACAAAAATGTTTCCCGGTCCGGTGATTACGTCCACTGGGTCCAGCGCCGCTGCCCCGTCTTCGCCGGCTGCAATCCCATAAGCGAAGGCTGCTATGGCCTGAGCCCCGCCGATGGCATAAACCTCCTCGATGCCGAGTAAGGCAGCGGCCGCCAGGATCGTAGGGTGCGGGCGCCCGTTGAATGACTTCTGCGGCGGCGACGCCAGCGCAATGGAACCGACCCCGGCAGCCTGGGCGGGTACAACGCTCATCACGACGGAGGATGGATACACCGCGAGCCCGCCGGGAACATACAGCCCGACGCGCCCCATCGGCAGCCACTTTTGGCCCACCACGGCTCCGGCTGCCAGTTCGACGTCAACATCCGGCGGGCGCTGGGCCGTGGCGACTCTCCTGACCCGGTCAATTGATTCCTCCAGGGCCGCCCGCACCGCGGGATCGAGCCCCGCCAGAGCGTCGCCGAGCGCAGCCGCCGGGACCCGCGGGTCCCGCTGTGTGACGCCGTCGAACCGTTCAGCCAGCTCGCTTAGCGCAGCGTAACCGCGACGCCGTACATCGTCGATGATCTGCTGAACCTTGTGTTCGGCGTCAGCAGCGTCCGCCGGCGCAGCCCGTGGCACTGCCCGCCGGAGACCTTCAGGCCCCAGGTCCCTGCCGCGCAGGTCAATGGTGCGCAGGTCAATGGTGCGCACCGTGAGGGCATCGGTGGGGCGGGAACCTTGAATCTGGCTGCTAGTCACCCTTGAAGTTTACCGGCTGGAGCTTCGGTGGCAGGTGCGTGCCCGGCAGCCATGGCAAATCAGCAGCTGTGGCATAAGCACACCTGATCATGGGATGCCGTTGCATTTTACTGTTCGCGGGACGGACCGGCGCGCAGCAGGCTGAGCAAGGTCACGACGAAAACGATCAGCGAACATACCGCGGGCCAGAGTGCGAGCACGCCAAGGGAGCGCAGCGAGAAGGCAATGCTCTCACTTGCCGGGTGGCTGGTCGGGTGACCGAAGAGCGCTCCCGCCAGGGTGCCAATCTGCCATGCGATGACCGAGCCTGCTGCGGAACCGACGACGGCGGCGAGCACCTTTGCATACGAGCCGGCACGACGGCCTTGGGGCAGCAGGAAGACCGCGGCTAAAACGCCGGCGACCAGTCCCAATGTGCCCAGGACGAGGTCCCGGGGAAGCCAGGTTGCAGGGTCCTCCCCTGACCCGTAGAACGCACCGCCGGGTGCCAGCAACCACCACAGAACCCCCACCACCACGCCTGCGGCAGCGGTGAGCGAGAACCAGTGCAGCAGCGAAGCCGGCGGGGCGCTGGTGAGGTCGCCCGGAACGGCCTTCGCATACACGGCGGGCGGGTACTGTGCTGCGCCTGTGTTGGGCGGTTGAGTCATGGTTCTACGCTAGCAAACGAAACAGCGACCGGAAATCCGGCCGGCTGTCCGGCACCCACGCCACTCACACTTCCAGACACGCCGGACCCAGCAGGACCTTGAGGTCTCCGAAGAGCGCCGGGCTCGGATTCACGCGCAGGTGGAGTCCGAGTTTCATCACCTCAATGGTGCGGGATCCGGCCAGCCGCACCTGCACTTCCGTGGTTCCCGGGTGCGTCTGCAGAACGTCGCCGAGGGCGGTAACCACATGTTCGGTGGCCTTGAAGCTTGGCAGCGAGATGACGACCGGTCCGGAATGGCCGTCGCTGAGGTCGGGAACCGTCAGCTCCATGGCATTCAGGGTAATGGCGCCGTCGTCGCGTTTCTGCAGCCTGCCCTTGACCACAACAATCAGGTCCTCCGCCAGCACGGTAGCGATGGGTCCGTACACCTGGCCAAAGAACATCACCTCGATCGAGGCTCCCAGATCCTCCACCTCGGCGCGGGCATAGGCATTGCCGCTGGCCTTGGCGATGCGTCGGGACAGGGAGGTGATCATCCCGGAAATGGTCACGATGGCGCCGTCGGCCGGACCGTCCTCGCCGATTAGTGCCGTAATTGTCTGGTCGGCGTGCTGGCTCAGCACACCCTCCAGCCCCTGCAGTGGATGGTCCGAAACGTACAGTCCCAGCATGTCCCGTTCAAAGGCAAGTTTGTCCTTCTTCTCCCATTCGGGCAGCTCCGGAATATCCAGGGCCAGGCTCGCCTCGGGCTCCTCCTCGGCGAAACCGGCAAAAAGGTCGAACTGACCGACAGCCTCGTTGCGCTTGAGGACGATCACCGAGTCGATGGCCTCTTCATGCACCATCGCCAGCGCGCGTCGCGGATGGCCGAGGGAGTCGAAGGCACCGGCCTTGATCAGGGATTCGATGGTCCGCTTATTACAGACGACGGCGGGAACCTTCAGCAGGTAGTCCTTGAAGGACGTAAAATTGCCCGCTTCTCCTCGGGTGCTGACCATGGCCTCAACGACGTTGACGCCAACATTACGGATCGCCGCCATGCCGAAGCGGATGTCATGCCCGACCGGAGTGAAGTTCACACTCGATTCATTCACATCCGGCGGCAGCACCGTGATGCCCATCCGCCGGCACTCGTTCAGGTACAGGGCCAGTTTGTCCTTGTCATCGCCCACGCTGGTCAGCAGCGCCGCCATATATTCGGCCGGATAATGCGCCTTCAGGAAGGCCGTCCAATACGAGATCATTCCGTAAGCTGCCGAGTGCGCCTTATTGAAGGCGTAATCAGAGAACGGCAGCAGGATGTCCCAAAGGGTTTTCACGGCCGCGGCTGAGTAACCGTTATCCTTCATCCCCTGTTCAAAGCCCGCGTACTGCTTGTCCAGTTCAGACTTCTTCTTCTTACCCATGGCACGGCGCAGAATATCGGCCTGGCCCAGGGTGAACCCCGCCACCTTTTGGGCAATGGCCATTACCTGCTCCTGATACACGATCAGGCCGTAGGTGCCGCCAAGAATCTCGGCAAGCGGCTCCTCGAGTTCTTTGTGAATCGGGTCAATGTTCTGTAGACCGGTTTTGCGCAGGGCATAGTTCGTGTGCGAGTTGGCGCCCATCGGACCCGGGCGGTACAGGGCGATAACGGCGGAGATGTCCTCGAAGTTATCCGGGCGCATCTGCTTGAGCAGCGCGCGCATTGGGCCGCCGTCGAGCTGGAAAACGCCAAGCGTGTCACCGCGGGCCAGCAGCTCGTAGGACTCCTTGTCATCGAGTTCCAGATCCTCCAGCACCAGGTCGACGTCGGCATTGGCCTTAATGTTTTCTACCGCGTCGCTGATGATGGTCAGATTGCGCAGCCCCAGAAAGTCCATCTTGATCAGGCCCAGGCCCTCACAGGTGGGGTAATCAAACTGGGTGATGACTTGGCCGTCCTGCTCACGGCGCATAATAGGGACAATGTCGATCAGCGGGTCCGAAGACATGATGACACCCGCGGCGTGCACACCCCACTGGCGTTTGAGGCCCTCCAGCCCGAGTGCCATGTCAAAGACCCGCTGCGAGTCCGGATCTGTGCGCAGTATCTCCCGGAGCTCCTCGGCCTCCGAGTATCGCTTTGCCTCCTTGTTGTGCACCTCGGTCAGCAGCATGCCCTTGCCCATGACGTCCGGCGGCATCGCCTTAGTCAGGCGCTCGCCCGTGGAGAACGGATAGCCCTGCACCCGGGAGGAGTCCTTCAGCGCCTGTTTGGCCTTGATGGTGCCGTAAGTGACAATCATGGCCACCCGCTCGTCGCCGTATTTCTCTGTGACGTAGCGGATCACCTCGGAACGGCGCCGATCATCGAAGTCCACGTCGAAGTCGGGCATGGACACACGCTCCGGGTTCAGGAAGCGCTCAAAGATCAGTCCGTGCCGCAGCGGATCCAGGTCCGTGATGCGCATGGCGTAAGCCACCATGGAACCGGCACCGGAGCCCCGTCCGGGCCCCACCCTGATGCCGTTGTTCTTGGCCCAGTTAATAAAGTCCGCCACGACCAGGAAGTACCCCGGAAACCCCATCTGGGTGATGACGCCGACCTCGAACTCGGCCTGCTTACGCACCTCGTCGGGAATTCCGGCCGGGTAGCGGTAGTGCAGACCTGTTTCGACCTCTTTAATAAACCAGGAATGCTCATCCTCGCCCTCCGGCACGGGGAACACCGGCATGTAGCTGGCACTGGTATTGAAATCAACGCTGCAGCGCTCGGCTATCAGCAGCGTGTTATCGCAGGCCTCGGGATAGTCCCGGAAGAGCAGCCGCATTTCCTGCGGTGACTTCAGGTAGAACTCGTCCGCATCAAATTTAAAGCGTTTGGGATCGGCCATGGTGGAACCGGACTGCACACAGAGCAGCGCCGCATGCGAGGCCGCGTCTTCCGGATGCGTGTAATGCAGATCATTGGTGGCCAGCAGGGGAAGACCCAGTTCCTTGGCCAGCTTGTGCAGATCCGAGGAGACATTGCGTTCGATGTCCAGACCATGGTCCATCAATTCACAAAAGTAGTTGTCCTTGCCGAAGATGTCGCGGAAATCCGAGGCAGCCTGAACGGCTTCTTTATACATTCCGAGCCGGAGCTTGGTCTGCACCTCCCCCGAGGGGCAGCCGGTGCTGGCAATGAGCCCCTTGCCGTAGGTCTGGAGCAGGTCCCTATCCATCCGCGGCTTGTAGAGATACCCTTCCAGCGAGGCCTTCGAGGACATCCTAAAAAGGTTGTGCATGCCCTCGGTACTCTCGGACCACATGGTCAGGTGCGTGTAGGCCCCGGCTCCGGAGACGTCGTCGCGCCCGCCCCCGCCCCACTGCACACGGGTGCGGTCCTGACGTGCCGTGCCGGGCGTCAGATACGCCTCGACGCCGATAATCGGTTTGATGCCGGCGGCCTTTGCCTTGGCCCAGAAGTCGAAGGCGCCGAAGACGAAGCCGTGGTCCGTGGTCGCGAGGGCGTTCATGCCGAGTTCTTCTGCATGGCTGAACAGGTCGTTCAGCCGGGCGGCACCGTCCAGCATCGAATACTCGGTGTGATTGTGCAGATGAACAAAGGAATCGGAGCTAGCCACCCGTACATTCTAGGCCGTGGCGGCCATGGTCGCCGGACCATGGTCCGTGCCGGAACGCTGCCGGGGGAAAATGACCGACCTAGTGCAGGCCCGACTGCAGCGCGCTCAGCGCGTAGGAAAGGTCCTCCGGGTACTCGCTGACGACTTCAACCCAATCACCCGTTCGGGGATGGCTGAAGCCCAACTGACGCGCGTGCAGCCATTGCCGTGTCAGCCCCAGCTCGGCCGCAAATTTCGGGTCCGCGCCATATGTCAGATCCCCCGCACAAGGATGGCGAAGAGCGGAAAAATGCACTCTGATCTGGTGCGTCCGGCCGGTTTCCAGATGGACCTCCAGCAGGGCAGCCCGGCCAAACGCCTCCAGCACTTCATAGCGCGTGATCGAGGGACGACCGTCTTCGATCACCGCGAAACGCCAGTCGTGGCCCGGATGCCGGCCGATCGGTGCGTCGATGGTACCCCTAAGCGGGTCAGGCAGGCCCTGCACGATGGCGTGATAGACCTTCTCCACCGTTCGTTCCTTAAAGGCGCGTTTAAGCACCGTGTACGCCGCCTCGGTCTTGGCCACCACCATCGCTCCGGATGTGCCGACGTCGAGCCGGTGCACAATGCCGGCCCGCTCCTGCGCGCCCGAGGTGGAGATCCGGTAGCCGGCAGCGGCCAACGCGCCGACCACCGTCGGCCCCACCCAGCCCGGTGAGGGGTGGGCAGCAACGCCGACGGGCTTATCGATGACAACGAAGGACTCGTCGTCGAGCAGAATCTTCAGATCCTCCACCGGTTCAACGATGACGGCCAGCGGATCCCGGCGCACCGGGATAGTCACCTCCAGCAGCGAACCAGCGCGGAGCTTGTCCGCCTTGCCCAGGGCAGCTCCATTGAGCCGAACGTTTCCCTCCGAGCAAAGCAGCGCCGCTGACGACCGGGACATCCCCAGCAGGTGGGCCAGTGCGGAGTCAACTCGTTCCCCGGCCAGATCCACCGGGACGTGCACCTGCTCAGTCATTGGTGCTCTCGGCACCTGCGGGACTCACCGGTGAAGCATCGGCCGGCGGTACTTTGCCACCGAACGGGATCCCTTTGAGCGTCAGAATGCAGATCAGGATCACCGAGCCTACAACAGAGGAATCAGCGACATTGAAGATGGCAAAATTGGGCAGCGCAATGAAATCGACCACGTGTCCCATGCCAAAAGACGGCTCACGGAACAAGCGGTCGGTTAGATTTCCGAGCGCGCCGCCGAGCAACATGCCCATGGCCACGGACCACCAGACGGAACCCAGCTTGCGCGCCTGAACCACGATGCCGATCGCCACCGCCGCCATAACGATGGTGAAGAGCCAAGTGACATTTTCCCCAATGGAGAAGGCGGCTCCGGAATTGCGGATGTAATGCCAGCTGAGCACCGGCGGGAGCACCTGGGTGATCTGCCCATCCGTCATGGTGCTGGAAACCCACCATTTGGTCAGCTGATCCAACACATAGGCGAGCACCGCAAACCCGGCCAGCGTCAGCACCAGTGGCCGCCGGCGTCGTCCGGGACGTCCCGCCGCCGCACCCGCAGCCGGCGCACCCGCAGCTTTCGCCGGAGTCGGGGCCGTCGGGGCCGGACCCGACTCGGTTGGACCCGCCGGGGTTGGGATGGCTGCGGGAGGAATTGCTGCGGTTGGGAGTGCTGCAGGAGCCTGCCGGCGCCGTGATGCCTGGGATGCGGCCGCGCCGCGGGCTGGATCGTCGTTCATAATGCTTTCGTAGTGTCGCTGGAAGTGGATCGTCTTAACGCGGGAAACAGGCGTCTCAACGCCGAAAACCGGCAGCCGGAGATTCCCCCAGCCACCGGTTTTCGCTATGCAATTCAGGAATTGGCGCTGCTGTCCGAGACGTCCGGGGATGCGACGGAGCCGCGGGCGTCCAGATCGCGCAGCTGGCCTTCGATGTAGGCCTTGAGTCGGGCACGGTAATCGCGCTCGAACCCACGAAGCTGCTCGACCTTACGCTCCAGGACGGAACGCTGCTGTTCGAGCGCGCCAAGGGTTTTCCGGCTTTTCTCCTGTGCGTCGTTGACCAGAGAGCTGGCTTCCATCTGAGCCTCGGCAATGATCTTGTCGCGCTGCTCAACGCCGGCGTTAACGTACTCGTCGTGCAGACGCTGGGCCATTACCAGGACCCCGGCTGCCGAATCGATGCCGGCCGCATTCGCGGACGGTTCGGCACTGGTGGCCGGCGCGGCAGCCGCCGGTGCGGGCGCAGCTTCGGCAGCCGGAGCCGGGGCAGCTCCCGGCGTAACCGCGCTTGTGGACGCGGCGTCGTTCTTGACCGAGGTGCTGCCCTTTGCGTCACTGCCCGTGACGTTGCTGCCTTTAGCATCACTGCCTTTTACGTCGCTGCCCTTAGCATCACTGCCTTTAGCACCGTCGCCCTTGCCGTCGCCCTTGCCGGACTTAGCGCCCTTGGTCTCAGCCTTGACGTCATCGGTCTTGCTGTCTCTGGCCGGGATCTTTTCCACAATCGGTGCCGGAGCGGAGGCGGCAGATGCGGAACCCCCAGGCTGTGCGGCGAGCTTCTTGCGGAGCTCTTCGTTTTCCTGGGTCAGTCGGCGTAGTTCAACCACGATCTCGTCGAGAAAGTCGTCGACTTCGTCCTGGTCATAGCCTTCACGGAATTTCGTTGGCTGAAACCGCTTGTTGACAACATCTTCTGGCGTGAGCGCCATCTAGTCACCTCGTTGATATAAGTTAGTCCAGACCGCCCGGAAGCGCTCTCAACTGCGGTACCGACTACGGACCTTGAGATCCATAGTGCAGGGTCTATCAAATTTACAGTATAGCTTTTCTGATCTGCTTACTAACGTCAGCCGAACCAGACGCGGCTGGAAAAGACAATGTGGTTTTACGCACGCTACACGGCGACGGCCTGAGTGAGAGACATGGCTATTCCGACCAGGATCAGCAGGAGCATGAAGCCTAGGTCCAGCGACATACCGCCGAGCTGAAGCGGAGGGATCCAGCGACGGAGCAGTTTCAGCGGCGGATCCGTCACCGAATAGACCCCGGACGCGGCCACGAGCGCCAGGGATTTCGGGCGCCAGCCGCGGGCAAACACCTGTACCCAATCAAAAACCAAGCGGACCATGAGCGCCAGAAAGAACAGGAACAGCAGCAGGTATAGCAACGCGAAAACAATTGACACGGCGGTCAGACACGATCCTTATCTGAAGTCGGCAGGTGGAGACATCAACAATACCGTCCCCGGACGTGAAAAGGCCCGGCCAGTCGGCCGGACCTTGCCGCGATTAGCTCTGGTTGAAGAAGCTGGCTTGTGTGTCCGAGGCCTTCTTGTCGTCTCCGAGAACCTCAATGTAGGAGGGCGAGAGCAGGAAAACCTTGTTGGTCACGCGCTCAATGCTGCCATGCAGACCGAAGACGAGCCCGGCGGAAAAGTCGACCAGGCGCTTGGCATCAGCTTCACCCATATCCGTGACATTCATGATGACAGGGATGCCTTCGCGAAAGCTTTCCCCAATCACTTTGGCGTCATTGTAGGAACGGGGGTGCACCGTGGTGATCTGGCGCAGGCCGGAAGCACTTTCGCGGCTCGAGGCTGCCCGCTTGATCGGCGTCACCGGAGCCCGGTACTCGTCGATAGCTGTCCTCGCAGCGGTCTGCTCGGGAGCGGCCTCCACGCGGCTTTGCGCGTCGCGGCTGTGTACTTCCCGACTGTGTACATCCCGACCGGCGACATCCCGATTCTGTACATCCCTGTCGTAGTCCACTGAATAATCCTCATTCTTGTGTCCAGACTGAGGGTGCTCAGCCTCGTAGTGCTCCTCACCATCGGCGAGCCCAAGATAAATCATTGTCTTGCGCAGAGCGCCAGCCATGGTAGCTCCTCATAGGTCTTCTAGCTGCGTGTCATAGGGGTTGTTCCCAACTGCATTGACGCTACCTCAACGCCGGTCGCGGACCGAGGATATCCGATCCGACACGCAGGTGTGTCGCGCCGGCGGCGATGGCACGTTCCAGATCCTGGCTCATGCCGGCAGAAATCGCCGTCGCCTGTGGAAAACGCTGGACGACGGCGGCAGATACCTTGGCCAGTCGCGCAAAGGCTTCGTCTGCGTCACCGTCGCGCGGTGCCACGGCCATCACCCCGGCCAGCCGAAGACCGGGAGCCAGTTCAATGAGTTCTGCCAGCCTCATCACGTCCGCTGCTGCGACCCCGCCCCGGGACGCAGCCCGGGGCGGACCTGCCGGGTCTGGACCCGACGTCAACGCCGGGTCCAGGTTCACCTGGACGAAGCACAGCAAATCAGCCCGGCCGGTGCGCTGTTGTTCCGCAGTGACAGCTGCACTGAGTGCCTTTACGAGCCCCGCTCTGTCCACGGAGTGGACGGAGTACGCATAGCCTGCGACCGATTTCGCCTTATTGGACTGCAGCTGGCCGATAAAATGCCAGCGCAATGTGGCCCCGGTGATCCGCTGCGTAACCTCAGCGGATTTGGCTGCCGCTTCCTGGTCCCTGTTCTCCCCCACGTCCCGAACGCCAAGTTCTGCGAGCAGGAGAACATCAGCCGCCGGGTGGAACTTCGTCACCACGATCAGCTCAGGATCGGCCTTCCCTGCCGGGCGGGCAGCGGCAGCGGTGGCGATCCGGGATCGGACCTGCTCCAGATTCCGTTCCAGCTCAGAGCCACGGTCCCGACCGGACGGCTGCTCTTCACTGGGCCGCTGGTGGGCGCCGGACTGCTCAGGACCAGGCTGGTCATCCATGGACATAGATCACTCCGGCGAATCGGCCCTGCGGGAGCTTCCGGGCCGTATCCCGGCGGTACGAAAAGAGGTCCGATTGCTCCATGGTGCAACCCGCTACCCGCTCGGCCGACACGCCATCTGCTGCGAGCTGGGCAATTACGCCGGCGGGGAGGTCAAGGGCCGGTGTCCCCCAGCTTGTGGTGGCAAAAGCTGCCGGCTCGACGGCTGCCACCTCGTCGCGCAGTTGGGCTGGAACCTCATAGCAGTTCCCGCAGACCGAGGGACCCAGCCAGGCGCGGATCCGCACCGCGCCGCATTCACGCATGGTAGCCACGGTATTCGGCACCACCTTCGCCGCAACGCCAGGCCTGCCGGCGTGGGCCACCCCCAGCACGGGCCCGCCATCGGCCCGCTCGCCCAACAGCACCACGGGAACACAATCGGCCACCAGTACGGCCAGCGCGGAATCGACGGAGACCATGGCGTCCGCCGTCGGAATCTCGGGCTGACCGGCGCCCGGCATGGCGCCGGACTCAGCACTGCTGCGTTGGCCGCGGATCACTTGCCCACCACTGCGTTTACCGCCGCCCACTTGAACCACGCTGCAACCATGCACTTGATGCATAAACCGCAGCGGTGCGGCCCCGCGCCCTGATCCAAGTTCACGCTGCAGTCTCGCGCGGTTCCGGCTGACTGTCTCATCGAGGGCGCCACCTGCACCAACATGAAAGGCCAGGTTGCCGGCTCCCGTGTCCGTGAACCCCACCCGGATCCCCGGGCTGACTTCACGATTCCACCAAAACACAGCGACCTGGCCTCCTTTCCGCTACTTCAGGAAGTCCGGCACATCCAGGTCATCCATTCGATGACCGGAAAGATCCGGCTCGACGACGGCCGGCAGGTCTACATCAAAGCCGGCATCCGCAGGGACATGCCGGCTGGGCTGCTGAGCCCAGTGGTTAGTCCCAGCCGAGGGAACCGATGCAGGCACGCCAACCGGGGCAGCAGACGGGACCGCGGGAGCAGCCACATGGGCCGGCAGCGCCGGCTCCGCCTTCGCGGACGTAACATCCACGTTGTCAAACCCAGCGGCGATGACCGTCACGCGCGCCTCATCTCCCAAGGCATCGTCAATGACGGCACCGAAAATGATGTTCGCTTCCGGGTGCGCCACTTCCTGCACCAGGCGTGCGGCTTCGTTGATCTCGAACAGCCCGAGATCCGACCCGCCCTGAATGGACAGCAGCACGCCGTGGGCGCCGTCGATCGAAGCTTCCAGCAGCGGAGACGCAATGGCGAGCTCCGCGGCTTTGACGGCACGGTCCTCACCGCGGGCCGAGCCAATACCCATCAGCGCCGACCCCGCACCCTGCATCACGGACTTAACATCTGCAAAGTCGAGGTTAATCAGGCCGGGAGTGGTGATCAAGTCGGTGATGCCTTGGACACCGGACAGCAGAACCTGGTCCGCGGAGCGGAAGGCATCCAGGACGGAAACGTTCCGGTCGCTGATGGACAGGAGCCGGTCGTTGGGAATGACGATGAGCGTATCGACCTCGTCGCGCAGGGAGTCAATGCCGTTTTCGGCGCTGGTGGCCCGGCGCCGGCCCTCGAAAGTGAAGGGGCGAGTGACGACGCCGATGGTCAGCGCGCCGAGCGAGCGCGCGATGCGGGCGACGACGGGCGCGCCGCCGGTACCGGTGCCGCCACCCTCGCCTGCTGTCACGAAGACCATGTCTGCTCCGCGCAGCACCTCCTCGAGTTCGTCGGCGTGATCCTCCGCGGCCTGGCGCCCCACCTCGGGGTTAGCACCGGCACCAAGCCCGCGGGTCAGTTCACGGCCAATGTCGAGTTTGACGTCGGCATCGGACATCAGCAGTGCCTGCGCGTCGGTGTTGACGGCGATGAACTCCACGCCGCGCAGACCGACATCGATCATTCGGTTGATTGCGTTGACGCCACCGCCGCCGATGCCGACGACCTTGATGACGGCCAGGTAATTCTGGGGTGCTGCCACGTTACGTGTCCCTTGTTCGTGTGCTGTATGAAAATCCTTTGCCCCGCGGGGCGGAAGGCAAAGCCGGTACCTAAAGCTCTGTAATGCTTTGTATTTAAAGTCTGTACTTGGACATTAAACTCTGTACTACTGGTTGAAGCTTAGGAGTCTAACCTTCAACTTGAAGGTTATAGTTATGTCAAGTAACTCTTGTTGTGACGCTATTGGGCATAGCTCCAGCATGCAATAACCGCCGGGGCGTGTCGGATTAATCGGTGCAAATTATCTGCTTCGGCTGCTGCGTGAATTGATGCTTATCTGGTCACCGGATGCCGGGGCGTGCTGACATCGTAGACCTGCACGGGCGCCGGCGCAGGCCTGCCCGCCGCGGCGCTCGGCGCTGGTGCAGTCAGCAGTGCCTCCAACACCTTGGCCTTCAACTCCTTTTCACTGGCGTTGCCCCAGATGATGGTCTTACCGTCATTGAGGGTGAGTTCAACAGCGTCCGGAGATGCCGCTGACGCATGCTCCAGCTTACTGAGCACGCTCTGCGGCAAAGCAGCCAGCACTGCGGTCATGGCTTTAAACGTCTCCTTGCCGATCACGTCCGTGCCGCCGTCAATCAGTGGTAGGGCGACAGCGGCCGGATCCGGTGTAGTACCGAGCTGCACTCCGTCGGGATCAACCATAATGTATTGCTGGTCGGTTTTGAGCAGGGCCACCGGCTCGCGCTCCACAATATGCACCAGCAATGACGACGGCGGCCGCGCCTGCACGGAAACTGATCGGACCTGCTGGAGGGGCACCAGCAGCTTCTGCACCTGCCTCTGATCGATCTGCGGCAGCGGCTTGTCAATCAATGGCGCCAGTGCTGACTGGATAGCCTGGGTCGTTGCCAGTTTGTTGCCCTCCACGGTGATCGTCTTCAGCGCCAGCAGCGGAGAAAACATCACGGCTGCCATAACAACCGCAATCAGCGCAGCAACTACGACGACGGCGATCCATAGATTGACTCTGCGCCGCCTGCGCGGGACGCCCGGAAAAACCAGCACCTTCGCGGACGAACCAGCACTGCCCGGCTTTGCCGGGGACGGATCAACAGTGCCCGGCTTTGCCGGGGACGGATCAACAGTGCCCGGCTTTGCCGGGGACGGATCAACAGTGGCCGGATCTGAGCGCCTTGGCTTCTCATCTACCGGATCTTCGGCTCCGGTACCAGCATGTTCAGGGCTCGAGGAAGCCACCTGCTGCCCCGGCCCCGGGACGGATGACCCCTGCGATGCCGCAGGCAACCGGAGGACGGAGACTTTCGCCGAAGTCGCAGTGATACTCCCACTAGGAACATTCGAGCCAGGAACATTCGAGCCAAGAGAAGCGCCCCCGAAATCAACGTCCCCGCCGTGAATAACGCCCGGGTCGCCGTAGCCGGGGTCAATGCCGCCAAAGTCACCGTCATCGGCATCGATCTTTGCTGAACTGACCTTTGCCGAATGGACCGTGCCGTCTGTGACCGCGCCGTCGTTGCGGTCCCGCTTGCGGTCGCGAAAGCCGCCTCCAGGCTTACCGGGGTCGGTCCGGATTACCGGAGGTTTCCGTCTAGGCGCCACGTCGACCGCCCGGCTCATCCTGTTGTCCTTCGCCCAGCACAGCCCTGTCCAGCTGTGCAGCCCTCTCCAGCAGGGTCGCCCTGTCCAGCAGTGCCGTCACGATTGCCGGTCCGTATTGGGTTACGTCCCCGGCACCGACAGTGAGGATTATGTCTCCGGGCACGGCGGCTTCTGCCAATAGCTGCACGGCCACTGACGGGTCTGCGATATGGCCGCCGGGCCGGTCCAGACCTGCGGTGATCAGCTCGCTGCTGACCCCGTCGATGGGATCCTCGCGGGCGGGATAAATGTCCAGCACCGCGACGGTGTCCGCCCGTGATAGTGCCTGGCTGAACCCGGCGGCGAACTCCCGGGTGCGGGAGAAAAGATGCGGCTGAAACAGCACATGGACACGGTGCTCCCCCGCGACGGCGCGCGCTGCGGCCAAGGCCGCAGCCACCTCCGTGGGGTGATGTGCGTAATCGTCAAAAACGCGAACACCGGCGGCTTCTCCCTTGGCCTCGAACCGGCGCGATGCGCCGGAAAAGGTGCCCAGGGCCGCGACAGCTGCCTCCGGCTCAACCCCAAGTTCAAGGGCCACGGCCAAGGCAGCCACGGCATTGCGGGCATTGTGCACTCCGGGTACCTGCAGGACCAAGGACAGCTCCCGCGGGCCACCGGGCCGGAGACCTTCGGGTACGGTGCCGGCAGGCATCACCACGGTAGTCACAGTGCCGACGCCGCTGCTGGTCATGGTATTGGACAGCCGCAGGTCCGCCGCGTCACCCTGCCCATACAAGATCACACGCGTTCCGCCTGCCCGTGCTTTGCGTGCCAACTCCAGCGCGCCGGGATCGTCCGCGCACGCAATCAGCAGGCCATCTGCGGGCAGCAGTGCCGCAAATTCGTCGAAGGCCCGGTAAACCGCTTCGGCGTTGCCGTAGTGGTCAAGATGATCCGGCTCCGCATTGGTCACGACGGCAATCTGCGGCCGGTAGTTGAGGAAAGAACCGTCGGATTCATCCGCCTCCGCAACGAAGACGCCCGAGCTGCCATGCGCTGCATTGACGCCAAGAGCCGGCACGGTACCGCCGATGGCAAAGGAAGGGTCCCGTCCCACCGCGCGCAGCAAAACGGCAATCATCGCGGTGGTCGTCGTCTTACCATGCGTTCCGGCGACCGCCACAACGGTGTTGCCCGTCATCGCCACGGCAAGAGCCGACGACCGGTGCAGCACCCGCAGCCCCGCAGCCTTGGCCGACATTAATTCCGGGTTGGAATCCCGGATGGCAGAGGACACCACGACGGTATCGGCTCCCGTGACCACGGCAGGATCATGCCCGACGTGTATCCGGGCCCCCAACGCTGCCAGCTCGGTAAGCTGGCGCGACTCCATGGCGTCTGATCCGCTCACAGCGACGCCGCGGGCCAGCAGTATCCGTGCGATCGCCGACATTCCGGCACCCCCAATGCCGATGAAGTGCACGCGGCCCAACGCGGCCACGGTCCCAGCTGCTGAGGTACTGCCGGTACTCGCGGTCCCAGCTGATGAGGTACTGCCGGCCCTGTCGGCCCTGCTGCTGTCTGAGGCTGCCGTCATCGTCCTGCCGCTTCCCTGACCATCTGTGCCATTCTCACGTCCGCGTCCCGTATTCCCAATTCCCGACCCGCCGTGCCCATTCTTTCCAGTCGCTGCGGGTCTGTCAGCAGGGGCAGGAGTTCACGCTCCAGCCAGTCCACGGTGAAATCGGAGTCCCGCACCAGCACAGCCCCGCCCGCAGCCACCAAAGGTGCCGCATTGAGTGCCTGTTCGCCATTACCCACCGGCAGCGGCACGACCACGGCCGGCAACCCGACGGCCGCGAGTTCGGACACCGTGCCTGAGCCTGCCCGGCAAAGCAGCAGATCCGCCGCAGCATAGACATCCTCCATGGCGTCGACGTACTCCACCTGCCGGTAACGTTGCGCACTAAGTTCCGTGCCGTCGTCGGCCAGAATCCTCTTGCCCCGTCCGGTGATGTGCAAGACCTGCAGACCGGCGGCGTGCAGGACGGGAAGAGACTGCGCAACCGTCTGGTTAATCCGCAGGGCACCGAGCGAGCCGCCGGTGACAATCAGTGTTGTCAGCTCCGGATCAAGGCCCAGTGCCGCACGTGCCGCCTTCTGTGCCGCGCTGCTGCGGTCCAGTGCCGAAATCTGCCGGCGCATGGGCATCCCGACGAGTCGGCCGTGCCGAATTCGGGTCTGTGCAAACGCCGTCCCGGTAAACTTTGTGAAGCGGGAACCAAGCCTGTTGGCCAGACCCGCTTTGCTGTTTGCCTCGTGAATCACGATGGGAATTCCGCGCCGCCGGGCCGCCAGATACATCGGCGTGCAAACGTAGCCGCCGACGCCCACCAGTACGGATGCGTTGGCGCCGTCCAGGATATCGGTGCTCTGGCGCACGGCCCGCAGCATCCTTGCGGGGAGCCGAAAAAGATCCGCCGTTGGCTTGCGCGGCAGCGGAACACGGTCGACGACGGCGAGTTCTACTCCGGCGGCCGGGACGAGTCGGGTTTCCAATCCGTCAGCCGTGCCGACGGCCAGCAGCGAGACACCGGGATCGGCCGCCCGAAGCGCAGCGGCAATGGCGAGCAGAGGACTGACATGGCCGGCCGATCCACCTCCGGCGAGCACCACAGAAAAGGCATCGGCCGAAAGTCCCTTCGGCGACAGTCGCTTCGCTGTTTCCGCGCCGGGGCTCGTGGGGTTGGCGGAGTCAGCCATGGTGCGGTTTCTCTTTCCGTGCTGCTGCTTGTTTGACGGGAATTGTTCGTCTCCGGAGAGCAGGCGGCCTACGGGCAGACATCCGTTTGAAGGGAACCGATCGCGGACGGAGAGTTGCTTGTTCCACCGGGATGGCGCGGGCAAAGGACAGCACCACGCCAATGGCCGCGAGCACCAGCGTCAACGCCGTACCCCCGGAAGAAATCAGCGGCAGCGGCACACCAATGACGGGCAGCAGTCCGGTCACCATGGCAATATTTACGAATGCCTGGCCGATGATCCAGGTCAGAATGCAGCCGCAGACAATCCGAATAAATGGATCTGTGTGGCGGACAATGACGCGGAAGATGGCCAAGGCGATAATTCCGTACAGCAGCACGATCACCAAGGTGCCCAACAGGCCAAACTCCTCACCGATGATGGCGAAAATAAAGTCGTTGTGCGCTTCCGGGATCCAGTTCCACTTCTGTCGGCCCTGGCCGAGCCCGACACCCCACCAGCCACCGGATGCCAGCGCGTAAATACCGTTTTGAGCCTGCAGACAGAGATCGTTCCCGTCATTGCAGTTGCCCTGCCAGCCGGAAATGCGTGACATTCTGTTTCCACTGCTCAGCGCCAGGACCAGGGCCGCGAGTCCTCCGACGATCCCGACCGGAATAAAAAGCCTGGCCCCGACCCCGGCGAAAAACAGGCCAGCACCCATGATCGCCATAATGATCACCGAGGTGCCCAGGTCGTGCCCCAGCAGCACCAGCAAAATCACCAGTCCGCCCAGCGGGACGACAGGAATAAAAGCGTGCTTGAACTGTCCCAGCAGGGCATGTTTACGGGCGAGGACGGCGCCCATCCAGAGTGCGAGAGCGAGCTTGGCGGCCTCGGACGGCTGGGCCGTAATACCACCGATGGAAATCCAGTTCCGGTTACCACCGACGGCGAATCCCAGCGGAGTGAAGACAAGCAGCAGCAGCAATATCCCGATGATAAGCGCCGGCCACGCCAGCTTTTTCAGCGTTGAAATCCTAAGCCGGGACAGGAGGAACATCAGCACCACCCCGATGACGCCGAAGGTGCTCTGCCGCAGGAAGAGCTGATACGGATCCACGCCCTGGGAAATTGATTCCACTGCTGAGGAGGACAGGACCATCATCAAACCGATGCACGTCAACGCGATCGTAGAGCCCAAAATGAGGTAGTAGCTGGAGCCATTGCTGGGACGGTTGCTGCCCTCCACCCGGGGCCAGAACTCTCGGAAAAACCGCCGAACCGCTGAATCGCGGGTTGGCCGAGTAGGCGTGCTGACCATTAGAACTCCTTGCCGGCCTTCGCCTGCCCCTCCATGATCCCGTGGACGGCGCTGATAAAAGCGTCGCCCCGGTGAGCGTAGGAAGAAAACTGATCCATCGATGCGGATGCCGGAGCCATCAGCACGGTGTCGCCCCCCAGGGCTATTTCGGCGGCCGCTGCCACCGCCCACGTCATCACGGCGGCACCTTCGGTGTGACCGCCTCCGGCTTTATGTACCATTTCAGTCTGACTGGTGCCGGGCTCTATCACGGGCACATCGGGTGCGTGTCGCTGCAATGAGCCGCGCAGTGCGGCACTGTCGGCGCCGATCAGAATGACGGCCTTGAGCCGGCCGCCGTGCGTGCGGACCAACTCGTCGTAATCAACCCCCTTCGACAGGCCGCCGGCAATCCACACCACCGGGTCGAAGGCCGCCAACGATGCGGCCGCCGCGTGTGCGTTCGTCGCCTTGGAATCGTTGACCCAGAGCACGCCGTTGATAGTGGCCACCGGCTGAATCCGGTGTTCACCGCTGTGATAACTGCGCAACCCGTCCCGCACCGCCGATGGTGCAAGCCCATAGGCCCTGACCAGGGCCGCAGCGGCCAGTGCGTTTGCCGCCAAATGCTTCGGCACCAAGTCAGCGATATCGGAGACCTTGGCAAGTTCGACGGCGGAATCTTTGCGTTCGGCGATAAAGGCCCGGTCCACCAGCAAGCCGTCGACGACGCCGACCATGCTGATGGCGGGTGTGCCGGTGGTGAACCCGATGGCGCGGCAACCGGCAACGACGTCGGCATCCTCGACCATGCGCTCCGTTTGCGGTTCCTCGGCGTTGTAGACGCAGGCGATTCTGGTGTTGGCGTAGATCTTTGCCTTGTCGCGGGCATACGCGGCGAAGGAACCATGCCAATCCACGTGGTCCTCGGCCAGGTTCAGGCAAACGCTGGCCGCCGGTGAGACGGATTGCAGCCAATGCAGCTGGAAGCTGGAGAGCTCCACCGCCAGGACGTCATAGCCCTCCGGTTCCCGGACCGCGTCCAGGATCGGCGTACCAATATTTCCCACGGCGATTGCGCGCAGCCCGCCGGCCTGCAGCATCAACTCGACCATGCTGGTGGTGGTGGTTTTGCCGTTCGTGCCGGTGATCGTAATCCAGTCAGCAGTTTTTCGACCCGCCCGGGTACGCACCCGCCACGCCAGCTCAATGTCCCCCCAAACCGGTATCCCGGCGTCAAAGGCCGCGGTCAGCAGTGGATGGGCCGGGCGCATGCCCGGCGACGTGACCACAAGATCAGCAGGTTTCCCGTCCACCAGCGGCAGCTGGGTGGACAATTCTGCACCCAGGAGCACATCGACGACCCCCACGATCCGTAACGTATCGGCACTGCGGCGGGCGTCGTCGTCGTCCGACGCAGCAACCACCACCACCCGGGCACCCAGTTCAACCAGCGTATCCGCTGCGGAGAAACCGGTTTTCGTAATGCCGGTGACCACTACCCGCAGGCCGGTCCAGTCCGCATCCCAACTGGTCAGCGTGGCAAGCCGCTGAGCCGCATTCCCCTGCCCGGTCGGGGCGGCCGTTTGTTTATCCGTCACAGTTGAACGATCCATTCCGCATAAAAGGCACCCAGGCCGACGGCAACCATGAGCCCGCATAGGATCCAGAACCGCACCACCACGGTGACCTCCGCCCAGCCCTTCAACTCGAAATGATGCTGCAGGGGGGCCATTTTGAACACGCGTTTCCCGCCGCTGAGTTTGAAGTAGCCCACCTGAATGATGACGGACAGCGTGATCAGCACGAACAGACCACCGATGATGGCCAGCAGGATCTCCGTTCGGGACAGGATCGCGAACCCGGCAATCGCGCCGCCAATGGCCAGAGAGCCAGTGTCCCCCATGAAAATTTTCGCCGGCGAGGTATTCCACCACAGGAAACCGATCAGGGCTCCAAAAATAATCACGGACAGCAGCGCCAGGTCCAGGGGGTCGCGAACGTTGTAGCAGATCGTGTCGGAGACCGCCCGTGGCGAGCCGCAGCCCTGATTGCTCTGCCAAATGCCCATCAAAGTATAGGCGCCGAAGACCATCACCGCGGCCCCGGCGGCGAGTCCGTCAAGACCGTCCGTGAGGTTCACGCCGTTCGTTGCGGCGGTGACAATCAGATTCGACCAGATAATGAACAGAATCACCCCCACTCCGGCGCCGGCGAAGGCCAGATCCAGACCTGGAATGTCGCGTGCAAAGGAGATCTTCGTGGTGGCCGGCGTCAGTCCGTGGTCGTTCGGGAAGTTCAATGCCAGCACGGCAAAGGTTATCCCCACGGCGGCCTGCAGGACGAGTTTGGCCTTCGCATTCAGGCCCAGGCTGCGCTGTTTGGAGATTTTAATGAAGTCGTCCAGAAAGCCCACCAGCCCCATGCCGACCATCAGAAAAAGCATGAGCCAGGCCGAAACGCTCGGCCCCGGGGAGCGTGGATCGAGCAGCCAGAGCACCAGGTGTGTGATTAGGTAGGCGAAAACTACTGCCCCGACTACGACGGCGCCGCCCATTGTGGGAGTGCCGCGCTTGGTGTGATGCGAGGTAGGGCCATCGTCGCGAATGAACTGGCCATACCCCTTATTCACCAACAGCTTGATGAACAGCGGCGTGCCGATCATGGCAAAGGACAGGCCCAACCCGGCGCCCATGAGCAATCCGATCATTGGATCTGTGTCCTTCCTTCATCGGTGCCGTCAGTTGGTAATGCTATCCGATCGCCCAAAAACCTCAGTCCGGCGCCGTTGGAG
This sequence comes from Arthrobacter terrae, assembly GCF_015708085.1. Classification (GTDB taxonomy): domain Bacteria; phylum Actinomycetota; class Actinomycetes; order Actinomycetales; family Micrococcaceae; genus Arthrobacter_M; species Arthrobacter_M terrae. The sequence goes on along the minus strand of NZ_JADNYM010000030.1, from coordinate 10,481 downwards.
GATTTGACGAGAACTACGTCCCCCGGTCGGAGCTCGGCGCACAGCAGATCATAGGCCGCATCTGCGTCCGCGACAAAGACGGATTCATCACCCCAGGAACCCTCCATCACAGCTGCCACGTGCATGGCGCGGGCCTGCTGGCCGACCACAACCAACCGGGAAATGTTCAGCCGGACGGCAACCCGGCCAATGGCATCGTGTTCGTGGATTGAGTCCGGCCCGAGCTCCAGCATCGGTCCGAGGACGGCCCAAGTTCTGTGTTCGGTTCCATCGCTGCCCCGTCCCAGTTCCGCAAGGGTGCGCAATGCTGCCCGCATGGAGTCGGGATTCGCGTTGTAGGCATCATTGATGATGGTCACACCATCGCGGCGTACTGTTCGTTCCATCCGCCAGCGGCTGAGTGCTTTTTGCCCGCGCAGCGACTGGGCAATCACGGCCGGCGGGGCGCCGGCGGCGCGGGCGGCTGCAGCCGCCGCCAGGAGGTTGGAAACATGATGCAGGCCCAATAGACCGCTGGTAATGGGCCAGGAGGTGCCGTCCGCATCCACGGCATTTGCCTTGGTTTCGACGGTCCGGCTGAATTCAGCGGGGAACTGCAGCGTGAATTCGGGTTGCCCCTCGTTGTTGGTCGTGACATCCACACCCCGCACCAGGCCTTGATTCTGGCCCGGGGGTCGATCTCCGGTGCCGAAATAGACAATCCGGGCCGCTGTGCGCGAGGCCATAGCCCGAACGCGGGCGTCATCGGCATTCAGCACAGCCGTTCCGCCGGCCGACAGGGCCTCCACTAACTCGCCCTTGGCCTGCGCGGTGTTCTCAATAGAGCCGAACCCGCCGACATGGGCCGTTCCAACGCCGAGGACCACTCCGATATCCGGCTTGACCAAGGACGCCAGGTATTCAATGTGACCGATGCCGGTGGCCCCCATCTCGATTATCAAATACCGGGTGGAAATATCGGCACCAAAGACCGTTAGCGGGACGCCGACCTCGCCGTTGTAGGAACCCTGCGGTGCCACGGTAGGGCCGAGCCGGGAGAGTATATTCGCCAGCAGGTCCTTGGTGGTGGTCTTCCCGGCTGACCCGGTAATACCAATGACAGTCAGCTCCCCCGCTGCGCGAATCATCTTCACAGCTTCAGCAGCCACGGCGCCCAGAGCCAGAACGGCATCGGCTACGACCACCGCGGGATAGGCCCTGCCCATCGGATCGGAGACCTCCCGTTCGGCCAGCACTAGGATGGCGCCGGCAGCGACGGCATCGCTAATGAAGTCGTGGCCATCCGCTGACTCCCCCGGCTTGGCGACGTAGACGCAGCCAGGAAATGCGTCCCGGGAATCCGTGATGATAGAGCCGAGTCCGACGACGAGGCCGGGTTCTGCTGTTAATGTCAAGTGGCCGTGGGTTAGCGCGGCGAGCTGTGCCGCTGTCAGTTCAATCATCTCGGTTTAGGACTCTATCCCGGGAACAGGCTCCGGAGTGAATCCGCAGCGGCGAAGGGCAGCGCGAAGTTCGGCCCTGTCATCCAAAGAATGATTGACCCCTTTAACTTCCTGCCACACTTCGTGGCCCCGCCCGGCCACCAGGATAACGTCCTGAGGCCCGGCCAGTTCGACCGCACGGACTATGGCGTCGGCACGCGGAAAAATCTCCAGGATCTCATGTCCAAAGGCCTGTTCGTCGTTGGCATTGCGCGCACCCTGCAGCACGTCCGCGCGGATCGACGCTGCGTCCTCGTCATGCGGGTCGTCGTCGGTGATTATCACCACATCTGCCAGCCGCGCCACCACAGCTCCCATTTTGGGTCGCTTACCTGCATCCCGCTGCCCCGTCGCGCCAAAAACGACAATCACCTTTGACTCGGGCTCCGACGACCGCACTGCCACGAGTGCGCGCTCGAGGGCATCAGGATTGTGGGCAAAATCAACAATCGCCGTTGGCGACTTCCCCACCAGCTGCATCCGTCCCGGCACAGCGAGCGTGAACGGGTCATGGCTGTCCAACGCGGCTTGGACGCGCTTCAAAACGGCCGACTCACCGCGTGCTTCCTGCAGCTGCAGCACCATTACAACCGCTAACGCCGCGTTTGCGATGTTGAAGCTTCCCGGCAGCCCCGTCGAGACTCTCAACGTGCGGCCATCGGCGGCGGCCAGTATGAAGGAGCTGCCCAGCCCCCGTTTCTCCACCTGTCTGACCTGCCAATCGGACTGCTCAGGCCCATTGGACTGCTCAACGGCTTCGCGGGATTGCCCGACTTCAGCCGTGCTGACTTCAACCGTGCGCAGCGTAGTGACAGGTATGGCTGCCTCCCGGGCAAGCCGTTGTCCCCAGCTGTCGTCCACGGTGATGACGGCCCGGCGCGCTCGGTGCGGACCGAACAGCTTGGCCTTCGTTGCGAAATATTCCTCCATGGTCCCGTGCAGATCCAGATGGTCCTGTGTCAGGTTGGTGAAACCGGCGATGTCGAATTGCACGCCGTCCACACGGTGGAATGACAAAGCATGCGAAGACACTTCCATGGACGCAGCGTCTAGCCCCCGCTCACGCATCAATGCCAGCAGGGCATGAACATCGGTCGATTCCGGCGTTGTCAGCCGACTGGGGACAGCCCCCGCCCCGGCAAGGATTTCAATGGTTCCAATAAGTCCGGGTGTGAAGTCCAAGGCCCGGAGCAGCGAATTGATGAAATACGTTGTAGTGGTTTTACCGTTCGTTCCGGTCACCGCATACAGCTCCATGGCGGCCGCGGAAGGACCCTCCGAAGGAGGACCGTCCAACCCGGCGTGGCCGGTGCCGTAGACGAAGGCCGCTGCCGTCCCGACCACGCCACGCGGGGAAGGAACCACCAGAACCGGAACACCGGCAAGCTCCGGCAGATCGTGCAAAAGGCGTGCGCCGTCGTCGTCCGTCACAATCGCCACGGCTCCCGCCGCCACCGCCTGGCCGGCATATTGCGCACCGTGCGTGCTTGCCCCGGGCAGCGCCAAATACAGATCAGCAGGCTCGACGGCGCGGGAGTCAAGGCTGACGCCGGTCAGCAGGACAGTCCCAAAGTCCTGCGCAGGAGCCCCAATGAGCTCCGCAAGCGCGGACAGAGGAACGGGGGTGACCCGGGCCGGACGCAGCGAGGGCTCCGCGCCGGACGGCTGTCTGCCGGAGGACGGTGGTTCAGTGGTACTCATGCAGATGGCTCCAAAAACCTAGTACCTCTGCGGCAGTGCCACAGAGGGTGTGGTGGACGGCGGCACATTGTTGGTGTGCAGGACCTGGCTCATCACGGAGTTAAACACGGGGGCCTGGGAGATGCCGTAAATATCACCTTGCGGACGTTGAACCGTGACCAGCACAACGTACTGCGGGTCTTCCATCGGCGCCATGCCGACGAACGAAGCGGTGTAGCCCTGGAATCCGGATCCGTCGTCCTTGACTGCCTCAGCGGTGCCCGTCTTACCACCAACCCGGTAGCCGGGCACAGAGATGTCCTTCGCATCCGCGGCAGTCACCACGCTCTCCAACAGGTCTTTGACGTCCCCGGCGGTCTGCGGGCTGACCACCTCGGTGCCCGGAGCCTGCGCTACCTTGTGTTCCGTACCGTCCGGATCGATGTAGGAATCGATGAGCTGGGGCTGCAGCCGAACGCCATTGTTGGCTATTGTCTGGTAAATCATCGCTGTCTGCAGGGGTGTCTGCGAAACTCCCTGGCCAAAGAGAACGGTGAACTCCTGCCGCCCGTCCCACTTTTCCGGAGCCGCCAGAATCCCTTTGTTTTCCCCGGGAAGCGGGATGCCGGTCGACTGCCCAACGCCAAAATTATGCAGGTAATCGTAGCGCTGCTGCTTACTTAACCGCTCGCCGACCATGACCGTGCCGGTATTCATCGAATCCCCAATAATGCCGGCAAAGGTCCGCTGCTCCGTCCCGTGCGTGAACGCGTCGGAGAACGTCTGACCGTTGACGGTGTACGTCGGCGGCACCAGCACATGGGACAGCGGCGAGACCTTGCCCTCCTGGATCGCGGCCGCTGCCGTGACGGTCTTCTCCGTCGAGCCCGGCTCAATCGCTGCGGTCACCGAACGTGCGCCGCGGTTAGCCGCCGCGGTTTCCCCGGGTCGGTTCGGGTCAACGGTGGAGTCCTCGGCCATCGCTACGATCTTGCCTGTTTTAGCCTGCACCACCACGATATTGCCCCACTGCGCGCCCAGCTTCTTGACCTGGTTGGAGATCGCCTGCTGTGCGTAGTACTGGAGATCACTGTTAATCGTCAGCTTGACGGTTTCGCCGTCCACCGCAGCCTTGTTTTCCTCCGGCGCAGTGGGGATCACAATCCCGTTTGCTCCGCGTTGGTAGGTACGGCTGCCGTCGGTACCCTGCAGCTTGGCGTTCAGCGTCTGTTCAATGCCGGAGCCACCACCGGTGGGTGCTCCGGCAGAATCCGGTCCAATGAAGCCGACGATACTCCCGCCGACAGCGCCGAGCGGATAGGTCCGCTGGCTGGTCGGCTCCGAATAAATGCCCGGCAGGCCCAAGGCCATGACCTCGGCTTCCACCCCCGGCGTTACGTCTTTAGTGATGTAGGCAAAGTTCCCCGTGCCGGTGGCCTGCCTGCGGACGTCGTCAACCTTCAAACCGAGAACGTCCGCCAACTCCTGCAGACCCTGATCCCGACTGACATTCTCGACTTTTCCGGTCGCCGGATTCAGGCGCTTGAATTCACCGGTCTTAAGTTCACCCGCCGTGGTGTTGTTCTTCGGGGACGCCGTGATGTTGTATCTGATGATACTTTGCGCCATGACCTTGCCATTGGCATCCAGGATCTCGCCCCGCGTGGCCGGCAGCTTCGTAACCACCGTGCGTTGCATGACAGCCGCCTCGGCCATGGAGCCCGCGTCCAGACCCTGAATCATGAACAATTTTCCGGAAATGATCAGCAACAACGCCAGAACAAATCCCAGGCCCACCCGGAGGCGAAGCCGGCTCTGGCCGGCAGTTTTCGTAGTCATGCGGTCCTTGCCGGTTTTTTCTGCCACGTGCTGTTCCTTTTGCCTTGCCCTTACAGCGCCGCGGCCGCCCCGCCGTGCTATCCGATTGCCCCAGAGAGTTTACCGTTAACCGATCTTTTGCTTGGGCGCAGGGATCGTGCCGCCATTGAGATCGGCTGCCGGGGGCGCGGCTACCTGCGACGGGGCGGCGGGAACCTCAGCGGGCGCCGTCGTCGCTCCTGCCTTGGAAGACCCGCCCGCCGTTACCGGAATCGTCGGCACATCCGCCACTTTCGCATCGGGAGCCACCTCGGAGTCCTCCGGCTGCCCGCTCACCGCCGGCGGTGCGATTGCCACCAAGGGCTTATCTCCTGCGACGGCGGCCTTCGGCGTACCACTGACGGACTTAGTTTCCACATCTATTTGACCCATCGAGGTGGAACTGACCATGCCCAATTCAGTGGCCTTGGCGACCAAGTTCTGCGGAGCCTGTGCATCCTGCACCTGCTGAGTCAGGTCCTGGTTCGTTTTTACCAGATCGACCTGAGTCGCGCGCAGTTCCACGAGTTGGTACTGGCCACTCGAGACAGAGATATTCAGTACCAGAACCGTGGCCAGCGCAGCAACGAGGGTAAGGAAGCAGAACACCACAAAAGGGGTGCGACGCTTGCGCGGCTGGCTAACCACCAGTGAAAGCGGGGACCGGGAGCGGCGCTCCCGCGCCGGCCCTGGAGCCAAAGCAGAAGCAGAAGGCATAAAACCGGAAAGTGTCCGGGCAGTATTTCCCGAGGTAGGTTCGAAGTCATCCCGGGCCGCTGCGCTCATACTGCTCTCCTGGTTCGAACTCGTTCTACTGCCCGCAATCGTGCCGATGCGGCCCGCGGGTTTTCGGCTATTTCAGCCTCGGTGGGGACCTCGGTCCCCCTGGTTAATAGCTTCAAGTCGGGCTTGTGCTCCTCTAGTTCAACCGGAAACCCCAGCGGAGCGGAGGATTTGGAACCGGCTGCAAAGACGGATTTGACGATCTTGTCTTCCAGCGAATGGTAGGACATGACCACGCAGCGCCCGTGCAGGGCCAGCGACCCAACTGCCGCTGGAACTGCCGCTTCCAGCACCTCGAGTTCCTCATTGACCTCGATGCGCAGTGCTTGAAACGTTCGTTTTGCCGGATGCCCTCCTGTTCGGGAGGCGGCTGCAGGCACCACCTGGCGAATCTGCTCCACCAACTCGCCGGTTGTCGAGAATGGCTTCACCTCCCGGGCCGCCACGATCCGGTTGGCAATCCGGCCAGCGAACTTTTCTTCACCCCATTTGCGGATGATACGCAGCAGGTCCTGCTCGCTATATCTGTTCACAATGTCCGCCGCCGTCTGGCCCCGGCTGGTGTCCATGCGCATGTCCAACGGCGCGTCATACGAGTAAGCGAAGCCGCGCTCTCGTTCATCAAGCTGGAGGGAAGACACACCCAGATCCATCAGGACTCCGTGGACTTCATGGGTACCCAGATCCGCGAGCACGTCGACTATTTCGTCATAGACCGCGTGGACCAAATCCATCCGAGCCGCAAATGCCGCCAGCCTGTCACCGGCTAGCGCGAGGGCTTGAGTGTCCCTGTCAATGCCGATCAAATGCAGGGTAGGGAAGCGCAACAGCATGGCCTCGCTGTGGCCGCCCATCCCCAGAGTTGCATCGACTACTACCGGCGTCGTTCCTGCAGCAACAGCACGGTCAAAAGCGGGTGCTAATAGGTTAATGCAACGGTCCCTTAGTACAGGCACATGGCGGGTGGAAGTCGGCGGCGTGGCGTTATCGTCAAACGTCATCGACGCATCCTTCCTCTCCGTTTCATGTTGTCGGTCAAAGTACCGGTCCTGCATTAGGTGTTTGTTACTGGTGCTTGTTACTCGTGTTTGTCGTTGCGCTAATCATCGGGTTTTGCGGTCTGCACGCTCGGCAATCCGCGTTCCGTTGGTTTCTTAAACCAGATCCCCATCCGCGCCGGATGCATATGCTGCCTGGCACCGGGGAAGGTGAGCCAGGTAGTCAATGCCGGGCGGCTGGAGATCTCATTCAAGAACCCGCTGTTTTAGGAAATGCCTGCTTCAAAACCACTGTTTCAAACAACTACGTCAGTCGGGAATCGGCCGTAGCGTGAGCCCCCTTCTTGTTCCTGTCTTTTGGCACTGTTTGCACTCTTGCTCGTAGTAGCTGCTCAATCGATGCCGGGGAGCGTTTTCTCATCCGTTTCAGAGAACGCATTCTCCTTCTCCTGCAGGTAGTCCTCCCACGCCTTCGCGTCCCAAATTTCTGCCCGGCTGCCCGCTCCAATTACTGTCAGCTCCCGTCCCAGCCCGGCGTACGTCCGAAGAACCGCAGGAATAGTCACCCGTCCCTGCTTGTCCGGTACCTCATCCGAAGCTCCCGACAGAAAGACTCTGCTGTAATCCCGAGCCTGGCGGGAGGAAAGTGGAGACTGGCGCATTTTTTCATGAACGTTTTCAAATTCGCTCTGGCTGAAGACGTATATGCACCGCTCCTGCCCCCTTGTCAGGACCAGCCCCTCCGCCAATTCCTCCCGGAATTTGGCTGGCAAGATGATCCTGCCTTTCTCATCAAGGCGCGGTGAGTGTGTTCCGAGAAACATTCCACCGCCTAGCTGTTGCGGGGATCTGCAGCACCCCATTCCCACTACCCTCTTACCGGCTCCACTTTACTCCACAATCCTCCACGGTCAACGCCAAAACCGTGCCGTAACGCGCGTGTTGCCGGTAATGTCCGCGGAACTGCACGGAACCCGTGCGTGGGTGCAGGTGGAGGAAGAATTGCGACCACAGACCTAAGATCGCCTTAAAAGCGAAAAGAGGTCCGCAATGGCGGACCTCCTCACCGATCATGCGGCCTTTCGCGGCGCTTGGTCAGTGTCTTCAGCGGGTGACTAAAATGGACCGGCGCAGAGGGCTCAGGACTACGCAGCCAGTGACGAGCGCACGATCCATGGCGCTCGGGACGACGCAGTCGGAATTAGCCGCACAGATGTGGTGTCGAACACCTCTAGGTCATTGACTCGTTCGCATAGGACATCCAAGTACACCTGGGCCAGAAGGGTTCGTGAATCATGGACGCGCAGGTTCAGCCTGAAGCGGCTTTCGCGTGAAGGCACGGACGTTGTCACACGCTGATTGAACCGGTTTTGTGCCGCCGGCTTTATGCTGACGAAAAATTGGTCAAAACCGGCTGTTCAAAGGTTACACAAATTCAGGCTTCGGCCTTACTGACCGTGCCGGCGCTCATCCCAGCGCTCCTCAAGGCTGCTCATAAACGAACTCTTCGGCCGTTTACTCTGCCCAGTCGTGGAGTCCCCAGCGCCGGACCGAGGAGATCCTTTGCGCAGCGTGGCAACGTAGACGCCGGCACCCATAATCAGGAATCCGCCAACACCCAATGGGATCAGCTGCCAAGCGACCCCTGCCAACAGGACAATTATCCCGACAATAGCTATCAGCACGCCTATCACCACGTGGCGGGTTGAGAACGAATTTGCCGGATCAGATCCCAAAGTGTGTGCAAACTTGGGATCCTCCGCATGCAACTGCTGTTCGAGCTGATCCAGTAGCCGTTGCTCGTGCTCCGAAAGGGGCATCTCGACCTCCTTCAGGTCCTTGCCGTGGGCGTCTACTCTGTTAACGAGCCGCATAGGCTACTTAGTTCCCACATTGCCAACTCCCGTGGCTGGGGATACTACCGCCTGCGAGGACGCCTTCAGATAACTCCTTGCCTTAAGAATAGGCCGGATTTCACAGAACTGAAACCCTTACCCAGACGACTCGTATAAGCGGTCCCCCGCGAGCCGACGCCGACGTGAATCAGGACTTCCCGGCGTCCCGTACGGACCGCCCTGGCCCACCATCGAGCAACCTTGCGGGCATAATTTTCCGCGACCCAAACTTCGCGGTAACGGCGTCCAAAGCCGCCTCAGCGGTACGCCAATTGTTATCACGACGATCCAAGCTCAGCTGCAGAAACGATTGACCGGCTTCTTCCAATTGTTCGGCCCGCAAACCCACCAAACGAACGCTCATGGGTCGAGGTCCCAGCGACTCCAAAAGCTGTACGGCGGTGGCGTAGAGAAGTTGGGCGCTGTCAACCGGCGTTGCAACGGTGTGAGACCTACTGACCGTAGAAAAGTCCGAATACCTCAGTTTCAAGGAAACCGTCCGTGCAACCATTCCGGATTCCCTAAGCCTTGCCCCAGTCCTGTGCGCCAGCGCCAGCAGTTCACGTCGCAGTATTCCGGCATCTGGCGTATCTGTCGCAAAGGTCTGCTCCGCACCAATGCTCTTTTCCACCCTTACAGGTGTCACCCGCCTCGGATCAACGCCGTGGGAGAGACGATAGACCTGCTCCCCCATTGCTCCGAGAGCCCGGCGCAATACCGGAAGGGGCGTTCCTGCTACATCGGCCACGGAATGAATTCCCAGCCTAGCCAGAACCTGGACGGTCTTCGCCCCTACGCCCCACAGCGCCTGCACCGGTAGAGTATGAAGATAGCGAACGGTTTCCGCTGCCGGGATCAAAAGCATTCCGTCCGGTTTGCACCGCGTGGAGGCGATCTTGGCAACAAATTTGGTCGACGCGATACCCACAGATGCCGTAATTCCAAGTTCGGAACTGACTCGGCGGCGGATCAACTGGCCGATCTCCAACGGTGGTCCAAGACGGCGCATCGCTCCGGCAACGTCCAAAAACGCCTCGTCGACGCTCAACGGCTCCACTAAATCCGTAATGGAGTCAAAGATCTCCATAATATGTCCAGAAACTTCACGATAAAGCCAGTGCCGGGGCTCAATAATAGAAGCAGCGGGACACATCCGAATGGCAGCGGACATCGGCATAGCAGAACGCACTCCAACGGCGCGGGCCTCATAAGATGCCGAGAGAACCACCGAGCGGCCTTCCGGGTTCCCCACAATCACAGGCTTTCCGATCAGCTCGGGAGCATCCCGCAACTCCACGGAAACATAAAAGGCGTCCATATCCACGTGCATAATATGGCTCGTGCGGTGCCCGTCACCGCTGTCGCTATGATCTGCCTCCATATCAGCCATCTTAGATTCAGGATCTGACATTCCCTTCCAGCCCCGGCAATTCGCCGGTCTTTCACTGCCCATGGCCCGTCTCCCTGCGTTTCAACCGCTTATTCAGCTACCCAGCATGACGGTATCCGCTCCGAGCGTCTTCTTGAATTTAGGTGCCGGTGATGATGGTGCGGGCGAAGTTTTGGGCGTCTTTGAGGTTGTCGTGGTAGGTGTTGCGGATCCAGGGGTTCCCGGCGTAGCGGGCTGTCGTCTCTTCGCCCAAGGCGGTGCCAGCTCCGATGTTTAGGCCGGTGGTGGTGTGGTGGTAGAAGCGTGGGCCCGGGTGTTGGCGGGCGTTGGGTCCGTATCTCAGGTAGGGGATCCCGTCGTCCATGGTGACTTCCAGGATCCCGGCGTGGACCAGGGA
>NZ_JADNYM010000003.1:77774-217045 GCF_015708085.1 Arthrobacter terrae | reverse complement strand
CCACCGCGACCGGGTCCAGGACCGCCGGGGCCTCCTCACACACCACCGCAGCCAACAACGTCCGGGACCGGGCCTGGCCATGCCACAGGCCCCTCTCCACCACGTCCTTCACCGGACCCCACACCAGATCCAGCACCACCGCACCACCACGACCGTGCCCGGACCTGCGTTTTTGCAGCTGCCCACGCCGCCTGACCAGCGCAACCCTGCGCCCGCCACCGGGCTCCCCCGCGTCATCCGCAGCCGGCCCCCCACCGGGAGCCGCCACGTCACCCGCAGCCGGACGGCCACCGGGAGCCGGGCCGCCCCCCACCGGCCGGGCACGTCCCGCATTCCGCCCACGCCCCACCGGCCGGGCATGGTCGGGAGCCTTGAGGAATTCCTCAAGAAGCGCCTCAAAACCCTGACCGGTTCCCATACCTTAAGTTTATCCTAATCCGTAGTATCAGACCATAGTTCTATCGAATATACTTTCGGTTTAAGCTTTGTTCTGTGTCTGGTCTGCAGTCCGCGCGACCAGCGGCGGCCGAGTTCCGTTGCCGTCGTGGCCCGTCTGCTGCTGGCACCACCGTGCGCTGCCCAGTCCGACGTCGGCTCCCCCTCTGGTGCCGTCGTCGTGTCGTCAGCCGTCGCTGTTTCCCAACGAACCTATCTCGCGCCCAGTTGGTAGGGTTTTCCCATGACTAGTTCCCGTCCGCACCGCAACGGCCGCGGCCTTTTCGCGGGCATCCTGCTCGGCGCTATTCTTGGTTTGATACTGGGCGGCTACTTCGGTAACAGGCTATGGCCTGCGGTAATTGGTGCCGCAGTCCTCGGTGCTGCCATGTACCGAGTCAATCCCGGCGGTAAATAACCGCCCCTGTTCCCAGGACGCTCGCCGGGATAAAATTGATGCATGCCTAAAAGGCAGTATCCCGAGCCAATTCCAGCCACATGGCAAAGGCGGGACGACGGACTCTTGACCTTGTGGTGGGATCGTTTGTGCGCTCGGTCCGGCCACGAATCGGCAGCCCTTTACGCCGGGGGCTTATTTGCCGAGGATCGACGCCGGCCAATAGCTCAGTGGTTCAACCCGGCTCTAGGTGCGGCAATGCTGGTAGTTCCGGAGACATCCCCGGAATGGCCGGTACAACGTTTCGGGATCTTTTACGCCCCGCCGAAAACCGGCTTTGAACGTATACGTTCATCCGCGCACGAATGGCACCCCCGCCTGCCACGCCAGTCACCTACCGAGGATGAGGCGTTTGCAGCTGCGGTTGCCGAGGCCGAACGGTTCCTGCAGGTTGAGATGAGCTTTGTCTAGGGTCCTCGTAGCAGTTCCGGATTGAACGCCAAACGACGACGAACCGCTTGACCCAGCACTTTCGCGGCTTCTTGGACGGCAAGGGCGAATTGTTGTCCCTGAGGCCGCAAGCGGAGCGAACGGCCGGAAACGTCGCTACGGAGCTACAGGCGAGGGTGCTATGGGGCGAGGCTACTAAAAAGGTCGGCCGCTGCAAATCGGCCGACCCATCCGGAACTACTTGTTCAGTGCACTGCGCCGGACCCAACCGATGACTCCGGTGACCACGAACAAGATGATGCCAATGACGGCCAACCAAACCAGTCCCTTGATCACAAAACCAAGGACCGCAAGGACAAGCCAAACGACAAGAAGTACAAGTATTAACCCAACCATCGTACAAACGTACTATACGAGTCCAAATATGCATAGAAGCGCGGGCAGGACACGCAGTCGGGGCAGAACTGTGGGACGGCTCGCCGAGCGGGTATGCATGGTTCTCGTCGTCGGCTCGCTGCTATTGGCGCCCTGACCTGTGGGACAGATTACCCCGTCTTCGTCATCCTCGCCGGCCTGCTGGGGCCGATAGTTGCTGGCCGGCGCTCGTGGAATATTCCCGTCGTCGTTGGTGAGTTGTTGGCCGGCGTTGAAATCGGAGCGTCGGGATTCGAACTTGCGGATCCTGCAGAACACTACGTAATCCGGTAGTCGACACAGCACTGAAGCATGACATCCCAGGCGCTGTCCTCGTCGGTACCGTGGCCGTAGGGGCGGCGTCGGCAGGGTCCGCCGTTTTCGGTACCGGGCAAGCCACGTTGTATGCGGTTCTGATCGCGTCCTCCTCGGTGGCTCTGATCTTGCCGATGACGAGTTCACTGCACCTCACTGGGAATGCGGTTCTTGTCACGAATGAGCGCGTATTGGTTGGCACCGCGGCCGGTCAGGGGTAGTAAGTAAACGTGCCGCCGTCTTCGACGATGATGAAATAGGTGTCCTTCGTGACGGCCGCCTCCGGCACATGACGGTTCAAATCCAGAACCGGTGACCGGGAAGGAAGCTGATTATCCGGCTGAATCCATTAGACGGCTGACCGACCCTGCGCAGTCAGTGGTTTTAACGGATAATCAGCGGCCAGCACCGGGTTTTTTACGCTTTCTTAACGGGGACCAGCCGGCGTGAGCGCCATAGATCGTCTCTTGGACCGTGAAACGTTGGGTTTTCGTCGGGTGCAATTAAGACAACACAGAAAAGAAAATGCCTCTGACCCACGTTTCCGCAGGCCAGAGGCAAATTATCGCTCCCCCGGCTGGACTTGAACCAGCAACCCTTCGATTAGTAGACAGCGCTTATCACATCTTTTCTGTGAGTGCCAATAACGCCAAAAACCCGCGAAAAACCGGGCCACTAGGGCTTCCAACCCGTCGTTGGTCTTCAATGTTTTTTGTCGTTTCCGGTGGGTTTCCGGTGGGTTGTACTGCCAATTTTTCTGAAGCTCTATCGCTGACTTGCACCCTGGCGAGGCCAAAACTGACGCCCGAGACGCTTACATAATCGCTGAAGCCGCCAGGAGCATGCCGCACACGCTGCGCTCGATTGTCGTCGCCGATGAGCAGGCAGCGGAACTGTCGATGCTGTGCGGTTTCGACGACGACCTGGCCAAGCAGGCCACCGCCGCTTCGAACCGGATCCGCGGGCTCCTCACGCAGATCCACCCGGCCCTGGAGCGGGCCATCGGCCCGCACCTGGATCACCCCGTGATGGCTGAACTGCTGCGCAAATACCCGGCCCCCGAGGATCTGCGCCGGGCCGGCCAGAACCGGGTCGGCGCGTTCATGGCCAAGTCCGCGCCCCGCGCCGGGAAGCGGTGGGCCGAAGAGATCTTCACCGCTCTGGGTGAGCAGAGCGTAGTCGTGGCCGGCACCGGCGCCGCCAGCGTCGTGCTGCCCCAACTCGCAGCACAGCTGACGCAACTACGCACCTCCCGTGCCGAGGTCCTGACCCGAGTTGAGACCATCGTGGAGGCCCACCCTCTTCACGAACTCCTGACGTCCCTACCAGCGGTCGGCATCAGGACGGCAGCACGGATCATTACCGAAGTTGTCGGTAAAGAATTCAAGACCGCCGGGCACCTGGGATCCTACGCCGGACTCGCGCCGGTCACGTGGCGCTCCGGAACCTCAATCCGCGGCGACCACTCCTCAAAAAAGGGCAACAAGATCCTCAAACGGGCGTTCTTCCTCTCCGCGTTCGCATCGTTGAAAGACCCCGTCTCACGGGCGTACTACGACCGCAAACGAGCCCAAGGCAAACGACACAACCAGGCCCTGATCGCCCTCGCCCGGCGCCGCTGCGACGTCCTCTTCGCGATGCTACGCGACGGCGTCCTCTACGAGACACCCACGATCAAAGCCGCCTAAAACAGCAACTCGACAGTGAGCCGCCACACGCCGCTGACCGGCTACTCCCTGCCCAAAAACCGGGAGACCCCAGCTTCCGAAAAAGCACCCAAACAGCTTGACGTTGATACATAGGGACACCCCGTAGAGGGTCTCTTCTACCTCAGCTCTGCGCCCGCCCATTCCAGGAACTAGGCGAATCACCGGGTGCCGGGGAACCTGTGGCGCCTCCATGGCCTTGTGCGGTGGTGGGTCGTGCCTGTCGCCCTCGTCGGGAATCGCTTAGTCGCCTGACTTTCTCCTGCGAGCAACTCGAATCAGGGAATGGGAACGGGAGCCTGGCCCTTGAACCCGCCGGACGACGGCAGGTTGACAGTGATCGACGCTGTGTAGAACGTCTCCTTGCCCGCCGCGTCGACGATCTTGATCTCGTACTGCGCCGACTTGAGAAATCTCTCGAATCGACCCCCCGAACGGGCCAGCAATCGCAGGATCTGCTGGTTGCCGCTCGTCAGCATGCCGTCGATGAATGGCCGCAGCTCCGAACCGCTGAAGGTCGCGTACTTCACGTTGAAGAAGATCTTCTGTCCGGGCTTCGCTCCCTTGACGAAGCTCCGGATGAAGCCCTCGATCTGGTGGTTGGCGAACTGGTTGGCGACCTCCGGTGCCAGGAAGATGCGGAACCGTTCCAGACCGGTACCCGGACCGAGGATGTGGTATCTGACGTAGTCGTCCACGCCGTACTGCGAGGCCCGGTGCAGTTGGGTCTCGTAGCCACCGCGCGCGATGGCCGGCGTAGCTCGCACCCATTCAGTCTCGTTTACCGCCGCTGGGTGCAGGGCCACCATCTCCTCCGTGTTCAACTTCCTACCGTAGAACTGGTGGTAGAACGACGCGTCGCCGAGAGTGGCCCGGCCAAGCTGCACCTCGGGGGTGAACGATATTTTGCCGTCCACGACTCGCAGGGGCGTCATCGCCGCTACCTGGGTCGGGTCAAGGCCGGCGGCCGGTCTGATGGTTGAAGTTCCTGGGTCGTGGAAATATCCCAGTTCCTTCAACTTCGCCAGCGCCACCGGATCCTTCACGCTCAGACCCACAATATGCAGATCGTCAACGTGCTGCCCGTTGCTGAACCGACCGGTGGGCAGACCGGTGCCGGGGTCAACCTCTACGCGCAGCCGTAGCCCGCCCGCGACGTCAGGAACGACGTCCCAGCGCTGCCGGACCGTACTGTACTTGTAGGTGTAGCCCACGGGTGCCGTAGGATGCCCGTCCGGCGTTCCCTTCTGGGCGATCCGTCCCGTGCGCGGGTCTCCCCTGAGGATGGCCTGACGGTGCCCTTCGATCTGATTCGAGAAGGACTCGACCTCCTTCTCATACAACTTGCGCTCCTGGGCTGCAAGGCCCCTGCTCGCGAGCCGGTTCAGTCGATCCTGGATACGACCTTCCAGCTTGGCCAAGTCCAGCTCGAGCTCCAGTGGCCCTCGACGGCGGCCCGTCAGCGTGGACCCCACACGGGCCAACAGCTCCCTGATTTCGCCCAGTAGTCCGCTAAATCCCTGGGCGAGCTTCGCCACCTCGTGATGGTGGGCCAAGTCCCGGGCCCAAAGGTCCGGTGACATCCCCTTCTTCATCGGCCCGTGCGCAACACCGATCTCCGAGACGAGCCCGAGCTTGTTGCGAGTGAGGCGCACTTCGATGGTGCCCGGGGAAAGGGTGGGATCCAGTACGGCTTCCGTCTCGAGCCGGGCTTTGCCCAAGCGGACATCACCGGCGGTGGCTGGTGCCTCCACAGCGAAGGGGACCTTCGAGGTGGTGCCAGCGGCTGCCCCCGTGCCGGGGATGAGTTCATCGGCCGTGACGGTTCGGAGGCTCCGGATATCCTTGACCGTGGTGCGCATGGACCACAGCGACAGCACGCCCGTGGCGAGGCCCATGAGCACGATCTTTGTCCTCGCGATGGAACGCTGGTCCGGGGTCAGGCCGGGCTGGTTCGCCACGGCGTTGAACTGGTCGACGAACTGGTCGGTCATCACATACAGCCGTGCCGCGTCCAGAGCCAACGTGGCACCGGCGACGGGAACGAAGACGCGGCCGACCAGCCGGGCAGTCGTCGAGGCCAGGCTGCCGGCACGCGCGGCACCTTGGGCCACTTTGCCGAGCCCCAGCGTGAGTGCGCTGGCGATGTCGGCGGCGATGAACAGCGCCGCCTTGGCGCGGTCCCCGCTCGTGGCCATGCCGTGCTGCTCCTTCTCGCTGAGGCCCGCCACCGTGCCAGCCACACCGAGAGCCGAAGAACCGAATACTGCGACGGCGGCAGCCGTGCCCATGCCTGCTGTCCCTAGGGTGAGCGCGATCAGCCCTACGGCCAGGGCGGCGTACCCAAGGTACTCGGACAGGGACGTGGGCTCGGTGGTCTCCAAGATGTAGACCGTCTTGCTCGGTTGCGTCAGGTGCAGCTCACCCTTGGGGAAGCGCAGCTTAGAGTTCAGCTCCTGCCACAGCTCAGGTGGGGGGTCAACCTTCTCTTCGAAATGGTTGACGGAGCGGATGTAGCGCTCGAGCCCCTCCGTCATCGTCTGGTCGTGGACGTTGACCCGCTTGTCCGCGGTGAGGTCCTCTAGGACCCAGTCTATGGTGTCCGCAGATCGGAAGAGATAGAAGAACCACGGGTAGGCCACCGCGCGCTTCTTCCCTTGCTCCTCGGTCTCCTCCTCCTTGGGGTAGAAGACTGCCGGAATCTTGATCGCGTCCGGGCGTCGCGTCGACAGCTCCTTTTGGCGCCCGTAAAGTCCCACGGCCTGTTGCAGGGCCATCACCTCGGGAGCCTTCCGTCCCAAAAGCTCCCCGGTCCAGTCGTCCATGAGCGTCGCGGACCTCTCGAACCCGTCAAGAACGACCAACCACTCCTGGCGTTTCGAAGCACGCTGCACAACAGCCTTCCGCGAGGAGACTTCCGACGTGGGGCGGGGCGGCGGACTCGCATCTGGCGGAGTCCGGCGGTCCGCAAACCGCGTGCCCGCCACGGGCATTTGGCTCATGCGCCAGACCAGCATCGCGTTCTGGGCGGCCGTCACGGCCCGGTAGTAGCGGGCGATCTGCCAGGAAACCAGGCCCCAGTAGAAAGCTACGAGGCGGTCCCGTGCAAGATCCTGGACGTCGGCAGCGAGCTCCATGTCCGGCTGCAACATGGCGTTGCGGAGGATCTCTGCCGCCATCGAGGCAGCCACCCAATCGGCAGCGAAACCGGTCGGCAGCTCGGCCGAAATCTTCTCCAGCGCGCGCGACCGGGCACCGAGGACCGCTAGTCCGCTGCGCTCGATGTCGAGCTTAAGATCTCCAGCTACGTCGCGGAGGTCGCCCCCCGCCTGGCCGACTACCTGGGCGCGCCAGGCCTCGGTCTTCGCCTCCCGGGCGCGACGTGCCTCGGCCGCCGCGGCGAGGCGCCGAGCCTTGTCGTCGGGATCCTCGAAATTGTCGATGCGGCGACGGATGACCTGAGGTCCGGGATTGACCAGCATCGTGGGGGAAGTCTCCGCCGCTGCTCCCGGCGCACCCATCGTCACACCTTGCGAGAGGTCCACGTCCTGACCGCGGTTCTGCAGGACGTGCGAGAGCTCGTGACGCATGACGTCTGAGCCCGCTCCGGTGCGCAGGAGCACGTGCTGGCCAACAGTGGCGCCGAGCGCTTGCCAACTGCGCAGCGAGGCGTCGACCCCAGGACCCCGGTGCACCAACGCCGACCGGGCGCCACCCGCGGTGGTGTTCCCAGGTAGTGGCCCCGCCGGCGCAGACGTCAGAACATGGGCGACCTCACTAGCCAAAGCGCCCGGCGTAGGAGTCGTCATACCATTGACTCGCTCGGCGGGGCCACCTTTCCGGGTCCTCACGGCTTGCTGCTCGGACGGACGCTGATCTGCACCGTGGGCCTGCACCATATCGGCAGTGTGCGCCCTTCATCGTCACGCGCGCGTCTATCCGCCACACAAGGCGACCATCACCGAGTCCGGTCGCCCCGAGGGTTCCCAGACGCAGCCGTGACTGGCGCGGGACATGTTCCCGGCCCAGGGCGGTCGAACGCACGATCTCCAAGTTCCGGGCGAAGGAACGCAATGTCGGCCTCCGCACCTGTCCCGCGACGCTCACGAAGATCTTGACTCCCAACCCCGGTCCTTTGCCGAACGACATTGGCCCTAAAGGTGCGTTCAGCAGCACCGAGGTAGCTGTCAGTAAATCTAGCGGCCACCTTGAGCCCCAGCCTTTAGTCAAGCTCTCCGCAAAGAGGTCTTGGCACCATATGCCTTTCCTGACTCCAAAAAATTTCGTGTGCGTGTTCGAGGCTGTTCGGCCTACCGCTGATTGGCGACGTATTTCAGTGGGTCACGGTCCGGCCCTCGGCGTCACGTGATTTCGTCATAGTCTCAACGCTGGCGTCCGTCACCTCCAAATGCAAACGACCGGCGATCTGCGGCGGTGTCCTGAACCTGGCCAGATCTGACTTCACCCGCGTAGCAAGGACCACATCTGTAGCGATTTTCCTCGCCTGCGGACGTTTGCGCCTGCCTCGGCGGAGCAGCCCGCACTCACCGGACGATACCCGCGGGTCTTCGTCGAGTTCCGTCTACGCTACCGCCACATGATCGTGTGGTCCCGGCCAAGATCAGCACCGATCTGCCGATCCGTCTTGCCAGCCAAGATGCCGACGGCGATCTCCGCCCGATCTGAAAACGACAACGGTCCGCGCCCCACCCGCACCTCCTCTAGCCAACCAACTTGTTGCTTCGAGGGTATGACACCGCCCAGACCAAAACTACACTCTGGATTCTGAAGAGCCGTCAAACCTTCTACCAATGGCGGGCCAAACACATTGGCCCACCCGCCTACCGATTCGGGAAGCTCCTACGGATCGACCGCGACGAGTTCAACGAGTGGGCGGCCAGCCACGCCGAAGGCAACCGTCTGGCGTCCGACTTCCGTGGTGGCAAATCAGGGGAAGGAAAGTAAGACAATGCAGCGCGAATTCTACGAACCACAACAAGCCGCAGAATTGCTCCACTGCTCAGAAGCATGGCTGCTTACGCGCGCTACAGTCGGCGAATTCCCACATCTGACTTGGGGCAAAGGGGAAATCGTCTTCACGGACGAGCACCTTGAAGAGATCACGCACCTTCGCGAGATTCGACAAGATGCCGCAGTTACCAGCGATCACGGCGCAACGCGGACAACACCAACCCAGAATCCTAAAACAGCACCCAGCAACGTTGCGACGTCGAAGGCCATCGGCACAACCGCCATCTCTACCTCGGAGTTGCCCATCGCTGATTGGCTTTCGCCAAAAGACATCTGTGCCCAATTGCATATCCCAGAGCAAACATTTTATCAATGGCGCGTTAAAAACCTCGGCCCCCGAGCCTATCGCATAGGCAGGCATCTGAGGATCAGCCGGAGTGACTATGAGGCATGGCTCTCATTGCGTCTGGAACGATAGATGGACCTAAGCCAACCACGACCTGCTTCGACCTCAGGCACGCCCTGATATTGACGGAGTCAACATGAGCAGACCTCCTTTACCCATCGGCTCGTGGGGCCACATTGAAGCGCACCCTATCGTCAGCGTCCAGCGTTCCACACCGGCAGGCACAGCACGGTCGGTGAATCGGGCTCTCCCAAAGTCCGAACGGCAGAAGTTGACGCCTGGCGCGCTGAGAAAATTTAACCGCTGGAGGGCCATGTGCTGGTTCCGCGATCATGATGGCGTTACCCGCAAGGTAGAACGGGTCGGGCCAACGGCGAACAAGGCCAAGGACCTCCTGATCTCCTACCTGCTGGAGCGGAGTACCCCGACGATTGACGACCTGACCGCGGAAAGCACAGTGGACGTGTTGTGGTCAACGTATCTAGAGGTTCTGGTCAAGGACGGCCGGGCAGCCAGGACGCTGGACCTATACCGCTACGTGGCCGTGCACATCGTGAAGGGACTCGGCCAAGTACGGTTACGGGAAGCGACGACTCAGCGGCTGGACAGGTTCTTACGAGCCATTGAGCATCGTCATGGCCCGAACGTAGCACGAACCTGCCGGGCCGTTCTCTCCGGTATGTTCCGGCTGGCAGTCCAGTACGATGCGCTCCCCCATAATCCGGTTTCCGGCGTGGGCACAATCCGAGTGGAAACCAAGGCAGCGCGCGCCCTCACCGCTGATGAACTTCGGGGCATCCTTGACGCAGTTCATTCCTCATCGGTGATCCTCGATCCCAAGAACAAACTTCATCCAACGCTGCAAGTCGGTCAATACTGTGAACGTGCCGATCTGGCCGACGTCGTCACCCTTCTCGCGGCTACCGGGGTTCGGATCAGCGAGGCGCTGGGCCTCCGTTGGTCCGATGTAGACCTGGACAACAAGACGGTTTCGATCAATGGCAAAGTAATCCGCGCTAAGGGACTGGGCTTGGTCCGGGAAGACTACACAAAATCCAGGGCTGGCGAACGAATACTTCCCCTGCCTGATTTTGCCGTGGATATGCTGGTCCGCAGAGAAGTGGATTCTGTTCCGAACATACACGCCGTCGTCTTCCCCTCCGAGGCCAAAACGCTGCGCGACCCCAACGGCGTATCGAACAAATGGCAGAAGGTCCGCGCTTGCCTTGGATTTCCCTGGGCCACCTCACATACGTTCCGCAAAACCCTCGCCACCCTGATCGACTCGCAGGGTCTCTCGGCCCGGGTCGGTGCCGACCAGCTCGGGCACGCGAACATTTCGATGACCCAGGACAAATACATGGGGCGCAGGACCACCCACGCTGAGGTGGCGGAGCTGCTGAACCGAGTCATCCACTGACCGTCAAACTAAGTCTTAGTGGCGCGAAACCGGTGGGTTTCCGGTGGGTGCAGACCATTTATCGCCGAAAAGAAAATGCCTCTGACCCACATTTCCGCAGGCCAGAGGCAAATTATCGCTCCCCCGGCTGGACTTGAACCAGCAACCCTTCGATTAACAGTCGAATGCTCTGCCAATTGAGCTACAGGGGATCGCGCAGAATCAACAATAACAAAGGTTTTCACTGGCGCGAAATCGCCGAACTGGAGCCGTCCGTTGCCCGCACTCAGCGGTCTCCGCGCAGGCTGCGGCGGCGGATCTCCAGCTCCATTAATTCCCTTTGCAACTGCTGTGAAGCGGCGGGATCTGCGGCGGGGTCCATGCGCTGCAGAGCGCCCATTTTCTCGGCCTTGAGCCGCGTGATCTGCATTTCAAAGAGTCTGCGCATGATGTCCAGGCAATAGTTGCGCAGGGTATCGGCGTTGGTGGCCGGCAGTGGTGTTACGGCCAGTTCGGCGACAACGGGACGCAGGGGCTCTGGAAGCTCCTGCCGGACTTGCTCCAGCCACTGTGCCGGGGCCGTTCCCGCATCCCCCACCGCACGAATAGCCTGGTGGACGGCCCGATAAGCGGGGACGGCGAATTCGGCCTCGGAGAATTGTGCCCAATCGTCGGTGCTGAGCAGCCCCGGCTGCTGCAAAGCGACTTCCAGCGCCTCACGCTCCATTCGGACGGCGGGATCCTTCGGATCGGGACGCTCATACCGTGGCGCGGACGGCTGGCCGACGGCGTCCTGGGTGCCGGACCGTTGTGTACCAGGCCACTGGGAGCCGTGCCGTTGGGTGCCGGTGTGGCCGCCTCTGGAATCCGACGACCCCGAATCGAAAGTTCCCGAAGCGGGTGATCCGGGACGGCCGGACCGGGCGGGGACGGGCCCGCGCTTGAGCGCGGTGTTGACAGCCCGTAACACCTCATTTGGATCGGCGATCCCAAGCCAGCCGGCGAGTTGTTGGCTGTACCCCGTCCGGGTGGATCCGTCCCGGATGGCGGCGACCACCGGGGCGCACGCGCGCAGGCCCTGTACCCGGCCTTCGACTGTGCTGAGGTCGAATTTCGCCAGCTCGGAACGGATCGCGAATTCGAAGAGCGGGCGCCGGGAGCGGATCAGCGAGTGGACGGCGTCGTCGCCCTTGCGCTGCCTCAGTTCGCAGGGGTCCGCGCCGGAAGGTTCGACGGCGACGTAAGTCTGGGCGACGAAGCGCTGGTCCTCGTCGAAGGCCTTCAACGCAGCCTTCTGGCCTGCCGCGTCGCCGTCGAACGTGAAGACAACTTCACCCCCGCTCCCGTCGTCGGACAGCAGCCGCCGGGCCACCTTGATGTGGTCTGCACCGAAGGCCGTTCCGCAGGTGGCGACTGCAGTGTCCACGCCGGCCAGATGGCAGGCCATCACGTCCGTGTAACCCTCGACGACCACGAGCTGGCGTTTTTTGGCGATGTTCCGTTTGGCAAGGTCGATGCCGTACAGCACCTGCGACTTCTTGTAGAGCGCCGTTTCGGGGGTGTTCAGGTACTTCGGTCCCTGGTCCTCATCGAAGAGTTTGCGCGCGCCGAAGCCGATGGTATCCCCGGAGATATCCCTGATCGGCCAGATAAGCCGGCCGCGGAAGCGATCATAGATCCGCTCCTGCGCCGCACCACCTGACCGGCCCGCACCGCCGGATCGGCCCGCCCCAGTTCCACCGGCCACCCCGCCGGAGAACATTCCGGTGAGCCTGAGTTCCTCTTCGGTGAAAGCGCGACCACGGAGGTGTTTAAGCAGCGAATCCCAGCCTTGCGGCGCGAACCCGACACCGAAATGGTCCGCGGCGGAGCGTTCAAACCCGCGTTCGGCCAGGAATCTGCGGCCGGTCGCCGCTGCCGAGGTCAGCAGCTGTTCGCGGAAGAACTCGCCGGCTATCTTATGCGCGTCGAGCAGCCGCTGGCGCCGCCCAACTTCCTCACGCCGCGGGCCGGTGCCGCCGTCTTCGTAATGGAGTTCGAAGCCGATTCGGGCCGCCAGCTTTTCCACGGTTTCACTGAAGCTGCTGTGGTCCATTTTCTGCACGAAGGCGATCACGTCGCCGCTTTCCTGGCAGCCAAAGCAGTGGAAATAGCCCATCTGCGGGCGGACGTGGAAGGACGGGCTGCGCTCGTCATGAAAGGGGCAAAGTCCCTTGAACGAACCGATTCCGGCCGTCTTGAGCGTGACGTATCCGTCCACAACCTCTTTGATATCCGTGCGCGACCGGACCTCGTCAATGTCTTCGCGTTTGATCAGCCCGGCCATGGAGCAAGTTTACGCGACCCCAAAGACATCACTGGCGGCAGCCGTTTACAGCAGCGTCCGGCGGTTACCCACGAGGCGCTCATGCAGGGCCAAAGCCGAAACGTCCGTCAGCGACGCCACCTGGTCGACGACGACGCGAAGCCTTGCGCCGTCGTCGGCCGCCTGCGCCCAGTCCGCGGCGAACATTGTCTCCAAATGCTGCGCATCTGAGGCGCTGAGCACGGCAACCAGCTCCTGGAGCACGTCCTGCTGACGCTGGTAGATGGGCTGGCGGTGGTCGGTGGTCATGACGAAGGTGGTGGCCAGACCCTTCATGACGGCAATTTCGGTGACAGTTTCCCGCGGGACTATCACGTCTGCGGCGTAACGGGTCAGCGGCTGCGGACCGTAGAGCCCACGGGTGGCTTCCAGTGCACTCTGGCAAAAACGGCCGATCAGTTGACTGGTCATATTTTTCAGGGCAGCCATTGAGGCTCTGCTGCCGTCTGCATGGCGGACCCAGACCGGGGTTTCCTCCAGTCGGCGCAGCGCCTGATCGATCTCCGTCGGGTCACTGTGCGGAAGGTACCACTGCTGCGTATAGCCCAGTACCCGGCTGCGCTGATCGGAGTTGTCCAGCCATTTCAGCTGGAAATGCCCGGCGACTATCGCGTCTTCGACGTCGTGGACCGAGTAGGAGATGTCATCCGCCAGGTCCATTAGCTGTGCTTCGATGCAGGAATGTGCTTCCGGTGCGCCTTGGCGAAGCCAGCTGAAAACGGGCAGGTCGTCCTGGTAGGCACCAAATTTGCTGGTCCGCTGACCGTGGATGATGGGAGCGTCCGGCGCGGCCCAGGGGTATTTACACGCGGCGTCGAGGCTGGCCCGGCTCAGGTTGAGCCCGGCTGGGCCACCGTTGGCGTCAATGACCTTCGGTTCCAGCCTGGTCAGCAGCCGCAGCGTCTGTGCGTTGCCCTCAAAACCGCCGATGGCGTGCGCTATGTCGTTCAGCGCGGATTCGCCGTTGTGGCCAAAGGGCGGGTGGCCCAGATCATGGGACAGGCATGCCGTGTCCACCACGTCCGGATCGCAGCCGAGCGCCCGCCCCAGGTCCCGGCCAACCTGTGCCACTTCGAGGCTGTGGGTGAGCCGGGTGCGGACAAAATCATCCGTATCCGGGGCCACAACCTGGGTTTTTGCACCCAGCCGGCGCAAGGCCGAAGAGTGCAGTACGCGGGCCCGGTCCCGTTCAAATGGCGTCCGATAGTTGCTCTTGGGTGCCTCCTGCACCCAGCGCTGCGCATCCTGCTCGGTGTAGGCTCCCGGAGCGGCGGCCTGCCCGGTCGGTAAGCCGGGCTCAACCACCGGACACGTCCAGTTCAGCGGCGCCAATGCCGGCCTGTTGCACCGGGCTCAGTCCCCGGTCATTGAGCCAGCCCTCCGGCAGTGCCGTCCGTTTCGGAGTGCCCGCCCGTCCGCGCGGACCCTCAGCATCGGAACCCGGGTACGGCGCGTCCCGATCCAACTGATCCAGCAGCGAACGCAGCACGTCCAGGGTGGGAACGGTGGAAAGCTTGGCCCTCAGGTCCCCGCCGACCACATAGCCCTTGAAGTACCAGGCCATGTGCTTACGGATATCCCGCAGGGCCTTGTCCTCATCCCCGAAGGTGTCGATCAACAGCTGCGCGTGCCGGTAAACACTGTCCGAAACTTCCGCTAGTCCAGGCTTGAACCGCCGCTCGCTGCCCTCAAATGCGGCCATCAAATCGCCGAACAGCCACGGCCGTCCCTGACAGCCGCGCCCGATCACGACGCCGTCGACGCCGGTCTCGCGGACCATCCGGACGGCGTCTTCGGCGCTCCAGATGTCGCCGTTGCCCAGAACAGGAACGTCCGGCAGCGCCTCACGCAGCCGCGCTATGGCGGACCAATCTGCTTTGCCGGAATAGAACTGCGACGCCGTGCGACCGTGCAGGGCGACGGCGGCGACGCCACTGTCGCGTGCGATCCGGCCGGCCTCAAGATACGTCAGGTGATCATCATCGATGCCCTTGCGCATTTTAATCGTCAGCGGGATGTTCCCCTTAGCTGCCTCACGGACGGCTGTCTGGACGATGCCGGTGAACAAGTCCGTCTTCCACGGAAGCGCCGCCCCACCGCCCTTGCGCGTGACCTTTGCCACCGGGCAGCCGAAGTTCAAATCGATATGGTCCGCACGGTCCTCCTCCACCAGCATCCGGACGGCCTTGCCGACGGTGGCCGGGTCCACGCCGTAGAGCTGCACCGACCTGACCTTTTCGTCGTCGTCGTGCGCAATGATCCGCAGCGATTCCGGCGTTCGCTCCACCAGCGCGCGGGAGGTGACCATTTCGGAGACGTAAAGACCGCCGCCGTATTCGCGGCAGAGCCGGCGGAAGGCCGTGTTGGTGATGCCGGCCATCGGCGCAAGCACCACCGGTGTTGGCACGGTAATCGGTCCGAGCTTCAGCGGGGGCAACTCAAGCCTGGTGGCACTAGCGGGGAAATCGGTGACAGTCACATATCGATTCTCTCAAAGGTACGCAAATCCTGCCCGCGCGCGGTTGTAGTGCCAGGAATTGGGTGCCGGTTGGTGATAAATGTTGATCGGTGTGCGGCGGATCGGCGGCAATCAGATAAGCATCCCGCAGGTTGGCCCCGCGAAGATCCTGCCAGGCCAATTGGGCGCCGATCAGGTCAGCCCGTGGACGGATCTTTGTCAATTAGTACAGGGATCTCCAGCGTCCCTGCTGAGCGCGAAATCCACTGATTGTGCAAAGGCGAACGGGACACAGCACAGCGCAGCACAACCCGGCACAACCCGGCACAATTGCCAGCACAATTGCCGCAGCCCGCTGCCGGGCTTTCCCGCCGGACCGTTGCATCGGCGGGATCGGGCCCAGGCTCCGTGTTTCCGACGCCGTTCGGCTCAACATTATGCTCCACTGTCAGCAAAATTACTCGACGGACAGGACACCCCCATGAGCGTCGCTGCGCCCGCGGATAGGCAATTGCAGGAACGAGGGCTGGCCCGGCTCGCGCAGCGCCTGGCAGGTTGGACCGAGAAATAATTTCCGGACGCCTATATTTTTGTCCTGGCGGGCGTGGTCATCATTGCGGTAGCTGCTCTGGCCATCGGCGCCTCACCCAAGGCGATCGTGGATTCCTTCGGAAATGGCTTCTGGGATCTCACCGCTTTCACATTGCAGATGGCAATGGTGGTGCTCACCGGGTACGTGCTGGCCACGTCTCCCCCGGTGACCCAGCTGATTGAGCGGCTAGCCAACGTACCGACAAGTTCGCGCAAGGCGGTGACGTTCGTGGCCTTGCTTGCGATGGGCGTTTCCTTCCTGAACTGGGGTTTGAGCCTGATTTCTGCGGGCCTGCTGGCCCGCGCAGTGGCCCGACGCAAAGACCTGCAGGTGGATTAACGAGCATTGGGTGCCGCCGCATTCATGGGGTTAGGTGCCGTCTGGGCTCTGGGCTTGTCTTCGTCGGCGGCCCAGCTGCAGGTCACTAAGGGATCCCTTCCCCCAGCGCTGCTGAAAATCACCGGTGTGCTCGATTTCGGTACGACCATCTTCAGCTGGCAGTCATTGCTTACTCTCGGTATTCTCATCCTGCTCACCACCGTCATCGCCCACTTCTCCGCCCCTACCGGCCATGCTGTCCGCACTGCAGAGGATCTGGGGACGGACCTGGACGACGAACCGCAAAAATCGGCACCCCGCAACCGTCCGGGCGAGTGGCTCGAATACAGCAGAATCCTTCCACTGCTCGCTGGCGTAATGACGCTCGGCTGGCTGGTCTCACAGCTGCTGACGCTGCCGGTGCTGAGCGTGGTCAGCAGTCTCAACGGCTATCTGCTGGTGTTTTTGGTCTTGGGTTTGGTACTGCACGGCACACCGCGGAAGTTCCTGCAGGCCGTGAACAAGGCCGTTCCCGCGACCGCTGGCATCCTGGTCCAGTTCCCGCTGTACGCCGCCATGGCTGCCATCCTGACCAAGGCCCAGGGAGCCGGCGGATTATCCAGCTCCGAGCATCTGGCGCATTTCTTCACCAGCATCGGTGCCGGCGGGGGTTTCGCCGTCATTATTGCTCTCTACACCGCTCTATTGGGGATCCTGGTTCCGTCCGGCGGCGGCAATGGCTGGTAGAAGCACCATACGTAATGCAATCCGCCACCGACGTTCAGATGAACCTTGGCTGGACGGTGCAGATCTATAACATCACCGAGGCGCTGCCGAACCTGGTAAATCCGTTCTTCATGCTCCCGCTGCTGGCCGTGCTCAAGCTCCGGGCGGGCGATCTGGTCGGCTTCACTTTTCTGCAGTTCATCTTCCATCTGCCGGTGGTGCTGCTCTTGGTATGGCTGCTGGGGATGACGTTCAGCTCCGTGCCCCCTGTGATTCCGTAGCCGGAACGGCTCCGTCGAGTGGGTACTTCTGTATCCACTCGACGGAGCCGTTAGTCGCCGACGACGAGGGTTTCCGCGCCGAGAACCAGCGCCGCTGAGGCAGCAAGTATCGGTTCGACGACGGCGGACAGGGCCACCATGGAATCGTCCAGTTCCAGCACCACCGGGTACTGGTGGGCAATCAGGGCCAGCAGGTCCCGGACCGCGGCAACAGCCTGTCCGGGGGGCAGCGCCGGTTCGTGTCCGAGGAAAACATCCGTGGGCTCATCCGTGGCACCTTGGCTGTAGCTGACGGCGAAGGCCTGGATGCGGCCCTTCCTGCTCGGTGCCACAGTCCCGCCAAACGCGCTTTCCGGCCGCTCGCGCAACACGACTGCCCCGTGCGCACCGGACAGGTCATCGAGGAACAGGCGCTGAACCGTCCCCGGCGGGAGAGCACCGGTGGGGTCCCATTGATGGACGTCCGTGTAGTAACGGCCGACCACGTCCGTCAACTCCACCGAACCCGTGGCCAGATCCTGGACCTGAGCGGTTGCCGCCGCCTCGCTGCCGTCCCCGAAGACCGGAAGGCGCAGTGCGCCGGGCTGCACGCGGACAATTCGGCTGCGCTGGAGCTGCCGCAGACCTGCTTCCTGCGCAAAGGCAGCCCCGGGCGTTTCCGGTTCAACCTTGGTCCGCAGCGCCCGCACGCCGGACGGTGCGCGCTCGGCTTCGCGCCGCAGCATGGTCAGCAATGTTGCTCCGACTCCGGCACGACGATGGTCCCTGGCGACTTCCAGATACGCCCAAAGGCGCTGCGGATGCAGCCGTGTCTCGTAAACTACTGCGGCCGCGACGGGAATGCCCTGATCCTCGGCCACGATGCAGCGCCGCCAGCTGCCGTCCGGGACGGTAGTGCCGCCGTCGTCAGGGCCGCCGTCGTTAGGGCCGCCGTCGCGCCTTCCCGACGAATTTGGCGCGAACGCTGCACGGAACTGGCCGCTCTGGTAGGTTTCCGGATCGCCCCAGAGCTCATTGAGCGCCAGGTCATCCCCCTCACGCCAAGGGCGGTAGGTCAATTCGCTCATCGGGTTCCTATGCGCCAAGAAGGCGGGCGGCCAAGTAGGCCTCCACCTTGTCCAGCGGGACGCGCTCCTGGCTCATCGTGTCCCGCTCGCGGATGGTGACGGCCTGGTCCTCGAGCGTGTCGAAGTCCACGGTGATGCAGAACGGGGTGCCGATTTCATCCTGCCGGCGGTACCGGCGGCCAATCGCGCCGGCATCGTCAAAATCAATGTTCCAGTGCTTGCGCAAAGCGGTGGCCAGGTCGCGGGCCTTGGGCGACAGGTCTTCGTTGCGGCTCAGCGGCAGAACAGCTGCCTTGACCGGGGCGATCCGCGGGTCCAGCCGCAACACGGTGCGTTTGTCCACGCCGCCTTTGGCGTTCGGGGCCTCATCCTCGGTATAGGCGTCCACCAAAAATGCCATCATGGAACGGGTCAGCCCGAAGGAAGGTTCGATCACGTAAGGGGTGAAGCGCTCGCCGCTGGCCTGGTTGAAGTAGCTCAGCTCAGTGCCGGAGGCATTGGAGTGGTTGTTGAGGTCAAAGTCGGTGCGGTTGGCAATGCCCATTAGCTCCCCCCATTCGGAGCCTTGGAAGCCGAAGCGGTACTCCACGTCGATGGTGCCGGCGGAGTAATGCGCGCGGTCTTCTTCCGGGACGTCGAATTTGCGCAGGTTTTCCGGCTTGATACCCAGATCCACGAACCACTCCCAGCAAGCGTCCACCCAGTGCTTGAACCATTCGTCCGCGTCCGCAGGTGGGGTGAAAAACTCAATTTCCATCTGCTCAAATTCCCTGGTGCGGAAGATGAAGTTGCCGGGTGTGATCTCGTTGCGGAAGGCTTTGCCAATCTGGCCGATGCCGAACGGCGGCTTCTTGCGTGAGGTGGTGAGCACGTTATTGAAGTTCACGAAAATACCCTGGGCGGTTTCGGGGCGCATGTAGTGCATGCCGGCTTCGTTATCCACCGGGCCCAGGAAGGTCTTCATTAGACCGGAGAACATCTGCGGCTCGGTCCATTTGCCGTCCTGACCGGTGTCCGGATCCTTCACACCCGCCAGCCCGTTCTCCGGCGGGTGGCCATGCTTGGCGGTGTACGCCTCGATCAGGTGATCTGCCCGGTAGCGCTTATGCGTATGCAGGGACTCCACCAACGGATCCGTAAACGTCGCCACGTGTCCGGAGGCTTCCCAGACCTGCGTGGGGAGAATGATGGCAGAATCCAGACCGACCATGTCCGCACGTCCCCGGACAAAGGTCTGCCACCACTGGCGCTTGATGTTCTCCTTCAGCTCCACGCCCAAGGGACCGTAGTCCCAGGCGGAGCGCGAACCACCGTAAATCTCACCGGCCTGAAAAACGAATCCGCGGCGCTTGGCCAGGGAAATTATCGGGTCAAGTGAGGATTTATTTGCCATGGTGGCGGTGTCCCTTTCCAGGAGCGGTGCGGGGCCGCTGGGTGCGGTCCGCCTAAGCCGGAGGGTGTGTGCCCTGCGGTTGGAGTATGGCCGGTACCAATGGTGAATCCCTCGGTACCGGGATGCGGCGGACGATGCGCCGGAGAACTTTAAAGCCTAGCGTACCGGTGGGCAGCGCAATGCCCGGGCGTCAACAAAGTCCCGCAGCCGCTTCCGTGTTCGGTTCAGGTCAGGACCAGACACGTGGGGCTATTGACGGCAAACTGCCGGACGGGTTCCGGATTAGGTATACCGTCCGTGCCGATGGACAGCACGCTGATCCGGTGCGAGCGCTCGTTCGCGACGTAGAGCCGTGGTCCGTCCAGCACAATATGCCGCGGCCATTGCCCGCCGCTTGGCACTCGGGCCAGTACGCGGGGATCTGCGTCCGTGCTGATGGCCGGCACCTCGAGGACCACGATGACGTCCGGTCCGCGCACCGCCACGTACAGGTTGCCGCCGTCATCGCTCAGGTGCAGGGCCGACGGCGCAGCCTGGGTTTCGGTGCCCCGGGCGGCAAGAGCCACGTCCGAGGCCCAGATCCATCCGTCGGCGCTTCGGCGAAAGCGATGCAGGCGGGCGTCAAGCTCGCCTGCCACCAGTAGGTCCTCGCCGGCCTCCGACACCCGATGCACCAAATGCCTCGGCCCGGCCCCGGCAGGGAGCTGCGCACTGCATAACAGGGTCAGCGTCCCGGTGGGAGCCAAAGAATATTCGTCCACCCGGTCCGTCCCCAGGTCACAGACCAGCACCGTTTCCCGCTGGGTCAGGGTGACCTGGTGGGCGTGCGGGCTCCGCTGCCGGTCTGAGTCGGGCCCGCTTCCCGTGTTTTCCGCCAGCGAGGTCAGCGGCGACAAGGCGCCGTCACGGACCGGGATGACGGCGACCATTCCGGAGGAATAGTTGGCCACCAACAAATGACCGCCCCGGACGGTCAGATCACAGGGATCACTCCCGCCGCTGGAGGTCCGCGAGCGCAGTGAAAGGTCTGCCCGGTTCAGGGACACCACGGTGCCGGCCTGCTGCTCCTCCACCGCGTAGATGACATCGTCGGGGCTGGCACTATCGGGGCTGGCACTATCGCCGGGTGTTGGCGCGGCAACGGCCAGGAACGACGGGTTCCGCACCCCGGAGCTGACCTGCCGCACCCGCACCGGCAAGCCGGCGTCGTCGAGCACTACGGCACTGATACCTACGCCAGTCCCGCTGCCGGGTTCTGTATAGCTGCCCACCCACAGTGTGCGTTTCATCCCGTTATCCTCTCACCACGCGCCGCTCCGGTGCGGATCAGGCAGAATTGGCTGTATGAGCAACCGGGACTCCACCGAAATTTCCATCCGCGACGATATGATCCGGCTGGGGCAGCTGCTGAAACTGGCGTCCCTGGTCGAAGACGGAGTAGAGGCTGCCGAAGTTATCAGGAACGGGCTGGTGCAGGTCAACGGCGAGATCGAAGAACGCAGGGGACGCCAGCTCCATGCCGGGGACACCGTAACCGTCAATGGCGAAACGGTACGGATAGCGGCTCCCTGACCGGTGGTCTTGCCTAACCGGCTTACCCATGGAGCGCGGCTTACCCGACGAGAGCAGCCTTACCCCTTGAGCACGGTCATGGACAGGAATTCCTTGACGTGCGCCATTTCCTGGGCGTTGATGCCGTGCCAGATTCCGGTGTAGAGGATCTTGGTCAGCTTCGAATGCGTGCGCAGCCACGTTGCGGTGTACTCCACGGCCTCGGCCGGAATCACCGGATCCGCCTGATCGCGGCCCCAAAAAACCGGGAGTTGGTCGGCGGCGAGTTCCGCGTCGTAGAAAAATCCGTTCCCCTCGGTTCCGGCATCAACAACAAAACCGGACAGTCCGACGACGGCGGCGTAGTCATGCGGCCGGTGCCGCGCCAGGGACGTGGCCATGCACATGCCCTGCGAGAATCCGAGCAATGTTACGCTGCTGTGCTGCCCCCGGACGGTGTCCAGCCAAGCCGTCACTGCCGCCGTCGCCGACTTCACGTTCTCCACCGCATAGGACACGTCAGAGCGTAACGGAAACCAGGAATAGCCGGGCCCGGTCCGCTCCGGTCCGCGCAGCGACGCGACGGTAAATTCCTCCGGCAGTGTCTGCGCCAGGCTGAAGAGGTCGGCCTCGTCGGCACCGTAGCCGTGCAGCATCAGCAGCAGCGGCGTTCCGCTGCGCTCCGATTCGGCTTTGGACCACGTCACGATGGGGGCCCAGTTGTGGACATTCGTTGCTTCTGTCATCTGTCCACGATACCTACCAGCCGGAACCGCTCGAGCACCACCTGGGTCTGGTCGTCAACCGTGAAATCCGGACGATTAAGCGCGGCCCGCATCTGAGCGCTGTGCCAGTACGCTTCGTGCTCCGCCCGCCATTGGGCGACCGAGGTGTGTCCCTCGCCCTCGTCCACGACGTGCTGGAGATCCACCCGGTCCAAAGCGCATACCTCGACGCCGGTCACTTCCAGCACCGCCACCCGCCGCAGTTGGGAATCGACCACCGCTGACCGCTCCCCGACGCGGGGAAGCGCCTCGCCGCAGACCTCGTAGTCAATGACCAGGCCGGTGGTGCTGGTCTTGCTGCCGGCCAGGATGGCGGTGACAAGTTGGTCCCTGAGCGGGCCGGGAAACCCGAATTCCGCAACAGGAAGGGACGCGAGCTCCTCGGGCGAATAGTCGATGGTCATTCCTGCACCGTCCTCGTTGTCTTCGCCGCCGCATCATCCGGACCCGCATTCGCAGTGCCCGGCGGGCTCCGGAAGGAGACCATCCGGCTGACCGTCTCCCAGCCCAGTTTGGTATACAACCGTTGACCTCCCGGTGATGCCGCGAGCAGCCCGGTGTGCGCTCCCCGCCCGACCGCCCACTGGGTCAACGCCTCCATAATGCGGCTGCCCAGCCCCTGCCGCCGGAAGCTGGGCATCGTCTCAATCCGGTCAAAGACAGCTGACGGCCCGACTACCCCGCCCCGGCTACTGGTTCCGGCGAGCGCAACACTTCCAATTGCGGCAATTTCCCCACCGCGCTGCAGCCGCGCGTGGGCCGTTCGCCCGTCGTCAGCAATCCGGACCCAGTCTTCCATCAGCACCTCGTCATCGCTTTGTACGTCCTTGATGCTGCGGACCATGAACGCTTCTCCGTCGACGGCGACGTCCAGCTCCGGGGCCAGCAGCCTGAAGCGGTTCGGGTCCGAACTGAAGACGGTCAACCAGACGTCGGATTGTTGGGCCACGACTTTGGCGAGCCCGGCAAACTCGTCCTCGTCCGGGTCCGCCAACACGTACTCCAGACGGCGCGAGGCGCCGTTGACCGTGATGCGCAGTACGCGGTCGATTCGTTCCAGCGAAAGTTTCCGCGTGCAGGCCCAGCCCCCTGCCCACGCCTCGACGAGCTGCGGAAGGTCGGCTGCCCGCATGGCTGCTCCATCATCCGGGCAGCCATCCCGGGCTGCCATCAGAGGGTGCCTCCGGTGTGCATGAACGGCGTTGTCGTCGCCAGCTCCACGAAACCCAACCGCTGCAGAATCGGCCGACTCTGCGCCGACGCGTCCACCTGGACGTAGCGGAATCCACGGTCCGCAGCCAGCGCGGCACGGTAGGCCACCAATGCCCGGAACACTCCCTGGCCGCGCCACGCGGGCACGGTGCCGCCGCCCCAGATACTTGCAAAGTCGGTACCAGGTTGAAATTCCACCCGCCCCGCGGCGACCGGTATTCCGTCCGCCATGGCGACCACTCCGGCCACGGTTTCGCAATCGTCCGCCAGCCCCGCCAGCAGAAGCCGGCCGATGGCGCTATGGTCCCCGCCAAAGACCTGGTCATGGACGGCGACGACGGCCGCAGCGCCTTGGGCATCGACCACGGGGAAAAGTTCCACCCCCGCCGGCAACCGGAGATTAAGCTCCAAATCCGACATTTCAGCGACCAGCAACGTCTCCGCGGGTTCGGCCGTGAGCCCGGCTGCCAGAAGCCGCCGCGGCAGATCCGCCGGCTGATCGTAGGAATAGTGCTTCCATTCCCAGTGCCGGCCTGCTCCTGCAAAGCGATCAACTTCCGCTGCGATGGCAGCGTCGGCAGTGGCTTCCGCCAAGTCGCTGAAGGTGACGCCGGCCCAATCATCGCCAATGTGCCCGACAACTGAGCGCTCACTTGCGCACGACCGCTCCGAGCGTCGGCGTATTTGCTCATTGAAGGCTGCGAGTACGGTGTCCTTATTCATGCTGATTCTCCATTTGCAGAAGTCAATCAGAACCCCGTCACGTTGGGAAGCCACCCCGTCCGGTCAAGCCAGCCCAGCACCCCGGGGTCGCGCTACACCAGGGGAAAGCGGCAGGATGGAGAAATGATTCCCAGCCGAAAGCGCGCCCATGATTGAGCAGACCATCCCCATCGTCTCCGAGCAGCTGCCCGCCAGGCTGCACCCCTGGCACCGATACGTTGCCATGGGTGACTCCTTCACCGAAGGCATCGGCGATCCCGAACCAGCCAGTCCCGGAGGCCACCGCGGCTGGGCAGACCGGTTGGCAGAAGAGCTCAGCCGCGGGCATGAGGATTTCGCCTACGCGAACCTCGCTATCCGGGGTCGATTGCTGCAGCAGATCCTGGCTGAGCAGTTGGAACCGGCCTTGGCGCTCAAGCCTGAGCTGATTTCAATCTCCGCCGGCGGCAATGACCTGATCCGGCCGGGCTCGGACCCGGACGCGCTGGCCGAATCGCTGGACGGAGCAGTGGAACGGATGACGGCGGCGGGAGCAACCGTGCTGCTGTTCAACGGGCCCGATATCCGGGACACCCCGGTGCTGGGCCTGGTCCGCGGGAGAGTTGCCATCTTCAACGAAAACCTGCGCACCATCGCCGCACGCCACGAAGCCATCATCGCGGATATGTGGTCGCTGCGGCAGCTGACGGATCCACAAATGTGGGCCGGGGACAGGCTGCATTTCTCGCCGCTGGGGCACCACACCATCACGTTGATGGCTTTGGAGGCGCTGAACGTACCGCATACCCTTCAGGCCCAGTTCCCTAAGCCGCTTGCGGTGCGGAACTGGCGCACGGCCCGGTCGGAGGACCTGGTCTGGGCACGCGAATTCTTTGTCCCCTGGGTGCTCCGACGGGTACGCCATCAGTCCTCCGGCGACGGGGTCAGTGCGAAACGGCCGACGGCGGGCCCGATCTTTGGCCCCGGGATGCCTCCCGGGGCCGCGGAATAATACGAGCGATACCCAGAGATAAGGAACCTGCCGTGCCTGATCCGAATCCCGCGTTACATTTCAGTCCGTCCTAGTTACTTACCCCCTCTGGTTTGAAATCGCCGGGCGAAGAAGGCCTGGTACGATCCGATGACCATGCAGACGAGGTACCATTTCCGACGCTGAATAATCGTCCGCCCGTGCGGACATTCTGCGCGGTTGAGACCCGCTGACCCGGCCAGCGTCGGCTGACCCGTTCCCGATTGAGCAGCACATGTCCCCTACGAGCCTCAAAAGGGCAGGTGCTCCGCAAACGATGAGTCAGCGAAGAAGGTTCCGCGCAGCAGCTCCCCGACGGCGTTGGTCTCAGTGAGGAAACCGTCGTGGCCGATCCCGGACTCGATGGTGTGCACGGCAACGTCTCCGGGCAGCGCCGCGGCCAGTTCATCCGACTGGACGGGGAAGTACAACCTGTCGCTCGCTACCGCTGCGACCAGAAATTCGACGCCGGCAGCGGCCGCCAATGCTTCGCGCAGCGGACCCCTGTCCCGGCCAACGTCGTGGCTCATCAAGGCTTCAGTGATCACAATATAACTATTGGCATCGAAGCGTCCGGCGAGTTTTTGCGCCTGATGGTCCAGATAGCCTTCCACCTGGTACCGCTCTCCCGCGGACGAGCCGGCGATGTTGCGGATCCGCCGCTGACTGACCGGTGCCTCCCCCGGTTGCGCCCTGCGTCCAAAACGTGCTGACATTTCCGGCTCGGACCGGTAGGTGATGTGGGCAATCCGGCGTGCCAGGCCGAGTCCGGCAACCGGCGCGGCGCCGTCGTAATAATCGCCGCCTGCGAAGTCCTGGTCCAGCCGGATGGCGAGCACCTGGGCCTGCGCATACGCAATCTGCTCTGCCGTGCTGGCTGCACAGGCGGCGACGACGGCGCACCGGCGGACCCGTTCGGGCAGCGTTACTGCCCACTCCAGCGCACGGGCCCCGCCCATCGACCCACCGACGGCCGCAAACCAGGCGGTGATGCCCAGTTGGTCCGCGAGCCGCGCCTCCGCCTGGACGGAATCACGAAGGGTGACAAACGGGAATCGAGACCCCCAGGGCCGCCCGTCCGGTGCGATGCTGGATGGGCCGGTGCTGCCATAACAGCCACCGAGCATATTCGCGCAGACCACGAAGTACCTGTCAGTATCGATCGCCCGGCCCGGGCCCACTAGCCCTTCCCACCAGCCGGCGTCGGCGGAATCCCCGCGCGAAACGTGCGTGCTGCCGGTGAGCGCGTGCGCGATCAGGACGGCATTGGAGGCATCGCTGTTCAGTGTCCCCCAGGTTTCATAGGCGAGCGTGACGTCAGGCAAGCGTCCACCGGCCTCCAGGTCGAGCTCACCGATCCGCGCGTACTGAATCCTGCCGTCGGCCTCCAGCCCGCCGTCGGACCGCAAGCGCGGCGCGGTGGCTGGCGCAGATGTTGTGCCCGGGGTGTCGAACGGCATCCCGGGCACAGTGGGGGCGCTCACGCCGTTTTCGCCGCCCGGAAGCCGGCCTGAAGGTCCGCGAGAATGTCGGTAATGTTTTCCAGTCCGACGGACAACCGCACCAGGCCCGGTTCCACTCCGGCCGCGCGCTGCTGCTCCGGCGTAAGTTGTGCATGCGTTGTGGACGCCGGATGGATCACCAGCGAGCGGACGTCGCCCAGATTTGCCACGTGCGAATGCAGTTCAAGACCGTCCACAAAGCGTTTCCCGGCTTCCAGGCCGCCCTTGATATTGAAGGCGATAACGGCGCCGGTGCCCTTGGGTCCGTACTTGCGGCCGCGTTCAAACCACGGGCTCGACGGCAGGCCGGCATAGGCGACGGATTCCACGTTCTCGTTGGCCTCCAGCCAAGTGGCCACCTTGACGGCATTTTCCACGTGACGCTCCACACGCAGGCTCAGCGTTTCCAGACCCTGGGCAATCAGGAACGAATTGAACGGCGCGACGGCGGATCCCAGATCGCGCAGCAGCTGCACCCGGGCCTTGAGAATGTAGGAAAGGTTCGCCCCCAGCGCTCCGTCCGCGCCCAGGTCGCGCCCGTAGACAAGGCCGTTGTAGCTGGGATCCGGGGTATTGAAGCCCGGGAACCGCTCCGGCTCCGTCGTGTAGTCGAACGTGCCGCCGTCGACAATCACGCCCGCAATAGCGGTACCGTGGCCACCCAGGTACTTCGTGGCCGAATGAACGACGACGTCGGCACCCCACTCGAGCGGCCGGATCAGGTACGGCGTGGAGAGAGTGTTGTCCACGATCAGCGGCACGCCTGCCTCGTGGGCGGCGGCGCTGATGCCCTCGATGTCCAGTACATCCTGGCGCGGGTTGGACACGACCTCGCCGAAGAAGAGCTTGGTGTTCGGCCGGACGGCGTCCCGCCACTGCTGGAGATTGTCCGGGTCCGCAACGAAGGTCACCTTGATGCCGAACTTCTTCAGGGTGTGCGCAAAGAGATTGAACGTCCCGCCGTAGAGGTTGGGGCTGGAGACTATGTGGTCTCCCGCCTGGGCAATATTGAGCACGGCAAAGGTGGAGGCGGCCTGTCCGGAGGAGAGCAGGAGTGCACCGGCTCCACCTTCCAGGCTGGCGATGCGCTGCTCGACGGCATCCTGGGTGGGGTTGCCGATCCGGGTGTAGATCGGGGAGAGCTCCGTCAGCGCGAACCGGTTGGCCGCACTTTCCGTGCTCGGAAAGACGAAGGACGTGGTCTGGTAAATCGGCAGCGCCCGGGCACCGGTGGTGGCATCGGGTTCCTGGCCGACGTGGATCTGGCGGGTTTCAAATGACCATGCATTGCTCATGGAGGCTCCTCGTAACCGGGTCACCAAATACATCCGGGGGCAGTTGAGGGAAGTGCCCGCTCTGCCGAGCCAGGATGGTTCTGTGACCTGCGCTTGCACTTAACCGTGTGGTTAAGGCCTGGTCTTCACCCGGGGCACCCCACCGCAGTGGAGGGTTGCCGGCCAGCGAGCCGGGGCTTGTCGCTGGCACTCATGACCTCACACCAGTGTGGGCGACCGTGCCGATGGTGGCAATAAGATGACGCTAATGTGACGTTCCCCGTGCTGACTGTGGTCCGCCGCATGGAACCCGCACCGGAGGTCCCATCTTGGTAAGCCGCACCTAACTCGAGACGCTCCTCACAAAGTGCCAAGATGAACGGCATGCGCATGGATCATGTTTCTTACGCCTGTGAATCAGATGGTTTGGCCGCCACCGCTGCCCGTATTTCCGATGCCCTGGGTATTGAACGTGTACGGGGTGGAGTTCATCCCCGGTTCGGGACCCGCAACATCATTTTTCCGCTGACGGATCATCATTATTTGGAGGTTGTGGAGGTGCTGGAACACCCGGCATCGGACAAGGCTCCCTTCGGACAGGCCGTGCGCGCACGCTCGGCCGCAGGCGGCGGTTGGATGGGCTGGTGTGTCGCGGTGGATGACCTCTCCCCCTTCGAAGAACGCCTCGGCCGCAGCGCCGTTCCCGGCAATCGGAAGTTCCCGGACGGGCAGGAACTCATCTGGCAGCAGATCGGCATTAAGGGACTCATCGCCGATCCCCAGGTTCCCTACATGCTCAAGTGGGAAGGCGATCCGGCCCTGCACCCATCGCTGGCCAACCCGACGAACGTCAGGCTGACGAAGCTGACCATTGCCGGCAGCGCCGAACGGGTCACGCAGTGGCTCGGCGAGCCCGTGGAGAAGCCGCTGGATGACGTTGCCGTGGAATGGATCGCACCGCGCGGCACGCCGGGCATCATGAGCGTTACGTTCGAGACCGCGAACGGACTGGTCACTATTTAGCTGCGTCTCCTGTTAGCCCGGTAGCTACGTCGGTCTCTCAGCCAAAGCCGAGCGCCGGACCCCCGACGAAGGCTGCAATATCCAGCAGCGCGTG
The DNA here is from genome assembly GCF_015708085.1 of Arthrobacter terrae. GTDB lineage: Bacteria > Actinomycetota > Actinomycetes > Actinomycetales > Micrococcaceae > Arthrobacter_M > Arthrobacter_M terrae. Next base: position 188,179 of record NZ_JADNYM010000003.1, on the reverse strand, counting down.
CGCAATCACCAGCGGCGTAAGCCGGCCAAAGCGCCGGTAGACCCAGCAGAAGATCAAACCCATCACGAAATTTCCCACGAACGGGCCGAACCCTTGGTACAGGTGGTAGCTGCCGCGCAGCAGCGAGCTGGTCAAAACCGCTGCCATCGCTGACCAGCCGAACCTGCCAAAGCGTTCCAGCAGGAATCCGACGACGATGACCTCTTCAACGATGGCATGCCGGACGGCCGACAGCACCAGTACCGGCACCGTCCACCAATAGGTATTGAGCGCACTGGGGATTATCTCCGTGGTAATGCCCAGCGCCCGCCCGACGGCATAAAGTCCCAGGGATGGAATGCCGATCAAGGCCGCCAGCCCCAGACCCCAAAAAAAATCCCGGCCGGGGCGCCGAAGCGTAAATCCGAGCTTTTGGAAGGCGGATTGTCCGGGCTGCCAAAGCAGGTACAGCACCAGGGCCACCGGAACCAGCGCGAAGACAATACTCAGCAGCTGATATGTCAGGTCGAAGTACTCCCGGGAGCTTTGGGCCGTATTCAGCGTAGACGTCCCCTGGGCCAGCGGCGCACGGGACAGCTTGTCCAGCAGCTGTACGACGGAGTAAACGGCTGACTGACCTAACGAAAGTCCCAGCACAATCCATACTTCGACGCGCAGCCCCAGACGCGTAGTTCCAGTTGACGAGTTCATACGTCTATTTTGCCGCTATTGTGCTGACCGTTTCTGTCCACAGCGCAGCTGGCGGGAGCCACGATTACTTCGATCTTGTTCCGTTCGAAGGCCGCCAGCTCATCGGCGGTGATTCCCGGATCAGTAATGAGCTTGTGGAAGTGATAGCCCTCCATGGTGGCAAAGGCCCGCTTGCCGATCTTGGACGAGTCCGCCAGCATGTAGGCCTCGGATGCCCGCCGCGCCATCAGGGAGTTGACCGTCGCCTCGCCCTCATCGTCAATGGTGGGGCCGACCTCCGGATCAATGCCGTCGACACCGATGAACGCAAAATCCAGCGCCACCTTTTGCAGGATGATGTCCGTATACGGGCCCACCAATTCATAGGACCGCGGATTGACGATCCCGCCGGTGACCATGATTTTGAAGTTCGGCCGGACCACGAGCTGCGCTGCAATATTGATCGCGTTGGTCACCACAGTCAATGTGGGTCTGATGGAGTGTTCCATCAGGTCCGTCCGGGTGGAGAGGATCTGCGCCAGCGCCGTGCTGGTGGTTCCCCCACAGAGCCCGATCACGGCACCTTTGGGCACCAGGGCGCTGGCGGCGCGGGCGATCTGCTGCTTTTGCTCCCCGTTGTCGTCGCGGTTGTAACGCCCGGGCAGGTCGTAGGCGACAGAGCCCTGGACGGCCCCACCGCGGGTGCGGGTGAGCAGCCGCTCGTTGGCCAGCGAGTCGAGGTCCCGTCGTGCAGTGGCCGGTGAAACACCGAGGCGTGTGACAATTTTTTCCACCTCGATCTGTCCGGAATTGGCCAATAAATCCAGGATCGCGTTCAGCCGCTCGGTCCGGTTCATTCGCCGGACTGCCCGGACATCCGAACCGGACCGGACTCCGGCTCAGCCCCGGCCGGTGGCACATCAGCGAACAAACGCAGCAGCCGCGCCACCTCCGGAATCAGTGCGTCCCGACCGGCGCGCAGGTACTTCCGCGAGTCGACGTCGGCGGGATTGGCCGCGAGATACCCGCGCACGGCGCGGGTGAAGAACCCGTTCAGGTGTGTTGAGACATTGATCTTGGTCATCCCTGCGGCGATCCCTGCCACGATCGCATCGTCCGGAACCCCGGAGGAACCGTGCAATACCAGCGGCACCTGCAGAGCCGCCTTGAGCACCGTAATCCGGCCCAGATCCAGCGCTGCGCTGCGCTGCGTCATGGCATGCGAAGAGCCGACGGCGACGGCGAGCGCATCCACGCCCGTGGCGGCCACGAACGCCGCAGCCTCGTCCGGGTCGGTCAGCACGCCGGGCGCATGAGCTCCGTCCTTGCCGCCCACCTTCCCCAACTCGGCCTCGACGTACACGCCGCGGGCATGTGCGTAGTCGGTGACGCGCCGCGTCACCGCGACGTTTTGAGCGTACTCAAGGCCGCCGCCGTCGTACATAATGGATCCGAAACCCAGCTCCACCGCCTGATAGGCCAGCTGCTCATCCTCGGCGTGATCCAGGTGCACCGCAACCGGAACGGACGCAGCGCGGGCGGCCGCGAGCGTGGCCAGTGCCAGCGGTTCAAGACCGCCATGGTATTTGGCACAGTTTTCCGAGATCTGCAGAATCAGCGGCAGCCCGGCCCGCTCCGCTCCCGCGACCAGGCCCTCAACGGTCTCCAAATGGATAACGTTGAACGCACCCTGCCCGGTCCCGGCGGCCGCGGCCGCTTCCAATAATTTCCGTGCCGGGGTCAGTCCCATGGTGTCCTTGCGTTGTTGGTGGTGTGTCCGCTGACGATCAGCCGGGCGGCTAAGTCCTGATACTGCGGGGAAATTTCGCCCGCCCCGGGCACCAGCACCGCGGCCGCGCTCCAGGCCGTGGCGCGCCGCAGGATTTCTTCGGTATCGCTGATGCCGGAGGCCAGCGCGACGGCGGCGGCGCTCACGGCCGCGTCCCCGGCCCCGGTCGGGTTTCCCTGCAGCGCTTCCGGCAGGCGGGCGCTCAGGTACCGATCCGGGCTTCGGGCGTCAAAGGCCAGCATGCCGTCGGCTCCGGCGCTGACCAGCACCATCCGTGCCCCCATTCCCACCAGTTTCCGCGCAGCGCAGACCAGATCGCTCTCGCCGAGGGCCGCAACGAGTTCCTCATTATTGGGTTTGAGCAGGTCCGCCCCGGCCCTCGCGGCCGCCAGCAGACCGGGCCCGGACGTGTCAATCACCGCCGGCACGCCCGCCTGCTGAGCCAACGCCACAATGGTCGGGTAGAAATCCGCCGGGGCCTTATCCGGCAGGCTCCCCGAGCCCACCAGCACGCCCGCGGTCCCGAGGCTTTCGGCGACGGCGGCAGCGAGCCGCTGCCAGTCTCCGGCGGTGAGCTCGGGGCCTGCTTCGTTGAAGATACTCGTATTCCCCGCGACCGTGTCCACCAAGGCGATGGTCCGCCGCGTCGCGGAGGCGACCGGAATCAGCCGGTGCGGGACTCCGCTGCGGCCCAGTTCCCGGGCGAACTCGGCTCCGGTGCTGCCCCCGGCGGTGGCGATGGCCAGCGTCACAAAACCCAGCTGGTGCGCGACCCGGGAGACATTGATACCCTTTCCCCCGGCGCGCGAGAGCGGAGCCGACACGCGGTGTGAACCGCCCGGATGCACGCCGGCCACCGTGTAGGTCAGGTCCACCGCGGGATTCGGCGTGACGGTGACGATGACTCCCGGTGTTCCGGCAGATGGTCTTCCGGCAGATGTTGGGCCGGCAGATGCTGGGCCGGCAGATGGTGGGCCGGCAGATGCTAAGCCGGCAGGTGCTAAGCCGGCAGGTGCTGCCGAGTCGCTCACAGCGGCCCCCGTCGTTGCGTCAGCAGGTCACGGGCCTTCAGCGCCGAGCCGATCAATCCGGAATTCTGTCCGAGTTCCGCGGCCACCAAGTGCGGGCGGCGATGGAACGTCAGGAGAGAGTCCACCCGTTCGGCCAGCGGCACCAGCAGGGCCTCCCCGGATTCCGCCAGTCCACCGCCGAGGACCACGGTTTCGGTTCCCAGGATGGACACGCATTGGGCGATGCTGAACGCCAGCGCGGCGACGGCATCGGCCCAGACCCCGGCGGCCAGGACGTCCCCGGCTCCGGCGCGCTCCAGCACATCGCGCGCGCCATTCACCGGCGTTCCGCTGAATTGTTCGTACCGTCGGGAAATTCCGCCGGCCGAGCCGATGGATTCGAGGATCTGCAGGGTCCTGTCAGCCGCGGGGACCATCGCATGACCCAGCTCCCCGGCAAAGCCGCCGCCTCTCAGGCGCCGCCCGTCGCTGAACACGGCGCCGGCAATCCCGGTTCCAATCACCAGTACGACGACGTCCGACTGGCCGCGCGCCGCGCCGATTCGGAATTCAGCCTCCCCCGCCATGCTGACGTCGTGTCCAAATGCCACCGGTAGGCCCAGCCGGGACTCAAGCCGCTCGACGAAAGGGTAGTTCCGCCAGCCCAGGTTCGCCGAGAGCAGTCCCACCCCTGCCGCCTCGTCCACTAGCCCCGGGACAGTGACGCCCACCGCGACCGGTGCAGGTTCGGGATGGCTGCGCCCGTAGTGCTCCGTGAGCTCCACGATCCGCTGCACGATCGCATCTCCCCGACCTGCGGTGTACCCCGGCACGGCGCCGTCGTGCATTGACCGATCACCCGCTGGCCCGGTGCCCGCCGCAGACCTGGTGCCGGCCGCCGGCTCCAGACACTGCGGCTCCAGACACTGCGGCGTCGGGAACCGCTGCAGATCACGGACCACGGTGTCACCGGGCTCAATGGGTCCAGTCAGGATTCCCGACTTCATGTCCGTGCCGCCCACGTCAAAGGCAAGGACCGCCGGCAGGGCGCCGGCCTGCGTTGCCCGGGTGTTCATTGAGTCAGTTGGCATCGGGTTAGTCGGCATTGAGTCAGTTGGCATTGAGTCAGTCAACCGTCATTTACTGCGCAGCGTTGAGAATCACCGAGCGCGAGAGATTGCGGGGTGCATCCGGATCCAGGCCGCGGGCACGGGCGCGCTCCAGTGTCACACGGTGTACGCGGGCCAGGTCAGCCAGCGGGTGCATGCCGGAGTTGACCAGTATTGCACCGGTCTTGGCGACGTCGCCGCCCAGCCCCGCCGGCAGCTCGCCGAACATCCAGGTCACGCGGTTCGGTGCGGCGATGGCGATCGGGCCGTGCCGGTATTCCATCGCCGGATAGCTCTCGGTCCAGCTCTGCACGGCCTCACGCATTTTCAGGCCTGCCTCATGCGCCAGCCCGACGGTCCAGCCGCGGCCCAGGAAGGTGAACTGTTCGGCATCGATCAGCTCCTGCTCCACGGGCGCGGAGAGTGCGGTTTTGGCATCCTCAACAGCCGCGCTCAGGTCCATGCCCAGGCTGGTGAGCAGATAGGTCAGGGCAGTGGTGGCGAAACGGGTCTGTACTACGGATTTCTCATCGGCATAGGGAAGTTCGACGACGGCGTCCGCCAGCGACATAATCGGCGAGTCCAGATCCCCCACCAGCGCTACGGTCCGTACTTTGCCTTTGAGCCGCTGCAGGATTTCCAGCACCTCCGACGTCGTACCGGAGCGTGTGATGGCAACGACGGCGTCATACTCCCTGTCCGCACCCAAAAACGCTTCGGAGGCGGCGAATGAGTCCGTCACGCCCTTGCCCGCAGTCTCGCGTGCCGATGCGTAGCTCTGCGCCATGAACCAGGAGGTACCGCAGCCGATCACGGCGACCCGATCGCCGTCGGCGGGCAATAGCCTCCCTTCCTCACCGTCTGCAAGTGCCTGCGCAATGGCACGCGCCCACACGCGGGGCTGGCTGCTCAGTTCTTCGTCCATATGTGGGCCGCCGTTGGCATTTGCGGGACCAGCATCTGCGGGACCAGCATCTGCGGGACCAGCGGCGCCAGGGACGTTGGAAACAGAGGCTGTCGAAGTGGTGTCAGTCATCTGGTGAGATCTCCTTGGGTCCGATGGGCAGGCAAGCTGCCATTCTGCCCACAGCTTAGCACCAAATGCTTATACTTGATCGTTATCCCTCATATTCGATCATGATCAATCTCGGTTAGCCTGACTGGCGCTAGAAACCGTCATACCTGCGCAGACTTGGCCGCTGGCTCTGCGCAGGATCAATTATGCGCACGCCCGGCGCTGAACTCTGCGCAGGTTTGACCGGCGCTGGCGCGTTCACCGCCCCGTCCGCGGTCCCTCAGACAGAATGGCTCTGCCGGACGCCGGCGCGCCAGACGGCCGCGGTCAGCGGAATCCCGGGACGGTAGGCCAGATGCGTTGCTGCGGGGGCGTTCAGCAAATGCAGATCCGCCCTATGCCCGACGGCGATCGAGCCCACCGCCCGGACGCCGTCGGCATCCATTCCGCTTTCCCGTCCAAGTGCGAGCGCACCTCCGTACGTGGCAGCGCGCACGGCTTCGTGAACGCTGAGCCCCATCTGCAGCACCGCCGTTGTCACACAGAATGCCATCGAGCTGGTGTACGACGTTCCGGGGTTGCAGTTGGAGGCGAGCGCCAGCTGCACGCCGGCATCGAGCAGCTGCCGCCCCGGTGCCAGCGGCTGGCGGGTGGACAGGTCGCACGCGGGCAGTGCCGTCGCCACCGTGCCGCGGGCGCCGTGCCCGGTTACCGCATCCCAGCCGGACCAGCTCTCGGCAAGGGAGGCGACGTCGTCGTCGTCCAGGTAGTTCACGTGGTCCACGCTGGCGGCGCCGAATTCGGTGGCCAGCCGCACGCCGGCACCAGTGCCCAGCTGGTTACCGTGCACCCGCAACCCGAGCCCGGCGTCCCGGCAGGAGGTGAGCACACGGCGGGACTGCTCCTCGGAGAAAGCGCCACGTTCACAGAAAACATCCGCCCAGCGCACGTACGGCCGGACGGCGTCCAGCATGGGGCCGCACACCAGGTCCGTGTATTCGTCCGGATCCGCACCCGCCGGCACCAAATGGGCGCCCAAATACGTCACCTCATCCACCACGGTGGAGGCGATCCGGGCGCTGCGGGCCTCGTTCTCCACATCCAGCCCGTACCCCGTTTTAGTCTCTATGTAGGTGGTGCCCTGGGAAACGGCCTCCGCCACCCGGCCCATCGCCAGCCGGGTCAGGTCGAAGTCCCCTGTACTGCGCGTAGCCTCCATAGTGACGGCGATGCCCCCGGCGCTGTAGCTCTGTCCTGCCATCCGAGCTTCAAATTCCGCGGTCCGGTCGCCTGCAAAAATCAGGTGTGTATGCGAGTCCACCCAGCCGGGCAACAGCGCGCGGCCACCCGCGTCGAAGGACTCGTCGGCCGCCGGTGCGGAGGCGGCCGGCCCCAGCCAGCTGACCCGTTCCCCTTCCAGCACGACGGCGGCGTCCCGAAGGACTGCGGCATCCGCCCCGTTGCGCAGGTCCTGGGTCATCAGCTCGCCGATATTCGTAATCACAAGGCTCATGAGTCAACCCTACGGCCGGTGCTAGTGCAGATTATTGTCACCGGGCGCCGTAGAGTCCGGGATCCCGGACGTTCCGAGGTCAGCATTAGCCGACGCAACATGAGCGTGTCTGGACAAAATGTTGCGCCAGGGCTTTGTTAATTACGGGAAGCTGCGAGGAAGATAGAAGTATGACTTTCGCTTCCCTGCTGGCCTTTGCCGGTTTGTGCCTCCTGCTGGCCCTGACGCCCGGACCGGATACCTTTTTGGTATTGCGGACCTCGCTGCGCCGCGTCGGGGCAGGACTGGCGACGGCGGCAGGTTGTTCCGTCGCGGGGATAGTTTGGGCCCTGCTGGTCGGGGTCGGACTGGCCGCTCTGCTGGAACAATCAGCCGAGCTGTTTCGCTGGCTGAAGATTGCCGGCGGCGTATACCTGCTCTATCTCGGAGTGTCCGCTTTCCTGCGCGGTCGCCGCGAACGCGCCCGGATGGCTGCCAAGACCGCAGAGGCCGCCGCAAAGTCGGTGCCGTTGCCGGGGCAGTTATCCGGGCAGCAGGACGGCCAGGCAGCCGGTCGAGCCGCCGGGTCCCCCGAATTGCAGGCAGCTGGACGGAGCCAGGGGCGGGGGCGGCAATCCAGCTGGAAAGGCAATCTAGCGGGTTTTGGTGCCGGGGCTCTCTCCACCCTATTGAACCCTAAGGTCGGATTGTTTTACCTCGCTCTGGTTCCCCAGTTCATTCCCCACGGCGGCAACACTCTGCTGACCGCACTGGTGCTGGGCGGGGTGGAGGCCCTGATCGGCGGCGCATATCTGTCCCTGGTGGCCTTTGCCGCTGCCAAAGCCATGGGATTACTGCGCAAACCTAGGGTGGAGCTGTGGCTGGACCGTGCCAGCAACACCATCATCGGCGGGCTGGGCCTCGGTATTCTGGTATCCAGCGCCGCCAATTGAAACGCCGTGCCCGGATTGCAGCGAGGGTCGTTCCCCTAATGTCCGACTGAGGCAAACGTGACGATAGTCAATGACTGCTGCGCGTGCTGTCGTGGAGAAGGAATCCGGCTATTACCGCAAAACCCGACAGTAGGCAGGATAGCGCCGCTGTCGAGAGCACCCCCGGCCAAGGTGCCCCGCTGAACGAAAGACTCCCCAAATGCTGAATCCGGGGAACCATGGAATCCGAGAACAGCATGGGAGCCAGCAATAGTCCCAGCCGATCAGAACCATAATGCCGCCAATAGCCCACGGCGCCGAAGATCCATCCGGCCCTGGGACGATGTCCTCCGCCTTCCAGGCCACTGGCGCTCCGTCTGCATCGACCGGAAAGATAGTGACGCTGTCGTGCTTGTTATTGCTGCCGCCTCGGCCGCTGCCGACCGGACCGTTCAACTCGATCACTGTAGGACCAGCCGCAGCTTCCATAGGGCACGCGTTCTGCGTGGGCTGTGCCGTTAGCCCGCGGATCTGCAGGACGGCAAAGCCGCCGAGGCAGGCTGCCCCCACCGTGAGCATGCTTGGCGCGAGCGAAGGAAGCCGGTAAATCCACGGCAGACTCTGGTCAGACTGCCAGGCTGTTGGGTCGGTGGAAACGAACGCATCCCGGAATAGACTGACAGCAAAGAAGCAGACGAATGCACTCGCAGCCAGGAAAAGGCCCAGCAGCAGCAGGCCAATCCGAAACTGCAGTGTCCTCGCTCCCGATCGCGCTGCGCGAAGGAAAATCAATCCGCCGCCGATCCCCAATCCGGCTAAGAGCAGATCGGGCAAAAAACACCGACAGTAACCAACAGTACCGCCATCATCGCGAGCGCCAGTGAACCGCCCGATCGTGGAAAATGTCCGTCCTCTGCGGCAGGAATGGATGTGACGGCCCTGACGGTATCGATAGCTTGGCTGGTCTCGCCGGTCGTGGACGCCTCGACTCTCCTGCCGGCGTTGCCGGACTTAACGCCTCGCCGGAGTTGTCGACATTAACGGCCTTGCCGGCTCCGGACAACTCGGCGTCCTGCTCGATATCCTCCGGCGCCTGTTCTTCCCAACCGGGCTGATACATGGAAAGATCCCGATTGTCCGCTATCCGTTCCTTCACGTACTACTCCCCCACTTGACTGATGATTCGCAGGCCTGCCCTGCTGCCGGCGCGCCATGGCTTGAAGCGCAAGCGCATTCGCCGGGTCGGGATCACGGTTAACCGGCGCATCTCGCGCAACCCGTCCAAAAAAGGTCAGCTGCGGTCCGGTGCCAGCGCCCGCGCCACCGCACTCAGCGGACTTTCCGGGGCGAGAATCATCCCTGCGGCAAGCTTGGCCATGGCCGCGGAAGTCTGGATGCCGTAACCACCCTGTCCCGCCAGCCAGAAGAATCCTGGCGCCTCGGGATCGAACCCGACTACCGGCAGGCCGTCAGCCGCAACGGTGCGCAGGCCCGTCCAACTCCGCTCCACCGAAGTGATACCCAGTGACGTAACGGTACTGATCCGCTCGATGGCGCGGTAGACGTCAGCTTCCACCGGCCGGGCGTCCTCCGCCACGCTCGGGACGGATTCACACGGCGAGATCAGCAGACCGCTGCCCTGCGGCCGGTAGTAGAAACTGTCGTCCACGCCGGCAATCATCGGTGCCTGCGGATCGACGGGATGCTCCGTCATGACGGTGGCCGCAGTGCGTCGGTGCGGGCGCAGACCTTGGATTTCGACGCCGGCAATCACCGCCAGCGGATCGGCCCATGCGCCGGCGGCATTGACCATGATCGGGGCTTCAACAGCCTCATCCCCGGCTCCAACCAGCCACCCCGCGCTGGTGCGCTGCACGGTGTCGACAGGGGCTCCGGTGATGATCAACGCTCCGGCAGCGACCGCCCGCGACCGGTAATATTCCAGCAGCGCCGGGACGTCCACTTCCATCGCGGAATCGTCCAGGCTGGCGGCTTCGAAGGAATCCGGCCGCAAATCAGGGCACCGGGCCAGCGCCTGCGCATGACCCAGCGGCCTCAGATGGCCGTTCGCTGCCGTTCCGGCGGCCACATCCGCTTGGCTGCCGATGAAAATCAGCGGCCGCGGCAGCAGAATCGAGTGCCCCAGTTCAGCGGAAATGGAGCGAACCGCCTCGATGCTTTCCGCGGTCAGCTCCTGAATCACCGCGGGCCCATAACTGGGCTGCATCTGTCGCGCCGAGCGGGAAGAGGTGTGGTAAGCGAGGATTCCCTCCGCCTCAACCAGAACGACGGCGGCACGCGGCGCCAGCTGCCAGGCCAAAGACAGCCCGGCTATCCCGCCGCCCACGATCAGCACGTCAGTATTCACTGTGCAACCTTAGTCACTGTGCAACCTTTCGTCCGTCATCCCCTTGCAGCAGTCTAATGGCCGCTTTGTGATAGTTGAGCTGGGCGTGGTCATCCCCGCCATCCCGGTCAGACGCCTGTGCACCCGTCGACGCGTTCGCGGATAAGGTCGGCGTGACCGCAGTGCCGGGCATACTCGCCAAGCATGTGGAGGTAGATCCAGCGCAGGGTCACTTCAGCACCCATGAAAGGGCTTGTAGCGTCCAGGGCACGGGCGGCACAATTCCGGCGGGCCTGCGTAACCTCGGCCTGCCAGCTGTCCACGGCGTCCCGGAACGAGGTGCCGGTGAGATCGAACCCGCCGTCGTGCCCGTCGTGCCCGTCGTCCCCGTCAGTGCCGGCGTCCGGGGCGTAGATCGGCGGAATCTGCTCGCCCGTCAGTACCCGGCGGAACCAGTTCCGCTCCACCTCTGCCAGGTGCTGGATCAACCCGAGCAAAGTAAGCGCCGACGGTTCCACCGCGGCGTGCCGCAACTGTTCGTCGTCGAGGTTCCCGCATTTGCGAATAAGCGTCGCGCGGTAGAAATCCAGCCAGCCGGCCAAGGTGGCCCGCTCGTCGGCGTTTAAAGGGGGCATAGTGCGTTCAAATTCTGCCATGCCCTACGCTCCGCCAGCCTCAGCGCGGGCAGCAACGAAGGCACGTACACAGGTTTCGACGTCGTCCGAGCTGTGTGCGGCCGAAAGCTGCACCCGGATCCGCGCCGCGCCGCGCGGAACCACCGGGAAACTGAACGCGGTAACGTACACGCCGTGGTCCAGCATCGAATCCGCCATGGTCGCCGCGAGAACGGCGTCGCCGAACATCACCGGAACTATGGCATGCTCCCCCGGCAGCAGCTCGAAGCCCTCCTCGGTCATCCGGCGCCGGAAGTGCTCCGCGTTGCTGAACAGTGTGCTGCGCAGTTGTGCTGAGGTTTGAACCAGCTCCAGAGCCTTGAGCGTGGCGGCAACAATGGCCGGCGCCAGGGAATTGGAGAACAGGTATGGCCGGGCTTTCTGCCGGAGCATCGCAACGATTTCCGCCCGCCCGGAGACGTAGCCGCCGGACGCGCCACCGAGGGCCTTGCCGAAGGTCCCGGTGTAGATGTCCACCCGGTCCGGGACGCCGGCGTGTTCGGGCGTGCCGGCACCGGTGGCGCCCATGAAGCCGACGGCGTGGGAATCGTCAACCATCACCAGCGCTCCGTATTTGTCTGCCAGATCGCAGATGGCGGCCAGCGGGGCCAGGAAGCCGTCCATGGAGAAAACGCCGTCGGTGACAATGACGGTGCGGCGGGCGCCGGCGCCGTCATTTAGCGCAGCGGCCTCGACGAGCGCCGCCTCCAGCTCGGCCATATCCTGATTGGCATAGCGGAAGCGCTTGGCCTTGCAGAGCCGGATCCCGTCAATGATGGAGGCGTGGTTCAGCGCGTCCGAGATGACGGCGTCCTCGGGCCCGAAGAGGGATTCAAAGACTCCCCCATTGGCGTCGAAACAGGAGGAGAACAAGATGGTGTCCTCTGTACCCAGGAACGCCGAAACACGCGATTCCAGTTCCAGATGCAGGTCCTGGGTGCCGCAGATAAACCTGACCGAGGCCATGCCGAAGCCGCGTTCATCCATGGCGGACTTTGCGGTGGCAACAATCTCCGGATGGTCCGCCAGACCCAGGTAATTATTGGCGCAGAAGTTGAGCACCGGCTTGCCCTGGCCGCTGCCGTCCAGCGGGCCGGCCAGGATGTGGCTGGACTGCGCCGAGGAGATCCTGCGTTCAGTCTTGAAGAGTCCGGCCGCCCGGATTTCGTCCAATTCGGCAGCCAGTTGGTCTTTCATTGCGGTATACATACAGCCTTGCTCCTTAGAATCCGGTCCAGTCCAGCACCACTTTGCCGCCCGCGCCGGAACGCGCGGCAGCAAAGCCATCTTCCCACCGGGCCGCCGGCAGCGTGTCCGTCACCACCGCCGAAATGTGCCGATGCAGCACCGGATTGGAGGACAGCATGGCGCTCATGGCGTACCAGGTCTCAAACATCTCCCGGCCGTAGACGCCCTTGAGTGTGAGCATATGGGTGACAACCTTGCCCCAGTTGATGTCAATGGGCGCGCTGGCCAGGCCCAGCATGGCGATCCGCCCGCCGTGGTTCATATTGTCGATCATTTCCGGCAGTGCCGTGGGATGGCCGGACATTTCGAGACCGATGTCGAAGCCTTCCCGCATGCCGAGCTCACGCTGCGCGTCCTTCACCCGCGTGCTGGAAACGTCGACGGCCAGGTCAACGCCCATGCTGCGGGCCAGGTCCAGCCGAGGGGCGGAGACATCCGTAATCGCGATCTTCCGGGCGCCGGCATGACGGGCGACGGCGATTGCCATCAGTCCGATGGGTCCAGCCCCCGTGATCAGGACGTCCTCGCCGACGAGCGGGAAACTCAGGGCAGTATGCACGGCATTGCCGAATGGATCGAAGATCGCACCAAGCTCAGGGGTGACGGACGTGTCGTGGTGTACCCAGACATTAATTTCCGGGATCACCACATATTCGGCAAAGGCCCCGTCGCGCTGCACACCAACGGAGACGGTATTGATACACATCTGACGGCGCCCGGCACGGCAGTTGCGGCAGATTCCGCAGACAATATGGCCCTCGCCGGAGACCCGGTCGCCAACCTTGACGTCCCGCACCTGGGCTCCGATCTCCACGACCTCACCGTAGAACTCGTGCCCGGCAATCAGCGGCGCGTTGATGTTCTCCGCAGCCCACGCATCCCAGGACTCGATGTGCAGGTCAGTGCCGCAGATGCCGGTTGTCATGACACGGATCTTCACGTCGTCCGCCCCGACGCTCGGCTCCGGCCGGTCCACCAGCTCGAAGCCCGCATGCGGTCCGGATTTGTACAGTGCTTTCATATGACCAGTGCCTTCATTCGACCGATGCTTTCATTTGATCTGTGCCCTCATTTGATCTGTGCCCTCATCTGATCCGTTGCTTTCATGGCTGTTCCCGCTTAACGAGAACGCTCTCCCAGCGCTTCTCCCCCATTAGATGTCCCCCGATGCTTTAGAACAACCAGCAGTAACTCCATCGAAGATGTAGTTCTCCTACATGCTAATTTGGCTTGAATGGAAATTCATCAGCTTCGGATGCTCCGGGAACTCGGCGAGCTCGGCAGCGTCACCGCGGTGGCGCAGGCACTGTTTGTGACGCCGTCGGCCGTTTCCCAACAACTGGCCGCACTGCAGAAGAGCGCCGGCGCCGTGCTGACCCGCAAGCAGGGGCGCAGACTGGTCCTCACCGAGGCGGGACGGGTGCTGGCCGACGCCGGTGCCGATGTGCTCAGTGCTATGGCGGATGCACGGGCGGCCATCGGTGCGTACCAGGACAACCGCACCGGACACGTCACCGTGAGTGGTTTCCACAGCGCGGGGCAGGCGCTGTTCGCCCCGCTGGTCCGGCTCCTGCAAAGCCCCGGTTCGCCGAAGGTGCAGCTCTCGGACGAAGACGTGGCGCAACAGGATTTCCCGGCGCTCGCCGCACGCTACGACCTGGTACTGGCACACCGGATGGATCACAGCAAGCCGTGGCCTGCCGGCAGGGTCAGCGTGATGGAGTTGGCGCGGGAACCTCTGGATGTTGCCCTCGCCGTCGCGCACCCGCTTGCCGCGTTGGATGCTCTGACACCCGACGACGTCGCCGGCCATGATTGGGTGACAAGCCGCGGCGGCTACTCACCGGCGGACGTTCTTGCCGCCGTCGGCGCCGTTTCCAGTAAACCGCCGACCGTGGTGCACCGGATTAACGACTACTCCACGGTGGCGGCGTTGGTTGCCACCGGGAGCGTGCTCGGGCTGCTGCCGCGGTACACGGCGAGCCCGGCGCTGAGTCCGGGTGTGACGCTGCGCCCCCTGCGCGGCATCAGCACGCACCGGCGGATAGATATTCTCGCCAGACCGGAGAGCCTCAAACGCAGGTCGGTCCTGCTGGTGATCGACGCGCTGCACGAAGCAATGGCGGAAATGGTTTCCCGCTGAGCCCCGCCCCGCTGGCCCCGGGGTGTATTTGCAGGCGTCCCAAAATAGGGCTAGAAAGGGAAATGTGACTACTTCCACCGACATTGACGTCGCTTCCTTGTCCACTGCATCCGCGGCAACCGCGGCCGCGTCCACTGCCTCCCTGACAGCGGCGCAGGTGGACGCGCTGCACGCGTCCTTCGCGGCGGATCCGGTGCTCAAACGGACGCAGAACGCCATCACCCGGGTCAGCGTCGACGAACTCGCCATCGATCATGGGCTGGCAGCTTCCCTTTCCACCACCGTGTCGCACCGCATCGACGCCTGGAAAGTCACCAATCAGCAAAAATCCGGCCGCTGCTGGCTCTTTGCTGCCCTGAACCTGCTGCGTGCCGGGGCGAAGCAGACGCTCGGCGTGAAGGAATTCGAGTTCTCGCAGAACTACGCCATGTATTTCGACAAGCTGGAGCGGGCCAACTACTTTCTGGAGTCCATTCTGGAAACCGCAGAACGGCCGGAAGATGACCGGTTGGTCTCCTTCCTGCTGCAGACCGTCATGGGCGACGGCGGCCAGTGGAACATGGCGGTGAACATCTTCAGCAAATACGGTGCGGTGCCCAAATCGGCTATGCCGGAAACGGAGTCGTCGGCCAATACCAGCCGGATGAACTCCGTGCTCTGTTCGCTGCTGCGCCAAGGAGCCCAAGCCCTCCGCCAGCTCCGCCGGAATCCGGCTTCGGACGGGGACGCCGTGGCCCGGGCGAAGACGCGGATCATCGCCGATGTCCACCGGATCCTCACGCTTCACCTGGGTACCCCGCCAACCGCACTGGACTGGGACTACACCGACGACGAAAAAGTCTTCCACCGCGAGGGCAGCCTGACACCGCAGGAATTCCTCGCCAAGTACAGCACCATCGATCTGCACGACTACGTCTGCCTGGTCGATGACCCCAGAGCTGAGCACCCCAAAGGCAGCACCCTGACCGTTGAGCACCTGGGCAACGTGGTCGGAGCAGATCCCGTACTGTACCTGAACGTGGATATTTCGCTCGCCAAGAAACTCGCCCGGGATGCCATTGTGGACGGCGAACCGGTCTGGTTTGGCTGCGATGTGGGCAAGCAGATGGTCCGCAAGGATGGTATTTGGGATGCCCGGCTCTACGACTATGCCGCTCTCTATGCCGCCGACATCTCCCTGGACAAGGAATCCCGCGTCCGGTTCGGCGAGTCGGCCATGACCCACGCCATGCTGCTGACGGGAGTGGATGTGCTCGACGGCGGCACGCGCCGCTGGCGCGTGGAGAACAGTTGGGGAGACGAGAACGGCGACAAGGGTTTTTACACCATGGCTGACAGCTGGTTCGACGAGTACGTCTTCGAGGTCGTGGTCGACAAGAAGCGGCTCAACCCCGAGCTGCTCCGGGCCCTGGCAACCGAGCCGATCGTCCTGCCTGCCTGGGACCCGATGGGCGCGCTGGCATAGGTCTGACATGGAGATGAAATCCGCTAGTGGCTTAGCCCCACCACCAGCCAGATAAAGGCCACCCCGGCAACGGTGCAGACCAAGGTCATGCGGGACGGGTGTCTCGCATGCGCTTCGGGGAGGATATCGGCGGTCGCCAGGTACAGCAGGAACCCTGCAAAGTAGCCCAGATAGAGTCCAATCACTTCTTCGGGTACCCGGATCAGCGAGCCCAGCACTGCTCCGGCCACCGGTGTAAGCGCATCGGCGAAAAGCAGGGTCAGAGCGCGGCGCCGGGCGTTGCCGTAGAGCGAAACGATGGTGAAGGTGTTGAAACCATCAGCGAAATCATGGGCAATTACCGCAATCGCCACCGTGATCCCGACCGAAGATCCAGCTTGGAAACCGACACCAATGCCAATCCCGTCGAGCAGACTGTGCGCAATCAGTGCACCGCCGGCGAGCAGGCCGATGGATTCAGCACCGCGGTGGCTGCTGCCGTGGCTGTGGCCACCAAACTCGTCCTCGTGCCCACGGTGAATGGCCAGGGAACGCTCCACAATATGGATTGACAGAAAACCGGCCATCGCCGTCAGCAGGACAGCCGGAACTCCGAACACCTGCTGGCTGGACTGGGCTAGCGCTTCGGGAAGCAGGTCAAAGGTCACCACTCCGAGCATGATGCCGGCAGCAGCGCCAAGGATCAGGTGCAGTTTGTCATGCGCCCGGGCGGCGATCAACCCACCCGCAAGTGTGGAGACAAATGCTGCCAATGCCACCAAGACTGCCATAGTGTGCATTAAAGTAGGCCGTCAGATCCAAAGCAAGTTCTAAACAGCCGGGCTGACCGCATTGGACCGAACCCCACCTTTACTGCGCCACGGAGCATGCACGCCTTTGAGTCTTAGTGCAAGTACTAAGCAGCTTCCGTCACATTTGGGCGCGTCTGCCTGGTTCCAGCACCAGGACGGTCGCATCGTCGGCGGCCTCGCCGATATCACGCTGATGGGACCGGAGCCGGTGCATCAGTTCCAGCGCCGCGACAGGGTCCCTCACGCTGCGCAGGAATTCTTCCGGGCCGGCAACCAATCCGAGGTCGACGGCGCGCCAGGCTCCGTCGCTCGCCATCACCAGCAGCGCGGGCGGACCAAACCGGGCCACGAACGCGTGGGCTGCGGCCTCCGGCTCACGCCGGGCAACCCACAGTCCCCCAGCGGTGTTTCGCCGCTCGCGATCGGCCAGCAGCAGCCGGCGGCGCTCAGTGGGGTCTTGTGCCCCCCGCGCCGGCTCCGATGCCGGCTGCACGCGGACATCGGCCAGCTCACCGATCACGTGCTCAACGCCACCGTCTGCCAGCTCCACCACGACGTGGCAGTCTGCCAAGCTCAGCAGCTCGACGCCGTCGTCGTCCAAGTGCGCTACGGAAACCGCAGCGCTGGGAAACCGCACGCGCTCCTGGCCAACCAGCAGCTGGCCGGTACGGTCCACCGTGACCAGCCCGCGGGCAAGCAGCTCCCGGGTCGCGACGCCCTCCTCGGACCCCGCAGCGCCGAGAGCTTTGGCGCATGCCGCCTCGGCCAGGGCCGCCGACAGCGTCTGCGCCAGCCAGGAAGGATCCGACGCGGCAGGAAGACCCAGCGGCTGCAGCAGCGATGTGGCCCCGTCGATTATCCAGGCGTCCGCTCCGGCAAATCCGCAGGCATCCTCCTGCACGTGATTATCCCCCTCGGACTGCACACGGGCACGGATCTTCCAGCTGCGCCCTTTCGTGAGTGCCGTGGATGTCATGTACCTATCGTCTCAAACTAAGTCGCAGCACCTGCAGCCAAATCGCGTTTTACGTGCAGGTGCTGCTACTTAGTTGGGTGCTAGCCTTCGACGCCGAGGGTCTTGAGGATCAGTTCGCGAACCCGGCCCGCGTCGGCCTGCCCCTTGGTGACCTTCATGACCCCGCCGACAATCGCGCCCACGGCCTGGATCTTGCCGGCGCGGATCTTGTCCGCCACCTCCGGCTGCGCGGCCAGAGCCGTGTCGATGGCGCTCTGCAGCACGCCGTCGTCGGACACCACGGCCAGACCACGGGACTGAACCACATCCGCGGGTGTTCCCTCGCCGGCCAGCACGCCGTCCAGGACCTCGCGGGCCAGCTTGTCATTGATGGCGCCGGAGCGGATCAGTGCGTCAAGTTCGACGACGACGGCCGGCGTCACGCCGAGCGCCACCGGATCGACGTCGGCCAGCTTGGCGCGGCGCGCGATCTCGCCCATCCACCACTTGCGGGCAACGGCGGCGGAGGCTCCCGCGGCGACGGTTTCCTCAATTTCATCCAGCACGCCGGCATTGACCACATCGCGGAATTCCAGATCCGTGTAGCCCCAGTCCGCCTGCAGGCGTTTGCGGCGCGCCGCAGGCGGCTCGGGCAGCTCCGCCCGGAGCGACTCCACCCATTCCGGGGTGGCCAAAATCGGCAGCAGATCCGGCTCCGGAAAGTAGCGGTAGTCATCCGCATCGGATTTGGGTCGACCGCTGGTGGTGGACTTGGTGTCCTCGTGCCAGTGCCGGGTTTCCTGCACGATTGTGTTGCCGGAATCCAGCACGGCCGCGTGCCGCTGGATTTCGAAGCGGACGGCGTTTTCCACCGCGCGCAGCGAGTTTACATTCTTCGTCTCCGACCGGGTACCGAACTTTTCCTGCCCATACGGCCGCAGCGAAACGTTGGCGTCGCAGCGGACGTTGCCGCGCTCCATCTTCGCGTCCGAAACGCCCAGGTTCTTCACGATTTCCCGCACCGCGGCGACGTAGGCCTTGGCCAGTTCGGGCGCCCGGGACCCGGCCCCTTGGATCGGTTTCGTGACGATTTCCACCAGCGGGACGCCGGCACGGTTGTAGTCCACGAGCGAGAAGTCGGCGCCCTGGATGCGTCCGGTAGCGCCACCCATGTGGGTGAGCTTCCCGGCGTCTTCCTCCATATGCGCCCGCTCAATCTCGACCCGGAAGATGCTGCCGTCGGAGAGCTCCACGTCCAGAAAGCCGTCGTACGCAATTGGATCATCGTACTGGGAGGTCTGAAAGTTCTTCGGAGTGTCCGGGTAGAAGTAGTGCTTACGGGCGAAGGTGCAGGATTCGGCGATTCTGCAGTTAAGTGCCAGACCGATTTTGATCGAGGACTCCACGGCCTTCTTGTTCACCACCGGAAGTACGCCGGGCAGGCCCAGGTCCACCTCGTTGACATTGGTGTTCGGCTCGTCACCAAAGACGTTCGGCGCGGAAGAGAACATTTTGGTGGCGGTGTTCAGCTCAACGTGCACCTCGAAGCCCAGGACCGGGTCAAACTTCTCCATCGCTACGTCGAAGCTCAGGGTTGCATCGGTCATTATTTTGCCTCCATGATCTGCGTCGCAACCAGTTCTGGCGCCATATTCAGGATCGGGCCGCCCCAGCGTTCTTCCAACAATTCTTCGAGCACGGCACCCACGCGGTACAACCGGGCATCCTCGCGGGCCGGAGCCAGCAGCTGGATGCCTATGGGCAGCCCGTCCTCATCAGCAAGCCCACCCGGCAGTGACAAACCGGGGACGCCGGCCATGTTCGCCGGGATGGTGGCCACGTCATTGAGATACATCGCCAGCGGATTGTCCAGCTTCTCGCCGAGCTTGAAAGCGGTGGTTGGTGCAGTCGGCGAAATCAACACGTCGGCGTGCGCGAAGGCGGCGTCGAAATCGCGCTGAATCAGCGTACGAACCTTCTGCGCCGAGCCATAGTACGCATCGTAATAACCGGCGCTGAGAGCGTACGTTCCCAGGATGATCCGTCGCTTGACCTCGTCACCAAAACCGGCCGCGCGAGTGGAAGCCATCACGCGCTCGATCGTCATGGCTCCATCGGCGGGCAGCGTGCGCAACCCGAACCGGACGCCGTCGAACTTCGCGAGGTTCGACGATGCCTCCGACGGCATGATCAGGTAGTAAGCGCCCAGCGCGTAAACAAAGTTGGGACAGGAGACCTCAACGATCTGCGCCCCGGCATCGCGGAGCAGGTCCAGGGACTCATTGAACCGCGCCAGCACGCCGGCCTGGTAGCCCTCGCCGCCAAGCTCCTGCACCACGCCGATCCGCAGACCCTTGACATTGCCAATCCGCGCGGCCGCCACCAGACCGGTGGACGGATCCGTCAGCGAGGTCGAGTCGTACGGGTCGTGGCCGCCGATCAGTTCGTGCAGCAGCGCCGAATCCAGCACGGTCCGGGAAACGGGGCCAATCTGGTCCAGCGAGGAAGCCATCGCAATAGCGCCATAGCGGGACACTCCTCCATAAGTGGGCTTCACGCCAACGGTCCCGGTGACCGCACCGGGCTGGCGGATGGAACCGCCGGTGTCCGTCCCGAGTGCCAGTGGTGCTTCAAAGGCGGCGACGGCGGCAGCCGAGCCACCGCCGGAACCACCGGGGATCCGGTCCAGATCCCAGGGGTTGCGCGTGGGGCCATATGCAGAATGCTCGGTAGAGGAACCCATTGCGAACTCATCAAGGTTGGTTTTGCCCAAAATCGGCATCCGTGCCGCACGCAGCTTTTTGACCACCGTAGCGTCGTAGGGACTGTGCCAGCCCTGCAGAATCTTTGACCCAGCCGTCGTTGGCTGGCCGATCGTGACAATCAGATCCTTGACGGCAATCGGCACACCGGCCAATTCGTGCAGGTCCGCTGCATCACTGCCGCCACGGGCGCGCCTACCGTCCACCTCGGCTGCGACCGCGAGGGCCTGTTCGGTGTTCACATGCAGGAACGCATGCACACCATGTTCGGCGTCACCGTCGACGGCGGCAATCCGGTCCAGGTGCGCCTGTGTCACTTCAACGGCGGAGACTTCCTTGGCAGCGAGCTTGGCCGCCAGTGCCGCTGCGGAGTGCTTAATCAGGTCCGTCATTAGTCCTCTTCCAGAATCGCGGGCACACGGAAACGACCGCCCTGCGCGTCGGGGGCGCCGGAGAGCGCCTGCCCGGCGGTCAGCACATGGCCAACGACGTCCTCGCGCAGCACGTTGGTCAGCGGAATCGGGTGTGACGTTGCGGGTATGTCCGCACCGGCAACCTCGCTGACGGATTTCACCGAATCGACGATGACGGCCAATTCGCCAGCCATCCGGTCCAGTTCGTCAGCACTCATCTCGATGTGTGCCAGTTGCGCCAAATGCGCCACGTCGTCACGGTTAATCGCAGCCATGGATCTCCCCTACAGAAGTTGTTGTTTCCCGTCCAGTCTACTGCGCGGCCGCGGGCCGGTCGGGGGGATCTCAGCAGCGTCAACGAGGGAAGCGACAACGCGGTTTACCGGTCGAGGGCGTCTTTGACTCGAAACGGAAAATTCTCCACGGCGGCCCTCCCCGGATTGGTCCTGACGGCGTTACATAAAAATGGCGCTGGATGAAAACCCGGCGGCAAAGGTGGGTCAATTGGTGTGTCAAACGACGGGTTGAAATCGAATTAGCTTCACATCGGCATAATAGATTTAGCGTTGACAATGCTTGTCATCGCGGGCGGAGCCGGAGCCACTGTCGCCGCCGACGGCACGTCCGTTCCAGGTCCGGGATTTGGTGTTGTCGCGGCCATCATTGGACTCTGGGGGCTTGCCACGCTCATTCCGGGACTGGCACTGCTGTCCCGGCGTCTGCATGACGGAAATTTCAGCGCGTGGTTCATTCTCCTCGGGCTCGTCCCCTTTCTGGGAGCAATAGCGCTTTTGGTCATGGTGCTCATGCCGTCAAACCCGCAGGGACACCGCTTTGACGGACCGGAAGCGGTTCAACAGGCCTCCGGTTACCGGGCCTAGCCGCTGCGGCGCAGAGCCACCCGATCCTCAAACCGCGTAGATTAGTGGGTATGCCTACCGACGAAACGCCAATACCTCTTGACGCCTCACCCGCAGACCGCATCGCGGCCGCCGTCGCCCTTTACGGACAGCACAACGTCGTCAAACGGGCGCTCGCGCTCCTCGCCGGCGAGGACGAGACGAAGGAATTCCTGCTGTTCGCCGGCGGGGCGCACGCGGAGGGCATCATCAATGGCGCGCCGGCGCTGTATTGGCCGGAGCTGTGGGGAGCGCGGGTCTTCATGTACACCTGGGACGATTCGGCGGCCAAACCGATCCGGACCGGACTGGGTAATCAGGCGTGGCGGGTGCGGGAAATGTGCGCCAAGGTCGCCGCGTTCCGCAAGCTTCCGGTCGCGGATGAGCTGGTGCGGCTGATGGGCGACGACGTTCCCCGGGTACGCGCCGCCGGTGCCCGCGCGCTGGCGGAAGTTGGCGATACCGGGCACATCCCGGATATCAACGCGCTGCTGAAGGACGCCGATATCGATGTACGCCGCCAGGCCGGAGCGGCTTTGAAGCGGCTGGGAAGCTAGCAGCCCTCCCAAGTCCCAGGCGGTGCCAGGCGGAAACGTCTGCGGCGTTCAGAGGTCCAGGCGATACACCAGCAGCTTGATCCGGGACTGGGGAACCAGCCAGTCCCGCTCCGGCACACGGTGGAAGCCGGTCGATTCGTACAGTGCATGCGCCCCGTGCCAATCCTGCCCCGTGGTCAGGCCGACGGCGCAGATGCCATCCAGCGTCCGGGCGTGCGCGATGATCGCCTCCACCAAGGCACGGCCGATGCCACCGCGTTGGACCTCGGGATCCACCACGAGCATGCGGAATTCCAACTCGTCAGGCAGGGCAATATCGGCAAACTCATCCCCCGCCACGGCCAAGGTCACGGATCCGACGATCCCACCGTCGCGCTCGGCAACCCAAATGGGGGCGGCTGCAGCCCGGACCGCGACCTGCTGGATCCGCTGCATGTAGGGGTGTTCGGCATCGTCGAAGTAGCCGGCTGCAAGATAGGAATCCCTGGTGATCCGGGCGACAGCGTCGTAGTCGGATTCGGTGACGGGGCGGATGATAATCGCGCTGCTCATGGTTTGTGTGGTGTTCCTGTCGGGACGTGAAAAACTGCGGAGAATACCGCCCGTCCATTCTGCCCTAAAGCGACGCGGTTCCTGCAGCAGGGGAAGGTTCAATCATCTTCGGCACAGTTGATCCTTGGCCGCGGCGGATCTTAGCCGCGGCCGTACCGGCGTGAGGTCTTGCCGGCTATGCCGTGCGCCAGTATAGGCTGCCGTCCCGGTCGCGTCGGAGGAAGGCAAAATCGACCAGGGCGCGCCGCAGGGTGGGAACATCGGCGGTAACGGTGGACAGCAGCCGGTTAACCTCCGGCTCGCTGAGGACGTCCTCGGTGCCAAAGAGCCGGATGACCAGATGGGCCAGCACTTCATCGCGATCGGCAGCGTTGCGGGGAATCCCGGTCAGCATGCCTTGCGCAAAGAACCGGTCGACGCCGGTCGGCCGGCTTTTACCGGCCGCCGCGAGGACGTCATTGAAGACATCCCGTGCAACCCGAAGGCGACCGTCAACCTCCGTGAGCAGGCCTGCCCTGGCGAGCTTGGTACGCTCCGCCACCGTGCCTAGATCAAACACCGTGCCTAAATCAAACCCAGAACCTGAATCAAGCCCAGAACCTGAATCAAGCCCAGAACCTGAATCAAGCCCAGGCCCGGATCCAACGCCGGGTCCGAGGTCGGCCGATGCGTCTGTGGCAACCGGTACATCCGCCGCATCGGCCGCGTCCGGGGCATCGGCCGCGTCCGGGGCATCCGGCACGTCCGGGGCATCCGGGGCATCCGGCACGTCCAGGGCATCCACGTCTGCGAGCACCCACCCTCCATAAACCCGACGCAGCCGATCGTTACCCAGCGCGGCCACGAGCTGTTGCCAGGGGACGGTCATGGCGTATATTTTCCGGCCAGCCCCGGGATGGAAGCACCCGTCCAGTTCGCCAGGGCCTCCGCCGGCGTCGGCAGCCCGTTCAGCGCCGGGCTCAGCTGCGGACGCCGCACCCAGGCACCGGCTTCCTCGGCAATCAAAGCACCGGCGGCAAAGTCGTGTTCGTACAAGCCGTATTCAAAGTACGCGTCCAGCCCGCCCTCTGCTATGGCGCACAGTTCCAGCGCCGCGGACCCTAGCCGGCGGAAGTCGTTGAAGCCCTGCATCCGCCCGGCCAGCTCCGCGCCCAGCCGCCCTTGGATCTGCGGATCGTAGGTCAGCGAAGTCGCCAGCAATGTGCCGTTACGCGGCGTCGTCGGCCCATCGAGGCGCCGCTCCCTCCTCCGCCCGTCAGCGCCGCGGTCCACCAACCATGCGCCGCCTCCGCGGGTCGCGTAATAGGTTCTGCCCAGCGCTGGGGCGACGACGACGCCGGCCAGCCAGCCGCCGTCGGGCCCGGCAACCGCCACCGACGTGCAGTAGTAGGCAATGTTGCGAATGAAATTCATGGTTCCATCCAACGGGTCCACGGACCAGCGATAGCCGGTGGCGCTGGCGGAAACGGCCGGTGCCAGTTCCTCACCGGTAATGGTGTCATCCGGACGGGCACCGGAAATGGCCTCCCGGACTGCCCGCTCAGCTGCCAGATCAAATGCAGTGACCCAGTCCCCGTCGGAGGTCTTGGCCGTGGCGTCAAAGGACTGGGGGTCACGGCCGGCGAGCACCGCGGCGCCGGCGGCTGCCGCATTTTGCGCAACAGCCAGCAGCTCTTCCAACAGCTCAGCCTGCGCAACATCCGGCGCAGCACCAGCCCCTGCCGCATCACCCGATGCCACACCACCTGGTGCCGGTACGTCCGATATCGAGCTCATGCGCTTCCCTCCGCCAGTAGTTTCACAAAACCATCCTCATCCAGCACCGGCAGCCCCAGTTGCTCTGCCTTATCCAGCTTGGTGCCCGCATTCTCCCCCGCCACCACGTAGCTGGTGTTCTTCGAGACTGAGCCGGACGCTTTCCCGCCTCGCGTAATGATGGCCTCCTTGGCCTCGTCCCTGCTAAAACCAGCCAACGAACCGGTGACCACAATGGTCAATCCCGCCAAGTTTCGCGGCATCGATTCGTCCACGTCATCGGCCATCCGAACCCCCGCGTCCGCCCACTTGTCCACGATCTCCCGCTGCCAGTCCACCGCGAACCACTCGACCAGCGCCTGGGCAATAATGGGCCCGACTCCGTCCACCTGCGCCAGCTCCTCAACACTCGCTGCCCGGATGGCCGGCATCGAGCCAAAGGCAGTGGCCAGCGCACGCGCGGCCCGCGGCCCCACATGCCGGATGGACAGTGCCACCAAAACCCGCCACAGCGGCTGACTCTTCGCCTTCGTCATTTCGCGGAACAGCTTGTGAGTGTTTGCCGCCGGCACCGACGGCTTCTTCCCGGTCGCCTTTGTATAGAAGTAGGGCACCAGCTCGCTTTCACCCGTCGGCACCCCCTTGGATTTCTTCTCGCGCCGGACCATCACCGCGGACAGATCCAGGGCAGTGAGGGAGAAAATATCTGCCTCGGTGGTCAGCGGCGGGGTTTCGGGGGCGGCCGGATTGGTCAGTGCCAGCGCCGCCTCATCCCCCAAGGCCTCGATATCGAAAGCCCCACGGCCGGCCAGATGCGCCACCCGGCCGGTCAACTGCGCCGGGCAGGACTTCGCGTTGGGGCAGCGCAAATCGACGTCGCCTTCCTTGGCCGGGGCCAGGGCCGTACCGCAGGACGGGCAATGCGTGGGCATCACAAATGCGCGCTCGGAACCGTCGCGGAGCGCCACGACGGGCCCTACAATTTCCGGAATCACATCCCCCGCTTTGCGCAGCACAACGGTATCTCCGATCAGCACACCCTTGGCCTTCACCACGTCCTGATTGTGCAGCGTCGCCATCGTGACCGTAGATCCCGCCACCAGCACCGGCTCCATCACCCCATACGGCGTGACACGTCCGGTGCGGCCAACGTTGACGGCGATGTCCAGCAGCTTGGTATTGACCTCTTCCGGCGGGTACTTATAGGCCACGGACCAGCGCGGCACCCGCGAGGTGTAACCCAGGGCGCGCTGCGTAGCAAAATCATCCACCTTGACTACGATGCCGTCGATTTCGTGGACCAAATCATGGCGGTGCTCACCGAAGTGCGCAATAAATTCCAGCACCTCGCCCTCGCCGTCCAATACCTTGAAATATGGGCTAATCGGCAGCCCCCAGGATTTCAGCAGCTCGTAGCTCTCGGACTGGCTCGGCGCGTCCAGGCCCGAACGCGCGCCAATCCCATGCACGTACATACTCAGCGGACGCTTGGCCGTTTCCGCGGGATCCTTCTGCCGCAGCGAGCCCGCAGCCGCATTCCGCGGGTTCATAAACGGTGCTTTTCCTGCGGCCACCATCGTCTCGTTCAGCGCGGTGAAATTTTTGGACGCAATAAATATCTCCCCGCGGATCTCCACCTCCGCCGGCAGGTTCGCGCCCTTGAGCTGCTGCGGAATGTCCTTGATCGTCGCCACATTATGTGTAATGTCCTCACCCGTCGTGCCGTCCCCGCGGGTCGCGGCGCGAATCAGCCTCCCGTCCCGGTATAAGAGGTTCACCGCCAGCCCGTCAATCTTCAGCTCGGTCAGCCACTTCAGCGGCGCCTGTGCGCCCAGTTTGACGACGGAACCTTCCGCGCGCCGCAACCACGCCTGCAGCTCCTCAACCGAAAAGACGTCTTCCAGACTGTACATCCTGGCCAGATGTTCGACGGCGGCGAAGGCGGCGGAAACGTCGCCGCCCACCTCCTGGGTGGGCGAGTCATTAGTGACCAGCTCGGGATGCAGCGCTTCGATTTCCTCGAGCCGTCGATACAGCGCGTCGAACTCCGCGTCCGAAACCAGCGGGGCGTCGTCGTTGTAATAGGCAAAGCGGTACGCCCGCACCTTATCTGCCAGTGCCTCATACTCCTCGCGCAGCGACTCGGGTGGAATTACCCGACCGGCAGAGCCGGAAATGGCCGCGTCAATATCCTTGGCTTTACTCACGGTTCTATCTTGCCCTACGGCACCGACACGGGCCGTCCCCCGGGGCCGTATACACGCCCGGGCCCTGCAACTTCCCCCAAGAGGTAACGGCGGCGACGGATCATCGGCACGCCCCTGCGCCGCCTGGGATGGGGCTGTCGAAAGCCCTATTTTCCGGGTTGAAGTGTTTTCAGCCGGTTCTGGATGAGCTCGACGTCGTTAGTCTCGGCTTCCGGGACGACCGTCCAGTACACACCGGCGTCGCTCTTGTTCAATCCCAACGACTCTGCGATGTCCGCGTTGTGACCGGTATAAAACAAACGGAAGAGCCGCTGATCGCTTTCATGCGCGACGGCGGTAATCCGGAAAGAATGCCTATTCCGCCGGCACGTGGCATTCAGCTCAAAAATATCCTGCAGCTCACCTACCGCCACCTCACGACGCCAACACCCGCGCCCGGTACGTCGCGTCCCTCACCACCGACTCCGTCGCCGCCAACGCCCGCACAGCCAAGGAAAAAATATGAGCCAGGACTCGACCGTCCTTTGCGCCGACCAGCCGGACCGGGACCTGATTCTGCGTTGCCTGCTGGCCACCATGCCGGAGCACTACGTGCGTGAGGCGGCCGGCGGGATGGTCCTGGAGCTTCTGCAGTACGACGACGGCGACGTTCAGCTGGCCGTCGAACTCCCACGCCTCGTCCGGGTCCCGAGCGAGATTGGCCGGCTGCTGCCCGGCGCGACGATCTCCACCGTACCGGACACCATACTTCCGGCGGTTCTGGCTGGCGGTACCGCCACTGCTACCGGAGCTGATGACATGGTCAGCAGCCTCTGGTGGCTGGAGCTGCATGTGCTGAGATCCAGCGACGCCCCCACCTCGGAGAAAAGTGCGGGTTCCCAACCGGACATGCTGGTCGAAGAGCTGGCTCATGCGATCGCCGGCAATTGCGCCGGTGCCGTCCTGCCGCCCGTTCAAGCACTAGCCGGAAGTAACCGACCGTGACCGACTCTGCCTTTGACCTCAACGGCATCTTTGACTTCAGCACGGCCTCCACCGCCGTCGTATTTGCAGACAAACCAGTGGTGTACCGGTCCGGCTGGATTGTCCGCGCCTGGGCCGCAGCACAGCAGGCCGGAAAGAAGGTCATTGTGCTTACGCCTAGTAATGCGGCGCTGACCCTGCCGCTGAGCGAACTGCTTTCCCGGTCCGGTTGCCAGCGGCTGGCGGTATGATCCACGTTCGCGCCAGTACCCTCCATCCGGCCAGCGTGACCGCCAGGATCGGCGACCTCGCGGAGCAGGTTTTCCGCGAACTGACCGGCAGCTCCCCCGCGGGCTGGGGCGTACACGAGCCCGTCAGCGAACCTTGGGACGTCGCAGCGGTCACCGGATATTGTTATGCCGGCGCCCCCGCGCCGGCCGCCCTCGTCGTCGTCGGCAATGCCCGCCCCGGAACGAACGTCCCCACGATCGCCACCCTCACCGTTGAGCGGACAGCCACCGGCGTACATGAAAGTCTCGAGCTGCTCGCCGAAACTACCGATCCGCTCAGCTCGGCCGAGCTCGAATCCTTCGCCGCAGGTGGGGACCGCGCCCTTACGCTGGCCGGTCCACGCGCCCGGTTGCTGGAAACAGCACCATCTCAGTCCGTCGCAGTGACGTACGCTCAGGAACCCCTGCCCGGCCAACTGCATCCTTTGGAAGAGTACATGCAACTGGTTGCGCACCTGGAAGGGGCGGACGGATAACAAAAGCCGGCGCAGCCGAAAAGGCGGTTAAGGGTTTATCACCGCGCCGTCCATCCGCCGTCCATGGAGTAGGAGGCACCGGTCACCATCGAAGCATGGGGTCCGGCCAGCCAGAGAGCGAGCGAAGCGACATCGGCGGGCTCGACCATCCGTTTGATCGGATTGTGTTCCAGTAAGACCGTCTGAACTACCTCAGACACCGGGATGTTGTGGACTTGCGCTTGGTCCGCAAGCTGCTTCTGCACCAGCGGCGTGTTCACATATCCGGGGTTGATGCAGTTGCTGGTGACGCCATGCTCAGCGCCTTCCAAGGCGATCGTCTTGGAAAGCCCTTCCAGGGCGTGCTTAGCGGTCACATAGGCGCTTTTGAACGCGGATGCCCGGAGTCCGTGAACGCTTGAAACATTGATGATCCGGCCGAAACCTCGTTCGTACATGGCCGGCAGCGCCGAGCGGACCAGCAGGAACGGCGCCTCAACCATGAGCCCGAGCATCCTGTGAAACGTGTCCGGATCGAAGTCCTGAATTTCACGCACGTGCTGGAAGCCGGCATTGTTCACCACGATGTCGACGTCGAGCCGTCGTTGCATAACCGCCGCCCGGTCGGTGAGGTCAATGATCCACGCCTCGCCGCCGATATCCGACGCTACCTCTGCCGCGGCGTTGCCGTTGAGGTCCGCAACAATCACGCGTGCTCCTTCTGCGGCAAATGCTCTGGCGATTGCCTCCCCTATACCGCTGGCGGCCCCCGTCACGAGGGCTGACCGGCCCTGCAGTTGTTGTGTCATGATTCATTCCCTCATCTCATTTCGTGATCCCGTGCAGCGCTCTACCCGACCTCTGTGCTGGGGATGCAGCTGACCGGGCCTGCCTTGACCGGGCCCGCTTGGCTCACAGTTCCATCTTGCCTCATCGCAGCGACACCTCGTGGAATAGTTTCGTCGAGGTCTGCGCCGGTTCGCGCAACGGGACAGCAGGTCCATGTACGCCTCTGAAAGTCATAACGCTAAATCGCGGGACTGACATTCAGGCTCCGAAGAGACCGCCTACTGCGGCCTCTGGCGACGGCCTCCAGTGCACTGGACGAATCTCAGAAATCTGTTGCCACGGAGTGCTTAAAGCCAATGTGCGAAGCGGTGAATCCGAGCCGTTCGTAAAAGCGGTGGGCATCGACCCGCACGGCATCCGACGTCAGCTGGACCAGCCCGGCTCCGAGGGCAGGAGCTGCGTCGACGGCCCAACGGATCATCGCCCCGCCGATCCCTTGGCCCCGCATATCGGTCCGTACGCGAACGCCCTCAATCTGCAGGCGGGAGGCGCCGGCGCGGGCCAGCCCCGGAATAACGGTCAGCTGCATCGTGGCGACGATGTCTGCGGATGGTCCGGCGACGACGAGAAGCTGTTGGGCGGGGTCAGAATCAATGGCGGCAAAGGCATTCTCCAACGCGGGCAACTCGCCGGAATCACCGGCATCGTCGCGGGCCCTGCTGATGGGATCATCCGCGAGCAGTTCGATAACCACCGGAAGATCTGCGGCGGTGGCGCGCCGGAGTATGGCAGTGCCGCGTGGAAGGGTCAGTGTGACGTCAGGCATGGTCCAAGTCTGACAGGAAACCGGGTTGGATGCGGTGCTGGGCAGGGACCGGGAATCAGGCCTAGCATGGTCTCAAGGACGGGCACAGGTACACATACCGAGGAAACGGAGCAGGCCGTGACACCGACAGCAAGCAAAGACGGCGCACAAAATGTTGCGCAAAAGCTTATTAGCGAGCACCTTCTGGACGGGAAAATGACCGTCGGTACGGAAATCGCCCTTCGCATCGACCAGACCCTGACCCAGGACGCCACCGGCACCATGGTGATGCTGGAGCTGGAGGCTCTGGAACTGGATCAGGTCAAGACCGAGCTCTCTGTGCAGTATGTGGATCACAACCTCCTGCAGACCGATGAAAAGAACCCCGAGGACCACCTGTTCCTTCAGTCCGCCGCACAGCGGTTTGGTCTGTGGTTCTCCAAGCCCGGCAACGGCGTCTCGCATCCGGTGCATCAGGCACGGTTTGGCCGCCCGGGCGCCACGATGGTTGGTTCGGACTCGCACACCTGCGCAGCCGGAGCCATCGGCATGCTGGCCATTGGTGTGGGCGGTCTGGAGGTGGCGATGGCAATGGCCGGGGATCCGCTCTATATCCAGATGCCGCAGATCTGGGGCATTGAACTGACCGGTGAGCTGCCGGACTGGGTCTCGGCCAAGGACATCATTTTGGAAATGCTGCGCCGCCACGATGTGAACGGTGGTGTCGGGCGCATCGTGGAATACCACGGACCGGGACTGGCATCACTGACGGCTATGGACCGCCACGTCATTGCCAACATGGGCGCTGAACTGGGCGCCACCACCAGCATCTTTCCCAGTGACGGTGCGGTGCTGGAGTATCTGAAATCGGTGGGCCGTGTCGAGGATTTCCGTGAGATCCTTGCCGATAAGGGCGCGACGTATGATGTCGAGGACAGCATTGATTTGTCCCGCCTGGAACCGCTGATAGCCAAGCCGTCGTCGCCGGGAAATGTGGTTCCTGTGCGGGAGGTGGCCGGCGAAGAGGTTTACCAGGTGGTGGTAGGCTCCTCCGCCAACCCCGGTCTGCGGGACTTCGCGGTGGTCGCCGAGACACTGCGCGGGCGCCAGAGCAGTCCGCAGGTCTCGGTGGACATTAACCCCACCTCACGGGAAATTCTGGAGGATTTGACCCGGGGCGGCTGGCTCTTTGAGCTGATCTCCTCCGGTGCCCGGATCCACCAGTCCGGGTGCATGGGCTGTATCGGAATGGGCCAGGCTCCGGCAACCGGCCGCAATAGCCTGCGCACGGTCCCCCGGAATTTCCCGGGCCGGTCCGGTACCAAAGAGGACGCCGTCTGGCTCTGTTCGCCCGAAACGGCAGCCGCAGCCGCCCTCACCGGGGTCATTACCGACCCCCGGGAGCTTGGCTTTGACTATGTACGGCCGATGCTGCCCAAGACCGGAAGCATAAACACGGCCATGCTGCTGCCACCGTTGCCGCCTGCGGAAGCGGCCAAGGTGAAACTGGTGAAGGGCTCGAACATTTCATCCCTCCCCAGTTTTGATCCACTGCCAGATGACCTGGAGATGCCGGTGGTACTAAAAATGGGAGATAACGTCTCTACGGATGAGATCCTGCCGGCTGGTGCCCGCGTTTTGCCATTCCGCAGCAACATACCCAAAATAGCCGAATTTGCCTTTTCCCAGCTCGATGACAGCTACCCCGACCGGGCCAGAGACGCCGGGCCGAGCCATCTGGTAATCGCCGGGGAAAACTACGGCCAGGGTTCCTCCCGTGAACATGCCGTCATTGCCCCGCGCTATCTGGGGCTGCGGGTGGTGATCGCAAAGTCCTTTGCCCGGATTCACTGGCAGAATTTAGCGAATTTCGGCGTGCTCGCCCTGGAATTCACGAGCCCGGAGGACTATGAAGCCATCAGCCAAGGGGATACCGTAGGCTTTTCGGGCCTTCGCGAAGCTCTGGAACACGGCCCGGAGGTGGAAGCCACACTCGGTGGCCGCAGCATCATCCTGCGCCACCGACTCTCACCACGCCAAGCGGCTATGGTGTTGGCAGGAGGACGCATCCCCTACCGGATCGCACTGGCTAAGAACGAACAAGCCAAGAACAAACAGGGCTGAACGGACAAGCCAAGAACGAACGGGGCTGAACAATCAGGTGGATTCTCTATCCTCGCCTGACCCAAGGCCAATGGCCTTCAGGATTGGCCGCGGCGGACCGCGGCAACGTCTAGCCCAACCCGTCCTGATCGTTCGGCTGCTCCGCGTCCGGAAGCCGGTCCGCTGCTGTCCGTCGCGCTGCGTCCAGGACGATGACGGTAATATTGTCCCGGCCACCGGAGCGTAGCGCGGCCTGAACCAACTCTTCGCAGCCCTGTTGGGGATCGGGACTCGCCTGCAGGATTGACTGGATCTGCTCATCCCTCACTTCACCGGTGAGTCCGTCGGAACAGATGAGGATCCGCTCAGGTACTTCCACCGGGGTAAGCCAGAAGTCGGCCGTGTTCTGCGTTCCAGCTCCCAGCGCTCGTGTCACGATATGGCGCCGCGGGTGAACCAGCGCCTGCTCGGCAGTGATCTCTCCCAGGTCCACCAGTTCCTGCACCTCGGAGTGGTCAACACTCACCTGCTCCAGCCCATTTGCACTCAGCCGGTAGGAGCGGGAATCCCCCACGTTGAAGAACAACCAGTACGGTTGCCCGGACTCCTCTACCAGCACGACGCCGGATACGGTGGTACCGGCCCGGCCTCCCGTTTCCGCTCGGATGCTGGTATCTGCCAGCTCCAAGGCCGTTTGCAGATCCAACGCCGTAATCTTTTCCGCATTTGAAGTCAGCCCCGGATGGTCGGCCAGTGCCTCGATGCAAAGGCGGCTCGCAACGTCGCCAGCCTCGTGTCCGCCCATTCCGTCGGCGACGGCGAAGAGCCGGTTACGGGCCAGGAAGGAATCTTCGTTTACCTGCCGCCGCAGCCCAATGTCCGTGCAGTGGCCAACGGTGAGGCGGATGGCTCCAACCCCGTCGCGACCGCTCATGCGCCTCCACCGACAAAATGCCGGAAACCGAAATTCACCGTTGAGCTGTGTGCAGGCAGTACTGGATGCCGCCGCGTGAGAGGCGTCCGGACGAAGGCGGGCACGGTAATGGCGCTGTCTGCCGGAGGCCCAGCCAAGGGCGCACTGTCCGGGATTCTACTGCTCCGTTGATGGACCACGAAGGCATTGACGAATTTGCGCTGAGGGGCCATGAGGTAAGTTTTCGTCCTGTTCTTTCACGGGCATACGGCCGTTCGGTGGGTGCTCCGGATCTCTGCAGCAGAGCGCACTGTTAACACTCTACGAAATTTCGGGCACACCGCGCGCTAAAAACCGCGCCCCGTCGAATTATCCGTTGCCGTCCTGATCGCCTCGAACTGGCTGGCATGCACCTTACCCACCGAGGCCCAAAGGTAGGCATCGCTGTCGCGGGCGTCCGGATTGGCCCAGCTCCAGCTGGCGCCGCCGCTGCCGGCTGTGGCCTTAATACCTTGGACGGGTAGAACATTGCCGCTAATCCCAATGGCCGCCGGTCGCAGCCGGATCAGCTCGGACTCCCGGCACTGTGAAATACCGGGTCAGGGTCGCATTAGTCGACGACGAGTCCCATTCCCTGACCTCGGGCCAGGATAACCGGGTGAATGGCTCCGAAACCACGGACCTCTTGAACTTCCTGAGGTATCAGCACAAAGCGCTCATCCGAGTTCAGCGCAGCAGCGGTAGTGGAATCGATCAGCACGGTGCCGGGCTCCGCCAGAGCCGTCAGCCGGGCAGCCAGATTCACCGTCGGTCCGTAGATATCGCCCAGACGGGAGAGAACACGGCCCCACACCATGGACACGCGGGCTTCCGGCAGAAAATCGTCCGCTGCCATTGCTTCCGCCAGGGCCAAGGAAATTTCCGCTCCGGCCACCGGCGTTTCACAGTTGAAAAGGACTTCGTCACCGATGGTCTTGACCAATCGCCCGCCGCCCACGGAAATGATTTCCGCACATTTGTTTTCGAAGCGCTGAACCAGTTTGGCGAGTGTCTTTTCATTCATTCGCCGCGACAGGCTGGTGTAACTGACCAGATCGGCGAAACCGACGGCACGCGCCAGCGGCAGCGGCGCGTCGTCCTCGGCCCCATGCCGGCCTTCGGCACTCGAATCCAGACCGGCTTGGGCCCGGACGGCAAGGCGCTGCACGCCCGCATTAAGCTGACGGCGCCAGGAATAGAGGAGCATTTTTTCCATCGGGTCTATCAGATCCGGCAATTCGGACACCAGCACCCGCCGCGCTTGGGCATCGCTGACCCCACGCTCCTCGGCAATATCCTCCACCAGTGCCTCGATCTGCCACACCACCATTCGGTCCGTCATCTGGCCAATGGCCCGGGTGACCGAAATAGCCGCCTCTTCGGTCAGGAGCCCTGCGCGCACCACATCAATGACGGTGGTCAGGGCGTCCCGATCGCGCTCACTGAATGCGACGTCGTCGTCCCCTATATTTGGAAAGCCCATGGCACGCCAGAGTTTTCGCGCAGAAAGCAGTGACACGCCCGCGCCGTGGGCCACATCCCGACGACGGAATTTGCGCTCCCCGCCGAGCAGTCGCGCCTCCAGCGCCTGCAGCGCACTGCGTTCCGGGCCGGGATCCGCGGCCTCGGCTGCATCCGGAGTCTGAACAAGATCGTCGGTCTCAACAAGCCCATCCGCGTCCGCGGCGGCATCACGAGCGTCGGCCGCCGCCGAAGTCCCGAGGGCTGCAGGATTTGCCGGCGCCCGTGGTTCATCAACGTCCGGCATTGCGCTTGCGTCCTCCATGGTCCAGTTCCTCCCGTCCGTCTCGATCAAGTATCCTGCGCATAGTTCCAGTCATCCTCTGGTCCCGCCAGCGCCGTGTGCGGTAAGTCATTAATAGCGTCCAGCACCAAATCCCGGAATCGGGCCACCTCGGGGATATCCGGGATAGCGGCTGCACCGTCGTACCCCATGTCCAAGGTTATATTCCCGGAGCGCAATATCCGTTGCAGCGCCGATTGCCGTGTGCCCAGATTACGGATCGAAGCAAGCGCAATGTCCTGCCGCTCCCGCTGCAACCAGCCGCGTCGGACCACTATTCGACGGCTGGTCAACGTATACAGCGTTCGGACCCACCGCAGAAACCGGCGCAGCGGATACAAGACAAGAGCGGCGATGCCGAGGACGACGACGGCAATCGCCAGCGGCTGTTGCCAGGGCCCCGGGTGGCTTGTCAGCCGCGCCAACCCGCCATGGCTCAGCCACGCCAGGGCGAACCCGACGGCTGCGGGGATAAGGATGAAGGCCACAGCGGCCCCGCTCAGCGCACGGGCCTGCGGCCTGCTCTGCACAATCACCTGTTCCCCCGGCGCCAGCCAGCTACGCATAACGGCTGGAAACACCTGAACCGGGCAACTTTGTGGAATTTCCAGTCCCCACAGCGTCCCCAGTGCCGCCGGAATCACGAGCGCTGCCGGCGTTGTGGGGCCGCAAATGCACCACATCGCCGGCCGATACCGTGTGCGTGGCTCCCAAAGCATCGGTCAGCAGCAGCGAACCCGTGGCATCCAGCCCTGCGGCCAGCCCGAAAACACTCCTATTCCCGGGGAAGTCAGCACGGACCTGCGTTCCCAAGGTGACCATCTGCGCCGTCGCCCGCTTGATGAGACTATCTCCGTCCGCCAACGGACGGCGGGCGTCTCCGTCCGCAGCGCAAAAGGCGAGGTAAAGGGCGGCAAAACGAGCCAGGTAGGCCGGCAGTAAAACATTCCGATCCAGCATGGGCGAACGCTCGATGGCAAGTGAAGTAGCAGTCTCCACCGGAAGTTCAGCCGGTTTTTGAGATACGTTGACGCCCGTTCCCACAATGACAACCGGGCCTGCGGTGACAACCGGGCCTGCGGCGGCCCCCGGAACCCCCGGAACCCCCGTAGCTTCCGGAAGGCGTGCCGATGCCGATGGCGGCGCGAGCTGGGCCAGAATTCCGGCCAGCTTGCGCCCGTTGATCAGAACGTCGTTGGGCCACTTCAGTTCCGCTTTGACCCCGGTCTCATCCCCCACCGCTTCGATCAGCGCAATCGCCGCCAGCAATGACAGCCATGGATAGGACGTCATCGGCAACGGCTTTCCGGCGTTTTCCGGCCGGAGCAGCACGCTGACAATAATTGAACTGCCGGCTTGGGAAACCCACGTTCGATCCAACCGCCCCCTCCCGGCAAACTGCTCCTCGGCCGTCAGAGCGCTTAGGTCAGGCCACCACTTTCCTTCCGCGGACCCGCTCTCCACGGCTGCGACCGCCAGCAGATCCGAATTCGTGGAACCGGTTGAAGTTTTCAGATCCACCCGGCCATAACTCCCTGCAGGGGGCATCAACGCACGGCGCAGCCGCTGCAGGTTCAGGGGAACAGGCACCGAAGTCATACCTGCGATCTTATCGGGCGCCGCTGACATCGCCCTGCGGGAGCACAGAGGAAACAATAATTCCGCAGGCGCAAACGCGGTCCAGCTGGCTGCCTGTCGGGGCCGGTTGTTACGGTGGAAGGCATGGCACCCATTGATCAAATAGATACCCCAGCGGCCCTCCCCGCCGGTTCCTCCGGCTGGGTCCGGGTACGTGGCGCCAGCGAACACAATTTGCGCAGCGTAAACGTGGACATCCCCCGCGACTCATTCGTCGTCTTCACCGGCGTCTCCGGCTCGGGCAAATCTTCGCTGGCCTTCGGCACCATTTTCGCCGAGGCGCAGCGGCGCTATTTCGAGTCAGTGGCCCCGTACGCGCGCCGCCTGATCGATCAGGCCGGTGTGCCGGAGGTGGAGCTACTGGACGGGTTGCCACCGGCCGTTGCGCTCAAACAAGCCCGCGGAGCCGCAAGTTCGCGGTCTTCCCTTGGCACGATCAGCTCGACGTCGGACGTACTCCGACTGCTGTTCAGCCGCGCCGGGACATATCCCGACGGCGCCGAGCACCTGCCGGCGGCCGCCTTCTCACCCAACACCGTTGCCGGCGCGTGCCCCACCTGCCATGGCAGCGGCGTGGTCCGGAGCACCACGGAGCAGCTGTTGGTCCCGGACCCGTCACTGTCAATTGACGACGGCGCCATTGCGGCCTGGGCGAATAGAGGCTGGCAGGGCGTGAACTACCGCAGAATCGCGGACGAGCTTGGTTACGACATCCACGTTCCGTGGCGCAAGCTTCCGGCCAAGGACCGCCGGCAGATCCTGTTCGGCGACGACGAGCCAACGGTCGTGGTCCATGCCCGGGAAGGCGGCAATAAGCGGCCCTACAACGGGACCTGGCAGTCCGCGGAAAAGTATTTGCTCCGCACCTATGCCAAGACCGAAGCCGCATCCCAGCGCGCCCGGCTGGAGCCGTATATGATCACCGGTCCCTGCCCCACCTGCCACGGTAAACGGCTGCATCCGCAGGCTTTGGCGGTGACCTTTGGCGGCTTCGACATATCAGAGCTGGCGGCGATGCCGCTGTCCAGCCTGAGCGAGGTGCTGAACGTTGGCTTAACGGCCCAGGCCCTCGGCTCGGACAGGCATGGTGCGCCTGCTTCGTCCGCTGCCCGGTCGCTGGTAAAGGACCTCGGCAGCCGCGTGGAGGCCATCATCCGGCTCGGCTTGGGATACTTGTCGATGAGCCGCTCAAGCGTGGACCTCTCTCCGGGGGAACTGCAGCGGATCCGGCTCGCCGGCGCGCTGCGTTCGGGACTCTTCGGAGTCCTCTACGTGCTCGACGAACCCTCTTCGGGCCTGCACCCGGCAGATGCCGCTGCCCTCTATGCCTCGCTGCGCGAACTCATCGGCGCCGGAAACTCATTGTTCGCCGTCGAGCATGACCTTCGGATAGCACGGCGGGCGGACTGGATCGTCGATGTCGGCCCCGACGCCGGAAGCGCCGGCGGCACGGTCCTTTACAGCGGACCACCTGCCGGCCTCGAGCAGGTAGAAGGATCGGCGACCGCGGCATTCATGTTTCCGTCCGGCGGCACCCCCGCTCACACGGTTCGGACGCCGTCGTCGTGGCGGACGTTCGGACCCTTGACCCGCAATAATCTGCAGGACATTACAGTCCGCATACCACTGGGGGTGATGACGGCCATTACCGGCGTCTCCGGCTCCGGCAAGACATCCCTGCTCAACGAGCTGATTAACTCTGTTGAACTTAGCTCTGCTGGGTCCGGCAACGGGGAGACCCGTGTCATTTCCATCGATCAGAAGCCAATCGGCCGTTCGCCGCGCTCCAACCCCGCCACCTACACCGGACTTTTCGACGGCGTCCGGAATCTCTTCGCCCAGACACCGGACGCGGCAGCCAGGGGCTTCACCGCCAGCCGATTCTCTTTTAATGTTGACGCCGGACGCTGCCCCACCTGCCGCGGCGAAGGATTCATCAGCGTGGAACTGATCTTCATGCCCGACGATTACTCGCCCTGTCCAACCTGCCACGGCTCACGCTACAACCCGCAGACCCTGGAAGTCCTTTACCACGGCGCGAACATCGCCGAAGTGCTGGACATGACCGTAGCCCAAGCCCAAGGATTTTTTTCCGACTCGCCAGCCGTGGCCCGCTCGCTGAACGCTCTGGCCGACGTCGGGCTGGCCTATCTGCGCCTGGGACAGCCCGCCACCGAACTTTCCGGCGGCGAAGCACAGCGCGTCAAACTTGCCACTGAACTTCAGCGGCCGGGGAAGACCGGCACCATATTTGTCCTCGATGAACCGACTGGTGGCCTGCACCCGGCAAATGTCCGTGACCTCATCGCCGTGTTTGGCAGACTCACGGCCGCGGGCAATACTGTCATTACCGTTGAACACAATATGGACGTTGTCGCAGCATCCGATTGGGTAATCGAGCTCGGTCCGGGCGGTGGCGACAAGGGTGGCCGGGTCATTGCCACAACCACTCCGCCGGAACTGCTCGCCAGCAAAGAAAGCGTCACCGCGCCATACCTGTCCGCCGTTATGGCGGTACCGGCCCACAGCGCTGCATAGGAGGTGAGCATGGGTCCATCCGTCGCAGGCCTACCCTGAAACTCGGCTGCGAAGACCGTGCGCCAATCCTCGATTTTGGCACAGCAGCACTGACTTCGGTGGTGTGGGCCCCTGAGTTGACATTCTCCAAAGGTGTCGGAACAGGGCCGCCATCGAAGACCTGGATATTTGCGTTTACCACCAAAGGACTCAGACGCAGGACTTGGCCCGACGCTATTAGTCCGTCGTTCTGATGAGATTTCCTGAGCACACGTCTTCTTTTCTCCTATGGCTGACGTGTCAGGACCGACATCAGGTCGCCACGCTGGCTCAGCTCCGCAGTCATCTTTACCGTTGAAGCGGCTTGAACGTCGACGACTTTGCTGGCCACTCCGCCGTCCGTACAGGCCATCCCCTGCGCTGGTTTGTCATCGTCGCCGGGGAACGTCAGCTGCAGATGGCCCCCGCCACGGCACGCGACGGTCCACTTGTAGATTCCCGGTTGCACTTGAATTACCTTGGCGATCGTACCCGATCCCGTGTCCACGAACCGGGCGATCTCGATGCCTTCCGGTTTGATAGCCGACTTAGCCCACTCCACCGTCTCCGGGCTGGCTGCTGCCCCCGCCTCCACTGGCGCCATGCTTGGAGCGTCCATAACAAAAACCTTGAGCCAGAACTGGTTACCGGGGCCAGCGTCCATGGATATCTTCTGATCGGCTCCGGGATCCTTCACCCCGATTTCGGCCAAAAAGCCGCCGGGGTTGGTGCAGCTGGCAGCGCTGTCCACCGTCCCGGCGTCGCTGCTGATATGTACCATTCCGCTGCCAATACAGGAAGCCGTGACAGCAACCCTCTGACCCGCCTTCAGCGGCACCGGTAGTTCAAAGCTTCCCTTGCCCATGCCCTTCCCGGAGATTACAGGTTGTCCGTAGGGCGAAAATTCCGGCTCGGCGCCGGTCGCATTCGGCTCCGCCAATGTGCTGGACGTCGCGGCGCCGGGAGATACTGAGCCGGATGTTGGGTCTGCGGAGGGCTCAGGACCGGAAAACGACCCGGTACAGGCGCTGACAGCGAGCGCAATGCTGGCCATTACGGCTCCCGCTCCCGCTCCCCGGCGGGCTTTCCCTCCTGTTCCCGCCGATGCCTTCGGGCTGGCCCCCGGGATTTTCAGCACCGTTTCTGACAAGGTCCACCCGATGTCATCCATCTCTCCACTCTATGCCTCGGCCTACACCCGCTGTATGGCGCTGTACTGCTGGGCAGACGTCGAGAAACAGAAGGCAGGACGGGCCCCACTTTGTTAGGGATCCGGGGGCCTTTCGGCCAGGCCCGGCGGGAGCGCGTCTTCCCGTCAGGACTGAGTGAATACGATTTTTCGGTAAAACGGGGCAAGGGGGAATCCTGCCATTAGGAGTAACTCGTCATATTCGATCAATATATGCGGCCCGGTTTCCCCGCTTCCCCGGCTAATTGGCCCAGCGGTACATGAAAGCCGCCATCGCATCCCGGTTGATCTGCTGCAGGGAGCGGTAATTCTTCCTCCCGTGTGCTTCGTCCCAGCCGGTCGAAATACCTTTCGCAGCCAGCCAGGAAATCTCCTTGTAATACTGCTGAGTACTCTTAACATCGGCGAACGGTGAGGTCCTCGGCGGCATGTACGAAGGGGACCCTGACAACCGGTACATGAAAGCGGCCATCGCATCACGGCCGATGGGTTGGAGCGGACGATATGCTTTCGTTCCACGTGCACCGGGATAGCCGGTAGTGATCTTTTTGCTGGCCAGCCAGCAGATTTCCTTGTAGAACTGCTGCCCCCGTTTGACATCCGTGAAGGGGGAGGTCTTTGGCGGCGTATAGGAGGGAGAACCCGCCAACCGGTACATGAAGGCAGCCATCGCATCACGATTCACCTGTTCCAGCGGATGGTAGCTTTTGGTCCCGTTCGCCGCAGAGTAACCGGTTGAAATTTTCCTGCTGGCCATCCAGTTCATCTCTTTGAGGAACGGCTGACCAGCCACCAAGTCACTGAACGGTGACACTGGTGGGGCAGGCTTGGCCACGGGCGCTGCGGAGGCCGGATAGCCTGCGAGGTTGGCGACAACCAAGTGCCAGCCTTGGTACGGCCCGCTGGTGGGCACCACCACCCCAACACCGGTATCAGTCTCTCTCCAGTCCAGCATGGCCGCCTTGTGGGGCGGTGAGCCCATCCACCAATTTACGATGTTAGCCTCCGTGAAGTTGAAGGCGATGATCTCGCCATACCAAGTGGCCCCGGACGGAATCAGGGAACCTCCGCCGTCCGTTCTGTGGATGCGCCCCCAATCGAAGGAGGCGCTCTTGGTGGCTTGGCCAAGGTGATCGGCCCAGGCCTGTGACACGTTGGCGACGCTCTGATTCCAGCGCAGCGATGGCACGCCGGCCGCCCGTCGTTGTACGTTCATCAGATCGAAGACCTTGCGTGCGTACGAGGCTTTCGATGATGATGTCGCTGACGCAGGCAAGGGCGGCACAGCAACATTTTCCGGCGGCGGGATCGCTCCGGCAGGTGGTGCCAGACCCGGTGACGGCTGGGGCGTGACAGGTAGCACCGGCGCAGTCTCGGAAACGGGAGGCAGCTCTACAGCGGTTCCGGCTCCGGCGGAAAAGGAGACCAGGGCAATGGCGAGCGCGACGGTGGTGGGCATAAGGGAAGCCCTGAGTGCAAGTTTTCTCATGAGACCAAACCAAATCGTTTTGGGGAAGCCGTGCGGTTCGCAGCCTTGGTGAAGGCGTCCAAACGGCTATGAAGGAACGGATGTCATGTGCATGGCATCCGCACGTGGCCTCACCCTTGCAGGATCACGCCACTGTTCCTATCGGCACAACCGCCGGTCCAGTCAGCATTTGTGATGGCTTAATTTTCAGCTGCCCGCTTTCGACGCGGGGATGCCGGCCCGGCCAAGGATCTGCGGTGAAGTTCAGCGGTTGGCGGCGGCGTTCTGTGATTTCCCGGTGCCGCAGTTGTCGACGGCAGATGTTCTCTTCCATGGCATCGGTTAAGAGACGCCGAATCGCCTGCGTCATCCAGGTGATGCGTTCGCAGTGGATCGGCATATGCGGCGGGCAATCGGTTTGTCGAGGCGGCCGACCTGTTTGCTTGCCTTGGGCGTGAAACGGATCCGGTATGTCATCGATCGAGGCTGTCCCAATCAACGTCTTCCATGTCGATTGCGGCTTCGCCAGAGTTGCAGAACTCCGCGCGGGAGTCCTTCGCCAGGAAATAGTCCTCCTGCGCTTGGAGGAATTCCTTTATCGCCTCAACCGCGTAGAAGCTCTTTGTGCGCCCGGTTCTCTTCGCGGGGGCATCGAGACGACTATCCAGGTCCCTGTCGATCCACACATTCATCGGTGTCTTCGCCATCTTGTACTCCTTCTCTCCTTATACAAGTTAACGTCCTTTGGTAAAGACCATGCTGGCGATTCTTGGGACGCAGATAGTCTCGGAGAATGGCCGAGAATTCTCTCGATTAATCGCTTCTCCGTATGACCCGGTACCGACCAGAGGCTATGCGCCACCTTCAGGCGTAGCGGAGACATCCACTGTTCCGACCGCTCGAACACTGGTTAGGCCCTGCTTGATTCCAGTCCCATTGGCTAG
Source organism: Arthrobacter terrae (assembly GCF_015708085.1). Classification (GTDB taxonomy): domain Bacteria; phylum Actinomycetota; class Actinomycetes; order Actinomycetales; family Micrococcaceae; genus Arthrobacter_M; species Arthrobacter_M terrae. The sequence continues at coordinate 145,439 of NZ_JADNYM010000003.1, read as the reverse complement.
CTCCCAGTATCAAAAAAGCCTGTCCCCGCGCCGGTTAGAAAAGCCGGGGGCTGCTGATTTCCGACACAGCAGTCGGGCGGCGGTCACCGTGACAGCAGCTTCTGGCTGACCCGCGGGAAGACCCGCCGCACCGCGGCCGCACGCACCATCCACGAGGACTGGCCCATCGCCGAGGTAGTAGCGCCCTACCGATCCCAATCCGATGCCGAATTCGGATTCCGCCAGCTCAAGGACCCACGTCGTGTCGTTTTCACCGATGAACCACTGGACCGAACACAATATCCGCATCCACACCTTCACCTGCGTCCTGGCCCTGCAAGCCGCTCACCTCATGCGCCCAGAAGCCCGGAACGCCGCGAACACCACTGCGTTCGCGACCTGCTCGATCGGCTCGCCAGCATCGACGAAACCGTGATGATCTCCCCCTCCACCGGCGGCCTCACCGTCTGAGCGGGAGATGACGGTTCAGAGAAAGATATCCGGCACCGGTGGGCTGCCCGGAGCACCGGAATTGTAGGCGGTGAAGTCCGTGATCCCCTCCTCCGCGAGCACCTGCTCATCGGTGAAGAAATTCCCCGTGGTTTCGCGGCTGGATCGAGTCAAAACAGCATGCGCGGCGTCGGCCACAATATCCGGTCGCCGCGCCCCTTCCGCCAACCGTTCGCCGTCGGGCATGTTTCGAACCGCAGCTGTATTAATGAGCGTGCACGGCCACAGCGAATTCACCGCAATCCCGTCCTCCTTCAGCTCCTCCGCCAGCCCGAGTGTGATCAGGCTCATGGCGTATTTAGCCATCGTGTAGCCCAAATGCGCCCCGGCCCAACGCGGAGCCAGATTCAGCGGCGGAGAGAGCGTCAGAATGTGCGGATTGGCTGATCTGCGCAGCGACGGAAGAGAAAACTTTGCGAGCATAAATGCCCCGCGCACGTTGATATCCGCCATTAGGTCATAGCGCTTCATCGACAGTTGGTCAGTTGTGGACAGGTCGATGGCTGAAGCATTATTGACGACGACGTCGATGCCGCCAAACGTTGTATCGGCGGCAGCAACGGCGTTGGCTACGTCATCGTCACTGCGCACATCGCCCACCATGGCAAGCGCATGGCCACCGGCGGCACGGATCTGTTCGGCAGCGGTAAAGACTGTCCCTTCCAGGGACGGGCGCGGCTCCCCTGTCTTGGCCAGCAGCACAACGTTGGCTCCGTCCTGGGCCGCGCGCAAAGCGATGGCCAGGCCGATGCCGCGGCTGCCGCCGGAAATCAGCAGCGTTCGTCCCGTCAATGACCGCCTCACCCCTGCCTCTGACCCAGATACCGTCCTCATGCGCCCAGCCTAGACCCGAGGTCGCGCACTGTCTTCCCACTCGAAACGCAGTTCCGGTCAATAGTGCGGCACGCTATGAGAGGGCTGGCTCCGGATCATTAGCCCTGCACCGCTAGAGCACTGCGGCGAAATTGTAGGTTTGCTACACAGATACCTGCCCGTCCCCTCATTAGACTGGTGAGGACGTCCCCTGTTTTGTGCGTTTCCTACTTAACGCCATTCCACCAGCCAACCGAGCCGGAGCGCATATGAGCCACGATCTGACCACAACCGCCGGTAAGATCGCGGATTTCCGTGACCGGTTGACCGCGGCCGAGCAGCCTTCCGGTCCTGCCGCCGTCGAAAAGCAGCACGCCCGCGGCAAGCACACCGCCCGCGAGCGCATCGACATGCTTCTCGATCCGGGCTCCTTCACCGAGTTCGACGCCCTGGCAACGCACCGGTCCACGGCCTTCGGCATGGAGAAAAAGAAACCCCTGGGCGATGGTCTGGTATCGGGTTACGGCACGGTAGACGGTCGTCCGGTCGCGGTCTACAGCCAGGACTTCACCGTTTATGGCGGTTCGCTCAGCCAGGTTAACGGCGAAAAAATCGTCAAGGTGCAGGAGTTCGCGCTGCGCAATGGCTGCCCCGTTGTCGGTATCCTGGACGGCGGCGGCGCACGCATCCAGGAGGGCGTAGCCTCCTTGGCCATGTTTGCGGACATTTTCCGCAACAACGTGCATGCCTCGGGCGTGGTCCCGCAGATTTCCCTGATCATGGGTCCATCCGCGGGAGGTGCCGCGTACTCGCCCGCACTGACGGATTACGTGGTCATGGTGGATAAAACCAGCCACATGTTCATCACCGGTCCCGACGTGATCAGGACCGTGACCGGCGAGGACGTGGACATGGAGACCCTCGGAGGCGCCCGCCAGCACAACACCACCACCGGCACCTCCACTTACCTGGCAACGGATGAGCCCGATGCCGTTGAATTTGTCCGTGAATTGCTGGATTTCCTGCCCTCCAACAATTTGGCCGAGGGGCCGGTAACGGAGCACGAGCAGGAACTGGAGGTCGACGACGGCGACCTGACCCTCGATGCGCTGGTTCCGGATTCAGCGAATCAGCCCTACGACATGCGTGCGGTAATCGAGCAGATTGTCGACGACGGCCACTTCCTGGAGATGCAGGCCCTGTACGCACCGAACATCATCATCGGTTACGGCCGCATAGAGGGACATACTGTTGGCATCGTGGCCAACCAGCCGATGCAGTTCGCCGGCACCCTGGATATCAATGCCTCGGAGAAGGGCGCGCGCTTTGTCCGGCATTGCGACGCGTTCAATATCCCGATCATCACCCTCGTGGATGTGCCGGGCTTCCTGCCGGGCAAAGATCAGGAGTTCCAGGGCATTATCCGCCGCGGGGCCAAACTGCTGTACGCCTATGCCGAGGCCACCGTGCCCAAGCTGACGGTCATCACCCGCAAGGCTTACGGCGGAGCCTACATTGTGATGGGCTCCAAAAAGCTCGGCGCAGACCTGAACCTCGCGTGGCCAACTGCGCAGATCGGCGTGATGGGTGCCCAGGGTGCGGTCAATATTCTGTATCGCCGCGAACTGGCCGCGGTGGCCGCCGAGGGCGGCGACGTGGAGCAAAAGCGCCAGGATGTGGTCCGCCAGTATGAGGAGGAGCTGCTCAATCCTTATCAAGCCGCGCAATTAGGTTATGTGGATGCGGTGATTGCCCCGTCGGACACCCGCATCGCCCTGATCCGCGGCCTCCGTGCCCTGCGCGACAAACGCGCCAGCCTGCCGGCGAAAAAACACGGAAACATCCCACTGTGAGTACCACCAGCACCCCGGCCGATTTTCTGCGCGTCGTTAAGGGAAGCCCGACGGCCGAGGAGCTCGCAGCCCTGACCGCCGTTGTGCTCGCTCTCCAAACGGCCAACGACGATGCTCCGGCACGGCCTCCACAGCGGCATTGGGCGCGCCGCACCGCCCTCAACCTCGCCCCGAAGCCCGGACCCGGAGCCTGGCGCCGCAGCCGCGGCTAAGTTACCGGAACCCCGGCGCCGCAGGGCCAAAAATATGCTGGGAAGTGCGCGGGCCACGGTCCCCTACGGAGAGCTACATCCGATTCCAGACTTGCCTGCACTGCATGCAGTGGTTGCAGTGCATGCGCTGCAACCAAGTTTTCGCAGGGACTGACATTTCGACAGATCCGCATTCGGGTTCGGGTAACCCTTTGCAGTATCCGGATCGCACAGACCTAGCCGGGGATGGAGCGGGCGCGGGTGGATTTGGGCAGCAGCTGATGGAGCAGTGCCGCGGTCACCACTCCGTAGGCGAGATGCGGGACTATGTCGCTCATCCAGCCGACCACGGACCAGGACCGTGGATCAGTGATCCCCAGCGCGGCCATCGGGACGTCGGAACCTGCCATCGCGCCACCGGCACCCAGTAATGTGCTCATGGCGGTACCGGGACACAGACCTGCGGCTCGGGCACCGCCCAACACCATACCAACTCCGACTCCGACAGTCAGACCCGTAATGGGGCCGAGGCCTGCCACCCGGTTCTTTCTCTCGCCGTCATCGCCCGGGATCTGAAGGTGGGCTACTTCGGTGAGCTTTTCCACCGTCTTTTCAGGCGTTTCGCTAGTGGGCCGGGCTCGCAGGACCATATCCAGATAGGTGACGGCATTCAGCGCCGTAGTGCCTGCAGCTCCGGCCGCGGCACCACTGAGAAGTCCTCGCATCATATTCATAAGTCCGGTCTACCACGGGCGTTCCTTCCCCGGTAGGCTCGGTTGGATGACTATCAACGCGTTGAAACCCTCCCGGAAGTCCACGGCCATCGATGCCGTGGCGGACGCCTACACGCAGCGGCTACTGGAATTGGATCCCGGCTTCGCCACCGAGCTGGGGCTTCCGGGCCATGAGAGGGAATACCGCGACTACTCCCCTGCCGGCCACGACGCTTTCGCCGCCGCTGCTGAGCAGGCGCTGGAACAGCTAAGTGCGCTGGAGCCGGAGGACGCCGTGGATGCCACCACGCTGCACGCAATGCGCGAGCGGCTGGGCCTGGACCTACAGCTGCACGCCACCGGTTGGAATCTTGCGGACCTGAACAACATCGCCTGTCCGGCGCAAAATATCCGGGCTATTTTCGATCTGATGCCGACCGCCACGGTGGAGCACTGGGAACACATCGCGGGCCGCATGATGAACGTTCCCGCCGCAATCGACGGCTACATCCAATCCCTGCGGGCCGGCTGGGAGCGCGGTCTTATTGCGGCCCGTCGACAGGTGAAAAATGTGATCGGGCAGGCCGACCGGCATGCGGCCGAGGACGGTTTTTTCGCTGCCATGGCCGCCGCTGCCCGCCTGAATAATCAGGAAGCACAGGACAATCAGGACACACAGAACCACGGCGGCACCGCACTGCCGCCGTCGACGATGGCAGGACTGCAGGAAGCAGCACAGGCAGCCCGCGGAGCGTATGGCGTGCTGAGCCGTTTCCTGCGCGAGGAGCTGCTGCCGGCGGCACCGGAGAAGGACGCCGTCGGCCGCGCCCGCTACGCGCTGGCCTCCCGCGCCTTCCTTGGTTCCGCCGTCGACCTGGACGAAACGTACGCCTGGGGCGTGGAAGAACTGGACCGTATCATTGCCGAGCAGGAGCAGGTAGCAGAGCAAATCAAGCCCGGTGCAGGCATCGCCGAGGCCAAGAAACTGCTCAACGAGGACCCCGCCCGCACGCTGCAGGGCACTGCTGCACTGCAGAGTTGGATGCAGGAGCTAGCGGACAAGGCTGTCACGGAACTTGCCGGCGTGCACTTCGAGATCCCGGACATTATGCGCACCCTCGAATGCCGGATCGCCCCAACGCAGGAAGGCGGCATTTACTACACCGGCCCCAGCGAGGACTTCTCCCGTCCGGGACGGATGTGGTGGTCCGTGCCCGCCGGTGAGGATTCATTCACCACATGGGCGGAGACCACAACGGTCTATCACGAGGGCGTGCCCGGACACCATCTGCAGGTGGCGACCGCAACGTATCAGAGCGGGCTGTTGAACAAGTGGCGGCGCAACGCCTGCTGGGTCTCCGGACACGGCGAAGGCTGGGCGCTTTACGCCGAACGGTTGATGGAGCAGCTGGGTTACCTCTCTGACCCGGGCGACAAGATGGGGATGCTGGATGGCCAGCGGATGCGGGCAGCCAGGGTCGTGTTCGATATCGGTGTCCACCTGGAGCTGGAGATTCCCGCCCGTTGGGGCACGGGAAGATGGACGCCCGAATCCGGCTATGACTTCCTGCACAAGAACCTGGATATCAGCACCGGACAGCTGGACTTCGAGTTCAATCGGTATCTCGGCTGGCCCGGTCAGGCGCCGTCCTACAAAATCGGCCAGCGGCTGTGGGAGCAGATCCGCGACGAACGCCGGCTGCTGGACGGAGCGGACTTCGACCTGAAGGCCTTCCACACCCGCGCCCTTAACCTCGGCTCCGTTGGGCTGGACACACTCAAGGCCGCACTCCTGGGCTGAAATTTGTCCGGCAGTATGGACAGCTTCGGGAATAAATCCGAAACGTCACAATTCGCAACCTGGACTGGAATGTGGTAGTAACTTGGCCATAGCGTATGGGAGTGACTTCAACCGCCCAGAACCCCACCATCCGCAAGCCCGGCCGTAAATTGCCCAAATGGGCTACGTCCTTTGGCGTCCAGATCGTTGCCGCGCTCATCGTCGGCCTGGTCCTGGGTTTGATCGCCAAATCCATCGGCACCGGTCCCAAGGCCGCCCCCAATGGACTGGACACGACGCTGACCACCATCGGCAGCAGCTACGTCTCGCTGCTGCAGGCTGCCGTCGTTCCGCTCATTTTCACCGCCGTCGTCAGCTCTATTGCGAATCTTAGCCAGGTCGCCAACGCGGCCAGATTAGCCTGGAACACGCTGCTCTGGTTCGCCATCACCGCTCTGATTGCGGTGAGCATCGGCATCGGCCTGGGCCTACTGTTCCAGCCCGGTGCCGGCACGGACAAGACCGCCCCGGCCAGCTACACCGGCAAGACCGGTGACTGGTGGGCCTTCCTGACCGGGCTCTTCCCCAAGAATTTCCTCGGCCTGGGTGCAAACTCAACCGTGGCACAGGGGGGCGCGGTCACCACTGCGGTGAGCTTCAACGTTCTGCAGATCCTAGTGATCGCCATCGTCGTAGGAGTAGCCGCTTTGAAGGTCGGCAAGGCTGCGGACCCGTTCCTGAAACTCAACGCTTCCGCCCTCGCCGTCATCCAGAAGTTGCTCTGGTGGGTCATTCGTGTCGCCCCGATTGGCACCGTCGGCCTGATCGGCCACGCCGTCTCCAGCTACGGCTGGGACACCATCGGCTCGCTGGGAAAATTCACCGTGGCAATCTATGCCGGGCTGATGCTGGTGCTGTTCGTGGTCTACCCGATTCTGATCCGGAGCCACGGTTTGTCCGTCAGGGCCTACTTCTCCGGCGTCTGGCCCGCTGTTCAGCTCGGCTTTGTCTCCCGGTCTTCGATCGGCACGCTGCCACTCACCCAGCGCGTCACGGAGCGCAACCTGGGCGTACCCCGCGGCTACGCATCCTTCGCCGTCCCGCTCGGTGCCACCACCAAGATGGACGGTTGTGCGGCCATCTACCCGGCAGTTGCCGCCATCTTCGTAGCTCAGTTCTTCGGAATCAATCTTGATGTGACCCAGTACCTGCTGATCGTTTTGGTCTCCGTTCTGGGTTCGGCCGCAACGGCCGGAACCACCGGCGCCGTCGTTATGCTCACGCTGACGCTGTCCACCCTTGGCCTGCCACTGGCCGGCGTCGGTTTGCTCTTGGCGATCGATCCGATCATGGACATGGGCCGCACCGCGGTCAACGTTGCGGGCCAGGCGCTGGTGCCGACCATTGTGGCCAAGCGTCAGGGCATCCTGGATCTGGCCCTCTACAATGCTCCGCGCAACGGCGATCCGTTTGCCGATGACACCCCTGCGGAGGATGCCGCGGACGTTGCCGGTGCGGCGGACGCAGCCGACGCGACGAGTGTCCGCGAAGGGGAACTCACCCGCGTATAGATATAGAAGGGCCGACGACGGCGAAGCCCGTGCCGCCGTTTGTCCCGCAATGCCCGTCCCGCAATGCCCGTCCCGCAATACCCGTCCCGCCGGTCCCCGACCGGCGGGACGGCCTGCGTTGCGCCTTTGACGCCGGCTGACACCGGCCGCACTTTTTGCGCTCCCAGCAACTGCACTGACTGCACAAGTTGCACCGAGTGCAACATGAGCCTTATCGTAGGACTATGACAACAACTGCCGGCGACTCCATCACTGTGTCGCGGCGCGAGCTGAACAAGGCCGCGACGCGGGAAGCCATCGCGGCGGCGGCGCTGGAGCTGCTGCGGGCCAACGGAATGAACGGTTTCACCGCCGACGACGTTGCCAACGCGGCAGGCGTTTCGCGGCGGACGTTCTTCAATTACTTCTCCAGCCCGGAAGCGGCCATCGCCAGTTTCACGCAGAAATATCTGGACACGGTGATTGAGCAACTCCTTCTGCGCCCGCAGGACGAGCCGTTACTTGAATCCGCGCAGCACGCGCTGACCGCCGTTGCCCCGTCGGATCTGGCCACCCTGGCGGAAACTTTTGCCCTCACCCAAGGCGATGCCCAGCTCTCACGCTTCCAGCTTGAGGCATGGGATAACTGCAGCAGCCAGATCATCGCCACGATTGGAAGCCGCCTGGCCGTACGTGAAGGCGAGGGCAGCAGCGGCATGGATGTCAATGGCGAACTGTACCTGCACGCCCTCGTCCAGTCGGTGATTGCCTGCGGGCGCGCGGCTGTCGAGGTTTGGTTCCGCCGCCACGGCGAGGACATCAGCCCCGCTTCGCTCGCACGGCTTCGTGAGCTTCTCGTCAGCGCTATCGGCCACCTGCGGGACGGCTTCCACAGCTAAGTCCTGTTTCAGTGCAGCCAACATCAACCGCAGCTGAAAAATTCACCCCCCATTAAGAAACGGAAAAATCATGGCTTTGCTGCTCTACCGCCTCGGCAAATTTTCTGCCCGACGCCACTGGTGGGTGATAGCCGCCTGGGCCCTGATCGTGGTACTGGTGGGCGGTTCAGCGTTGCTTTTCCACGGTCAGACGTCCAACAGCTTCAAGATTCCCGGCACCGAAACTCAACAGGTGGCCGACAAGCTCAAGGCTGATCTGCCCCAGTCCTCCGGCGGCAGCGGCAGCGTTGTCTTCGCCACTTCCGATGGAACTCCCTTCACGCAGGTTCAGAAGGACGCCATCAGCGCCGCGCTGAAGAAGGCTGCGACGGTCCCGGACGTCCGCAGCGTCACGGATCCCTTCAGCACGCAGGCCACCCTCGACAGCACCAGTGGCCAGATTGCCGACGGTGAAACGAAGCTCACCGATGCCCAAGCCAAGCTCGATGCCGGCAAACCGCAGCTTGACGCTGCTGCGGCCCAGCTGGCGTCGGCGGCGAAGAATCTGGACGCGAGCCAGCAGCAGCTGGACCAGCAGAAGGCAGCCACGGCATCATCGGGCGGCGCCAGCACCGCCGCCCAGCAGTCCCAGCTGGCTGCCGCGCAGGCCAGGATCGACGCGGGCCGGCAGCAGCTGGCAGCGGGGCAGGCCAGCTACGACCAGAACAAAAAAACGTACGACGACGGCGTGGCCGAAATCGCGCAGCAGCGCAGCGCCCTCGAGCTGAGCAAGCAGCAGGCCGCTGCTGCCCAGGCCATCCGATTTGTCTCCGCAAACGGCCAGGCCGCAATCGCCCGGATCCAGTTCACCGGCGCTATCGACGGCCTCACCCCCGAGGTCCGCACCCAACTCCAGGCTGCGGTGCAGCAGGCCGCGGAGTCCGGTGTGCAGGTGTATCCGAGCAAGGAAATCACTCAGGACGTCTCAGAAATCTTCGGCACCGCCGAAGTCATTGGCATCGCCGTGGCCGCTGCTGTGCTGATCCTCATGCTGGGCACCATGGTCGCCGCCGGTCTGCCGCTCATCATGGCCGTAATCGGGGTCGCCGTCGGAGTGGGCGGCGGATTCGCCCTCAGCGGCGTGGTCGAGATGTCCTCAATCTCGCCGATCCTGGCACTGATGCTCGGCTTGGCCGTGGGAATTGATTATTCGCTCTTCATTGTTAACCGGCACCGGCAGCAACTGCTGGCCGGAATGGCTCTTGAGGAGTCGGTGGCCAGGGCCACCGGCACCTCCGGCAACGCTGTGCTGTTTGCCGGGCTGACGGTTGTCATTGCGCTCTCCGCTTTGACCGTCTCCGGGCTGCCGTTCCTGGGCGTGATGGGTGTCGCAGCCGCGGCCACCGTCGCCGTTGCGGTCATCGTCGCCTTGACCCTCACGCCGGCACTGCTGGGCCTGATTGGTCCCAGGCTGATCTCCAAACGTGCCTGGGCCAAGACCACGGCCAAGCATGGAAAACACGTCGCGACGGACGGCGCCGCTGCGGAGACGGCTAAGAGCGGCAAGGGCTGGGGCGGTTTCGTCACCCGGCACCCCGTCCTCACCCTCGTCACGGCCGTCGTCGCGCTCGGCATTATCGCCGTCCCGGCTGCGGGCCTTCGTCTGGCACTGCCGGATGGCGCCTCGGAGCCAGTAGATTCCAGCGCCTATCAGGCCTACCAGCTGACCGGGAAGAACTTTGGCGAGGGCATCAACGGTCCCATCATCGCCGTCGGCTCCCTGCCGGCGGGCTTAAGCGCCAACGATGCCCAGGCGCTGGAGCTGAAGGTGGCCGATGAGCTGCGGACAGTCCCGAATGTCGTCGCGGCGGTGCCTGCTGCCCTGAGCGAGAACCGCCGGACCGCGGTGTTCCAGGTCGTTCCCACGGAGGGGCCCGCCAGCGCCAGCACAGTCCAGGTCATCGCCGATCTGCGGGCCAAGGGCGCCCAGATCACCAAGGATACGGGCGTTACGCTCGGGCTGACCGGGCAGACGGCTGCCAACGTAGACGTCTCCAACAAGCTCGGTGCCGCCCTGCCGCTGTATCTGGTCGTCGTCGTCGGCCTCTCGCTGGTGCTCTTGCTCCTGGTCTTCCGCTCCATCCTGGTACCGATTCTTGCCACCGCAGGCTTCCTGCTCTCCCTCGCCGCGGCGTTCGGAGGCGTGGTGGCCGTGTACCAGTGGGGCTGGCTCAGTGCCATCTTCGACGTACCCAATCCGGGGGCCGTGCTGAGCTTCCTGCCGATCATTTTGATCGGCGTGCTCTTCGGCCTGGCCATGGACTACCAGGTGTTCATTGTTTCCGGTATGCGCGAGGCCTACGTCCACGGCCAGAGCGCCAAAGCGGCAGTGCGGACCGGTTTCAGCCACGCCGCCCGCGTGGTGGTGGCTGCGGCCATCATCATGACCAGTGTCTTCGCCGGTTTCATCTTCAGCCACCTGACCATGGTCCGGCCGCTGGGCTTCGCGATGGCCTTCGGGGTACTGCTGGACGCCTTTGTGGTCCGGATGACCATCATTCCGGCGGCCATGTACCTGCTCGGCAGGAGTGCCTGGTGGATCCCGCGCTGGTTGGACAAAATCCTGCCGGATGTGGATGTTGAGGGCGCCAACCTGGAGAAATCCCCGCTGGGCACCAACACCGCGGCCTCCGAAGCGGCGGCGGTTCCGGGCGGGACTACAGGCGGGACTACAGGCAATCCATCCTCCGATTTGGTGGGCATGGGCAGGCGTTCCTGACTCGCTTGACCATCTGTTGTGCACTTCGCGGCAGGTGACCCGGCGTTGGCCCTCAAAAGCGGCGTCAGCTGTCCCACCTATAACTGAAGCACCACCACCGGTTGCGAAGTGAATACCTAACCGGCGCCGCATGCAGCCCTAGCCAACAGGGCGGCTGCGGCGGATACTAGGGACATGTCTGAAACCCAAGTGGGCGGAAATCTGTCGGCGGCCGTCCCTGCCCCGAATGTATGGCCGGCCCTTCAGGCCCGCGATGCCGTAGCCCTCATTGACTACCTGGTGGATTGCTTCGGGTTCCTTAAGACGGCCGTTTATATGGACGGTGAAGCGGTGGCGCATGCGCAATTGGATTGGCCCGAGGGCGGGGGCATCATGGCGGGCAGCCATAAACCGCAGGGCCCGTTCACCCTGGAACCGGGTACCTTTGCCGCCTACGTGGTGTGCTCGGATATCCCGTCCCTGCACCGGCGGCTCCTGGACCGCGGCGGCCTGACGGTGACGGAGCCGGTGCAAACGGAATACGGCAGCATGGAATTCTCGGCCAGCGACACCGAAGGAAACCACTGGACTTTTGGAACCTACCGCGGCGAACCACGAACACCGCCGACGGGCCCCTGAAACCGTAAATGGAACCACATCGCCGCCCGTTCAGCCCGGCTGCCATCCAAGACGGAGCGTTCACCGCGCATGAAAATCTTTGCCAAGCCGCGCCCGGCTCCCCTCAGGCCGGCTCTCTTCCGGCCGGGGGGCTGCGGCCGGAAGTACGCGAGTCATGGGAGCGGTCTTTACATCACGTCGCTCATCCCGCTTCCATCCGGCCAGCGCTGCTGTGGGAGGACGATGAGCTCGATGACTACCGACGAAGCCACCCGCTGCACGCTGTCCTTCCCGTCATTGCCCAGCTCCTGGTCCAGCCAAGCCGTGATACCGGTCTTCTGGTTGCCGTCGGCGATCAGCACGGCAGGTTGCTCTGGGTGCAGGGGGACGCCGCAGCCCAAGTCAAGGCTTCCCGGATCAACTTCATCGCGGGGGCCGACTGGTCCGAGGCTGCGGTAGGGACCAGCGCTCCCGGCACCAGCGTGGCAACGAAGCGGAGTATCCAGATCGCCGGGGCCGAGCACTTCAATCCGGGAGTGCATTCATGGAGCTGCACCGCCGTCCCCGTGCATGACCCGGACACCGGCTCCGTCCTGGGGATTCTGGACATCACTGGCGGCACCGAGGCCGTCGCCGGGCACACGCTTGCACTAATGAACGCGACGGTGGCAGCTGCGCGGGCGCAGCTGCAGGTCCTGCGGCTGGAACAGCGCATGAGCGCCCCACGGGCCGCCACGCACCGGGGCACCGTAATTGCACCTGTGGCCGCAGCGCCACACCGGATTAGTCTGCAGATCCTTGGCCGCGACCACGGGCTGCTGCATGTGGCCGGCCGCACCGTTACGCTGAGTGAACGCCATACGGAAATCCTCACCCTACTGGCCCTGCACCCGCGTGGTCTGTCCGCCGAGGAACTCGCCGCCATGGTCTATCCGGAGCGTGCTTCGGTGCCCACAGTACGTGCTGAGCTGGTCCGGCTGCGGCGGTTGCTGCGGGGGCATTGCGAGGCCCTGGTGCCGAAGTCACGCCCCTACCTGCTGCCCACCGAGGTGGCCGTGGATGCCCAGCAGGTGCTGACCCACTTGGACCGGGGGGCTCACCGTCTGGCCCTGAGCATCTACCGGGGGGAGGTCATGCCGCGCTCCGAGGCACCAGCTATTGTCGATCTGCGCCGCTCAGTCAGTGGCCTGCTGCGCGATGCAATCCTCACCGACGCGGGCCCGGACGTAATCCTGCAGTACCTTCAGCTACCGGAAGCCAGGGACGACGGCGAGGCGTGGCACACTGCGCTGCGCCTCCTTCCAGCCCGCTCCCCCAGGCGGGCCGCCGTCGTCGCCCATTTGGAACGGCTGCGCGCCGAAGCCGGCTGAGGACCACACGCTGCCCCGAAAGCTGCCGTGCACCAGTATTGCAACTGCACTGCAACCTGTCCTGGCCTACGCTGTGCAGCAAGGACGACGACGTCCGCTTGACTGCGCAGATACGACCGCGCAAATAAGGAGCACACCATGACCGTTTACGCCCAGCCCGGACAGCCCGATGCAAAGGTCACGTTCAAGGACAGGTATGAGAATTGGATCGGCGGCGAATGGGTGGCCCCGGTGAAGGGCCAGTATTTCGAGAACATCTCCCCCGTCACCGGCAAGGCCTTCTGCGAGGTGGCCCGCGGCACCGCCGAAGACATCGAGCTGGCCCTTGATGCCGCCCACAAGATCGCCCCGTCATGGGGAAAAACGCCGGTGGCCGAACGTGCCGCGGTGCTGAACAAAATCGCAGATCGGATTGACGAGAACCTGGAACTCCTCGCGGTCGCGGAGACCTGGGACAACGGTAAACCGATCCGCGAATGCCTTGCCGCAGACATCCCGCTGGCCGCGGATCATTTCCGCTACTTTGCCAGCGCCGTGCGCGCACAGGAAGGCCGGCTTTCCCAGCTCGACGACGACACGACGGCCTACCATTATCACGAGCCACTCGGCGTGGTCGGGCAGATCATCCCTTGGAACTTCCCTATTCTGATGGCCGTCTGGAAGCTGGCCCCCGCGCTGGCGGCCGGCAACGCCGTCGTGCTTAAACCAGCGGAACAGACGCCGACGTCGATTCTGGTGCTGATGGAACTGATCGGCGATCTGCTGCCCGCCGGCGTCCTGAACGTGGTCAACGGCTTCGGCGTGGAGGCCGGGAAACCGCTGGCATCCAGCCCGCGGGTCCGCAAGATCGCCTTCACCGGCGAGACCACAACGGGCCGGCTGATCAGCCAGTACGCCAGCCAGAATCTGATTCCGGTCACACTGGAGCTGGGCGGCAAGAGCCCGAACATCTTCTTCGCCGATGTCGCCGCGGCCAATGATGCCTTCTACGATAAGGCGCTGGAAGGCTTCACCCTCTTCGCCTTCAATCAGGGCGAGGTCTGCACCTGCCCTTCCCGTGCCTTGGTCCAGGGGTCCATCTATGATTCGTTCATGGCGGATGCAATTGCCCGGACGGAGAAAATCATCCAGGGCAACCCGCTTGATACGAACACGCAGCTCGGCGCCCAGGCTTCCAACGACCAGCTGGAGAAGATCCTCTCGTATCTGGACATCGGCAGGCAGGAGGGCGCTAAGCTGCTCACCGGCGGAGCGCGCGCGGAGCTCGATGGCGATCTGGCCGGGGGTTATTACATCCAGCCGACAATCTTCGAGGGCACCAACAACATGCGGATCTTCCAGGAGGAGATCTTCGGCCCGGTGGTCTCGGTGGCGCGGTTCGACGACTACGCCGACGCCATGCACATCGCCAATGACACGCTCTACGGACTCGGTGCCGGCGTCTGGTCCCGCAACGGCAACGTAGCGTACCGCGCCGGCCGGGAAATCCAGGCCGGACGGGTCTGGGTGAACAACTACCACGCCTACCCCGCGGGCGCGGCCTTCGGCGGCTATAAGTCCTCCGGCATCGGACGCGAAAACCACGCCATGATGCTCGATCACTACCAGCAGACCAAGAACCTGCTGGTGAGCTACTCGGAAAACAAGCTCGGCTTCTTCTAGGCCATTCTTCCCGCCGCAAACGATTCGCTGCAGTTCAAAAATAGGAAGGACGACGACGATGGCCGCTGCGCTGCTCGACGCCAGTATTACGCTCCCCGCGGAGACTGAATCCCGCGTGGCGCTGACGGCCGCCGCCGTGGACCTTCTGCTGCTTTTATGGCAGCGGCACGGGCCGCTGATGTTCCATCAGTCGGGCGGTTGCTGCGATGGTTCCTCGCCGATGTGCTTCCCGGCCGGCGAATTCCTGACCGGGGACCAGGACGTGCTGCTGGGCCGCTTTGAGCTGGCGGAGCCCCCGGTCAGCAAACCCCTGGAGTTCTGGATGTCCGGGGAGCAGTTCAAGAACTGGAGCCACACGCATTTGACCGTGGACGTGGTGCCCGGCCGCGGCAGCGGATTCTCGGTCGAGGCACCCGAGGGTGTCCGCTTCCTGATCAGGTCCCGCCTGATCGACTCGCCCTGAGGTAAATCAGCGCGGGATTTTCGGGCCTGCGGAATTCGGATTCCGAACCATGACACTCACCTCGGTCATTCTTTGCTGCTCCCGGTCCAGTTTAGGCTTGAGTGCATGACCGATCTACGCCTCATTTTGGCCTCCGCTTCCCCTGCCCGCACCCAATTGCTCTCCAACGCCGGCATTGCCCACCGCGTGCTGGTCTCCGATGTCGACGAGGACGCGGTCACCGCCCGCTACGGGATTACCGATTCTCATGACACGGCCTTGTTGCTGGCCCGGGCGAAGGCCGAGTCCGTCGCGGCCCTGGACGAGGCGGACGGCGCGCTGGTGCTCGGCTGCGATTCGGTTTTCGAATTCGACGGCAAGGCTTACGGCAAACCCTACGAAGCCGCCGTCGCGCGCGATCGGCTGCGAAGGATGAGCGGTGGAACAGGGGTGCTGCACACCGGGCACTGGCTTGTGGACAACAGGGAAACAGCCGACGACGGCGTCCCCGGCGCGGGTGCCTCCGCCGGCTCGGCTGCCACGATTGGGACAGTAGCCTCCGCTGAAGTGCGCTTCGCCGCCATGACCGAAGCCGAGATCGACGCTTATATCGCCACCGGCGAACCTCTGCAGGTGGCCGGGGCATTCACCCTTGATTCTCTGGGCGGGTCTTTCATCACCGGCATCAATGGAGACCCCCACACGGTCGTGGGACTTTCCATTTCCACCCTGCGGGAACTGCTCGCCAGCACCGGCGTCGGTATCACCGAATTCTGGACGTAAGCCGCCGCAGACCACTCCTGGCGCAAAGCCACACGTTGGCCACAGGTGCGGTACCCGCCGAGCACCTACTAATACGCATGGGCTTATCGGCCCGGAGTAGTTTATAGTCCACTTATCTCTGGCCCATCCGCTTCGCACCCGGCGCTGAGGTAGCAGAGTGATTCAATGCTCAATCTATGGCTCGCGGCCGCTGCAGACATTGCGGCCATCAGTATTTTGGTCTTTGCTGTCTACTTCCGCCGACACTTTCGCCGCGATCTGGTATTAGCCTATGTGTCCCTGAACGTCGGCATCATGGCGGTGACGATGCTGCTGTCCGGCAACGATGCCGGCCTGGGATTGGGCCTGGGACTGTTCGGTATTCTGTCCATCATCCGGCTCCGCTCTGACACGCTCACCCAGGAGGAAGTGGCGTACTACTTCATGTCCCTGGCGATCGGACTGATTAACGGGCTGCATCCGGATCCTTTCTGGTTCTCACCCGCGGTATCTGCGGCTCTGGTCATCGTCATGTTTTTCGCCGACCATCCACGGTTCGCTGCAGGCACGCGGCGCCAGACGGTGACTTTGGACGCCGCATACCCGGTGGAGCAGCAGCTGCACGCGGCGCTGGGAGTGTTGCTGAATGCCAGGATTCTGCGAACCGTGGTGCTTGAGCTGGACACCGTTCGTGACCTCACTGTGGTCGATGTCCGCTTCAGGTGCGCGCCCTTCTGCGCCGTCGGCCCCGCCGCTGGTCCGCGGTCGACCCGGCTTCTGTTCGAGCGGGAGAGGATCAAACGATGAGCGCAGGTCTCAGTCCCCGGACCGCCCCGCTGGCGCAGGCCGCCGGCACAGGGCAGGACCTCCGCTCCGAATCATTAGGTAGCCTGGCTGCGGTGGCGGCCGAACGCGAGCCGATCCTTCTGGCAGAGGTGATGAGCGAGGCGGCTCTGCAGACCAGGGTGGACCGCAAATTCCTGCTTTCCCCGACGAGCTCACCCGGCTGGCAGCTTTGCTCGGTAAGGATTTCCGGGCCCTGGAGATCGGTCCCCGGCGGGTGTTCGAGTACGAATCGGTATATTTTGACACACCGGAGCTGGAGCAATTCCGCGCACACCGCCAAGGACGACGGCGGCGATACAAGGTGCGCACCCGGACATATGTGGACAGCGGACTGTGCATGTTTGAAGTGAAATTCAAGGGTCAGCGCGGCCAAACGGTCAAACACCGGATGCCCTACCAGCTTCAGGACAGCTTCAGGACAGCTCCAGGCTGACGGCGGCGGCAGAGGAATTTCTGGCCGCGCAGCTTAACGCCGACTACGGGCTGGCCCTGCCCCGCCTGCAACCGTCGCTGGCCACCAACTACACCCGCGGCACCCTGGTGAACCCAATAACCCAGGAGCGGCTGACCTGCGACGTAGACCTTGTTTTCGGCAGTCTGGACCAGCCGATGAAGCTTCCCGATCTGGTGGTGGTGGAAACGAAAACAATGGATGGCTTCGGTGCTGCAGACCAGGCGCTTGCCTCCATGGGAATACGCCCGGTCAGTATGAGTAAGTACTGTCTGGGTATTGCTCTGCTGCACCCGGAGCTGCCGGCGAACCGATGGAACCGCGTGCTGCGCGCCAACTTCGGCTGGTCCCGGGTACTACCGGAGCAGACGGGCCAGGGCCGCCACTAGCGCGCATGGGCGGCGCTGTGCTGGCCTCTTCCGCAAGTGTCTGAGCCGGCTACACCGCCTTCACGTCGCCGATGTGTCAACAGCAGAGCCGGTCCCGCTCAATTGCAGCTGGTCAGTCTCGCAGAGGCGGCAGCCACGCTCTCGCGGCTGCCGCCAATGCCGCCACTCCCACGCTGAGCGTCGGTTCAATGACCGGCGCGAAAAGCGGTGAGTGGTTAGAAGGAATAGCGCGTAAAGCGGGATCTGTGGCATCTCCGGTGCTGAACAGTGCCGGATCCGCGCCGCCGAGCAGCCAAAAGGCCAGCGGGGCACCCGCTGCCGTGGCGAGCAGGCCCACGTCTTCGCTACCGGTGACCGGGCCCGGCACCACGACCCGGCCTGCACCGAACGTTTCGTTGAACGCCGCCACCGTGCGTTCCAGCGCCGCCGGATCATTCACTACTGCCGGAAAGCCGGCGTCGGCGGTGATTATCGGATCCGTGGTAGCTCCCGCCGCGATGGCCTCGCCGCGGACAATCCGTTCCACTGCCGCCAGGACCCGTTCCCGCACAGATGTGCTGAACGAGCGGATGCTCAGTTTAAGTTCGGCCTCTTGGGGATGATGTTCCCGGCCGTTCCGGCACGGATGGCTCCGATGGTCAGGACTGCTGCCTCGCTGCCTGCCACCTCGCGGGAGACGATGGTCTGCAGGCGGAGCACTGTGGCTGCGGCCAGCACGATCGGGTCCACGGATGTCTCGGGTCGGGATCCGTGGGCACCGCGGCCGATCAGCCGGATAGTCAGAGAATCCGCGGCGGCAAAGGCGACGCCCGGTTGTGCCGCCAACATCCCTGCCGGGAAGGGTGCCACGTGTTGGCCCAGCACTACGTCCGGGGCGCCGAAACGTCCGAACAGGCCGTCGTCGATCATGGCCTGCGCGCCGCCGGCGAGCTCTTCGGCCGGCTGGAAGACCAGCATGAGCGTTCCGGCCCAGCTCGCGCGTTCGGCCGCCAGGACGCCCGCCGCCCCGAGCAGGCACGTCACGTGCACGTCATGGCCGCAGGCGTGCATGACGGGAACATCATTTCCGCCCGGGGCCTTCCCTGTCACGGTGCTGGCGTAGGCAAGCCCGGTTTTCTCCAGGACCGGGAGCGCATCCATATCCGCCCGGAGCAGGGCGGTGGGCCCGTCGCCATTGCGCAGCAGCCCGACAACTCCGGTACCGCCCACCCCGGTGGTTGTCTCATAGCCAAGGTGCCGCAGTCGCTCAGCGATGATGCCGGCAGTCCGGGTCTCCTGGAACGAAAGTTCGGGGTTCCGGTGCAGATCCTGATATACCTCTGCCAGCGGCATTAGTGCCTGCGTTGCGGTTGTCATGACGATCAGAAACTCCAAATCCGGTGATGGACGGGCCGGCGCTGGAAAGCAGCAGGTCCGCTGGCGGCATAATGGCCATGATTCCAGCCGACGGTGTCCTTTCGCAATGTTGGGGGCAGGAACCTCGGATCACGACGACCCAAATCCGAACACATTGGGTTTTTTGTAGGGTCTCTACAAAAAATTCAGCACAGCGGCACAGAAACGGCATGGTGCGTGAGTTAAAACCTCAAATCCGCGCTAGGCTCCGAAAGGAATAGAAGGAGTCCCGTGTGAGAATTTCACCACCAGCCGAGGTCATCACCAAGGTGCTTATTGCCAACCGCGGGGAGATTGCCGTCCGCATCATCCGCGCTGCCCGCGATGAAGGGGTCGCGTCGGTTGCGGTCTATGCGGAGCCGGACCGCAACGCGCTGCATGTCCGGCTGGCTGACGAGGCCTACGCCCTGGGCGGCAGCACCGCCGCGGAATCTTATCTGGTCATGGAGAAGATTCTTGACGCCGCCGCATCCTCCGGCGCCGATGCGATCCACCCCGGCTATGGTTTTCTGTCCGAAAACGCCGATTTTGCCCGCCGCGTTATCGACGCGGGACTAATCTGGATCGGGCCGTCTCCGGAAGCGATTGCTTCCCTCGGTGACAAGGTACGGGCCAGACACATCGCTGAGAAGGTCGGCGCCCCGCTGGCCCCCGGCACGAAGGACCCGGTCGGCTCAGCCCAGGAGGTACTGGATTTCGCGGCCGAGTTCGGTCTGCCGCTGGTCATTAAGGCGGCCTACGGCGGCGGCGGACGCGGCATAAAGGTTGTCCGTGACCGCGGCGAAATTCCTGAGGCCTACGAATCGGCCGTCCGCGAGGCCGTTGCTGCGTTCGGCCGCGGTGAGTGCTTTGTGGAGCGTTACCTGGACTCCCCCCGCCACGTCGAAACGCAGTGCCTAGCAGACGCCGCCGGCAACGTCGTCGTGATTTCCACCCGCGACTGCTCACTGCAGCGCCGCAACCAAAAGCTGGTCGAAGAGGCGCCCGCGCCGTTCCTGAGCGCCGGGCAGAACGCGCGGCTGTACGAAGCGTCCAAGGCAATCCTGAAGGAAGCCCATTATCAGGGCGCCGGAACCTGTGAGTTCCTGGTCGGCATGGACGGAACCATTTCCTTTCTGGAAGTCAACACACGCCTGCAGGTGGAGCATCCGGTATCCGAGGAAGTGTCCGGCCTGGACCTGGTCCGGGAGCAGTTCCGACTGGCCCGCGGCGAGGAACTGGGCTACGTGGATCCGCCAATCCGCGGCCATGCCTTCGAATTCCGGATCAACGGCGAGGACCCGGGCCGGAATTTCATGCCGGCACCGGGCACAGTCGAAACGCTGAAGCTGCCCAGCGGCCCCGGTGTGCGAGTTGATGCCGGCATTGAGGCGGGCGAGGTGATCGGCGGGAACTTCGATTCGCTGCTGGCTAAGTTAATCGTCACGGGAGCCACCCGTGAGCAGGCGCTGCAGCGCGCCGCACGTGCTCTGGCCGAGATGGAAATTACCGGCATGCCCACTGCCCTGCCGTTCCACCGGGCCGTCGTCGCCGACCCGGCCTTTGCGCCGTCGGACGGCCTTCCGTTCTCCGTGCACACCAGATGGATCGAAACCGAATTCAACAACACCATCCCGGCGTTTGTCCCGGGCGGAACAGGTTCGGGAACCGGCGACGACGACGACCGGCAGCGCGTCGTCGTCGAGGTGGGCGGCAAACGGCTGGAGGTGGTGCTCCCTGCTTCCCTGGTTGGCAGCACCCGGTCCTCGGGAGCAGGGTCCTCGGCGGCCAACGGCAAGTCAAAGAAGAAGTCCGCGCGGCGCAGCTCAACCCCGGCGTCAGCCAACGGTAATTCGTTGACCTCCCCGATGCAGGGAACCATCGTCAAGGTGGCCGTAGCGGACGGCGATATTGTGGCCGAAGGGGACCTGATGGTGGTGCTGGAGGCCATGAAGATGGAACAGCCGCTTACCGCGCACCGCTCCGGTACTGTCACCGGTCTCGCCGCTCTCCCGGGCGACACGGTCGCCGCCGGCGCCGTCCTGGCCACGATCGAGGACTGACCTAACATCGATAGGTGCGCTTAGCGGGGCTGAAACGGACTTTCAGCTCCACTAAGCGCACACGTCGGCTTTTAGGCGGGGCTAGCCGGCGGGGCTAGCTGACGTTCGCGTTGTAGTCCAGATCCTTGGTTTCCTTCATCAGGAACAACGCGATCAACGTCAGGACCGCCATCGCGCTGAGGTAAACGCCCACCAGGAAGGTGCTGCCGTGTGCTCCCTGCCAGAGAGCCACGGCGATGAACGGCGCCACGGCTGCGCCCAGGACGCTGGAGAGGTTGTAGCTGACCGCCGAACCCGTGTAGCGGACGTTAGTGGGGAACAGTTCCGGCAGCAGCGCACCCATCGGGCCGAAGGTCAGTCCCATCAGGATGAAACCAATGATCAACAGTCCCTGGGTGCCAATGAAGCCCGCGCTGAACAGCGGCACAAACGTGAAGCCAAAGACGAAAATAGCCGACGTAATCACTATCAGCGATTTCCGCCGCCCGTACTTTTCCGCCAGCGGTCCGGCCACCAGCGTGAAGATACCGAAAAATACCACTCCCACAATGAGCATCAGCAGGAAGTCGTTGCGGCTGTAACCAAGCCCCGGCACCCAAGCGTCGATGGCCGATTGCGACATCGGTTTCCCCGCTTTGAGTGCCGCTGCCTTCGCCGCATCCAGCGTCGCGGCAGCCGTACCGTACGTCAGCGTGAACGTAGTCATCAGGTAGAACAGCACATAGGTGGCCAACATGATGAACGTCCCCAGGATCAGCGGCTGCCAGCTGGTGCGGAAGACCCGACCGACCGGCAACTTGGACACTTCACCTTCATCCAGCACTTTTTGGAACGCGGGGGTTTCCACCAGTTTGAGCCGGACGTACAGCCCGATGATCACCATAATGGCGCTGAGCAGGAATGGAATACGCCAGCCCCACGCCGCAAACTGCGCAGTGGTCAGCGTCAGGTTCAGGATCAGGAAGAGTCCGTTGGCAATAATGAAGCCGATCGGCGCGCCCATCTGCGGGAACGTACCCCAGATGGCGCGTTTGCCGGCCGGGGCGTTTTCGGTGGCCAATAGGGCCGCACCGCTCCACTCCCCGCCCAGGGCCAGGCCCTGCGCGAAGCGCAGCAGCACCAGCATCGCCGGTGCCAGGAACGTCCAGCCGGGGACGATCGCTGTCGGGAGGCAGCCGATGAGGAAGGTCGCAATCCCCATCGTAAGGAGGGACGCCACCAAGGTGCCCTTTCGGCCGAACTTGTCACCGAAATGGCCGAACAAGACGGATCCGACAGGGCGTGCCACGAAGGCCACTCCGAAGATGGCGAAGGAACTCAGCAGCTGCGTGGTGCTGTCCGCATTCGGGAAGAACAGTTTCGGGAAGACGAGTACAGCAGCTGTGGCATAGACGTAGAAGTCGTAGAATTCGATGGTTGTGCCGACCAGGCTGGCGAGGATAACCCGTCCGCGGGTGTTTGCCTTGGGAATGACGGGTTCGGAAACCGTCTTGGTGCTGCTCATGGAACCGACTTTCATGCGGCCGGTCGCGCCAGTTGGCAGCCCGGCGTTGAGCGAGGATCAGAAGCTAATACTAGAACCACATGTCCGCTCAGTGGATAAGCCGTCTCATTATGTGGACTGTTTTGATCCTCGCTGCTGCCCCCGCTCCGCTAAGACGTCAGCCCTCCGGCTTATCTGCTGCTGGTTCTTGTCCTTTGCCGCCGTCGGACCCGTTGTCGTTGTCGTCGTCCCCCTCCGCCGCCTGCTGCGAATGCTGACGGACGTCCCCTTCCGCGGTACTGCCGTCCTGCGCATCCGGGTCCGCTCCCTCCGCCGGCGCCTCGCCGTGGGCGCGGTCCGCATCTTTTCCTGCCTCGTTCCGGTCCATTTCATATCCCCTTCCGACTTGCCCTGGCGCCGCAAATTTCCAGCCAACAACGCTCTTACAAGCATACTTAGTGTTAGCGTTGAAGGACCGCTTTCGCCTTGCATTTCAGCTCGGTGGAGCCGGTAGAGGAGGAATGCATCATGACCGAACGTGGCAGCGATAAACACAGCGCACGGCTCGACGACGAAATGAAGCACGGAGCCCGGAACCTGACGCGGGATGGCCATTCGGACCACGTCGAAGACGGTCGGGAAACCGAGCCGTTCCCGGACAGCACCGACGGTCCTGAGGTACAGGAAGCAATTGGCCTGGCCGCAGAGCCCCAGGACGACGCATAAGCGTGGAACCCGGTATGAGCAGGCGGACCGCCGCGCAGTGGGCAGCCGAACCGGAACCTGCAGATCCGGATATAGCTGTGCTGATCCCCACCCGCGGCAGGCCAGCCGAATTGGCTGTCGTGCTGGCCGGACTAGCTGCTCAGGACGGTCCCCGGTTTGGCGTGTGCATAAGCGATCAAAGCGATAGCACCGCGGACTGGGAGCATCCTGCGGTAGCGGCCATGATCCGCGTTCTGCAGGTGCAGGGGCGCAGCGTCCGCACCTACCGCCACCTCCCGCGCCGTGGCATGGCCGAACACCGGCAATACCTGCTGGGCCTGACCACGGCACCGCGTGTGCTGTTTCTGGACAATGATGTGTGGCTGGAACCGGGCTCCATGAGCCGAATGGATGATGCTCTGCGATCGTTGGGCTGCGGTTTCATCGGAATGGCGGTTCAGGGCCTGAGCCACCTGGCTGACATCCGCCCCGAAGAGCAGGCCACTTTTGAACCCTGGGATGGACCCGTCCAGCCGGAACACATTCGACGCACGGAGCCGGCCTTCCAACGCTGGCCTTTGCACAATGCAGCGAATCCGGCGCATTTAGCGGCTTCGCTGAAGCTGGGGCCGGACGAATGGCTTGCCTACCGGATCGCGTGGGTCGGCGGATGCGTACTTTTCGATCGCCGAGCGCTGCTGGCCTGCGGTGGCTTCAACTTCTGGCCGCGGCTACCGCCGGATCATTCCGGCGAAGACGTGGCCGCACAATGGAAAGTCATGAATGTCTGCGGCGGCGCGGCACTGCTGCCCTCCGGGGCCGTGCATCTGGAATCTCCCACCACCGTCCCCAACCGGCGGGTTGAAGCGTTCGACGTCGTCTTCCCGCCCGACGATCCGCCCGCGCCCCCCGGACCTACCGCACCCGACGTCCCGCAAACCGCGGGCACCCCATCAGTGGAAATCAGCTGAAAGGCAGCACCATGTCCGATTCACCCAATCCCATTGCGATCCAGAAGTTCCTCGGCGGTATCGACTACCCGGCAAGCCGGGCCCAGCTGGTCAGTAAGGCTGAAGATTCGGGCGCCGATGAGCCGGTGCTTGAGGCACTGCGCAATATGCCGGACCGTGAGTACAACGGTCCGGACGAGGTCAGCAAAGCAGTCTCGGGGGGTGCCTAGGATGTTCGAGAAGCTCACCACCTCCCGTGAATTGTTCATTTTTAAACTCGGCTCGGCACTGAGCATGGAGCGGGACTCGCTGCAGATGCTGGAGGATCTGACCAGCAGGGCCCAGCGGGTGGAACTAAAAGCCTTGCTGGAGGAACATACCGAAGAAACCCGTCAGCAACTGGCCAATCTGGAACGCGCCTTCGTCATCCTCGGAGAAGATGTTGATGACTCCCCCTCGCCCACCACGGCGGGGCTAGCCAAGGAAGCAAAGACCACGTTGCGCAAGACCATTCCACAACTGGCGGACCAAGTGATCCTGGCCGGCGCCTTGGAAACGGAGCACTACGAGATTGCGGTTTACGAAACGCTGATAGCCGCGGCCCAGGCCGCGGGCAATGTGGAGCTGGTCTCGATCTTTGAGCAGAACCTTGGACAGGAGAAAGCGGCTGCGGAAAAGTTGCGCGCTGCCTCCCGCGCGGTCGCTGCCGAGGGGCCGCTCCACGCTCCGGATGGAGATAACGGCTAACCCCCGCGTCGGGATCCTCGTTTATCCTCCGGCGCCGGATCCTGTTTTGCCGGTCAAATGGACGGATGCCATCGAAATTTCCACGGCACCCGTCCATCTGCACGGCATCCCCCGGACGGTAAGGTGCGCAATCCCTACATGTGCACGTGCAGGCGCCGCGCGGCCTCGGAAATGGACCCGCTGAGCGAGGGGTAAACCGTGAACGTGCTGGCAACATCGTCCACGTGCAGCTTTTGCGTGACCGCCAGCGCGATCGGAAAGATCAGTTCGGACGCTCCGTGGGCCACCACCACCCCGCCGATGACCGTCCCGGATCCCTTGCGCGCAATGATTTTCACAAAGCCGTCCTTGAAATTACGTATCTTCGCCCGGGCATTCGTGCGCAGCGACAGCGTGATCACATCCCCCTGATACTTCCCGGATGCCAGATCCGCCTCGGACACGCCCACGGAGGCAATTTCCGGCGAGGTGAAGATATTGGAGGAAACCTGCAGCAGCTTCAGCGGCCGCACCCCATCGCCCAGCAGATGCGCCACGGCGATCCGTCCCTGCATGGCCGCGACCGATGCCAGGGCGAAAACGCCGGTGCAGTCGCCCGCCGCGTAGACGTTTGACGCCGTTGTCCGGGAGACGCCGTCGACCTTAATGTGGCCGCTCTCGGTGAGCGCGACGCCGGCCTCCTCAAGCCCGATCCCCGCGGTATTCGGGATGGAGCCCACGCACACCAGACAGTGGCTGCCGGTCACCTCGCGTCCGTCGCTGAGCGTCACGACGACGCCGTCCTCGGTGCGGTCGACGGCGGCGGCCCGGGAGCGCGAAAGCACCGTCATGCCGCGGCGTGCGAAGACATCCTCCAGCACCTGAGCGGCGTCCGAATCTTCTCCCGGGAGGACCTGGTCGCGGCTGGAAATCAGCGTCACCTTGGATCCCAGCCCGTTGTAGGCCGAGGCGAATTCGGCGCCCGTCACCCCGGATCCCACGACGATCAGTTCCGGCGGCACCTCCTGAAGGTTGTACAGCTGGGTCCAGTTCAGGATTCGTTCGCCGTCGGGTTTCGCCGTCGGCAGCTCCCGAGGATGAGCGCCGACGGAGACCAATATCGCGTCCGCCGTGACCGTTTCGGTACTCGCGCCGGCTCCCTCGCCAACGGTCGCTTCGATCGTATTATTGTTCAACAGGCGCCCCGTGCCCAGAATAATCCGCACGCCCACCCGTTCCAGACCGGCATGAATATCGGCGGATTGTTTGCCCGCCAGACGCATTACGCGCTCATTGACCGCCTTGAGGTCTGCGCTCATCAGCGGAACGCCGTCGCCGTCGCCGTCGCCGTCGCCGTCGCCCACGTCAAAGCGGACGCCAAGTGCCGCGGCGTCCGTCATACGCGTCATCGCATCCGCCGTCGCAATGAGTGTTTTTGACGGGACGACGTCGGTCAGCACCGCAGCGCCGCCAAGTCCGGCCCGCTCCACTATAGTCACCTGAGCGCCCAAGGAGGCGGCAACAATCGCTGCCTCGTACCCGCCCGGACCGCCGCCCAGGATCGCGATGCTCGGAGCGGACTGAGTGGAGAAGAGATTATGGCTGGTCACAGTCATCCATTCTCGCTTATCGCCTCCATCGGCACCAAGTTCGGTAAGTTATTCCAATGCACACATCTGATTCTTCACCCAGCGGTGAAAACGCTGCCGTTTCCACCGCTTCCACACTGACCGACCCGATCGCATTGGCGGCAGCGGCCGCCGCCTACATCGCAGAACACACCGGCGTGGAAAGCCACGATATCGCCTTGGTGCTCGGCTCCGGTTGGGGCGAAGCCGCGGAGCTGATTGGCGAAACTACGGCCACGCTCAATGCCACGGATATTCCGGGCTTCTCGGCGCCGGCCGTCCAAGGCCATGTCGGAACCGTCCGGTCGGTGCTGACCACTGCGGGGAAACGCGCATTGGTGCTCGGAGCCCGAACTCATTTCTATGAAGGAAAGGGCGTACGCGCCGTCGTGCACGGCGTGCGGACCGCCGCTGCATGCGGGGCGGGGACGTTGGTGCTGACCAACGGCTGCGGTGGCCTGAATGAGGCATGGACACCGGGCACTCCGGTGCTGATCCGCGACCACATCAACCTCACGGCGGCCTCCCCCTTGGAGGGTGCCACATTCGTGGATCTGACCGATCTTTATTCCGCCCGGCTGCGGGCCGTGGCCCATGAGGTCGATCCCGGGCTGGACGAAGGCGTGTATGCGCAATTCACCGGTCCGCATTATGAGACGCCTGCCGAGGTGCAGTACGCCAAGCGGATTGGCGCCGATCTGGTGGGAATGTCCACCGCTCTCGAGGCGATCGCCGCACGACATGCAGGTATGGAGGTCTTCGGAATTTCACTGGTCACCAACCTGGCCGCCGGAATCAGCCCCGATCCGCTGAGCCACGCGGAGGTCCTCGCTGCGGGCCAGGCGGCCGGGCCGCGGATCTCCCGGCTGCTGGCGGACATCATCGCCCGGCTGTAGACGCAGCTTCGTGGCGCGGATCGTTCGCGGGCGGACCGTTCGCCGCATCAGAGGGTTTCAACGTTGCGCAGGAGTGCATCCTGCGCAACGTTGGCACCGATGTCTGCGCAGCTTTCGCAGCATCGCTACTGCGTGGGACGGGCCGTGTCCTGGGCCGCGATATGTTGGACCTATGACGCTTCCGGACACCGAACTCCAGCCGCTGCTGCACTGCGCCCGAGTCTGGGCCGATCAGGACCCGGACCCGGTGACCGCCGCCCAGCTAAGAGCGCTGATAACCCTGGCCGGGGGTACCGGCGTCAAGGGCGCTGTGGCCGGCGGGAGCGGGCGCGTCAGTACCGACGGCGGAAGGGAAGCCGCCGACGGCAACGGTCCGGC
Organism: Arthrobacter terrae; assembly: GCF_015708085.1. GTDB lineage: Bacteria > Actinomycetota > Actinomycetes > Actinomycetales > Micrococcaceae > Arthrobacter_M > Arthrobacter_M terrae. The sequence goes on along the minus strand of NZ_JADNYM010000003.1, from coordinate 117,671 downwards.
CGGCGCTGCGATCGACGGTGCGGCTGGTGCGGGGATGACTCAGGACGCTGCCCAGCGGGAACTCACAGACAGCTTCAGCGGCAGCCTCCAGTTCGGTACGGCGGGCCTGCGCGCTGCCATGGGCCCGGGGCCGAACCGGATGAACCGCGTCGTCGTCCGCCGGGCCGCCGCCGGGCTCGCCGCATTCCTGCTGAAGGCGAGCGCCAACAGCCCCAGGGACATGCCCGTGGGAGAGCCTTCCGACCAGCCTGCAACCCGTGCTGAACGGGAGCCCAATTACCGGCCACGCGCCGTCGTCGGCTTCGATGCACGGCACAATTCGCAGGTTTTCGCCGCCGAGAGTGCCGCCATCCTCACCGCCGCCGGAATCGAGACCTTTCTGCTGCCTGCTGCACTGCCGACCCCAGTGCTCGCCTACGCCGTCCGGAAGCTCAATTGCGACGCCGGCGTCATGGTGACGGCCAGCCACAATCCGGCGCTGGACAATGGCTACAAGGTGTACCTCGGCGGCCGGACCGTGACGGACGCCGGGCAGGGCGCACAGATTGTCGCTCCCTTCGACGCTATGATCGCTGCAGAAATTGCCGCCGTCGGTGAGCCGGCCAGCATAGAACTGGCCACTGCAGGCTGGACCATGGTCGGGGCAGATTTCACCGTTGGGTACCAGGACGCTGTTCGCTCCCTAGCGGATCCGCTTGCCTTCCCCTCCCGCGATGTGAAGATCGTCTACACTCCGATGCACGGCGTGGGTGGGGAAACCGCCGTCGGAGTGCTGCGCGGAGCCGGCTTCGAGAATATTGCCGTAGTACAGCAGCAGGAAGGGCCCGATCCGGACTTCCCCACGGTCGCATTCCCCAATCCGGAGGAACCCGGCGCCTTGGATCTGGCCGTGGCGCTGGCACGGGATGAGGGGGCGGACATCGTCTTGGCCAATGACCCCGATGCGGACCGGGCCGCCGTAGCTGCGCTGGACCCCTCCGCCGGCACTTGGCGGATGTTGCGCGGCGATGAGGTGGGAGCGCTGCTCGGCAGTCATTTGGCGCGGCGGCTTGCTGGTAGGACTGCCGGCACGCCTAAGTCTTTGGGCACTGTTGCGGTGGACGACGGCGGCAGGCCCGGTGCCGCCGTCGCGCCCGGTGCCGCGGGCCAAACCGGTACCGCCGACCACCCCGCTGTCTTCGCCAACTCCATTGTCTCCTCCCGGCTGCTCGCGCGTATTGCAGCCTCGCACGGCCTCGAGCACACGCAAACACTAACCGGATTCAAATGGATTTCCCGCGTACCGGGGCTGAGCTACGGCTACGAAGAGGCCTTGGGCTACTGCATTGCGCCGGAAATCGTTCGGGATAAAGACGGCATCTCCGCGGCACTGCTCATCGCTGAGCTCGCAGCCGAGGCGAAAGCCCGCGGCAGGAGTATTTTCGACACTCTCGATGACTTTGCCCTGGCCCACGGCCTGCACGCCGGTGACCAGCTCAGTCTTCGCGTTGCGGATCTGACGCAGCTCACCACCATGATGGCATCCCTTCGTCAGCACCCGCCGACAAGCCTTGGCGGATCCAGCGTCGAAACTTTTACGGATCTGGCTGAAGGCTCCGCTACCCTGCCGCCCACGGACGGTCTGCTGTTCCGCACCGTGGACGGCAGCCGCGTGATTATCCGGCCCAGCGGAACCGAGCCCAAGCTGAAGTGCTATCTGGAAGTTATTGTTCCCGTCAGCGTTGCGGCGGACCTTCCGGACGCCCGGCTACGTGCCCGTGCCGCCCTCGACGCTACGCTCGCCGACGTCCGCGCGGCCCTGGGTCTCTGATCTCTAAGCTCTGATCTCTGCGCTCTGAGCTCTGAGCTGCGGAAATGACGCCCGGCGCACAGTGAGGCATGCGCCGGGCGTCATTCCACCTGCGCTGGCTTCCGTGCACTGCGTTCCCCGCGCCCTGCTGCGGTGACCAGGTCCCCCGCCGGCCCGCTCAGGACGCGAGGCCCTTTCCATACGGCGTGCATGCGGCGCTCCAGCGGCAATTGGGGCACCGGTACTTCCACCAGAGCCCCGCTTTCCAGCCAGGGGCGGACGGCGAAGATACTGAGAACGGCTGGGCCGGCACCGGCTGTGACACTCACCCGAACGGCGGCGTTGCTGCTCAGTTCCAAGGTCGGCGGAGCGGGTTGGTAGTCCTTCAGCGCCCGGTCCAAGGTGCTGCGGGTCCCTGAACCCCTCTCGCGTACCACCAGCGCAGTGGAGGCCAGCTCCTGGGGTGTCAGTATTTTCCCCGCGGCCGCCCACGGGTGCTCCGGCGGCACCACCACCGCCAGTCGATCCGCGCCAACCTTCAGCCGGTGCAGTCCGGCGGGCAGCCGTGGCGTTTCCACGAAGCCAACGTCGGCCGAGCCATCGGCCACCAAGTCGAATACCCGCTTGGAATTATGCACCGACAAGGTGACTCTCAGTTCCGGATCAGCCCGTTTCAGATCCGCCAGCCAGCGCGGCATCAGGTACTCGGCCACTGTCATGCTCGCTGCAACCATCAGGTTGGATTCACGCTGCGACTGCAGCGACTGCGCGGCGGACATTAGTTCGCGGGCCCGCTCCAGGGCCGGACGCGCCCAGTCAACCACAACGGCGCCCTCGACCGTAAGCCGGGAACCACCCGGTCGCCTATCCAGCAGAATCACGCCGAGCGATCGCTCCAGCCGCGTCAGAGACCTGCTCGCATTTGGTTGCGCCATCTTGACGGCGCGGGCCGCAGAACTCAGACTGCCCTGTTCGGAAACCGCCACCAGCAGTTCCAAAACAGCAAGATCGGGCCATTCCATGCTCATATCAATATGATATAGCGCCATGCCTTATTGGCGTCTACCGGCTCAGCCGGGCTGCTGGCAGCATCGACTACGTGGATACAACTGAGACGACAAAAACAACGAACCCGCCGGAGGCAACGGCCATAACAACTCCGGCACCAGGAGCAACAAAAGCAAGTTACCGCCGGCTCCACGCCGTGGCGCCCGGGCTAAGCGTATGCGCCATCGCCGTGCTGGCCGCGCTGGCCATTGGACGGCTGATTCCCACGGTGAGTGTGTTGCTGATCGCGATCGTTCTGGGCGCCGTGCTGCGCAACCTCATCCGGCTTCCGGCTGTCTTGGACCCGGGATTCAAGGTCGCCGCTAAAACCCTGCTGCGCGCCGGCGTCGTCCTCTTAGGTCTGCAGCTCCTGCTCGGGGACATCCTGGGGCTCGGAGCGGGAATGATTCTGGTGGTGGTCGGCATTGTCGGCATCGGTATCCTCGGCACACTCCTGTTGGGAAAATGGATGGGAATTACCCCCACCCAACGCCTGCTCATTGCCTGCGGATTCTCGATCTGCGGCGCGGCTGCCGTCGCAGCGGTGGACGGCGTGATCGAGACCGAGGATGAGCAGGAGGTCATCACCGCTATTGCCCTGGTGGTGATTTTCGGCACGCTGATGATCCCCTTCATACCGTTCGCCGCGGGGCTGCTGGGACTGTCCGGGCAGCAGGGCGGGATGTGGGCAGGTGGCTCCATCCATGAGATCGCCCAAGTAGTGGCGGCGGGCGGTGCTCTTGGCGGGGCTGCCCTTGGCGTAGCGGTCATCGTAAAACTGGCGCGGATTCTCATGCTTGCTCCCGTCATGGCCGTCATCAGCATCCGCCGGCGCCGGTCCATGAGCGGCACGGACAGCACATTACGCAGGCCTCCCGTCATGCCGCTGTTCGTGCTTGGCTTCATTGTGCTGATGCTCATCCGCTCCACTGGAATAATCCCCGGTGCAGTCCTAGACGTGGCGCAGGTGGGCCAAACAGCGCTGCTCGCCGCCGCCATGTTCGCCCTGGGGACCGGCGTGCACCTGAAATCACTCAGAACCGTTGGCCTCAAACCCTTCGCGCTCGCCGCGGCCTCCACTGTGCTGGTGGCGGGTACGTCCCTGATCGGCATCCTGCTGGTCGGTTGACGGCGGCCCGCCCGTCGGCTGGCACCGGGTGTGCCGGTGCGTTGTGGGAACATTGAGCTAACTGATTCCCCATGTCTGACTTTTGGAAAGGCTCCTCTTGACCTCTCTGCCCGGCACCTCGGCCAGCACCCCCCGCCCGGAACTGGCACGGTACATTGACCACACACTCCTCAAGCCCGATGCCAGCGAGGCGGATGTGCTCAGGATCTGTGCCGAAGCTGTGGCCCACAACTTTAAATCAGTCTGCGTCAATCCGATCTGGGTCAAAACCGTGCATAACGCGCTCAAGGGCAGCGGGGTGCTGACCTGTTCGGTGATTGGTTTCCCGCTTGGTGCCACCCCTACGGATGTCAAGACGTATGAGGCCCGGGGCGCCGTCCTTGATGGCGCGGACGAAATCGACATGGTGATTAACATCGCCGCGGCGCGTGCGTTGGACCGGGGCGCTTTAGTGGAGGACATTTCCGCCGTCGCCGAAGAGGTGCACATCGGTGATTCCATCCTGAAGGTGATTATCGAAACGTTCCTTCTCACTGACGACGAAAAGCGGCTGGCCTGCGAGGCCGCCGTCGAAGCCGGGGCGGACTTTGTCAAGACGTCAACGGGGTTCAACGGCGGCGGAGCAACGGTGCAGGACGTGTCGCTGATGCGTGCCGCCGTCGGACCTGGTCTGGGAGTTAAGGCCTCCGGCGGAATCCGCACGCTGGCCGATGCCCGTGCCATGATCGACGCCGGGGCAACCCGAATCGGAGCCAGCGCCGGAATCGCGATTATCCGCGAGGAAACCGACGGCACGGCAGCGGATCCGGTGACCGATGACAGCCATCGCGCGGGATCGTACTAAGCTTTCAGGCAGAACCGTTAGGCGTGCAGCCGGCGCCCCACATCACACCCCCTCGGGGGCCAGGAGGAAACATGTCCAACCGTGCGCAAGAGCGTGAGAATAACCTCGTGCAGAGCATTATTCTCTTCGCCATTTTCTTCGTGATCTTCGTCGGCGGCATCTTCGCCATGTCATTCCTGTCACTGTCCAACGCGTGGCCGATGGCAATCGCACTGGGGCTGTGCTTCGTGGGACTGGTCATCCCCCTGACCTGGCTGAACAAATCCGACTCGGGTGCCAAATAGCCGATTTACCCCTTTGATGGGGACCTGTCTGCAGCGGGCCCATACCGACAGCCCCTCCCTGCCGCGTCCGTGAAAAGGATGTTCACCCGGTCAGCTGTTGTAGAAGCGCTGGGCCGGCAATCCGGCTAAACCCGTTCCCTTCGGTGTCAGGCGTGCGTCAGCGAGGCTGGACCGTTAGTTATTCGGTGAAAATTGCGTCCAGTACACCCTGTGCCCAGGCCAGGACCTCGGCGTCTGCGAGGTCGCGGCCACCGATCCGCGCCGTCTTCGGCTTCGGGATCAACACGGAATCGAGCGCATTCTTGACCATGGCCCCCGGGTACATCCGCTGCAGCCGCATCAGCTTCGACTCGGGCAGCCGAGCAGGCGCAAACTTAATAAAATTACCCTGCAGCGCGACGTCCGTCAGCCCCGCGGCACGCGCAGCGACGCGGAAACGGGCGACGGCGATCAGGTTCAGTGCCGCTGCCGGCGGCTCCCCATACCGGTCGGTGAGCTCCGCCAGTACTTCCTTGATCGCGTCCTCCGTGGCCGCCGCCGCCAATTTTCGGTAGGCCTCCAGTCGAAGCCGCTCCCCCGGAACATAATCGTGCGGCAGGTGTGCATTGACGGGCAGTTCAATCTTCATTTCCGCCGGACGTTCCTCAGACTCGCCTCGGTAGTCCGCCACCGCTTCGCCCACGAGGCGGATGTATAGGTCAAAGCCCACACCCTGAATATGCCCGGACTGCTCCCCACCCAGCAGATTGCCCGCACCGCGGATTTCCAGGTCCTTGAGCGCCAGCGCCATACCGGCACCCAGTTCATTGTGCGCGGCGACGGCCTTGAGCCGCTCCAGCGCCACCTCACCCAGCGGTTTGTCGAACGGGTAGAGGAAATACGCGTAGGCACGCTCGCGTCCGCGGCCCACCCGGCCGCGGAGCTGGTGCAGCTGGGAGAGGCCGAAGTTATCCGCCCGGTCCACGATGAGCGTATTGGCATTGGAAATGTCCAGACCGGTCTCAATGATCGTGGTGCAGACCAGCACATCAAAGCGCTTCTCCCAGAAGTCCACAATGATCTGTTCCAGCCGGGACTCACTCATCTGCCCGTGCGCCACAGCCACGCGTGCTTCCGGCACCAGCTCCTTCAGATGCGCGGCCGTGCGTTCAATAGAGGAAACCCGGTTATGCACAAAGAACACCTGCCCCTCGCGCATCAGCTCACGCCGGATCGCCGCCGAGGCCTGCTTGTCCGTATACGCCCCCACATAGGTCAGCACCGGATGCCGCTCCTCCGGGGGCGTGGCCAGCGTAGATGTTTCCCTGATCCCGGTCAGCGACATCTCCAGTGTGCGGGGAATCGGCGTCGCGCTCATCGCCAATACGTCCACGTTGGTGCGCATCTTCTTGAGCTCCTCCTTGTGTTCCACCCCGAAGCGCTGTTCCTCATCCACAATGACCAGGCCCAGGTCTTTGAACTGCACCTCTTTGGAGAGCAACCGATGCGTGCCAATCACCACGTCCACGGCTCCGCTGCGCAGACCTTCAACGGTTTCCTTGCTTTCCTTCGCCGTCTGGAAACGCGACAGCGGCTTAATCCGCACCGGGAAACCGGAGAACCGCTCGCCGAAAGTCTCCAGGTGCTGCTGCGCCAGCAACGTGGTCGGCACCAGCATCGCCACCTGCTTGCCATCCTGCACCGCCTTGAACGCCGCCCGGACCGCGATCTCGGTCTTCCCGTAGCCCACATCGCCGGACACCAGTCGGTCCATCGGGACTTCCTTTTCCATATCCGCTTTGACCTCATTGATCGTGGTCAGCTGGTCCGGGGTTTCCACATAGGGAAACGCCTCCTCCAGCTCGCGCTGCCACGGCGTATCCGGACCGAAGGCATGCCCGCGGGTCGCCATCCGGGCCGAATACAGCCGGATCAGCTCGCCGGCAATTTCCTTGACCGCCTTACGCGCCTTGTTCTTGGTGCTGGCCCAGTCCGAGCCGCCCATTTTGCTCAGCGCCGGTGCATCGCCGCCCACATAAGCAGTGATCTGGTCCAGCTGATCGGTCGGAACGAAGAGCCTGTCCCCGGGCCCACCGCGCTTGGCGGGCGCATATTCGAGCACCAGGTACTCGCGCAGCCCAGCTCCCCCGCTTGCGCTGGTGGAAACCTTCCGCTGCATCAGCTCGACGAATTTACCCACGCCGTGTTGTTCATGAACCACAAAATCACCCGCACGCAGCTGCAGCGGATCCACGGCATTGCGGCGTCTGGACGGCAGCCTGCGCATATCGCGGGTCGAGCTGACCGAGTTTTTCCCGAGCAGGTCCGCCTCCGTCAGCAGCCCCAGCTTGAGCCCGTCAAAGACAAAACCGCGGCCGACGGCGGCGGTAGTGATCTCGATGATGCCCGGCTGCGGCGGCCGGTCCAGACTCTCCACCCGCGCTGCAGGAATGTTGGCGTCATGGAACAGCTCGGCCAACCGCTGCGCCGGCCCGGGGCCGCCCGTCGCCACGACCAGACGCCACTGATCACTGACCCTTGAGCCGATGAACTCCATCATCTCCGCCACGTCCCCCTGATATCCGCGCGGTTCGCGGGCGGGCAGGTTCAGCACGTCGATGTCCGGGAGCAGGTCCTCATCGGTGCTGAAGGAGGTGATGGACCACCAGCTCACGCCGGCGGCGAGCGCACTGGCCCGGGTAACGGCCAGGGATTTGAAACTCGCCGCTGTCAGATCCAAGCCCTCCTGCGAGGCCAGATCCAGCGGGGCGACTCCGCCTTCGGAGGCCGTGGACCAGGCAGCTTCCAGAAACTCCTCGTTGGTTGACTCCAGATCGTGGGCACGGGCACGGACTTTTTCCGGTTCCACCACTACGGCCACGGAACCGGGTGGGAACAATGAACTCAGCGGGACCATCCCAGCCACCAGGGCGGGAGCGAGAGATTCCATTCCCTCCACGGCAATACCGCCGGCAATTTTTTCCAGCATGGCCGCAGCAGCAGGCATCTTGTCTTTAAGCATCGCGGCCCGTGACATCACCGAGGGCGTGATCAGAATTTCCCGGCATGGCGGCGCATACAACGTCGTCGGGTGCACCACGCCGATCGTCCCCAGCGAGCGCTGGTCCGCGACCGCGAACCAGCGCATCTGTTCCACCTCATCGCCAAAGAATTCCACCCGGATCGGGTGGTCCTCGGTGGGTGGGAAAACGTCCAGGATCCCGCCGCGTACGGCGAACTCACCGCGGCGCGTCACCATGTCCACCCGTGCATAGGCCGCCCCTGCCAGGCGGGTAATCAGATCGCTGAAGGAGACCTCATCGCCGACTTTGACAGTAACCGGCACCAGATCCCCCAGTCCCGCCACCAACGGCTGCACCACAGCCCTGACCGGCGCCACCACGACGCGCAGCTTTTCGCCCGGCTCCGGGTGGCTGAGCCGGCGCAGCACCGCCAGTCGACGGCCCACCGTGTCTGAACGCGGCGAAAGGCGTTCGTGCGGCAAAGTTTCCCAACTGGGAAATTCCGCCACCGCGTCAGCGGGCAGAAACGCGCGCAGGGCCGCCGCAACGTCTTCCGTTTCGCGTCCCGTTGCCGTCACTGCCAGCACGACGCCACCGCGCCCGTCCGGACCACAAACGCCCGCCAGGCCCTCGGCCACCTCGGCCAGTAGCGCGGCCCGCAGCCCCGACGGAGCCCCGAACTGAAGATCCTGGCTGCGCTCGGCATGCGGGGTGGCCGCATAACCGCGGACGCGCGCAAAAGCAGGATCGTCCAGCAGGGCAGTTCGCAGGCCATTTAGGCTCATGGATGTTTCTCCTCAGCAGAACAAAAAAGGCGCGCTGATAACAAAAAGCCAGCACAATAACCCGAAGTTCATAATGAACCCCGGGGACAACTCAATCTTACGCGCCGAAGGCCCCAGCCCCGAGGGGACCCCAGCGTCAAGCCCGGCGTCCAACCCGGGAGCCCGACCACGAAGGCCGTCGTCGATAGCCGTCGTCAATAGCCGTCGTCGGGAGCCGTCGTCGGGCGTGCAGCGGCGCTCACTGTATCCTAGGATCTGCCGGACGCCCGCTCAACAACTTATCGGAGGAACCATGGCGCTGCGCGCAACCACAACTCTTTCCCATCCCGCCCAGCGGGTTACGGCGGTCTTCACGGATGAAGACTTTATCCGCAGCAGCACCGAATCCATCGGCGGAAAACTGACCTCGTTCGAGCGCACCGGCGCACTGGAGACAGCCTTCAGCACCAAAACGGTCCGCACGTTGCCCACGGACAAGCTCCCGGAGCTGGCCAGGAAATTTGTCGGTTCCTCGATCACTGTCAGCCAGCTTGAAGACTGGTCCGCTCCTGCGGCGGATGGCTCCCGCGAGATCGCCGTTACACTCTCCGTAACCGGCGCACCCCTGACCGTGACCGCCGTCGAACGCATTCTCCAGCAGAACTCCGGCAGCCTGGTGGAGGTGGAGGGAACCGTCACTTCGGCCGTCCCTTTCCTCGGCACAAAAATAGTTGAAGCCGCCGAACCGATGATTGGTAAGGCCTTGAACCTGCAGGCCACGCATGCGCAAAAGTGGCTCGATGAGCACCGTGCAGCGGACCCGGCCTGAGGCCGTACAACGACCGCCTAATCGACAAAAACCTGGAGAACCTCTCGTGCAGCTCCCCCTTGGCCTGTCCATCGTGCTGATCATTGCCGGCCTCTGGTCGCTGCTGGTCTGGCCGCAATTCATGCGTCGGATCCTCAAAGATCCCCGGTCCCGCGACCAGGACGGCAGAGCCACCCGGTTCCTCACAACTCACCTGATGCTCGTCTCCACCTCCATGGTGCTCGGGCTGGCTACGGCAGTGATCGGCATTCGTACCCTGGTCAGCCCAACTGGGTAGCAGCAACTGCAGCCAAAACGCGTTTTGCGTGCCGTAGCTGCTACCCAGTTGGGGTGGCGGCGGGCAGCGTGACAGACATCGTGGTACCGCTGCCCACCTTGGATTTAACGCTGACATCGCCACCGTGGCGGACCACTATGCCCCGGGCAATTGCCAGGCCAAGTCCGGTCCCGGGTATGGCCGCAGCCGAGGCATTTGTGGCCCGGAAAAAACGCCCGAACAGCTTGGGCAGGTCCGATTCCGGGATGCCAATTCCGGTGTCGGAGACGTCAATGGTGACTGCCGCGCTCCCATCCGCGGCCGCTGTTTGCCGTCCGACGACGACGACCCGGCCGAGCGCGGGCGTAAACTTCACGGCGTTGGAGACGACATTGGTAAAGACCTGCTCCAACGCCGCTGCGTCGCCGCCGACCAGCAGGGAACCCTCGGAATAGTCGCATTCAAGGCTCACCCGCTTCGCCGCTGCGATCGGCTGTAGGGCTGCGACGACGGCGGTGAGCAGCGTACCGACGTTAACCTCGGTCGACGTCACCTCGTCGGCAACGGAATCCATCCTGGAAATGGTGAGCATGTCCTCAATCAATTGCCGCAGCCGGTTGGCATTGCGGTCCACGATATCCAGCATTGCCAGTGCAGCCGGCGGAACGGGACCACCGGCACCATCGCGGACCATATCCAGGTATCCGGTGATGGAGGTCAGTGGGGTGCGCAGCTCGTGGTTCACGGTGGCCACAAAGTCACTTTTCGCTTTGTCCAGTTCCAGCAGGCGCTCCATGACGCTCTGCTGCCCGGTGATCAGATGCCCCTGCACCAGAGCATGCTCGAGGTTTCCGCAGACCTGCTGGACCAGCGTGACCTCCGCCGTGGTCCACATCCGCGGGCCGTCGGTCATCAGCAGCCAAACGATACCGAAGGCGGCTTTTCCTTCACCGAGCGGTACCGCCAGGGACGCCAGGACTTCCGGCGCGCACACACCCTCGGCCAGCTCGGCACCATCGGGCAACTCCTGGCGGTCCGCATGGTCATCGACAGCCAGCGCCTTGGTCGAGGACCAGAGCCGGTCGGCCAGATGCTGCGTCGGTCCGCCGGCCTCTTCCCATGGCAGCTCCACGGCGGACAAGCCCGGGCGGTTCCATTCGGCGGTGAGATGGGGGACCCTCGAGTCTTCAAAGACGTGCAGCCAGACGCGATCGGCCCCAAAGGTCTCGCCCAGGCCAGCGACCATGTGGGCGGCCATGGCGGCGGGATCATTGGTGCTGCGGACCGCCACCAAAATGGCCCGGGCCTGCTCGCGCAGCCGTTCAGCCCCCTGCCGGGCAATCCGCAGCTGGCCGAACCTGGCGAGCACGGTGGTGATCCGGTGCACGAATGCCGGCCCGAAGAAGGGGGCAATGGCATAGTCCGCTATACCGGCGGCAAAACCCGTGGACATGTCCGGCATTCCGGAAATGGACGTCAGTCCAACAACCGGAGTGCCTGCTGCGTATTGGTCCCCGTTCAGCAGGCGCAAAGTGTCGATGGCGGACGACGTAGGCCCGTCCACGTCCAATAAAATGATGTCCGGCGTCATTTCAACCGGCGCCATCAACCCGCTCGACCGCGACACCACGGCAAGTCCTGCCGCCTCAAGTTCCGCCGTCACGCTCCGCCGGATTTGCGCGTCGGGGTGGATCACCAGGGCCGTCAGCGCAGCCGTCCGCCGCTGAAAAGCAGGCACAGCCTGCTCTGTTGCCGCAGTGTCTATCACCGCAGTGTTTATCATCGCAGTGTCTATCATCACCGCCCCCCTTACAGTCGACAAGACCTTTATTAGGGCTACACTACCCCGCAGGGACGGCACTACTGCACCATGCTCCGGTAGACTAGGGACCGGTGCGCCGGGAAGTCTGGTCGGCAATGGATTTGCCGCACCCTCCCACCGATTGTGAGATTCCCGATGCCAACACCAACCTCCCCGTCAGATTCACGCCGAAGCCGGCCGGTAGCCCGCATCTTCAGCCGTTCCAGCTACCCCGAGCATCTGCGCGTGGCCGCCATTTTGCGCAAAGAGACCGTCGGCGGCGCCCTCCTGCTGATCGCCACCGTCGCCGCCCTGATCTGGGCTAATTCGCCCGCGTCGGAGAGCTATTTCGCCCTTCGCGACACCACCGTCGGAGTGGACTTTCTGCACCTCATGCTGCCGCTGGGGCATTGGGCGGCCGACGGTCTGCTGGCAATTTTCTTCTTCGTCGCCGGGCTGGAACTCAAACGGGAATTTGTGGCCGGAGACCTGCGCAATCCGAGCCGGGCGGCCGTGCCGGTAGCAGCGGCATTTGGCGGCGTAGCCCTTCCCGCGGTGCTTTACACCGTGGTGAATCTCGCGGCGGGCCCCGAAGCATTGCGCGGCTGGGCCATCCCCACCGCCACTGACATCGCGTTCGCCCTGGCCGTACTGGCGGTGATCAGCACGCATCTTCCCGCGGCCCTGCGGACCTTCTTACTGACCCTGGCAGTAGTGGATGACCTCATTGCCATTGCCATTATCGCGGTGTTTTATCCCGGTGAGCTGCACCTGTCGATGCTGGCATTCGCGCTGATCCCGCTCGCTGCCTTCACCTTTCTTGTGCAGAAGCGGATCCGCAGCTGGTACCTGCTGCTGCCGCTGGCGCTGGCGGTCTGGATCCTGATCCACGCCTCCGGGATCCATGCCACCGTAGCCGGCGTCCTGCTTGGCTTCGCCGTTCCGGTGCTGCGTTCGCGCAAAAACGGCGGCCCGGAGGCCGGCCCGGGGCTTGCGGAGCATCTCGAGCACCATATCCGCCCCCTGTCCGCCGGCGTGGCCGTGCCACTTTTCGCTTTCTTCTCCGCAGGCGTCGCCATTGGCGGTGCAAGCGGGCTCAAGTCCGCGCTGACCGATTCGGTAGCGGTGGGCATTGTGGTCGCGCTGGTCGCCGGCAAAGCGTTGGGCGTGTTCGGTGCGACCTGGCTGGTCACCAAAACCAGCAAAGCCGAGCTCGACGACGGTCTGGCTTGGATCGACGTCGCAGGTCTTGCACTCCTGGCCGGGATGGGTTTCACAGTTTCACTGCTGATCAGCGAGCTGAGCTTCGGCGTGGATTCCGCGCATAACGACCACGCGAAGGTCGCGATTCTCGCGGGATCGCTGATCTCCGCCCTGCTCGCGGCCATTGTGCTGCGCGCCCGGAATCGGCATTATCGCCACGTCGCGGAGCTGGAGACGACAGATCGGGATGGCGACGGTATCCCCGACGTATTCGGTAAAGTGTGAGGTACGACTGCAGCTGACGGGGTCGATCGCAGCCACCCGCGCCCCACCCACAGACTCGCCCGGGCATGGGCAGCCACAGCTGACGCCGGCCGATTTCACTCTTCTCCCTCTCTCTCACTGTCTCTCGCTCACTGTCTCTCGCTGACTCCCCTCGCTCTCCCCCACTGTCCCCCACTCGCTCCCTCTCTCAAAGGTTTCCGCATGAGCTCCATGGTCCGTCCGTCAGCAACGGAGGTGCCGCTGGCGACGCTGCTCGTGGGCAGCGGCGGGCGCTATTCCTCGCTGATCCGTCTCCTGCCGCTGGCGATCACCATGTTTGTCACCGGTGCTGTCTTCAGCGCGGCCTATCCACAGCTCCTTGCCGAGGCATCATTTGCCGCCGGTTACCTGGTGCTTCTGGGCAGCATGGTCTCCTCCGTGCTGGTGCCTTGGCATAGGCTCCCCCGCAAAGCGCCGCTGGCGCTGCCGATACTTGGCCTACTGGCCATCGGTCTGGCACGGGTGGGTTCTCAATCGGTGCTGGACGTCCTCGGACTGATGACGGTTTTCCCGGCCATCTGGCTGGCCACATCGGATAAGTACCGCGGCGTCGCCGTCAGCACCGCCGGAACCGCCGCCATCGTCGTCGTTCCCCTGCTTCTGGCCGGAACGCCGTTCACCTCGCAGCAATGGGCCAGACTGGCCCTGCTGCCGCTGGTGGTGGCTGCCGTCGGCCTGACCGTCAGCGTGATCACCGGTCGGCTTGAAGCCCAGACCCGCGGGCTGCGCGCGGCTACTTTCCGGCTCAAAGCAGCATTGGCACGTGCCGGCGAGCAGAAGCAGCTGCTGCAGTCCATCCTCGACGCCGTGGAGGTCGGCGTCGTTGCAGTAGATGCCGACGGCAACACACTGCTGACCAATAACCCGGGCCTCGCCGAAGAACATATGGCGGCAAAAAGGGCGCAGCTTCGAGGTGCCCCACGGATCGAATGGGAGGCGATGGGCGAGGGCACAAAGATCATGTATGAATCCGACAGACGCACACCCATTCCCCCCGAGCGCCGGCCCGTCGCCAGGGCAAACCGCGGCGAAATATACAGTAATTACCTGTTCTGGACCGAGGAGCATGGGCGCCGGCTCGCCTACTACGCCACATCCCGCCCGGTTCTGGACGCTGAGGGACGGACCACCGGGTTTGTTATAGCCTTCGCCAATATCAGCGCGCTGATGGAGGCCACCGCGGCTCAGAACGGGTTTGTGGCGTCGGTCTCCCATGAGCTGCGGACACCGCTGACGTCCATCCTCGGTTATACGGATCTGCTGCGCGAGCGGTTGGAGGATTCCGCCGTCAACCCTGGCCCCGAGCTGGACATTATTGAGCGCAATGCCGAAAGGTTACGCACGCGCGTGCAGGATCTGATGTCCGCCGCCGAGTCCACACTGAGCATGACACCGGTGCAGATGGACCTGACCGCCGTAGTGCACAGTGCCGTGGAATCCATTGCGCCGGCCGCCAACACCCGCTCCATCAGCATCATCAACGAAGTCAGTGGCCCGCTCGTGGCGCTGGCTGATCCCGACAGAATCGGCCAGGTGTTGGACAATCTCTTCTCCAATGCCGTCAAGTACAGCGAGCCCGAAACCACCGTTACCGTGCGGTGCCACAAGGACGCCGTCGCCGGTCAGGCCGTCGTTGAGATTCAGGATCAGGGGGTCGGAATCGCAGAAGAAGACCAGGACCATGTCTTTACCCAGTTCTTCCGTTCGGAGACCGCACGTAATTCCAATACCAAGGGCTTCGGCCTGGGTCTGAATGTGGTTAAGTCCATTGTGGAACGGCACGGCGGTTCCATCCGGCTGCTCAGCTCACCGGGGCACGGGACGACCGCGGTCCTGCGGCTGCCACTGGGAACGTCCAGCTAGCTTCCCGTGCCGGCAGCTTTCGAAGCGCCGCCCTGCAGCGTTCGGACGGGTTAGGGCTTCCGGTGCTTGGCGACGGCAATCCTGTCCAGCAGCTCCTGTGGCCGAAACGGCTTGGTCAGGTAGTCATCGGCCCCCGATTCCTGCCCCCGCAGCATATCGATGGCTTCCGAGCGCGCCGTCAGGAGGACGATGAACGCGTTGCTGAACTGCCGTATCTGCCACGTAACCTCTAACCCGTCGATATCCGGCAGACCGACGTCAGCCGTAATCACCGACGGCTGGTAGGTACGCACTGCGGCGACGCCCTCGTTCCCGGTTGCGGCACAGTGAACTTCATAACCCGCCTGGGTCAGGATGAGCGAGATTAGCTCGCGGATATCCGCTTCATCCTCGATCACGACGGCAACTGGACGTGCGTTCACCGGGCTCCTTCTGTGGCTGCTTTGTGAAGTGGGAAATCTAACTTGGTCTGCTACTGAGGTCGCTGGGCCATGGAGCATCCAAGGCGAGAGCCAACACAGTAGAGTGCACCACAATACCCGCACCGGCACCTTCGGCCGCCGCGTAATCTCCGCGGGTCAATGCTGTTTCGATGCAATGACAGAGCTGCTCCATGCGAAGCGCACCGATCATCGCTGATGTAATCTTAAGACTCAAAACCGCGTCCATGGCCACTGCGGAATCCTGTGCACGCAGGGCATGGAGGATCCGGCTGACGCGGCCCGGCAGCATCGCCAGAAACGTTGACATGAAACGCTGCACTGCGTCGTCGTTCTGCGTCTCTTCGCTCAGACTCGCCATGCTGGACCATTTGACGACGGGTTGAACTGCACGAGCGTCGGCCCCTTCAAGCATTTGTGACCTCCATCGCTTGGCATCGTGGAGAGAGGTGCCATCGTTTTGCCGTCACGGTGACCTCTCCAGTCCGGGTTGCAGGGGGAACAGCCGTATTATGGCGGCCGATAGAACCATATTGCTTGCCCAACCTCAAGTGCATGCCATGAGGACGGTAAGGAAATCCGCAAGATTGCCGCAGCAGTTTCCCGCACTTGTGATAGGCGAACGGCGTCACGGGTGAAGCCCTCCAGGACGCGGGCTGCGGGCGGCATTGTGCTTTATGATTGAGCTGCGCCGATGGTGTGGTGTGCTGACTTTTCCAAATGCTGTGCCGAAAGGGTCGAGTGTATGTCGGATCAGTGTGGAAAAGGACCCATTGTGAGTGAAGTCCGTGAGTAGAGGCGCAACAAATGCACTGATTACCCGCTACTTCAACCAGCAAAGCCTGCGGATCCGCGTAGTGCTCACGCAGGTCCCGCTGACCATCAGCACGGCAGTAATTGTCGGTATTGCGGCGGTGTTCCGCCCCGATGCGCTGGAAGATCCGCTCTTCCAGATTGGTCTGTGGTGCCAGGGCGTGCTGCTGCTTGCCTGCGTGCTCATTCCCTGGGGTCGCCTGCCCCGCCCCAGTTTCCTCGTCATTGCCTACCTGGACTTTGTTGCGGTGGGATTTTGCCGGGAAGGCAGTACGAATTCCCTGTCGGGAGTAGGCCTGCTGGCATTGTTTCCGGTCTTTTGGCTCGCAGCCTCCGGCGTTGCCCGCAGGATCTCCATTATCAGTGGCACTTTGGCGACGCTGCTGATGGTCTGGGTTCCGCTTTTTCTTGCTCCTGGTCCCCCCACCACGGAGCAGCTGGGCCGTCCACTGATTCTGCCGATGATGATGCTGGCCTTCGCCATTACCGTCGCGGTGATGATCGCCCGGATGGACGCACAACGTGAACAGCTGGAGGAAAAGGACTTGGCGCTGCGGGAGGCGTTGGCTGCCAGTCACGATCGGGAGCGTCTGCTCGATGCCATTGTCAACACCATCGGCGTGGGTCTGGTAGCCGTGGACGCGGCCGGGCACGACATACTGATGAACCGCAAGCAACGGCTGTTCCATCGGCTCGCGGCTCCGAAGGATAATGCAGACCCGGCGGAGGCAGACCTACTCATTTTCGCAGCCGATCGCTGCACCAAGCTGACACCGGCCGAACGCCCGGTGGCACGTGCCATCCAAGGAGAGATCTTCTCTCAGGTCCTCGTTTGGGCCGGACAGGGCAACGAAGCCCGCGCACTTTCCGCCTCCGCCCGACCCATTCCGGGGGCCGACGGCGCTGCGGCAGGGTCAGTGGTGGCATTCTATGACGTGACGGAGCTTGTGACAGCGCTCACGGTCAAGGACGACTTCGTTTCCAATATCTCCCACGAACTGCGCACTCCGCTGACCTCTATCCTGGGCTATTTGGGCCTGGCGCTGGATGATCCCACCGTTCTTCCCAAAGAAGTCTTCCAGTACCTCAGGGTGGCCGAACGAAATGCGGACCGGCTCCTGACCCTCGTCACCGATCTGCTCTCCACTGCATCGCGGACCATGGCGATTAAACCGCGGCTGACAAATCTGGCGGAGATCATCGAGGACAGCCTCGATTCGGCCGGGCCGCCCGCCGCCGAGAACGGCGTAATCCTTCTCAACCACGGGAGGGAACCGCTCTACGCCACGCTTGATGTTGGCCGCATCGGCCAAGTACTGGATAATCTCATCTCCAACGCGATTAAGTACTCGCCCAACGGGGGCACAGTCACCGTCCGGACGAGTACCACAAACGATTCGGTGATCTGCGACGTTGCGGACCAGGGCATTGGTATGGACAAAGAGGAGCAATCCGCAGCCTTCGACAGATTCTTCCGTGCCGGACCTGCGCTAAGCCGGGCAATTCCCGGCGTCGGCCTGGGGTTACTGATCACCAAGACAATCGTCGAAAACCACAACGGCACCATGCACCTGCGGAGCGAGCCAGGCGTCGGCACCACAATCGGGTTCACTATTCCGCTGCATGCATTGACCGAACAGAACACACCATCGGCAACTGGTGAAGCAATCCAGGTGCCGCGGTAAATCCGGTGTTCTAACCTAGGGCGCCAGCCGGTAACCGACACCCCGGACAGTTTTCACCCATCGCGGCGCCTTGGGATCGTCACCCAGCTTGCGGCGAAGATTGCCCATGTGCACTTCTATGGTGCGTTCATCCGCATCGCTGATATAGCCACCGGTATCGTAGTCATCATCACGGAGCCGGCGCACCAGGTCAGCCTTCGTGCGCACCATCCTGCCGCTTTCCATTAGCGCGTGCAAAAGATCGAATTCGGTACGGGTCAGCTCCAGTTCGGCTCCGTCCACTTCGGCGGATCGGGTGGCCCCATTGAGCAGCAGGCCGTTGTGCAGGAGGTTGCCCGGATCACTATCGGCGATGCCGGGTGAGTCTGCGCGCGTGCCGGGTGCCGTCATGGCGGGACCTGGAATGGCGGGACTTGGAATGGCGGGACCTGGAATGGCCGACGACGCTGACGTGACGGCACTGTAAGGCACAGCACCGTCGGGCAAGGCACCGGCAGCGACGGCGCCGTCGAGCAAGGCGCCGGCAGCAACAGCGCCGCCTGACGGCGCCTCAGCTGTCCGCGTGCCGGCAGCAGACGTCGGTTCGTGCCCGCGCCGCGGCCGGCGGAGCATGGCGCTGACGCGGGCGCGCAGTTCACGCGGGCGGAAGGGTTTGGTCAGATAATCGTCTGCCCCGGATTCCAGTCCCATTAACGTGTCCAGCTCCTCGGCGCGGGCCGTCAGCATGATGATATAGCTGTCGCTGAACAGCCGGATCTGACGCGCCACCTCAAAGCCATCAATATCGGGCAGACCCAAATCGAGAGTGACGATCGTCGGCGAGTATTCCCGCACGGCTTTCACGCCTGCAGCACCGCGATCTACCGAATGGACCTCAAATCCGGACTGATTCAGGACTACTTCAATCAGCTCACGAATGTCCTGATCGTCCTCGATAATAACGGCTACCCGAGGACCGTTCATCCCCTACCCCACGATTCTGTTAAGCCCGGTAATTCTTTTGAGACCGGAGAGAGCTATGCATACGTGCACTGCATCGTAGTATAACGGCTCGTAGGTGTTCCGGGTTTCATCGGTGTCTGCCGCTGCGGTCCATGCAGAGATCCGAACCTGGCAGCGTTAGAGGCTATTCGCTGTCGTCGGGGCGTCCTGGACCAGTTTGTAGCCCACGTCGAGGGTTCCGTTGGCGTTGGTGCTATTCCGCAGGCCAGTGCTGGTCTTGAACGTCATTTTGGTCGATGCCGTCACGATTCCGGAATCAGCCGGCAGCAGAACCGCACCGTTCACGTCCCTGCCGCCCTTCATCAATGTGGTCGGGTAGATATCCACATTATTTAGGTTGAAGCCGTTGTTTGTTCCGCCGACGGTGAGGCTAAGCCGCGCCCTCATCTGATCGCCGGTCAAGGTCACCAACAGGTCCTGCGTGTAGGTCAGCGTGTCCCCGGGCACCACCTTGTAAGTGGCAACGTTGATGGTGCTACCGGAGGAATTAGTCCAATGGCCCTTGTCGGTGGCCGTGTTGACCTCCAGGTTCAAATCGCCCGAGACAACGGAGCCCATGGAGGCGCTCTGCGTCTGATTCCAGGTAGCCAGCGTTCCGCCACCACCAACCAGCAAAATTACACCGACGCCGGTCGCAATCGCACCCTTGACTAATTTGTTCATCACAATTCCTTCGTTTCTTTAATGCTCACGACTTTGGGGGTGAAAAAAGCCTTACTGTGCATTCGCGGATGCCGGCGCCTGCTGCTCCAGCTTGTAGCCAATCGGACCGAAGTTGTATCTCTGGTTGGCGCTGTCGCGACCCGTGGTGGACGCTTTGAACGTGAAGGTAGTGGAAGCCGTCACCACGTGTCCGTTGACCGACGCGGTGAGGACATCGCCGGAGGTAATCGGCTTGGCTGCGGTCGCGTCTTTGAGCGCCGTTGGCGACACGTCCACACTGGCTGCGGTAAAGCCTGCGTTGACACCCGCGTTCGTGACGCTGAGTTTGGCTTTCATCAGGTCGCCGGTCAGCGTGACCAACAGGTCCTGCGTGTAGGTCAGCGTGTCCCCGGGGACCACCCTGTAAGTATTGATGTCGACAACCGTGCTGTTGGCGTTCGTCCATTTGCCGCCGTTGGTTGCACTGTTGACCTCAAGGTTCAGGTCACCGGAAACAATCGAACCCATGGACGCGCTTTGTGCCTGGTTCCAGGTAGCGAGCGTCCCGCCACCGCCAACCAGAAGAACTACGCCGACACCGGTTGCGATTGCACCTTTGACCATCTTGTTCACTGTGAAGCCCCTTGGTTCCTGATCCCCAACAGCAGGCCTTCCCGCTGATAAAGACAACCATCCGGCAGGGACCTCAAGAACCGGCGCGTAAAATCCGGAAGAACTCCTCAACCTTTCCGCAAGATCTCCTCACGACGGCCTCAAGTTGAATACATTCCCTGACCCCACCGGTGGTACTGGAACGTCCGGTAGAGCGGATCCCCCGCCAGAGTCCCCTGCATCGGCTGGATCCGCAGGGTGTAATCGCGAAAATAGGCGGCCTTGTCATCGGAATTTGTCCAGGGGAAGGTAAGCGTCGCGCTTAGAGCCTCAACTACCACCTCGGTGCCGTAGGTCGAGCTTTTGGATGTCAGAGTCACAATATAGCTGGTTGCCCCGGTGGCCTTGGTCCAGGTGAACGTCACGGCCGATTCCGTAGTCCCCTGGGCTACCGAGTAAGGTCCGATGGTCAGAGCCGGCAGCGGTGACCGCCCTACTGGGTCCAGGTAATAACAATTTCCGGATTGCTCCGGGGCGTATTGATATGTTCGGTAGGTTGCATCCCCCGCAGTACTCCCATTCATCGGCTGGATTCTTACGCTGTATTTTCCGAAGGAAGCCGGCGTGCGGTCCAGCGTAAAAATGGCCTGATTCGAACTTACGTTCGTTGTCTTGGCGTAGGAGTATCCGGTCTCATCTAAGGCGACGCTGACACGATAGGTGGTGGCGTTGGCGGACGCCGGCCAGGAGAATCTGATGTCCGCGGTCTTGGCGCCGGTCAGCTCGGACTGAGGACGGACGGATGCACAGCTCACGGTATCGGGCACAATAGTTACCGGCCGGGTGGCCAGCACCGGATCAATAACCACACGCCCGCCGGCTGTCGATGGCGGGATGGTGGTGGGTGGCGGGGTCGGCGTGGCGGTCGGAATCGGCGTGGCGGTCGACGTCGGCGTGGCGGTCGGGGTCGGCGTGGGGGCTGCGGCAACGGCGCCAACTGTGACGGCAATCGTCGCAGTCGCGCTCTGCTGCCACTTCGCTACTGCAACGGCTGCTCCCGTTCCCATGAAGACCACCAGGGCGAACGCCACCGCAGCGGCAGTAAATCCCGGTAGGGCCCGCACCTTCGCCATTGCACCGCGCGCCGTGCGCGGCCGACCCGACAGATTCGTGGGTGGGATGTGGGCGCTCATGCGTTCCTTCTCCGTCTATGTCGGCGTGCAGCACTAACCAGATATAAAGCCGGCGTCCCCAACGCCACAAAAACGGCCCAGAACGGGTTGTTGACCATTACGTTGCTGTGCGCGCTGGCGGATTCAAACGTCGTTCCGGTTATTTCCCTACTCGGCGCAACTTCCTGCGGCGCATCTGCGGTATTCATGACTGCGGCCGCTGCCGGCGCACCAGTTCCCCCGCGGTCTGCCGTGCCCAGGCCGCGAACGGTGGTCCCGGCACCAGCGCAGGCATTCAACGCCCGCATGCTGGGGGTGATGTCCTGCAGCAGAAATACCACGTCAAAATCAGCGTTTTGCGAGCGCGTCTCATTCGATGCCGCCAGCGGCAGAGCCAACACCATTTCCAGGTGAATGGTCTGCCCCGGCTGTAGGCTCCAACCGGACATGACCTGAGTACACCCGCCGGCAGCAGCGAGAGCCATGTCAGCCGATTTCAATGAGCCGGACTGCACCTGCAGGCCCAGATTCCTTGCCAGATCGGTATTTCCAGGCCCGCTCACTGCGGCAATGGAGAGTGTGGCGGCGTCCGCGCTGTTATTGCGGACCCAGATGCCTGCTGTAGTTGACGTACCGGGGACGTATCCACTAAGTCCGGAAAAGATCGGTCCGGTCGTCCGGCCGGCAAAGTGCCTGCCGTCAATGCTCAGCAGCAGGTTGTTCTCCACTGCCCGGGCCGGTGCCGGGGACAGCACCACCAAGGACATGGTCACCGCAGCCAGAGCGAGCACCGATGCAGCACCGTGTACATGCAGGACGGGGCGGCGACGACGACGCTGGACAAACGTCGTCGTCCTCAGTTGCTCCTGGCTCATGCTGTCGCCCGGGTCTTTTTCTTTAAAAGCGCCCCGCGGATGGTGGTGAAGACACCGAAGGCAATCAGCGCTACGCCGGCTATCGGCACCAGTGCGCCGCGGTTGACCTGGCCGGCCGCATTAGCCACGAACCCTACATAGGGCACAGCGTAAAGCAGCTTCCCGCGCACCTGAACCTCATGGACCGGAGCCTCGTCCTCCAGGGAATTATTGTCACCCTTGGTGGTGAAGACCCGCTCGCCGCTTTGCGTGGAACTGACGGACACTATCCGGTGGCTGATCACCGCAGGCTTACCTGATTCGATTTGGTACGTGATGATGTCCCCGACCCGCAAGTCCGCGAAGGGCTTCGGTTTGACCACCATGAACGTGCCGGGAGCATACTTCGGGGCCATGGAATTGGTCAGCACCGTGTAGGTCTGGGAACCGGTGACCAGCGGAATAAGGATCAGCACCAACGCCGCAAGGGCTGCCGCGACGAGGACGACCAGAGCAATGGAGCGGCCAGCGAACCGTACCGCTTTCCCGGCCGGGCTCCGGACTGCTTCTCCGCGACGACGGCCGGGACGACCGTCCAGGACAGAACCGGCTCTCAGACCGGCATTGTCCTTAAGACCGGCATTGTCTTTAAGACCGGCACTATCTTTATGAACAGCTGCATCGGTTCGCTTGGTCTTGGACATATCGTTCCTTCTCAAAGCTGTTCGACGGCGAGCGGCAGGGAAATGCCGGCGCTTTTACCCTGCAGGCTCCCGGGAGCATTGCCGGCCAGCGTAACCTGGAAGCAAAGAACCTTACTCGCGTTTTTCGCAATGCTCACCGAGGCAGTGGTCTGCGCGCCGGCGTACAGCGCTGCACTTGTGCACTGCGCCAAAGCGTCGGCGCCAACAGCCTTCACACTCAAAAGGGAAGCAACGCCGCTTCCCGAGGTGTCAGTTATAACCGGTTCGCCCGCACCGGCTTTGATCGTAAAGTCTCCACCGGCATTGGTGGCATTGCCCAGCTGCACCCCCGTGTAGACCGACTGCCCCGGGACAACCACACCGATGGGCGTCGTGCTCAAAGCAATAGTCGCTGCCGTACCGTCGGCCAGCGTCATATCCATTGAAGTGTTCGTGGGGCCATCGGTTAGGCTGACGCGGAAATCCGCTGCCTGCACCGTGCCTGCATTGGAGTTAACCGCTGCGTTCCATAGAGCGTAAGTTCCCTGCACCGTCAGCAGACCCAGCACGACGGCGGCAAGGACCAAGCCGGCTGCCTTCAGTGCTCGTGGGGTACGCATAATCTCTCCGGAAGGGGTGGCGGTGTGCCGGCATCATGTCCGCACACCACCGGGGTTTCAATTCAACAGATCCGCTCAGCGGGCCTGTTGGGCGGCCCCGCTAGAGGCTGTTGGGGGCAGGCGGTGCCTGCTGCACCAGCTTATAGCCCACGCCGCCGAACTCGTACGACTTCGCGCCGGCCCCGTCGCGGGCATCCGTGCTGGTCTTGAACGTGAAGGTAGTGGAGGCGGTCACGACGTGCCCGTTGACTGAAGGCGTCAGAACGTCATCTGCAGCAATGGCTTTCACGCCATCCTTGATGGTGGTAGGCGCTACCACCACATTCTTGTCCAGAAACGTGGTGTTGACGCCGGTACCGGTCACGGCAAGCTTGGCGGCCATTTGATCTCCGGTCAGCGTCACCTTCAGGTCCTGCGTGTACGTCAGGGTCTCCCCGGGAACCACCTTGTAAGCCTTGACGTCAACAACAGTGCCCGCGGCGTTCGTCCATTTGCCGATGTTGGTTGCACTGTTCACTTCAAGGTTCAGGTCACCGGAAACAATCGAACCCATCGACGCAGTTTGTGCCTGGTTCCAGGTAGCGAGCGTTCCGCCACCGCCGACCAGCAGAACTACGCCGACACCGCTTGCGATTGCGCCTTTGGCCATCTTGTTCATGGTGAAACCCCTTGGTTTGAAAGTCCTGCTCAGCAGGCCTTCCCGCTGATAAGTACAACTATCCAGCGGCAGCCTGAAGAACAAGGCCCGAAAATCCGGAAGATCCACGGAAGAAAACCACAACCTTCCCGCAAGACCGGCGAAGCCTCAAGATCATGACAGGAAAACCTCAAGAACAGCACAAAATGCCGTACTCTCTATGGGAGCAGCAGTAGGGCCCAGTGCCGCGGCCGAAGCGACGCAGGTCGAGCGGCCGGAACCGGGCGGTATTTCGGTCAGCCGACCGAACGTGACCAGGGCCGTAGTGCCATGCACTTTAGGGCCCGCCGGCCCCACCAGCCCGCAGGAGCGAGCACGGCGTTGGTGCGTTGCTGCGTTGGTGCGTTGGAACCTTGGTGCCTACAGGGTCCGGAACGGAAGCCGGGCGGGCGATGACCATCGACCCCTGACGTGTCGTTGGGATGGAGATTAAGTCGTAGATTACGCCGCTACTGCTTGACGCAGAGCCTCTTCCGCTGCCACCCAGGCGAGCATCGCGCATTTAACCCGGGCAGGGTAGCGGGAAACACCGGAGAAGGCCGCGGCATCGCCGAGTATTTCCTCCTCGCCGGCAAGCTTGCCGCGGGAGCGCATCACCTCGCGGAAGTTACCGATCAGCCCCAGCAGCTCCTCCGGCACGACCCCTTCGGCCAGTTCGCTGAGTACCGACGCCGACGCCATCGAGATCGCGCAACCGGCACCATTCCACCGCACCGAAGCGACCTTGCCGTCCTCGACAGTCACCCGCAGCGTGATTTCATCCCCGCACACCGGATTCAGCTGATGGGACTGCCCAATGCCCGGGAATACCGGAGCGGCGGCCGTCTCGCTTTCGGGCAGGTCTCCCCCGGTCCGCACTTTGGCATGATCCAAAATGATCTGCTGATACAACACGTCCAGGTCGCTCATCTGCGTTCCCCCGAGGCGTCGACGCCGAAGTAGCCGCGGACGTTGGACACCGCGTCGAGCAGCTGGTCGATTTCGTCCGTGGTGTTGTACAGGTAAGTGCTCGCGCGGGTGCTCGCGGACAGACCAAGTCGGCGGTGCAGCGGCTGCGCGCAATGGTGACCGACGCGCACCGCGATGCCGCGCGCGTCAAGGAACTGACCGACGTCGTGCGCGTGCACACCGGCAACGTCAAATGCTGCCAGCCCGGTGCGGTCCCGGCCCGCCACCGGGCCGAGCACCCTGACGCCGTCGATTGCCTGCAGCCCAACAACCAGGCGCTGGCCAAGCTCCATCTCCCATCGATGGATCCGCTCCATGCCTGTCTCCCCCAGATAGTTCACCGCCGCGGCGAACGCCACCGCCTGCGACACCGCCTGCGTTCCCGCCTCAAACCGCTGCGGCGCCGGCAGATACTGCGCTTCGGACATGCTGACCGTGGTGATCATGGAGCCGCCGGTCAAAAACGGCGGCATCGCGTCCAGCAGTCCGGCGCGCCCGTACAGGGCCCCGATCCCGGTAGGCCCGAGCATCTTATGCCCGGAAAAGACGGCAAAATCCACGTCCAGCGCCTTCAAATCCAGCGGCAGATGCGGCGCGCTCTGGCACGCATCCAGCACCACCAGCGCGCCCACCCGATGCGCCATCGCCGTCAGCTCCTGCACCGGGTTAATGCTGCCCAGCACATTGGACACGTGGGTGAACGCCAGTACCTTGGTCCTGCCGGTGATCAGACGGTCCGCTTCCTCCAGCCGGAGCGCACCGTCGTCGTCAATCGGAATGAATTTCAGCGTGGCACCGGTGCGGCGGCACAGCTCCTGCCACGGAATGAGATTCGCGTGGTGCTCCATTTCCGTCACCAGCACCTCATCGCCCGGCGCCAGCATGAACCGCTCCGCCGCTGCCCCCGCATGGCCTACGCTCGCGTTGGAGAACGAATACGCCAGCAGATTCAGCCCAGCTGTCGCGTTGGCCGTCCAGACAAGTTCGCTGTCCGTTGCGCCGACAAACCCCGCCACCGTGGCGCGGGCGTCCTCGAAGGCATCCGTCGCATCCACCGCCAGCTGATGCGCGCCCCGGTGCACCGCGGCATTGCGTTGCTCATAGAACTCCTGCTCAGCCTCCAGCACACTGACGGGATTCTGCGATGTGGCACCGGAGTCGAGGTACACCAGCGGCTTACCATTGACTTCTTTTTCCAGGATCGGGAAGTCGTTGCGGATCCGGCGCACCTCGGTGTCGGTGAGCGCGACGGGCACTGAAGCGCGGTCAAGCGGCTCAACGCCCTGCGGCCTGCCGTGCTGCCCAGGGTCATGGCGTTGCGTGCGGGCGGAAACCAGAGTCACGTCGGTATCTCCTTGGTATTAGGTCACGTTGACGATTCCTAATTATCCCACGCCTTGGCGCAGTGGTGGGTTTAGTTATCTTAAGCATAAGCAGAGACGCCTTTGGGAGCTGGTTGTAAACGTTTCCACAACGGCTTGCACCGTCCGCTGGAGTCGGCACTCGGGCCATCGCTGCCCACACTGAGGGTCTCGAGGTGACTGGTTCGATCGACATTGCATTCGTTAAGAAGAAGCGTTGCGTAGCCTTTTTCCCTCGGCTCCCGGAGATACCGGGCGCGGCCTCCGGACTGAAGGCTCCCGCTCGGCTACACCACTGTAATTCCCCGGAACTCCACCGGCGGGAAGTCATAATAGTTCCTGTTCAGTGAGAAGTAGCCGCCGCGATAGACATCACTATTAGCGGAAATAGTTGCACCCTTGCCGTCCAACCGGCTGCAGCGGATGGTAGTAGGCGTAATCTCAATACGGAAGCGCATCCAAACGCCGTTCACCGGAGGCTCGGTCGCTGCCGCCCCCAACGAATAGCCATATTCAGAGCCTGACTGCCGTCCAAAGAGTTCGAGCCCGCCATCAGAGCGGAGCACCACGTGGTAACCGCCCACCGCGCCCGGTTCCTGAATGCGATACGGAGAATCGTCACGCTGGCCAAAGGCGACACCGGCGTGGTCCAAGTTCCGTGGTCCACTTTCCGGCCAGCGCATCTCGAATTCAAGGCTATAGTTATCAGCTGTAATGGGGCACATGGACCCCATGCAGTAACTGCTCTTGTCCCCATGGTCGAGGGATATCGAGGACATTTGGGGAAGTATCGTTGGTTGGTGCGTCCAGGCCAATGCCCAAGGTAAGTCGCCAAAGCCGCGTATGCCGGTAGCGAACCCATCCGTTTTACTGCGTGCGGTCTCGGTGGTGACATAGGGGATGTTGGCGCACATTATTCCTCTCACCCCCAAGGTCTTCAACCTGTCCCGCATCCATCGAGTATGAACTTCCCAGCAGATCACAGGCTTGCCCGTATTTACCAGCTTCTTAATGATCTGATCGGTCGCCGTATGGTAGATGCCCAGCAGGTCAAAGTCACTGGCAATCCCGTTGAGTGCGCTGCCCTCAACGGATTTAAAGTCGTCTTCGGTAAAATAGCCCCAGGTGGTGTAGCCCCGCGCCGCAGCCTCCAGATGGTGCTCTGCCATCGCAGACTGCTTCCAGACGAAATGGTCAGTCGCATCGGGATAGGTATCCATCAGATCCAGCAGAGCCGCGGTGTTGGTTCCTTGCTTGTCCTCTATGAACACCACATGATCCTTGGCGCCTGCGTCCAGAACATCTTTCAGTAATGGAATCGGCAGCAGAAGGCTGTTGGGCCCTAACCAAAGTCGAGCATCATTTTGCAGATCCGCCAGCGCCGAATAGGGTGCATCGGCAATGGTCAGGGACTTCCCGGTCATCCTGAGCGTATTGAGATCATGGTGGCATACCAGCTGCCCGTCAGACGTTGCACTAACCGAAATTTCTATGGCTTTGCTTCCATACGCCAGTGACTGCGAATACGCTTCCGCCGTATGTTCAGGCCAATTGTCCATGGAACCACGGTGGGCGATGTAAAACGGGGCGTCGGCGAGCAGATCCGTAACGGTGTGTTTCACAGGCGCCGCCTTGCGCGCAGCCCCGGGCGAACAACCGGTGAGCAGAATGCTGCCCGAGGCCAGAAGAAGAACCTGCCGACGCGTAAGCGAAGCGACATTCACATTATTCACTGGTGCCATTCCTTACGTTCAATGAGAAAGGGAGGGCCTGTGTTTTCCACATGCAAGGTAGCCATAAAAAAACATGCACCCTTATCAGCGACCCGTCCAGTTGGAAGACTTTTGGCGATTTGGGGGTACGGACCTGCGGGCAGCAGGGACCAGGACGGCTGTACGGCCCGGACCGGCTGCTGCGGTGGGTCTTTGAGCCGATCCGGCGTCGGCAGCAGTCTGCGCCGCGGCGGCCGCCATCGCGACGATGGTCCAAATAACAATTCCCGCCACCGACCGGGTGGCGACTCCACTGTATGTCTGCGGTATGAGTACGACCAGCAGCCCTGCCAGTGTCAGCCCGGGAACGGAATGCCGTCCCGCGCTTTGGAGCACCACCACCAGCAACGCTCCGAAGTATAAGACGGCAAAAACGATGCCAATATCCACTGCGTACATGATGATCGAACTTTCAAAGCTCGTCTGCAGACCGGCGAAATCAGCCACTCCATAACTGGCCGTGAGCCCTTCACCGGTGAAGAGATACTTC
This sequence comes from Arthrobacter terrae, assembly GCF_015708085.1. GTDB lineage: Bacteria > Actinomycetota > Actinomycetes > Actinomycetales > Micrococcaceae > Arthrobacter_M > Arthrobacter_M terrae. The sequence continues at coordinate 88,745 of NZ_JADNYM010000003.1, read as the reverse complement.
GACCAATCCCGGAAAAATACCCCGTATGCCTGGTTTCTCGCCTCAGCAGACCCCGTATCATCAGCGACTCGTGCCAAAACTCCGGCCACTAAGGGCGTCATCAGCAAAAAATATGTACCTATGCCCATCGCAGCAACAACCGCCACCTTTACGCTGCCCTTATGGCGGGAAAACAACACGGCGTACAGGATGGAGGCAATTACGACGCCGGTGCCGACCCTGGACTGGCTGATGAGTACTGCGGTCACCAACAGTGCCAGCAGCGGTATAGCAATGTACAGTCGGCGGATCCCCGCCACCATTGGCGTTAAAGCGCACGCGACGAGGGAAAGCGCCAAGGGCTGATCGAAAGTGCCCATCCAACGTTTTGTCTCAGGGTTGAACCAGAACTGCGTCTTAAAGCCGGCTTCATAGAAAAGCACGCTGCCGGTTGACCATTGGAAAACCGCCACGATCACAACAATGCAAAAGAGTAACATCAGCGCATTCCGCAGCCGCGGCACCAGCTTCGCGTCGATGGTACCGGCGGCGAGAATAAGCAAAAAGAGCAGTGCCGGTGCCACCATCTGGTCCACGAAGAGAACCATTCCACCACCGGATTGAACGGTCCGCGTGGTGAGAAAAGCAACGCTGAGAACCAGCGCCAGAAGCAGGAATAAAAAACGGTGGCGGAACACCGATTTTCCTAATGCCTCCGGGGCCCATACCAGCTGCGTGATAGCGATGGCCAGAATAAGCCACGTTGCACAGTGAAACGCCAGAGGCCCCAGCTTTTGTCCGGTCAGTAGGTAACTGCCCACTGTGGGAATCAGGAACCACAGCGCAAGGACACAGGCGATGCTGATGGTCAGGTGCCTGCGGAGAAGCACCGCGCCGAGAGCACAAACGCCAATCCACACGAACAACAGCATGTTACGGCGCCCAATGAAGCGCGAGGTATGCCCGCGTCATCAGCTTTCCACTCGCGCGTTCTGTGGAGCCGCTGCTTGGTTGCTTCCGGCGCCATCCTCTGCTGCAGATGCGGAAACCGCAGCTCGACTGACACCGGTGTGGCTCGATCGCCGGCGGCCCCGGTGCGGCAACCGCTGAACGGGAAGGGCATTGAAAACTATTCCGAGCACCTTGGCGTGCACCAGCGCCAGGCAGTTTAGACCGTCGCGGACACCAGCCGGGCTGGATTGGGCAAAGCGCGTCACGACCACGACACCGTCCGATAGCGCGGACACTATCCGTGCGTCGGCAAAAGGCATCAAGGGCGCAGTGTCCAGAATCACGACGTCGTAGGCCTCGCGGAGCTGAATCATCACGGCTTCCATCGCGGTGTTGCTCAGCAGCTCCGAAGCTGATCCTCCCGCGCGCCCGGCGGGCAGCACGAACAGGCCGTGCTGGGAGGTGGGTCTAATGGCCGTCGCAAGCTCAGCACTCTGCTGTAGGAGGCCGGCCAGACCTTCATCATTCGTCAGCCCTAAGTCTGCGGCCAAACGCGGATGTTGCAGGTCGGCTTCCACCAGAAGACTTCGATATCCTGCCTCAGCGCAAGAGCGTGCCAAGTTCACAGCCACAGTGGACTTCCCCTCTCCTGCAGCCGCCGACGTGACAGCGATGACGCGCAGGGCATCAGCGCCGGGCATGAAATGCAGGTTGGTCCGCAAGTTACGGGCTGCCTCCAGCAGCAGTGGACCGCCCCACTGCCCGAAGACGTCCAAGCGGCTTCCGGTTGGCTTTTCTGCCGGAATCGTAGCCAGCACTTTCACTCCAGTCTCTGCTTCGACATCGTCCGTTACCCGCAAAGACTTGTCAGCCCTGCTCCGTGCAATGAGGATGCCGACGCCGACGGCGAGCCCCAGCAACAAACCCAAGCCGGTATTCAGCTTTTCTTTAGGCGACACCGGATTATTGTCCCGGGTCGGCCCGCCCACGACGTTAAGGATGGACCCTGCCCCAAAAACGTTGCCCGTCGCTTCGAGATCATTGACCATTCGGTTGAAATTGGTCGCCAGTGCCGAGGCAATTGCATATGCGTCATTCTCCTTCTCACTTCGGACGTTGACCGTCAGGATCAGAGTATTGGCATCACCAAAGGCGCTGATCATGTCGGCGACCTCAGGAACCGTTTCAGTCACTCCACTGGCTTTGGTGACCTGTTCCACCACCCGCTCACTTGTCAGAAGGCTGGCGTAACCTACAATTCGCTGCCGTGCGAGCGCATCGGCCTGCAGAGCAGACTGCCCTGTTGCGGTCCCGGCGATGACGTAAAACTTAACGGTGCTTTGGTATACGGGTACGGTTGCGACATTCACTACGCTGGCCACGACTACGCCTACGAGGACGGAGACCAGCACGATCCACCAGCCATTCCGGACGGAACGCAGAAAATTCCTGTACTTCACTGCTGAGACCTGCCTTTATCAAAGAGACTGTTCCTGTCGCTGGCACTTTTACCCGGGCCGATGGTCTTCGACAAAATTCCGATCATTAGGTTGCATGTGCGCAATTGGATAAGTCCTAGTAGACACCACGTAAGCCACGACAGCGCTATTGACGCTGGTGTTTAGTATAAGGTCAAGCTAGAAGAGCTGGCCGTGTCTACGTCCTCTTCATATCGTCTAATGTAGAAATGCGCGGGGGCCATGCAGTCGGAACATCAGGCATTAGCCGGGGATCCGGGCCATCTGGCCATCCAGCAGCGGAAAGCTATCCACGGCGTCAGGTGGAGCCTGCTGGCTGTAATTGGCCGACAGGGACTGCAGGTTGTTGGGGCGCTGGCCCTGGCGCGCATCCTGGGTCCGGAGAGCTACGGAATTATTAGCTTGGCCAGCATTTACGTCGTGCTTGTTACGCTCCTATTGGACCAGGGGCTCTCGGCTGCGCTAGTCCAACGGCCCCAACTCAGCGCCAAGGCACCGGGTGCCATTTTTTCACTAAACCTCATGACTGCAGTGCTTCTTGGCGCACTGACGTGGTTGCTGGCACCTGCAATCTCCGCCTTCTTCCAAGCCCCCGATCTGACAGCAGTCCTGCTGGTCCTGGCCATGGCCCTACCGCTGAAGGCAGCCGCCGTCGCTCCGCGCGCGATGCTTTCCAGAGAACTGCATTTTCTGGGCATAGCCGTTTCTGATGTGGCCGGTGCCATGGTCGGAACCGCCTGCGGAATTTCCGCAGCGCTAATGGGCGCCAGTTACTACTCAATTCTGTACCAGGTGGTAGCCACAGATATCGTTGCAGCAGTGGTCCTTCTTGTCGCCGCTAAGGGGCCCATACCGAACCTCCGTCTGCGCGAAGTCCGCCCGCTGCTTGGATTCAGCCTGGGCATTTTCGGCGTCAACGCGCTTGCCTATTTTTCGCGTAACATTGACAACATTTTGGTGGGCCGCTTTCTTGGCGTCGCTTCCTTGTCCCTCTATGGCATGGCCTACCGCGTCTTGGCCCTCCCTGTCATGCTGTTTGGACAAACGGTCAACCGGGTCATGTTCCCTGTATTTTCACGAACGTCCAAGGACCTGGCCCTGCTGTCCTCAAATCTCCTCAAATCCATGCAGGTTTTATCCATGATTGTGGTTCCGGTCATGGTGTTCACAGCCTGCGCCTCAGCTCAACTGGTGAATTTAGTGCTCGGCAAGGAATGGCTCGCGGCCGCTCCTCTGCTGAGCGTGCTGGCCATTGCGGGCGCGCGGGAAACTATTTTCTTCATCACCCCCTCGCTGATGCGCGGCATGGGCAAGGCGGGCCTGAACCTGCGCTACGAGGTCCTCGCGACTATCGCTCAGGTGTCCGGTATCGTCATTGGGCTGCAGTTTGGGCTGCTGTGGGTTGCCGTGGGCTATGCAGCAGGCGGCTTCGTGCTCATACCTTTTCTCCTCGTTATCCAGTCGAAGTTGTGCGGCGCCCGGATTTCAACTCAGCTGGCCACGGTGTGGCCTCCTGTCCATGCCAGCTTGTGGGGCGCTGCCGCTTACTTTCTCGTCGCCCGCCTGGATGTGGACGGGATTGTCGAAATCCTGCTGGGTTTCCTCGCGTTCGCCTTCACAGCCGTACTCGTGCTGTTCATTGCGCACCGGTCGCGGACTCGGGTATTCCTGTCCCGGCTGCGCACTCTAGTGGACCTGCGCCGCTAACCTGACCGGAAACCGTACCAACGGACCAGGTCCCCCTTTTTCCTGAATAGCTGATTCCGCCCATGAAAGGAAGCCCTCCGTGGTGAAATCCGGTAACGACAGCCTGGTGATTGCGGTGCTGACGTACTGCCGGCCCGACCGTATTGCCTCGGTCCTGCCGCTGCTGGTGCGTCAGTGCCATTCCATTCCGGCCCCCGCAACGGTGTTGGTGATTGATAATGATCCTGAGGCGAGCGCGAAGCTCGTGGTCCATGGCTTGGCATCCGAAGGCGTGCGGTATGTCCACGAACCGGTTCCGGGGATTGCCGCGGCCCGCAGCCGCGCGCTGGCGGAAGCCGGAGACGCCCACTTGCTGGTATTTATTGACGACGACGAAGTACCCTCCGACGAGTGGTTACTGCACCTGCTGAAGCTGTACAGGCGGACCTCAGCAGCGGCGGTGGTAGGTCCGGTGATCTCGGAGTACGCCTGTGTCCCCGATCCATGGATTACCGCCGGCGAATTCTTCCGCCGGCGCCGGATGCCCACGGGCACGCCAGTCACCGTGGCGGCGACCAATAATCTGCTCCTGGACCTTGAGCAGATCAGGGCGATGAATCTGGATTTCGATCGCCGGTTCGGCCTCCTTGGCGGCGAGGACACGCTGTTCACGCGCCAGATCGTTGAACGTGGCGGCACCATGGTCTGGTGCGATGAAGCAATTGTGATGGATCAGGTTCCCGAGGACAGGCTCACCCGGGAGTGGGTGTTACGCCGGGCGTTCAGCAGCGGCAACAGCTGGAGCCGCGTCAGCCTCGAACTGGCATCAGGAAAACCTGCCCGCCGGCGGCAGCGGGTCCGGTTACTGGCGTCAGGCGGTGTCCGAATAGCTGGCGGTCTCGCCAAGAGCACTGCAGGTATTCTTGGAATGTCCGTAGCACGGCGGGCAAAGGGCCTGCGCACCATGGCGCGGGGAGCCGGAATGACGTCTGGTGCTTTTGGTTATGCCTACCGGGAGTACCATCGCCCCTGAGATCGCGAATCCACTGTTATTTCAAAGAGCTGCTATCTCAGAGGCCTGGTATCTTAGGGACCCGTCGTCTAAGGGATTGATTCGACCACATAATCGTCGAACCGCATGACTATGGGCGTGTTGGTGGCGCCACTTGAAATGTAAGTCAGCAGTCCTACCGATCCCGCGGCCTGCAGCGACGCCGTGGAGTCGGAGGCGCTGGCCTGCCAACCGGCTGGTTCGGCGCCGTCGGCTTTCCAGATTTTGGCGCTGATGGTTGTCGGTGCGGTGCCGCTGACGAGCAGACGGATCCGCAATTGTGTTCCGGCAACATATTGCAGCCCCGGTACAATCTGGCCGTTCAAGGAAGTCTCTGTTCCGCCAACCTTCCGCGACACGTCAAGCCGCACCGCTCCGGAGGACGTTACATTAGCCTTCGCAAGATAGGTCCCGGACGCTCCGACGCTTCTTCCGGCAAGCCACACGTACGCCCCGGAGCCGGCCGGGATCTTGTCCAGCGACACGCTTACCCGCGAATCCGTTCCGACGGCAGCTACCGAGTCAAGGTAGGCCGATGGACCGGCCCCGCGGTTGGGCGTTATGGTACCGGAGCCATCAGCCACTGCGAAGAGTGACGCGGAGCCATTAAGGGACCAAGCCCCGCCCTTCTCCGCTGTTCCGAATCCGTTCGCCACAGTCCTGCCAAACGTATCCTGGGCCAATATTCCGTTCACCGGAGGAGGTCCATCCGCGGATACCGTCACGGACCGGACGACGCTGTTGGCTGCCCCGCCGTTGTCAACGACACTGAGCCGGACCGCGTAGGTTCCTGCAGCGCCGTAGCTGTGCGCCGCCGTCGCCCCCGTTGCCGACCCGCCGTCACCGAAGTCCCAGGTATAGCCGACCACGGTACCGTCAGCGTCGGTGGAAGCCGAGCCGTCTACCGAGAGAGTCAGTCCGTCCGCGACAGAAGTAAACGATGCCACCGGCGCAGTGTTCGACGGCGGACCGGCGCCACCGACCGGCACGTTGACGTTGACCGTATCCGAACGGACCACATTGCCCGTGGGATCGCTGGCAAAGATCCGGTAGGCATGTGTTCCTGCCGTCAACCCCTTGTCACTGAACTCCAGGTTTGGACGGTCCCAGAAGGTGGACGTCTTGCTCACCGTGTACGCCGGGGCCGCCGTATTTGCGTCGCGGATGACCTGATAGGTCAGGTTTTCGTTGTCGCGGTCCCAGTTGGTCTGCCATTGCACACGAACTTCGCCTGGACGGGTGTAGGAGAGGACCGGATTGGTGTTTGCACCGGACACCCTTGGACCTTCCGCGTTAGGCGCTATTTCCTTGACGGCAAACCGGACCAGTCCCTGCTGGGCTCGACCGTTAACATTGCGGAATTCACCAGCCATGGCAACATACTGCTCGGTGCCGACCACCGCCCAAGGGCCCTGGTTTTGGCCCGTCACCGTGCCGGTATCCAAATCCGGAAACCAGTTCAGCAGCGAAGGAGCCGCCACTCCGGTAAAGCTCGGGTATCCCTGCGTATCTTTGGTCAGAACGCCGGTGACAGCTTTACTGAAGGACACAGCCCGGTGCCATGCCCTCGGTGTCACCTCGGGGAACCCTCGGAGGTTTCCGCAATAGTGGGCATGACCGGCCGAGTAGACTGCCGTTGACGAAGCCCAGATCCCATAGCTGTCTCCGTGGCAATCCTCCACCCATTTGATATTTCCGGTGGACCAGTTCGCAGCGAATCCGCCTTCCAGGTTTCCGCCGGTGCCGTAAATGTAGCCGGTACCGTAGACGGTGGTTCCGTCCGAGGAAAGCGACAGTATGGCGGACTGATTGCCGGCGTCGCGGACCACATCGTTTGCGGCGAACGGCAGCGATGCCCCGGTCCTGGCGTCCACTCGTCCCAACCCGTAGCCGGGTCGGTTGCTTCCGTTGAGCGTAGTAAACGCCCCGCCCACCACCACCTGGCTGGCGTCGGGTCCAAGGGCCAGCGCATTAACCATTGCATTGGCATTTGGATTCCAAGCCAGCAACGATCCGTCCGAAGCACGCACTGCGGCTAGCCTGGACCTCGACGACGAACCAACCGAAGAGAAATTCCCGCCGAGGTAGACGGTGTCATTGGTGGCAACGATGGCCCGTACAGAGCCGCCCATCCTCGGATTGAAACTGGACACAACGGCACCGGTTGCCGGATTAAGCGCAACCGCCCTCAGTCTCGATGTTCCGTTGACACTAGTGAAGTCACCCCCGGCATATATCCGGGAGCCGTCCGGGGCAGCCGTGATAGTCAACGCCTGCCCATTGAGATTCGGCGTAAAGCTGTTGATCAGTACACCGGTACGCAGGTTGTACGCCAAAATATTGTTGCGGGTCACTGTTTGACTGTTCGCCGCCGCCCCGGCCGGGCGCGCAGTCGTGAACTTACCTGCAACGTAAACAACATCGCCGACAATTGTCTGTTGCCAGGCAACGCCATTGATCTGTGCGGTCGGCAGCGCATCAGCCGAAACCGTGACGGGAGTTGCCGGATCGCCCGGGTTCACGGGAACGGTATCGGCCACTGCGGCCGGAAGCCCGACCGCCCCCGTCATCGCCATCATCGCTGCAGCTGCCACCGCCGTTAACAATCTTGCCCGAACAGAAAACCGGTTGAGCCAACCGTTGACGGATCGACTCCGCGCAGCGGTAGTTGCTACCTGACTATTCATGGCGAGCCTACTTTCGGTCCAGAAATTCAGATGCCTTGTTCTACCCGGGAGGGGCCGTCAGAAAGCCGGTTTGACGTCTCATCCACGGCAACTAGGCCCCGGCTGTCACTGCGCGAAGCAACTCTAACGACGTCGTCCACGGTATAAAGCCCGCGGATCCACGCGTCATTGCCGGATCCTTCCACGTTGTTTGTCTGCATCAGCGTTTTTCGCTGCGTGCCAGGTATCAGTGGAAAGTGTCGGGGAACGGGAGAGATCTGGCGCACGGGAAAACCTGACCGCAGTGCCACCCAGTGCAGCCAAACGTCGTCAGCAGTCGGGCTCATCACCTGAAATCGCTTTCCCCTGGTTTTTAGCTCTTCGAGAAGTCCGGGTGGGTAGATCACACCGGAAACACCAAGCCCGAAATGCCCGAACTCGGCAGCGGACTTCATGCAATTTGGCCATGTGCGATAAGTGGCCAGCTGGATCCCTTCGGTCTTGAGCGTGCTGGCCCAATGGCAGTTCACGTTCAAGGGATGGGCTTGGAATGCCTCATAAAGGTTTCGCAGCCAGTACCGGGGGTAGATGATGTCGTCATCGGCCGTCACTAGAGGTAGTTCATGATGTTCCACCGACTCGACGTAGGGAAAGTATTTCGTATGCGGACCGAGGTTCTCCGTTAGACGTACTTCCAGTCCCCTGCGCTCGAGCCGTCGCAGCGCCATTGGTCTGGCATCGTACACGGCCTCGTTATCAAGCCAGAGAATCATCCGCCGTGGCTTGCTCTTGCCCCGCGCGATTGACTCTACGGCAATGGCGGCGGCGTTGATCCGCTCGCCATACGTCGTCAATGACACTACGGCCGGCGTCTGTCCAAGGACTGAACTGGTTGCTGTAACATTGCGGATGCTCAGATCGATCCAAGACACGCAGCTCCGGAGCCGTTTCGCCCGCTTCCGGGCCCACCGCGCCAGCACCCGCGTCCGGGACGTTCCCGGGACCGCCGAATGTTTCCCCGGATTCATAATCGTCCTCCCTGGAGTGGGCCGAAAGGTTGGTTTCCGTGCGGCTGAATTCCCGGCTTCACGGAATGGTCCTTACGGCAAGGTCATCGAATGATGCTACGAGCGGTGCATTTGTAGCCGATCCGGAAAGGTAGGTCGTCAAGCCCACGCTGCCAGCAGCCTGTAACCCCGGCTCAGAGTCGGTGGCGGTCACTGTCCAATCGGAAGGCTCGACGGTGCCCACCTTCCAGAGCTTGGCTTTGAGCGTGGTTGGGGAAGTTCCGGTCACCTGAAGGCGGATTTGCAGCTGGTCACCAGCCAGATATGTCAGTCCCGGAATTGTTTTTGTAGACAGTGTCGTCAGCGTTCCCGCCACCAACTTCGTGGCGGCGAGGGACACCGACCCGTTTGAAGTGATCCACGCTTTAGCCCGGTATTCCCCCGCGGTACCGACGCTACGTCCGATAACGTAGGTATAGGTGCCGCCACCGTTGGCGACCTTGTCCCATTGGAACTTGACGCCGGTTTCGGCGCTGCTCGAGGCAACGGAATTTAGATAAGCCGCCGGCCCTGTTCCGGCCGTGTTCATCCGCATGGAACCCGCACCGTTGGCGACGGAGAACAGCGATGCAGAACCGTTGAGCCTCCACAGGCCTCCCTGCTCGGCCGTACCGAAGCCCGAGGTAACGGTCCGGCCGAAGGTATCGGCTGCCAAGACCCCGTCCCCAGCCGGCTGTACGGCAGTCACATCGTGGCTGACCGTGTTCGTGGCGCCGGCATTGTCCGTCACCGTCAGCTTCACCGGGAAAGTCCCGGCCTGAGCATACGTATGCGTAGCCGTAGCACCGGACCCCGTCCCACCGTCGCCAAAGTCCCACGCATACGACGCCAGCGTCCCATCCGAATCCGAAGACCCCGACCCATCAACCGAGACACCCAACCCGGCCACCGAAGCAGTGAACGCCGCCACCGGCGGAACATTCCCCGGCGAGGCCACTGTCACGACGTTATGGCTGACCGTGTTCGTGGCGCCGGCATTGTCCGTCACCGTCAGCTTCACCGGGAAAGTCCCGGCCTGAGCATACGTATGCGTAGCCGTAGCACCGGACCCCGTCCCACCGTCGCCAAAGTCCCACGCATACGACGCCAGCGTCCCATCCGAATCCGAAGACCCCGACCCATCAACCGAGACACCCAACCCGGCCACCGAAGCAGTGAACGCCGCCACCGGCGGAACATTCCCCGGCGGCTCCGGTGTGCCGGGTGTCTTGATAATGAGATCATCGAAGGATGCGACGATGGGGGCGTTGGTCGCCGAACCGGAGGCATAGGTGGTCACACCGATATAACCGGGCGCCTGCAGCTGATCCGTCGCATCGTTGGCCGTCACGGTCCAGTCAGAGGGCTCGGTGGTCCCGACCTTCCAGACCTTGGCATTGAGAACAGTCGGGGATGTACCGATAACCTGCAAGCGAATTTGCAGCTGCTCGCCAGCGGCATACCGCAACCCAGCTACGGACTTTGACTGCAAAGTAGTCGTCGTCCCGCCAATGTCCCTAGTGAGGTATGAAGTCACCGCGCCGGTGGCAGAAATCCACGCTTTGGCCCGATATTCACCCACGGTACCGACATGCCTGCCCACCAGCGTTATAAAGGTGCCGCCGCCGGTTGCAATCTTGTCCAGGGACACCTTTACCGTGGTATCCGCCGACGCCGACGAAACCGCGCCGAGGAAGGCCGAGGGGCCAGCTCCGGCGGTGTTCATCCGCATTGATCCTGCACCATTGGCGACGGAGAACAAGGAGGCAGAACCATTGACCGTCCAGGCACCTCCCTTGTCTGCCGTGCCGAACCCCGAGGTAACGGTCCGGCCGAAGGTATCGGCTGCCAAGACCCCGTCCCCAGCCGGCTGCACGGCAGTCACATCGTGGCTGACCGTGTTCGTGGCGCCGGCATTGTCCGTCACCGTCAGCTTCACCGGGAAAGTCCCGGCCTGAGCATACGTATGCGTAGCCGTAGCACCGGTCCCCGTCCCACCGTCGCCAAAGTCCCACGCATACGACGCCAGCGTCCCATCCGAATCCGAAGACCCCGACCCATCAACCGAGACACCCAACCCGGCCACCGAAGCAGTGAACGCCGCCACCGGCGGA
>NZ_JADNYM010000003.1:0-77764 GCF_015708085.1 Arthrobacter terrae | reverse complement strand
TAGCACCGGACCCCGTCCCACCGTCGCCAAAGTCCCACGCATACGACGCCAGCGTCCCATCCGAATCCGAAGACCCCGACCCATCAACCGAGACACCCAACCCGGCCACCGAAGCAGTGAACGCCGCCACCGGCGGAACATTCGCCGGCGGCTGCACGGCAGTCACATCGTGGCTGACCGTGTTCGTGGCGCCGGCATTGTCCGTCACCGTCAGCTTCACCGGGAAAGTCCCGGCCTGAGCATACGTATGCGTAGCCGTAGCACCGGTCCCCGTCCCACCGTCGCCAAAGTCCCACGCATACGACGCCAGTGTCCCATCCGAATCCGAAGACCCCGACCCATCAACCGAGACACCCAACCCGGCCACCGAAGCAGTGAACGCCGCCACCGGCGGAACATTCTGCGCCTGGCCCGATACACCTACGGCGTAATGCCGCGCCACCGCTTCGCTGGTCAACGCCGTCGGGTAGATGGCTACCTCATCAACGTCACCCAGAAAATAGCGGCTTGACGGCCGCGACGACCAGCCGCTGAGATTGTCCCCGCCTACTCTCCAGTAGCCATCGAAAGACTCGCCTGCCGTGGTGTCAGCGCGGCTGCTGATAGCAGCCCCGTCTATGTACAACGTCATACCATTGGCGCCGAGGGTAGCAACAATATGGTGCCAGTTGCCGTCGTTGTACGATGCCGTGCTAATTATGGTGCGCTTGACCCCCTTGGGTGCGACGCCGAACAGGATCCGGCCTCGATTGTCCATATATACTTGTCGGTCGACATCGTCTGACGGCGTCTTCGCCGCATTTCCGAAGCCGATGATTCCTCCGCCGACCGTCGTCGTGGTGCGGATCCACGCCTCCGTACTGAAGGTGTTGGGTCGTTTTGCCAGGGTCGGGTCAGAGATGATTCCGCTCGTCGTTCCGTTAAGCCTGACAGCCGTGTCCGTGTCGCCACCTAGGGCTCCGCCCACGGCGAAGCTGACTCCTGCGAGCCCCGTAACATCGTCCGGGCCCACCGCGTCGAAGCCGGTAGGGCCGGTTCCTTCACCGAGCCGCCAGTAATTCGCCGGGGAGTCCGCCTGAACGGTCTTTTGGTACGTGCTGATCACGGGGTTTGTGCTGGCAGCGGTGACCGTCACTGTGTCTGACTTGACGACGTTGCCCATCGGGTCCGTAGCCGAAATACGGTAACCATACTGCCGGCCGGCCACCAGGCCCTTGTCCACGAAGGTCATGCCAGGGCGATCCCAGAACGTGGATTCCTGCTTGGTGGTGTAGACCGGGATTGTGTCCCGCAGAACCTGGTAAGTGAGATTCTTATTATCCTCGTCCCAGTTGGCCTGCCAGCGCACGCGCACGGTTCCTGTGCCGGTGGACGTCAGTGTTGGGTTGAAAAGCGATCCCGAGAGCTTCGGACCTCGTTTGTTAGGAGCAAGGCCTTTCGCGGCAAAGCGGACTAATCCCTGCTGTGCCGCGCCGTTGACAATGGGAAATTCGCCACCCATGACAACGTATTGCGAGTTTCCTGTGACGGACCAAGGTCCTTGGTGCTGGCCCGTATAGGTGCCGTCCAGAATATAGGGAAACCAGTTTAGCAGGGACGGCGATGGGTTGCCCTGAAAATTTGTGTAGCCATGCGCCTCATCCGTGATTGTCCCTGTGGCACTCTTGCTGAACGCTATGGCGCGGTGGTAATCCCATGGTGCCTCCTGCGGAAAACCGCCGATGTTGCCGCAGTAGTGTGAGTGCCCCGCTGCATAGACAACGTCACCGATCGGGAACGCGGAGTACGTGTCACCATGGCAATCTTCTATCCACTCCGTGGACAGATCGGCCCACCGCACCGAGAAGATCCCTTCCAAGGTGCTCGAGCGTCCGAAGGTAAACCCGGAACCGTAAACATTGGTCTCATTGGAGGACAGGCTGGTAATGGAGCCTGACCCGCTGGCTGTATCAGCGTTGCGTACGATGTCGTTGACTGGCAACGCCAGCATCTGCCCCGTCACCGCATCCACGGCACCGAGCCCGAAGCCGGGCTTACTCGAGCCGTTAAGCATTGTAAAGGAACCGCCGATGACCATCTTGGTCCTGTCAGGGGAGAGTGCCAGTGCCGCGACCAAGCCGCTGTTTGCCTCGGGAGCCCAGGATTTGAGGGAACCGTCGCTGACGTTGAAGGCGGCAAGACGGGACCGTGGAACCTCGCCCACGGCCGTGAATGCCCCACCCATGTAAACGGTGTCATCGGTCGCGACGATAGCACGAACGGATGCAGCCACCTTGGGAACGAAATTGGTCAGTAATCGTCCTGTGGCGGCATCCAAAGCAGCAACCCGCCATACGCTGGCACCATTAACCTCGGTAAATGTTCCGCCAACATATATACGCTTGCCGTCCGGTGAGGCAGCTATGGAGAGGGCCTGCGCGTTGAGGCTTGGGGCAAAGGAATCGATGAGTGCACCGGTGCGGATGTCGTAGGCCAAAATGTTGTTGCGCACCACCGTGTTGGTTCCAGGGGCGGCGCCGGCGGGACGCGCTGTGCTGAAGCTTCCGGCTGCATAAACGGTGTTTCCCACCACTACCTGCTGCCATACGACGCCGTCGATCTGCACTGTCGGCAATGCATCTGCCGACACGGTGACCGGCGTTGCCGGATCTGCCGGGTCCACCGGAGCGGTGTCTGCCACCGCTGCCGGAACACCTATCACAGCAACGGACAGGGCAACTGACAAGGCCACAAGAGCCGCCAGCAGCGTCTGAGCTGTCCGTTTGAGCGCAGCAAAACGATACTGCCCAGCTACACCTTGAAATTGCGGCACAGCAATCACGGCTTTCCTTCTGTCTGTGGGGCAGCACCCTCGAACGCTGCGATGGGCGAGTTAGCCTGATAATTCAAGTAGATCCGTACCGCACTCCGCTGATCCACTGGGATCAGATATACATAGGTTGCCGTACCCGATTCTCCGGCGGCGATGCTTTCCGGAAGAGCCACCACTGCGGGTCCGCTCACCGAGTTCGCCGGTATGTCATCAGTGCCGGCCCGCACGTTGACGACGACGCTGTTGGTGGAAATGGGGTCTTTGGTCTGGTTATGGATTGTCAACGTGAATCGAACGGAAGGTCCGGATATCTCACCGATCCCCCGAGCCTCGCCTTGAACGGCTTCCAGGCCCGAAACCTCAGCAGTGATACCGTCCTTTACCGTCGCCGTTTGATCAAGTTTCACGGGCGCAGCCACCGGTTGGTCTGTCGCGGCCAACTGGGCCTCGCTGTCCGGGTTGGGGGCGCTCGATTCCGTTGCAGCAGGCGCGGGGGGTGCCTCGGTTGCGATGGGTTGGGCCGCCGGGTCGGGAACCTGCGGAGTGGACGACGACGGCACCGCGGTGGCGGACGAATCGGACGTCGCAGAGGCAGACGAATCGGACGTCGCAGAGGCGGACGAAGCTGCTGCTGCCATCCCATCACCGTCAGTGGCGCCATCGGCAGATACCGTACGTGTTGTTGCCACGACCGCCCACAACAGCCCCAATATCAGCAGCACGGCAAGGATCAATATGCCGGCTCTGCGTCCGTGCCGCCTGGTTGCCGGGACAACGGGATCGACTGGGAAACTCACAATGCGCCTCCGCTCAAGGAGACGGTCTGCGCCGCGCCGGCCGACTTAAGTTCCCGGAACCATTTTCCCGCCGCCAGGAGGAAGAATCCTGCTGTGGCAGCCGTAATGAAGGTGTAGACAACGACAAATACCGGCAGGACGCCGAGTAGGAAAAATGACAGGCACAACACCCCGTAGTCCATCGGGATCACCAGGACCGACCGGACCCAGGACGGACCACCAGTGTCCTTGACAGCCACGGGAGTGGCTGTTCCCAGCTGCCGACGGAGCTGCTCTGTTAGGATCATCCCAAAGAACAATCCCGCACCGATAATGGTTGCAGCCAACGGCACCAGCAGCCACGGTCGGGGAACAGCATCAAAGCGGTAGAACCCCACCACCATGAACAATGGAAGTGCCGAAATCTTGACCGCATCCGCCATATGGTCCAGCCACTCACCCGCCGGGCTTCCGCCACCGCGCAGCCTTGCCACTTGCCCATCCGCTGAGTCGAAAGCGTATCCGAGGACCAGGAGTACGCCGATGATGATGCCCAGCAGAGCCGACGGTGGAAACAGGACCAACAACAAGATGCCGGAAAATGTAAATAATGCACTAATGCCGGTGACCGCGTTCGAGGTGAGGCCGGCCCGGTAGGCTCCGGCTGCCAGCAACCGCCCTAATTTTCTGTTGACAAACCGCGAATACGCGGGAGCATGTATCCCTGCACTCTTTTGGGCCGCAGCAAGGCGGTGAACAGTCTGAAAATACGTCTCTGGGAGTCGTCCCGGCCTTACCGCCGTCGGCTCAACTGCCGATAGAGTGGCCTGCTGCATTCGAAACTCATCCATTTCCCCACACACCTTCAATTTTCAATTACTGGTGAGACCCAGCTACATACGACAAATAGACTGCGTGACCTTTTGCACAGCGGAAACCTACCTCCTTCCAGTAAAGGAGATTCTGCGGTCCCACACACGCGTAGCCGCTACCCGTCTCCTCGGTCGCCCTAAGCGCCTTTGAACCATTACTACCTACAGGGGGGCAGCGCACTACTTGTGTGACCGTTCGGCAGCATCGGCGCAGCGGTCGAGATGTCGGGCGGTAACCAGCCAGTCGCCGAACACAGCTAGGCTGTTCTTCAGGACACAGGCCAGCCGCTGGCGCTTGTGCAGTTCTTTTATTGAAAGGCCATTATGGATCACCGCCCGGCTCTCCCGGTTGTACT
The DNA here is from genome assembly GCF_015708085.1 of Arthrobacter terrae. Taxonomy (GTDB): domain Bacteria; phylum Actinomycetota; class Actinomycetes; order Actinomycetales; family Micrococcaceae; genus Arthrobacter_M; species Arthrobacter_M terrae. Next base: position 72,948 of record NZ_JADNYM010000003.1, on the reverse strand, counting down.
GGTCGCACACCCAAATCCGGAATTGTATGGAGCTGACCGGATGTTGCTGGAAACCGTGCAGGGCCTGATTTCGCAAGGCTCAAGGGTAGTAGTGACGCTGCCTGACCAAGGACCCTTAGTGCAGGAAATGGAAAGACGCGGGGCAACCGTCCAAATTTGTCCGACACCTGTACTGCGAAAAAGCTCGGTGAATGCGTTGGGACTGGTGCGGCTCGCCGCCGAAACGTTGAGAGATTCGGTCCACGGACTGAAGCTGATCCGACGAGTCCGCCCCGACGTCGTATACGTTAACACCGTTACTGTTCCTTTGTGGATCCTGCTCGCGAGGGTCACCGGCAGACCTGTGCTGTCCCATGTCCATGAGGCTGAAAAGTCGGCCTCCAAAGTCCTGAAACTGGCGCTGGCAGCCCCACTCCTGCTCGCTAATTCCCTCCTCGCCAACAGCCGCTACAGCGCCGACGTCCTTACTGAAGCGATCCCACGGTTGCGCCGAAAGATTGAGGTTGTTTACAACGGCGTACCGGGTCCTGCCCAGCTCACAGAGCCACGGCTGATCAACTCAGCACCAATGCGTTTGCTTTACGTCGGCCGGCTCTCCAGCCGCAAGGGAGTGGATGTAGCCATCGTCGCCGTGTCCAAAGCACGTCAGCGCGGTCTCGATCTCCACCTCGACATTGTTGGAGCCGTGTACCCCGGCTACGAATGGTACGAACAAAAATTGCGGACTCTGGTGGACCAATTAGACCTTCAGCAGCACGTAACCTTTCACGGTTTCCATAGCGACGTCTGGCCGTTCCTGGTCAAAACCGATGTGGCCATTGTTCCCTCCAGAATCGACGAGCCGTTTGGGAATACAGCTGTTGAGGCACTGCTCGCGGCAAGACCTCTGATTGTGAGCGACACCTCCGGTCTCCGGGAGGCCGCTGGCGGCTACCAGTCTCCCCAATTCATAGCGCCGGACGATGCAGAGGCAATGGCGGACGCCGTCGAACTCATCGGAAACAACTGGGATTTTTACCGCGTCGCGGCTACCGCCGATGCTCGACTCGCTTCCCAACGGCACAGCCCGTTGAAATATCAACACCTGGTGAATCAGGCTATTAATGCGCTCCCCCGCTGAAGCCCTCCCGACCGGACCACTTTCCCATCTGACCACAGCTCGTCGACGAGCTGAACAGTGGATGAAATGTGGGCGGCGGTAGAGGCGCCGAACACAATGGATTCGATGTTCTTGTGGCCTCGGACCCACTCCAGCGCTTCCCGCGGCACGATAGCACCGGAAGCGAATACCGACATGGCCATAGCCCTGAATTTACGCTGATGCAATGCCTGCTCATATTCCACAATCCCACCGGACATGCGAAAGCCGATCTTGTTGATGTTGGAGCAGACAATCGGGTTGTCCAGGCCGATTCCGTCAAGCGTATCCAGCAGCCGCGGCAGATTCATGGTGATGAAGCCGGGTTCCGCCCCGTATCGCTGCCGCACATGGCGATCAAAGATTCCGAACGCCTCATCGAAGCCGAGCCCCAGCAGCAGGTCTACAACAACGTTCTGGAGGAAAATGACAGGCGTTTCGAGTTCATGGAACATTTTCATTTCCGCGTCAACCAGCAACGTGATGATACCTTCGATGTCCTTACTGGCGAGCGACTTGCCACCGCGCAGGACTGCATTGAGGATTCCCTCGTCCGGAAGCACCTTCTTCAGCGCGCCTAGCATGCCGACTTCGGTTACTGCATTGGCATATTTATGGGCGTACGGCATGCACGGATAAAACTTGAAGCCCTTGTAGCGTTGTGGGTCATTTCTAATGTGATCACAGATGTGCGTCATCCGTTCATGGGTAGTGCACATGAATGTTCGGATGCCAGCCGAATATGCATCATCCAGCACCGAAATGATGGCTGCGTTCTCTTGGAAGCGGAGCGCCTGTGAGCGCGCCTTTTCCTCCGACATATGGTTTACGCCAAAAAACTGGTTGTCACCAAAGATCAATCTGTCCATGTTGGTCTCCTGTAGTTAGCTGGAACGGCGCGAAAGCTTGGCAGTAGGCGTCCACGCCCGCCATGAACGGCCAGATTTACCTTCTGGAGCCAACTGCAGCTCCGGAGCCAGCGCAACGTCAGGCACGGCTGCCTCGTCACGTATGAGCAGATCAATCACCTTGTCTGTCTCTGCCGCGCTGGAAAAGCTGTTTCGATGTCCAGACAGAATCCGGCTGGACCCTTTTGAAGCGTTTCGAACAAACTGGTCCAGCTCGGCACTGTATTCCTCGCCGCGCAGGTAAAACCACACCGGTTCGGTTAGCTCTGTGGTGTATTTAACGTTCCATCCGGGGGTGTAACCGGCGGGAATAACTGTTGTTTCACGCAGATACACTTGGCATTCCTGACGATCAACAGTAATCCGTCCGCCAGTACCCCATAAGGTAATTTTTGTCGTCATCTTCCGGTATGATTCGTCCGACCAGTTCACGGAAAGTTGTGCGGAAACTCCGTCGTCAAAAAACAGTGTGCTGTACACCTCGTCTTCAGTATGCTCCGAGAAAATATGGCCAAACACAGTGCCGCCGGCGCGTGTTGGAGTGCCGCAGTACCAGTTGACCAGATCTATGGCGTGTGCGGCGTAGTCGTATAGGCACCCGCCACCACTGTCTCTGCGGTTGCGCCATGTGGTCCCCTTGGGTTGCAATACCACCGGGCCATAGGATTCCGCCAGGACGTGGGTTACCCTGCCAATGGCACCTGCGTTGAGCAGCGTTTTTGCCTCCTCAAACGCTCCGACGAAGCGATTATGATATCCCACCTGCGTAATCACGCCGTGTTCCTCCGCAAGATCTGCGAGGATTTGCGAGTCCTTGATGTTCAGCGTGAGCGGCTTTTCACAGAAGACATGCAAGCCGCGCTTAATTGCCTGCTCCGCCATAGCGAAATGTGTACCTGTTGGTGTAGCGATGACGACCGCATCGAGCTCTGCCTCATCCAACATGCGTCCGTAATCGGTAAAGGTCCGCATTTTGGTGTATTTCTCCAGTACGTCCAGGACGTACTTTGCAGAGTCACACACAGCAGCTAACTCAACTTGCGGGTGTGCGCGCAGCATTGAAAGATGAGACAGACCCATCTTGCCTACACCAACCACTCCTACTCGGACCATTTTTTTCCCCCAGAATTGTTGACAAATGTTCTACTTCGATGAGCAAACGGTATAGGCAAGCCATTGACCCGGGGCATTATGCACCGACCTTGGGCAGATATCCGAACGACTGCGTCCGGGACGTTCCCAACCGACGGCCTTTTCCGCTGCTGCGCCGCTGCTCGCCGGAGATAAGCCGGCGGCAAAGTGCCTCGTAACCGAGCGCAATGTCATCCCAGCTGTACAGATGTGCGCGCTGCACCGAAGCGATTCCTCTGCCCGCGATTTCGGCGGAGGATCTCTCTGCGTGCTCAGCCAAGGCCCGGACGTCGGCCGGCGAGGAAAAGTACCGGCCCGCGTCCCCCAATACCTCGCGATTGAAACTGACGTCGAAGGCGTTGGTCGCCGCCCCGGCGCCCATGGCCCGCAACAGACTCGGATTTGTTCCACCGACCGAATGCCCGTGCCAGTAAACGAGCGCGTTTGCGTATAGGTCGTCAAGCAGACTCTGGTCCCAAACCCCGCCGATAAACTGGACACGCTGGTCTCCCAGCGCATGGAGCTGGCGGGTGTATTCCTCCGCATAAGGATGCGAGCCTACAACAACGAGGGGGTATTTTGCTCCGCTTTTGGTGTAACCGTCGACGATCATATGAACGTGATTTTCCGGCAAAAAGCGAGCAACAACCAAGTGGTACTTCTTGGACTCCAGACCAAGCCCGTTGATCCTGTTGCTGGTCCCCGGTTCAAGGATCGGCGCGCCGTACGTCAGCAATGTGGTGTCGACGTCGAACTCTTCACGGTAGTAGTCCTGGATCCCGACCGCATCCGCGATGAGAGCATCAGAAAGACGGACGGAGAGAGCTTCCATGGTCCTGTAATACTTTTGGCCCATTTTGCCCCATCGCGCCCGTTGCCATTCCAACCCGTCAACATGAGTGGCGAACGGAATCCGCGCGGCCCTCAGGAAAGGCAGCCAGGGCGCGTTGGCAGCGTTGAAGACGATCGCGGTGTCGACCCGATGACCCAGAATATGACCAATGGAAAGCCCGGTGTGACAAAGCGTTTCCAGTGAGCGTTTTCGCGGCGCCGGCAAGTGAATGAGCTTCATGCCCAAATATTCTGCCGGAAGGGGAGAGCTCCCCTTTTCGGTCCGACAGTAGACGGATACTCTGTGTCCACGTGCCACCAGGCGTTTGCCCACCTCTTCAACACATGTTTCAAATCCACCATAACGGGCGGGCACTCCCCGTGTACCGACCAGTGCAAGGTGCATCGGACCCTGTTTTGACCCCAGCTCTTCCATTTTTTCCCCAGACATATTTATTTGTTACTTACGAGACCAACTCTTACGAAGCCGGTTAAGACCGGCAAAAGGACTAAAATCCTGGTTCAGGGCAGACTTGCCAAGGCAGGGCGGGACGCAGTGGCCGCATTTATAGTTTCAATGGTTCTGCGCAATATCGTGCTGGATGTATGGACCGTGTAGGGGAAATAGATGACTTCCACCCCAACAGCGCCGAAAGCGCGCTCCAGCGCCAGACCCTTCGGCGTCCCACGCCAGTCATCCCCCTTGAAGAAGATGTCGAAATGATTCTGCTCCCAGGTGTCGAGTTTGCTCGGCAGAACTTCGGCGATGGCTTCATCAACACACCGAATGCTTCTGACAATTTCCAGCCGCTCTGCCAGTGGAATGACGGGCGGCCGGCCTTTAGCAGCTATCAGGAGATCGTCGGACACAACCCCGGCAATCAGGAAGTCGCAGTGCGATTTTGCGTGCCGCAATAAGTTCAGATGACCGACGTGAAACAGGTCAAAGGCTCCTGCGGCGTAGCCTACTCGCGTACTCACTGGGACTCCTTGATATCGCCTGATGTGATGTCAGTTGGAATTGGATCGTCACTTGAATGCTTCATCAGTAGGCCCCAACAGGCTTGATCATTTGGATAGCCGTCCGCCACAGGATGATGAGGTCACCGGCCAGAGACCAGTTCTCCACGTAGTAGAGGTCCAACCGCACGCTGTCGTGCCAGTTCAGAGCCGACCGGCCGTTGATCTGCCACATGCCTGTCAGACCAGGCTTGATGTACAAGCGACGATGTACTCGGGTCTTGTATCCGTCAACCTCGCGCTGCAGGGGTGGCCTTGGTCCCACCAGACTCATGTCCCCCCGCAACACGTTCCAGAACTGAGGAAGCTCGTCCAGAGAATATTTGCGGAGCCATTCACCTGCCTTTGTCACACGCGGGTCATCCTCCATCTTGAACAGAAGACCCGCGCCCTCATTACGCTCCAGCAAGCCAGCCAATTCCTCCTCAGCTGTAACTACCATCGAGCGGAATTTGAATATTGTGAATTTCTCTCCGGCACGGCCAATCCGTTCTTGGCGGAAAAGCACGGGCCCTGGACTGTCACGACGGATGAGCACCGCGAGTACCAGGAAAATCGGGGAAAGAACCAGCAGCGCCATAGCGGAGAGAACCACGTCCAACAGACGCTTGACGACATGTTTTGCCCCGGCGTACTGCGGAAGCTCCACATGCATTAACGGCAAGCCCTCCACCGGTCGTGAGTGAATCCGCGGTCCGGCGACATTCGTCAAACCTGTAGCCAGGACCAATTCGGTTCTGGATTCTTCGAGGCGCCAGCCCAGCTTTTGTATATAGTCGCTGCCGCGCTTTAGGGGGCCGGCGACAATCACGGCATCCGCCTCGACCCGGCGGACGGCAGCCACTACCGAATCGATGGTCGATACGACAGGTATCGCAGTGGACCCGACGACAACACTTAGCCGCGCGTCGCTGCCCGGCAGCGCTGCGCCGACAACCTGATAGGCTGCGCCGGATTTTTTCTGAATTTGGTTGATGACGTAACGGACGTCCTTGTGACGTCCCAACACGATAACGCGGGACAGATAATGGCCGAAGGCTCTTTGACGCGTCAACCAGCGCCGAAGGGCCCAGCGCGATGTTAGGAGACCGACTACGCCAAGCGGCACAGCGAGAGCGAAATAGCCTCTGGCAACGTCGACTTTAAGTATCAGGAACGTCATAGCCAGTAGTCCAAGAAGGCTGGTCGTAGCGCTGATAACCCGCTTATATTCGTCGGAACCTATACCGACTATCCGTGCGTCCCGGCTGCCGCTAATGCCTAGCGCCAGCATCCATGCCACAGCTATCCCCAGCGAGAGGAAACTGTATCCAATTCCGAAGTTACCGACGTTTACGTCTGCACTCCCGAAACCGAAGCGGCCAATCTGTGCAGCCACAGCAACGCTTGCCAAGACCGATGCATCGCTGATGCACAGCAACAAATGATATCTCGTTGCCCACTGCTCACCCGATCTGGCAGGCGCGGCTGCCAGACGCACCCGAGCTGACCGGCTAGCTGGGTAATAGCGCGCAGTGCCGGCCAGCTCAAGACCAGCGCCGATGGCTGCCGAGTCATCCAGGGGGCTCATGCGGTCCGCCTGAAGTTATCGCTCGCCTTGAGGGAAAAAAGGGGGACCGACGACGGCTGGGGGGAAGTCTTGGTCTCAGAAGACTCCACCGCCGTCGGCCCCGAATGTGGGGCCCGCAATTGATAGTACGGGCTAAGCTGCAGTGCAGCAGAGGGAAGATAATTGATGGTTGACAAAAAGCACATAATTCGAGACCTGCTTCGTACCCGGTAGGTGATTGAGGTGTAGCCTCAACGCTACGGGCGTCGCTCCCGCAGTGCACGAGTAGGACCTACGCGACTTATCAAATAAATATACGGATATCTGAAAGCCCGGATACTCTGTATGTGCTTTGTGAAAAGGAAAGGGACTACTTAGTGCTTTCTGGAACTACTCCCCCAGGTCCCTGCCCTACCCGTAGACATGAACGCTATTTCTGAATGAGTGGCGGACGGGTGGCAGGGCAAGGTCAGCTGACGGGCATGGCCGGCAATTCTGCCGCCGATTTTGAACAGCCTGGCCCGGAGTTCCGTGGGTTCCCAGCACCAGGCCTTGGTACCGGCGAATGCAATCATCCGGTCCGTGACATGACCTCGGCAGCACGCATGACCACATGGCACTACAACTCCTTACCCGCCAAGGACCCTCATCCCGATCGGCCAGAACTTCGCACCTCCAGCATGCCGGTAATATCGGCTACCCACGCGCGGTCGGGCTCGAATCCATTGCGGTCATAGGTCTTTGTCCCCCATTATGTGGAACCAAGGGGAGGACGCTGGCTACCGCGCCGTGAATGGGGAATCCGACGCAGGAGGAGAAATTGCAGTGCCGGGAGTGAGTCAGTCCAGGAACCAGTGGGTTCCGCCGACAGAGTCCGTGCGGATCATGATCTTGCCCCCGGACGGGAACCCTTTCGGGAGTTGCCCGACGGAGTCCTTCGCGACTTGGATGTGGCGGCTAACGACCTATCCTGATGATCAAATTATGCCAACCGAATCATCAGCAACACGATGGCCCGGTCACGCACGCGCTCAGCGTTGAACGCGACAATCCACGCGACAATGGCGGCATCGAGCTTGCTCATGCCCACTTCATCCCGTGCCGGCAGTCAACGCACAAATACCGCCGCAGGCCACACCTCGAACGTCATCAGGATCCGACTCCATGACGAGCTTTCAAGCACGGGAAAACCCAACGACGCACAAGACAAAGTCAGTGACAAACTGTCCCGCACCGACCCGGAGCAGCAGGGAATGCCCCTCGACATGTATCCAGAAACGCGCGCTGACTGCGGCTCGGGCGGCATTGACCCCCCATCACTTCGGTTTGCCGGTCCTGTGCCATGGTTGTGAAGAGCGGGCTGGTCGCCCGATTCGAAGCAATATTACCGACGACCTCCGGTTCCGTACGGACGCGGTCGACGTCGGAAACACAGACACCGCCCGTGGCCACCGGCAAAGCGAGGTCAATTAGGGTTTCCCTGCGATTGGGCAGGGAAATCTCAGGGATTTGGATTCGCCATATGACATGCGAGGAAGATGCTGACATCGTCAACTACGCCGGGCGCACCATCGTAGGGCAGGCAATGGAACAGATCTGGAATGCGGAAACGCGGCTCTCTCTAACGGCACTGGGTATGGTTGCGGCCAGACACACGGCCTTAGCCCTCGTTGTTGCCGTTGCCGCCGATACCAGCACCGGGCCCGCTCATGCTTAGGCAAAGGTATCCTTGAGTTCGGATCTGGAGGTGACTTGCAGTTTCGCATAGATCTGGTAGAGATGGCCTTCCACCGTCCGCACGGAAATGTGCATCTTCGCCGCAATCGCCCTGTTACTCACTCCCGCCGCTGCCCAGCCCGCTACCTCTTGCTCCCGAACTGTCAGGACCTCGCCATCCTCATTGGTCCGTTTTATGCCGCCGAGCTTCTCCAGACTCATGCGGATAATTTGTTGTGCGTCTCTCATCAGGTAGCGCCGGTCCGCGTCGTTAACGGCAATTTTCAGGGCCGAGCGGGCCACATCACGGGCGAAGAGGTCATCACCACTGCGCAAGGCAGCCGCCGCTACCGAGGTCAGTACAGCGGCGTCCTGCGTCAGCAGCCCTGTTCCATATTGCTTGCATAAGAGGGCGAACGGTCCTTCGATACCCGCTGCCACGTCGATCAGCCGTTGTGCATCGGCTGTACTGCCAAGACGGACCGCCGCAGTGACAAACATCAGTTCCGCAGATCTCGCCTGACACCGGCGCTCCTGATCGGCAAGGCTGAACAGCCGCACGATGGCCTTGTCCTTTGAGGCCAGCTCCGCGGAGGCAAGCACCTGGAAGTACGCGCACCCACTTGCGAGCATCCGCGAGGTACGGACGTTGGAAGAAGTTCCGTTGTTCAGGTACTGCAGGGCGCGGTCATTGTCACCCTGTAGTGCATAGGCGTAGGCCGCCGCGGCACCGGCAAGTGCCGCCGTTCCGTCTGGATCCAGTTGGTGCAACTGACTCGCTGCCGGCAGCAGATGCTCCAGGGCCTGCTGCGTGCGGCCACGATAGGCGAGAAGCAATCCCTCACCAAGTTCGCCAAACGCCACAGCGCGGGCACCTGTGAAGGTGCAGGAGTACATTGCCATGTCCGTAACAGTCCGTACCGGGGCTGGAGAACCGGTCAGAATGGTCAGTAGTATCGCCGAGTCCGCAACGTCCCAGCGTGCCGGCAGGAGATCATCCCCGACATTGCGTGCCGTCATTTCACCGGCGAGCTTGACCGCTTGGGCCTGGCGTCCGGTCAGCGTCTGCACCTCGCAGAGCAACCTTCCCGCATGTCCTCGTCGGTCCGCGCTGCTCCCCGAAACGTGGATTCTGGTCAACTCTGCGGAAAACTCCAGGTACCGTCCCCGGTGGATGGCCAGCTCCGCGCGGGCCAGGACCAGTACCTCGTCCAGACGCACGAGTCCCTGCGCATCTGCGGTTTCCCTCTCCCCTTCCCTGCCCAGCCGGGTAGCCACCTCGTCGAGGATTGCCTGCGGATCCGCCTGCTGCGTGTCCGAGGCCCCGGCAAGCCGTGCGCGCAGAAGCTGGAGCTCCACCCAGCGCGCGAGCGGTAGATGTTCCGCATCCAGATCGGGGGCGGAAATCACCTTGCGGGCCGCCTCCGTTTGGCCGAGCGCTATGAGCGCATGCACCTCGAGCGCCAATGCCTCCAGCCGATTGCCGCGATCACGGAGTACACCGACAAGACTTAGGGCAGCCTCGGGGTTGCCGGAGGCATTCGCCAGCTGGGCCGCGCGCAATGCCGTCTCCGGCGCCAGTGCCAGTCCACAGCTCAAAGACCACACCGCCATGGACAGTTCCTCGGCCTCGGTCACTTCCGTCCCAGCTAACAGCCTGGCCACGCTGCGATACAGGTCCCTGCTTCTTCCAACCGGCGCTTGTCGGCGAAGGATGTGGACGATCAGCCGGTTGGCGATTCTGACCCGGGATGGCTCGCCCCTGGTAATGTCCAGGTAGCCGCGCTGCTGAAGTGTGTTGATGGCCAGCGGATCCCCGATGCCCAGCAGGCGGTCCAGCGTCAGGCCGCCGGCGAGCGCCAGAACATCCATCACCAGACATTCCTGTGTTGAAAAGGAGCTGAGCGAGGTCATCACGGTATCCGCGACGGCGGCACTATATTCGAAGGGTTTACCGCTGAGGACCCAGATGCCGTCCTGCTGCACGATGGTCTGCAGCGCTATTTGTTCCGGAAGCAGGACCTCTGCGAACCGTGGATTCCCGCCGCTTGCTTCCCACAGCGCCTCGGAAAGCGCCCGCGAGACCTTGGCGTCGAGCGCATTGACAAGCCATTGTGCCGTTTCGTCCTGGTTGAACGGGTGGACTTCGACCCTGCGGACCAGCCCGTCCTTCCACAGCCCAACGATCCCGCCGGGGACCCGGGTCAAATCCTCACATGCGGCCAGCAAACGAACGGTCCCATTTGCGGTCAGCTGGCTGACTACCAGAGCTGTCAGCTCGTCCAGGTACTGGACGTTATCCACGCACAGGAAGATGCTGCGCCCGTGCGCCCTATTGCGTAACATTGCGGTCAGTCCCCGCAGAACCGCAAGCGGGTTGTCGACCGTGTCTTCGTCCAGCTCGTTGAGCAACGAGCTCAACGCTCCGTATGGGATGTCGGCAGCCATCGAATTGCCGCGAATCTGGATAATCTGCGCGTTGTCACCCAACTGTGCCAAGGCCTTTTTCGCTAGGAATGATTTTCCGGCTCCGTATTCACCGACGAGAATCACCCCGCATTTGCTGCCATCGCTCAGGACCGTCACGATATCGTCGACGAGCACCTGTCGGCAGTAGGATGATCTTTCGATTTTTTGATGAATAACCCTGAAGAGGGAATCCCTTGAAATTGAATTGCCCACGACGGCAATACCCGAATGCAGCATTTTTGAGACCTTCATATCCAGTTGGTTTTCCTGCTAAACCAAACTTACGAAACTCTTCGCCGCGTGACACGAGTAGAGAGTACTCTATTCCCCAGTATTTACGCCGGCGTCCCGGTACGGGTGTACTCAGTATTGCGCCGGCAGCAGCAGCCGGACGCGTAAGTAGTGCTCCGAAAGGAGCACAATCAGCCGCCGAACAACGGGTGAGTACTTGGACGGTTAGGAGTGCAGCCTAGGGACGAACCCGAGCTCCGACCGTCCGCCAATGCCGAGTTTGGCATAGCTGCGGTACAGGTGGCCTTCAACCGTGCGCACAGACGAATGCAACCGCTCGGCTATTTGCCGGTCCGTCAGGCCTTCCAGTGCCAGGGACGTGATGGTCCGTTCCCGGGGAGTCAGGATTTTTTCCACGTCGGCAGCGTTCGGCGTCCATCCCTCCGAGTACCCCAACTCGGCGATGCAGGCATCCAGCCCGGTCTGCGCCCAGGCAGTTTTCGGGGCATCTCCGTCGCGTCTGGACATCTGGACCGCCGTGCCGAAGCATTCCGCGGCCAAAGGGGTCATCCCTACCGCGCGCAGCGTTTCTGCCGCGCGGATGAAGTCGGCAGCACCGCCGTCGTCGAGCGCCTGCCCGTAAGCCAGCAGAGCGGCGGCCCACGGACCTTCGCAGCCCGCCGCAACCGCGCGGAAACGCGACAATCGGGATCTGTCGTTGAGGCTTAAACACAGGAAGAGTGCCTGTAGTTCGACGGCCTTGGTTGCCTCGGTGGACAGCCGGTCCGCCAATCCATGCAACTCCGCCAGCCCGGTCCCGTCCTTGCTGCAGTGTTCCTTCCCTGCCGCCACAAAAGCATCGGCGTACCAGCGAGTCAACATTGGCCCACCCTGCTGCGCCGACTCGAAGTCCGCGAGCAGTTCCGGCGCAGAATCCAGCTGTCCCAACGCTGCGGCAGCGTAAAAAGCCATTGCAGTGGCCAGCTGGAAGAGCTGTTGCGGATCATTGTTGCGAAGAGGTTCCACTCCGGCCAGCACCGAGGCCAGCGCCTGCGCATGGCGTTGCTGCCGGAGCAGGAGAAAACACCTGGCAACGTAGAAACCGCCACCGAAGGGGATCAGCCCAACGCCGGAGTCCGCGACGAAGCGCTCCAGAGCGGCGTCCACCCCTTTCCAATCTCCTGCTTCGAGCAGAGACAGCACCAGCCGCAGCCCGATGAATTCAGCGAAGAAAAAGACCTGCTCGGATTCCCCGTGGGAGAGCCCAATCGCCTGCTCCAGCTGGATGCGGGCCTGCAGAGGCAGCCCACGGGCGCAAAGCCACTCCGCCCGCGTGACCAGAATGAACACTTCTGTCTCCGGGGTCCGCAGCTGCGCAGCTGGTGCCTGCTCCAGGGCCAGAAGCTTATCGCCGAGTGCGCTGAAGTTCCCCTGGGCGGACAGCGCCATCAGCTCAAGCAAAGCGCTGGCGTCCTCAGTCTCCTGCAGAATCTGCGTCGACTTCTCCGGATGGGCAACCGCAGCTCTTTTCCCGGCGAGGCGCACCCGGTCCGCATCCGTCAACAGCGCTGAGGCCGGATGCGCCAACGCCAGTCGCGTGCTCCCCCACAGCAGGCTGCCGATGCAAAGATTTTCCACGTCGGATCCGGTCGCAAAAACGGGTTCCAACAGGGCCGCTGCCGCAGTATATTCTCCACAGTTGTAGTGCGCACGGGCAATGATAACCTGCGCCCGCGGCTGATGTTCTGATCCAGCAATTTGTGCCGCTGCCCGCCGCGCCAGATCATTATCGAAGCGCTGGCTGGCGAGGGTGGCGGTACGGATCAGCAACCGATCCGGAACCGCCAGGCCACAATCCAACGCCCAGCTCACCCGCCGCAACGCACCTTCCGCGGTAGCAGGCTCTTCGGTGAGCTCGGTCTGTAATTGAGCGCGGAGAACCAAACTCCGCGGGACCGACACCATGATGCGGATCGCTTCTCCGTAGAGCGGGGTCCAGAGCCGCAGGACGCGTTCGTCGTCATCCGTAATCCTGATCAGCTGATGCTCAACCAATGCCGCAACGGCAGCGGCACCGCTGATGGCGACCACCGCCTCATGGGCTACCGGCTCGGCCAGTGCAACCAGTTGCAGGGCCTCACGTTCGGCTTCGGAGAGGCGCAAAAACCGACGCCTCATGGTGTCCCTCAGCGCGGCTCCGCGCGGCAGAGAACCGGCAAAAAGCCACACACCGTGTTGGAGCACCAGGCTCTCCGACTCGCAGGACTCATCCAAAAGCACTTGCACCAGCATGGGGTTCCCCTGCGAGGCCCGCCACAGAATATCGCTGCTGCTCGCTGCGACCGGGCCGCCGAGCGCCCCTTGGCACATCTGGTTGACCTGGTCGCGGTTAAGCGGCGGCAGTTCAAACCGCTCCGAGATCCCTTCGTACCACAGCCTGGCGAGATCATGCGGCGGCCCGGGCTGGTGGCGGGCGGTGATCAGGACTTTAGCCCAGCCGGCAGAGACAAGCTCAGCAATGACCCTGGCGCTGCCTTCATCGAGGTGATCAGCGTCATCAACGACAAGGAGCAGGGGGTGGGACCTGAGGCGGTGGGACTGTTCCAGATTTGTCCACAATGTGCGCAGGATCGATGCCGGCGAATTGGCTTCGTCGATCGGCAGGTCCGTCAGAAACGCTGCCAGGACGCCGAAAGGGACCTTGGCGAGCGACGAGGTGGCATGGACGCTTACCACAGACATGTCCCGCTGCAATATCTTCGCCACCATGCGGCTGGTCACCGATTTCCCGAAACCGGAATCACCGATGAGGAAGACACCACCCGTACCCGGCGAACGAATAGCGTTGACCGCACCGTCCACGATGTTCTCCCGGCCAATGAGTAACTTCGTGCCAGTCGCCTGGGGCAAGGTCATCGGGCATACCCCGAATACGGCATCCCGGGGCACCACCTGGTCCTGCTAGAGGCGTCCAATTAGGTCTCCCCGCGTTGTGACATTCAACTTGGAAAAAATCTGGTAGAGGTGCCCCTCAACGGTTCTGATGGAGACCTCCAGCGCCATCGCGATGTCCCTATTGGAAGCCCCTCCGCTGGCCAGGAGAGCGATTTCTCGCTCTCTGGCAGTCAGCGAGAGTGTCCCGTCGGTATGGACGACCGGGTGCATGGGCATGATCGCGTTAATGGCATCCAAACGATTCTGGGCTGCCCGGAGAACGTTCCGGTTTCCACGCTGACGTGCAACCTCAACGGCGTGTGCGGCGAATTTCGCCACGGCTGAATCCAGCCGCAGGCTTTGAGCCAGGTCCGCTGCCTGCAGGAACGCGAGGGGATCCTGCATCCGATTTCCCAGTACAAAGAGGACGCCGATCTCGGCGAGAGTTCCTTGCCTGCGCTTGGCTGTCTTTTCAATCAACGCCTCAACCCGGTCACCTCCCGCGACCGACGCTCCCATCAGGGCAATACCTGCAGGAACGACAAGTCCTCGTTCAATGTCCGCTACGGCAATGTCAATCAGCGCCACCGCCGCAGTCGGATCCCCGGTCCATAACCTTGCCATCAGTGCACAGTATCCGGCAAGCGAATGCGCCAACCAGGAAAAGGGTCCCGTGCAGGTACCCATCCGGGTAAGGTATTTCAGTACGCCTTCTCTGTCGCCGAGCTGCGCGTAGGCGTAGGCCGTCACCGAGTAGGCAAGATAGAGGTGATCATTCGCAGAGCGCAATTCCAGTTGCGCCACCGCACCCAGCAGCGGTGCCAACGCCTCATTGGCCCGTCCCGCATACGCCAGCGCCAGGCCAAGAGCGAGTTCCGCCTGTCCGCCCCGGTATTGCAGCTTCGCCGTTGGTCCGGATGTGCTGTTGGCGAGCAGACCAACGCATTCCTCCCACCTGCCCAGATAGAACAGGGACAAAAATTCGCGTCGCCCGTGTTGGGTACGGAATCCTTCGGCGCTGTCGAATCCAGCGATCTCCGGGGAGATTTCCACGATCAAGGCGGCAGCGTCAAGCTCGCGCCCGGTGAGTGCCCACGATTCTGCGAGGAGGCTTCCCGCGGCAAGCCGAAACTTGGTGTCGACCGTTTCCGAGCGGTAAATCTCCTCAAGTCTGGGTGCTATCGCTGCATATTCACCCCTAAATACCGCAACCTCGAATTTCACCAGCTCCAGCCGGTGTGCACCTCGATCCAGCGCCGCCAGCGCCCCGGTCTCCGCCGTCGCGCGCATGGCGGATATTCTCGCCGTCGCTGTTTCCAGGACCGCGAGAACATCGGCTGGACCATTACTCATCGGCAGCATTGCCTGGCACAGGATCACTATGTGGTCGATATATTCAATCGGACCTAACAGCTCAACCTGGCTCGGTGAAACATTGCGGAGCTCCTGCAGCGCCGAACCAGGATCAGCCAGCAGCAGATGCGCAGCAGCCTTGACTTCCTGGCCCGCAGCCCAAAGCCGGTCCTGCCGAGGAATATTTGCAGCAGCACGCAGGGCGAAGTGCGGGTTGTAAAGCTGCACCGCTATCCGGGCCGAGGTTAATGCTGCCGCCGGCTCCAGTGAAGCCCCACAATCCTGGGTCCACGCCGCATGGGCAAGAATGTCATCCACACTCATCACCGAGGTGTCGGGTTTGAGGACACGGACAATCCGGGCATGCAACTCCCGGCTCCGGCCTGCAGGAACCCATCGTCGGACAATATCGGCGGCATAGTGGTCACGTAATGCAACCCATTGCTGCGCCGCGCCTTCGACGCTGATCAGGCCATCGTCCTCCATCGAAGAAAGCTCGGCGGCCCCGAACATGTCCACTGCCACGCTCAGCGGTAACCGCCTTGCCAGAGCCAGAACTTCCAGAACTTCGCGGGTCGCTTCGTCGGCGCGGGCCCACGTGGCTTTAAACAAGTCCTCCACATTGCCGCCAAACGTGGGCAGTTCCTTCAGAACCCAGGTCTCGTCCCGCAGAACCAAGTTTCCGGTACGTTCCTGCTCGGACGTCAACGCATGCAGGATGCGCGCATTACCCCGCGACAGTGAATGCAGCACGGCCACCGTACCGGAGCTGACGTAATGGCCTAAGATTCCGTGCAGAATTGTCTTCGTCTGCGCCAAGGTAAAGGGATCGAGATCGAGTTGAACGAGTTCGCCGGTGTCCAGGAAATAGAGCAGGTCCGGTGGAACAAGACCCGTGTCGCGGGTCAGTACGATGAGGCGGACCGTCCCCGAGGCGAGTAAATGAAGAATGACTGCAATGCTCAATTCATCCATGAACTGAACGTTGTCGAGAACAAGAAAAACGCGCTTACCCTGGGCATCTTCAGCAATAGCGGCGGTGATGCCCGCGATGACGGACCTTGGGTTGTCCAGGGCCTGCCGCGGCACCCGTGCCAGCATGAAGCCCAAATATCCGTACGGAAGATCCTTGCCGGCGCGCTCGCCGCGAAAGTAGACGGGGTGGACATCATCGGAGAAGCCGAGGCAGGCACGGGCAAAGGCGGATTTCCCGACGCCAGCGTCGCCTGTGACAAGTACTCCCAGTTTGTCGAGGTTGGCCAAGGTCCGCCGCACGACGCTGATCTCTGCCTCACGGGCCGTCCCCAAGGCTCTGCCCCGTTCAAGGACGTCATGCCCCTTGAGGCGTAGGCCCCCTATCCCGGCGTCAACGGACGCGGAGACTTCTCTCCACAACTTCATGCACGTGCCCCCCAAACTCCAACGAGAGTCCCGCGGGCCTGGCCGACGCCGCGCTTGTTGGAAGACTACCGCACCACAGGAGACTTAACCAGAAAGAAGGGTAATAGCCTGACACGAAACAACGTATCACAGACCATGACAGATATTACAAAGAATTCTTACAGTTATATTCTGCAGTATTTCTGCTGTGCAGGCTTAATCAGGCTCCCGAACCGTGGAATTTCTGCTGGGCCTCCAACAAACCGCCGGTAATTATGAGCTCGACGGCATCCGCGGCTTCATCGATCAGGAAAGGGAGTTCCTTAACCTCAGTGGCGGAGAAGTCCTTTAACACGTGCGTTGCAGCATCCGAGCGACCCGGCGGCCGGCCTACCCCCACTCGAACGCGGTAGTAATCCTTGCTGCCCAGCGCCTTGGACATGTCGCGGAGCCCGTTGTGGCCGCCTTCTCCCCCACCGATCTTGAGTTTGATCGTATTAAAAGGGATATCAATCTCGTCATGGACGGCGATGACATGGCCGGAGCCGAGGTCAAAGAACTTTGCCAGTGCCGATGCCGGACCGCCGGAGAGATTCATAAAGGTCATCGATTTGGCCAGGATCAGCTTCGGACCGCCGATGCCAAGCCGGCCCTCTGCCACAAGAGCGCGCGCTTTGTGGGTCCGGAACCCCGCGTCCATCCGTCGGGCCAATTCCTCCACGACCAGATAACCGATATTGTGCCGGTTACGGCTGTAGCCGGGCCCGGGGTTACCGAGCCCGACTACAAGCCAGGTATCACTCATGCGTGCAGAACACTGTGTCTATTACTCGCCTGCAGGTGCGTCGGCGGCGGGAATCTCAGCGGCTTCGCCCAGATCCTGCTCTTCCGGCTCGGAGATGTTCACGATCAGCAGCTCCGGATCAGCCAGCAGGACGGAGCCGGCAGGCAGCACCAGGTCGGCGGCGTAGATGTGAGCACCCGCCTCGCGCCCGGCGATGTCGACCTCAACGTGCTTGGGCAGGTTGGTGGCTTCCGCCTCCAGGGAGATGGTGACTTCCTCCTGGTAGGTGGCCGCGCCCGGGGCGACTTCACCGACCAGAATGACGGGGACGTCAACGATGACCTTCTCGCCCTTGCGGACCGTAAGCAGATCAATGTGTTCGATGATCTGCAGCAGCGGATCCCGCTGGATGTCCTTGACCAGCGCGAGGTGCTCTTCGCCCTGAATATCCAACGTCAGCAAAGCGTTGGCTCCACGCACTGCGCGGGTCGCCTGGCGCTCCGGAACAGCGATGTGGATCGGGGTGGCGCCGTGTCCGTAGATGACCGCAGGGATCTGGTTGGCACGGCGGGTACGGCGGGCTGCGCCCTTGCCGAACTCGGTGCGGATGACGGCGACGAGCTTCTGCTCGTCCTTCCTGATAGCTTTCTCAGCCATGATGGCTCCTTCAAGTCGTTTTTCGTTGATCAGCGGTGGTCCCCGGTCTAAACCTGGGGTCGAAACCTGAGACCGGAACTGTGGCCTAAACCGAGCCGACACGAAAACGCGAAGGAGCTTCAGACCCAGTCGATAACGGATTCGCAGCCGCGTACGGCGTTGATCCCTCGCCAAGGTATCGGAATAAGTTTACCAGCACCGTTGGGGCTCGTGGCGCCAGCCGGTCCCGGCACCCCGGAGTGGTAATGAACCGACTGGGAGTTAGGCCTGCCCGTCGAACAGTGACGTGACGGAACCGTCCTCGAACACTTCCCGGATGGCGCGGGCGATCAGCGGCGCGATCGAGAGCACCGTCAGCTGCGGGAAGCGCTTTTCCGCCGTAATCGGCAAGGTATTGGTCACCACCACTTCGCGGGCACCGCTTTCCGAAAGACGCTTCGCCGCGGTGCCGGAGAAAACGCCGTGCGTGGCCGCAATGATGACGTCCTTGGCCCCGGCATTCTTGAGCACCTGGACAGCGCCGGAAATGGTTCCGCCGGTGTCGATCATGTCATCGATCAACACACAGGTACGGCCCTGGACCTGCCCTACCACCGTCTTGGACATGGCCTGGTTCGGCACTGTCAGATCACGGCTTTTATGCACAAACGCCAGCGGCGCTCCGCCAAGCCGCTCGGCCCACTGCTCCGCCACCCGGACCCGGCCGGTGTCCGGGGATACCACCGTGACGTTGTCGCCCCCGACCCGGGTCCGAATGTAATCCGCCAGCAGAGGAATGGCCATCAGGTGGTCCACCGGACCGTCGAAGAAACCCTGGATCTGAGAGGTGTGCAGGTCAACGCTCATGATGCGGTGTGCACCGGCGGTCTTATACAGGTCTGCGACCAGGCGGGCGGAAATCGGCTCGCGCCCCCGGCCCTTCTTATCCTGGCGGGCGTACGGGTAGAACGGGGATACCACGGTAATGCGCTTGGCAGAGGCGCGCTTGAGCGAATCGACCATGATCAGCTGCTCCATCAGCCAGTTATTCAGCGGAGCAGGGTGTGCCTGCAGGACGAAAACGTCCGTGCCCCGGACACTTTCCGCGGACCGGACGTAGATCTCCCCGTTAGCGAAATCGTACATGTCGATGGGCAGCAGTTCAGTGCCCAGCTCCTTGGCGATTTCCTGCGCCAATTCCGGGTGTGCCCGGCCGGCCGCAAGTACCAGTTTCTTTTCGCCGTGTACCGTAATTCCGCTCATTCGTGTGTGCCCTCTTCTATAAATGACTGGATGCGTGAGGAGTTGGGGTCTGTGCTCCCGGCGGAGACGGAGCGTGCGTGCCGGGCGGAAACGGAATCCGGCCGCTTGGCCAACGTCCAGCCTTCCATAGTGCGCTGCCCGGAGGCATTGACGCTGAGCGCGCCGGCTGGCACGTCCTTGCGGATAACGGTGCCGGCTCCGCTGTAGGCACCGTTGCCGACAACGACCGGTGCGACGAAGACGGTATTTGAGCCGGTCCGCACGCCGGAGCCGATGATCGTGCGGTGCTTGTTTTCGCCGTCGTAATTCGCGGTGATGTTGCCGCAGCCGATATTGGTGTCTTCGCCGATCTCAGCGTCGCCGGCATAACCCAGGTGCGAGAGCTTGGAGCCGCGGCCGATGGTGACGTTTTTGGTTTCGTAGAAGGCACCGATCCTGCCGTCCGCGCCTAAGTCCGTACCGGGACGCAGGTACGTGAACGGGCCGACGTGGGCGTGCACGCCGATCCTGGCGCCGCTGCCGTGCGTCCGGGTCACCTCGGCGCCCTCGCCGATCTGTACATCCGTTAACGTGCAGTCAGGGCCGACGACGGCGTCCCTGGCCACGGTGCAGGAGCCGTGCAGTTGGCTGCCGGGCAGGATCGTTACGTCCTCCGCCAGGCGCACCGTCGAGTCAATCCAGGTGCTGGCGGGATCAATCACCGTCACGCCGGCACGCATCCAGGCGGTCACCGTGCGCCGGTTGTGTTCCACCCCGAGCGCGGCGAGCTGGACGCGGTCGTTGGCGCCCTCGACCTGCCATCGGTCCCCGGTCACGACGGCGGCGACCCGTCCGCCGTCGTTCCTTGCGATCGACAGGACATCGGTGAGGTACATTTCGCCCTGCGAATTGTCCGCCGTAACCCGCCCAAGCGCGGCACGGAGCACGGCGGCGTCAAAGGCGTAAATGCCGGAGTTGATTTCCCGGATGTCCCGTTCCGCGGCGTCGGCGTCCTTATGCTCCCGGATTCCCAGCACGGTACCGTCGCCGGCGCGAAGAATCCGGCCGTAGCCCGTGGCGTTGTCAAGCACCGCCGTCAGCACCGTCACCGCATTCCGGTCCGTGCTGTGTACCTCGACAAGCTCCGCCAACAAGGCAGTTGTGAGTAACGGCACATCGCCGTAGGTCACGACAACGGTGCCGGTTAGGGTGTCCGGGAGGCTTTCCAGCGCCGCCTGCACGGCCCGGCCGGTGCCGGGAACGTTATCCTGGTCAACTATTACCGCGGACGGGTCCATGGCCGCGATATGTTCCGCGACCAGATCACGTTCATGGCGGACGACGGCTACAAGGACCTTGGGATCGAGCGCGCGGGCCGCTGCAAGCGCGTGTCCGATCATCGATATTCCACCGATTTCATGCAGAATCTTGGGTTTTCGGGACTTCATCCGGGTGCCTGCGCCGGCGGCGAGAATGATCACGGCAGCCGGCCGCACGGGGAACGGCACAGTTCCTGCTGCAGTCATTTCGGCTGCACTTGTCGGAACTTTACTGGTGTTTTGGGGGCTCACTAAGGGGCGCTCCTACCCGGACTGAATCCGTCGTCAAGCTGAGCAAAGGGTTAACGCAATATTACGCGCCCGTCATTGCGTGGCCGTTCCGCCCATAGGATTCGAACCTATACTCCACAGCTCCAAAGGCTGGGGTGCTGCCATTACACCAGGGCGGATCATGCCGTCGCCGCTGATTCCGCTGGCGACGGGTGGCCCGGAGGGGCCCTGTCGCTATGCGGGCGGCCGCACGAGTATCTAGTTTGCCACGCCGGCGGCCATGCCCGCGACTCGGGACGTTACCGGACAAACCTGCGCAGACTTGGCCGCTCCAGCTGCGCAGGTTTACCCGTGCGCGTGCGAGGCGCCTAGCGGTGCGCAGCTTTGATCGTCTCGAGCGCCTGAGCGACGGATTTAAGCATCAGTTCAGGCTTCCAGAGCGCGATACTGCCCCCGATCCGCAACGTGGGGATGCCGCGGATGACCAAAACATTGCCGCGGCGCAGATCTTCTGCGAATGCGGCGGCGTTATTGTGATATTGCTCGCTCTCGATCTCGATCCCCAATACGCCGTCAATCATCAGATCCAGGTGGCCCATCCCGCGGACCGCATACTGGGCCTGGACGTTGTACCCTGCCCGACGCAGCCAGTAGCGCGCGGAGGTCTCAACGGCGGACATGGATTGTGGATCCAGCGTGTCCATAATCCGTCGGGCTGTGCTGGCGCCGCGGCCTTCAAACGCCAGCCGCAACTGACCCAGCGAGCATTTCCTGAGGACGACGGCGGACTCCATGACCACCAGCGCCTCAACCTCCGGCAGGCACCTGACACATTGGCCGACAATATCCGTCACCGTGAGCGGGCCCGCGTGCCGGTGGACAACACAGCCAACAACTTTACGCCCATGCGCGGCAGCAACATGCGGTTGAGCCGGGACGCTGATAGTCCACAAGCCCAGAGCGACGGCGGCGCTGATACAGCCCGGCACCACATGGTTCTTCGCAAGATGGAGTTCCATGCCGGTGGCAGCCGGGAGAGCATAAACGCCTCTGGCCACAGCATGAATTGCACCGGCCCGGACGGCGGTCAGCAGCGCATGCTGGGAAATCCCCGCAGAGATGATATCCCTGCGGCAGGCCGCATTACCCAGCGCCGCCAGAACGGCTTCCACGTTCTTCATGGGACAAGAATCGCCGCCTCCGGGCCGCAGCGTCAGGACCGGAAGGGGCGCCGGGGACAAGTGCGCATCACTTGGCCCCGGTGGAGGAGGGCAGCACGCTCCAGGCTGCGCAGCGTAAGGCCCCAGCGCTGCGCAGGAGTGAATCGTGCGCACAACCACGCGCCGGCGTTACGCAGATCCACCGCCGCGACCGCCGGACGGACCGCGGCCCGGCTCAGGCCAGAGTGTCGGAGGCGCGCATCCACTCTTCCTCAAGAGCTTCACGGTCTGTTGCCAGGCCCTGCAGCTTGCGGTTCAGCCCGGTCAGCAGCTCATGGTTGCCAACATTCGCCTCCATTTGGGTATTGAGTTTTTCCTCCTGTGCCGTGAGCTTGCCCAACTGGCGCTCGATCCGGCCCAGGCCCTTGCGCGCCTCGCGCTTCTCGGCCTCGCTCGGGCCCGTCTTGGGCTGCGTGCCGCCGGTGCCACCGGCTGCCGCGGCCGGCCCGGAGCTTGCAGGCTTCCCGGACAGCGCGGCCTCGCGGAGCTGAAGGTACTGGTCCACGCCGCCGGGCAGATCGCGGATCTTGCCGTCGCCCAGGAGCGCCATCTGTCGGTCCGTGACACGCTCCAGCAGGTAACGGTCATGCGAGACCACCACGAGCGTGCCGGGCCAGCCGTCCAGCACATCCTCCACAGCAGCGAGCGTGTCGGTATCCAGATCGTTCGTGGGTTCATCGAGCATCAGCACATTCGGCTCCCCCACCAGCAGGCGCAGCAGCTGCAGGCGGCGCCGCTCACCGCCGGAGAGTTCACTGACCCGGGTCCATTGCTTGTCCTTGGTGAAACCAAGCTGTTCTACGAGCTGCCCGGCGGTCATATCCTTGCCGCCGACGGCGAAGGAGCGTTTTTCCCGCTCGATGACCTCCACGACGCGCATATCCAGGACGTCATCGAGCTCGTCGACCTCCTGCGTCAGGACCGCCGTCTGGACGGTTTTGCCGCGCTTGAGCGTGCCCTTGCTGGGCTGTACCTGGCCATTGAGCAGCTTCAGCAGAGTCGTCTTACCGGAGCCGTTGACTCCGACAAGCCCCAGCCGCTCACCGGGGGCCAGACGCAAGGTGATGTTGTCCAGCAAGGGCTTGGCACCGTCGTCGGCCGTTGCATAAGAGAGGGTTACGTCCTCCAGATCCAGCACATCCTTGCCGAGGCGGGCAGTCGCCATTTTACTCAGCGAAACCGAATCGCGCGGCTCCGGCACATCGGAAATCAGCTCGTTCGCCGCTTCGATCCGGAACTTTGGCTTCGCGGTCCGGGCGGGAGCTCCCCGGCGCAGCCAGGCCAGTTCCTTCTTGACCAGCTGCACGCGCTTGCTTTCCATCACTGAGGCGGACCGGTCACGCTCGGCACGGGCCAGTACGTACGCGGCGTACCCGCCGTCGAACGGGTCAACGATGCCGTCGTGCACCTCCCAGGTCCGGGTGCAGACCTCATCGAGGAACCAACGGTCGTGGGTGACGACGACGAACGCGCCCTCGTTCGCGCGCCACCGGGTCTTCAAGTGGCGCGCCAGCCAGGCCACACCCTCCACATCCAGATGGTTGGTGGGCTCATCGAGCATGATGACGTCGTCATCGCCGATCAGCAGCTTGGCCAGCGCCACCCGCCGCTTCTGGCCGCCGGAGAGGGAGTGCACGTTGGCATGCCAGTCCACCTCACCGACCAAACCGCCCATGACTTCGCGGACCTTCGGGTTGGAGGCCCATTCATGATCCGCCGCATCGCCGACAATCGCTTCCCCGACCGTCAGGTCACCGTCGAGTACATCCGTCTGGTCCAGATAACCGACCTGGACATTTCCGCGCAGCGTCACCCGGCCCTCATCCGGGCTCTGACGTTGGGCCAGCAGGCGCATCAGGGTGGATTTGCCATCGCCATTGCGGCCGACGATGCCGATCCGGTCCCCTTCTTCCAGGCCCAGCGTGACGCCGTCCAGCACGGTACGGGTCGCAAACTGGACGGTAAGGCTTTCGCCACCAAGGAGGTGTGCCACGGATCAACTACTTTCGGTAAGAATCAAAGCATTCCATTCTACCCCGCGGGGTAGAAGCCCGTAGATTCAGCGGCTGACGTCGGAAACAATTTTGGCCCCGTGGACGGGACCGTGGACGGCGAGGCAATTGTGCCCCTCTGCCGCGAGCTTCCCGGCCAGCTCGAGCGCGGCGGCTTCGTCAGCCGCGAGCATCGCGATGGTCGGTCCTGAGCCCGAGACCAGGGTAGCGAGGGCGCCGTGCTGCTTTCCGGCGGCGAGAACGTCCGCCAGTTGCGGAGCCAGCGCGACGGCGGCAGGCTGCAAATCGTTGGTCAGCACAGCTGCCAGCGCGGCGGCATCACCTGCCCGTAATGCCGCCAGGACGGCGGGGTCTACCTGTCCGGGCACCACGGGCTCGACGCCGTCGGCCATCCGCATGCGGTCCAGCTGACGGAATACTTCCGGTGTCGGCAGGCCGAAATCCGCTTGTACCAGCACCCAGTGCAGCGGCGACGGTGCCAGCGCCGGAGTCAGTTCATCGCCAACACCGAGACCGACGGCGGCGCCACCGAGCAGCCCGAAGGGAACGTCCGCACCCAATTCGGCCGCCAAATGCGAGACTTCCTCGCGTGAGAGACCGCTGTCCCACAGCTTCTCGCAGGCCAGCAGCGCCGCCGCTGCATCCGCGGAGCCGCCGCCCATTCCGCCGGAAACGGGAACACGTTTGGTGATTTCGAGCCGCACGGCGCCGGCATTCTCGCAGACATCTGCCATGAGCCTGGCGGCACGGACCGCCAGATTCCGCTCGTCCAAGGGGACCGCCAGCGGACCCTCAGAGTTCAGAGCAGTGCCCTTGAGCCGAACAACAATGTTCCCGTCCTTTGCGGTGTTTACCCGGCCGCTTGCACTGGTAACGGTATTGCCGCGGGTATTTCCAGGGGCGGCGGTGCTGGTGGCCGAAATTTCTTCATAGAGGGAGACGGCGAGGTACAAACTAGCGACCGAGTGATAGCCATCGGGCCGCAGCGGTCCGACCCGGAAGAAGACATTGATCTTACCCGGCGCCCTGACCCGGACGGTGCGGCCCGGCGGAGAAGTGCGCGCTGAGTTCATAGCGTCCAACTTAGGGCACCACTGGGCAGCGGCCAAGTAACACAGCCCGGTACCCGGGCAAACCTCGGCGTCGAAGCAAACCAGGACGCCGGTTGACGCGAAAATACGCTACGGCGCAGATACTATTTTGCGTTTGTCGGTTTGCTCCCGTTGGGTTTGCGCCTGTCCGGTTGCGCCTGCCGGTTGCGCCTGTCGGTGACATTTTTCGACGACCCGGCTCGAAGGGAGATTCCCGCCCGGGGGTTTCAGGCGAGCAAGGGAATTTTTGCCTCCGCGATCCGGGCGTAGGCGGCGACATCGATGACTTCTCCGCGCGCCCGTGGGTCAACGCCGGCGGCGGTCAGGCAGCGTTCAGCCTCCGCGGCTCCCCCGGCCCAGCCTGCCAGCGCCGCGCGAAGAGTTTTGCGTCGCTGCGCAAACGCGGCATCAATGACCGCGAAGACCTCTTCCCGGCTTGCCCGGGTCACCGGAGGCTCGTGCCGGGTAAAGGCCACCAATCCGGAGGAGATCTTCGGCGCCGGCCAGAAAACGTTCATCCCGATCACGCCCGCCTTGCGCATCTGCGAATACCAGGCTGCCTTCACCGATGGGATGCCGTAGGTTTTTGACCCCGGCCCTGCGGCCAGCCGATCGGCAACCTCGTCCTGGACCATGACCAGCCCATGGCGCAACGACGGGAAACGCTCCAGCAGGTTCAGGACGACGGGTACGGCCACATTGTAGGGCAGGTTTGCGACCAGCGAGGTTGGCTGTACCGGGAGTTCGGTGATGCGCATGGCATCGGAGAGCACAACATCGAGATTCGCCGCGCGGCCGGGTCGAAAAGCGGCAATCGTATCGGGCAGCCTGGTGGCCAGTACCGGATCAATTTCGACGGCGACCACGCGGGCAGCGGCGTCCAGCAGCCCTAAGGTCAACGAGCCAAGTCCTGGCCCAACCTCTAAGACTGTTTCGTCCGCGCTCAGGCGGGCCGCGGCAACAATACGACGAATGGTGTTGCCGTCGATGACAAAATTCTGCCCCAGCGTCTTGGTCGGCCGGATACCAATTTCGGCCGCCAGACGTCGCACGTCGGACGCCCCGAGAAGCGGTAAAACGGGAAAGGCACTCTCGGGGCGGGAAGCTGGCTCAGTCACTGTGCCATCTTAACAGCAGGCCATCTTAGGTGCCGGCCATCTCAGCAGCAGGCCATCTTAGGTGCCGGCCATCTCAGCAGCAGGCCATCTTAGGTGCCGGCCATCTCAGCAGCCGGCCATTTCAGCAGCAGGCCATCTCACCATCGGCAGACCTCCCGCCAACGGCTGACCCCTGCCAAGGTTGTCAGACCGCTTAGCCTGCGGCGCCTGCGCAGCCCCACGGACCAAGGCCCGCCTTGGCGTAGTACGTGTTCGCCACGGCGATCTGTTGCTCCCGGCTGGCAAGGTCCGCCCGCGGCGCATACTGTCCGCCGCCATTGGCCAACCAGGACGGGATATCAAACTGCAAACCGCCATAGTAGCCGTTACCGGAGTTGATGGACCAGTTGCCGGTTGACTCGCACTGGGCGATTTTGTCCCACATGGCCGCGTTCATTACGGCCGGAGCCGGCGCACCGGTGCTGCCGGCCGTCGGCGCCGGCGTCGCGGCAACGGTTGGAGTCACGGCAGGTGCTGCAGGTGCTGCAGGGGCGGCAGGGGCAGGACGGTCTTTGACACCGACGGCGATCTGTTCGGCCAACGGCTGGACGGTTACCTTTTCCCCGGTTCCGGCGCGGCTTACTTCCCGGCCGTCGATGGTGGTCACGGAATAGGTTTTCTCCAGTTTTCCGACGGTACCGGCGCGGGTGGTCTTCTGCTGGTCCTTGAACAGGTTGGAGTCCGCTGTTTTCTCTGTGCTGAACGGAACATCTTCGGTAGTCGATGTTCTGATACTGCTGTCCACGCGGGATACCCTGATGACCATGTGGTCCACGACCGGGGCATCCTTGGGCTGGGATACGAGGTCCGCAGGGCCTGCTGCAACCCCGGCGGACCGCAGGACCGCACCCACGGTGCCGTCCGTCGTCGTCCGGTCAACGCTCTTGCCGTCGGCCAGGACGGTGACGGTCTTCGGGGTGACGATATTGATTGTGTCGCTGCTGGCAAGCTGCATGTCTTTGGGAGCGGAGATCATCGCGCTGGCCGCTACTCCGAGCTGTTTCATCAGGTCCGAGACCTTGACCGAGGTTGTCTGCACGGTGGTATCGGAGCCGTCCAGCTTGACCTTGATCTGCTTGGATGTGTTCACCGTGATGACGGTTCCATCCGCGACAGCGGTGTCCAGCGCCGGGCTGACACTATCGGCGGATTTCACGTCCACGTTCGCCCGCTGCAGCACCTGGCTAACTGAGCCGCCGAACGTCTGGACCGCGCTGGCCTGACCATCCACGGTCACAGTGATGGTCTTATTGTTGCCGACGAAGGCCACCAGACCAAGCACCAAAGCCAGCAGGACCAACGCCTGGCCGCCGATTTTTACCAGGCTAGGTCTGCCCTCGGATTTGAAGAAGTTATGCACAGCAACCCGTCACTACTCAAGCATCCGGGCACGGGGAATCGGCGCAGAACCAGCGCGCGGAGGGCGCAGAAGCGTCCGCGCGGCAGGTGACTGCGCCGCCACACTTGCTGGTTTGTGGCGCGCGTAAAAGGGTCATCAAAAAAAGAATTCCCATGCCGGGCAAAAGCCCTGCGAACGGCGCCGGCACACCGTGAAACCGTGTGCAAACGTGAAGTGAATTTACCCGATGGCCTTCCCCGACCCCGGCTAATAGTCCCTCAGCGTAACCTAATCGTGATCTTTATGCCAAGACCATAACGGGATCAGCTCCTGCCAGAGGCGGACAGAAGAAAGGATCTCACACTGCATAACAGATAATTGACAGACTCCCTCCCGGCCTCATGTCAAGCGCAGATCAGGGTTTTGTCACGTCTGGCTGCCAGGCCTGCATCACCCCCAAGATCCGTAGACCGCTTCCGTATTGGCCGCCAGGGCGGTCCCCAGCACGGCAACGTCCTGGTCCAGGATCTCCGCCATTGAACGCACGGTATAAGGGATCATATAGCTGGCATTGGGCTTCCCCCGATAGGGGTGCGGAGTTAGGAACGGCGCGTCGGTTTCCACCATCACCAGCTGTGGATCGGCCACCGCCAGCGCGGCCCGGATGCCCGCCGCGTTTTTGAAAGTTACGGTTCCGGAGAAGGACATGTACCACCCGTTGTCATTGCAGATCCGTGCCAGTTCCTCATCGCCGGAAAAACAGTGCAGCACCACTTTTGCAGGCGCTCCCTCCTCTTTAAGGGTGGCGACCACGTCAGAGTGCGCATCCCTGTCATGGATCTGCAGCGCCAGTCCCAGCCTTTTGGCCATGTCGATGTGGCGTCGGAATGAATACCGTTGCGCAGTAAGGCCGGCTTCCCCGGTCCTGAAATAGTCCAGGCCGGTCTCACCAATGGCCCGCACCCGCGGATGCGCCGCAAGCTGTTCGATTTCCACCAGCGCACTTTCCAGCCCGCCGGCTGCTGCACGCTCCGGTGCGTCGTTGGGGTGAAGAGCGACGGCGCCCAGGAGTCGCCGGTCCGACTCAACTGCCTGCACGGTGAAGCGTGAGGATGCCAAATCGCAGCCGACCTGCACGGCTCCCTTGACACCAACGGCTTCGGCTGCGTCCAATGCGTCCTTTACCCCCACCTGGATCAGTCCCTCCTCGAAGTCCAGATGGGTGTGATTGTCGATCACGGCGACCGGCAAAGGAGCGGGTGCGAAAGGGTAGTGCCGCTTCCCGCCCCGCTTCCCGTCGCCGGCCGACGGCGGCGGACCGCTGGCGTCGTCGTCCAGCTGCTCCGCTGCACGGTACTGACGGGGAATCGATGCGCTGCTGCTCATAGGATCCACTGTATCGACTGAGACCTGTATCGACTGAGACCTGTATCGACTGAGCTCTATATAGGCGGGGCACCGGAGACAATTGCCCCCCTGTCGGGGGCACTGCACCGGTCCGACGCCGGTTCCAGCCACCGCTGTGCTTTACTGTGCGGCCCCGTGATTGGGTAAGAACTAGTAACGTATGTCTCATCACCGTTCAATCCAGGATGCAGCGCTCATCAGGGCGTTCCGGGGCGGGCGGCGTCGCGAAAGGTCAACGATGGACCCTCAGAATCACACCATGACAGGACCACCGGTCCCGTGGCGGGCACCGGCAGGGCCTATGCCCGCCAACGGCCGGACAGCCGATAGCGCCGGCCCGGTGACAGCGCAGACACTCATGACCGCCGATCAGTTCCAGGACCTCAGCGAGCGGATTCTAGCCAGCGTTAACACGGTGATCGACGGCAAGGCCCGGGCCGCGGAAATCGCATTGACGGTGCTGCTGGCCCGCGGACACTTGCTGGTGGAAGACGTTCCGGGCGTCGGCAAGACGCTGCTGGCCAAGACACTGGCCAGGACGATCGACTGTTCAGTCAGCCGTATCCAGTTCACGCCCGATCTGCTGCCTTCGGACATCACCGGTGTCTCAATATATAACCAGTCGACGCAGAAATTCGAGTTCCGGGCCGGCGCGGTTTTCGCCAATATCGTCATCGGCGACGAAATCAACCGGGCGTCCGCGAAGACCCAATCAGCCCTGTTGGAGAGCATGGAAGAACATCGAGTCACGACCGACGGCACCTCGCACCGGCTGCCCGAACCATTCATGGTCGTCGCGACGCAGAATCCGATTGAAATGGAGGGAACATATCCGCTGCCGGAAGCGCAGCGGGACCGCTTCATGGCGAGGATTTCGATGGGCTACCCCGACCGTGCCTCCGAGATCGATATGCTCTCCACCCACCAATCGGTGTCGCCGCTGGAAGCTGTCCGGTCCATCGCCACCGTGCGGGAGGTGGCAGCGATGATGGATACCGTCGATGCGGTCTATGTTTCATCGGCCGTGAAAGAATACGTCGTGCGCCTCGGGCAGGCAACGCGGGAAAGCGCCCAGTTGCGTCTGGGCGCCAGTCCGAGGGCGCTGCTGCAGCTGCTCCGTGCTGCCAAGGCCCACGCCGCATTACGCCAACGCAACTTTGTGCTCCCCGATGATGTGGTGACAATGGCCGACGTTGTGCTGGCACACCGGCTCATTCTTGAGCGCCGTTCGGCCAGCACCGGACAGACAGCAGCAGGGATCATCGCCGCCATCCTCGACGAGCAGCCGGTGAGCCCCGTGCGCAGCAGCCGCAGCGGCGCCCAACGTTAGCGGCCAACAGATGAGCTCCCGCTGGTTCCCGCACCGCGTCCTCCTGCTGCGCGGCTGCGGTCTGCTGGGAACGGGAGCCCTCTGCCTGCTGCTGGCACAAGTCATGGGCCGCCGGGACCTACTGGCTTTGGGCATATTCCTGGTGGCGCTGCCGCTGCTGGCGGCGTGGGGCATGCGGATGCTTCGGCCACAGTTTGCCGTCCAGCGCGGCTTTTCGCCGGCCAGCGTGGAAGTCGGCACGACGGCGACGGTGCACTTAGCGCTTTCGGGGAACAGCTTCGGCGGCGGCCGGGTCAGCATGAGCGAGCAATTACCGCCGCGCTTCGGCACGCCGCCATCCTTTACTTACCCGTCCCGAAACAGCGGCATCGGTGGCGTCAGCCGATATGAGTACCATCTGAGTCCGCGCGCCCGTGGTCAGTTCGGCGTTGGCCCGGTGACTGCGGATTTCGCTGACCCTTTTGGGCTCAGTGGACATCGGCAGAATGTGGGACGGGCCGACCTGCTGACCGTAACGCCGGCCGCCGTCGAGCTGCCCGGCACCAAGCTGGCCGGCACCCGGGCCGAGGACGGGACGAAAGCGACGACCAGGCGCGCCAACCCCAGCGACGATGACGTGATGACCCGTGAATACCGGCACGGGGACCCGATGCGCCGGGTGCACTGGCCCGCCACGGCACGGCACGGCGAGCTCATGGTGCGCCAGGAGGAATCCGTCAGCACACCGGAAGCAACACTGCTGCTGGACAGCCGGCTGGGAAATTTCGCACCCGCCGGGCATGCCTCGGGCAGTGCTTCCGGCGCGGGCAGTGCTTCCGGCGCGGGGGGTGCTCCCGGTGCGGGGAGTGCTCCCGGTGCGGGCACGGAGTCTGCGGAGCTGGAAACTTCGGATGCGTTCGAGTGGACCGTAGTGGCAGCCATGTCCGTGGCCGCTCATCTGATCGAACGGGGCTTTAGTCTTCGGATCCTGAACACCAGCGGTGAGCCGGGCTTCCACACCTCAAAATCTGCCGTAGACCCGTGGGAGGAGAGCTTCGAAGGCGACGCCGGGCTCTCAGCAGTGGCGCTTGCCTTGGCCGCTCTGGAGCTGACGGCGAATCAGGCCGCGCACAGCCGCAGCACGGTCCTTTCCGGGTGCGGGGCACCGACGGAGCGCTTGCTGGACCAGCTCGCGGCCAGGCGGCAGCACGGGCCATTGGTGGCTCTGTTCGGCCACCTTTCCCTGGATTCCGCAGCGGCGCTGGCGCCGGCGGCTGAATATGGTGCCGGGGCCTTTGCCATAATCTGCAGCGACCGTCCACAGGAAGCCGGTGCAGTGCTGAACATCCTGCGCGGCGGCGGCTGGCGCGCCGTTGCCGTGGACCCGAGGGCCGAGTTGCCCGTTGTCTGGGGATATTTCGACGACGCGGAGTTCTTCCTCGCGGCCAGCGGCACGGTATCCGGATCCGGATCCGGCGCGCTCTCCCGCGGGGATTCCTTGCGAGGGCGAGCATGAGCACGGATACCAGTCAGCGGCCGTCTGCCGATGGCGCCCGCTCCCGCACCCCGGGCCGACCTGCAGGAAACAGTCGCCGCCGGCTCTCAGCAGCGCCGTGGGCAATGGCCGGTGCGGTCTTCGTGGCAGTAGTAGGGACGTCCCTTGGCCTCAACGGAGTGCTGCGCGGCTGGAGTTGGCTGATCCTGGTGATCATTACGGTCGCCGTGGTGCTGTTGACCACCGCCACCGCACGTAGTCTGCGGATTCCTCAAATCGGAACCCAGTTGCTGGGTCTGCTGGCATTGGTTATGGTCCTGACGCTGCTGTTCTTCAATTCCTCAGCCGTGCTGGGGATATTTCCTACGAAAGCTACTCTGGACGCTTTGGGCGCCCTGCTGGGCCAGGCATCGGACACCATCATCACCGGCACCGCGCCGGTACTCCCCGAATCAGGCGTCGTCTTAGTCATTTGTGCGGGGATAGGACTGGCTGCGCTGCTGATCGACGCCCTGGCTGTGGCGCTGGCAATGCCGGCCATCAGCGGCCTGGGCCTGCTCGCGATCGTCCTCATCCCCGCCCTCATCAAGCCGGACAGCCTCGGCATTCCGGGCTTTCTTGGCGGCGCGGCCGGTTACCTGCTGATCCTCGCTTTCGGCCAGTGGTACGCGCCGGTGGCCGGCACCAGCCAGGCTGCAACGAGGTCAACCGGACAATTCCGGCGCGCAGCGGCTCTGGCCGCCGCCGCCGTTGTCATCACGGCGCTGGCGGCCTCGCTGATCCCGGGCTTCAGCACCGGGATTTTTCCGCAGGGATCACATCTAAGTGCCTTCGGGAACGTTTCCGGGCTGAACCCCATGCTGACGTTGGGAAACGATCTCCGCCAGCCCCGCGGGGCGGGCAAGTTGGTGTATGCCACGGACGCTCCGACCGGACTCTATTTGCGGACCACCACCCTCGAAGACTTCAGCGGCCGCTCATGGGAGCCAACTGTGCGCGATGCAACGCGGCGACTTGATCTGAGTGCTATCGGCGAAGATTCGTCCGCCGATGCCGGCAGCGATCATCTCACGACCACCACTGTGGTGGAATCAAGCGACTTCAGCACCCCCTGGCTCCCCGTCCCGTACGCCCCTACCAGCGTCAGCGGTTTGGCCGGGCGCTGGAGCTGGGATCCGGAAACGTTGGCTATCGAGGGTATCGACGCAACAGCGCTGCGGCAAAAATACACCGTCCGCAGTGTCATGCCGGTGCTCACCCGCTCCGTACTGTCGCAGGCGGCGCAGACACCACCGGAAACCTTGGACCCGGTGTTCATGTCCCTGCCCGGTGACACTCCGGACATCGTCCGGCAACGGACCGAGGAAGCCACGGCCGGGGCGCAGACACAATTCGACAAGGCACTGGCCATCCAGAATTATCTGCGTAGCCCGCAGTTCAGTTATTCCGAACAGACCCCTGTGGCCAACGGCTACGACGGCAGCGGGATGGACGTCTTAGCCAAGTTCCTTCAGGTGAAAAGCGGCTACTGCGTGCACTTTTCGGCGGCCATGTCGGTTATGGCGAGAGTCGCCGGAATTCCCAGCCGGATTGTGGTGGGCTACGCACCCGGCCAGCTGACCGGCGCCACCGTATTTCTGGGCGGCAAACAGCTCAATGAATATCAGGTGGATGGACACAGTGCCCATTCGTGGCCTGAACTATACTTCACCGGATTGGGCTGGGTGCCCTTCGAGCCCACGCCAGGACGCGGCCAGGTGCCGGTTTACGCCCGGTTGCCGGGTGCTCCCGGTGCCGCTGCGGACAGCCCTGATGATGTCCTCAATGCCAGGCGCAACGCTGCGGCTACACCTCCGGCGTCGGCATCAGCATCGCCGACGCCGGCAGTGCCGAACGCCGCCGGTCCCCGCGCAGCCAACGCCGCTGAGCCACTGTGGATCAGCGCCGCCGCTGCGGCCCTGCTGCTGATGCTGGCCACTCCCTTGCTGGTGCGCAGCGGAAAACGCGGACGTAGACGCAAAACCGTGCGCTCGGCCCGTCCCGGCGAAGTCCCGGAGCTCGCTGCCTGGGCCGAACTGGAAGAACTGGCTTACGACTACGGGATGCCCGCGGCCACAGGTGACACCCCGCGGACGTTCACCAGCAGATTGCTGCGGGGACCGCTGAGCGGATGGCAACGGAGCATCCAGCAGCCGCCCGACGATCCCGGTTCCGCCTCCGGGATTGCGGACGGTCCCGGGACGGGCCCAGGAGCTGTGCGGGTTTTGCTGACAGCTTACGAGCGGCGTGTCTACGGACCCGAAGAAGCCGCACCGACAGAACTCTCCAACGGATCGTCCGCGGGCGCCGCCGCGGGACCGGGCGGGTCCGACGGCCCGGCAAAGGGGCCGGATGGACCCGGGCATCCGCTGCTGGAAGCACTCGATGTGGTGCATCGGACGCTGCGGGCCAGCTCAA
Source organism: Arthrobacter terrae (assembly GCF_015708085.1). Classification (GTDB taxonomy): domain Bacteria; phylum Actinomycetota; class Actinomycetes; order Actinomycetales; family Micrococcaceae; genus Arthrobacter_M; species Arthrobacter_M terrae. The sequence goes on along the minus strand of NZ_JADNYM010000003.1, from coordinate 38,589 downwards.
CGGCCGGCCGCCGCCTTCGCGCAGAGTTAGTGCCGCCGTCGGCCTTGCCGTGGAACCGGCGTTCCCGTTCGGCTAGCCGGCCCCCGACAAAGCCGACCGGTTAGGAAGCGTACGGGTCAGCGATGCCGATGTACTGGGTATACAGATATTCCTCGATACCTTCCAGCCCGCCTTCGCGTCCCAGTCCGGATTGCTTCACGCCGCCGAAAGGTGCTGCCGCATTGGAGATAACCCCCGCGTTCAACCCCAGCATGCCGGTTTCCAAGCGTTCACCCATGCGCAGCCCGCGGTTCAGGTCCTTGGTAAAAACGTAGGCAACGAGGCCGAATTCGGTGTCATTGGCCAATGCGACGGCCTCGTCTTCGTTCTTGAACGTCACAATTGGGGCCACCGGGCCGAAGATCTCCTCGTTGAGAATACGCGATCCCCGCTCTACCCCGGTCAGGACTGTGGGCTGGTAGAAGTAGCCCGGGCCGTCCACGGCCGCTCCGCCGGTCAGCGCGGTTGCACCGTCGGCAAGTGCATCGGTAACCAGGGAATGCACCTTGTTCCGACTCTTAGCATCAATCAGCGGACCCACAGTGGTATCGCCCTCCGTTCCGCGGCCGGTGGTCATGGCGTCCATCTTTGCCGCAAGCTTCTGCGCAAATTCCGCTGCCACGCCCTCATGCACAATGAAGCGGTTAGCGGCTGTGCATGCCTCGCCCATGTTCCGGAGTTTGGCCGCCATGGCGCCGGTCACGGCAGCGTCCAGATCTGCATCGTCGAAAACCAGGAACGGCGCATTGCCGCCAAGTTCCATCGAGGTGCGCAAAACATTGGTGGAGGCGGCGGCCAGGAGGCTCCGGCCCACTTCGGTGGAACCGGTGAACGACAATTTGCGCAACCGGGAGTCCTTTATCAGCGGTCCGGTGACGTCGGCCGCCGACGTGGTGGAGACGACATTGAGCACACCGTCCGGGAGGCCGGCTTCCTGCATGACCTGGGCAAAAAGAAGTGAGGTCAGCGGTGTGAGGTTCGCGGGCTTGAGCACCATCGTGCAGCCTGCTGCTACTGCCGGAGCAATTTTGCGCGTCGCCATGGCAAGCGGAAAATTCCACGGGGTGATCAGCAGACACGGGCCCACCGGTTTTTTGCTGACCAGCAATCGGGATTTCCCGTCCGGGGCGATCGAGTAACGGCCAAAGGCACGTACCGCCTCCTCGGAAAACCAGCGCAGGAACTCCGCACCGTAGGTAACCTCACCGCGTGCCTCGGCAAGCGGCTTGCCCATTTCGAGCGTCATCAGCAGGGCAAAATCCTCTGCCCGGGCGGTGACCAGTTCGAACGCCCGGCGCAGAATCTCGCCACGCTCTCTGGGCGCCGTGGCGGCCCAGCCGGCCTGGGCGGCGACGGCGGCATCCAGAGCCGCCGCACCGTCCGTTGCGCCGGCGTCGGCTATGGACAGCAGCGCTTTCCCGGTCGCTGGATCTTCGACGTCGAACGTCCTGCCGTCCGCGGCCGGACGCCAGACGCCGCCGATCAATAGTCCGGTGGGAATGCCGGCGATCAGTTCGCTTTCCCGCGCGGATGTGATGGTCTGGGTACTGGCGCTCATACGGACTCCTATGTCAGGTATATCGGACGGACTTGCTCCTGCTGATCACGGTAGTTCGCGGACGCAAGGTATGTCTACGCCGTTGAGCACCGCAGCATCGCCGGAAGCTGTGCAACTGCACAAGCAACGGGACCGCTGGTAAGAAGTTCAGCTTCCACACCCGACGGAGCCGGACATTGTCATGGAGATCGCTGCGGACGGCAGTGCGGTGGTTGCTGCCCGCACAGTTAAAAGCGACGACGAAGCAGACAAGTCCCGGAACCAGAACCGTGTCAAAGCGGCCAAGATTGATTACCAGGAAGCTGCGCAGAAAATGCCCGCCGGGGTGCTGGGCGGCACTATCACGGAGCTGAATCCTGACACCGAACAGGACAAGACCGAACAGGACAAGACGGAACGGGGCAAGACGGAACTGGGCAAGACGGAACTGGGCAAGACGGAACTGGGCAAGACGGTTTGGGAAGGTGACATATTGGACGGCTCGGTCAAGCGCTCGGTGCAAATTGACGCCGCTGATGGCAACGTCATCAGTGACAACACCGGGAGTTGAGTGAGATTTATCTTGCGGCGAGCACGGCGCTGTAGAGCTCGCGTTTGCTCACGTGTTCTTCTTCCGCGACAGCAGCAACAGCTTCCTTCAGGCGGATCCCCTGCGCAATTAACCCGTTCACGGCCGCAACCTGGTCCTCCACCGTGGCGGGAACGGAGTCCGGAGCGCCACCTACCACTACCGCGATCTCACCGCGCACTTCGGTCGTTTCGGCCCACTGCAGCAATTCGCGCATGGGTCCACGAAGCACCTCCTCGTACGTTTTCGTCAGCTCGCGGGCGACCGCTGCCCGGCGGTCCGCCCCGAAAGCTTCCTGCAGTGCCCGGAGCATGGGCTCCAGCCGGTGCGGTGCTTCGAAGAACACCATGGTCCGCTGCTCCCCCTTCAGCGCGCTCAGGCGGGTGGCCCGTTCACCGCTCTTGCGCGGCAGGAAGCCCTCAAAACAAAACCTGTCCGTCGGCAGACCGGACAGTGCCAGCGCCGTCAGCACCGCTGACGGTCCCGGTGCCGCCGTCACCCGTATCCCCGCCGCAACGGCCGCCTCCACCAGCCGGAACCCCGGATCGGAGACGGCGGGCATTCCCGCATCCGTCACCATCAGCAGCGTCTTCCCGTCCCTGACCTGGGCCAGCAGATCCGGCGTCTTGGCGAGCTCGTTGTGTTCGTGATAACTGATAACACGTCCGGTAACGGTAACCCCCAGCCCCTGGACGAGGCGATGCAGTCTGCGGGTGTCCTCGGCCGCGATCAGATCAGCGGAACCGAGCCACTCGATCAGGCGCGAGGAGGCGTCACCGAAATTGCCGATCGGCGTTGCCGCCAGGACGATGTAGCCGACTCCTGCGGACGCTGCAGCTCCGGAGTGCGGTGTGGCCGGGCGATCGATATCCATGGTTCCAGCCTAGTGTCCCCCTCTGCCGTTCCCGGCCGGGGAGGACCGTTCGCCGAAGGTAACATTGGCATGGTGAGCTTGCATGTGACGGACCCGAAGGCGCGCCCGTTGCCGCCGCTGCCGCCGGTATCCGGTGCACGCGGGAGCTGGCTTATCGATCCGAAGAAGGCTTTCACCCTCGAGGCCTTGCGGGCCCGGCTGCTGGGGACACGCTGGCGCTGGCTCGATACACCGCTGTCCCTGCGGCTGTGGTTTTGGCTTGCGCCGGCCCTGATGGCCGTAATTGGCGGAATTCTGCGGTTTGTCCGGCTGGGCGAACCACATGCTCTTGTTTTCGACGAGACGTATTACATCAAAGACGCATACTCCCTGCTGCAGAGCGGCTACGAACGTAACTGGGCAGAGAAGGCCAACGAACACTTCATCACGGGTGATTTCAGCTCGCTTTTGGATACGCCGGAATATGTGGTCCATCCACCCGTCGGTAAATGGATGATCGCCTTCGGGATGTGGCTTTTCGGGCCCTCCAGCAGCTTCGGATGGCGTTTTTCGGCAGCCCTCGTGGGAACACTGTCCATCTTTGTGCTGGCGCTGATCGCTCAAAAGATGTTCCGCTCCACCATCATGGGCGCGGTAGCGGGACTCCTCTTCGCCGTTGACGGACACGCCATAGTCCAGTCGCGGACGTCCCTGCTGGACATCTTTGTGATGTTCTGGGCCCTGGTGGCATTCGGCGCACTGCTGATGGACCGCGACGACGGACGGAACAGGCTCGCTAAAAGACTGGCCGCGGCGGCGGCGCGGCGCGGCGGAATTCCCGCGCGCAAGGAGCTGATTTTCGGGCCGTGGCTTGGCATCAGGTGGTGGCGGCTGGCCGCGGGCGTCGCGCTGGGGTTATGCACTGGAACCAAGTGGTCGGGCATCTTCTTCCTGCTCGCTTACGGCCTGTTGAGCGTCTTCTGGGATCTCAGCGCCCGCCGGATTGCCGGCGTCCGCAACTGGTTTGCCGGCGGCATCCTCAAAGACGGCATCTTTGCGTTTGTGTCGATGGTTCCGGTGGCCTTTCTGACCTACCTGGCCAGCTGGACCGGCTGGTTTATGTCCGCAGACTCGTGGGACCGCCACTGGGCCAGCGCCAACCCCGGCGGCAGTTGGGCCTGGCTACCGGGACCGTTGCGTTCCCTCTGGCATTACCACTTAACGGCCTATACTTTCCACACCGGACTCGACTCCGACCACCCATACAAGGCGAACGCCTGGTCCTGGCTGGTGATGGGAAGGCCGACGTCCTTCTACACGGACTATCCCAAGCACGGCGAGAAGGGGTGTGTGGCGGACAGTTGTGCCGCCGTCGTCTCCTCGGTGGGAAACCCGGTGATTTGGTGGTCCGCCGCCCTCGCCGTAGTGTTCGTGTTCGTCTATTGGATAGCGCGTCGCGACTGGCGCGCCGGCGCAATTCTTGCCGGGCTGGCGGCCGGCTACCTGCCATGGCTGCTGTATCCTAACCGCACCATCTTCTTCTTTTACGCGATCGCGTATGAGCCGTACCTGATTCTGGCACTCGTCTTTGTGCTCGGCCTGATCTTGGGAACGGCTTCGGACCCCCGGTGGCGGCGGATGCAGGGCGCCCTGCTGGTGGGATTGTTCCTGGTCCTGGTAATCGCCGTCAGTACGTATTTCTACCCGATTTGGACTGCCGAACTTATCCCGTACGGGCAATGGCGGAACCGGATGTGGATGCCGAGCTGGATCTAAACCCCTGCACAGCGGTGGACAGCAGAAGCTCTCAGGCGTATACCGGATAGTACAGTCCGCTCTCAAGTGGGGTCCGATGAACCAGCGTCAGAAAAGACCGATTCGTCTCGTTGCACTGATCCTTACCGTTTTCCTGCTGCCTGTCGCGGCCTGCAGCGGTACGCCTGGAGCCCTCTCGCGGCTAAGCAGCGCTATGGACGATGCAGGCAGGCTTGTCTCACGCGCAGCGGATGCCTCGGAGCTTAGCGGCGCCTCAACTACGCTGGAGGACATCCTCAAAACTGCCCCCAAGGGGTCCGCCCTGAACGAAGGTGAGAGGGCCATCGTCGAGTCGGCGAGGCAACGGTCCGCTGCACTGACGGAAATTGCCGGTATGCTCGGCGTCGCTGATGAGGTCAAAGGCCTGATCAGCGCGGACTCCGTGACGCTGTTGAGAGGGGCTTTCCTGCGGCAGCCCAGCGAAGCCATGCAACGCACGATGGAAGCGGCCGGCAAGGCGATCGGCAAGGAATCGGCATGCGCCGCGTTTGCCAACGGGATGGATGCCTCGTCCCCATCCCGAACTGCGCAGTCACCCTCAGCGGCCGGCATTTACCTTGACCTCACACAAGCAGTATCGGACGCGGGTTACAACATCACGGAGGTACAGCGGGTAGTCGACCTACACGGACTCTCCAGCCGTATGCTCTCCGCTGCCGGGCAATATGTGGGCAAGGTCAAAAAGACGATGACGGCAGCTGCGTGGAACAATGGCGGCGCCTTTCAGGCTTATTTGCGCATCTGCGTGACGTAACAGTCGTCCGCTGTCACGGGCCGTCCGCCGCCCGCCGCCCGCCGCCCGCCGCCCGCCGCCCGCCGCCCGCCGCCCGCCGCCCATAGGAGCTTGACGCACGGGGCCGGATGAGACGGCACGAGGCCGGGCTAGCCGCCGGCCACCGCACGCCGGCCCTGCCTGCGGCTCTTGGCCCTGGCACTGACATTGCGGCGCTGTTTGGTGGGCCAGGTGAAAGCAAGCGTCAGCGTGGAGACCAGGAAGACGACGACGCCGATCAGGAGACCCGAATCGGTCCAGAACTGCTCCGGGAACAATCTGATCAACGAGTCGTCGAGGTAAAAGGTCCAGGTGCCGTTCTTGAAGAATATTCTGTGGAAGTCCGTGAAGAACGTCTCCCAGCCCATAAACGCCAGCACGGCCAGTCCGATCACCAGTACCAACGTGGCGATTGAACCCGCGAAGAGCCCCCGGCGCACTCCGCCCGTGCTGCGGCGCATGAGGTAGATAATCCCGATAATAATTACCACGGCGAGCACGGTCCCCACGGTGAATGCCATGCTGATCACGGATTTCACATCCGCCATATGGCTGACTTCGCCTGCATTGAAAAGTGCTCGTCCACCGGGCTTGACCAGGTCACCGAGGAACCGGGGACCGGAAAAATTGAGCAGGTAATCCACCACATAGGACCCGTACGTCATCCGATCGTCCGTGCTGAAACCAAACGAATCTGCAGGGAAGCCGGGTCGGTGATACTCCACCCATAGAAACAACGGCGTGGTGATCAGCCGGATCGCCAGCACCAGCAGCACGAAGGGATAACAGACTGCCAGCAGGACCTGCATGACACGCGGCAGCACGGGCTGGACCTTGGCGGCTTCTTCACGCTGGGCGGCACGGCGGTCCACGTCCTCCTGCGGCGGACGGACCTGGAGCATGCTGGTGGGAAGCGGCTCACGGAAGACCGAAGATGTGTCGTTCGGCGCTGCGGAGCCTGCGGCCTGCGGCGCGACATTTCCGGATGCGTGCCGGTCGGGAAGATTACCGGTGGCCCGCGCTGGCTCCGTTTCACCGGTACTGCCCGCCGGGGCGATTTTCACGGGCAGGTGGCCACCACCGTGTTTTGGCGCGAGAGCCGAAGCACCTGCGTGCGCCGGTATGCCGGTGGTGGCCGGCTCTTCCCGCGCCGGGTTAACGGCCTTGGCCGGCGCATCCGCCACGGGGTTGCCGGCCTTGGTCATTTTGCCGCCCGACGGCACCATCCAGGCGAAGGCGGGTTCGTCGTCGTCCGGAGCGTCAGCGGCAGGTGCCGTTGAGCGGCTGCCGCCGTCCAGCCCAGCGCGTGGCTGCATATCAATCTTCGCACCGTCCAATGCCGGCTCCGCAGCATCGTCGGCTGAAACTTTCTTCTTGTTCTCACTCACATTTTCAGCGTACCTGCCGGAGGTCCCGCGACGTGGCCGCCACCCCGAAGGCCCCTGCTTTAGGTCGTTGCCAACGTGTCGCCGGCGTCGATGGTGTCCAGGTCGCCGCGTTCCCCCGCCTGCCAGGCCGGACGACCCAGAATGAGCGTGTAGGCCCAGTAGGACGCCAACACCACCGAACCGATCCCGATTTTCACCCACACCGGCAAGGGCGATGGCGTGACAAATGCCTCCACCAGGCCGGAAACAAACAACACAATCAGTAGACCGATGGCAACCGTAATGAGGGACCGCCCCTCGTTGGCCAGCGAAACGAGCCGCGGCTGCGGACCCGGCGAGACCCAGGCCCAGAAGATCCGCAGTCCCGCCGCACAGGCCACGAAGACGGCGGTCAACTCCATCAGCCCATGCGGCAGGATGTAACTAAAGAAAACGTCCCCGCGCCCGTAGCCGAACATCACGCCGCCGGTGAGCCCAACGCCCATCGCGTTCTGATAGACCATGAACGGGACATATACGCCGGTGACACCCAGAGCGACGGCCTGGGCTGCGAGCCAGGAATTATTGGTCCAGACCTGCCCGGCGAAGGAAGCACCGGGATTCGCTGAGTAGTAATCCACAAAATCGTGGTCCACCAGCTGCCGCAGCCTTTCATCGCCGCCGAGAGCCCCGAGCACCAGAGGATTTCCTGCGGCCCACGTCCCGTACAGCACCGCGATGACCACGAACACGGCTCCCACCGCGAGACTCAGCCAACGGAGCCGATAAAAGGCGGACGGTAGTGCCAGCACGAAGAAATGTGCCGCATCCTGGGCAAAATTGGACCGGGCACCGGTGAAACGTGTCCTGGCCCTGGCGAGCAGGGTCGAAAGGGAGGCCGAGAGCGCGCTTTCGGGCGACACCGACCTAATCATCGACAAATGCGTGGATGCAGTGCGGTACAGCCGGAGCAGCTCGTCGGCTTGCTCGCCGGAAAGGCGGCGAAGCCGGGCCAGCTCATTGAGCCGATCCCATTGAGTCCGATGCACGGCGGCAAACACGTCCAAGTCCACGCTCTCACCCTACTGCCGGTCCACCTGCCGCGCACCGCATTCTAGAATCTATTGGACAAGCTATTCGACACGGGCGCGAATAGGCCCGCCGACGGGAAAGGAGAGCTGCCATCAGCTCAATCATTACCGGCGAGGCCGTGATCCTGGAATTGCGTCCGGCGTCTTTTGCGGCTCGGTCCCTGGGCGCGATGATCGACGCGGTGGTCCTGGTGCTGCTGCTGATCGGGTCCGCTCTGTTGCTCTGGGCGGGACTGGCGGATCTTGATTCCGCTGCGGCCAGTGCTCTGCTGTTGGCCGGGGCGGTGTTCGTGCTGGTAATTCTGCCGATCGGCGTCGAGACGCTGACCCGCGGAAAATCGCTGGGCAAGTTGATCATGGGGCTACGCATAGTGCGCGACGACGGCGGATCCATCCGATTCCGGCAGGCACTGATCCGCGGGCTGCTGGGTGTCTTTGAGCTGTACATGATGCTCGGCTCCGTCGCGTTCCTGGTCTCCCTGTTCAACGAGCGGTCAAAGCGGCTCGGAGATATGCTCGCCGGGACATATGCCATGCGCGAAAGGATGCCTGCCGCGCCTGCGTTCAAACCTCGCCCCCCGGCTCATTTGCAGTCCTGGGCACGATTGGCCGACATTGGCCCGTTGCCTGCCTCATTGGCGCGCAGAATCTCCGCCTTCATAAATCAGTATGCGAAGATGACGCCCGCATCCCGCCGGCAGCTTGCCGCCGATCTCGCCACCGAGGCCGCCGCGTTTGTCTCCCCACCTCCCCCACCGGGCACCACTGCCGATGCTTATCTGGTGGCCCTGACATCCGAGCGGTACGAACGCGAGCTGCGCCGTATGATGACCGGGCTCAAATACTCCGAAGAACTCGCCCGGCGGCTCCACACACTGCCCTTTGAGCAGAACGACTGAACGTTCGGCTGGCGGTCGGCTGGGATTTCGGCTGACAGCACTGAATGCTGGTGGCAGCTGCTGCCGGCTTCAGCGGATGGGCGCGATTCCTAGCGGGACGCGTACTGCGCCCATGGGATGTTCCAGTCGCCGAAGCCGTCCGTCGGAGCAGCCGGTTCGCTGACGCTGTTGATGACCTGCACCAAGTCTCCGATGCCCATGTTATTGAACACCCAGGAGGCTCCCGCTTCGTTCAGGCCGATACAGCCATGCGAGAGGTTCAGCTTGCCGATATACGGTACCGCCGAATCCGTAGCCTGGTGGATAAATTCCCCGCTATTGGTCAGCCGGGTAGCGTAGTTGACGTCCAATTCTCCATAGTTGGCAGGGTCCCCTGGTTTGAGTCCGATCGAAGCGGCGACGAAGTGCGCGTACCGCTGCTTGTCCATCAGCGGCATGAATCCGGAAGCGGACGGGAAGCGCTCGTCGCCCATCGTGGCCAGGAAGTGCTGGGCGGGCTGGTCGTTGATGTACACGTCGGCGACGAAATTGGCCGAGTCTGCGACCATCACTTTCTTGTCACCGATAGGGATGGTGATGGTCTTATTAAAGTTGCCGATCTGGCCCTTGCCCAGATCCACGCCGAACAGCTGCATGTCCATGGTGATCGTGCTGTTCGCGGCCCAGAAGGTTTCCGGACGGTATCTGACCATCGTGTCGCTGTACCAGTGGAACGCACCGACCTGGCCGGCCGTCGTCGTAATCTTGAGTGCCTTTTCCACCGCTTCTTTGTTAGTCACCGGCTCGCTGAAGGTGATCTGGAGTGGTTGCCCGACACCGACCTTCTGGCCGCTGCGCGGATAGACGGAAGCATCGGCTTCGTGGGAGGCAGGGACGGTGGTGAAAGTCTGCGTTTTGTGCGTTATCCGCCCCACACCGTCGACCACGGTGAAGTCATAGTTGTAGGAGGTGGCGAATGTCAGTGCCCCGGCCGCGGTCCACGTTGATCTGTCGGCGCTGATCACACCGTCAACGGCAGCTTTGGATACGGAATCGCTCAGCGCGACGGATTTGATGCTGCCATGGTCTACTTTGATGACTGCCGGTGCCGCCGGATTGACCTGTGCCGCACCATCGGTGGGGGTAACGCCGAGCTCCATCGCCTGCACCACTGGAGCGGCCAGTCCCTGGGTGGTTCTGGCCGGACTCTGGGCCTCGGACTCGATCGGGGCGCCGGCCCAGGTGGGGGCCGTCGCAGCACCAACACCGCCGCCCACGACGCCGAGGCAGACGAGGGAAATCAGCCCGATCTTCCAACCCTTACGACTCTTACGCATCTGCAGATCCTGCATTTTTCTCCCCCAACAGGCAAAGTTCCGACACGCATTTTTCGTCAACTGGCTTCCTCAGCCGGGCACCCGCGCACAGCACAGCAGCCACACCGGATCAACAATCATTTTACGCCATCTTCGCACCCGCCGGGCCGGGGAACGTCGCCCCCTGCGCGGCCCAAGTAGTCCAGCTGGGCCGCCACGGAAAGTTCCGCCGCGGCGCGCACGGACCCGGGAACATCGGAATATACGTCGGCAGCAACCTCCCGCGCGGAAGCCTCCGGTCCCAGTCTGAGCAGCGCTGACCGAAGTTGCGCCAGCCGCAAGTGCCGATGCGCCAAGTACTCCCGTGCCACCGCGTCCAGCCCGGCCCGGACCGGCCCATGTGCCGGCAACACCAACGCCGGGCCGAGCTGCTGGAGCGTTTCCAGCGACCGAAGATAGGAACCGAGTCTTCCGTCCGGGTAGCAGATGACGGTGCTCCCCCGACCTAAGATGGTGTCCCCCGTCAGCACCGAGCCGTGTTCGCCGTCGTCCGGCAATGCGAAGCAGAGCGAATCCGCTGTGTGTCCGGGGGTGGCGATCACCTCAATCCACACGCCCGCGGCGAAAATGCGCTCCCCCGGGGTAAGCGGCGCGGCAGCAATGCAATACGCGGGGTCCAGCGCCCGGATAGGGGCGCCGGTCATTTCGTGGAATCTCACGCGGCCTGCCGTGTGGTCCCGATGATGATGGGTGATCAGCACCAGCTCGACGGCGCCGCAATCGGCGAGTGCGCGCAGGTGCGGTTCATCCGCAGGACCCGGATCGACAACCACCACGCCGCCGGCCGAATCAGAGCCGCGCGAAGCAAAGTCAGGGGCCGGGCTGGAAATGACGTAGCTGTTGGTACCCTCCAGCGTCATGGGTCCGGGGTTGGGGCCGAGCCTGAACCGCGTCAGCATGCTGCTGTGGGTCCAGGGGTCACTGTTCGTAAGCATGCCCTTCCTTCCCCAGCCGGTTCATTGAGCTCCACATTAAAACGACTGTGCCGGCTCAGTAGCGGTAGTGCTCTGACTTGTAGGGGCCCGCAACATCGAGTCCCAGATATTCGGCCTGCTCCTGGCTAAGTTCGGTCAGTTCCACGTCCAACGCAGCCAAATGCAGCCGGGCAACCTTTTCATCGAGAATCTTCGGCAGTACGTAGACCTCATTGCGGTAGGGCGGATTCCCGTCGGCATCCGTTTGCCCGTGCTTGCTGAAAATTTCAATTTGCGCAATTGTCTGGTTGGCGAACGAATTGCTCATCACAAAGGAAGGATGGCCGGTGGCATTCCCAAGGTTCAGCAGGCGTCCCTCGGAGAGCACAATAATGGATCGCGGCTCGTCCCTTTCGCCGGACGCACCGTGACCGGATGCACCACCACCGGACTCGCCGTCGTCGAACACCCATTCATGCACCTGCGGCTTAATTTCCACTTTCCTGATGCCCGGAATACGCGCCAGTCCCGCCATGTCAATCTCGTTGTCGAAATGACCAATGTTGCCGACGATCGCTTTGTTCCGCATTTCCGACATGTGCGCTGCCGTGATCACGCCCTTATTGCCGGTGGTAGTGATGAAGATATGTCCCTCGCTGAGGACCGATTCAAGCTTCGCCACCTGGTAGCCGTCCATGGCCGCCTGCAGCGCGCAGATCGGATCGATTTCGGTTACGATCACCCGCGAGCCCTGCCCCCGCAGTGCTTCCGCAGCACCCTTGCCGACGTCACCGTAACCGCAGACGACGGCGACCTTGCCGCCCATCAGTACGTCAGTTGCGCGGTTGAGACCGTCCGGTAGCGAATGCCGGATACCGTATTTGTTGTCGAATTTGCTCTTGGTGACCGAGTCATTGACATTGATGGCAGGAAAAAGCAGCTTCCCCTGCTCGGCAAGCTGGTAAAGCCGCATCACGCCCGTAGTGGTTTCCTCGGTGACACCTCGGATACCACGCGCAACCCGGGTCCACTTTTGGCCGTCCAGTGCAAGGGTCTCCCGCAGCACGTCAAGGAATACCCGATGCTCCTGCGGATCGGCGTCGGTTCCTGCCGGAACCTCTCCTGCGGCTTCGAATTCCACGCCCTTGTGCAGCAGCATGGTGGCGTCTCCGCCGTCGTCAAGGATCATGTTCGGACCGAGCTGCGGGTCCGCGTCCGCACCGGGCCAGCTCAGGATCTGTTGTGCTGTCCACCAGTAGTCAGCAAGTGTCTCGCCCTTCCAGGCAAAAACCGGGACGCCCCGCGGATCGTCGACTGTTCCAGACCCGACGACGACGGCGGCGGCCGCCTCATCCTGCGTCGAGAAGATATTGCAGGAGGCCCAGCGGACCTGCGCGCCGAGGGTTACCAGCGTCTCAATGAGCACGGCTGTCTGCACCGTCATGTGCAGCGACCCGGCGATCCGGGCGCCGCGCAGCGGCTGGCTGGCGCCAAATTCGGCCCGCAGCGACATAAGTCCGGGCATCTCATGTTCGGCCAGCCGGATCTGGTGGCGACCCGCCTCCGCAAGGGTAATGTCGGCGACTTTAAAGTCGGCAGTATCAACCGTTTGGTGCTCAGAAGACAGTTCGGAAGAAAGCTCGGAAGTCATCTGCATAATTCCTTAATATTCAGGTGGAGGGATGATCGCTTAACGAGGTGGTCCCGGGCCGGCTGTCCATGGGTAATTGGCCCGGTGTCTGCCCGCCATGTTGGTCGGAACCGGCGGCAACGGCGGCGGCAACCTGTTCCGGGCGCAGTAACAGCACTATCTGGTCCTCGATCCGGTAGCGCAACGGCTGACCATCAGGGCCGGGGGCGGTGCTGATCAGTTCCCCGCCATCTGGCACCAGCGATGACCGGGTCACGGGGCATCGCAGCAAAACCAGGAGTTCGTCTCTGACATGCGGCACCGGTGCACTCCCTTATAAAAGCAGTTTAACAAGTACAGGCCAATGTATATCGGAGGTCTGCGGCGGACGTTTCATCCGTTCACAACTCTAGTCCGATGCGTTCAGTCCCGCAGAATGCGCAAATGACTGCGCCGGCCCGGGGCGGCCGTGGCGGCGCCGGCAGGAGGCTCCAGTGCCGACTTCAAGCCCCGCTGTCCCAGTGCTGCGGGTTCGGCTGCAGGAGTCCCCGCCGCCTCGCGAACGGCGTCGACCAGTGCCAGCAGATCATCAGGCCCGGGCCCGGTCGGGGTCGAGGGCATTGCGAGCCGCAGCACTTCCCAGCCGCGCGGCACGCTGAGCCTTCCTGCATGCAGGGTACACAAGTCGTAACAATGCGGTTCGGCAAAAGTAGCAAGCGGTCCCAGGACGGCGGTGGAATCTGCATAGACGTACGTCAAAGTTGCCGCTGCCGCTTCCCGGCAGCCGGATCTTGAGCACATGCGCATGGTTCCCACGGTTTCCAAGATTACCCGCCTTTGGGAGCCTGCGCGCTCAGACTCGCTGGAGCCTGCCCCGTGGCGGTATTCGTAGGACGGGCCTGCGGGTGAAACAATGGTGTCAATTAAGGAGCACGTTCTTGGAAATCTTCCTCATCATCGCCGCGGTCGTCGTAGCATGGGCACTGGCCGTTCTGGTCATCATCAGATTCATGATGGGCGCCCAAAAGAACCGACGGGCCCAGCGAATGGCCGAAGCAGAGCATGAGCGGCGGCGTGAAGCCAAGCGCCGCACGATCGAAGATGCTGCCTAGCGGTGCTGGCCGGTGACGATTGGTTCCGGCTGGTCGATTAATCTCATTCCGGAGGCCTAGAGTCGTTATATGCAGTTCACGTCCAATGACGGCTTCACCATCAATCTTGAATCGGCCTCTGCCGGCGGACCGCAGGGACGCGGACGTACCTTCCACGCCCGCCGCAGGAACCGTCACGACCGGGGACTGCGCGGCGAACTGCTGCTCCAGGCACTGCCGGGATCGCTCACCCGGGCGGAAAGATTCACCGAACTTCTGATGGACTCAGCCGAACGGCTCAGCGAACTTTGGGGCGCGGCCCTGGGCCCGGTCGAATTCGCCGTTGAGGACATTCCAGTGGCGCTTGAGCGTTTGACCGGTACCGGGGAACGCGTGCCGATGGCACTGTTCCAGGCCGCCAGCGCTGAAGCTCCCGCAGTGATAACGCTCTATCGGCGCCCGATTGAACAGCTGGCCGATACTCCGGACGAGCTGGGCGAAATCATCCATGAGGTGGTGATCGAGCAGGTTGCCGGTCTGCTCAACCTCTCCCCGGACGCCGTAGACCCGGCCTATCGCAGGTTTCGCCGGTACTGACCGGATCAGCACCGGCTCTCAATACCCCAGAATTACCTTCAGATCCTGCGGCCCCGAAACGCCCCGGGGGACGCCCAGAACGGAAACGGCGGCTTTGTCCTTAATACCCAAGAGCTGCGCGCCGTACACCGCGTCCCCGGTGGCGGAAACAACAAACCCCGCCACGGCCTCGCCGGCCAACTGCGCCGGGTCCACCGTCAGAGTTGTTCCCCCGGCGACGTCGACAGTCTTGACGGGCAGGAAAGCGCCACTGAGTGAAACCGGAGTCAGCGAAACTTTCGCCCGGCCTGCCGGAACGCCAAAGACAAGCGTGGAAACGACTCCCTGAGGCACGGTAATCAGCTGGCCATTCCCCAATTTGGCTCCGGCAGCCGCCGAACCGAAGTCGACGGGTTCGCCGTCCTTGATCGCGCTTGCAACCCTGGCGGTGGCCGTGAACGCAACATCCGAACCGATATCCAGGGTGTAAGTTCCTGCTGGCAGCCCCGCGAGCGAAAGTTCGGAAACGCCGCCTGCTTTCGCGGTAAAGACGCCGCCTCCCGGCAACTGCTGCTGCCCGCTGGGACCGTAAACCTTGACCTGGACAAGCGCGTCCGTGCTGCCCGGCACTGTGACCTGCAGTGCCGCCCCGGCGTCAGAGTACCCCGATTGTCCTGCCACCGCAGTGGCCAGAGCCGGCTCCTGGACTGCAACGCCGGTCACCACCTGTCGGGCCGCCGGCGCGCTGACCGGAGAGATAACTTCCACTCCACCGGAAGTCAGCCCGCGCAAAACCGACTGTTGGATCGTTGCCGCAACCGGGCCGCCGGTGCTTTTTAGCCGCATCGAAAGGTTTGACTGCCCGGCAGCCAGCCCGGCAAGAACCACGGATCTGCTCGTTCCCGCCGGGACCAGCAACCCCTTGGCTCCGGGTGCCTGGACGGGTCCTTTATCCCCAAAGAGCTCAAGATTCACCGTCGCGGCCGTCTGCGACGAGTTCGAAATATTCAAAATCGCCGTCCGGCCTACGGTGGTGCTGGCGCCTGCCAGCCAAAGGTCGTTTGCCGGCGGCTGGCAGCTGTCTGCGGCCAGACCTGCGAGGTCACCGTCCGGCGCGGCATAGGCCATGACCGCCCCAATCAAGGCCCGCTTGCCTCCGAGCGGATCCGCCCGGAGCACCGTTGCGCCGCTGACGGCCTGGCTTTTGAGTACCGCCGCCTTACGGTTGTCCGCTGTGGCAGCCGAGCCGGCAGTGGCTCCAGCCGTGCCGGCAGCGCTGGCGCTGCCGGACCCGGCTGGGGCGGCTGGAGCCAACAGCGCCAGTGGCTCCCCCGCACCCAGCGGGCTCAGGGCGCTGCCGGGTATCGTTCCGTCGGGCGAGCTGAGGACCAGGGCGGTTACGGTGGAACTGGAGCTGCTGGCGGCTGCCGAAAACTGCGGATCCGTTCCTGCCGCCGAGCCGTCCAGCAGCCGTGCCGGCCCCGGGCAGGCGGCCGTGCTCTGCCCCGCCGGCAGCGCCACCGCCGGCGGATCCACAACCGCCGCAGCAGCGAACCCGGGCACCAGCGAACCGCCGGCCACCACCGCGGCGGCGACCACCGCGACGCCGCAGCCGGTGATTAGCGACATGGATGGTCCCCGGCGGCGTCGAACAGTCCGATCTCCCTTGCCCGGCAATCCAGCCCGCTCAGACCCCTGCCCGGAGTCCGGCAGTCGTTGGTCTGCTGCCTTGGATGCATCAACCATGGGTACCTACCTTGCCTAACGCGCTCTCATAGTCAGCTGCCGCCTTGGTCAAAGCGTCCCGCGCTGCCGGCGCACCCGCACCGGCTTCGACGGTCGCATCACCATCAGCGACCGGGTCGCTGGATCGGTTACCCACCACCGAGGCAACAGTGGAACCGGCGCTAGACCGCCGTCGTCGCGCCGGCATTGGGATGGCCATCAGCACGGTTAGTCCCAGCACAACGATCTGCAGGATGCTCCACAGCCCGGCCCAAGGGTTTTCGTAGCGGACTACGAGATGCCCCCCTGATGCCGGAAGCGTGAAGGCCTGGGCCCAGTCCGAGGTCCTGGACGCAAGTTGCCTGCCGTCCAGCCAGGCTGCCCAGCCCGCATCGGCCCGCTCTGCGAGCACCAATCGCCGGTCTGCTGCACCCGGCATGATCTGCGTGTCCACGTTCAGAACGTCAGAGGGCAGGTAGGAAAGCGTTACTCCGGATGGGTCCGTAATCCGCACCCGCGACCCGACCTCGGGCGTCGGCCCGGAGACCGCGTCCGGCGTCACCCGCCAGAGCCAGCCGACGTCTGTGGGGCCTACGGTAGCCAGGCCTGGAACGGCCTCTATCTGACTTGCCATTAACTCCGCGGCCGTGTCGCCGTTGTGCAGCACCACAAATCCGACCCCGAGCTCAGTCAGCTGCGGTCGCGGGTCCACTCCGGTGCCGGCCATGATCGTTGCCACTGCCTGCCGGATGGATGCGCCGGCTGGATCGTCGCCCTGAACGGATTCGGCACCGGGGGCTCCGGTTATTCCCCGGGCGGAAGCAATCGTGGACAGCGAATCCATGGTGGTGCCGGCGCCGCGCATCAGTGCTGCGCTGACGCTGGCGTCGGAATTAATGCTCAGCACCAGGGTCCGGGCACGTTCCGGGCCGTTGCCACGATCTGTCGCCGTGGCCGGCAAGGTTCGTGCGGACCCGGGACGGACTAACGTGCTGACCCCATATTGTTCATCTGTCGGGCCGGTTTCCACGCCCAGGTTCGTAATATCACTTTGCGTGCCTGCATCCTGCCCAAGCGGCGCGCGTGCCGGATCCGCCGCCGTCGTTCTTTGATCGGCTCCGTGCGCGAGGTTTTGCGCCACCCATAGGCTGAGGCTGGCCACGGGTGAGATCACCAGAAAGACCGAAATCAGAACGGCTGTGCCGCGGAAAGCCCCGGAACGCCGGGCACCGGCAGGAGATCGGGCACTGCTGCGGGCTCCTTGCAGCAGCGCGTCGACCCCGAGCAGCGCGGCTGCGAGGAGCGCAAAGGCCGTCAGTGAGACGCTGGGACCGCTGAAGGGGGTAACCAGTGACGTCCCGCCCAACGCGACGGCGATGCTTGCGCTAAAGAATCCGCTGAGCAGCGCCAGCACGGCTACGCCCCACAGCGCCCGCACCAGGCCGGCTCGCCTGGTCTTGATCAGCAGAGCGCAGACCGCCAATGACAGTACCGGCCCACCAACCACTATCATCGCTGTCAGCGCCCAAGGAAAGGCTCCGCCGGGGAACCACGAGAGAGAGTTAATACCCGCTCCGGAGCCGATTCTCACCGGTTGACCGAGAATTTGCTGCCACAGCGGAGCGTTCGTGTAGGCCAGCGGCACGCCTGGGTCCGCAAATATGGCCCGAGGCTGGTTGAGCGTGGAAATAACAAAGGGGACAAATAGCGCAATGCTCGGCAGCAATGCCCAGAATAGTGTGCGCCCGCGCCTGCGCAGAAAGACCATCGCCAAGATGATACCGACGACGGCGCCGGGCAACAGTGACGGTGCGGAGGCCGTGATGATGGCCAGTCCCAGTCCGGCGGCCGCTGCCGCCGTCCAGGAAGGCACGTGTCCGCTCCCGGGCCGGCCCGGGCCCACGATGATGGTCCGCGAAGGGCCGGCTGCTGATCGTCGGGCCGGCGGCTGGACCGCGGCGCCACGCCGCAGGACGGATCCGCCCACCGCGCGGATCAGGCCCAGCAGGACCCAGGGAATTAGAATGTGCGCCAGGAGTGCACCCAAACGGCCCTGACCGATTGCTATTTGCAGCGCAGGAGCCGAAGCCCAAATAACAGCTGCGGCAAAACGTGCCCAGCGGTGCCGGGTGAGCGCCCCGGCGGCGAACCAGGCCCCGAGTCCGGCCAATGGAAGCGCCAGGATCAACAGCCAGGCAACCGCCGCGGATCCATTCCCCAGCCCCGCCAGCGCCAGCAGCCATAGAACGTAGCCGAACGGATCACCGTGCCCGGGCAGTCCTGCGCCGACCGCAATCCACCAGGTCGACGCGTTGTGCCAAATCCCCCCGAGTCCGGCGGACAGTGGCAGGAGGCCACCACCGGCCACTGCACCGGCACCGACCAGTCGGTACAGGCAGAGGAGGCCGACGGCGAGCAGCAGAACTACCGCAGCGACGGCTCCCGTCGCTGGCGGCAGACGGTTGGCCGTGCTGAGTGCGGCAAAGTCATCGGCAGCGTCTCCGCTGGGAACGAACTGGACGGATCCGTCACCTGCGGGGTCATCGGCGTCGGCGTCGGCGTCGGTGAAGGAGTCCAGCAATGAACGCCGGTGCGAACGGATTTCACGGTCACCCGCTTGCAGTGCGCCCATCACCGAACGCGGCAGCACCCGCGTCCGCGCCGCGGCGGCGCGGCTGCGCCGCAGGATCAGCGGCCTGGCCAAAGCGGCACAGGTACCGGTAAACTGTCGGGCGCCGTAGCCGGGTTCCTTCAGCACTATTCCGGCAAGAAGACGGAACACACCGCCCAACAAGGCACCGATGGCAAGAAACGGCACTTGCCACAACGGGGCATGTTTGAGGCGTAAATGCACCTCCGCCTTGCGGGCCGCCTTCGGCGAGGCCACACTGCGCTGCCGGCGGGAAACGTGCCGCATTCCGGCCCGTGGCACTACGACGACCCGGTGCCCGGCAAGTCTGTTCCGCCAGCAGAAATCAATATCGTCCCCGGTGCCGGGTACCGCCGGGTCAAAACCGTCCAGTTTTTCCCAAATGTCCCTGCGCACCAGCATGCCGGCCGAGTTGACGGCAAAGACGTCACTGCGGCCGTCGTGCTGGCCCTGATCGTGTTCGTCGCGGTCGATCAAGGTCACGCGCTCCGCCCAGCGGCTCGCTGACAGCCCGACGTCGATCAGCTTCCGTGGTTCGTCCCAATCGAGCTGTTTACAGCCGGCCACCGTTACCGACGGGGCGCGCTCGACAGCCTGCAGCAGTTCCGCGAGGGCATCAGGGGCCGGTGCCGAATCGTCGTGCAGAAGCCAGAGCCATTCGTGTTCCCCCTCCGTTTGCGCCGGAGCGCTCAACTGGCGGACAACGTCTTGAACGGCGGAGCCGAAGCCACCGCGGAAGGACGAATGAGTAATTACCTTCCCCTTGCCGAGGGCGTCCTCCAGCAACTTCAGCGATCCATCGCTTGAGCCGGTGTCGGCGCCGAAAACTGCGTCAGCGGGGCGAGTCTGAGCGGCAACGGCCGCGAGTATTCTGGGTAGGTATTTGCTGCCGTTGTGCGCAATGACGACGGCGGTGACACTTACTGCAGCAGGAATTAGACCGCTCGCTTCCGAAGCCGGCGACGCTCACGCTCGGACAGGCCGCCCCAGATGCCGAAGCGCTCGTCATTGGCCAGCGCATACTCCAGGCACTGGGCACGCACATTGCAGGAGCCACAGACCTTCTTAGCATCCCGAGTGGAACCGCCCTTTTCGGGAAAAAAGGCTTCCGGGTCTGTCTGTGCGCAGAGGGCATCGGTCTGCCAGCCCAGCTCGCCGTCGTCGCTGAAGCCAGTGTCGCCGAAGCCGGGCGTGCCGGAGGGAAGACCAATCCAGATTGGCTGGACTACGGCTCCGGCCAGCCCTGCAACGAGCGCAAGCGGGCTGCCGTCGGGGTTTGATCCGATGTCGGGGGCGGTCTCCAGCGCCTCGTGATCGGCGAGGAACGCCGTCGCCTTTTCTTCCAATGATTCCCGCGCACTGCGGTCATAGCGGTCCGCTGCCTGCGGATCCGCGGGGTCGACGTACCAGTCACTGGGTACACCAAGGGAGCGGTACTGCAAGGCCGGCTGTCCCTGAACTGTTGCCTGGCCGGCCAGGTCTGCCGTCGTCAAGGAGCCGTCCCCCACGCGCTGCGCCGGTGAAGGTGCACTGCGTTCCGCTTGTCCCATGGTCGTCCTCCTGTTGCCATTGCAGCCAATATCTTGGCAAGTTAAAGTCCGGTGAGTGTGCCGCTGAACGGCGTGTTTCTACCTTGGCGACGATGTCCCCGGGTCTAATTACACCGTTGTAATACGGGCTCCGTCAAGCGGGCGGGGTGATCCTATCCACAACGGGCCAAGACGCGGCCGCGCCACGCCCGGAGAATCAGCGGAGGAATCCGGGCGTGGCTTTTTCCGGAATACTCGCCGGGCGCGCTGCACGCTGAAAATCAGGCATTTCCCGATCCGGAGCGGGCCGTTCGAACACGGTAAACATGCCCAACATCACAGGCCTAAGCAGGGTCAGACTTCAGCTCGTGGAGGCCGCAGCACCCAGATGACGGCCAGGAGCGTCCGAACCGCAGCCGTTACTGGCAGGATGAAGGCATGCCCTCAGACATTTCCACCGTGCCGGCTCTTCTTACGACCCTTCGCACGGTGGACGCCACCTCGCCACGCCTGACCTGGTACGGGCCGGACGGAGAACGGGTGGAACTGTCGGGGAAAGTGCTGGACAACTGGGTGGCAAAAACGGCAAACTATGTGGTCGATGAATTAGACGCCGGTCCCGGCAGCGTCATTGCCATCGACATGCCCGCTCATTGGCGTTCGCTGTGCTGGGTACTGGCCGCCTGGCATGCCGGGGCCGCAGTCAGTTACGGTCCCGGCGCCGGACTGAACCATGATGTCACTGTGACAACAGCGCCAACAGCTCCAGGGCCAGCAGCCTCCCGTCCCCGGACACTCACTGTAGCCGTGGCGCTTGGAGCGCTGGAGATGAGGTGGACCGGGGACCTCCCGGCAGGCGTACTGGACTACGCCGCCGAAGTTCGCGCCCACGGTGATATCTTTGTGCCGTTTGATGAACCCTCGGGAACCGACGCCGCCGTCGTTGGTTCCGGCAAGCCGGACTCTCTTGCTCCCTTTGCATCGGTCACCTTCGGATCGTTGCTCTGCAGCTATGCGCACCCGGCAGAGCGGTCCGAACGCGTCATCTTGACCGCGGGTGACGGATTGGAATCCGCCGTCCGCAATGCGCTGGGAATCTTCAGTGCCGGCGGATCTGTGGTGCTGGTACATCCGTCTGTCCCGGTAACCGAACGGCTGCTTTCGGCCGAGCGGGTCACGATGCAGCGCTGAGCAGGAATCCGCTGAGCAGGAATCCGCTCGGCAGGAATCCGCTCGGCAGGAATCCGCTGAGCAGGTATTTGCTGAGCGCGAATCCGCTGAACACCGGGGGCCAGCCCCCTCAATCCACAGGAGGGCGGGGCTTTCCCGGCTCCACAAGCTCGTGGTCCTTCGCAAATCCGGGGTCCTCGTCCAACTCCTCGGTGAAAACCCAGAAACGGTAGGCGAAGAAGCGGAAAACCGTACCCAGCACCAGACCGATCACGCTGCCGGAGACGAAGTCGGCGAACGGAGTGGTAAAGCCAAGTACCCAGTGCGAGACGTAAACGCAGGCGGCCGCGATGGCAATCCCAATGCCATTCATGACCGCGAAGAGGACCACCTCGCGCAAAATATTGGCCCGGCGTCGGTGCCGGAAGGTCCAGTACCTGTTCGCTACCCAGGAAAAGATGGTCGCGATAACGGCAGAGACAATCTTGGCCCGCGTGGGGTGGTCGGACAAGGCGCCATGCAACAGCCACAGATAAATTGCCGTGTCGATGACGAACGCAACGCCACCGACGGCGCCAAATTTCGCAACCTCGCGCCAGAACAGTCCAAAGAGACCTCTAATGCGTGTTGCTGCTGATTCAAACATGATCCTCCACCGTCGCTGCCGCCAAACATACGGCCAGTTATAGGATCTTACGGGAAAAGCCTTGGTGGGCGCTGCCAATTTCCCCGATAAACATCCCATTCCCGCACGTCGACCCCGAAAATCCGGGAGGCGTTCGGTAGTCTGTGGACTGTGACTTTTCCAGTAGTAGGTGTTGTTGGCGGCGGCCAGCTGGCCCGAATGATGGCCCCTGCCGCCGTCGCCCTTGGTTTTGAGCTGCACGTTCTCGCCGAAACGCCGGACGTCTGCGCGGTTCCTGCCGTGGCACATGCGCCCGTCGGAGACTACCGGGATCTGGCCGTTTTACGGCGTTTCGCGGCCGGTGTCGACGTCCTGACTTTTGATCATGAGCATGTACCAGCTGAACACCTGCGCGCGCTGCTGGCCGACGGCGTCAACGTCCAGCCACGCCCCGACGCCCTGATTCATGCCCAGGACAAACTCGTCATGCGTGCAGCTATCGAGCGGCTCGGCCTGCCGAATCCGCGCTGGAGCGCCGCAGCCTCGGTAGCGGACGTCATTGCGTTCGGAGACCAGCACGGCTGGCCGGTGGTTCTTAAGATGCCCCGCGGCGGGTATGACGGCAAGGGCGTGAAGGTGCTCGACGACGCCGATGCTGCCACGGCGGCCGCTGACTGGTTCACGGCCATGAACCCCTTGTTGGTAGAGGCGAAAGTCGAATTCAGCCGGGAGCTTTCCGCACTGGTGGCCCGCACACCCGATGGTGCATCCAGCGCATGGCCAGTGGTCGAGTCCATTCAGGTGGATGGCGTTTGCGACGAGGTGATAGCTCCTGCACAATCTCTGCCGCCGGAGGTGGCGGCGGCTGCGCAGGCCGCCGCGCTGCAGATCGCCGCGGACCTTGGCGTCAGTGGTGTGATGGCGGTGGAGCTCTTTGAAACGCCCGGTCTTGGCCGTGGCTTTCTGGTCAATGAACTCGCCATGCGGCCGCACAATTCGGGCCACTGGACCATGGACGGTTCAGTCACCGGCCAGTTCGAGCAGCACTTGCGTGCCGTATTGAACCTTCCGCTCGGCGCCACCGCGGCGCTGGCGGACGTTACAGTGATGAAGAACATCCTCGGCGGCGCCAACCAGGACCTGTTCAGCGCCTATCCGCGCGCTTTGTCCGCGGAACCCCGGGCCAAAGTCCATATGTACGGCAAAAGCGTGCGGCCAGGGCGCAAGATTGGACATGTTAATGTGCTCTCAATGCCCTACGACGACGCTGCTGCCGTCCGCGCTCGCGCCTGCGAGGTCGCCGCACTTATCCGCGATGGAATGGTTTCCGGCACAGACTCATCCGGCACAGACTCATCCGGCACGGGACCGTCCGGCACAGACCAGAGGGAGCTCCAATGAGCCAATCAGCAGAAAACGTGTCCCCCGACAGCTCGTCCAACCCGCTTCCCGCCGCAACTGCCACCCCGGCTCCTGCGGCGCAACCGGCACTCGTGGGCATCGTTATGGGCTCCGACTCGGACTGGCCGGTCATGAGGGCTGCCGCCGAGGTCATGTCCGAGTTCGACATCCCATTTGAGGTCGATGTGGTATCGGCTCATCGGATGCCAACTGAAATGATTAGCTACGGCCAGTCCGCCCGGGACCGCGGTCTGCGCGTTATCATCGCCGGTGCCGGCGGGGCCGCGCATCTGCCCGGTATGCTCGCTTCCGTCACGACCCTTCCTGTCGTCGGCGTTCCGGTGCCGCTGAAAACCCTTGATGGAATGGACTCCCTGCTGTCGATCGTCCAGATGCCGGCCGGGGTACCCGTAGCGGCTGTATCGATCGGCGGTGCCCGCAATGCCGGGCTCCTGGCAGTTCGAATGCTCGCCTGTGGGGCCGACGGCACTGCGGCGCGGCTGCACGGCGCATTGGCCGAGTTCGCCAACGATCTTAATCGGACCGCCGCCGTCAAGGGCGGTTCTTTGCGTCAAAAAGCCGCACAGGCCTTCCCCGGCCTGGTGGGCTAAGAAGGACTTATGAGCATCAGCAGCCCGAAAGTCAGCCAGGCCTCGCGGAAGCCTCCGGTCCTCACCAACCCGGTGCGTTATCCACAGTCCGCTCCGGCACCCGTGCGCACTAAACGTGCGTTTGTGCTGCTGCTGCTGACGCTGCTGCTCCCCGGAAGCGCCCAGATCGTTGCCGGCAACCGAAAACTGGGCCGACTCGCGCTTCGCGTCACGTTCGGTGTGTGGCTCGTCGTCGTACTGGCCTTAGCTATCTCGCAGCTGAACCGTGGGCTGCTTTTCAGCGTCTTCACGAATCCCTTCAGTTCCCTGCTGCTGATCGCGGTGCTGGTCCTGCTGGCGTTGGGCTGGGCCTACATGTTCCTGAACACCCTGCGCCTTATCCGGCCCGCGCTGCTCGCCCCGGGAATGCGCGGTACCGTCAGCGTCGTCCTGGTACTGCTCATGGTGCTGACCTCCGGCTCCGTTGGCTACTCGGCGTACCTGATCAATACGGGCCGCAATGCCATTAACAGCATTTTCTCCGCCGGTCCCGATATGGCCCCCGTGGACGGGCGGTACAACTTCCTGGTGATGGGCGGGGATGCCGGCGCAGACCGCGTGGGACGACGTCCGGACAGCATCATTGTTGTCAGCGTTGATGCCTCCAGCGGACAGGCCGTCACGATCAGCATTCCGCGCAACCTGCAGAACGCCCAATTCACGGCAGACTCACCGATGCGCAGCGTCTATCCGAACGGCTATAACTGCGGGGACAATTGCATCATCAACTTCCTTTACACCGAGGTCACGGAGAAATACGCCAACCTGTATCCGGGCCGGTCTGATCCGGGCGCCGCCGCCATGATGGACGCCGCCGGCGGGACGCTGGGACTGAAGATCCAGGGTTACCTCCTCATCGACATGTCCGGCTTTTCCCGGCTGATCGATGCACTGGGCGGAGTCAAGATCAACGCCGGCGGCTGGGTCCCGATCAGCGGCGCCAGCCTGGATGACAGCGGTTACAGCCACGCTCCGCCGGAGGGCTGGATTGCCCCGGGTGAACAGACGCTAAATGGCCAGCAGGCGCTCTGGTACGCCAGATCACGCCAATGGGTCCTGGAATATGCCCGCAGCGAGCGGCAGCAGTGCATCCAGCAGGCCCTGCTTAAGCAGATGGATCCCGCCACTGTGCTCTCCAAATTCGAGTCGATTCTCAATGCCGGGACGAAGGTAATGGAATCGGATATTCCGGCCGCCCAGCTGGGCAGTTTTGTTGATCTGGCCCTGAAATCCAAAAAGCATCCACTAAAGCGGCTGACTATAGGTCCCCCGGACTTTGACATTAACTTTTCCACCTTTCCCGACTTCAATGTCATCCATGCCCGGGTGCAGGAACTGATTGCGGGAAACAGCCCCGCTCCCACAACAGGCCCGGAGGGAGCCGCGCCGGCACCGGCCGCTCCAGATGCCAGCACTGCAGCTCCCGCTGCACCGGCTCCGGCCCCCGCGGCACCGGCTCCGGGCCCGCAGGTCACCCAGGAGTACCTGCAGCAACTGGCAGAACAGGGCGACGACGCAATGCTCGAATCACTGCTCGCCAACAACGGCAGTTGCACGGCCGGATAGCCACGAACTCTAGGAGAGCAAATGTACACCTTGACAAACGTATTGCGTCCCTATGCCTGGGGTTCACGCACTGCAATTTCGACGCTGCTGGGCCGAGCGCCTTCCGGGGGGCCGGAAGCCGAACTGTGGCTTGGCGCGCACCCCGGCTCACCCTCCTTGGCCACGGCGCCGGACTGCAGCACCGGGTCGCTGGACGAGCTGATCGCGGACGATCCGGACGGCATGCTTGGTACCGATGTGCGTGCGGAATTCGGTGACCGGCTGCCCTTCCTGGCTAAAATCCTGGCCGCCTCGCAGCCATTGTCCTTACAGGTCCACCCGACTCTCGCCCAGGCTCAGGCAGCATTTGCCCGCGAAGAAGCGGCAGGTATTCCGCAGGCCGCCGCCGAGCGAAACTACAAAGACAATAACCACAAACCCGAGCTGATCCTGGCGCTGACGGATTTTGAGGCGTTGTGCGGTTTTCGCCCGGCCACGGAGTCAAGGGCGATCTTTGAACGCCTGTCCGCCCTCTTTGAGACGGCCGAGGAGACCTTCCCGCAGCTCTTGCGGGACGTTATTTCGGACCTGTCCGCAGTGGAAGAGTCAGAAGCTGGCGAGTCGACGGCGATCCGGACAGCCTTCCACCGCCTCATCACCGGAGGCAACGAGGTCACCGACGCCGTGAGCGCCGTCGTTACCGTACTCAATGCCGGCCCCGCTGCCCATCCGCCGCACACGGCATACCAGCGTGAGCTGTCCACCGTGGTCAACCTGGACAGTAACTATCCGGGGGATGCCGGCGTGCTGCTCTCCCTGCTCCTGAACCGCGTCTCGCTCAGGCCCGGGGAAGCTATCTATCTCCCTCCGGGAAACATCCACGCCTACCTGGAGGGTCTTGGAGTAGAGGTCATGGCGTCCTCGGACAATGTGCTCCGCGGTGGGCTCACACCCAAGCACGTGGATGTCCCGGAGCTGATGAAGACGGTGGAGTTCCGCGCCTTGCCCGTGCCGCTGATCGCCGCAGGCAGCACCGAGCTGGGCCAGGAAATCTGGCAACCGCCATTCCGGGAATTTCAGCTCCAGCGCGCGATTCTGGAACCTGACGGACCACCGATTCCACTGGACCAGAACGGGCCGCTCCTTGTTATCGCGGTCACCGGTTCCGTCATTCTCGATTCGCCACGCGGTGACCTGATCCTCGCTCACGGGGACAGCGCCTTCGTCCCGGCGCGGGAAAGCCCCGTTAACGCCCACCCCGTAAGTGGCGCCGACGCCGCTGCCGTTCTTTACGCTGTCACAGTTCCTGCCGCCGTCGTTCCGCCTGCCGAGCCCGCACCGACCCGGCAGCGCTAGCCCCAGCCCCAACTAAGTAGCAGCAACTGCACTCATTTCACGTTTTGCGTGCACCTGCTGCTACTTAGTTGGGGCGGCCACCCTTTTGCGTAGGCCCGAGAGCACAGCGGGCGCCCCGGAAACGAACCTTCCCGTCTTCCTCACAGCCTTGCGGGCCAGCGGCAGCACCCTGGCGTAGACCGGGTAGAGCGGCGAGAGCGGCTTGTCCCAGGTCCCCGCCAGCAGATTTTCATGATCGGCAAACCCGATTTTAAACTTCGAAACTCCGTCGTTCAGGAGCCCGTTGAAGTCATACCGACCGACGCCGCGCTCCTTCATGGCTCTAATGGCCGTCCACTTGAGTGTGAAGTTGGCCCGCAGATTCTGCCCAACGTCAGTCATCCCGCCATAAAGCTCGAAGGCGGTCGCCCCGCTGGCGGCCAGCCAGAGGAAGGCCACCACCGCGTCGCCGTCGAACGCAGCAAATACCGCAGACCCCCCCCCCAAATTGTCGAAAATGTCCAGATAATAGGCATCGGAGTGGATGCCGAATCCGGCGCGATCGGCCGTCAGCCGGTAAACGGCGAGGCACTGCGGCACCTCCTCGCGGCTGACCGGGCGGTAGTCCAGCGCCTCCCGGCCTGATTTACGGATGTACTGCCGGGTTTTCTTCGTCATTGCGGCCAGCAGTTCATCTTCGGAGCGGTGCAGATCCAGGATCAAAGTACGCCCCATCAAAATGGTGCTTTCCGTCCGCCGCCAGCCGGCTGCCAACAGTACCGTCGCACTGGGCGAGTCCATGTCCCAGTCAGGTTCAATGCTCAGCACCACGGAGCCATGCGTGAGCTTCACATAATTGACGACGGCGTCAAGGACCTTGGTGCTTGAACTTTCCGTCGTCTGCGGGCCCCGCGGGATGTAGGCCAGGGAACGAAAGGGAAATGGCAGGCGTCGGAACAGCAACTGGGCGGATCCGACGAGTGTGCCGGTAGCATCGTGGACCAGCACGCGGTCAACGGACCAGTTGTGTGCCGCCTTCGTCTGGCCCCAGCCCCACAGCTGCATCGGATGGCCCCGCCCGGCATTCACCGCGGCATCCCACTCGGTCCGGTCCGTGCACTGCTCAACGCTCAAAGTCATAGCAGCAAGCCTATCCGGCCAGTACAGCCCGGCGGAAAACCAGCCGATCCGCCGCCAGGCCCGCCAGGCCCGCTAGGCCATTCTGGCGTAGGACTCCCATTTGTGTGACTGGTGCTCGCCGTCAACGAAGCGGATTGTGCCCGACTTCGAACGCATCACGATCGACTGCGTGAGCACCTTGTTCTTGTCGTAACGCACTCCGCGGAGCAGGTCACCATCGGTGATTCCGGTCGCGGCGAAGTAGCAGTTGTCGCTGCGGACCAAATCGTTCGTCGACAAAACCCGGTCCAGGTCGTGCCCTGCGTCGAGCGCTTTCTGCTTCTCGTCGTCGCTCGTGGGCCACAAGCGTCCCTGGATGACCCCGCCGAGGGTCTTAATCGCGCACGCTGCAACGATTCCTTCGGGTGTTCCGCCAATCCCCATCAGGGCATCCACACCGGTTCCCGTGCGGGCCGCAGCGATGGCGCCGGCGACGTCACCGTCCATGATCATCTTGGTGCGTGCGCCCGAATCGCGGATTTCCTCCACCAGCGGACGGTGCCTGTCGCGGTCAAGCACCATGACGGTCAGCGCGTTGACTTTGACACCCTTGGCTTTGGCGATCAGACGAAGGTTCTCCTTGACCGGCAGCCGAAGGTCGACGACGTCGGCGGCTTCGGGTCCGGTGACCAGCTTTTCCATGTAGAAGACGGCGGAGGGATCGAACATGGTGCCGCGCTCGGCCACGGCCAGTACCGCAAGAGCGTTGTTAATGCCTAAGGCGCACAGCCGTGTGCCGTCGATTGGATCAACCGCCACGTCGCACTCGGGGCCGGAGCCGTCCCCTACCTGCTCGCCGTTGAACAGCATCGGCGCTTCGTCCTTCTCGCCCTCGCCGATCACCACAATTCCATTGAAGTGAACCGTCGACAGCAGCGAGCGCATCGCGTCTACCGCGGCGCCGTCGGCCTTGTTCTTGTCTCCGAAACCGACCCAGTGGCCGCCGGCTATTGCGGCGGCTTCGGTGACCCGGACCAGTTCGAGCGCAAGGTTGCGGTCCGGTTCGTCATCTCCCACAGCCAGCGCCGGGGAAAGGGTCGAGTACTGAGCTTCATCGTTGTTCTCGGACACGAGTAACCTCATCTTTGAGTTGTGCTGACGGTAATGAATGGGCACCGGAATCCGCACTTTTGCCGGGACCGGTCAGTCTTCATCATAGTTGGCTGTAGAGCCCCAAGCGCGAGCGCGCCGCCGCTGAAGATGTGAACCCATCGCGAATGGTGGATTATGGAACGGTGACGCATATACATGACGACGGTTCGCCGACGGACGTTCTCCCTCCGCAGGAACCGGAAAAACCCGCTCCTGCGGTCAGACCCGTTATCGCAGCATCGGCCGCCAAACGTGCGAATGCTTCGATCATGGGCATGGTTCTGGCACTGTTGGTGACACTGGCCGTAGTGCTTCCCGTCATTTTACTTAACGCGCACCAGAACGCTTCCGTCTACCGTCCGGATGTTGATGTTCCGGTCATTGCCGCCCAGGCCAGGGACGTGGCCGGTTTTGCGCCCGTGGCGGCGCTGCCGCCGGGCTGGAGCGTCAACTACGCGCGCTGGAAATCCGCCGGAGCGGACGGAGTGGCCTTCTGGGAGGTCGGTTATGTATCCGCATCGGGACAGTTCATCTCGCTCAAACAAAGCGCGCTGGCTAATCCCAGCTGGTTGGCGCAGAATGCGAATAATGCCCCGGTCACCGGGGAACGACAGATCGGAGCGCACAACTGGGAGCTCCGCGACAAACCTGGATCAGATAAATCGCTGATCCTCCAATACAGAGGCACAACAATGATTCTCACCGGAAGCGCACCTCTCACCGACTTCGACACGCTGGGCGCCGCGGCAATTGCGTCGATCGATCACCAGCTCGACTCCCCTACCGGCGGCGCTGCCACACCCACCACGGGGAGCAGCAAATGAGCGGCCCGGAAGACGGCGGCGAGCTCGCACTGTCCGCTGACGTGCTGACTCCGGCCGAGGCCTGGAAAAAGCTCGGTGACGGCAATAAGCGGTTCGTCAACGGTACGTCCTCGCACCCGAACCAGGATGCTTCGCACCGGGCCGCGCTGGTGAACACGCAGAATCCTTTCGCGGTAATTTTTGGTTGTTCTGATTCCCGGCTGGCTGCTGAAATCATCTTCGATTTGGGTTTGGGCGACGCCTTCGTGGTCCGCACGGCCGGTCATGTGATTGATAACACGGTGCTGGGCTCGCTGGAATACAGCATCGCCTACCTGCAGGTCCCGCTGATCGTTATTTTGGGTCACGACAGTTGTGGGGCGGTCACGGCCACCAAGGGTGCGGTGGAGACCGGAGAAATGCCGGCCGGGTTTATCCGCGATTTAGTGGAGCGAATCACGCCTTCGGTGCTGACGTCCCTGCGCCGCGACGAGCACGAGGTCAACGACATGGTCGTGGAACATGTGCGGCAGACGGCGGAGCGGCTGGTGGAGAATTCCCCGATCATCGCCGCCGCCGTCGCAGAGCACCGGACCGCCGTCGTCGGCCTTGCCTACCGGCTGCAGGAAGGGCGCGCGGACCTGGTCTCCAATTTCGGTACCCTCTAACGCGGCGCCGCTTGTCCTGCCCGACGGCGCACAGCTCACTTCAGCAGCCGCGACAGCGCACGGTCCGCCAACGGCTTCCCGCCGGTCTGGCAAGTAGGGCAGTACTGGAGAGCCGAGTCAGCGAAGCTCACTTGAAGAACGGTATCGCCGCAGACGGGGCACGCCTGCCCTTGTCGGCCGTGCACCTGCATCGCAGATTTCTTCTCCCGCTTGAGCTCGGCGGCCGCAAGCCCGTTTGAGCGCGAGATTGCAGTCCGCAGCGTCGTTTGCATCGCAGCGAACAACCGGGAAGCTTCCTCCACGCTCATCGAGGCCGGCTTAAAAGGGGACATTTTGGCGGCGTGCAGGATCTCATCGGAGTAGGCGTTGCCAATGCCGGCGATGATCGCCTGATTGCGCAGCACGCCCTTGATCTGCGATCGCCCCGCCGCAGCGAGTATGCCAAGGAACGTTTCCTTCGCGAATTGCACGCTCAGCGGGTCAGGCCCCAGCCTGGCGATGCCCGGCACATCGGCGGGGTCACCGACCACGAAGATGCCGAGGCTCTTTTTGGTGCCCGCCTCGGTGATATCGATGCCGGCGCCGTCGTCGAGCACCAGTCGCGCGGCAAGCGGGCCCCTGCCGCCGCGTCCGCGGGGTGCGGGACTCCCCGCACGCCATCGGATCCAGCCGGCCCGCGCGAGATGCATGACCAGATGTATCTCACCGACGCTGATGTCCAGAAACTTGCCGCGCCGCGTCACCGCGCGCACCACCTGACCGGCCAGTGCCGAGATGGGCGGATCATATGTCTTCAGCGCGGCAACCGCCAGAATGTCCAGGCGATTAACGGTGCGCCCGGTGAGATGGGCGTCCAGGTCCGCGGCGAGGGCATGGATCTCGGGGAGCTCGGGCACGTTCTCAGTCTCCATCAGCTTGCGGCATCCGTCGAGGGCCTCGGCGCCAAAGCGGTATTCTTGACGTCATGACTGAGACTTCCGCACCGGGCACCGCATCCACCGATCAGCAGTTCCGCATCGAACACGACACGATGGGTGAGGTCCGGGTCCCGGCCAATGCCCTGTACGGCGCGCAGACGCAGCGGGCAGTGGAGAACTTCCCGATTTCCGGGACCACGTTGGAACGGGCGCATATTGAGGCGCTGGCGCGGGTGAAGAAGGCCGCTGCTACCGCTAATGCCGAGTTGGGCGTGCTCGACGGCGAACTGGCCAGTGCCATTGAATCCGCCGCCGAGGAGGTCATCGCCGGGAAGTTCGACGGCGATTTCCCGATCGACATCTTCCAGACCGGCTCCGGCACCTCGTCCAATATGAATGCCAATGAAGTCCTCGCCTCGCTGGCCAACCGGGCGCTCAAGGCGGCCGGCAGCGAAAAGTCCGTTCACCCCAATGACCACGTCAATGCATCGCAATCCTCCAACGACGTCTTCCCGACCTCCGTGCATGTGGCTGCGGCGTCCGCGCTGACGAAGGATCTCATTCCGGCACTGGAGCACCTGGCCGCTTCGCTGAAGCGCAAGTCGGACGAGTTCGCCACCGTGGTCAAGTCCGGCCGCACCCACCTGATGGATGCCACTCCGGTGACGCTGGGACAGGAGTTCGGCGGTTATGCCGCGCAGGTGCGCTACGGCGTCGAACGCATCAATGCCTCGCTCCCACGCGTCACCGAGGTCCCGCTGGGCGGCACCGCCGTAGGCACCGGAATCAATACCCCCAAGGGCTTCTCCGAGCGCGTTATTGAACTGCTGGCCCAGGACACCGGCCTGCCGCTGACCGAGGCGCGGGACCATTTCGAGGCACAGGCCAACCGTGACGGCCTGGTGGAAATGTCCGGGCAACTGCGCACAATCGCTGTGTCACTGAGCAAGATCAGCAATGACCTGCGCTGGCTTGGCTCCGGTCCCAACACCGGCCTCGGCGAAATTTCCCTGCCCGACCTGCAGCCCGGGTCCTCGATTATGCCCGGCAAAGTCAATCCGGTGATCTGTGAGGCCGTATTGCAGGTCTGCGCTCAGGTGGTAGGCAACGACGCCACCGTGGCGTGGTCCGGTACCAACGGAGCCTTCGAGCTTAACGTTGGTATCCCCGTGATTGCGGCCAACCTGCTCGAATCCATCCGCCTGCTCGCCAATTCCACCCGCGTGATGGCGGACAAAATGATCGACGGCATCGAGGCCAACGTGGAACGGGCCCGCTTCCTCGCCGAAGCCTCACCGTCCATTGTCACCCCGCTGAACAAGTTCATCGGGTACGAAAACGCCGCCAAGATTGCCAAGCACGCCATCAAGGAAGGGCAGACCATCCGTGAGGCTGTTGTGGCCCTGGGCTTCGTGGAGCGCGGCGAATTGACGGAGGAACAGCTCGATACCTCCCTGGACGTGCTGTCCATGACGCGGCCACCACAGTAGCCGTCAGCGCAGGAACCGTCAGCGCAGTAGCCGTCAGCGCAGGAACCGTCAGCGCAGGAACCGTCAGCGCAGTAGCCGTCAGCGCAGGAAGCGGGTCTCACCGGCAAAATCGAGCGCCCACTGCAACCACTGCTGATGCGCCGCACGCAACGGGGGCAGTTCGTCGAGACCAAACCATCCGACGTCCACCGACTCGTCGTCGTTCACCCGGGCCACCCCGGAAACCGATTGGGCCTTAAAGACCAGGTTCATGAACTGGCACTGATCTCCGTTGGGAAAGGTGATCGGTGCCTGGCTGTGCACGGCCACGAGTCCTTCCATCCGGGCCACCACGCCCGTTTCCTCCAGCACCTCGCGGGCAGCTCCCACGGCCGGCTCCTCGCCCGGATCAAGCATGCCGGTGATCAGCGTCCAGTCCCCCGTGTCGGCGCGCTGCCCCAGCAGCACCTTGCCGCCGTCGTCGAACACCACCGCGGTCACACCCGGGAGCCACAACGGGTCATGGCCGATTTTCTCGCGCAGGGTCAGGACAAAGCCGGGAGTAGGCATATGCCAGCCTAACCGCCGGCGGCCAGCATGACAGCGATGGCGCCGGCCAGCATGAACGGGCCGAACGGTATCTGCGTTTTACCGCTGCCACGGTGTGTAACGATCAGTCCCAGACCGAACAGTCCGCCCAAGACGAACCCGGCCATAATGCCGAACAGCACTTGGGGCCAGCCGAGATACCCCAAATACAGACCGAGCAAGGCCGCAAGTTTAACGTCGCCACGTCCCATGCCGGCGGGGTAGATCAGCCGCAGCAGCAGATAAAAGCCACCGAGCACCATCGAACCGAGCACGGTCCTCAGCGCGGAACGCGGGTCCTCCGCGACCAGGCTGCCGGCCAGCAGCAGCACCAAAGCGGCCGCGAAGGACGGAAATATGATCCGGTCCGGCAGCCGATGTGTTCGAATGTCGACCATGCTCAGACGCACCGCGGACACCAGCAGGCAAACGCAGGCCAACAGAACCAGCCAGCCAGCCGCCGGGTGGTTCGCCCATAGTTCCACCAGCCGTGTGATCATAAAGCGATAGTACGCGACTGCCCCTACCCTCCGGGGGTGCTGGCGTAAGCTGTGGACATGACTGCGGCAGCGGAGCAATTCAGGGATCTGTGCAGATCGTCGCCATGGAAATGGCAGAGCCTTCGCTTCGAATTGCGCTTTCGGCGGGCCCCGGGATTCGCTGGGACCCTGGACCGCCCCATCAGTCAAGGCGCTGTGGCTGACCTGCTGGATCCGGCCGTCGCTGCTGAGTCTGACCGGCAGGATCCGGCCGCCACTGCTGAGGAAGAAGCGCCGGTCAACTGCTGGGTGCGCCGGCCCCACGCCCTCCGGGTGGAAGCACTGGACGGAACCATGCTCTACAGCACCACCGGGATTAACGATTCCAAGGACGGCCTGTTCATCAGCGGACGGCGCAAGCCGTGGTTGTTGCCGGCGCATTTAGTCACGCCGGTGTACGACGACGACGGCCTGGTCCGGCGCCGCCCTGAGGCCGCCTATGGCGAGCCCCGCTTTGGCGACGGCCGGTTCCCGGCGCTGCTTGACCCGGTGGAACTGGCCGGGGATAGACCGGTTCCACTCGACTACCCCTTTGCCAATGTGACCGAACCAGGTCCGATTGAACAAGTCGAACACGAGGGCCGTCCAGCGCTGGAAAGCATCCTGACGGCCAATCACACTTACCTCCCCACCATCCCCGGCCATCCCCTGCTGTTTCCAGGACGCACCGCCATCCGAATCGACGCAGGGACCGGGGTCTGCGTGGCCAGCCAGTCGTTGGACGGACCCACGGCCGGCGCCGGTCACTGGCTGAAGGTCCTCGGGGTCGACGAATATATGCTGGACGATCTGTTCGTGGAGGTCAGCATGGGCCTGACCGACGTCCGCAGCCATATCAGCTGGGACCTCGGCCCTGCCACTTAGCCGTCTGCCCCTTTCGGTGAGTGCGTCAGGACTCAATGCCTTCGAGCAGCTCGGTGACGAGCGCGGCAATCGGCGACCGCTCGGAGCGGGTGAGCGTGATGTGACCGAACAGCGGATGACCCTTAAGGATCTCGACGACGGCGGCAATCCCGTCGTACCGGCCGACCCGCAAATTATCGCGCTGGGCCACGTCGTGAGTCAGTACGATCTTGGAGTTTTGCCCGATCCGGCTCATCACCGTCAGCAGCACATTTTTTTCCAACGACTGAGCCTCATCCACGATCACGAACGAATCGTGCAAGGACCTGCCGCGGATATGAGTCAACGGCAGAACCTCCAGCATGCCGCGGCCCACAACCTCCTCAACAACTTCCTGCGATACCAATGCCCCCAACGTGTCAAAGACCGCCTGAGCCCACGGATTCATTTTTTCGCTCTCGGAACCAGGCAGGTAGCCCAGCTCCTGGCCTCCTACGGCGTACAGCGGACGGAATATCACCACCTTTCGGTGTTCCCGCCGCTCCAACACCGCTTCAAGCCCCGCGCACAACGCCAGCGCCGACTTCCCCGTTCCTGCCCGGCCTCCCAGCGACACGATCCCGACCTCGGGGTCCATTAGTAGATCGATCGCCAGGCGCTGCTCTGCCGAACGCCCGTGCAGACCGAAGATCTCCCTGTCCCCCTTGACCAGTCTTACCTGCTTGTCCGCCCCTACCCGCCCGAGGGCTGAGCCGCGGTTCGACAGCAGGACCAGCCCCGTATTCGTTGGCATTTCCGCTGCTGCAGGAATGAACGCCGGCTCATGGCTGTACAGCGTGCCGATCTCGTCATCGAGTACATCCAGCTCAGCAACGCCCGTCCAGCCTGAATCCTTGACCAGCTCATTGCGGTACTCGTCCGACTGCAGGCCCATGGCGGAAGCCTTTACACGCATCGGCAAGTCTTTGGACACCACCGTCACATTGCGGCCTTCATTGGCCAGGTTTTTGGCCACCGCCAGGATCCTGCTGTCGTTGTCGCCGCTGCGGAAGCCGGCGGGCAGCACGTCGGAGGAAATGTGGTTCAGCTCCACCCGAAGGGTTCCGCCCTCTTCCCCAAGGGAGATTGCTTTGTCAAGACCGCCATGCTTTACCCGCAATTCATCGAGCAACCGAAGGGCTTTTCGGGCAAAGTATCCCAACTCGGGATCATGGCGTTTTCCTTCCAACTCGCTGATCACCACGATTGGAACAATGACCTCATGTTCGGCGAAGCGCAGAACCGCGTGTGGGTCGGACAGCAGCACCGAGGTGTCCACTACGAAGCTGTGCTCCGCCGTCGTTGGTTCAATCCGGGCCCGTTCAGAAATTGCCACATCGACTCCAGTCCCAGGCGCACGCACCCGGATTTACTAGGGGTGAGGCGGGCGGGCCGGTAGGCCGCGCACGGCCCCGCGATGTAATCTGCGCAAAATCGCGCTTCATAGCCGGCCTCCCGATCGAAGGGCAGGAAGCCCTCCGATAGCACTAAGCTACGCCCAATTCCGGATTTTAGCCGTTCCTGCCGCCACGGTGTGTCTACGCGATCCCGGAGAACAGCCGGCAGTGGCCGATGCAGGGGGGACAAATTGTTATCCAGGCACCGGAAATTGTTATCCGAGCACCGGAACGCGCCGGGATATTACGGCCGCCGTTAGGATTCCGGCTGCTGCGAGCCACAGCGCGTCCAAGTTGAGCGCATGGTAAGCCAGCCCGCCCAAAACCGAGCCACAGGTCAGCGCAAACCACAATAAAAAGTACCGGAGCCAAGCGAGTCTCTCACCACCGGCCAACGCGGAAGCAATCCGCTGTCCCATCTTCACCAGCGTGCCTGTCATGTAGGTCAGTCCGATGCTGACCTCGCCATCGCGTTCAAAGACTACGTTCTCAGCCCCCATGGCAAACGCCATCATTGGCGGAACCAGTGCTACCCAGAATCCAGCGTCGAACATCACGGCCGCGGCTGCCAGCACCACGGCAATGGACAATAGGATGACGATGCGCTTGTGTGTAGGCACCGCACCACGCAGCAGCGAACCGCAAATCACGCCCGCAAGGAATGCCGCCACCAGGCCCATTGCGAGCATCACGCCGAGCCAGGACCCATCCGCCAGAAGCGCACCCGCCCGGGTGGAGTTACCGCTCATAAAGGAAACGAAGTAGCCGCCTAAATGGATGAAGCCGACGGCGTCAACAAAGCCGGCGACGGCGGACAGCCCGGCAGCCAGCATGATTTCCGTCCGATGGTGCCGGTGCATCTTTTTCTTCCGGTCCGGTCAGGCGCCGAAGCGGCGTTGTCTGCCCGCGTAGTCCCGCAATGCCCGCAGAAAATCGATCTTCCGGAAGGCCGGCCAAAGGGCCTCACAGAAGTAAAACTCGCTGTAGGCGCTTTGCCACATCAGGAAACCGGATAGCCGTTGTTCCCCCGATGTTCGGATGACCAGATCAGGATCCGGCTGGCCCCGGGTGTATAGATACTTAGAGATGTCCTCCACCGCAAGTTCATCTGCGAGCTTGCCGATGTCGCTGCCCTGCGCGACGGCGTCATGGAGGAGCTCCCTCACCGCATCCACTATCTCGCGCCTGCCGCCGTAACCGATCGCCACATTGACGTGGAGGCACTCCTGCTCCGGTCGCCGTGCCGCGAGAGTAGAAAGTCTGTCAGAGAGGTAGTCCGGCAAAAGCTCCGGGGCACCCATTGCATGGACGCTAATATTCGCGTCCGCGTCCAGCAGGTCCAGAGTGTTCGCGATGATCCCCATCAGCTCGTCGAGTTCGTCAGCAGAACGCCCCATGTTATCCGTCGAAAGCATGTA
This sequence comes from Arthrobacter terrae, assembly GCF_015708085.1. GTDB lineage: Bacteria > Actinomycetota > Actinomycetes > Actinomycetales > Micrococcaceae > Arthrobacter_M > Arthrobacter_M terrae. The sequence goes on along the minus strand of NZ_JADNYM010000003.1, from coordinate 479 downwards.
CAGCGTGACCACGTTGACGCCCAGTTCCTGACACCAGCCAAGAAACTCCAGGATCTTATCCGCCCCCGCCTGGTGACCCTGCCGGGTAGGTGCATTGAACTGCTTGGCCCAACGCCGGTTGCCGTCCACCATGACGCCAATGTGATTGGGGATTCTGTCCAGCTTCAGCGATCGAGCCAGTCGGCGTTCATAGAAGTCGTAAACCAGCGCAGGCAGCCTACGTGGCCACAAGTACGGCTGCAACAATTATCACCTGGCTTCCAACTTCTGGGGCCTAGTGGCCGCGCTGATGTGCTTCCCCTACGTTACCCCTGCCGCTGCGCCTCGAGGCTCACCGAAAACCTTCCGCCTAGGAGAGCCCTACTACTCGCTGCCGGTGATGATGGTGCGGGCGAAGTTTTGGGCGTCTTTGAGGTTGTCGTGGTAGGTGTTGCGGATCCAGGGGTTCCCGGCGTAGCGGGCTGTCGTCTCTTCGCCCA
>NZ_JADNYM010000029.1 GCF_015708085.1 Arthrobacter terrae | reverse complement strand
ATTCAGGTCAACAACGAGCACCCGAAACCCCTGATCTGGGTCGCGACCGCAGACTCCATCCTGGAAAAAGTCGCCCGCGGCCGCGTCGCACTCCAAGCCATCAAGCAAAACTGAGACACACCACTAGCTTCACCATTCAAGAAGTCTCAGAACACATCCGCCGCGAGCCCCCTCCACCGTCAGTAACCGGAAGGTAACGATGACTAGCACCTCAACAATTTTCAAGAATGCCCATGTGTTCAACGGAGCGGAGTTCCTTTCCGAGCCCACGGACGTCGTCTTCGTTGACGGCGTGGTTGCCGCCGTCGGGCCCGGTGCCGGTGACGCCGAACAGCACGCAGCGGCTACCGTCATCGACTGCACGGGCAAGACTCTGCTTCCCGGTATGATCGACCTGCACATCCACTCCACCTCCTCCAATCCAGGTTCGCTGCAGGCATTCGTGGAACCGTTTTCGCTGCAGTTCTACGAGTCTGTGCGAAACCTCGAGGCCACGCTTCGCACGGGCATCACCTCGGCGCGCGACGCGGGCGGCGCCGACTTGGGTGCCAAGGTTGCCCAGGAATCCGGGCTGATCAAGGGTCCCCGGCTGCGCCTGGCCATCAGCATCATGTCCCAGACCGGGGGCCACGGCGACTTTTGGATGCCTTCCGGGGTGACGTCGCCCTCGCTGGCCCCTCATCCCGGCCGCCCCAGCGGTGTGGCCGACGGCGTGGAGGAAGTCCGCAAGTCCGTCCGCACGCTGCTGCGTGCCGGGGCCGACCAGATCAAGATCTGTTCCACCGGCGGCGTGCTCTCGCCCGCCGACGATCCCCGGCACTCACAGTTCAGCCTCGAGGAGATCCGGGTCATCGTCGAAGAAGCCGAGGCGCAGGGAAAATACGTGATGTCCCACGCCCAGGGAACCGAGGGTATCCGCAACGCCCTCACCGCTGGTGTGCGCACCATCGAGCACGGCATCTACCTCGACGACGAGACCATCCAAATGTTCCTGGACAAGGGCGCCTACCTGGTGCCGACGCTGGCCGCGCCTGCGGCAGTTATCAAGAAAGCGGAAACCGGCACCAGCGGCCTGTCCCAGCAGGTGATCGACAAAGCCCACCGAGTCTACGACGACCACCTGGCCTCGGTACGCCGGGCCATCGGAGCGGGCGTGAAAATCGGCATGGGAACCGATTCGGGAGTGGGTGTCCACGGCGAAAATCTCGAGGAACTTGCCCTGTTGGCGGGCGCCGGGATGTCTCTCCGTCAGGTACTGGCCTCAACCACCTCAATTGCCGGGGAACTGATCACCCCGGTGGGTTCGGTGGGCCGGCTGGCCAAGGGCCACCTGGCTGACGCCGTCGTGCTCAACGGAAAACTGGAGTCGACCGATCAGCTGCCCCGTCTCCAATCCATGATCGAACGGGTCTTCCAGAACGGCGTCCAGCAGTTCGACGCCGAAACCCACCGTCAGAACTGATCCGAGGACAACAAACATGTTCAATTCACCGGTGTATGTGGTCACCATCATTTTGGCGTTGCTGGCCTTCGCCGAAGTCGTTTCCCTCGTCACGAAGGCATGGGTCCCCTCGCTGCTGGTGATCATGGCGGGTTACCTGACGCTGCTGTGGAGCGGGGTCCTGCCGCCGGACCTGATCCCCAAATCGGCGTTCACCAGCGTGGGGATAGTGCTGGTCGGGGCCGTGATCACCCACATGGGCACGCTCATCCCGCTGCGGCAGATCAAAACGCAGTACAAGGCCATCCTGATCGCCCTGACCGGAGTCGTGTTCGCCACGATACTGATTTTGGTGGTGTTGGGGCCCCTCCTGGGCTACCCGACGGCTGTCGCCGGGACCGGTCCGGTCACCGGCGGTCTCATCGCCTACCTGATCACGGCACAGAAACTCACCGAGGTGGGACTGCCGTCGTTGGTGGCGGTGGCCGCGATCGTGCTGGGGCTGCAGAGCCTGGTGGGCCTGCCGCTGGCCAACATCCTGCTGCGCAAGTACGCGACCAAGCTTCGCAACAGCGGCGCCTTCGACATCCCGTCGGATGCTGCGGCTGCCCTCCTGCCGGGAAGCAGCGTTGGGAGCCCGGCTGCGGACAGCCGGCGGCGAGACGCAGGGGCCAGCCCTGCTGTGCTCGTGGAGGAGGTGTTCGCACCGGCCCCCAGGCGGGCATTTCAGTTGGTCCATGAGAAGTTCCAGCAGCCCTCGATCCTCCTGTTCCTCCTGTTCATCGCCGCAAGCATGGCCACCTGGCTGGATTCCCTGACCGGGATTAATTACGGGGTCTGGGCGCTGCTGCTGGGACTGCTGGGCCGTGTGCTGGGAGTCTTTCCCGAAAAGGCCATGGAGAAGGCCAACGCGTTCGGATTCGGGCTCATCGCCGTCGTCGTGGTGATCATGGCCTCCCTCAGCAACGTGACCTTCGAAACCGTCAAGGCCACTATCGGTCCGGCCATCCTCATCCTGGTCGTCGGTGCCATCGGCATCATGATCGGCGGCTGGCTGGCCTCAAAGGTGTTCAAGTGGGACCCGCTCAAGGGCATGCCGATCGCGCTGACAGCGCTCTTCGGATTCCCCGGCGACTTCATGCTCTGTCAGGAAGTCAGCCGCTCGGTCGGCCGGGATGAGCGCGAGCGCAAGGCCATCTTCGACGAACTCGTCACCCCCATGCTGGTGGCCGGATTCACCACCGTCACTACCGCCTCAATCCTGGTCGCCTCCATCCTGGTGACAACACTCTGACCGGCACGCAGACGTGACTCATCCCGAGGACGGCTCCACACGACTACGCCGTCAGGCTCCGCTACTAAGCCGAAGAGTCTGCCCAGGGATCCATTGACTCTCAATTGCATCACACCGCCAGGTGGCCGCCACTCCCCCGAGCCGGACGCGACCAGGGAAAGAAGTTCTTTCAAACCCACCGCCGGGCACACCATCGCCCACCGGACAACTCCACTCGCGCCGGCCACCGGGAGGTCACCTCACTTTCCGATCAGGATTAATGTAGGTGCCGGGACGAATTATCAGTCGCTTCCGCATCTATGGGGTCGTGCAGACCGGCCTGCAGCAGCCAACGGAACTCGTCAGAATGAGCTAGGTCGGGGTCGGTCAAAACCCTCGTGATCGGAGGCGTCAATGCGGGCTGGTTCAAGGTTGTCGCGGGAGCGCTTTCTTCCTTCTCGGCGGAAACAAAAAGGGGACTCCCCCGGTGACCCTCCTACGTCGACGGCGATCAGAACTCCGCGGAAATTACCACCAAATTACGAGACGTGCCCTCTGCTATTGGACCGCGAAGTGTGAGGGATGGCTCGGCCTTCGGGAGTGAGGCGGATGCCGAGGCGTTTACGTGCGGAGGTTTGCAGCCAGCGATCGGTGATGGTTGCCGAGTGGAAGGTGTGCGTCAGGCGCCGTTCGATTTCGGCGATCTGGTCGAGCCCGGGTACCCAGACTGACAGAAGGAGGTTGGTTTGCGAGATGATGGGGACGAGCATGCGCAGTCCTGGTGACCGCTGCAGAAATCGTGCCAAGCTGTCGATGTGCTCGACGGGGCACTCAACCCACAGGTAGGCGGCGACAAGACCGAAGTCAAAAACGGAGATGTCGGTGCGGGCACGGAACCATGGCTGAGCGTCCAGCTGGCCGATGAGTCGTCGCGCGTGCGAGATCGACAGTCCTGCGAGGCGCGCCACGTCGGCAGCGGGCTGGCGGGCGTTGACGGCGAGGGATGCTGCGATGCGTGCCTGTGCCCGAGTCGGCCCTATCTGTGATGGCGTGGCGGGCGCAGGTCTGAGTGCGGTCACGGCGGCGCGTTGGGCCTGGGACAAGTCACGGAGACGGTAGCTGGATCCTTCCGTCATGATGCCGCTGGCGTAGTTCGTGCGAGTGCGGGTGATGCCTGGGGCGGCGGCAATGTGGTCGTTGACGAGCCGATCGATGGCCAGGATGCTCGACCCGCTGATCGTCAAGACGAGGTCGTGTGTTCCCGCGCATGTGTCGATGCCGATAACTTCGGGGATGGCAGTCAACACGGTGATCGACTCTTCGCGCTGTCCGGCCGCACATCGGGCTTCGACGAACGCGAGCTGGCCGGTTTCTGCAGTGCCGGATGGGGCGATGGCGGCTGCCGACCAAGCCACGCCACGTGCGACAAGGGTCGCCCACCGGCGTGACAGTGTACTCGCAGAGCACACCAGGATCGGCGCAAGGTGAACCCAGCTCGCGCGCGGGTAAATCTGGAGCGCAGCGACCAGCTGGCGGTCTAACGGGTCGGTTACAGGTGAATCATGCATCAAATCCTCTTCAATGCGCGTTCTGTGCAGAACTGCGTCAATTATGGACGCAGAACGTTGGCGTGTCATTAGCATGTAGTTATAGGAATCACGTCCGTGACGGGATGTATAATGCCGCAGCGGACGGAGCCTGATGACGTAATTGCGTCCGGTGTGCACCCGGTCGGCCCGTGCGGATTATCAGGTGCTGGCCGATGATGAGGGAGTCCCCAAATGTCGCTTGCTCGTATACCCCAGGTCCCTGAGTGCCGGACCTCGTTGCGGCTGCTGGGAGCGACCGTCATAGACGGGACGGGAGCAGCACCCATCCCGGACGGCGAGGTGCTCATCGAACACGGCCGGCTCAGTTATGTGGGCCCGCGTCGTCCGGACATTGCCACAGACGCCGTAGACGTCGACGTCAAGGGCAAGACGGTTCTGCCGGGCTTCTTCGATGTGCACGTGCACATGGGGATCAGCCTGGAATCGGATCCGCGACGCAGCCAGGCGATGTTCCAAGAGGAGCTCGTCCTCCAGCAGGCCCTCGCGATGCGCGCGACCCTCATGGCGGGCGTCACAACAGTCCGTGACCTGGGCGGGATGACTCCGGGTTTCCGCAACGCTGTGGCAGACGGCACGCTGGCCATCAGCGGCGCAGGCGACATGTCGGCGATGTCGCGCATCGTCGACACCGACGACCAGATGCGCGTCACCGTGCGCGAACTGTTGCGCGCGGGCGCCGACGTGATCAAGGTGTGCACGACCGGCGGAGTGTCCAGTCCTTCCGACACCCCGTACGACATTGGCGTCCCGGAACACCAGGTGCGTATCGCCGTAGAGGAGACGGCGCGCCGTCAGGGGCAGCCGGTCGTGGCGCACGCGCAGGGGGCCCGCGGCATCCTAGAGGCAGTTCGTGGCGGCGTGTCCAGTGTCGAGCACGGCTACCAGATCACGCCGGAGGCCATCGATATGATGCTCGCCCAAGACACGTACCTGGTGCCGACACTGAGCTCGGCGCTTCGAGTTCCCGACCCGGCGAAGGTGCCGCCGTATCTGTACGAGAAGAAGGTGGTGTGGTCCGCGATCGCACGCGAACACGTCACCGTCGCGTTGCAGGCGGAGGTAAAGGTCGCCCTCGGCACGGATGCCGGGGTGTGCCCGCACGGAGAGGATCTGAGGGAGCTCGGTTATCTGGTCGAGCTGGGCCTGACGCCGATGGCCGCGATCCAAGCCGGAACAATCGAGGCCGCCCGACTGATGCGCGTGGAGGAGCAACTCGGCTCCTTGGAGACCGGGAAACTGGCCGACGTAGTCATCACCGACATCGATCCGCTGACTGACATCACCAAGCTCGGCGATCCGGGCAACGTACCTGTGATCGTGCAGGGTGGCCGTGTCGTGAAGGACCTGCACTCATGGATGCCCGTCGCCATGACGTTGCCGGCCCTGGCGGCGTGCACGGGCAACATATCATTCGAACACGCGAAAGAGGACGGGAGGCTGTCATGAAATCATTTAGAGAGGACGCCGGGGAGCTACTGCCGGATCTGGTGCGGATCCGTCGCCTGCTGCACAGCAATCCGGAGGTGGGGCTGGTGCTTCCCGACACGCAGCAGACCGTGCTGGCCGAAATCGACGGCTTCGGATTGGACGTGCACACCGGCACGGACACCACATCAGTCGTCGCCGTGCTGCACGGCGAGAGGCCGGGGCCGACTGTACTGCTGCGCGGAGACATGGATGCGCTGCCGGTCAGCGAGGAGACCGGGCTGGAATTCGCGTCCACGAACGGACGCATGCACGCCTGCGGCCATGACCTGCACACGGCAGGCCTAATCGGCGCAGCGCGGCTACTGTCGGCGCGGAAGGCCGACATCGCCGGCGATGTGGTGTTCATGTTCCAGCCGGGAGAAGAGGGTTACGGCGGCGCGGCCGTCATGATCAAGGAGGGGCTGCTGGACGTCACGGGCAGCAGGCCGGTCGCCGCCTACGCGATCCACGTCGGGCCCGGCCCCATGGGTGTATTCCACACCCGCCGCGGGCCGTTTCTCGCCGGGTCGAATGAGCTGCGCATCACAGTGCACGGCGAGGGCGGCCACGGGTCTCGACCGGAATCCGCGCGCGACCCCGTGCCCGCCGTCGCCGAGATCGTCACCGCCCTCCAAACCATGGTGACCAGGCAGTTCTCCGTGTTCGATCCGATCGTTGTGACGGTGACGCAGCTATCGGCCGGGCAGGCCATCAACGTCATCCCACCTCATGCGTCGCTGGGCGCGACGGTGCGGACGCTGTCTGCGCAGTCGTTGGAGCTGCTGAAGGTCGAGACGACGCGCCTGGCCGACGGGATCGCGGCCGCGCACGGGTGCACGGCCGACATAGATCTGAACGTGATCTACCCCGTGACCGTCACCGACCCGGAGGTGACCGGGGCCGCTATGGCACAGCTGAGCGACATGTTCGGGGCAGACCGGGTCGTGGAGCAGAACGAGCCGGTCATGGGATCGGAGGACTTCTCCTTCGTGCTCAACGAAGTACCGGGGTCGTTCTTCATGCTCACGTGCAGCCCGCAGGGCGTCGATCCGACCACCCTGGCGTACAACCACTCACCACGTGTCCTGTTCGACGACGCCGTTCTGGGCGACCAGGCGGCTGCGCTGGCCCACCTCGCATTCACCCGGCTGTCCGGCACTGACGCTTAACACCCGTACCTCCCCTCCCGCTGGCGGGGAGGATCCCACCGGAATGAAGGAGGTCTCGTATCATGACCACGCAGGACGACACGCAATTGCCGATGAGCGCCGGACGGATCACATTCCGGCTCACGCTGACGTCACTAATCATCACGGAACTATTCAGCGGTGTCCTCCAGGTGTACTTCGCACCCATCTACCCGACGCTGGCGAAGCAGTTCGACGTGAACGTCGCGACATTATCGTGGGCGCTGACCGGTTACGCACTTGCCACCGCCGTGTTCACGCCGCTGTTCGCGAAGCTCGGCGACGTGTATGGGCACTCTAAAGTGCTGAAGATCGAGGTCGCCATCGTCGCCATCGGGTGCATTCTGATCGCGGTGGCACCGGTGTTCTGGATGCTGGTGGTCGGCCGGATCCTGCAGGGCGCCTTCGCCGCTTACTTGCCGCTCATGTTCGGGCTGATCCATGCCCGCCACACCAGGGGCGAGACAACCCGCGCCGTCTCCTACCTGTCTGGCGTGCTGATCTTCGGCATCCTCGTCGGTCTGCTGGCCACGAGCCTGATCCTCGGGCTCCAGAACGGCACCCGCTGGGTGCTGTGGCTACCGGCCTTCGGCACGACGGCCGGCTTCCTGCTGCTGTTCATCGTCCGGGCCCCGAAGGTCACACGCGCCCCGGACAGCCGAGTGGACTGGATGGGCGCAATCCTCCTGGCGGTTGGGTTCGCCGGTTTGATCTTCGGGATCACCAAGGGCACTGGCTGGGGCTGGGGTTCGTTCCCCACGATCGCCACGATCGTGGCCGGGCTGGTCATCCTGACTATTTGGGTGTTCACCGCCCTGCACACGAAGCAGCCGATGGTAGACGTGAGGTACGTGTTCCGCCGACTGCTGGTGCCGGTATACATCATCGGATTCATCATCTACTTCGGCGCCGTCGGCGCGCAGGTGGTCACCTCCACCTTCATGGGCCTCCCCACCGACCAGGGCGGGCTGGGCCTTTCCGGCTCGGAAATCGGATTCCTTCTCCTGCCCGGCTACGCCGTCATGTTCATAGTTATCATGTTCACGGCACGCCTGGGTCGTGCGATCGGGTTCCGGTGGACCATGTTCCTTGGGTGTGCGGCGTTCCTGATCGGCTACGGCGGACTCGTGTTCACCCACGGCACCCTCGCCGGGTTCCTGATCTTCCTGTGGATCGCCTCCGGCGGGTTCGGGTTCATTGAGGCGGCCACCCGCACCGTCGTGGTCAACGCGCTGCGAGATAACGAGATCGCCATCGGCGAAGGAGTGTACGAACTGTCCATCACCGTCGGGGGCGCCATCGGGTCCGCCGTGCTGGCCGCGATCATGGCCAGCAACGTCGCTTCCACCACGCAGCTGACAACAGTCGGCGGGTACGTCATCATCTGGAGCCTGCTCGGAGTCCTCGGTGTCGTCGCGACCGCAGTATCCATCGGATATGCGATTGTCGACAAAACGCGCCATACTGCGGCCGCTACGACCGGGAACAGCATCGACTGAGGAAGGCCGCACGGGTCGTGCGACGCCCTCGGCAGGGATAACAGTCCGCAGGGAACAACCGCAAAGGACGCGGAAGATAGGAGCACGATCGTGGAGAACGCAGCAGCATCAGCCGGACGGGTGGTGCTGAAAGGTGGTCTGGTGTTCGACGGATCGGGGACGCCGACAGCGCCGGCTCGTCCATCCGGGTGTAGTGGACGGTGTGTTCAGCGTGGCAGGCGGCGATCCCGATAGCGCAGGCGATATAGGTTTTCCCGGCCCCGGTGGGAGAAATCAACAACAGGTTCGTGGGGTCTACACCCCAGTCATGGGCCGCGTATCTTTGCATCCTCACCGAGGTGACGCCACGCCCGGGTAGATAGCGGATTTCCTCGATTGATGCGTGCGGGATCGGGAACCGGGCCTTGCCGATGAGCTTGTCGATGCGGTTGGCACGCCGGATTTCCAGGGCCCCGTCAACGGCGGTGAGGAACAGGTCTTCAGGAGTTCTGGAGTCATTGCCATCGTCCTTCAGCAACCCTTCAAGCTGGAGCGCTACCTGGGTCATACGCAGGGTCCGAAACTTCTCCGTGATCTCCGTACTTAATTGGTTAGGTACCCGGCAGCCCGGGGCCCTACACGGATGAAACCTAACTCCGGCCCTTCGCGGGTGGCTGGAGAAGGCTTATGACGCGAACATCGGATTCATACTTCCGGCCTTCATCTTCCTTGCGGCATTTCCTCGTCAAGTGAAGCTTTAGGCTATTTGTCCGCCTTTACCATCGTGGTCCTGTCGGGTATTGCATCGCTGCTGGTTCTTCGGCAGCTCGTTGCGCCGGTGAGAAAGCGCCGGGCGGCACTCGACGCTGAGAAAGGTTTTTTGAGTGCGCCCTGCGGGAGAAGGAATCAACTTCTTACAAGGGAAAATGGGCCAGGGGATATGTCAAAGCAGAACCGAGCCGGCTCGAATTCCAAGCGAAGACCGGCATGACCGGCCCACTGTTTGGCCCCGTTGACACATACTCAGGGCTACAGGAGATCGGGTATCCCATCAAAGTACCATGGTCCGTAGTCCCAAGAGGCTGCCTGATTACACTCGGCACCGACCGGGGAACCGTGGAACTGGCAACCACCACATCAGTACTTGGCTTACTGACCAAAAAAATTGCAGTGCAGATGGACCGTGAAGTCCATGAAGGTTTTCAGGCGCTGCCTGCGAAGCACACCGGGATATCGGCAGAGGGGGCATTCGCACCCAATGACCGGGATCGTGAGCGTTCCTGGCAAGTTACAAGGTCCCCTTACCCGCCAATACACGAACACCTTTCCCGGAAGCCGTCCAGAGCCGTCAACTGCATGGAGGGGTATCCCCCGGAACCGCAACCGTGCAGGAACTGGCTGTGGAGGAAACGTGGCCTGCGACGGCGTTTTTCACCAGCAACGCTCCCGCAGCGATCGCAGCCCATGAGCACTGCCGAGCCCGGATGACGGCTGGAGCGTAACTGGCCAAGGATGCACTCCCCCGCTAGCCTTGTCGCACCCGACCGGCTGGTAAACTGGACACGAAGCGTGGGGTGCTCACGGTTTCTTGCCTCAGCTCTCGGGTACACCTCGTCGCCGGAAGGTAATGAACCCGACAGCGCCGAGGACTGCGGTGACAGCGGACATCACGACGAGTGCTGCTGTGTCGACCGCGTTCATCGGCGGGTTGCCCACGTGGGTGGTCGGCGAGAGATCGAGCACCCACTGGCTGAACTTCAGACCAGAACCGAGAAACGCGATGAACGTCATCGCGGCATAGCTGGCCCACGCGATTGCGAAAAGTCGAGGGCGCATCCCGTAGACCGTTAGGGCTATTCCGCCGAGCACCAGCTCGGCTGGCAGGTAGGCCAGTCCCGACGTCAGGGTTGGACCGAATTCAGCCGTGTCGCCTGCCGACAGCGCAGTCGCCAAACCGAGGACGAGCGACGAGCCGAGTACAATCGTCACGAGTCCCCCTAATAGCACCACGGTGTGCGCAGCGAGCCAACGGCGTCGGGAAAGCGTCCCGGAGAGCCGGTTTTCCAGCCGGCCGTTACTCTCCTCGGTTCGTAATGTGCCGATGCCCTGGATGAGGTAGCCCGCCGCGATGACTGCCAGATAGAGCTGGGTGGCAGCGATGAGCCCGTCCACGGGCCGGCCACCCCCGATGCCCATGGCCTTGGCGACAGCAGGGTTGCCCGCCATCGCGTCGAGGAACTGGTGAGACAGGGCGCCCATCAACCCGGCGAGCATCACACCACCGGCTAACCAGCCGAGGATGGCGGGCCGGTGGATCCAGACCGCGAATCCGATCGGGCTGCGCAGCCGCACCGTGGCCCGGTCGGGGCCGGCACCGCCGCGGACCAGGGCGCTGCCCAGGTCGCGACGGCTGGCCAGTCGCGCCGCCGCGATGCTCAGGGTGAGGCCGGCCGCGAGAGGGATGAGCAAGGCCCACCACCGCTGGTCACCGAACGGTGCTGCCTTTTCCGCCCAGCCCAGAGGCGACAACCAGGTCACCCAGGTCTTGGTCACGTCACCGATGCCGCGAAGGGCGAACGACCCCGCGAGGATGATCAGACTCCAGGTGTAGATCCCCCGGGCGTGCGGTGTGAGCTGGGCAAACAGGGCCGCGAGACCGGTGAAGACAAAGCCTAGGGCGCCGAGCGAGAGGGCATAGAGCACCGCGCCCGTCGGCGGGACGCCGAAGACCGCCAATCCGACGGCAAACAGAACTGCTGTCGCGAAGATCGTGGCGGTGACCACCAGCAGGGCCGCCACCGTGGGATGGTGGCGGGCGATGCGGCCACCGAGCAGCAACTCGAGCCGACCAGTCTCTTCCTCGGCTCGCGTCGCCCTTGCTACCAGGCTGATAGCGAGCAGCGGCATCAGGACGGCGATTAGGAAGCCGAACTCGTCCTGGATCACGCCACCGAGGGAGTCGATGCCCTCCACGTGGCCGTTGATTGCGGCCAGGGCACTGCCGGTGGTGACGGCCGCAGCGTAGGTGTGGATCTTGGCCGCGGTGTCGTAGAGCGAGGCGACACTGGCTGCGGTGCCTGCCATGCTCGCACCCAGCACCAGTGCCCAGATCCAGGCGCTGCGCCATTGGATACGGGCGACGATGTGCAGCATTGTTCCCAAGCCACGCGAGCGGTCGTCAGCGGCGGAGTGGCCTGCGCTCATTGCACGACCTCCGCAAGGCTCCCGTCGCCGGCGCTCTCCTTGGGGTCCAGAGTCTCCCCGTTGCTCTGCAGGAACAGGGCACCGAGACTGGGCGGCGTGACCGTAAGGGTGTGGATGCCCGCCACGTGAAGTCGCCCAATGGCGGCGTCGAGATGGTCGGAGTCAATGGTGAATCGGGTGTCCGTGAGCTCGTTGAGTCGCTCGAGCTGAAAGTCCGCGAGCCCCTTGATATCGGTCAATGCTCCTGGGGCGGCCACGGTGACGGCGTGGACGGCGGTCCGGGTGTGTCGGCGCAGGTCGGCCAGTGTGCCGGAGGTGACCGTGCGGCCACGTCGGATGATGCTCACGCGGTCGGCCAGGGCCTCCACCTCGCCCATGATGTGACTGGACAGCAGCACAGTCACGCCGTGCTCACGTCGGTTGCGAATGCGCTGCTGGAATGCCTGTTCCATGAGCGGGTCGAGACCCGAGGTCGGCTCGTCCAGCACCAACAGTTCGGCGTCGGTCGCCAGGGCCGCGATGAGCGCCACCTTCTGGCGATTGCCCTTCGAGTAGTCTCGGACCTGCTTGGTGGGGTCAAGCTGGAACTGTTCGACGAGGTCGGCACGACGCTGCTCGTCGACGGAGCCGTGCGTGGAGCCCAACACGTCGAGGCACTGGCCCCCGGTCAACCCCGGCCACAGGGCGACGTCGCCCGCGACGTAGGCCAGCCGGCGGTGCAGCCGCGGAGCGTCATTCCAGGGATCGCCGCCGAACAGTTCGGCGCGGCCCGATGTGGCCTTCATGAGTCCGAGAAGGACCCGGATCGTGGTGGATTTGCCGGCACCGTTGGGCCCGAGGAAGCCGTGCACCTCGCCCGGCTGCACGGTGAGGTCGAGGCCGTCGAGGGCTCGGACCTTGCCGAAGACCTTGGTGAGTCCCTCGGTACGGATGACGGGGATGGTGTCGGTCATAATGACTCCTTCGGAGGAGCTGCGAACAAGCCCCTGGCGTAGACGGCGGTGGCGGTTTTGGTCCACCGGTCGAGCCCCGCGGGCGCCAGCGGGTCGTCCCCGATGGCGGTGGCGATCTGGTTGCGAAGCAGGATCACGGCGAGGTCGTTGACCAGCAGGAACGCCGCTTGGGCGGCCGGGTCCTCGTTGGGCGCGACGGCTCCTAGTTCGACCATGGCGTCCAACATCCGCCGGGTGACCGCGTACCACCGGCCAAAGATCGCCGCGCCCGCCGGGTCATTGGTCAGCAGCAGGCGGCGCAGATATGCCGGGAGCGGAGACCCGTGCGGGAAGGCCCGGGCGAATACCTCCGCGACCGACGTCGTAGCTTCACCGCTGGCGAGCAGCTTGGCGAGGTCCTCGCCGCTGAACTCGGCAAAGACCGCGTCGAATGATTCGGCCGCGTGGGCGTCGACAGCCGCCAGCAGGCCATCCTTGCTGCCGAAATGGTGCACGACGAGGCTCGGCGAAACGCCCGCGCCCCTTGCGATCTCGCGTACCGTCACCGCGTCGTGCCCGCGCTCCGCGAACATCCTCAGCGCCGCGTTGCGGATATTCGAGCGGGCTGTCAGGTCCCGCTCATCGGAGACTGCACTCATGTTCAGTATACTAAACGCTTGTTTCATCATCGGCAAGAGGCGCCCTCGATGGCGCCCTCGACCTGCGCGGCAGTCGTTCGTATTCCCCCGGTCAAGCACCCCGAGCTCTATGCGGCTTTGGCTGCTTTCGGGCACGAATTGCGCCGCTGGGCATCCCCGTCGGGGGCGACCAAGTGGGTCGAAAACTTGGCGCCGACTGGAGATTTGCGACCGCGTGAAAGTCCATTCCGCGATCACCTGGTTCAACCGAACGATCTTTCAGGCTCAGATCGCCGCGAGCCGCACCCAAATGAGTGGTTTGTTTGCTCGCAATGGCCCTTGGCCAGGAACGCTAAAATTTTCTAGGAGCAGAAGCTCAGGCCATGCCCGTGGGGCGCCTTCAATGAAGACCGACGCCAAGGCCCACCATGCCCTGACCCCGTTGCCGGGAATGTTTATTGACCATTCGAGCGCCCGATAACAGATCCTTCATTGGACACTCTTCAACGAGCTGGCACTTGAGCTTCAGGTCGTCGGAAGTTCCAATGCAGCGGCTCCGACTAAGCTGCCGTCATGGAACATTCGCGGGTCACACTCCCCGAGCCGAGCTATCTCGACCGTATCAGTGAGGTCGCCTACACGATTTCCTCGATGGAGTGGACGATCCTCGGTGATCTCCAGCGACTCGTGACCGATCTGCCTGACACCCTCTCGATCGATCGACTAGAGCCGGAGATGACATCAGGAATTGCGACCCAGATCAAGGCGGCGACCACCGATATGGCAGGCGGATCAACGAAGATGTACTTGGTAGCTGTGTACCGCGCGCTATCCGCGGCTGCTGAAATTAGAAACGACGTCCTTCATGCCCGCCCAGATACCCACCCAAGCGGCTGCCAACGGCTAATGCGCGCAGAGACCACGAATAGGCAGACCACCAGCGTGCGCTTCTGGATCGACGATGAGTGCTTCGACGAAGCTATCGTCAAGCTGAACAACCTGCTGACTGCGATCAACGACCGCCTGAAGTTCGGTTCAGAAGTCGAGTCAGCCTCCTACGCCAGGGCGGCAGCGAGCGAACGCACCAGCCAGGACCGGTAGGCCTTCACGGACCAGCCCGCATCCCCGACCAGTGAGCGGTACGCCTGGGGGTGACCCAGCGACCAGATGGCGGCGGCGGCATCGGCGTCGGACATTCCCGACTGCAGTCCGCCGCGGGACCGCACCGCGGCGGCGGCCTCACCATACCGTTCCAGCCGCTGCAGGGCCCGGCCCGTCTGCAGCTTCTCCGCTGCGGGGTCGACGGCAGCCGCCTGGGCAATGACCCGCATCACCGGGCCGGTGCGCTGGTGGACCTCCACAAACCAGTCCGCCAGGACGGCGATGAGCGCGTCGAAGTCAGCCGCCTCCTCTGTCCGCCGCTGCATCGTTTCCAGGACGGTCGCCGGAGAACCAGGGCCCGACGCCTCCGCATCCAGCACCGCGGACAGCAGCGCCGCTTTGTTCCCCACCGAGTTGTAGACGGTCTGGAGCGCCACCCCGCTTGCCGAGGCGACGGCCTCGATGGTGGTGGGCATGTAGCCTTGCTCAGCGAAGAGGCCGCTGGCCACGGACACAATGAGCGCCCGGGTGTCGGCGGCCTGGACGGCGCGGCGGCTGACCCTCCGTGCGGCAGGAGCGACGCGGGCGGCTGAGGAAGAAGCAGTCATAAGACTAGGCTATCTTTCCACTCATTAGAATGCTATTCTAATGAAATCGGCAGGGTGTTCCGTCAGGCAGCGCCCCCGATCAAGCGAAGGGGCCGGCAATGAATTCACACATCCTGGACGCGCTGGTGATCGGTGCGGGACAGTCCGGCCTCGCAGCTGGCTACCACCTGCAGCGGGCCGGGCTCGATTTCAGCATTCTGGACAGCGGGGCCCGCGTGGGCGACGTCTGGCGACAGCGATGGGATTCGCTGCGGCTGTTCACACCTGCGCGATACAGCGCCCTGCCCGGCCTGAACTTTCCCGCGCCTGCCGCCAGCTTCCCGGCCAAGGACGCCTTCGCCGACTACCTGGAAACCTACGCGCAGCACTTCCAGCTCCCTGTCCGGACGGGCATCCGCGTTCACTCCGTGCGAAGGGCAGGCGAGGTGTTTGCGGTTGACACCAGCGCCGGCCAGCTGCTGGCGCGGACCGTGGTGGCCACGCCCGGCGCCAACTCCACTCCCCAGATCCCCGGCATGGCCCAGGCGTTGGATCCCGGCATCATGCAGCTCCACAGCTCCGAGTACCGCAGCCCGGCCGGTCTTCCGGCGGGCGCAGTCGTGGTGGTGGGCGCGGGGACGTCGGGTGCCGAGATCGCATTGGAGCTCGCCCAGAGCCGTCCGAAGGGAACTGTTTACCTCTCGGGAAAGCCTACGGCCCACATTCCCGACGCCGTGTTCCGTTTCGCCGGACCCCTTTACTGGCGGCTCGTGAACAGCGTGCTCACCTTGGACACCAAGACAGGGCGGAAGGTGGCTGCGGGTTTCCTCGAGCACGGCGCCCCGCTCATCAGGGTGTCAGTCAGGGAGGTCGAGCGCGCGGGTGCGGTCCGGCTCCCTCGCCTCAGCGGTGCCGTAGACGGCAAACCAGTGTTCGACGTCGGAACGGCCGACGGCGGTACGCACGCCGCGGAAACCAAGGGACCAGCCAGCGTCTGCACCATCATCTGGGCCACGGGGTACCGCCCGGTGTTTCAGTGGATCGAGGGCCTTGCCGTGGATTCGCATGGCTGGCCAGCCACCATCCGCGGCGTGGTCCCGAAGATCGCCGGCCTGTATTTCGTGGGTTTGCCGTTCCAGTACGCCCTGACGTCCGGGCTTGTGGGCGGGGTGGGTCGCGACGCCGAGTACATCGTCGAGCAGCTCAAAGCCCGCACTGTGAGCCTGGCCAGCACCGGTGCCCTCGATTCTTGACTGAAGCTTGAAGATCAAACGAACGGACGAAGAGACTGCATCAATCACGGCGTACGAAGCCCCGTTTTCGGCGAGCAGGTAATTGCCCTCCGTGACCACCAGAGGAACATCAACGTGCACAGTGATGCTGCCCGCTATGGGTTTTTCAAGATCGCATTTGAAACTAGGGGCGTAGATGACTTCGCCGGGCTTCTGGTCGCGGATTGTGGGGTCCCAATGCGTCAACAATTCGGTGGCCAAGTTTCGATTTCCCTGCACCCGGCGCCCCAGCTAGTGCCGTCAACCACGTTCTTCGGAATCGCCGGCGTTTTCAACTGATCCATAACCGTGCACAAGCCCGTTCATCGAGGCCTCGAACTCATGCCTGTTGGTGACCGCTGAGACCAGACTGGCGGCGGCTTACAGGTCGGGGGCGTGTACAAATCCACCCTTTCCCCACAGGGGATCTGCTGCGAGGACGTAAGAAAGGCAGTCAAGGGTCTGAACCAGTGTCAGTGGACTCGCATGTCTTATGATGGGCTTTCACTCCGAAGCCAGGCGTCACCTACCTCCAGCCGGGACGCGTGCTGCGCTTTGCCGTGGTTCGATACGGTTGATCAAATTAGCGCAGAGGATTTCTTAAAGTGATGGAAGACATGGCGCAAGGCCCCGCGTATCGACCAGAATGGTTGGTCTAAGAGATGCCACGCAGCTGGCTTCATTCGTCTGGGTGGGCATCTTCGTGGTGACGGGTGTCGCTCGGTTTTCTGGGCCCTTCTCGAATGACGTGAAGGAAGGTGACATCGATGCCAGCGCCTTGTCCGCCGTAATGACCCCAACGAAATCGATGAGGTCATGTACTCCCCACGACGCTGCCGGAGCGATCGCAGCCCATGAGCACTGCCGAGCCCGGATGACGGCTGGAGCGTAACGGGCCAAGGATGGACTCCCCCGCTAGCCCTTCACGCCCGACCGGCTGGTAAACTCAACACGAAGCGTGAGGTGCTCACGGTTTTTTGCCTGAACAAACAACACCCCACCCCCGCCCCCCGCATATCTGCGGTCGAGCCTATCCCAAACGTTAGCCAGCAGCCGAAGGTCTCCGATAACTCAGGTCATCGCGATGCCACAGCAGGCGCATCCACACCACTCTTCGCCGGCATAGCTGGCAGCAAGGGTCTGATCAACGTCCGTTTTGACACCCGAAACCTGCGCCAGCAGGCGGGGTTTCGTGGTAGTCAAGGCTACATCTTCTGCCCACCTCAGGCCCGAGACCAGGTTGACGGTTGTGCTGGCTAGGACGATCGCTCCCAAGACGAGGACAACAGTGCCTGGCGGAGCTCAGCGGAGCAGCCGGCATCACATGTTATGGACCCTGCTTATCTCTGAAGTCCTCGACGCCATGATGCTTACAGATGCTCAACCCTAAGGGGTCTGACCCGGCAGCAGATTGACTTACTCGGGAATGGGTCCGCCGAACCGCCGATAATGGCACCTACGAGAGCACGACAGGTCGGAAGGTCGTCACGAGTTCGACGAGCTCTGGATGCTCGGTGAGAGCTATTGCAACATAGATAGGGGCGACGAAATCGCTGGCCGTCGGAGCATTCAGGTCCTTGCGCAGAACTATAATCCGGAATTCATCAACGGATGGCGCTACAGCGAATCCCTCCCGGACGGTGGCCAGAACCGTAGAACCCAGGGCTGCCACATACAACGAGTTCCTCTCCGACTGGTTGCGTTTCTTCGTGGTGGGCTTTCCCGCTGCCGTAACAGACGGAGTGCGTTCGGGAACTAAATCAACTGCACCGAAGACGACCACTACGGCGGCGTAGCGAACGCCGCCCTCAACTCCCGCGTCCACACACGTCGCCTCGGAGGCGTTGTCGGCGTAAGCCCCTTCCAGGACATCGATGACGGTTTCCGCATCGTGATTGAGCAGGCGGTCCCAGTCTTGCCGCGCGTCCTCGCAGTAGCGGTGATAGAGGCCTATGTATGCGGCGTCTATGCGCGACGCCTCGTGCAGCGCCATTTCAGCAGCCCGCGTTTTGGCGGAGCGTCGCTCCGAGAACTTGAACCGTCCGATCTCGGAGAGCAAGGACTTCTCGAACTCGGTCCGAATGGCATCCGTGTCAACTGGCTCAGGCGCCAGAACCTCTTGGGGTGTCGCCGGAGGAAACGTCTCATGGTGAAGAGTCACCAATGACTCCTCCAACCGCCGGAGTTCCTCAAGGACGGCATCCTGGGCAGCGGCTCGTTCGGCTCGCTCAAGTTGGGCCAGGGTAGGCCGCCGTGTCGACTGGACACTGGCATTGTTGCGCGAGGAATTCCCCTGCGACGAGCTGCCCCCGCTCACACGGACCCCAGCCGTCTTCGCCGATGTGTAGGTCCGTCCACCCCCAAAGGAAACGCGCGCCTTCGAATTGCCGATGCTCGTACGCACCCCACGACTCGATGCGCTGATCCGCAGTCCTGGAGCTATCTTGAAACTGACGAGTGCCAGCATATCAAGTGATCTATCACTTAGGGGGAGCCCCCTATGACCAGGCAGGAACCGCCTCGAAATCAAAAGTTCTAATGCTCGTTCGACAAACTCTCGCCACAAACCGCCTCACCCGCCTAATGCTCCTTCGGACGAGGTATGGGATCTCATTGATAGGTTGGTTGCAGAGAACCCCGATCTCGGACCATCGACAGCGACCGAAACGGATTGAAGCAGCATCGCCGCGGTGACGCACGGCGACGGCGAAGACGCTCAGACTGGCGGCGAGTGCTCGACGTGTTTGCATCGGTTGTTTGGTCCTTCGTCGTCGTCAAATTGTTCATCGGCAACCTCGAGAAGGTCATGCGCGCGGTCATCGCACCTCAAGCCGTATGGATTCTCGACTTCAGATGGCTACTGGTTCTTGTCTTTGCGGCGCTGCTTCGACTACTACTTTTCAACTCCTAAAGACTTGGTCTAAGCCTTGCCCATGTCATCGGGTTTCGTCTCGTGCTGTTGTGCGCACGTCAAGTTTTTGAGACAGTTTGGTTGCTGATTTTTGGTTAAGCGGCTGCGGGCTCGTGGTCGCGGGTTAAGTGCTTGGCTGGAACCAGTTGGCTCACATAGGCGGCAACCCAAGCCGTCATAAGTACGCTGTGACCTGTCTGGCCTTCGCTGGGCCTTGGCCCGCTGCAGGATCCGCGCTGGACAAGACGCACCGCGCCACCGCATCCAATTTGCCAACGGAATCCCTTTCAATCCAGAGATTCGAATCGGCTGGGGGCCGTGTCGGAAGAACTGTCATGAGGCCCACAAAACGGCAGAAGCACCCATCACTCCCACGGCGCACCGATCGACTCAGCAATATAGGCGGCTTTAAAGCAAGCCGAACCACCCACGGCAACGAATTACTTATGTCCTCGAAACCAGTCGGGGGAAACAATTAGTTCAGGCGTACTTTTCCCCGGGCGCCTTGACTCGATAGGCAAAGACCCATGTCAACGGAAACCCAAACGCTGAAACACCGCTCAGCCATGACCAGAACCGGACTGCTCGGCTCGCCGCTCCAACACCCGCTGCGGGCACTTCCCGTGCTGGCGCTGGTCGTCGCCGGTGCAGCACATATTCCAGTCATTCCTGCCCATCTCCACGAAGCCCCATACATCGGGATCCTCTTCATCGCCGTCGCTGCAGCCAGCTTCGTCCTCGCGGCCGTGCTCGCCTTCGGCGACGTCGCAGCGGCCTACCTCAGCACCGCCGCGGTGATGGGACTGGGCGTTCTGGCCTACATCGTCTCCCGCACCATCGGGCTCCCCCAAATCGGTGATGACATCGGTAACTGGCTTGAACCACTCGGAGTGGTGGCGGTCATCGCCGAGACCACCGCCTGCGTGAGCGCGACCGCCATCGGACTCAAATGCGGGCATCAGACCGGCACGCATACGCTCAGCACGTAATAGCCAAGGCCCACCAGCACGTGCGCGCCTTACACAATAACGATCGCACCCCGATTCGGGGCGATCCCTGCACACCGGGAGCAGCTTCCCAAAGCGTCCGCGGTCCCGGACGATCCACTCAATTCGCTTTGTCTGATTCAAGAGCAGACGCCTCTGGCCCTTCATGTCCCGCATCTGGCGACCGCCGGCTTGGCCCTAATCCAGGCGATCACGGCCACAGGTGCTGTCCTCGGTGGCAAACCTGAAATGAAGGAAGGGAATATGGTGAGAACCGGAGCACACTGCAGTGGCCAGCGAGGAAGGCACGACGATCGGCTTCCACCTTCCTTGGAGATCCAACTCCCTGAAGGCTTGTTCGAGACCGCACTGTAGACGGCTTTCTCTGCCAAGACGATGCCGACACCGATGTCCACAGCATTATTGAGCGGCACAGCGAGAACCAGAATCCGACACTTAATGGGCGTTTGCCCTCAACCATCATCTTGCAAATGGTGTTGTCGGGGCGGAGATGTGGTCGACGTCGAAGCCGTTGCGCAGCCCCAGCGAGTATGCCAGGACCGCGATGCCGATGCCCAGTCGCTGGGGCCTCGATCCGAGACTAGACGAGGGTTATCAAGCGGTGTAAAGGTGGGCTTATGGATGCCGACATTAACTTCTATTTCGACCCGGTCTGCCCTTTCGCCTGGATGACGAGCAAGTGGGTGCGGCAGGTGCAGGCGCAGCGCGACTACACCGTGGATTGGCGGTTCATCTCGTTGCGCCTGATCAACGCCGACGTTGACTACGCGGCGCATTTTCCGCCTGAGTACGAGGCTGGACACACGGCCGGGCTCCGGCTCCTGCGGGTGGCGGCCCGGGCACGTGCGGAGCATGGCCGCGAGTTGATGGCCGGGTTGTACGCGGCGTTCGGGGCGCACATCTTCGATGCTGCCCCGAACCCGGTCAACCAGCGCACCGAGGGTGAGGTGCGTGAGCGGCGTGGCACGCGTGAGTTCGTGGAGCCGATCCTCGCCGAGGCTGGCTTGCCCCTGGCACTGGCCGAGGCTCTCGACGACGAGTCCTGGGACCGTGCGATCCGGCAGGAAACGGATGAGGCGCTCTCGCTGACGGGTAGGGATGTGGGCACGCCCATCATCCACTTTGAGCCCCCCGCCGGTGTGGCTTTCTTCGGGCCGGTGATCAGCCGGCTGCCGGACGAAGATTCGGCCGCCGAGCTGTGGGACCATGTGGTCGGGCTGGCACGCTTCCCTGGTTTCGCGGAGCTCAAGCGAAGCCTGCGCGAGCAGCCACAACTTGCTGCCCTCGGAGTCGACGGCGATACGGTCGGTCAGCAGGAGGACTGGCACGGCGGCAGCCGGCGGCAAAAGAAGTAACCGGTCTGTGAGAATGAACCCATGAGTCAGACAAACATCCGCCATCACCAGGAGTCCGTCACGGTTCAGGCCTCGGCCGAGACGATCTACGACCTGGTCTCCGACATCAGCCGTACCGGCGAGTGGAGCCCGGTCTGTACGTCGTGTTGGTGGGACGACGAGGGCAATGCCGGCCAGCTCGGCGCCTGGTTCACCGGGCGCAATGAGCTCGGGCACCGGTCCTGGGAGACCCGGTCGCAGGTGGTAGCTGCCGAGCGTGGCCGCGAGTTCGCCTGGGTGGTGGGTGGCAGCCTGGTCCGCTGGGGCTACACCATGACCCCAGCAGAGACCGGGACGACGCTGAGCGAGTCTTGGGAATTCCTGCCGGGCGGGATCGCCATGTTCGAGGAGAAGTACGGCGACGGGGCGTACGTTCAGATCACCGACCGCACACAGCAGGCGCTCGACGGCATCCCGAAAACACTCGCCGCGATCAAGCGGATCGCTGAGTCCATCGCTGCAAGTGAAAAGGCCCGGTCATGACCGGCTCACTCGGCGCGTCCAACCTCCCTGCGCCGATGGGCGACCGGTGGTTTGAGGACTACGTGCCTGGGTCCGTTTACTAGATCGGTTACGCGAGCCTGAGCGAGACGGAGATGGTCGCCTTCGCCCGGTACTACGACCAGCTGTCGATCCACACCGACCCTGCCTGGCCGGCCACGGGAGCGTTCGTCGGGGTGATCGCCGGGGAGTGTCATCTGCGTTGAGCTACGCCGGTGGCCAGCCGGATGCTGACGGATGACGCATATACACCATTCTCCCCGGCTACACGTTAGGCGCGGACCAGCTGCCGCTGCCATGTGTAACTGCCCGATGTTCTGCCCGGCCGGCCTGGGCTGGACGAGCACCCGTCATCGACCAGCAGACGCCCCTGCTGTCGGCTGCGAGCTGGATACGGCAGAATAGTGGTCAGGCCCCGGTTACCAGAGGAGACCCAATGACCCCAACGCACGGTCCGACCGACCAAGACGCCGAGCGGCGCTGGATCGGAACAGCTCTAAGGGATTTTCCCTGGGTACATCTAGGCCTTGGGCTGTTCGGCAACACGCTATTCGTCGTCGGCAGCGTGATGTTCTTCTGGGCCAGCGTGACGACCCTAGCGATCTGGTTGTTCGTCTTCGGCAGCCTCGGCATGCTTTTGGGCTTGATCGGCGAGCTGTTGGTCCGCGTGGAGAAACGACGTCGAGGAGACGACTAGCCAGACGGCTTCGGCGGTGCGGGCAGCATCGCGCAGGGCTGCCGCCTGGCACGTCAGGTACCGGGTCTGGAACTCAGTGGCCAACTTCTGGCTAGGTTCGAAGACCTGGCACATCCTGGCCGCGTTTTGTACCGACGTCCCGCTGGGGGTTTATTGCGCACAGCCTTCAGGTTCGCTCGTAGTTCGAAGTTGATTGGTAGGATCGTTAGGAAGGGTGGGTTCTTGCGATTCCTTGCCTCAACCAACAACACCCCTCCCCCGGATATCGGCGGTCGAGCCTATCGACGCTGTTGGCCAGCAGCCGAAACTCCGCTCTCGGAGCTGAACAAAAACTGACCGACAATCCAGTCCCGAAACCAACGACTGCACCACCCGAAAGACCGTGCGCTCCGCGTACCGGTGACGAGGCCCCGGCGCTAAAAAGCCGCGTCGCGAAAAACCTATCGGATGGCAGATTCCGTATTGTCCTTGCCGTCGACGCCATCAACCCGGAACTAAAGAGGATGGTCGAATACCTCAACGCCATGTCAGGCCCGGCAACGTCCATCATTGCTGTTTCCTACTCACGGATGAAAGACCAAGGAACCGAAATCCTCATGCCGCGGATCTACGGCGAGGAACTTGCCGAAGCGAAGTCGGCCCCGCACGCTGGACGGCAAACTACCTGGAGCGTCGACACCTACCGGTCTTGGCTTGCATCCAATTCACCCTCCAGTCTCGACAAATTCGAACACTTCCTTGCTCATGCCGCAGCAGCGGGATTGTCATTCCATGGATCGACCACCATCGTCCCTACCGGTACATTCGGGATCTTCGACCGGGACAATACCCGGCTGGGCACCGTGTCACTCATCTCGTACACCAGCAAAAACACCAGTCTCGAGTTGGATTTCTACAGGGCCTCCCGCCTGGAACCTCAACAAGTCGCAGCCATTGCAGGCTTGTCAAGCCTTCCTGCCAGGATCGCTGCGATACCGGGGATGGAAGAAGCGGGCATTCTTATGTCTTCCTCTGGCTTTGCCAACCGAAAGAACACCCTGCTCTCGGAACTGACCGATGAATCAATCCGACAACTCGTCGAGGTACTGGCTGCTCTCCGCCTTTGAAGTGCCCGCCCCCAGCAAGTCGTGGATACCTTGGATACGCCGATGACCTGCGCGATCCAGATGGCTCAAAAGCTCCACCGCGGTATTTGTCGAAGTGTTTGATACCAAGGGGAGTCAGTTAGGTTGCTTTTCTGTGGTTTTTCGCTGGGTTTGTTGATCCACGCTGCTTCGGACAGTGCCGGGATTTTCGACGGCGGACAGTCTGACGCGATCGTAATGAACCGGCGCCCCGTCACTTCGGGGTTTCCGACAGACCAGGGGAATGAGAGGATTCAAAGCGAAACGCAGGCTCGGACGATCGAAATCACGGTTAATCGGCCCGACCGGCGGCTCGCCACTGATGTGTCGCCCGCCCGCAGGCTCACAGCACATGCGCGCCTTACACAATAAGGATCGCACCCCGATTCGGGGCGATCACCGCACCCCAGTAACGGCTTCCAAAACCCTCCGCGGTCCCGGACGCCCGGGCTCAAGTCGCTTTGTCTGATTTAAGAGAATGCGCCTCTGGCAGCGAGGAAGGCACTATGATGGGCTTCCACGTTCCTTGGGAGATTGAACTCCGTGAAGGGGTGCTCATTGAGCCTGTGAGCCGGATGGTTCAGTGCTTCCTCAGGTTCAGCGCTGCCTGACCAAACCAGCGTTCCCGCAGGAGCGCCGTGAGTGTGGACATCATAGTATTGAGGCGAGGGGTGCTCCCGGATAGTGCCCGTACCACGAAGCCGGGCCCGTTCAACTGTGAGATGCCGGTGAGGGCGTCTTGTTCATGCTCACCCAGCACCATGCGCAGTTCAGTGACGAGCGCGGCATCGACCCGCGGATCCACCACCAACAGGGACCCCAGATGGCTGAATCCCTCCATGAAGCCAAGCCCGGTGATGTCCGCTACGGGTTGGCCGGAGAAATCAGCAGTGCCAGCCGAAGGTGGTGTGAGCAATACGTTGTCGATGGCCAGCAGCCGGCCGCCATACCGGATCTCGTTGCGCAACCGCAGTTGCTCATATCTGAACGGCTGCCCGTCCGGGGACCAGCCGGGGGTGATCACCTCGGACATGATCAGGGAGGCGCTCTCATCCATATCTATCAGCGCATCCTGTCGGTAGGCGGCCCCGCGGTAGGCGATGAGCTGGTCTGGTACGTATTCGAGGGTGCTGTGCGGCCCTAAGTTGACCCTCAGGCGCTGCTCAGCGAATGCCTTCGGGGTCCGGTAGATCTTGGTGGCTGACTGTGTAGTCAGCAACAGCCGGGCACCCTCAGCCACGGTAATGTCCATGGTGAACAGGTCCCCACCCAGGTACGCCCCACCCTGGTTGACTGTTACATAGCAAACCTGTCCGGACTCGTCCAGATAGTGTGGGCGTAGCACCCGCAGCGCTCCGCGGTGGTACTGGCCGGTGGCCAAGGATCGGCCATTGCGGACGCCGATGTCCAGACGGAGTTCCCCCATGGGTGCATTTATGGCAGGAGCCGCCTTCAGCGCGGTCACTTGCCCAGGTCAAGCATGAGCACGTCGTGCCGGATCCACTCGATTACATAGTCCAGCCCCTCGTCAGTCTTTAGATTGGTGAAGCAGAAGGGCCGGTCACCGCGGAACTCCTTTGAATCGTGTTCCATCACGGACAGATCTGCGCCGACATACGGGGCCAGGTCGATCTTGTTGATGATGAACAGGTCGGATTTGATCATGCCTTGGCCAGCCTTGCGCGGGATCTTCTCCCCTTGGGCCACGTCGATGATGTAGATGGAAAAATCGACCAGTTCCGGACTGAAGGTGGCCGAGAGGTTGTCGCCGCCGCTTTCCACGAACACCATCTGCAGGTCCGGGTGGCGCTGGACGAGTTCGGCGATCGCCGCCGCGTTCATGGACGTGTCCTCCCGGATGGCAGTGTGCGGGCAGCCTCCGGTCTCGATGCCGATGATCCGGTCCAGCGGCAGGACGCCGTTCTGAGCCAGAATCTTCGCGTCCTCGATGGTGTATATGTCGTTGGTGATGGCTGCCATTGAAATTTCACCACTCATGTGGCGGGTAAGGCGCTCGACGAGTTGGGTCTTGCCGGCACCGACGGGTCCGCCGATGCCGATCTTGATCGGTTCCATGGTGTTCTCCTTGTGCAAATGCGTCAACTCATAAACATGCGGGCGCGTTGGTACTCGTGGCGCATCTGGGCGATTTCCAGTCCGGGGGCGACGGCGCCCAGGTCCCCGGCTTCAAGTGTCATAACGGTCGCCGCGGCGGCCGTGACGTCGTCGTGTATCAGCCGCAGCACGCGCTGACCGGCGCTCTGACCCAGTGGGATGGCACGGACCGCGTTCTGTGTCAGCGTGGTGGCGGTGGAAAAGAAGTAGGCGGCCAGCATCTGTGACAGTGGAATGCGCAGCCCGTGAGCCGTTAGTGCGAATGCAACGCCCGCATTACCTGTACAGCGACCGGACTTGATCTGCTCCTGGTACGCATCAAGTGCCGCAGAAGGAAAAATGCCCATACCGATCTCCAACATACGCAGCCCCATCTTAATGCCGGCCCCGCGCAGCTGTAGCGGCAGGGCCTGGGCCGTGACCTGGCGGTCCAGCTCCCAGACTTCCTCGAACCTAGGACTGTCCAGCCCCGTACAGCGAGCACCGGCACCGCTGGATCCGGCACCCCCCAGCGCTTCGTCGGTCAACCGGATTGCCAGCCCATCGCTGTAGACCAGCTGTTGGCCGATGAATTGCCGCAGCCAAGCCGCGAAACTATTCTCGTCATGGACAACGCCCCTGGCCAGGTAGACTTCCAGTCCGAAGGAATGGCTAAATGCTCCCGTGGGCAGCGCCGAATCACTTAGCTGCAGCAACGGCAGCAGGTACGACGGCGGCGCTGGAGACTCCCGGCAGGCGTGCGGGTGCATCTGTGGCTGAGTACCCATCAGTGCGTGTGCTCCGCATGCCGAAACGGTGCGCTCATGACCCGCTCCTGCCTGCTGAAGGGTATCTCCAGCTGGTGCAGCAGCTGGAGAACTGTGTGATCATAGGGGACCACCATGACCTCCGCCCCATACTCGCTCTGGGCACCGAAGAACTGTGCCTGCAGGTGGCGATTGCCCAGCTGGTGTGCCACGATACCCATCTGGCGGATACTTTGCGGGGCGATGATAAGCACGTCCGTGGGTAGTACGGAAACAACAATCAGGCCCGCGGCATCACGGAACAAGATGTCGCCGTCGCATAGGTCCCCGGCACTGCCGGCTCTGGCTCGCAGGTGCAAACCCAGTTCATTACCGTGGTCGGTGCGTACACGTTGGATGCGTTTGGATAGCTCCGCGCCGGACAGAAGCACTTTTTCAAGGTGCAGCCCGTCAAGCTCGGCTGCTGGCACAGCATGGACGTTGCCTATGACTGAGTCAATGATCATGGGATTGTCTTTCCTGGGCTTCTCTTAGAACAAAAAGTAGCGCTGCGTCATGGGTAGCTCATCCACCGGATCGCAAGTCGCCACCACGCCGTCCACCGTCACCGTGTAGGTTTCCGGATCCACTTCGATGGTGTGGGTTTCACCATTGAACTTCAGATCGGCCTTGGTCAGTTTCCGGATGCCGTGCACCGGCCGGATCTGCTTGCGCAGCCCCAGTTCTGCCGGCACACCGGCATCGATGGCCGCCTGGGACAAAAAGGTGATGGCGCACTCGTCAACGGCCCTGCCCATCGTGGCGAACATGGGGCGCATGAGTTGCGGCTGCGGAGTGGGGATGGAGCCGTTGGGATCGCCCATGAGAGCGCCGGCAATTTGGCCGCCCTTAATGAGCATGTCGGGCTTCACCCCAAAGAAGGCCGGTTGCCAAAGCACCAAGTCAGCGAATTTACCTTCTTCGACGCTACCGACCGTGTCGGCGATGCCCTGCGCAATGGCCGGGTTGATCGTGTACTTGGAGACATAGCGCTTAAGCCGAAAGTTATCGCCCACCTCTGTGTCGCCGTCGAGCTTGCCGCGCTGCTTCTTCATCTTGTCCGCCACCTGCCAGGTGCGAATAATGACCTCCCCCACCCGGCCCATGGCCTGCGAATCCGAAGACGTGATGGAGAAGACGCCCATATCCTGCAGAACGTCCTCAGCGGCAATGGTCTCCGGCCGAATCCGAGAGTCCGCGAAAGCGACGTCCTCCGGGATGTCCGGGTTCAAGTGGTGACAAACCATGAGCATGTCCAGATGCTCATCGGCAGTGTTGCGGGTGTACGGCAGGGTCGGGTTGGTGGACGCCGGGAGCACGTTGGACATGCCGGCAATCTTGATGATGTCCGGTGCATGCCCACCACCGGCACCCTCCGTGTGGAAAGTATGGATCACCCGGCCTGCGATGGCATTGATGGTATCTTCAACAAAGCCACACTCATTGAGCGTGTCGGTGTGAATGGCCACCTGCACGTCGTATTCGTCGGCCACCTTCAGTGAGTTCTCGATCGCGGCGGTGGTGGCACCCCAGTCTTCGTGGACCTTCAACCCGATCGCGCCGGCACGAATTTGCTCGGTGAGAGGTTCGATGGTGCTGGCGTGGCCTTTGCCGAACAGCCCAACATTCATCGGTACCCCGTCCAACGCCTGCAGCATGCGGCTGATATGCCACTTACCCGGGGTGAGCGAGGTGGCCTTGGTTCCCGATGCCGGGCCAATGCCACCGCCGATCATAGTGGTGATGCCGGAATTCAGGGCGGTAGGGATTTGGTCCGGACTGATGAAGTGGATGTGGGTGTCGATGCCGCCGGCGGTCACGATCCGGTTCTCGCCGGCAATGATTTCCGTGCTGGCGCCAATGACAATGTCCACACCGTCCATGATCGCCGGGTTGCCGGCCTTGCCGATCCGGAAGATGTGCCCGTCCCGCAGCGCAATGTCCGCCTTATAAATGCCGGTGTAGTCCAGCACGATCGCGTTGGTGATGACAGTGTCCGGAACATCCTCCCCACGCACCACCTGGCCATTCTGACCCATGCCATCGCGGATGACCTTTCCGCCCCCGAACACCACTTCATCGCCGTAGACGGTGAAATCCTTTTCAATCTCCAAAAAGAGGTCAGTATCGGCCAGCCGGATGGCGTCCCCAACCGTCGGTCCGTACAGTTCCGCGTACTGTTTCCTGCTCATCTCGAAGCTCATTTTGCCCCCTCCACATTGACCGCGCCGCCGTCGTTCTGCACGCTGACAGAATCCAGCGGACCGTTGACCAAATTTGCCAGGCCATAAACTTCCCGACTACCTGCCAGAGCCACCAGAGGCACCGTTTTTGCATCGCCGGGTTCAAACCGCACGGCGGTACCAGCCGGAATATCCAGACGAAAGCCGTACGCGGCCGCCCTGTCGAAATGCAGGGCCCGGTTGGTTTCGGCAAAGTGATAGTGGGACCCGACCTGGATGGGACGGTCGCCGCTGTTGGTCACCTCGACCGTGACCGTGGCTCGTCCAGCGTTGCAGAGGATGGGTTCGTCCTTGAGAACGAATTCACCTGGCTTCATGACCATTTCCTAGCGGATCGGGTGGTGTACGGTAACCAGCTTGGTACCGTCGGGAAAAGTGGCCTCGACCTGGACATCGGCGATGATCTCCGCGATGCCCTCCTGGACGTCCTCCTGATGCAGAATGGTGGTCCCGTAGCTCATGAGATCAGCGACCGTCCTGCCGTCGCGGGCACCCTCCATCAGTTCATAACTGAGGATGGCTATGGCTTCGGGATAGTTGAGTTTCAAACCACGCTGCTGTCTGCGCCGGGCAAGGTCGGCGGCGACGACAATCAGCAACTTTTCCTGCTCGCGAGGCAGCAAATGCATAGACACTCCTTCGGACTTTGGGGTGGGTAAGCGTGTGACGGAAACCGGTGACCCAACCCGCTTCCAGCCTGTGTGGTCCGTCCGCTATTGATGACGCTGACGTTTTGGATGCTACACCCGTCGGCAGAGAGATTGATCCATGCAACGGCCGGCATAAAAGACCGCTAAGAGCGCTTGTCAATTCCTACGGCCGCAGCTTCCGTCGAATTCTCGCTCACAGGTTCGACCTCGAACTTTTCGACGCCACCGGCCCATCCGCCCGCGAGCGCCTAGTGACCGCGCGGATGAGGAAGTAGTACCTGCCCTGTAGCGATAGCGATGCCGAAGTCGCGCTCTTTGGGGGTGAGGGCGGAGAAAAGTGCGGCCATGGCCGGGTCGGCGTCGGGCTGCCGCTCTTCGGCGACCTCGTCGAGCAGCCTGACTGCCTCCAGTCCGTCCCCGGCCTCGCGCACCACGCTGATGTTGAGCTGGGCGTCCAGAATGGAGCGCAGCCCGACGCGGATCATATCCTGGTCATCGACAATCAGTACTAACGCGCATCACCGGGAACGTGGAGCGCAGGTCGCATCCGGATTAGGTGTGACCGTGCCCAGCTTCATCGGCCGTGTGCAGGGCTCCATTTTGGAGGATGTTTACGGTACTCACATCATTGACCTGGCCGCCGGCATTGCGGTGACCAGGGTGGGGGCCACCAACACCTGGGGGCAGGCCCAAGTGGCTCTGGAGATGTCCAAGTTCACCCATACCTGTTTTATGGTCATTGAATACGACTCCTTCACTAAGGTGGCTGCCTGGCTAATCAACGAGATCCTGGCTATGGCCCCGGAGTTCAGCGAAGGCGGCATGGTCACCACGCCCTTGGCGGCGATCCTCGATTAGGGCGAGAATCGGGATCAGCATCACTGTCTATCTCCACAATCTTGCCGCCGCGGGAGAATGGGTGTCCATGAGTAATTCTGGCCTCCGCCGCGATTCGGCTGCTGCATGCCGGCGTCGATACCACCGTCATCGCCCTCTGCCCGGCCACAAGCAGATCACCACGGCAAACACCTACCTCCACGCCGACATGACATTGAAGGAGGCCGCAATCGCCAAAGTCTGGCGTGCGATTCGGCGCGGTGCCTTGACCTGGCTGTTCTCATCCAGGACACGGTAGAACGTGGAGATGGCGCACAAATAGGTGCCCGGGCGCCCGTGTCAAGCTCGACGGCGGTTTCCACGGTGCCGCGGGTCACGGAGACAACCGCGCCGTTGGTCCCCGGGCCTGACACGCCGTGCAGGAACACGTGGAAGTGTCAGGCTGCGTGCAGGATGTCCCGAAAGACCGTAATTTCTGCGGCGGAGGCGAGCCAATGGACGGCAGTGTCGACGTCGATGGCGGCAGCCACGGCTACTCTTTCCGTCGATGCGTGGCCGCGGACGGGCAGCCCAGGATCTTTCATTCTATGATTGTAGAGAATAGTCGTCCGTAAGTTGCATCACAAATACCCACACACATCAGCCGGACGGGCAGCCGGATAGGAGCAGTTGAGTGCCAAAAATTGTCGACCACAACCAGCGCCGGCTTGAGCTGGTGGATGCCACCTGGCGCATCATTGCCCGGCACGGGATCGAGGGAGCCACCATGCGCGAGATCGCCACGGAGGCCGGCTTTGCCAACGGTGCGATGAAGCCTTACTTCCCCACGAAGGACCATCTGATCACCTTCGCCTTCAGGCACGTCTTCAACCGCACGAACCAAAGAATTGCGGACACCTCGACCGGCAAGGTCGGGATGGAGGCACTGCGCGCCTTTTGCCTTGAGGTGCTGCCGCTGGACGAGGACCGCATCAACGAAGCGCGCATCGTCATTCCGTTCTGGCAGAAGGCCCTCACCGATCCCGCCAAGGCCAACTTGCATGAGACCTCAATGAACCAGTGGCGTTCCGCGCTGGAGGGACACCTGCGCGGGGCGCGGGACCGCGGCGAAGTTACGGCACCCATCCAGGATGAGTACATCGTCAACCAGCTGATGAGCATGCTCCTGGGCGCCCAGATCGTCGCCGCAATGTCCCCTGGGAAACACTTGCCTGCCCAATTGAGGACCCAGCTGGACGCCTACCTGCTGCTCTTGAACCCCACCACGCAGGCCACCCAACCCTGTGCTGAAACTTTTTTCGCCAATCGTCGAAAATAAGTGACAGCGTCGTCGCAAGCCACTAGAGTGGTTGGAAAGTGTTGTTCACCACAGTTTCGCCGGGGCCACCGCAGTTCCGGGCGATACCGACGGTGGCCAGAACCCCCACACCGCACAGGCCGTCGCACCACTAGGGAATTTTCGGATGACCGTCACGCTCGATACCGCCAACGCCTTTCCCGGCACGGATGCCGTCCACACCGCCGACGCCCATTCCTTCTCCGCCTGGCACGATCTCATTTCCTCATCCTTCGTACCGTTGCACGTCCGTTCCAGCGACCCGGAGCATTTTCACGGCCGGCTGCGTTCCCGGCTCCTGGATGAACTCTCCATTATCGAGGTCACGGCCTCCGGCCACAGCGTGCACCGCACTCCGTCGCTCATCGCCCGTTCGGACCGGCTCTATTTCAAGCTCAACCTGCAACTGGCCGGCACCGGGATTCTTGTCCAGGACAACCGCGAGGCCGTCCTCAGACCCGGCGACCTCGCCCTGTACGACACCCACCGCCCCTACACGCTGGCCTTCGAGTCCGACTTTCGCACACTGGTGCTGATGTTTCCTCACGACGCACTCGACCTGCCGGCTGGTTCAGTTGGCCGGCTGACGGCGACGCGAATGACCGCCGACACGGGGCTTGGGCGGATGATCATCCCCTTCATGACCCGGCTGGCGGAA
The DNA here is from genome assembly GCF_015708085.1 of Arthrobacter terrae. Lineage (GTDB taxonomy): Bacteria > Actinomycetota > Actinomycetes > Actinomycetales > Micrococcaceae > Arthrobacter_M > Arthrobacter_M terrae. Next base: position 28,649 of record NZ_JADNYM010000029.1, on the reverse strand, counting down.
AATCTCGACGTACTCTCCGGCCCCAGCGGGTACCGGCTGGCTCACAACACTTTGGATCTTCTCAGCACCATGTTCGCCGCGGAGCTGGACCAGGCGCCGGACGGCCCCGACCGCCGACACGAGGAACTGTTGGGCAGGATCCACCGCTTCATCGACGCCAACCTCGCCGACCCGGAGCTGTCCCCGGCAAGCATAGCGGCCGCACACTTCATCTCCACCCGGCACCTGCATAATGTTTTCCAGGAAGCCGGAACCACGGTGGCCCACTGGATCCGAACGCGGCGGCTGGAAAATTGTCGGCGCGAGCTGCGCGATCCCCTCCTGGCGCACCGCCCCGTCAGCAGGATTGCCGGCAGGTGGGGCTTCGTGAACGCAGCGCACTTTAGCCGCATTTTCCGTTCCGCGTTTGGGGAGCCACCCAGCAGCTACCGACGGCCGGCCGGCCACGCGTGATCCCGAACCGGCCCGGCGCACCGCGGACGCAGTTGTTCGCCTTGGGCCAACAGACCTTCACTCAATGACAAGACACGGCGTTGGCGGTCAAAGAAACTTGAGTCATCAAGGAATCACTGCATAGTTCCACCTGATTTGCACCTACCAACTCGAAGTGGAGTTTTCATGGAAACGTATGCTGACCTCCTCAGCGCGATTACACCGACCACCGGCGAAACGCGGACTATGTTCGACCCCGCCACCGGGGAAGCGGTGGGTGAGGCGCCTGTCCAAGGCGTTGACGACCTAGAACGCGCCATCGCCGCCGCCACGGCCGCCCAGCCGGCGTGGGCGGCGCTGGGCCACAAGGAGAGGATCGCAGCCCTGCTCAGGGCGGCCGACGCCGTCGACCGCTCCGCCGAAAACCTCGCCCAGCTGCTCTCCCGAGAGCAGGGCAAGCCGCTCAACGGCCCCAACGCCCGCTTCGAGGTTGGCGCCTGCGCCGACTGGCTGCGCGCCACAGCCTCCATCGAGCTGACCGCGGAGACGGCAGTGGACGACGGCCAGACGCATGCCGAACTGCACTACCGGCCCATCGGCGTCGTCGGCGCCATCGGCCCGTGGAACTGGCCCATGATGATCTCGGTATGGCAGATCGCTCCGGCCCTGCGCATGGGCAATGCCGTGGTCCTCAAGCCGTCCGAGTACACCCCCCTCAGCGTCCTGGCACTGGTCCAGGTGCTGAACGAGGAACTTCCCGATGGCGTACTCTCGGTCGTCTGCGGCGGCAGGGAGGTCGGCGCCCGTCTGGCCGAGCACCCCGCGATCGGCAAGATCATGTTCACCGGGTCCACGGCAACGGGGAAGGCCATCATCAAATCCTCGGCCGGCACGGTCAAGCGCCTGACCCTTGAACTGGGCGGCAACGATGCCGGAATCGTGCTTCCCGACGCCGACCCCGAAGCCATCGCCGAGGATCTGTTCTGGGGTGCCTTCATCAACACCGGCCAGACCTGCGCCGCCCTCAAGCGGCTCTACGTGCACGAGGACATCTATGAAGAAGTCTGCGAAGCCCTGACCGCCGTCGCCGCCGCAGCGCCGATGGGCGTGGGCCTGGTCGAGGCAAACGTTCTCGGACCCCTCCAGAACAAGCAGCAATACGACATCGTGGCCCGGCTGGTGCAAGCCGCCAAGGACTCCGGTGCGCGGGTGCTGCTGGGCGGGAACCCGGACCCGGAGCAGCCCGGCTACTTCTACCCGACCACGCTCGTGGCCGACATCGAGAACAATAACCCACTCGTGGCCGAGGAACAGTTCGGTCCTGCCCTGCCCATCATCCGATACAGCACGGTCGACGAGGCGGTGGCCATGGCCAACGGTCTGGACGTCGGCCTCGGCGCCTCCGTCTGGTCCCCCAACCTGGGCTTGGCCCGCAGCGTGGCGGCGCGCATCGAAGCCGGCACCGTGTGGATCAACAAGCACGGTGCCGTGGATCCGCGCATTCCATTCGGCGGGTCCAAGCAGTCCGGCTACGGGCTCGAATTCGGCGTCGATGGGCTCAAAGCCCTCGGCATCCCGCAAGTGATCAACGGCTGATAATCCCTTCAAACCAGGCAAAAGGAGCCGTTGCCCCACGCATGGCAACGGCTTCCTTTGATCCGGGGGAAGGCCTTACTGGCCAAGGCCTCTGCGCAAGCCGTGCACAGGTGGTCAATGCCGATGCCGCGGATAACAAGCCAACTGTTGTGATCGTTGACACACTCAAGACATACTTATTCTCCCAATGGAGGTTTTAATGTCACAGGAACAAACCCTGCCGTCCACCGGCAGTGCTGACGGCAACGAATCCGGCAACGGTCTGAGCAAACGCACGCTGGGTGTGCCGGCTCTGGTATTTATGATCATCGCCGCATCCGCACCCTTGACCGTCATCGGAGGCGGAGTGCCCAGCAACTTCGCTGTCAGCACCAACCTGGGCGTTCCGTTGTCCTTCATTGTGCTGGGCGTCTGCGTGGCACTGTTCTCCGTGGGCTACGCTGCCATGAGCTCGCACATCCGCAACGCCGGGGCGTTCTACGCATACATCTCCCAAGGCTTAGGGCGGGCCACAGGCGTCGGAGCCTCGTGGGTCGCCCTGGTCTCCTACAACGCCATGCAGGTGGGCATCTACGGCCTGTTCGGCTTCGCATTGGCGTCCTTCATCAACGACAAGCTCAGCACCAACATCCCCTGGTGGGCCGCTGCGCTCGTTGGCTTTGTGATCGTCGGCTGGCTCGGGGTGAACAAGGTCGACTTCTCGGCAAAGGTGATCGGCGTACTCGTGGCCGGCGAGTTCCTGGCCGTCATCGTCTTCGACGTGATCTCCTTCGCCGTCCAGCCCGAGGGTGTCAGCAGCGTCGGCCTGGCACCATCGGATCTGTTCACGGCCAGCGTCGGCGCCACACTGGCGTTCAGCATGGCCGCCTTCATGGGATTCGAGTCGGCCGCAATCTACAGCGAGGAGGCGAAGGACCCGAAGCGCTCAATCGCGCGGGCCACCTACATCGCCGTCGGCATCATCGCAGTGTTCTACGCCCTGTCCTCGTGGGCCATGATAATCGGCACCGGGCCAAGCAACATCATCACCGAGTCCCAGCAGCAGGGCCCCGACCTGGTCTTCAACTTCCTCACGACCAACGGCGCTGTCATTGTCTCTGACACCGCGCAGGTCCTGTTCGTGACCAGCCTGCTGGCCGCCCTGATAGCGTTCCACAATGCCGTGGCCCGCTACGCGTTCTCACTCGGACGGGAAGGCGTACTGCCGCGATCCCTGGCCCGCGTCAACCGGCGCCACGCACCGGTGGCCGGCTCACTCGCTCAGTCGGCGCTGGCCATCGTCATGCTGGCCATTTTCGCGATCGCCGGCACCGGCTCCGACCTCGGCACACTGTACCCGGTGCTGACGTTCTTCTCGTGGCTGACGAACACCGGCGCATTCGGCCTGGTCCTGCTGCTCGTAATGATCTCAGTGGCCGTCATCGGATACTTCCGCAAGCACGCGGCTGGGTATTCCCTGTGGACCCGGATCGTGGCTCCGGCCCTGGCGGCGTTGACCCTTGGCACGGTGTTCGTACTGATCGTGGTGAACTTCAATGTGCTGATCGGCTCTGACGGCTTCTCCCCGCTCTCCTGGATCCTGCCGGCGCTGGTGGTCGTGCCGGGCATTGCAGGGCTTTTCTGGGGCCTTCGACTGAAGAAGAAACGCCCCGAAATCTACCGGGGCATCGGATTCGGCGGGGCATCGGACACTTCCGCCTGACAGTGCATGCACCGCCAGCAGGGCAGAGCAGGGGCGACGTCGCGGTCAGCTTCAGCCCACGCGGGCTGGCGCCTGGGATTCGATCCGAAGCGTCAGCACAGAGTTCTCTACTTAAACTTACGTTCCAAACACAGCAAGCCGCCCATCTCGCCAAGTTCAAAAACGAAACCGTCCCTCGCTCCGAAATCAGATGGATCCTAAAGACGCCTCGTTGAATCGAGGTTCAGTGCACGATTTTTCCGTTTGCCGGTATGCGACCCCTGTTGCAACTGTCAGGCCCGTCACGTATTCTCTACATATGTAGAATAAAATGTGATGTGGCGCACGCAGATTTAGTTCGGCAACGAAGAATAACATCGGCCCGTCCGAACCAACTTGCAAGAGCGCATCACATCACCCACCCTCAATTCGAACCAACCCATTGAAAGTAGCCCCATGTCTGCCAAGGTCCTGATAGTCGGAGCCGGCTTCGCCGGCTTGGTCGCCGCGCGCGAGCTGCAAGCTGCCGGAGTGGAGGTGGAGATCTTCGAGGCACGCGACCGCATTGGAGGGCGTGCATGGACCGAGGAGCGCATGGGTTACACACTGGAAATCGGCGCAACATGGGTGCATTGGATGCAGCCGTTTATCTGGACTGAGATTGTTCGTTACGGCCAGGAGATCTACCCGAGCCCCGATTACGACCGTGCCTACTGGCTCACCGGAGGAGCGGTCAAGGAAGGCACCGAAGCGGACATGGAAGAAAGGCTGCAGCGGCCCCAAGCGAAGATCTTTGAGAACTCGCGGGAGTTCTTCCCTTATCCGCATGAGCCGCTGTACGTTCTCGGAGATGACTACAAGGGCCCCACCGAGGTGGCCGAGCGTTTCCGCGAAGCTGACAAAGGCAGCGTACTTGATACTTTGCGCAGCGGAGACTTCAGCCAGGAAGAGATCGACTTGGCCGACGCATACTGGTCGGCCGGCTACAACGGCCACACCGCCTCCGCCTCCCCGCTCATGGCCAAGCACTGGGCTGCCTTGAGCGATCACCGCCTCTCACTCCTGGATGAGCAGACTCTGAAGTTCAAGCTTAAGAATGGAATGCGCGGAATCTACGCAGCGATTGCCGCAGACCTCAATTGCCCCATCCACCTGAACACGGCAGTGGTGGAGATCGAGCACAGTGGTGACGGCGTCAGCCTGACAACGACCGACGGCGTGACTCACCGAGGCGATGCGGCAATCGTCACCGCTCCCTGGGGCGCATTGAAAAACTTGGTCTTCTCCCCTGAACTTTCAGCCGATCAGCAGCGACTTGTCACCCAAGGTTCGAACTCTACCGGGTTCAAAATCTGGATAAAGGTCAAAGGCCACCACAACATTATTGCCACCGCTCCCTCGGGCAACCCGTTGGCAATGATGAAAAGTGAGTACTTCCTGGAAGACAACACAACAATCCTGGTCGGCTTCGGACCGGACCACACGCAGATCGACTTGCACGATGCCGCCCAGGTGCAGGAGCTGGTCCAGCGATGGCGCCCGGATCTTGAAGTTGTCGAAACGACGGGACATGACTGGGTGGCAGACAAGTGGAGTGGCCAAACCTGGTCCACCATTGCCTCAGAACAGTTCACCAACGGATGGCACCATTTCAGCTCCACCGGAACTCGGCTGCATTTCGCTGGCGCCGATTGGGCGAAAGGCTGGAACGGCGTCGTGGTCGACGGTGCCATCGAAACCGGGATCACCTCCGCACGAACGGTACTGCGGGACCTTAAAGTTCTGCCAACCCCGCGAACCTGATCTTCGGCCCCGTGCGGCTCTTCGTTTCATAGATCTGCAGTCTCGTATTTCTAATGGACATGAACCCATCGGTCGGTCCATGGAGTGCACCGCCGCTGAGGTACAACGCCGAAGTCTTCTCAAGCTAAGTACTGGTACTTTAACTTCCTTCGGACAAGAGGCAGCTTCCCTCTGGCATTGTGCGAAGGCGCTGACCACGCCGAACCTCAAGCGCCACCATCTTGGGACACCGTACGCTGGAGCAGATATCATGCCGACGGACACCTTGTGGTTCCCGGAACCAGGACTTAAGGAGCTGGACAGGTGGGCGGAAAAATGCCTCGCTGGGTGAGATGGTGGCGAACCTGACCTCGGCGGGCGGGCAGGTCCCAGACGGCTTCGCCACGGCGGCGGAGGCGTACCGCGACTTTCTGGCCGACTATGGGTTGGACGCGAGAATTGCTGCCTGCTTGGAAGGCCTGGACACCGACGATGTGACGGCATTGGCCGCTGCCGGCCAGGAAATTCGGGCCATGATGTGCCAGACGTCCTTCCTGCCGGCCGTGAAGGACGTGTTCGCTTCCCTCTACAACGACCCTGCCAGCGCCTACCGGGTGCACCACGAGTTCAAGCACGCCGAGGTGGCGCTGTCGGCGGGGATTTAACGCATGGTCCGCTCCGACGTCGTGTCTTCCGGTGTCATGTCCTCCTACGGAGTGGGCGAGGCCGTGGTACAGGGAGCCGCGAACCCGGATGAGTTCTACGTCTACAAGCCCGCACTGCAGCTCGCGCGCCACGCCGTCGCTATTGAGGCCCACTACGGCCGAACCATGGACATCGAGTGGGGCCACGATGGCATTGACGGCGGCTCTACATCCTGTAGGCCCGCCCGGAGACGGTCGAATCCCGCCGCAAGCGTGGCCAGCTGAGGCGCTTCCGCCTGAACGAGAGCGGTCCGGTGCCTGTAGAGGTCGGGCTATTTGGCCGCAGACTACGACCTTGGCCAACGACTGGCTCTACTCCAGCGCATCAGCATTCATCCCCGACAACGTCACTTAGTGGATCCTCGAAGAACTCGAAGGACTGACCATCCGGGCAACAGACAACGAAACACGATCAATAGCCCCATGACTGCTGAGGGGCCCACCCACAATCCAGTGACTGGACCGTACCCGGTTTGGCGGGCGGGTGGGGTTGGTCCGGGTTCCCGACTGCAGGAGACTACTTTTAAACGCACGGCATACCAGGCACGCGTCATCGTGGAACACGTGCCGGTGCTCTGCCAGGAATGTGACCACCGGATTCGACGGCAAACATGTGCTCTCCAGCAGTCTCCTAGACCGTGAGCTTCGCTGCGGCGGATGACCAACCCGCTTGATGGAGCCGCTCGAAACCGTCAAGGAGTAAGTCAAGGGCGAACTCGAACTCGAACCTGTCCTCACATCCGTGTGCCACGACCGTGTCGTCGTGGGCGGCCGCGCCGCTGATCTGCGCGATGGTGGGGTAACGCTCTGCCATGGCGAGCATCTGGGCAGATTGCACTTCGGGGTCCGCCTCGGCTTCGGCCGCATTGCCGGAACTGGTGGTTTCGTCGAAGAATTCCTGGGTGAAGGCCCACATCCGGCTGCCCAGAGCATGCATCACGTGGTGGGTGAGGTCCACCGAGAACCCACCGGCCAGGAACATCCCGATCGTGGACTCCATATAGTCCAGCACTGTGGGGGTGTGATTAGTGCGCGACGAGAGAAGATCCGCACCTGGCGATCGCCGTCGAGATCGAGCGGACCTGCCACTGCCAACGCCACCAACGCCGTTTCCGCAAGCCCACCAGTATCCAGTGAAAGACAAGAAACGTGGCCTTCACGGCCGCCTAAAACCACGAACCGTAGAGTCAGAAAATACGGCACCGTTTGGAAGGAAGCCGGATGCCCCAGCCATACTATTGGTCACTCGCTTTTGCGGATATCCCCGCGCCCGACTACGCAGACATGTCGATCGGCGTGCTGCCGCCAAGTGCCACCGAAGAACCCGCCGAATGGGCGCGCAACCTGTTCTCGCCCGAGAGCATGCCGGGGTCGATTCGACTGGCTATGGGCCTACGCCAACTCCTCGTGCCGCTCATCGGCATACCTCGGGCCGATCACGACGTCTTCGCCGTCAAACGGGTCGAGGGCCAGGAGGCGCTGCTCAGCGTCGACGAAGTACATCTCGACTTCCGCTGCGGTGTCGGTGTGGACGCGGAGAACCGGCTCGTACGAATAACCACGACCGTGCGATGGAAAGGATGGCAGGGCCGAATGTACTTTCTGCCGGTGCGCGTCCTACATCCTCTTGTCATGCACTCGATGCTCACGCGGACGCAGCGCCGGCTAGCTCTCCCAGTCGAGGCGTGACTGCCCTACACAGCAGTAGTAGTCGGATATAGCGCCTCGATAGCCGCAGGTGACTCCAGGGCGCCGCCACGGTGGCGCTGGCCGACGCCGCGTTGTCGGCGGTCGATCAGACCATCCACGCCGCCAAACACCGGATTGGGCATCCACCTGGCCAACCCCAAGAGGGCCCTGAACAATTGTCTTCTTGGGGCCGGCACCTGATCACGAGCACTGGACACGGGTCCGTGCCCCGGCATCACTCCTAAGCTCCGATAGTGTGGGGCCCATGCCCATCGAAATCCCTGCCGCAGAAGGCACCGCAGAGGCCCTCGTGGCCCGCCCGTCCACCACAACCGGCCCTGTTCCCGGTGTCATCTTCTACATGGACGCCTTCGGCCTGCGCCCCCGGATCCAGGAGATGACCCAGCGCATCGCCAACTGGGGTTACGTGGTACTGGCGCCGAACGTTTTCTACCGTGATGGGTCCATGACCGAGCTCGCCCCGGCCGTGGACATGTCCACTCAGGAAGGTAGGGAGGCTGCAGGCAAGGCTGCCTTCCCCCGGGTTGGCCGCCTGACGCCGGACAAAGCGCTGCCGGACATCAACGCGTGGGTGTCCGCGCTGGCCGGGCTCAACGGCGTAGCTCCCGGCTCCATCGGGACCACCGGTTACTGCATGGGCGCCCGGTTGGCGCTCCGGAGCGCAACCTCACACCCGGATGTGGTGGCAGCGTGCGGCGGCTTCCACGGCGGCGGCCTGGCCACGGACGAGCCGGACAGCCCGCACCAAAAACTTGGCAACGCACGGGCCCAGTTCGTATTCGGCCACGCAGACCATGACCCCAGCATGGCTCCCGACGCCGTCGCCCGGCTCAGCGAAGCCCTACAGGCCGCGGGGCTTGAGGCGACCAATGAAATCTATGCAGGGGCACGCCACGGCTATACCATGGCCGACACCTCCGCCTTCAACCCGGAGGCCACCGAGCGTCACTTCCAGGAGCTGCGGGCCTTACTCGACGCGACGCTGAAGGGCTGAGCTTCCCCTTGGCGACCGCCCGCGGCGGGATCACGCATTCGCAATCGCGGGCCGGTCAGGCCCCAGGCATGAATAGCTGACCCTGTTCACCGCACGCCTCCTCGCCGCCGTCGCAAGCTCCCTCGAAGGACAACGCCTCACCGGAGGAGGTCGGGGTCCTCGACGGCGGCAGGCTTCCGCCACGTAGATCCGACACGGGCAGTAACCCCGTCGCCGCGATGGGCATCCGGTCCACGACGATCAGCTGCTACACGTCCAGCCCGGTCAGCTCGGTGATGTCCCTGACGGGCATTTGAAACGTCCAGAACACGCCAAGCGGTGGAACATCATCAACAGCCCCATGCCGGGGCGCGTCGGGCAGATCGGCCAGATGCGGGGCCTGGTCCCCCAACATTCTTAACGGCCGCCAGCTCTCCGTCGGCACTGCTCCGGCCCAGTCCTAAGCCCACGAGGTGCACACTGTGCACACCGTCTTTTTTGCCGTTTGGCAGCTGTCCGTGGCCACCTCCGTTCGCCAACTCAACGGGATAAAATTCATAACCTCAGCCCATACCGCCGAACATCTCACCGCGGACCGCTACTCGCCTATTGGGCCAGCAATTGAAGAGCGTGCCCAGAGTAGCAACGTGTTCTGTCGAATCTTAGAGGGTAGCTTGCGCCAAAGACTGTTGATCAAAATCGACCGGTACCTGCCGTTCGTCATGTTCCGGCGTGGTGTAGACCGGCTTCTTCAAGTCGTCCCATACTTTCGACACAGCGGCATAATCCTCCCGACCATATCCTGACGCTGCTGCAATTTCGTAGGCCGTATGCGAGCCCTGAATGGCGAAAAGCGGTACCCCGAGCTTCTGCGCGAGTTCCAAGGCCAGAACGGAGTCCTTACGCGCGGCATCGAGAGGCATGCCTCCGTCAAACTCGCCCTGTGCGATACGCTCTGCATAACGGTATGTCAAAGGTCGGTGCAGTCCCATACGCTCATCGGATAGCAAATCCACGAGCTTGGTGCAGCTGATACCGGCGGCGGTTGCCATGGAACCGGCCTCCGAAACGACCACCATGACCGCATGGGCTACGGCGTTGTTGATGACTTTTGCCGCTGCACCGGATCCGGTGGGGCCAAAATGGATTTGTGCCTGTGCCATCGCATCCAGCACTGGCTTATTGGCCGCAATCACCTCCGCTTCACCACCCAGCAAGAGGGTTGCACTACCGTTGGCCATTTGGCTGACGCCGGCCAGAAGAGATGCGTCGATGATATTGATGCCGTGCGGGGCAAGAATCTTCTCGCAATGGCGCACATCGTCTGGATTCACGGTGCTGGTTTCGATAATGGTGCTTCCAGGCGCCAGAACCTGGGCCAACGCAGTAACCACGGAACTCGAAACGGCTGGATTCGGCAGCGAGAGGACTACGGTGGAGCAGTCAACAACGTCGGCGGGCGTGGAGATTACTTGTGCCCGGAATTCTGATTGGGCGGCGGCTAGCCGCTCTGCGTTCAGGTCGAAGACCTTAACGTCGAAACGTGCGGCGATCCTTTGCGCCACGATGTAGCCCATATTTCCAAGGCCGTAAATGGCAACGTTCTTGATTTCACTCATGCTGGATTCCTAAAAAGACTTGTCGGGTTCGTTCGTCAGATTGATCATGACGTTCTTGGTGGTGAGGTATTCCTCGATTGCTTCAAGTCCGCGTTCGCGGCCATACCCCGATTGCTTGACGCCGCCAAACGGCGCCTGGGCCTGGCTCACACGGTAGGTATTGACCCACACGGTTCCGGCCTCGATACGTTCGGCGACACGGTGTGCCCGGCCAAGGTTCTGCGTCCACACGCCCGAAGCCAGACCAAAGTCACTGTCATTGGCCATGGCGATCGCTTCCTCTTCAGTGTCGAAGGGAATGACGGAGAGCACCGGCCCGAAGACCTCATGGCGCGCTATAGTCTTCCCCCGGTCAATAAATTCCCTGACCTCGTGCAGGTCCTCATATGGCTCGAACATTTGGCCAGCTCGCTCTGATCCAGCACATGCGCGACACGCATGGAGTCGGGTGGTCACGGGCTCTGTCTGCGGTGCTTGCAAGCTACCCCTCGTTACGCGTTGCAGTGGATGACCATGAGTAGCTGCGTTGCCTGACGATGTGGCGTGGTGAGCTGGTTTTCCTTGGTGGCCTCTTGACGTTCTTCGTTGGCGGCGTCAGGCCGACGATGGACCCTTGATCTGGATTTTTGGATCCTGATCTTAAAAGACGAACGAGACCGGTGCCAGTTTCGAAGCCGCACCAGTCTCGTTCTAACGCGAAACGAGTCGCGCTGTTGCTTACGGTAAGCCACGATCCTGACGCTGTCGAATCCCAGCTCTTTGGTCGTGAACTGATGTGCCCGGCGTGCCGTGGATCGCTGAAGCCTTGGGGTTTCGGGGTACAGCGTTTGATCCGGTGCGAGGTACCGGTGGTGAACCGCCGGTACCTGCCGCGCAGGGCCCGGTGCGGTGAGTGCGGTACCACCCATATCTTGTTGCCGGCGGTGTCGGCTGCCCGGCGGGCCGATCATGCGGAGGTGATCGCCGACGCTGTGGAACTGAGTGCTGTGGAGGGGCTGGGGTTCCGGAAGATCGCTGTGAAGCTTGATCGCCCGGAATCCACGGTGCGGGGCTGGCTTCGGGACTTCAGGACCAATGCCCCGGCGATCGCGGCGGCTTTCGCCGCCCGGGTGCACCGGGCAACCGCTGAATCCCTGGGGTTCTGGCCGGCCCCGGCAATCACAGAGAAAACCAATGCATGGGCGATGCTGATGGCTCATGCCCAGGTCCTGTCCCACCAGTACCGCTGGGTTGCCCAGCCCGTGGTCACGGTGCCGTGGCAGTACGCTGCCCTGTTTGCTCATGGGCCGTGGTTCTTCAGTAGGGCCGGATGGCCCGAACAGGTGCAACACCAGCCCGCCCTGCCGCGGCAAGGGTATACGGGCGAAGGTGGGGTTCACGTGTCTTTTCCGCATTCCAGTGGTGGCACGGTCCCTTATTTCCCCCACCGGAAGGAACTTTTTCGATGACGAGCGCTTCAGCCCACCTGCCCCATGAGAGCAGTGCTGCCCCGCCTGGCCCGACCGCCGCTCCTGCGCCGGCTCTGACTGCCGTGGTGGATACACCCGCCACGGCTGAATCGTTGCCACAGTTGAGGCCGGCCGTTTCCCCGGTGCGTGCCAACCCTGCCCCGCGAGCCACGACGCCGTTGATGCGCAAGGAACACCGCGATAATATTGCCCTCTTTCGTTATCAGGTGATCCGGGCCGTGGCGGACCCGTCGTTGAGCACCCGCCAGCGTGGGCCGATGGTGCGGGAGTTGGCCGGCAGGGATCACCTTTGGCCCTTCGGTGGGACCCGCCGTTTCTCTCGTGAGACCCTGGACCGCTGGATCAAAGCCTGGCACTTGGGCGGCTTTGACGCCCTGAAACCCGAGGAACGGGCCTGCACCCCCTACACCGATTCGACCGTGCTGACCCTGGCGGAGTCGTTGAAGCGTGGGAAACCGAACCGGACCGCAGCCCAGGTCAAACGGATCTTCACCGAAACACTGGGCCAGGCACCGTCGGAAACGACGCTGCTGCGCCACTTTAGGGCCAAGAACATTTCCACCGGCACACCGCCGGTGGCCACCGGCCGCTTCGAAACGAACGCCTCGAATGAGATCTGGGTTGGTGATGCCCTCCACGGGTCCCGGATTGGTGGGAGGAAAACGTATCTGTTCGCGTTCCTCGATGATCATTCCCGCATGGTCACCACCGCCCGTTGGGCCTGGGCCGAGGACACCATCCGCCTCTCCGCGGTGTTGCGCCCAGCCCTGCAAACACACGGAATACCAGCTCACTGCTACCTCGACAACGGGGCTGCGATGAGTGACAAATCCCTGGCACGCACGTGTGCGAAGCTTGGAATCAGGTTGGCGCACTCGGCCCCGTACCGGCCCCAGGGCCGAGACAAGGTGGAGCGCTTCTTCAACACGGCCACGAGCCAGTTCCTGGGCAAGATCACCGTCACCGACACACCCATGCTCCCGGGCACCAGCCCGGAGGCCGGCTCCCAGATCAGCTCGCTGGAGGAGTTGAACACTTTGTTTACGGCGTGGGTGAACATGGTCTATCACCACACCGTGCACTCCACTACCGGGCAAACACCGTTGGCCCGGTGGGAAGCGTCCTGGGAACACCGCATCCCGGGTCAGACACCCGCCGGGTGAGCAAGACCGGGACAGTGTCCCTGCACTCCAACAGCTACGAAGTTGACCCGCTGCTGGCCGGCACCACAGTGGAACTGGTCTATGGCCCCTTCGACCTCGACGGGGACATCACGGTCAATAACCACCAAGGCAATCCCGCCGGGACCGCGAAGCCCGTCAATATTGGTCGGCATGTGCATGCCAAGGTCACCAACGCCGTTAAGGACAACGACACCGCGGCCAATATCAGCACCGGGATCAACTACCTCGACTTCGTCGCCACCCGCCACCGGCAATCACTGACCGCCGCACCGATCAGCTTCGCCGACATCCACGAGCAGAACACCAGCATCGGCACCGAGCCCAAGGACGACTTCCAATGAGCCAGATCGACACTCTGCAAAGCTATTTTGGTTTTACCCGCACGCCCTTTGGCCGTGACATCCCGCCGGCAGCCCTGAACCAGCACCCCGGACACCGCGAAGCAGTCGCCCGCATCAGCTCGTGCATCGAGCAACGCCGCATGGGAGTCATTGCCGGGGAAGTCGGTGCCGGGGGAGTCATTGCCGGGGAAGTCGGTGCCGGGAAAGTCGGTGCCGGGAAAACCGTCGCGGCCCGCGCCGCCCTGGCCCACCTGGAACCGGCCCGGCATCAAATCATTTACATTCCTGATCCGACCATCGGGATCCGCGGCATCCGTTCGGCCATCGTTACCGCGCTCGGAGCCACCCCCTCGTTCTTCTCCGGTGCCCTGGCCGCCCAGGCAGCGTCCCTGCTCGCGGGGGAACTCGATGAACGCTCCCGCCTGCCCGTGATCGTTATCGATGAGGCACATCTGCTTTCCAACGAGGACCTCGAAGCACTCAGGATGCTCAGCAACGTCTCGATGGATACGGAGTCGCACTTCGCGTTGCTACTCATCGGCCAACCCACCCTGCGCAGACGGTTGAAACTAGCGGTCATGGCAGCCCTGGACCAACGCATCGGCACACGGTTCACCATCGGCGGCAGGAACCAGGAAGACACCGGCACCTACATCACCGGACACCTCAGCTTCGCCGGACGATCCGATCCCTTATTTTCCGAGGACGCCATCACCGTCATCCACCAAGCTTCCCGCGGCTACCCGCGCACCCGGATACTCCATCCAGCCGACTGCATAAAACGGTGTTGACAATGTCAACACGAAATCAGGCACAAAAACGCCCTGACCTGCTGCTTCACTGTGCCCGAGGTGGGACTCGAACCGGGTTCCAGCCCGCGACAGCACTGGGAATTCCTGAAAACATCCCTGATCCGGGCCAGTCGGAGCGATGTACGACCCGATCCGGCACGCCAAGTGGGCACATTGTGCACACCCCCTTTTGGGGGTTTCGAACTCCCCTGCCGACGGTTCATTGGGAATTCCTTGCTATCAAATTAAGACTTTTTCCACAGCGCTTAGCGCCGTATCAGGTGTTTCTTGATCAAGATGGCGCTGCGTTTCAAATCGATGTCGCCGGTGGCCACACCAACAACTAGGTCGAAGGCATCGTCGGTGCTGAAGTCGTGCCGGTAGCCGTTGATCCAGAGCAGAAGGATCATAAGCGTCCAGGCCGTGCGTTTGTTGCCGTCGATGAGTGGATGAAACCTGGCCACGGACTCGAGGAGTGCTGCGGCCTTTGTGGCCAGTTGAGGATAAGCTTCCGCTCCCATGACCGTCGTTGCAGGGCGCGCCAAGGCAGACGCGAGCAGCCCGACGTCACGGATGTGAAACCCGTACTGGTCGATCACCTGCAGTGCGTCCTCAATCTCGAGGTAAGGACTCATGCGTCCTCAAGGCGTTTGAGCAGCTCCGCATCGTGGCTCATCACGAAATTCAGACCCTCATTGATCTCCCGACGGCGACCGTGCCGCTGGAGGATCAGCTCAGCCCCTTGGAGAAGCAGCGCCGACTTGGATGTGTGTTCCTCGGCGGCAAGCACATCGAGGCGGTGGTCAAGGTCTTCGGGAACTCGCAAATTCATAGCCATACTCCATGGTACCAATTCAGTACCGAATGCACCGCAGCTCCCGCTCATGGTCCCCGACCGGGCCCTCGGGACGAGACTGCTGAAGGTTTGCAGACACATTGCCTGTGAGGATTTGAACCTCGTGGGTGGAAGGATGTTCATCAAGCCCAAAGCCTTTTCCGAAGAATTCCGCCGGGATGTCGTCGCGGTTACACCCCATCGGCAGATCGCCAAGGACTTCGGTGTTTCACCGGCTGCACTGCACCGCCTGGTGAAGATCGCCGACAAAGACGGCGGTGGGAAGTCCGTGCTTCCAGCCGATCTCAGGCACGTACCCCGTCGCAATCAAGTTCACGGCGTTCTGAGCGCGGTCCTGCTCCCGACAGATCTGCACGATTCCTTCGCCCATCGGACCATCACTCAGCCAGGTGTGCGGCACGCCGTTCCGCCCGAAGACCTCCGAGACCAGGCACCTGCATCCGTAGCCTGTATCTCCCCACCGTGCCAATCGACAATTTGCGAATTCTCGAAGAGGTTGACATAGAAATTAGCCGCCTCCTCCGCCTGCCCCTTGAACCATAGGTACGTTCCGATTTCAGTCACGGTCTTTCCTTTCCGCCGCTACAACCCGTGCCCACGGCGTACGCTGGCGGTCCCGCACCACAGCGGAGACGAACCTGTGGCCAATCCCAGCACTGCGGAGGGCTTATGCCGAACCAGCGTCTCAATGGCGTCAGCGGCCAGAACGCCGATGTCGTTGCTGTTTGGGAAAATGCCAACCGCCATGGGCACCACCTTCCCTGCCCGGACACCAGGAACTGGTAGCCGGAGCTGCTGCACAAGCTCGGGCGAACACTCAGTCTGTCCGGGCGATCATTGCCACCCGGCCCATGCCCCAGTATCTGAAAGAGCTGGTCGAAACTACTCACATCGCACAGGCCCCCGGACACCATGAAAAGGTGTGAAGAAATCCGTGCACAGCCACTATGAAGGAGCGGCCACTAAACGAACCCTAAAACCAGCCCCGGATACGCCATCCAGCCGGCTGCATAAAACGGTGTTGACAATGTCAACACGAAATCAGGCACCAAAACGCCCTGACCTGCTGCTTCACTGTGCCCGAGGTGGGACTCGAACCGCATTTCCGCCCTTGCAAACACTGGGTGGCCGCGGAAACACGCGGAATCCGGACCTGTATTAGCCAATCCAGACCAGTCCTGCAGGCAATGTGTTGACACTGTCAACACGGCAAATGCAGCCAAACTGGAACGACCATGCCCGAACACCGAAACAACGATCCCTGCACCGTTTGCCGAAATATTTGTCCGAACCAAACCTCCGGGTAGCCGGATACGCTGCCTTATCCGCTTGACTACTCCACAAATTTTTGCAGTTGTAAATCAGGATCGAGGTCCCTGTAATCTTCCTCACTCTCCACACCTGGGCATTTACCAAGCAGCCGCTTTGCCCCTCCTCGCAGCCCTGCGCGTCGCGGCCATCTGGCTACTTCACACAAGGGAATCTAATCGTGCGTCTGGTAGGGGTACACCCCAACCAGACGTAAACCCGTAGTAACACGATCCTAATGAACACATGTCAACTTGAGGTCCGAAATATCCTATCTTGACACTTATGCATCAGGCTCTTTGAGTTGCCTTGACGCTATTTCGAGGGGAACAATGACTGGTCAATCATTCGGTTACATCCGGGTCAGCACCCTAGATCAAAATACGATCCGACAACTAGACGGGGAACCTCTCGACCGTGTATTCACTGACCACGCTTCCGGGAAAGACCAGAACCGTCCCCAGCTGGAGGCGTTGATGGATTTTGCCCGTGATGGCGACACTGTTCTGGTGCATTCGATGGATCGTCTGGCACGGAACCTCGATGACCTCCGTGCGATCGTCCGCCGGCTAACCGAGAAGAAGGTTCAGGTTCGGTTCGTGAAGGAAAATCTGGCCTTCACCGGAGACGACACCGCGATGTCTACATTCCTGCTCTCCGTGATGGGGGAGCTCGCCGAGTTCGAACGAGCACTCCTCCGAGAACGACAACGCGAGGGCATCACCTTGGCCAAAAAGGCTGGCGTCTACAAAGGCAGAGGAAAAATGCTCAATGCCGAGCAGGCGGCCGCACTCATTCGGCGCGCTGCTGCTGGCGAAGCGAAAGCCGCCCTCGCCCGAGAATTCGGAGTCAGTCGCCAAACCATCTACCAATACATACGCCCTAACCCTTAGATTGCCCCTGACGACACCTTCAGGAGTACCGGGCCAACGAGGATCGAGTAGACCGGGACCAATCAGGGACGAGCACCCCGAGGCCCGTCCCGAGGCAGTAAAGACACCGCTGTCTTTCAGCCCATCAGCGGCGTTCCGGATATGCCTCTCTGGCCCGCGATGACTGAGTGGATGAGACGGCGACTAGCGCCCCATTCTGGTGCGCGGCCCGGAGTCCGGTCCCCTGTTGGGACATCTGGGGACTCCGAGATCCTGGGGCCGCATTCGGCAGCTGGCTTTAGGCCCGTGAGGGAACCGAGTAAATCCGGCTCTTCAGAATCGAGAGTGTAGTTTCGGTCTGAATCCGCCGGATTCCAGCAACGATCTTGCGACGGTATGTTCCCCTCGGGGTTATGAGTTGGCTTCAAAGACGGGCTCGATAAAATCAGCACGGCGCTTGTCAACGGTCTTTTCCTGTGCCTCTCGCATAAACAAGGTCGCCGTCGCCCAGTCTGCTTGCAGCCACTTCACCACCACGTCCCCATCTAGCTTGTCCGAGAGAATCTGCTAGCTGGTGCGAGCCGACACCAGCCCTGGCTCGACATCCTCAGTTGCTCCAGTGAAATCGAACGTCCCCAAGTCGTTTAGGGTAAGTACTACCTCATCCCACACAATATCGAGTCACGCCTGACGAGCATCTTCCAAGGCCGATTCCGCAATGGCGTTAGCATGATCCGCGCGGCCGTTCGCTCCCCTTGCGATGTCGTTGGCATTCCGCGAGCTTTTCCACGATAAACCAGCAACTAGTAGGGAGAGCGCCGCGATTGAGACGGAGAACCACTCGTTGCCCCGCCAAGATCGGCATCCCCGGTTTCACACGATTGCCGCTTTAGTAACGCTCTGCCGCTTTGCATCTGACGCCAGCATGTACAGCAGCTGCTTTGGCTGCGTCTCAAGGAACTCCCGGAATAACGGACCATATTTTCCGTCGAGGGCATCAAATACCTCAACAGGCTGATATCTGGTCAGCCTGCCAAGCCAAAAACAGAGTCGCATTGAGACACCCAGCCACTGGGGCATCCGTTGCTCACCCGTCGGCGAGAGGTAGAGGTAGTAACGCCGATATGGCGGGTTGGCAGTTACTGTCTGCCAAAGCGCCGGCCTGATGCCTTTGACGGCTTCTACTACGAGGTCGGCAGCCCGTCCTTAACAAGGCGTTGGAGAACTCTGCTCGAGTACGTGATACATCGACGATACGGTTGCGTCCTGGACGGAAAAAGCACCAAGGACGGCTTCCAGCTTCGGTTGCGTCATCACCGCCTTGAGGCCCCGACTTCGCGCGCGAAGTGTGGCTCTGCTGATGTAGAGGACAACCAAATCTGGTTCGCGGTTGCATGCAGCGGCAAAGTCTGAAGCACCTGGTGTTAAAAGGAAACACCTACACCGAAGGCGCCACCGCTCGCACGCGGCGATTCTATAGTGTGCTCTGTGACCCACCACGAATCGATAGCCCTCAATGGAACCCGCATAGCTGGAACACGCCGGGTCGAAGCATTCACCACGATCGCATCCGCCAGGCTGATGCTTTCTTGGCCGGCTTCGCCTGGGCCATTGAGGGCCCCGAGATACCCCATGGCCGTTTTAGCCGCTTTGACTTTGGAATCCGGCTTCGCTCGTTCGCGGATGCCAGCAGTTTTCAAAATAGTGTCCGCAGCACTTTCTTGTGTTAGTAGGCGGAACTGCGCAGTCGAAACCGGCTGCCCCTTAACGATCCAGGAACCAACGACTAGGACGACGAGTGGACATTTTTCATTACGTTCAGCGGCTGTCAGAATGTTTAGCAAGAAGGGGTCGATTGAAGTCATGAAGTAAAGCCTACCTGCGGGGCCACGCGCAATAGAATGCAGATTTATCTGAGGACCCTCGGCTTCGCGATAGGCACTAATTGCAGGGCACATGTCATTAGTTTGCGTGCCTTTCGCCGCAGGGAGTGCCCCCGGGCGGCCGCAAAGTCGCTTAGCTGATATCTGGCTCTTCAGAATCCAGACAGTAGTTTCGGTCTTTATCCGCCGGATTCCAGCACTTATCTGGCGACGGTATGTTTCCCTCGTGGTTATGTTGACCAGTTGCTTGGACGAGAACCCAGGTTCAAGCGTCATGGCCCTGTTCTGCCCGCGAGGCACCAGCAGGAAGATGACCACCGACGCAGCCGCCCAAAGAATCACCCGCCACACTTCTCGAGCTGCCAGCGTTTGTCTCACGATCGCCACCTAGCACGTGACACCTCACGCTAAGAGTTTGCCCAAAGTTTAGTTGACATTTGACTTGTGAGTTTTGCCTTGCAGTGGACGACTCAACCGGTCCCGGCGCGGTCGAAGATGTGCCTCTGGATCAGCGTCGGGCCGGCCGCGAAGAGCGTGAACCTGACATTGGTCTCTGGAGTCCTGATCACCCGTCTCTGGGTCCCGTTCTCGGGCGCCCTAAATATTACCCATGCGGTGAAGAAGAAGTTGTAGGATGTGATATAAAAGCTAACGTCCTTGCGCACTTACGGATGAAAATGGGGCTTCAATGAAAAGTCGTGTCATAAAGTCTGCGTTCATCATCGCAGTCACATGTATTCTCACCAGTTGCAGCGGATCGCCTCAAACCCCGCTCACAGCCACCTCAGCGATGTCCAGCCCTCAGACGTCCCCCTCGACCACGGCGATGACTTCGGTCCCGACCCCGACTAAGGACCCATTTTCGACCCCCGCAGAAACGCCGACGCCCAGCAAACCGTCAACCACAACTGGCCCCGGGGTAATAGCATCGCCAACAGAAAATGGGGGGGTCATTACTGTTTCACTCGCTGATTTTTTCCGCCCGTCCTCTAACTGGCTGGAAGGTCGCTATGACGTTGCAGACCAGCAGAATATCTCGGGGATAAAATCTGTAGTAAATCAATGCTATTCATCAAGTCCTGTGCAATTAGAACTTCGGCTAGCAAACCATTTCAAAAAGCTTAGCTTCTCCGTGGGGCAGGCCAATGATTCTGACAAATCAGACCAAGTGCTTGTCGTCCGTACTACGGGAAATAATAAACAAATCGAGGTGCATCCTGTAGCTTTTAACTCTCATCAAGAGTTCGAAGTTCCTGTGACTGATGTTAACGCCGCCACAATAGAAATGTACCTTGACGGCGCTGTTTCTAAATGTGGCGGAAGTGTCGACGCCGTCCTTTATGATATTAAGCTCCAGTAACATCAAAAGTGGAACAAAAAGATCATTCCCAGAACCGTCCACTCAATCAACCTGCTGCCGACTTCACCAGTAATAAGGCGCGAGGGCCGAGAGATAGAGATGTCAAACAGGCCAAGAGCCGTAATTCAAAGCGCCGTCGATATGCCGAATGGGCTGCAATAATTGGGGTGCCTCTGGGTATTGTTATGGCAGTTTGTGCCGTTATTGGGATAATTCCAGCCTTTTCCTCGAAGGGAGGTGAGACAGCCACAGACCACGGCCCATCTCAGCTTCCTTCCGGCCAGGAAAGTACTTCTGCGGCTGGATTCACTAACCCGACCGCTGTTAGTTTTCTCCCTGTAGGGACTTGCCTTTCGGATACCAGCACAGACTCACCCCCAATCTCCTGTCAAGTACCTCACAGTATAGAAGTCTTTGCCAACCCCGGAAACTGCAGCAAAAATACCCTCATCACGTACCTCGGAGGTAACTCGACCGTTGATATTCTCCGCAATGACCTGACAATCCATGAGGGGGGAGACGGATATTGCTTAGTAATATTCCCATCCTCGATCATCTTCGACACATCAGCCCGAGGGGTACTTGGTCGTCCCCGCTCGGCTGTTCTGAGGCAATGCATCAATGAGGTAACGGGCATAGATATAAATTGTCAGGAGAAACATACTGCGGAGGTCGTCGCCGTGGTTGAGAAATCAGAAACCCAGATCGTAGATTGTATGGATAAGACGGCAATTTACATCAGTAAGAATCCCGCTGATCTTCGTCAACAGCTCACGGTAAAGAAGGAGAATATCGATAACGGATTTCGTTGTATTGTAGCGGCGAACGCATCAAATCAGCTTTTAGGCACCGTTCGTATGCTAGGAACTTCCTCAGTACCTATTTCACCTTACTAGGGGAGGCTTGTGAAAAGTGAAATATCCGACGTTAGCGCGAATTTTTCACCAAAAATCAGCCGTGGACGACACGGGACAACGAGGCGGGACGGCCTTGTCCAGGCACAGGAACCACCGGGGCCGGCTGGGTTCTAAGTAGCTGGGGGATTTGCGCTGAGGTGCTGTCCGTTCTTGCACCACACCCACCTAGCGCCGCGCACGCCAGGAACGAAACCGTAAACCGTCGCGTCGAGGCATAGGCTGACGAGAATGGAAGAAGAAGATGCAGAATTTCAGGGGCACCGGGTAGGGGTCGGTACCAATTCTGAGGGGGAAGCCGCTGTAGGCCGGAAAGCTATATGGGCCGCAGCCGTGGAAGAGAACCTTGTGGAACTGTGTATGTCACTGATTAACCCGCTTGACTGCGAGGTTGGCTATGCCGTGGTTGCAAACTTGAGCGCATCATCGATGATCCAGCTTGCAAGGAAACTGGCGACTGACTCCAATGCGGTCAAGGATGAGGAAAGGGCGGAAGTCCAAGCAATGCTCACCGAAGCGAAAGCAGCACTGGAGCAGCGCAACAAGATCCTCCATGCGAGCGTGGGCGAACTGATGTTCGAGGGCAAGACGGCATTCCGCCACCGGACAAAAAAGGGGCCCGGAGCGTCCGGGCCGCAGCCACGTTGGGAGACCACCTTGCGTGGATTGGAGGAGCTTGACGAGATCGGCGCACGTCTTTTCAGGGTGTCAGAAGACCTTTGGGGATACGTCAACCTGCCAGCGGAAGAAGTTCTGACCGTCCTCCCGCTGGAACCTGAACAGGCCCCCGACTAGCCCTAGCTTCACCTAATGGTGTTCCGCTAAACGGCGCAATTTGTTCCGTAATTACGCAGACCGCCATCAAGAATATCGTCGCATCCTTGTCTGTGAATCTGAGGTCGTACCCCCATCCTTGCTCCCACGAAGGACCACTACAACGTGCGGTGAGGTGCTGAACCCACCTCCTTGCCCGAATTGCCGTGAACGCTAGTTGGCGGCGTCCTCCAACTAGCGGACAGGTGTGTCCGGTAGCCGATCCCTCACCGTAATCCGTCGCATCTCAGGGACGGACCATCCTAATTTCTGGCAGCTCGCTCCAGTCAGGTGGCAACAGCTTGCGCCCCATCCGGACTGAACCCTGACTTTTGGTAAAAGGCTCTGGCACGCGGAATGTCCTCAAACACCCAGAGGTTAGTCGGAGTATCGCCGATGGCGGCTTCTATAAGTTGGGCGCCAAGACCCGAACCGTGGGCCCGGCTCAAGGTATAGATCCTATAAAGCTCCGGGATGCCCGCCCTATCAGGGTCTCTTCCCGGGCCCGCGTTTGCCACTCCCACTACTGTTCCGGCCTCATCATGGGCCACGAGCCGGGGGTCTTTGCTATCCAAGAACGGCCTACGCTGATTCACACGTTCCGTAATACTGTTTCGGCGGCTGGCAAAGAATGGCGATGGCAGCAAGTGTCCGTAGCATTCCTCGTGGGCAGCCGTGTGCATCCTGACTATGGCTTCGGCGTCAGCAGGCGTAGCCTGGCCAATCCTGTAGGGCATTCGTTCAGACTAACGAAATAGCCGCGGATAAGGTCACGTTGCTATGAGGACGCCAAGCGCCCAAAGCACCCGTAAGCCGATCCTCAACGGGGCATCGCATCGAGCGAGAGCTGGCTCGCGAGGTCACGTGCGCAGTCATCGGTTGAGCGATATGTGGTGTCGACCTCTAAGTCATAGACAACGCCGGCGTGCACGCTCAGTGCTTGCTGTCGCGCCATACCTTCTACACGGTCGAGGCGTTGTGCCTCACGGGATGCGACGACGTCTGGGACGCAGCGCACTCCCACCCAGATCAGGTCCACTTCACCGAATGTTGACCGGATACGCTCCTGGCCGGCATCCCCCGAGAGAAGGACCTCATCGAGGATCACGTGGGCCCCTGCCCGGGCCATAGCGCCGAGTCCGGTATACCAACTGCGCTCTAAAGCCCGATGCTCAGCGCTGAAGGCAATCCTGCCGCCCGGCTCAAAGGTAATTCCTGCGCGCGGGCTTTCACCCCCGCCAGGAAGGGCATCGATAAAAGTGTCCACGCCGAACGTCAGCCAGATGCCCGGGAGGATTTCCTGAAGCGCCCTGGCAATTGAGGACTTGCCGGAGCTCGATCCGCCGTTCAGCACGATCACTTGTGGATTCCAACCGGTAGACACCCCACGAGCCTAGCCAAGAATCGAGAAGCAAGCACGCCCGTAAGCCAACCTTTGACCGGACTGCCTGCCTTCTTTCGTTTGTGCCGCAATCCTACGGCCTGTCGAAACCTCGGGCTACGTCAACAATTTATCCAATCCTGACATTCGCATCCTTAGAGAAAAGTAGCCTCTTATGGGACGCTGGAGAGGAAGACACTTGACTCGACTTGGTCATGGCGTGTCAGCACCGCAGACGAGGACGCCGAAATGCAGATCGGGGAACTGCAACCCGCGGGATGCAGACACATCTACCGCGACCACGGAATCAGCGGAGCTAGCGCAGTTGCCCCCGATTTGGACAGAATGCTGGGCTACCCCAGCCGGAGTGATGAAGTCACGGTGGGGAAGCTGGACCGGCTCGGGCACAACACCCGTCATTTGCTCGGACTCCTCGACCACTTCAAGGCGACGGCATCGCCACCCCCACCGACAGCGAACTGGGTGGGACCATGGCCCAAGCCTTGGTCCCATTATCTTCGCCCAGCTACAACGCGACCAGTTCCCCGAACGCGCCACAGCCTGGCATGGTCGCCGCCGCCTCCCATGGCGACAAGGCAGGACGACAGGAAATCACTCACAATCACAACGACAAGCGGGCCCGCGATTTGAGCACCCGGCCCTCAAGGCATCAACATGGGGAAGATCATCGGAGTAACCCGTGCCGCCGGCTACAGCCACCTCAGCAGGACCATACGCGCCCACGGCTAAACCGAGAAACCTGACAACTTACTTGGGCAACAACGGCCCTGAGCTGATCACAGTCATTTCGTCATGTGTAAGTTCTTGGTACCACGCAGGCTGGTGGATGGGCACCAAGGTGACCTTTCCTTCTAATTCGCGGGTGAGGAACCGAAGAGCTTGGAACAGCGGCTCCGATACTTGGCGTTCGGCGACGTACGCCTCGTATGAAGTTTCTCGATCTTCATGACCGTGGCCTTTTTTTGCGGCAGGAAGCGCATCCGTGGGGGTCCAGATCGGATATGAGGTGGCTATATGAAAAATTCCATTTCGTGGCTTGAGAAATGGTCTATTGTCCTCGGCCGCAGTGATGACGACTTGGTGCATCGCCCGATCTCGGGCATGTCGTAAACCTGGCAGAACCTGCCCATCACTGTCCCGATCTCGACGAGATGTATAGCCCGGGATTTCGCTTCTTAGCTGCTCGTCAAGCGCGCAAGCCCAATGTAGCGATTCGGTAGCTGCAACAGCACAGGAAAGCATATACTTGCGTCGACTTGAGTCAAGAGCACGCCAGACAGCCGCTGCTAAGCCCCGATGAGCAAGCGACATAGCCTCTGGTCGGTCCGAAATCCCCATAGCCACAGTTTCTCATAACACTCCAGATCACTAAGACACTACGACTTCACCGCTTGACCTGGCCCGGCTCGACCCCGACGGCGATCTCATCGCCTGTGAAACCCTGCCCGGACACCCCTGAAGCGTGACGGCCAAGGTCCGAAACCGGATGGGCCTGCCTAGCCATGCCGCCCTGCTGCTTCCCTGTCCGAGGACCTGTGCAGGCAGAGCGAACCCGGTGAAATCAACCCGTTCCGGTGGCCCGGCGTCAGTACGCGGCCCCGTGGCTGGGCCTTGTTGTCAAAACGTGAGGTCAGGATCCCTGCCAGCACCACTACAGCTCGGCACTACCGCTGAATGTGGCTCCGCGGGGCAGAATCCAGTGGCCAGGACCGCTTCGCGAACGCCGGGCCTGGCGTATCTCATATGGCGCTGGGTGTGGGTGAGGTCGATGCCCCGGCGCACTTCTCGCCATGATGAGTTGATGCAGTCCCGAAAAGCTCACCGGTGCATGGGAACTAAGGGAGCGGTATATGGTTCTATCGGACGTATCCGCACCGAATCATCGTAGAACTCAATCGGGGGACAATTGAAGGCCAAATTCATGGGGGCAATGGCGACCCTTTCACTCGCACTACTTTTGACCGGTTGCGCCGGGCAGGTCGCCCCGCAATTTGGGTCCTCGATGGCTGTGCCCGCATCTCCGTCGATTACGTCGGAGTCCCTCACGCCTTCCGCTGTCCCCAATGCGGACCCGAACGCGGCTGGCTGCAAAGCTTTCGCAAAAGCAAATAACCAGCTATCCAGCTACATGACCGACGGCAAGAAGAGCTTGACCGCCGAGCAATGGAAGGCAGCAGAGGCAGCGGCCGTTAACGAGATGGACAAAGCCGGGCTGACGACAACTGGCACCGTGAAGGAAAGAATCACCGCGCTTGTGTCGACCATCCCTGCAGATCCCACAGACATGGAATTGTCGACGGGCCGGGTCCTCGCTGAGACGTACAACACCACACTTGACCGGATCGCTAATGCTTGCGCCGCAGACGGGGCTACCGTTTCGCTATCGAAGGTGATTCCGGCGCCAAAATTCTAACAGCTGGGAGCCCCTAGGGCGTGTCTCCCAGATCCTAGTGTGTGAGCCGGGATGACTGGTTTTAGGACGACTTGCGAACTGCTGCGCGCGCGCGTGTCGCAATTGGAAAACGGGTACGCCGAACGATTCAGCGATGAGGAGCCCCGGAAGCTCGTGCCGGTACATTAGCGCCCATTCCCGACAGGCACCAAGGCAAGGACGGGGACGGCCAGAATGCACCCCTAAGTGTGCCCCGTGGCTACCAACCACACCAGCGACCCATCATCATAGGTGGCGGCAACACAAAATTTTCCCCTGCCACGGCGGAGCCAAGCGCACATAAGCAACTTATTTGAGGAATACTCGCGAAATCTCCGGTCACGGCCGGCGCTCTTGGTGGGATGGGTTAGGGGTTGACGTTGTCCGCGCGCCGTGAAATCACGGAGAAGGAAGCTGCAGAGTATTATCGGGCTTCGAAGAAGGGCCGCGCGTCGCACACGTGCGTGTAGAGCGAGTCATACCGCTCATCCTGTCCCGCCCCCACGCGTCCGGCAAAACAGATCGACGGCGTCTCCATTATGGTGTCACCCTCGAAATGGGCGCCAGGGGGAAGTGTCGAATGACTAAGGCAGACAAAATATTGAGCAGGCCTGTCAGTGCATAAATGATTTTCGTTCTGGCCTTCTCGGCAGCCGTTGGCCAGCCGATTACAACGATGGTAGGGCCGACCACTCCTAATTCGATGAGAACCAGCCAATGGTTGCACGTGGCGCCTCCAAGGAGAACTCCCACGAGCCAGGAACACGCCAGTCCGAAGGCACCTCCGGCCGGGCATTGACACCAACCACGCCAACGATCCGACCGCCCGTCCACCCACCCAACGGCTTACGAGTTTTGCGGCGCGAGCTTGGATTGGATTGGATCTGCGACTTCGCCAACTCACCCTTACCGCTTCGGTACCGTCATACCATCCGCCGATCTACTGAGGGCTGCGCAAACATGGATGCTGCAGTAACCGTTTAAAGCCTGGCTGTCCGCCGCGGACGTCCCCGGCGGAACAGATGTTGACCTGGAATTACTCTCGTCGGGCGCTCCCCCGAAGGCTTGGCCTAACATGCCGTTGTCACCATCGGCGGCGGATCCGCTGGCTCGTGCGAGGACGCAAAAACTGCACTACCGTCCAAGGCCAAGACAGCTGCAGGGCCAGGGACCTGCTAAAGCGCGACGTCGCAAACCATACCTGGATCACGGACTTCACCTATTTATCGGTGTGTTCAGGCTTTCGTCTAGGTTGCGCTGGTCATCGACATGCCCTCATGGGCCATCGCGGGCTGAGAAGCGTCAACCGTCAATGACACCGCCTTCATTGACACTGCCTTCGCATGACCCCGTGGCTGCGCCGAGAGGGGCCCAGCGTTCCGACTGGCCGTCCCAAGGCGCAAACTACTGGCCACTGACACCCCTTAGAGGGAGAACCTGAAGGAACACACGCGGAATGCATCCGTCCCACACCGATTACAATCCGATAGCCTGAACCACAAACTAGCCGCTTAACATCGTCTGTGGTTGACGCCTGGGAGTGAAAAATGTTCGACAGAGAAATGATGGGTGGCGGCGGTCTCGTCTGGCATTACAGCGATGGAGCCGGACTGAAGAGCATTCTCGGGAACCGAGTGCTGTGGGCGAGTTCTGCTGCGTATATGAATGACTTCCAGGAACTCATCAGCGGTGACGACGTTCTCAACAAAATATATGCGCGACTGAAGGAGGAAGTCTCTGAAAATCACCGTGAAGAGTTACAGCAAGCAGTTAATGTTAGTGGCCATGGCAAACTGCCCATAGGCGGCCACGTAACTGCCCACTGATGGCCAGCAGAAATGCCCATTGGTGGCCATGAGATCTGCCCACTCTTATTTTCTAGCATCGCCGTGTTGTTAACGGCGGGAGCCCCTTCCTGGGGTTTGATGTCGGTGTCTAGTCGCACCAAACCAAACCAGGAAGAGGCTCTGTATGAAGTCTGACGGAGAAATCATGGAAATTCTTGAAGCGTATGATCTCACGAAGTCGTTGCGTGCCGCAGCCCAGCTGACGGGCTGTTCGCATCACACCGTGGCCAAGCACGTCGCCGCCCGCGATGCCGGGCGGCCCTTGGCGGAGCCGGTGGCCCGGGACAAGATCACTGATGAGTACCTGCCCAAGATCGAGGAGCTCGTGGAAAGGACACGGGGCCGGATCCGGGCCGATGTCACCCACCAAAAGCTGGTGGGCATGGGCTATGCGGGGTCTGAGCGTTCCACCCGCCGCGCGATGGCCCAGGTCAAGGCCGAGTGGAAGCTCGGGCGGGTGCGCGTGCACCGGCCGTGGGTCACGGAGCCTGGCGGCTGGCTACAATATGATTTCGGAGACGGCCCTTATATTGACGGTGTGAAGACGGTGTTGTTCGTTGCCTGGCTGGCGTGGTCACGGTTCCGGATCGTCATCGCTTTGCGGGATAGGACGGCGCCGTCCGTGTTCGCGGCCCTGGATAGGTCTTTCCGCATCGCTGGCGGGGCACCCACTTATGTCCT
>NZ_JADNYM010000028.1 GCF_015708085.1 Arthrobacter terrae | reverse complement strand
GCAACCTGGGACTTCGATAAAGCCTCCAACACAGAACGCTCAGCCTCGGACAACAACAACGCAGCAGCTGGTCTCGACATAAACCCAGCTTAAACCCACACTCATTACTTATTTTGGAGACACACCAGTAGAAGACCAACACGGCGACGGCGGCAATGATGATGCCGGTCAGATTCAATACCAGCTGCAGCGCCGAACCGGCCGCCTGGGCCGGTTCCCCCAACACCAGGGCGACGGCGACATAGCCGGCGGCCGGGACAGTGGTCACCGAAATGAAGACGCCCACCAGGACAGCGGATTTACGCCCGATCAGGGACAGCATTCCCGCAGCTCCTGCGAGCATCGCTACGATCAACGAGTACGGCCCCGGGTGGTAAATGAACTCCGTGGCGGGGCTGCCGTGCTGCAGGAAGCTTTGATCGACTAAGCCCAGCGGAACCGACAGCCAGGCCGCGCCCGCCGTGACGGCCATCGCGACCGGGAAACCAACGCCCAGGGCCAGCGCCGAACTCTTCGCCAGCGCCCAGCGGCGGTTCACCAGCCCGAGGGCAATTCCCGCCAGCGGGCCGAACTCCGGTCCAACGACCATGGCACCGACAATGGCGATCGTGGAATTGGTCACAATGCCAATACCGGCCAACTGCAGAGCAATCACCAGGAAGGCCAGAAAGCTCCAACTCAATTTGGAATCCTCGCCCGTGTGGGCTTCCACTTCGTCCCAGATAATCGCATCGGCGCCTTCACCAGGCGCGGCTTGTTCGGCCTCGTCTACCCGCTCGGAAAGCACCAGGCCCGGTTCGCTGACGCTAACGGAACCAACCTTAACAATGCCCATCCCCTCGAGGCTGTCCAGGAGCTCATCGACAGATTCACGCACGCACAGGATCTCTACCACGTCACCGGGCGGGAGTACGGATGCATGGTCAAAGACAACAACACCGGCGGTGCCGGCGAAACTCTGCGCCGCATTCACTACCCCCGTAGTCAAGCCGGCCGGAACGACGGCCCGGATCAGCAGTGTCACGTGTGCTCCCTGTGCTGTTCGTAGTGAAGTGAATTAAGGGGTTACATTCCGGTAACATAGTAAGGACTTTTGGTAACCCTTAGGCGATCAGCAAGCGTGACAAGGGTAATAAATCCGATGTTTTGGTCACGACGGGCCCCCGGGGCCGGGACACGCCCCGCTTCGACCAGGCTCCGCTCGGGTCCGGACCGGACTGTGCGGCCAAGAACCTTAGGGCTATTCCTGCCCCGGGGACAGCTGCCTGGTCTGATCGGCAATGTGCTGGTCTGCAGGGACGGCAAGCACCTCACCCGAACCTACCTCAAGACGCTCACACCGGTGGTGCCGCGCGCATTCTTCGCGTTCACCGGCTGGGAGGACGGAAAGTAATGTCGACACAACAAAAGAAGGGCTTCCGCCCCGAGGTACAAGGCCTGCGCGCCCTGGCCGTGCTGATGGTGGTGACTTACCACATCTGGCTGGGCCGGGTCTCCGGCGGCGTGGATGTCTTCCTGCTCATTTCCGCCTTCCTGATGACGCTGCAATTCACCCGCAAGGTGGAGCGCGGAGAGCCGCTGCGGCTGATCCGGCACTGGCTGCACCTTTTCAAGCGGCTGCTGCCTGCCGCCGTCGTCGTTCTGATTGCGGTGCTGATCGGCACCTGGGCCTTCCTGCCGCCGCGGCGCTGGCCGGACATACTGCAGCAGGCATGGTCCTCACTGCTGTACTTCCAGAACTGGGTGCTGGCTGATAACGCGGTGGACTATTACGCCATTGACCATTCGGGTGCCAGCCCGCTGCAGCATTTCTGGTCATTGTCCATCCAGGGGCAGGTCTTTATCCTGTGGCCGCTGATCTTCGCCGCCACCGCCTTGCTGCTGCAGGTCATCAGAGGCATTGGGCGCACGTCCGCCGTGCAGAACCGGCTGCCGCAGCGCCGAAGCCGGCTGACGTACCGGTCTGCGCTGGCCGTGATCTTCTCGATTGTCTTCGCCTTCTCGCTGGCCTTCTCCGTCCGGCATACGGCTGAAAACCAGGCGTACACCTACTTCGACACCCGGGCCCGGCTCTGGGAATTTGCGCTCGGCTCGCTGCTGGCACTGGCACTGCCGTATCTGAAGTTCCCCCGCGCCGTCCGGGTGCTGATGGGCTGGATCGGGATCGCGGCGATGATCAGCTGCGGCCTCATTCTTACCGTTGACCAGCAGTTCCCCGGCTACATTGCGCTCTGGCCGACACTATCCGCGGCATTCATCATTATCGCCGGGCAGACCGGCAGCAGGTTGGGCGTGGACCGGATCCTCTCGGCCAAGCCACTGGTCGCCATGGGCAATGTTTCCTATGCGCTGTACCTGTGGCACTGGCCGCTGCTGGTTATTGTGCTGGTGGCAATCGACCGGTCGGCCGTTAATCTGTGGCAGGGCCTGGCCATCGTCGCGGCGTCCATCGCCTTGGCGTTCCTGACCACGAAATTTGTGGAAACGCCGCTGCGCCGCTGGGAGTGGCCGGAGCATCACGTCTGGCGCGCCGCCGTCGTTCTGGTGGCTTGTGGCGCACTGTTGGCAGCTCCGGCGGCGTTGTGGCAGAACCACATCGATGCCTACGACGCGGCGGTGGCGGCGCAGCCCGCTACGGACAATCCGGGAGCGGCGGCACTGGAACCGGGATTTGCCGGCACGCCGTCGCCGAGCGCCAAGGCCATCCCGGCGCCGGCGCAATTGAAGAATGAATTCGCCACCATTGACGGCGACTGCACCGGCCGGTTGGCCCCGGCATCGGCGCTGCTGGCGCAGATCTGCCACGCGAACAAACCGGCGGGAACACCGGAGGGAACACCGGCCAAAACCATCGTGGTGCTCGGTGACTCGCACTCCCAGCAGTGGCTGCCGGACTGGGACGCGTTGGCCGCGGCGCACAACTGGCAGATTGTCATGATGATTAAGGACGGCTGCCGGTACGGGGCTGACTCGTCCACCCGCGCAGCGGACTGCAACGAATTCAATGCCCAGGACCGCGAATATGTGCTGGCGCTACATCCGGATGCCGTCTTCACCGTCGCATCCCTGACGTTGCAGAACAGTCCCTATGAGATGGAGGTTCCCGGGTATCTGGACGGGATCCGGGGTTTCACGGACGCCGGTATCCAGGTGGTGGGCATCAGGGACAATCCGCGGTTCACTATCAATATGGCCGACTGCGCGGCCCAGAAAGGGGCTACCGCCCCGGCATGCAACCCGCCGCTGTCCGAAAGCCTGGCCGCTACTTCCCCGCTGGATGACCTGCAGGGAAAGCTGCCGGGGCTGTTCCTGATGGATATGAGCGATTACATCTGTGCCGACGGCGTATGCCCGGCCGTGGTGGGGAACGTGTATGTCTACAAGGATGACAACCACCTGACCAAGACATACACGCAATCCATGGCGCCCATATTTGAGCAACGGCTGCTCGCTGTGACCGGCTGGGGGTAGGCCGCTGACCGGTGCAGGAATAGGGCTGCGCCGGCTTTCGTTTTACGATGGATAGACCCCCACATTGCGCGACCGCTGAGGAGCCCTCATGACCCAGCCCGAAATCCATGATCCCTTTGCCTTCATCGGTCTCACTTACGATGACGTGCTGCTGCTGCCCGGCCATACGGATGTGATTCCCTCCGACGCGGACACCGGTTCACGTGTGTCCCGGCGCATTACTGTCAACACGCCGCTGCTCTCCGCGGCCATGGACACGGTCACGGAGTCCCGGATGGCCGTGGCGATGGCGCGCCAGGGCGGCCTGGGTGTGGTGCACCGGAACCTTTCGATTGATGACCAGGCCGAGCAGGTGGACCGGGTGAAACGCAGCGAGTCGGGGATGATCACCAATCCCGTGACCATTGGCCCGCAGGCCTCGCTGCAGCAACTGGACGATCTGTGCCGGCACTACAGCGTCTCGGGTCTGCCCGTCGTCGACGACGACGGCAAGCTGCTGGGCATCGTCACCAACCGGGACACGGTCTTCATCCCGGAGACCGAATACGCGCACCGCCTGGTCCACGAGGTCATGACGAAGATGCCCCTGATCACCGGCAAAGTCGGAATCAGCCGCGCGGATGCCTCCGGTCTATTGGCCAGGAACAAGATCGAAAAGCTGCCGCTGGTGGACGACGGCGGCCGGTTGCGCGGGTTGATCACGGTCAAGGACTTCACGAAGGCCGAGCAGTACCCGCTGGCCACCAAAGACGACGAAGGCCGGTTGCGCGTCGGCGCCGCGATTGGCTTCTTCGGCGACGGCTGGGAGCGTGCCATGAAGCTGGTCGACGCCGGCGTGGACGCCTTGTTCGTGGACACGGCCAACGGGCACAGCCAGGGCGTGCTGGAGATGATCGCACGGCTGAAGGCCGAGCCCGCCGCGGCGCACGTGGACATCATCGGCGGCCAGGCTGCAACCCGCGAAGGCGCGCAGGCGCTCATCGATGCGGGCGCGGACGGCATTAAAGTCGGTGTGGGCCCGGGCTCAATCTGCACCACCCGGGTGGTGGCCGGAGTCGGCGTTCCGCAGATCACGGCCATCTACGAATCGGCCAAGGCAGCCATTCCTGCCGGTGTGCCCCTGATTGCCGACGGCGGCCTGCAGTATTCGGGCGATATCGGCAAGGCGCTGGTAGCGGGTGCGGATACGGTGATGCTCGGTTCGCTCCTGGCAGGCACCGAGGAGGCTCCGGGTGAGCTGATTTTCGTCAATGGGAAACAGTTCAAGACCTATCGGGGCATGGGCTCGCTGGGGGCAATGCAGACCCGCGGCAAGAGCGCGTCGTATTCCAAAGACCGCTACTTTCAGGCCGATGTGTCGGGGGACGACAAGCTCATTCCGGAAGGCATCGAGGGCCGGGTAGCCTATCGCGGACCGTTGTCTTCGGTGGCCTACCAGTTGGTTGGCGGGCTGCGCCAGACCATGTTCTACACCGGAGCGCGCACCGTGCCGGAGCTGAAGGCGAAGGGAAAATTTGTCCGCATTACCGCCGCCGGGCTGAAGGAATCCCACCCGCACGACATCCAGATGACGGTGGAAGCGCCCAACTACGGCTCGAAATAGTCCCAGCCGCTCCCACACCTCGTTCCTCGGTCCGGGGCCCGGGCGGCCGTGGGCCGATGTCTCTACCTGGTGCGGGAACAGCATGCGCACCTGCGCTAACCTTGAGCAGTGACTTACGAGATTGAGATTGGCCGCGGCAAGCGTGGGCGCAGCGCCTACTCCCTGGATGACATCGCGATAATTCCGTCCCGACGGACGAGGGACCCGAAAGATGTCTCGGTGAAATGGCAGATTGACGCCTACCAGTTTGAAACTCCGGTCATCGGCGCACCGATGGATTCGGTAATGTCGCCCGCCACAGCCATTGCCCTGGGACGCCTGGGCGGCCTGGGCGTCCTTGACCTGGAGGGACTGTGGACACGATATGAAGATCCGCAGCCGGTTCTGGACGAAATTGCGGCGTTGGAATCCACCGCCACGAATCCGGCGGCAACCCGGCGCCTGCAGGAACTCTACCTTGCACCGGTCCGGCCCGAACTGATCACCTCCCGCTTGGCCGAGATCCGGGCGGCAGGAGTGACCGTGGCCGGGGCGCTGACGCCGCAGCGCACGCAGGAATTCTATGAGACCGTGGTGGCCGCAGGGGTGGATATTTTTGTCATCCGGGGAACCACTGTCTCCGCCGAGCACGTCTCCAAGACGGCGGCGCCACTGAACCTCAAGCAATTTATTTACGAGCTTGATGTCCCCGTTATTGTGGGCGGTGCGGCCGGCTACACTCCCGCACTGCACCTGATGCGAACCGGCGCGGCCGGCGTCCTGGTGGGGTTCGGCGGCGGCGCGTCCACCACCACCCGCCGCGCCCTGGGCATCAGGGCTCCAATGGCCAGCGCCATCTCCGACGTCGCCAGTGCGCGTAGGGACTATATGGATGAGTCCGGCGGCCGGTATGTGCATGTCATTGCCGACGGCGGCATGGGCTCGAGCGGCGACATCGTCAAGGCGATTGCGATGGGCGCGGACGCCGTCATGCTCGGCGCGGCATTGGCCCGTGCGGACGAGGCGCCGGGGCAGGGCTGGCATTGGGGCGCCGAGGCACACCACCCGGAACTGCCGCGCGGGGACAGGGTTCGGTTGGACAGCGTGGGGCCGTTGAACGAGGTGCTGTTCGGGCCGGCGCACCAGGCCAACGGCACCTCGAACCTGATCGGGGCGCTACGCCGTTCGATGGCCACTACCGGGTATTCCGACCTGAAGGAATTCCAGCGCGTCGAGGTCGTGGTCTCGCCCTGACCCAAGGAGCCTGACCGATAAGTTCACGTGCGCTGCCTTTTTTGGACACTGCCTTTCCGGAGCTCCAGGACGTAGGGTGAAAGCACGAGTTTTCTTGCGTCTTCAGGAGGTCCGCATGTCTGTTCCAGCACGTCCCACCGGTGAGCTTGGCCCCAAGGCACGCGAAGCCGCGCTGGCAGCGCTGAAGGCAACCTCCGATCCCGGCGCTGAACTGGACATTCTGGTGGTCGGCGGCGGCGTCGTCGGCGTTGGTTCCGCACTCGATGCGGTGACCCGGGGTTTGAAGGTCGGCATTGTGGAAGCCAACGACTGGGCCGCGGGAACGTCGTCGCGCTCCTCCAAGCTGATTCACGGCGGTCTGCGGTACCTGCCAATGCTGGAATTCGCGCTGGTCACCGAGGCGCTCAAAGAGCGCGGGCTGTTGCTGCAGCGCATTGCCCCGCACCTAACCCGGCCGGTTCCCTTCCTGTATCCGCTGACCAAACGGTTTATTGAGCGTCCCTTTGTTGGCGCGGGCATCCTGCTCTACGACACGCTGGGCCTGACATCCGGTAACAGCCGTGGCGTGCCGATGCATAAGCATTTGAGCAAGAAGGCTACCTTGCGCGCTGCTCCCAGTCTTAAAGACGATGCAATGATCGGCTCCATCCGCTACTACGACGGACAGGTGGACGACGCACGCTATGTGGCGAATATGGTCCGGACCGCTGCGAGCTATGGAGCGCACGCAGTCAACCAGGTCAGCGTGGTGGACTTCCTGCGCGAGGGCGAGCGCGTGGTGGGGGCGAAGGTCCGCAATAATCTGGACGGCAGCGAGTTCGATATCCGTGCCAAGCAGGTCGTGAACGCCACCGGCGTCTGGACGGATGATACCCAGGGGATGGTGACCGACCGCGGGCAGCTGAAGGTCCGCGCGTCCAAGGGCATCCATCTGGTGGTGCCGCGGGACCGGTTCCAATCCACCGTGGGGCTGATCCTGCAGACCGAGAAATCCGTGCTCTTCGTGATCCCCTGGGGGCGGCATTGGATTATTGGCACCACGGACACCGACTGGCAGCTGGACAAGGCTCATCCGGCTGCCTCCGCCCAAGACATTGATTATCTGCTCGAACACGTCAACAAGGTGCTCAAACGGCCCCTCACCCGGGAGGATGTGGAGGGCGTGTACGCCGGGCTGCGCCCATTGCTGGCCGGGGAGAGTGATTCCACCGCGAAACTTTCCCGTGAGCATGTGGTCTCGCACCCGGTACCCGGCATGGTGGTGGTAGCTGGCGGTAAATGGACCACCTACCGGGTGATGGCCAAGGATGCGGTGGATGAAGCCACCCGAACGCTGGATGAGAAGGTCCCGGCCAGTGTCACGGCCACCATTCCATTGCTCGGCGCGGAGGGTTTCAAGGCGGCGTGGAACCGGCGGAACCGCACAGCGGAGGAGACGGGCGTGCATGTGGCGCGGGTGGAGCATCTGCTCAATCGCTACGGCTCGATGGCAGCCGACGTCCTGAAACTGATCGCCGACGACGCAGAGCTGGGCCAGGCGCTTCCGGGTGCCGACGATTATCTTCGGGCTGAGGTGGTGTACGCGGCCACGCACGAGGGGGCTTTGCACGTGACGGATGTCCTGACCCGACGGACGCGGATCTCCATCGAATCCTGGGATCGGGGCGTGGCGGCGGCCCCCGTCGTGGCGAAGCTGATGAGCGGGATCCTGGGCTGGAGCGGTGAGCAGCAGGAGAGCGAAATCGAA
The DNA here is from genome assembly GCF_015708085.1 of Arthrobacter terrae. GTDB lineage: Bacteria > Actinomycetota > Actinomycetes > Actinomycetales > Micrococcaceae > Arthrobacter_M > Arthrobacter_M terrae. The sequence goes on along the minus strand of NZ_JADNYM010000028.1, from coordinate 59,210 downwards.
AACTACGTGGCGCGCGTGGAAGCTGAGCGTCTAAGCCAGCAGCAGCCCGACGATGCGTCAGCGGATGCGGCCCGGCTGAGTGTGGAGAGCGGGGCGCGGGATCTGTAACGTAGTGCACGCGAACACCGTGCACGCACGCCCGAAAGGCAGATATGACAGAGGGCCCGCTGGAACGCTATGACGCATTACTGACGACACCGGAGCTGGTCATCCTGGAAATGGAGGCTGTTTCCAAGAAGGACGCTGCGGCGCAGCTGGCGGAACGGCTCTTTCAGGCTGGACGGATCAGCGATCTGGCCGGTTTTCTGGCGCAGGTCAATGCACGCGAGCACCAGATGGCCACCGGTCTGCCGGGCGGGATCGGCATGCCGCATGCGCGCAGCGAATTTGTGACCAGGACGTCGATAGCCGTGGGGGTCACCCGGCATGGTTACAGTCTTGACTTCGGAGCAATGGACGGTCCCGCCACCGTGGTGTTGCTGATCGCCACACCGGCCAGTTCCTTTTCCGAGCATCTCGAGGTGCTGGCCACGCTGGCGCGCTCGCTGTTCAAGGAGAACTTCCGCGAGTCGCTGCGCCGGGCCCATGACGCGGAGGTCATCGCCGAACTGATCAATTCGACCCTGGTGTTCTTCGACCACTGACCACTGACCATCCGCGGCCCCGGGTCGCTCCGGCCCCGGGTCGCTCCGGCCACGGAACGCTCCGGACCGCCGCACCCTCGGACCGCCCCTATTGCGTGTGCCAGGAATGCCACAGTGACGCGTAGGATCCACCGAGCGCGAGCAGCTGCTCATGCGGTCCTAGTTCTATGATCCTGCCGCCCTCCACGACGGCAACCCGGTCCGCGTCATGGGCGGTATGCAGACGGTGCGCAATTGCCACTACTGTGCGGCCTTTAAGAACCGCGCTGAGCGAGCGCTCCAGGTCCCGGGCCGCCTGCGGGTCGATCAGCGAGGTGGCCTCGTCCAGCACCAACGTGTGTGGATCGGCCAGGATCAACCGGGCCAGGGCCAGCTCCTGCGCCTGGGCAGGCGTCAGCGCATATGCCCCGGATCCGACCTCCGTCTCCAGCCCCTCCGGCAGGGCGCGCGCCCAGCCCAGCGCGCCGACGTCGTCCAACGCCTGTTCAATTTCGGCGCCGTCGGCGTCCGCCTTGCCCAGGCGCACATTGTCTGCCACGCTGCCGACAAAGACGTGGTGCTCTTGAGTGACCAGGGCCACCTGGCGTCGCAGTTCGTCCAGGGGCAGATCGACCAGCGGAACACCGCCCACCTGCACCGAGCCGCCAGTGGGTGGATGAATGCCGGCAATCAACCGGCCAAGCGTTGACTTTCCAGCCCCCGAGGGCCCCACCACGGCGAGGCGCTCACCGCGTACCAGGTGCAGGTCCACGCCATGGAGCACATCGTGCCCCGGCCGGTAGGCGTAGCGGGCGGCCTGAACGTGGATATCCTGACCCTTCGGAAGCACGCCGGACGCCGTACGGTCTGCGGGAACGTTACGGATTCCGGTGATGCGCGCCAGGGAGGAGGCGCCGACCTGGAGTTCGTCGAGCCACATGATCAGGGTGTTGACGGGGTCGATGAGCTGGAGAGCGTACAGGGCGACGGCGGCAACGACGCCCGGGGTCACGTTCCCTTGAGCAGCCAGCCAGCCGCCCCACAGCAGGACCACCGCCACGGGCAGGTAGAAGGCGAATTCGGTGGCCGGAAACAAGACACTGCGCAGCGAGAGTGTATAGCGCTCCGCCCGGAAACTGCCCAGCAGCGCATTATCAATGGACCGCCGGCGCAGGGGACCCAGGCTCAGTGCATCCACCGTACGGGCGCCCTCAATGGTTTCCGTAATAGCGCCATTGACCACGGAATAGCTTTCCCGCTCCGTCAGATACCCGGCGGCCGATCGTTTCAGGTACCAGCGCGTTACCGGAATCATCAGCGGAGCGCCGGCCAGCAGCGCGATCGCCGTGACAGGGGAGACTACGGCGGCGGCTGCCACAGTGAGGAGCACGGTGATGGCGGAAACCAGGATCTGCGGAACCGCAAAGCGGACCGCGAAGGAGACCGCCTCCACGTCATTAGTGGTGCGCGAGACCAAGTCGCCGGTGCCGGCCTTTTCCACCGTGGACAGCGGCAGGGCCGTGACCTGGTCCATGAACTCCTCGCGCAGCTGCGCAAAGACCTTTTCGCCGGCGATCATGGACGCTGCCATCGCCAGGCGCTGCAGGACCGCCTGCAGCACCACAAAGCCGGCCATCACCAGGGCGAGCATGCTGACGTAGCCAACTGTGGTCCCCGCGGCTACGCCGTCGACAATCAGTTTCAGCAAAACCGGGCCCGCCAGGCCAGCGATGGCAGCCAGCACGAACAGGGCCACCACCTTGATCAGCGCGGTGCGGTGCATTGAAAGCAGGCGCCGTGTTTCGGCCCGGACCTGGGGGGAATCGGAAACCGGGAGCTGACCGTTCTGCAGCGCCTCAGTGCCCGCTCCGGTCCGGGATCCAGTTCGGGCTCCGGTGCCCGCTCCGGAGCGGCCGCGGGAGCGCGCGCGGGTCTTCCGACCGGATTTGGTGCTGATTTCGGCCGTTGCGCCGGGAGAGTCCGGGGAGGTGGAGATATTAAGTTGTTCGGCCTCGGTGTCACTCACCGCGGATCACCACGTCCCTGTAGTCGGAGTTTTCCAGCAGTTCGCGGTGCGTGCCGGCGGCCGCCATTGTTTGGTCCCGCAGGAACACCACATGGTCCATGGCGCCGAGCATCAGCGGGCTGGCCGTCACCACGACGGTGGTGCGTCCCTGGCCACGCGCTGCTGCCAGCCGGACTGCGATCCGCGCCTCGGTATGGGCGTCCACAGCGCTGGTGGGCTCCACCAGCAGCAACGTCTGAGCCTCGGTCAAAAGGGCACGGGCCAGCGCCAGACGCTGGCGCTGGCCCCCGGAAAAGGACCGACCTCGTTCGGTGACCTGGTGGTCCAGCCCTTCCTCCACACCTTCCAGGATGTCCAGCGCACTGGCGGCATCCAGCGCGGCCAGCACATCGGCGTCGTCGTGCTTGTGCTGCGGATCCAACCCCTCGCGTAAGGTGCCGGTAAATAATTGCGGATCCGCCTCGCTGAAGACGATCCGCCGGCGCACCTGTTCCAACGGAACGCGGTGCAGCGCGCTCTGGCCCCACAGCACCGGCGTCGTGCTGAGAGTGTCATCATCGAAGCGGCCCAACCGCTCGGCCAGGGCCGCCGAATCGGCAGGATTCCCGGAGACGACGGCGGTCAGCAGGCCAGGAGCAATCTCCACCGATGACGCGGTGTCGTATAAGGAAGCGGCCGCTTGCGGGGCGGGCTCCGGATCCGTCGGCGTCCGCACCGCGGAGTCGGTGCCCAGGACATTGATGATCTTCCGTGCGCCCACCACGGCGCGGATGGCGGAGGAGACGGCCTGGGCCACGGAGCGGACCGGCGTCACCAGGAAAACGGCGAAACCATAAAGTGAGACCAGCTGCCCGGGCGAGATCTGGCCCGTGACTGCCAGCGAGGCACCCAACCACGTGAAGAGCACCGCAAAACCACCGGTGACCAGCAGCTGGGTGGCTTCCAGCGTGGCGAGTGAGCGGGCTACATCGTTGCCGGTCTGCCGGGTTGCCTGCGACCGTTTCTTGTAGCGGCCCACGAAGATGTGCTCCCCGCCGATCCCGCGCAGCACGCGCAGTCCGGCCACGGTGTCCGCGCCCACGGCGGTCATCTTGCCGGATTCCTCACGCTGCGCCCTCTGCCGGCTCTGCAGCGGGCGGATGATGAACAGCAGCATGGCGCAGCATGCCGGCACGCCCACCAGAACGGTGATCCCCAGGGTCAAGGAAATCTGCGCCACGAGGACTGTGACAACAATGTAGGACAAAACCGAACCGGTGAGCCTGGCGAAGGTGTCATAAATCTGCCCGATCCGGGTGGCGTCCGAGGCGGCCGTGGATACTACCTCTCCGGTGGAGAATTTCCGCGGCAGGGCATCCCCGCTGTAGGTGATCTTGTGGCCGACCAGCTGGATGGACCGAAACGCCGCCTGCAGCCAATTACTGACGGAGATACGGTGCCGAAGCACGGCGAAGACGGACTGGATCACGGCCAGCAGCAGCAGCACTCCCGTCCAGGCCAGCAGCGCAGCGAAATCCCCACCGAGAATTCCCTGGTCCAGGGCCTTGCCTAAAACCAGGGGAACCAGCGCCTGGCTGAGCATCCAGACCGAGCCGAAGACCATTCCGGCCGTCAGCGAGGCCCATTGCTGGCGGGCCAGCCACCACAGATAACGAAGTGGAGAGCGCACATCCGGGCCGGTCGCCACGGGGTAAGGGAATGTACGCACAAAGATTCAGCCTAAGCCGGGTTGTACGCCGCGCCGCGGAACAATGAAATTCGTAATCAAATCGTGATCTTGCGCACTTTTTGCCGACAGTCCGCGGTACACATCCGACCGGTGTCCGGTTCGTGTCCTCATGGTGGCGCCTTTGGGCCGGTATCCTCCGTCCGGTGCCGCGGACCGGTCAAACCTGCGCAGCGTCGGGAGCCGTCAGTGCGCATGGGCACCCCTGCGCGGACTTATCTGCCAACGCTGCGCAGATGTGACCGGTTTCAGGCCGCGCCGGTTCCTTGGCGACCCGGTGCGCACGAGGGCCGGGCATTGGGACTTCTACAGGCGGAAGAAGTACCTTTAAGGGGTGTTGAAAACCGCCCTGAAACCCCGCTGGATCGCCGCGCTCATCCTGGCGCTCGCCGTATCCGGGGTTTTTGTTCTGCTTAGCCAGTGGCAGTTTTCCCGCTCCACCGAGCGGACGGACGCTCCGCCGGTCGTGCTCGAAAGCACCAAACCTCTGCTCTCCGTGCTGGACCCGGGCGTGCCGATGCACGCCGATGCCGCAGATCAGCTGGTTACCGCGCAAGGTCACTTTGATGCGTCGCGGCAGGTGCTGGTGCAAAACCGGCTGCAGAGTGGGGCCAACGGTTACTGGGTTGTGACCGCCTTTATCGTCGACGGCGCCCCGGTCCTCAAGGGTGCCGGTGCGACGGCGGAAACCATCATTCCGGTGGCCCGAGGCTGGCTGAGCGATACCGCAGAAGCCAAGGCGCCGCCGTCGGGCCCGATCACTTTGGCCGGCCGGCTCATCCCTTCCGAGGCGCCCAACCCCAAGGCCAACGTTCCCGCCGGGCAGGTGGCTGCCCTGTCCACGGCGCAGCTGATCAACCTCTGGCAGGTCAGCAGCTACCCGGGCTTCATCATTTCCAACAGCGAGCTTGCCGCCGGTCAGGACGTCGGGGCACATGCGGTGGCCGGTGATCTCAAGGCCATCACGGTGACTGCCCAGCCGGATGTCTCGCCGATCAATTGGCTCAATATTTTCTACGCGGTCGAGTGGGTGGTTTTTGCCGGTTTTGCGGTGTTCCTGTGGTGGCGGCTGGTCTCGGATGCCTACCGTCGGACTATGGATCCCGAGGACGATGACGATTACGACGACGGCGGCGACGATTACGGCGGCGACGGCGGAGACCATACCGGCGACGACGACGGGACCCGAAACGAGGGCGGAACTTCCGTCCAACAATCCAGTGAGGTACATCAATGAGCGCTCCATCCAAGGCACCCAAACGACGGTTCGGCGGGACCGCCGCGCAGATCCGGTCCGCCCTCGGGCTGTATAAGACGCTGGCCTACCTGACGGGTTCGATGCTGCTCCTGCTGACCATCGAACTCGTGGTGCGCTACGGCTTCCACTCCGTGCTCATGGCCGGCGGAACGGATGCGGCGACAGGAGCCAGCCATGGCCTCGGCTTCGCCGCGGTGCAGGAAAACGGATTCAGCGTGATCGGCGGCTTTAATATCTCTACTGCCGTGCTGATTGTGCATGGCTGGATGTACGTGGTCTACCTCATTGCGGACTTCCGGCTCTGGTCCCTGATGCGCTGGCCGTTCCGCAAGTTCATCCTGATCGCCTTGGGCGGTGTCATCCCGTTCCTGTCCTTCTTCCTGGAGATCCGGATCCATAAACAGGTCGAGGCCGAACTGGCCGCCTTCCCCACCGCTTCCAAACGGTACTGACCGAACCGGCGCTTGGGCCGCTGCGGGCTTCCTGGGGTCGATGGCGCGCGTGGTCCTGACGGGGACCGCGGTGGGCCGGAAATTGTCCCGGCGCTCAGGCACGGGCGGGGTTGGGCTGCCTTGGGTTAAGATTGATGGGTGACTACCCCCGCTATCGCCCAGACTTCGCAGCAGCCCGTCCTCGTCGTCGACTACGGCGCCCAGTATGCCCAGCTGATTGCCCGCCGCGTCCGCGAGGCCAACGTCTATTCGGAAGTGGTGCCGCATACCCTGAGCACCGAGCAGCTGCTCGCGAAGAATCCGGTGGCCATCATCCTTTCCGGCGGTCCGTCCAGCGTCTATGCCGACGGCGCTCCCTCCGTTGGTGCGGATCTCTTCGAAACAGGCGTTCCGGTGTTGGGGATCTGCTACGGGTTCCAGGCTATGGCAGCTGCGCTGGGCGGGACCGTGGCACAGACCGGACTGCGGGAATACGGCGCAACGGATATTACGACGGTGGGGGACGGACGGTCCATTTTAGCCGGAACTCCGAACCACCAGAACGCCTGGATGAGCCATGGCGACAGCGTCCAGCAGGCCCCAGAAGGCTTCGAGGTCCTGGCCAGCACGGCCAGTGCGCCCGTGGCGGCCTTCGCAAACGAAGCAAAATCACTCTTCGGCGTGCAATGGCACCCGGAAGTCAAGCATTCGGACTTCGGTCAGCAGGTGCTGGAAAATTTCCTGTTCGACGGCGCCAAGCTGCAGCCCAACTGGACCACCGGGAACATTGTCGAGGAGCAGGTCCAGCGGATCCGCGACCAGATCGGCGGAGCCAGAGTGATTTGCGGCTTGTCCGGTGGGGTGGATTCGGCCGTCGCAGCAGCGCTGGTCCACCGCGCCGTCGGAGACCAGCTGAGGTGCGTCTTCGTTGATCACGGTCTGCTGCGCGAGGGTGAAGCCGAGCAGGTAGAGCGCGATTTTGTCGCTGCAACCGGCGTCAAACTCTATGTTGCGAAAGAAACCGACCGTTTCCTGGATGCGCTGGCCGGCGTATCCGACCCGGAAACCAAGCGCAAGATCATTGGCCGCGAATTCATCCGCGCGTTTGAAGAAGCCGAACGGGCACTGATCAGCGAGGCGGGCTCCGACGGCGAAGCGATCAAGTTCCTGGTGCAGGGAACCCTTTATCCGGACGTCGTCGAATCCGGGGGAGGCGAGGGAGCAGCCAACATTAAGAGTCATCACAACGTCGGTGGTCTCCCCGAGGACCTGCAGTTTGAGCTCGTGGAACCGTTGCGTGCGCTGTTCAAGGATGAGGTCCGCGCCGTGGGCGCCCAGCTGGGCCTGCCCGGCGAGATCGTGGGACGCCAGCCCTTCCCGGGCCCCGGTCTGGGAATCCGCATTGTCGGCGAGGTGACCCGCGAGCGGCTGGCTCTGTTGCGTAAGGCCGATGCCATCGCGCGCGCCGAGCTGACTTCGGCAGGTCTGGACAACGAAGTGTGGCAGATGCCCGTGGTACTGCTGGCGGACGTCCGCAGCGTCGGGGTCCAGGGCGACGGCCGAACCTACGGGCATCCCATTGTCCTCCGACCCGTCTCCAGTGAAGATGCGATGACGGCAGACTGGTCCAGACTCCCGTACGACCTGCTGGCCCGGATCTCCAACCGGATCACCAACGAGGTCGACGGCGTCAACAGGGTCGTGCTCGACGTCACCAGCAAGCCGCCGGGAACCATCGAGTGGGAATAGCGCCGGATCAGTGTGCCGTTGCCGTAATTTCCGCACAACAAGGGATAGCCTCAAAAGATGCCCGTATGGTCCAGATCGTCACGCTCTAACGCCGATAGATCGAACACCGATAGATCGAACACCGAAAGATCAAGCACCGATGGATCCAGCCCCGCGAGATCCAATCCTGTGAGATCCAGCCCCGTGAGATCCAATAGAGAGAAGAAGACACTAGTGTCCGAAAAAGTCAGCCATGGCGAGAGCTCCACTGAGCTCCGGACTTGGCTTGCCGGGCTGGGGTCCTACTCCGGCCCCGACACACTGCTGGGCTTTACCAAGGCTCCCGAGGGCTGCATTGATCTGACGCATGCCCACCCTTCCGGTCTGGCGCAGCTGCTGGCGGGGCGACGCACCAGGCTTTCCACCCTGATCCGTGACGCCAGTCAGTACGCCGTGGCCGTCCGCATAGCCGGTACGCTGCGGGCGAAAATCTTTGAGCTCGGCTCAGACCGGGGCATCGACGTGGGATATCTGGCGGCGGGAACGGCAAGCTGGACCAACGCCACACGCATCGATGGCGCCGGGAGTAACACCAGTGCAGCGGAACCGCACCACGTCTGCGCCCCCGTCCTGCTGACCGCCATTGTCCTGACCGCACGGCCGGGCCAGGACGACTATGAACTGCAGCTCACGGAACAAGCCCGGCTGAACCCTGCTCTGGTGCGCAGCCTGCGCCAGGTCCACGGCATTGAGTTGGAGCCGCTGTCCTTAGCCAGACTGGCCTACAGCACGGCACGGTTCAATCCGGCTCCCGTCTTGGAACGCCTGCGTGCGCTGGTGCAGCCGATTAAGGGCGCCGTCGTCGAGCATCACCTGCTGGTCTCCACCTTCGCCGACCTCGCCGAGAACCTGCACGACGCCGCGCTGCTATCGGGGAACCCGTTTATCGAAGCGCTGAGCTCCGCCGGCCACGATGACGGCGCTGGGGCGGTCCGCTCAGCCCTCCATGAGGCGGAAGGCCCGGGCGAATCGGATCGATTCCCGCCTCTGGACGCACGCGAACCGCACGAGGAACTGCTGGTGCTCGACGCGGATACCGGCCAGCAACAGGTGCTCGACATGATCCGCGCGGGGGACTCGCTGGTCGTCTCAGCCCCGCCGGGGACCGGCCAGACGCAGACCGCCATCAACGCCATAGCTGCTCTGGCTTTCGATGGCAAGACCGTGCTGGTGATCGGTGAGCGCCGTACTACGCTGAACGAACTGGCGCAGCGTTTCTCAGATCTGGGCCTGGCTGAACTGTTGCTGCAGCTCAGCGCTCAGACCGGTCCGCAACAACTCAAATCTGCGCTGGTCCGTGCGATTGTGCGCAATGAAAAAGCCGCGGAGCCGAAGCTGACTAATCTGCACCGGACGCTTACCGAGCACCGGCACCAGCTGATGGACCACGTAGCCTCGCTGCACGACGTCCGTCAACGCTGGGGTTGTTCCCCGTATCAGGCGATGCAGTCTCTGGCCGAGCTGACGTCGATCCATCCAGCGCCGTCCACCACTGTCCGGCTCAAGCGCAGCGTCCTGGACAGCATCGCAGACCGTGACGAACTGGCCGGCCGGCTGCGCCGCGCAGCCGAACTGGGCAGCTTCAGCAAATCGGCCACCAGCAGTGCCTGGCACGGCGCGCGGCTGGTGACCCGCAAGGAAACCGAAGAGGCCCATGCCCTGGCCAGCGGCCTGCTGGCTCAGCTGCCCGAATTTGCCCGCAAGATCAGTGAGATGACCGAGTTCTCCCAGATCCGCCAGGGCCACACCTTTATTGAGTGGGGCGAACAGCTGGAGTTGCTGGTGGCCGTGCGGGAGAGTCTGGATAAATTCACCCCGGATATCTTTGACCGCCCCGTCACTGACCTCATCTCCGCTACCGCCAGTTCCGGTTGGCGCCGCGAGCGGAATGTGGAAATGGCAGCGATGCAGCGTTCGCGTCTCCGGCGGGTGGCAAAGGAATATATCCGCCCCGGTGTGCACATCTCGGATCTGCATACCTCGCTGGTACTGGTGCAGGAACAACGGGCCGTGTGGGGGAATTACGCCACCACGGAGCGCCATCCCGCCGTCCCTTCCGGGCTTGCAGATCTTCGCGCCGCGCACACCGAGCTTGGCGGTGCTCTGCAACAGCTGGGCCTGGCCGTGGAGCGGACAGCCGCCGGCGGCGGGCTGGAAAGCACCGGCTTTGATGAACTGATCGCCCGCCTGCAGGCTTTGGTCGATGATAAGGAAACGCTGCAGACCCTGCCGGAGCGCACCCTGCTGCTGGAGAGCATGCGCGGACACGGACTCGGGGAGCTGCTGGACGATCTGGCGGACCGCGAGGTGGCACCGGCCGGGACACGCACCGAGCTGGAACTGGCGTGGTGGCAGTCGGCGCTCGAGGCCATGATTAGCGGCGATGACTATCTTGCCATGTCCGACGGCGACAATCTGCGCCGCGTGGAGGCCGAATTTCGTTTAGCCGACCAGGCACACGTCGTCAGCGGCAGCTCGAGGCTGCGGTGGCGGCTGGCCCAGAAATGGAACTCCACCGTCTCCGGCCGTAACCGTCAGGGCGAGCTGCTGCGTAACCTGCTCAAGGACGGGCGCGTGACCCTTGATGCTCTCGCGGCTCAGGCGCCGGACCTACTGGCCAACCTGCTGCCGGTGTGGGCAACGAGTCCCTTAATGCTTCCCTCTGTGGTTCCGGCAGGGCAGCGCTTTGACGCCGTCATCATCCTGGACGCCGAATCCACCTCGCTGCAGGCGGCACTGCCGTCCATTGCGCGTGCCCGGCAGGTGATCGCATTCGGTGACGAGCAGACAGCGGCTCCGCGGGCATTCTCCGTTGCGGTCGAAAAAGTCGCACCCGGTGAGGAAGACTCCCAACGGCCCGAAAGCATCTTCGGCGCCCTGGCTAATGTTCTCCCGGGACGCCGCCTGGGCGTTTCGTATCGCGCAGTGGATGAGGAGCTGGTCCTCCAGCTGAGCAAAGACTTCTACGATGGCCAGCTGGAAAGAATGCCGGACGGTCGCACCGTGACAGGGCTGGACAGATCACTGGTGGTTGACTATCTGCCCGACGGCACGGGCCTGCCCGGTACCGGTATTGACGGCGTTGAATCCGTGGTGGCCGAGGTAAACCGGGTTGTGGATCTGGTCTTTGAACATGCCCGCGTCCGTCCCCTCTCATCGCTCGCCGTCGTGACGGCGAGCGAACGGCACGCAGTCCGGGTGGCCCAGGCCATTCGGATGCAAATGCCGAACCACCCGCTGCTGTCCGAGTTCTTCGCCTCCAGCGCGGAATCCTTCCGGGTAGTCACGGTCAACAGGGCAGCGGGGCTGGTCCGCGACCATGTGATCTTCTCCCTCGGGTACGGACGGACTCCGCATGGGCGGGCGCTGCACAACTTCGGCCCGCTGTCGGCTTCCGACGGGCGCGCTAAGTTTGCGCTTGCCATGACCCGTGCCAGGGAGCATCTGCAGATCATCACCTGTTTCCGGCCTGAGGATCTGGACGAGGCTCGGCTGAGCCACGGGGCACGCGACTTCTACGAGCTGCTGGACCGCGAGTTGGCGGGTAATTCCCGACTGGGAACGACCGCCTCACGGGCCGCTGCCAGTGAGCAGGCGCTGGGCGAAGACGCGCTGGTGGCCGATCTGGCGGAGCGCCTGCGTGCCCGGGGAGCCCGGGTTTGGCATCACTACGACGGCGTCGTGGACATGGTTGCAGCATCGGACCCACTGCAGAACCTCGGCAAGCAGGACGACGAAATCCCGACCCCGGTGGCAGTGGAATCCGATGGAACGGCAAAGTACCAGGGGATGAGCGTCAGAGAGCGCAGCCGGCTGCGTCCGCAATTGCTGGAGCGGCTCGGATGGCGCTACATGCCACTGTGGACGATTGAGGTCTTCACCGACCCGTCACTGTGCGCGGATCTCATTGGCGGGTATCTGGGCCTTTCCCCGACGCTGAACGAGGGCGAGCTCTCGTCCCTGTTGGGGCCTGCTCCGGCGGCCAGGCCATCGGCGAGGGTCGCCATACCGGACGAGGACGGTTTCGGCGCCGGGGAGTCCGGTAAACAGGGATCGCCGGCCCAGGGACAAGAGGCAATGACCGGGTCACCGGAAAGAGTATCTTCGGATGCAGAATCGGCGGAGCTGGAGGTGCCGCAGAAGTCCGATGGCACTGCGTCGACCGGCACTGCGTCGACCGGCAGTGCATCGGCCGGCAGTTTAGCGGCCGGAAGTGCGTCGGCCGGAACTCTTTCGACCGGTGTGATTGGGCCGTCAGCCGGCCGATCCGCCGATACGCCGGAAAGCAATGATGAAGCGGAGCCGGTTGTCGCCGCGGGATCGGGCCAGAACACGGACGTTGTGGGCCTGGAATTAGGAACGCAGATGGGAAGGCAGGCGGGAACGCAGATGGGAACGCAGATGGGATCAGCGTCCGAGAAGGACAACGGCTTCGCGCCGGGATCAGCGTCCGAAAAGGACAACGACTCCGCGACGGAACCGCAGGCACGCGCTGAAGCGGCAGAACCAGCACCATCAAAGGAAGCGGAACCGTTGCTGCCCACTGTCGCCGCCAAGGACGACCCACGTGCCTGGGGAGATAAGACAGAAGAGGGGCACGACGACTGGCTCAAGGAACAGCGCCCTCCCCACTGGGGGTAGCGGCACTGGGCTGTTCGGCTGAGGTAACCAGGACCAGGAAGACCTTGCCGCGGGCCGAGGCTCCGGCCAGTTTGAGAGCCTGATTGCCGGTGGCCGCAACGACTACTAGTCCCCCAGCCTCTTTGCCGGGAAGCAGATCTTGGCTCAGGCCGACGTCGGGTGGCTTCCAAAGAACCGGGACCGCTTCGGCCAGCATCTGGTTGTCCGCCACGTCGTCCAAACCTGTGCTGGTGCTCAGGACTACGTTGACCAGCTGTCCAGGGTGAATCAGGGCGACCGTGGCTGCATCGGCAAGGCGAATGGGCACCGCCTGGCTGCCGATAGGCGTCCCCACCAGCAATCCCGACCCCAAAAGCGCAGCATCCGTAAGAACCTGCCCCTGTCGCAGCGGTCCGGCGAGCTGCCGACCCGCTACGGAATCCTGCGTGCGCAATGCGGCTGCCGGCACCGCGTCCTGCGGTAGCCGCTGCAGGGCCACATCTGTTGCGCCGAGCATCGTCCCGCTGGCCAGATCCCTGGCTGCTACGACAATCACCGTGGTGTCCTCAGGAGCGGGTGTCAGCTGCCCGACAGCCACCGCCGTTGCTGCGCAGAGAAGCAGCGCAGCAATGAAGCGCCGTCGCCGCCGAACCATTCGCATTATTCGATGGAGCCATGAGGGTCGGGAGGCAGCGCCCGGGTAACTTCCGGGATACGTCGGTGACGTTCGTTGGCCGGGAATCTTCATGTCCCGAACCTACGGCCGCGGGACCGGATGCTGGGTGCGAAAACTCATTATGTGTAGAAGCTCCGGGAAAACCAGCCTGTGGAGGATGTGCGACTACGACCGGGCTCATCTGAATGAGGGAACAGCAGCGCTAAACCATTTCACAAAATATCCACGGAGCCGATGGATCGTGATGAGTTTCCGGCTCTCCCGCTGCCTGCGGACTCGGTGTGATTGAGGCGGCAAACTACTGCGCGGCTATCCGGCTGACGGTTAGTTCTGTTTCGAGCCCGCGCTGGGCCCCAGCAGCGGCGCCAGCGCACGCCATCGGGCAATCTCGCACCCGTCCGTGAGCTGGAAGCGACAATTGACCTGGCGGCCCTTGAATTGTCCGCTGACAATAGCCACTTGCGGGCCACCATACTGCTCAGTGCAGCGCTGAGGACGGCCGCGGCGAGGGAAGAAGATGCCCTCACCGTGGAGCTCCAGGGCGGTCAGGGCTGCGGCTGCATCCATGACAGTCGACTCCGGAGTGGGGATCCCGCTGTCCGCTATGAGGCGCAAGACAGCGTCATCTGCGCCGGGGTACGGCGTAATCCTGATGGTGAGGTCGATCCGGTTTTCCTCAGCTGTGACAATCATGCTGAGCCGCCGGCTCCGCCGAAGAGATCTTTGGCCGCGTCCCATGCGGCTATTGCGCAGCCGTTAGTGCGGGAAAATGATGCGCTGACGGTCTTCTGGTCCAGCATGCCGGTAACGGTGGCCTGCTGTGGTCCGCCATACTGCTGGGTGCACGCTTGGCCCGCATTACGGGCGGGGGATTCAAGAAGCGTGGGGTTGTTCTTGATCAGTGCACAGGCTGCCTCGGCGCTGGGGAGCTGGCTTCCGGGAGCGGGAACACCATTCGTGCAGGACAATGTGTAATGTACCGCAGGCACGCTGTCCGATGGCCTGACCGTGATGGCCAAATCTGCGTTGCCGGCGCCTGGAATTACGCCCGGGGAAGAGGCGGCGGCAGGGGGAGCTGAAGGCTGCGGGGTGGTTGCGCCTGGGCGGCCAGAAGTTCCGGACCCCGGGTCCGCAGAGGCAGCGGCCGTAGAGGAGAACACCGGGGAGGTGCCGGAAGAGGTGCCTGCTGCGTCCGTGTCCGCCGCACACGCAGCGAGTCCGCCACACATCAAGACGGCCAGCACTGCTTGGGTTACGAGCTTGCGCATCCGGGGGCCTCCTCGTCTTTCTCTAACCCTACTCCGTCACATGTTGGCTGCCAGGGCCGGTGCGGACGAGGGGAGCAGCCGCAGAGGTGCGGCTGCACGAGGACCTAAGCGAGGGAAGTGCAGCTGCGGGTGGGGCGGCCGGCGGGAACAGAGTGAGGAGACGGGCCCGGGGAAATTCCCTATGCAGCGGTGGAGCTTCCGCCGGAACTTCCCGAGCCGCTCGATGCGCCAACACCGGCAGGGGTCTTGGCAGCAGAATCCTTAGAAACAGAGCCTGCAGAGGAGGATTCCTTGGCCGGTTCCTTGCTGGATCCGTCCTTGCTGGAACCGTCCTTGCCCGAACCATTCTTAGCAGCAGCCGGGAAGCCGCCGCCCTTGCTGTCCCGGGAATCCGTGCGGTAGAAACCCGGTCCCTTGAAGACGACGCCTACGGAATTGAACTTCTTGCGCAGCGCCCCCTGGCACTCGGGGCAGATCGACAGGGAATTGTCAGTGAATGACTGAACGATGTCGAAGTTGTGGCCGCAGTCCTTGCAAGCGTAAGCGTAGGTTGGCACTGATTCTCCTTCTAAAAACACGGGACAGAGCCATCGCTAAACCCGAATACGTTAGCAGTCTATGGCCCTGAGTGCCAATTCTAACACTTCCTTACATGTGGTCGGCCGCCGTTGAGACGTAACGGACCGGAGTCAGGACGCCATCCACTGGTGCATCCCACGGCTCGCGCCCGATTACACCGGCAGGCAGCAGCTCGTGATCGTAGACCATGGCAGCGGTCGGCGGACGCTCACCGGCCGGCCCCAGCGAGGCGAGGAACCTGTCGTAGTACCCGCCGCCGTGGCCGAGCCGGATTCCGTGCACGTCCGCTGCCAGGGCGGGCAGCAGAATCCCCGCCGCTTCCTTCATGAAAGCTGCCGGCAGCCGTTCCCCCACGGGTTCATCCACCGGAGCCAGGGCGCTGCGAAGCATCGGAATACTTGGCTGCCAGTGAACCCAGCTAAGCCTGAAGCCGACCTCACAGACCGGCACATAGACCTGGTAGCCGGCGTCCGTCAGTGCACAGAGGACGCCGTCCGTTGGAGGTTCCGTGCCGCTGGAGAGGTACGCGCCAATCCGAAGGGCAGCAGGAAGGAGAGTAGCCCCGGCCCCGGGCGGTCCGCAGACGTGTCGCCGGAGAAAAGTTGCCCACTGGAGGGCCTGCTCGACGAAATGGTCGCCGGCGTCGGATCTGCCGTCGTCGCCCATTGCCTGCCGCTGCGCGCGCAACAGCGCCCGCAGTTCGCTCTTTTCCGACATTGTTTCCCCTTTTACAGCAACTGTTGCACCGCTGCGACCAAATTTCATTATCCTCAAGTAGCCTAGGACAATGACTTCTGCACCCCGAGTTCGCAAGGCCGTAATTCCCGTTGCCGGATTGGGCACGCGATTCCTCCCGGCCACCAAGGCCATGCCCAAAGAAATGCTCCCCGTCGTGGACAAGCCCGCCATCCAATACGTCGTCCAGGAAGCCGTCAGTGCCGGCCTTGTCGATGTCCTGATGATCACCGGGCGGAACAAGCGTGCGCTCGAAGACCATTTTGACCGGGTGCCCGACGTTGAGCGCACGTTGAAGGCAAAGGGCGACGACGACCGGCTCGCGGCCGTGCAGCTCGCCACCAAGCTCGGCGAAATCCACTACGTCCGGCAGGGCGATCCGAAGGGACTCGGCCACGCCGTCCTGCGCGCCAAGACGCACGTCGGGAACGAACCGTTCGCCGTCCTGCTCGGGGATGACCTCATTGACGAGCGCGATGAACTGCTCACCACCATGATGGACGTGCAGGCGAAAACCGGCGGCTCCGTCATTGCGCTGATCGAAGTGGAGCCCGAGCAGATCTCCGCTTACGGTTGCGCCGACATGGAGGCCATTGACGGCGAAGATTACGTCCGTGTACACCGGCTCGTGGAGAAGCCGAGCCCGGAGGAAGCGCCCTCCAACCTGGCCATGATCGGCCGGTATGTGCTGCATCCGGCCATCTTCGAGGTCCTCGAAAAAACGCCGCCGGGGCGCGGCGGGGAAATCCAGCTCACCGACGCGCTGCAGACCATGGCGACCCGGGAGGGCGACGGCGGCGGAGTTTACGGAGTCGTCTTCCGCGGCCGCCGCTATGACACCGGTGACAAGCTCAGCTACCTCAAGGCAGTAGTAACGCTCGCGTGCGAGCGGGACGACTTGGGCCCCGAATTGCGGCAGTGGCTCGGTGGATTCACGGCACAGCTGCCGGCCTAGGCGCATGTGGGGGGATTCCGGCTGGCCGGTGACGCTGGAATGCGGCGACATCATCCTGCGACCGGTGAGGTATCGGGACAAGAAAATCTGGAGCGAGGTGCGCCGGCGGAACTTCGCCTGGCTGGCCCCGTGGGAAGCCAGCAGCCCCGCTGCCGGCGTGCACCCGCCCACCTTCGCAGGGATGGTCCGGGCCCTGAACGAGCAGGCCAGAGCTGCCACCGCCCTGCCGTTCATGATCACGGAACGTCAGAGCGGGCATGCGGCACCGCAGCTGATCGGGCAGCTGACGGTGTCCTCGATTTCCTGGGGATCGGCGATGATGGCGACGCTGGGCTATTGGGTGGATCAGGACCGCGCCGGCCGCGGCGTTGCCCCAACCGCCGTCGCGATGGCCACCGATCACTGCTTCCGTAATCTGGGCCTGCACCGGATGGAGATTAACATCCGGCCGGAAAATGGTCCCAGTCTGCGGGTAGTGCAGAAACTCGGTTTCCGCGACGAGGGACTTCGGCCGCGGTACCTGCACATCAACGGACAGTGGACGGATCACCGCAGCTTCGCCCTCACTACGGAGGAAGTCCCGGAGGGGCTGCTGCCACGCTGGCTGCGGGAGCACCGCGGGGCTTAGCGGCATGCGGTGGGACTTTTCGCATAGCGTCGGCGGGGACCGGTGTCGTAGCGGCATGCGGGATAAACCCATCCAATTGAAGAGCGCCCCGCGACACGCCCTGAGCGAATGCCCGGTCCGGCACGATTCCCCCTTAAAGTTGAACCGTGGACGCACCCCTCAATACCTCAGTGATCCTACTCGTCGCTGTTACCCTATGGCTGGTGTGGGTTGCTCCATATGTGCTGCGCCGACAGAAGCCAATCCCGCTGGCGGACAGTCCGGCCGCGGTCCCGGAGGCGCTCGTCATTGACGCTTCTCCGGCCCCTCGCCCAGACGTTTTCATGGCCATGGAAACTCAGCCGACGCAGGAGACACAGATGGACACGACGAAGAATCATGACCTCCGGAATGGTGCCGTGATGTCCGATGCCGGCAAAACCGGTGCCAGCGCAGCCCGCGTCGTGTCGCGGCCGGCCCCGCTGAAAATCCGCTACGGCCGTACCGCGCTGGCACTGCTCGGCGTACTCGCACTGCTGGCTACCGTCATTGGCGGCGGACTCAGCCTACTGGGCCTGGCCTCGGGTCTGCTCCCCGCCGCTGCCGCAGTTATCTTCGTCGGGTCACTGGCACTGCTGCGCAGCCTTGCCGTGCGCGACCGCAAACGTAAAGTCGAGGCCGCCTTCCGAGCTGCCATGGGTTCCTCCAGTGCGCCGATCCGCAGCACTGGCACCGTACCTGCCGCCGGCCGGCCCGCCGCCGGCCGTGCCGCCGTCGCCGTCTTCAACTCCGCCGATTTTGACGCGGCCGACGCCGCAAAGCAGAACCAGGAAGCGGCGGCCAGGAAACCGCTGACCGCCGCCGAGCTTCGCCGGGCGGCCCTGGAAGTTGCCGCCCGCGGTGCCGCCGATGCCGAGATCGCACACACCCGCACCGTCGCCGAGCCCGAACCCTGGCAGCCGGTGGAACTTCCCAAGCCCGCTTACGTCCAAGCCGCGCGTGCGGACCGCGCTGCACCCGCGCCGCTGGAACTCCCCGCCGCGCCCAAGGCCGCAGAAAAGACGTCCATCAAGGCCACCGAAGCGGCAGCCGCAGCCAGCAGCCCATCATCAGGTACCGCGCCGGTGGGCAACGCCGGGGCCGGGACCGCCGCGACCGGGACCACCGCGGAAGACGCCGGTGCCGCCGTCGTGCCCGATACCAAGCCCTCGCATGGCCTGACCAATCTCGACGACGTCCTCCAGCGCCGCCGCGCCTGACGCGAGCCTGATCCTCGCAACAGTCGGGCGTGACTCGCATCTTAGCCAGTCTTTAGGCGCGCTTTCGCGGCGCTGGCGGACCAGAATACCAGGCCGGGCCGGCCTGGTATTCCCTTGACCCGCGGAGCCGGATAGTCTGCTCAAATGGCAACAATTGCGGTGGCCGGCGGTACCGGAAGGGCCGGACGAATGGTGGTGGCCGAGGCACTTCGACGCGGCTTAGAGGTTCGCTCCATCAGCCGGCACCGCCCCTCGCCCGACAGCCCCAAGAGCATTTCGGACGCAGAGTACGTCACCGCCGACATATCCTCCGGCCAAGGGCTCTGCGAGGCACTGGCCGGCGCGGACCTGCTGATCGAAACCCTGGACGCCAAATCCGGTGCAGCGCTCAAAGTCCTCCCCGCCACCAGCGGCCGCCTGCTCCGTACAGCCGCCGCAGCAGGAATCCACCGGGCCGTTCTGCTGAGCATCGCCAACGCCGGGCAGGCCGATTACGGCTACTACAAGGTCCAGGCTGCCCGCGCCCGGCAATACCAACGCGCAGCCCTGCCCACCGCCGTCGTGGCCGCCACCCAGTTCCACGACCTCGTCGCGGGCATCTTCAGCTCCGGCGCTCGCTACGGGCTCATCCCCGTCATCCGCGGCGTCTCATTCCAGCCGATCGCCACCGCAGATGTAGCCCGTGCCCTGGTCGACGCCGCCATGGAGAGTGCTCCCGGCAGTGCAGAGCTGCACGGCACCCGCATCATCGGCGGCCCCGAAGTCCTCACCATGCGCCAGCTCGTCGGGCAATGGAAAACCGCCACCGGCCGCAAAGGCATGACCACGCCGTTGCCCCTGCCCGGCAGCCTGGGCCGCTTCCTCCGCCAAGGCGGCAACCTGGTACCCGAGCACGCCGCCGGCACCATCACCTTCAGCCAATGGCTCGAGTCCCGGGCGGACTGAGCGAGCTGGCGGTTATGGGCTGGGCTTCCAGCTGCCGTCGCAGCTGCCGGCGCTGCGCGACGTCGGTGGCCCCTTCCGGGAGCCTGTCGCCACCTCAGCGTCGGCGCATCGATGGCTACGCTTGCAGCTGCGTTTGGAAAGTCCGGGGGAGGGGCGATATTGTAAAGAGGTCGATGGCATTGCCGTCGCGGGGCTATGGCGCAGTTGGTAGCGCGCTTCGTTCGCATCGAAGAGGTCAGGAGTTCGAATCTCCTTAGCTCCACGACAAAAGCTCTCTGACCAGCGGAAACGCTGGGTTGGAGGGCCTTTTGTTTGGGCGAAATGGGGCTTAGCCGACGTTTACCCGACGAATTGAACGCAAACTAACGTGAATTTAGACTACTGTCGGCCTCGTCGAAGAAGGGCTTTTGCGCATGGAGTGGCCGAGTCGAAATGCGGAACCGCGGCGTCCGATCTTCTTCTGAAGATTCGGCTACGGCCCGTGGCTGGCTGGGCTGAGTAGCAACTAGTCCTGGCCGAATTGTTCAAGGGCATCCGTGACGTCAGGTGTTTCGGCCGCCTTGGCGATGTAGTGCTTCTCCGTTATGGCCGGTCCGGAATGGCCAAGTTGGGCGGCAGCCTGCTTGGAACTGTACTCACGATCGATGAGCGTTGCGACCGACTTACGGAACACGTGCGGCGTCACCCATTCGAAGCCAGACCCCGATCGAGCGTCGCGCCACTGTCGACGAAAATTGTGGGGGCTGCGAACGGTGCCCGATGAGGAGGGGAAAAGCATGTCCTCAGGCTTGGGATGCTCCAAGTGTTGTTTGCGGAGGAGCGTCTTGGTGGCAAAAGGTGGCAGCTTGACGGTCCGGAAGCCGGCCTTGGTCTTGGGATGGTCTTGTCGATAGGTGCCGCGGCCTTTTTCCATGACCACGGTCCCTGAGATGATGATGGTTGGGGGCGTTGCTTTGAGGTCGAGATCCTGCCAGCGGATCGCCAGGACTTCGCCGATGCGTGCACCCGTTGCCAGAAAGATGTCGAGTACGTCGACAAGGTCGGATGCCCGTGGGCGGCCCTGGTGGTCGGGGTCGTCCTGCCATTTGCGAATGATGGTTCTGAGCTTTTTGACGTCGCTTGGTGATAGGGCGCGGACAACCTTCGTGCTTATCTTGATCGCGCCGACATCGCGGATGGGATTGCTGCGCAGGGCATCCTGCCGAACGGCGAGTCCCAGGACGCCGGTGAGCACGATCTTGGCATGTCGGGCGGTCGTGGCGTGGTCCAGTGCGACATTTTTCAGGAACCGGTCCAACCGACCCGTGGTTATTTCGTTGAGGCGCAAACCAGCTAAGGCTGGGGCGATGGCGCGATTGTAGGTGTCCTTATATCCGTCGATGGTGCGTCGTCCAGCGCGGCCGTTGTTTTCGATTTCGTCGAACCACAGGGCGCTGAGTTCGGACAGCCGCATGCTGGGAGTTATGCCAGATTCCACGTGGGCTTGACGGTCTTTCAGTATGGTTATGAGCGCACGTTCGGCGCCGGCGCCTGTATCGCCCCATGCTTCAACTGCCCGCGTTATGCCATCTGTGTCTCTGTAGCGGGCGGTGGCATGCCACCGACCACTACGGACCTTTTGGCGGCGAATACGTCCCCAGGAGCCGAGGGGCAAGGGCGGGCGCGGGGACATTATGCCTCCAAATGCTCAGCTATCCAGGCCTCGAAGTCACTCCGGACGACGCGGACGTGCCTGCCGACCTTGTGGGCGCGGGGACCCTGATGGTTGACCCGCCACTGGTAAAGGGTCTGTTCCGGGATGTGAAGGATGTTGCAAATGTCCCGTGGTGATAGCCATTCTTGGGCAGCCGGGCTGGGCGTGCGATTGAGAGCTCTGTTCGCTAGCAGTTTGCTGTTCAATGGTTTGAAGAGCCGGCGGAGGGGGCGGCTTCAACGTGGGACTGGAGCCACTCGTCGAAGTCATGCCGGTCAATGCGCAGATGACGGCCAAAGCGGTAGGCGCGCGGCCCAATTCCCTTGACTCGCCACTGGTAGAAGGTTTGCAACGGAATCTGCAGTTCATTGCAGATTTCGGTGGGGGAGAGCCACTGACTGGGCGCCAAGTCGGTTCGGCCGTCGTGCTCGGTGTAGATGGTCATCACGGTGCCTTCCTCGGTCTTGCCAACGCTCGGGCGCCGACAAGCTGGATTCGATACCTAACCATGGCTGGAAATGGCTTTTACTACGTGACCACAACGAAGAAGAGGTCTTCGTCCTATTAGCTCACAGCCACGGAGCAAAGAAGTGGCGCACCTGTGCCAGTTCATCGAATACCTGGGGCGGGTCGACTGCATATGCTGGGCGGAAATCTGCGGAAGGGGTGTCCGTGATGCCGACAATGCCGGCCTTCGAGAGGAGGCCAAGTGCCCTCGTAACCGTGACCGCATTGAGCGACAGCGCCGTGGATATCTCGCGGGCGGTGGCAGGGCCGCCGGTGATCAGCATGTGCACGATTCGGCCGCGTGTCAGATTCATCAATACTGAGGGTTCCATGGAAAACGCTCCCTGGCGGCGTGCGAGACGCTTTTTGGATCTGTCTATTTTAGAAGGTACTCCCACTTAGTCATGGTGTAAATCCTGCCCATCGACATGACTGTGGATAACTGGACGTGGTGATGGGCCACCCCGACAGGATCCAGCGGGAGGCGAAGTCCGTGTACGAACATCCGCAAATTGAGGCATTTTTGCAGGCTGCGGCAAGCATGCGCGACAACAGGTACTGGGCGAGAAACCGGCAGGAGCAGCTCGCGTTTCTTGGTGTACTCCGGGACGTCATGACCGAAGTTTGTTTTCATCTTGACCACAACCTGGTCCTGGACCCGACAGGGCTGACGGCGTTTGCGACCGTAGCCGGAATCCAGAGTGGCGTGCCGTGGTTGGACGCCAGTGCAGAATCGGCGCTTCTGCCATGTATCGATGACGCGATCCAACGATACCTTGCGGCGCTGGAGACCACGGACAATACTGGAGGAGACCCGGAGGCGTGGCCAAGCATTATTGGCCAGCCGGCCCCGCCATCGTGAGGAGTCCGTCGTGAGTGCTGGAGGGGGCACTACATCTAACGCGCCGTCGCCTCAACTGGTCATGAGCAGGCGCATTAACCTGCTCTTGGACGCTGCCGCAGAGAAACGCGGCGACACTGTGCTCTTCCCGGAGATTAAAGCTGAGCTAGCAGCGCGAGGCGTGGGCATGTCGCGGGCCCGATGGTTTTACCTGAAGGACGGCACAGGCCCGTTGGTCAAGAATAAAAAAGTTTTGACGGCTATTTGTGGCATGTTCGACGTAGATCCGTCATATCTATTGGACTTGGACTCAGCCGAACTTCCCGAGAGCATCCAGGCCAGGCTTGAATTCGTCAAAGCCCTGCGGGCTGCCCGCGTTCAGGCTTTCGCTGCACGTACTTTGGGCGACGTATCGCCGGAGACCCTAAACGCCATCACTGAGTTTCTGCGTCCCGACATAGCGGCAGCTGGTGACGGCGCTACTGGTTCGGTGCCGTCAAGTACTGCAGATGGGCTTCCAAAAGAACCCTAATTCGGTCCGGGTTGACTGAATATCTAGGTGCGCGACCGTGCCGACGCCCCGGCTCAACATCTGCACTGACAATTCCGGCATCTTCGAGAAGCACCAAGTGCTTGGCAACGCTGGCCTCGCTGGCCTCCACGTTGGCCACGATTTCGCCGCGTGGCTCCGGGCCGTGTTCGAGCAGGTGGCGGATGATTTCATTGCGCGTGCGGTTGCCAAAGGTGGCGACTGCCAGCTCGACTTCGTCTGACCATTCGGTGGCTGCTGGTTGCGTGCTTCGGGGCATGTCTTCATTCTGCCC
Organism: Arthrobacter terrae; assembly: GCF_015708085.1. Classification (GTDB taxonomy): domain Bacteria; phylum Actinomycetota; class Actinomycetes; order Actinomycetales; family Micrococcaceae; genus Arthrobacter_M; species Arthrobacter_M terrae. The sequence continues at coordinate 35,849 of NZ_JADNYM010000028.1, read as the reverse complement.
CATAGTTGTCAACAGGGTAAAAATAACCCTTGACAATATATTCCTGATACTTGGACACTATAAATATTACTTTCTGAAGAGGGCTGTCCGCGATCGTTGACCACGCCCAGCCCGCTGTGTCCGGCCACCTGCCGGAACGATCTTGCCGCTACCAATGGCGTCCCCAAGATCTGCCGCGTAACGTCCAACGGCGTCGCGCTCGATATTCAGGCAACACACGAAGCGGTGATCATCATGGGTCCTTGGACCAGCGAAGTTCTTGAAACACCTGACACCATCACTGTTGATCAGTCCCTCACCCGTTCACCCGAGCACGACATTCCTGTCGACCAGCTGATGCGGGCTGTCGAGGGCGTTCGTCCCTATGTGAAGATTCATCTTGGCAAGTTTGGGTTCTGTGACGATGTGGACGACGTGTTGCAGGACATTCGCTTTGCCGCGTGGCAGGGTACTGTGCGCGGCACCTACCGAGCCGTTCCTGGGGTGAAGTTTGATGCTTGGGTCCAGGGGATTGCCTGCAACTTGTGCGCACATCATGTCCGACGCAGCATCGCCACGTCGGTGCTACCGCTGGACGAGCAGTATGAATCCGGCGTCAACAGCCTGACGGACATCCACATGATGCGTCTTGATGAGCAATCAATCAACCACGTCTGGGCCACGGAGGTTTTGCAGTTTGTTAAAACGCATGTACCTGAACGCACTTGGGAACTCGCCCTGACCAGTCTTTCCGGTCGGAAGACTGAACCACTCACTGCGCCGGCCATCGGCGCATCAGCCCGCACGTGCTGGCACGCCATCTTCGTGGTGCGCCAGATGGCACTGACTGTGAGCCACGCCCTGGATGTCGATCCGCAGCAGATTGTTGACCTCGCAACCTTGCGAACCTCTACTGTTGCTACACTTCCGAACCCTCTGCTCCAGCTCATTGCCGGCGACGTCGTTCTGCCTGCTGTGCTGGGCAACGCCCGAGCCGCCGCCGTCGCCGGTGTCGCCGAAAAGGCTGGCGTCAGCGTGCGCTACGTCAAGGTGCAAGTCGGGTTGGTACGCAGCCTTGTGATGGCCGCCGAGGAAATTCTCCGCGCTGGCACCGGGATTGAAGATTCCGTCATCGAAACGCCTGTTGCCTCGACAGTACACTCCCTGTCCAAGGCCTGATCAGCACAGGACGATGAGGTGGAACCATGAACGTGGGGTGGTTGACACGCAGAGGCAAGCCAAGCCGACGTCGGGCATGGATCCTGCTGCTGGTGACTGTTCTTGCTGTTGCCGGGATAGCAGTGGTGCTGTCGCTTCAGATGCCAGGGGCGGCTCCCGAAACGACTGGCAAGGCTCCGTCGAGTACCCCCCTGGCTTCACATTCACCCGCTGCACCCACTGCAGTGGCGCAGGCTCCGGCAACAAGCACGCCATCGGAGCCGCCGGAAGTTTCAGCTGATGAACCGTCCACCCTGGACTTTCGCCAATTGGCCACAACGGCTGCCCGCACCATCTACACATGGGACACGCGCAGGGCCACCTACTCGCAAACTTATGGAAGGATTCGCGCCTGGTGGCATGTACTGCCTGATAGCTCAAACCCGTTGACAGTCTTCGCCGAGCAATTCGAAGCCACGGGGACCAATGCCGCAGCATATGCGTCCCTCACCGGGGCTCATGGATACCGCACAGCCAAAACCGTGAATTCGGCGTGCGACGCGCAATTGGCTCAATTTGTCCAGCATCCCCCACCTTGGGTTGGCCTGCATCTCTGCACGGTGACTTTGGCCGTGACGGAGCACGCAACGTCAGGCACGAACAGTTATACGGCGCCCATAAGCGTGGTCGTGAACTGCCCACCGGCCGCCACAGCTCCCGCTAATAGGTGTGAGATGGTGGCGTTCTACGCGTCACCAGACCGAATCGTGTACTGATGCCGGCCCCCGCGCTCCTTCTGGGAGTGATCAAGAAGAGGGCAGTGCTGCGACTTATCGGGGCGGTGGGCAGCGCGCTGGTGCTTTGTTGTGTCATGGCCTTCTGCGGGTCCATCGCTTTGGTGGCTTTCGCCTCTCAGGGAACGACGACGACATGTGTGGGAGTCGCCACCGGTGCGAGTGCTACGGTATCCATAGCGATACTCGGCCAAGCGCCGGCTATGTTGAGCGCTTCACAAGCGACTGTGGCGGAGTCCTACGTTTACGTCGGCCGAGCCCGGGCAGTCCCACATGATGGCATCGTGATCGCCCTGATGATGGCGCTCCAAGAATCCGGGCTGCAGATGCTGGCTAACACCTCTGTGCCTGAGTCCCTGAATCTTCCTCACGACGGCCTTGGCAGTGACCACGATTCCGTTGGCAGCGCTCAGCAGCGCCCATCGGCGGGGTGGGGAAGCGTCGCGGAGCTTATGCAGCCGGCCTACAACGCCGAAGCATTCTATGGCGGGCCACAGGGTCCCAACCGTGGATCCCCTCGGGGGCTTTTAGATGTACCAGGGTGGCGGCAGATGGACAACGGCGCCGCAGCACAAGCTGTACAAGGATCCGCGTTTCCGGAGCGATACGCCAAATGGCAGCCCGAAGCCGAAGCGATCCTTGCGGGGCTCGGAGCATCGACGACGCCTCCTGCCTGCGATCCCGACAAATCAGGACCCGCGCAACCCTCGGTACCCTCCGATTTGAGCCAGCTCCGACGTGAAGTCCTCGCCTATGCCCAGGAAGGAGTCGGCGGTGCATATGTCTGGGGTGGAACGGCATTCAAAGCTTGGGACTGCTCCGGTTACGTCCGATGGGTCTACGGTCAGGCCGGCGTCCAGTTACCTCGAACAGAACAGTGGACGGCGGGGACACTCACCACCGTCCCGCAGCCGGGTGATCTCGTTGTACAGAATCCCGATGGTCCCAACCACTGGGGCCACGTCGGCATCTACGCCGGCAACGGCATGATGTACAGCGCATTGAACCCTGTTGTGGGGACATTGCTGCATCCAGTCGCGTGGAATGGAGGCACAGCCTACTTCTACCTAGGCTTGCCACCTGGCAAATAGGAGGTCGTTGGTGACGCTCGTTAGTTGATATCGGGAAGATAAGTCGTGGGGAGATCGGCGCATTGTGGCGGTGTTCTGTGTTCGCTTGGTGGCGCTTATCACTCAACCGGGCTTTGAGTCGTCTTACATGGCATAGGTTTCGAGACACTTAAGTTATGAGACCCGACTTAGAGCTGCAGCGCGGATTGGAGTGTCTTCTTTCCAACTCCGACTCCAAGCACATACTCGCGGTCGGAAGCGATAACATACGCGACTACCCAGAATTTTCGCTGACCGGTCGCTGACCTCAACAGAGCGTTCCGCGCGTTTCCTCAACTGACATTACGCCATGGGCCATGACCTACAGGCGAGTTCAGACAGGAGTACAGTACGGTCCGAAACGCTGGCCGCGTTCCAATCCTGCTTGGCCGCCAGATCCTTCGTAAGGACGTACTGCGACTGCTCGTAAAGCTCGCGTTTGTTTATGAATGGTTTACTTCCGGCTTGATGATTCAGCTTCTTTTCTAGAAGTGCGAGATTGCCGATTTGGTTGATCACGCTCGGGTCAGCAGTAGAATTTTGAACAGATTGCGGCAGTATGTGTTCGATAGTGACGTTCCTGGAGTACCACTCCAACGCCCGCTCGGGGCGGCCTGCTTTCTCATCGCTAGCCTTTTCGAGCATGGCAAGGAGGTACTTCGCTCGCGATACAGAAATATCACCGTAGGTAGTGAAAGCCAGTATGAACTCGGAATCCGGCGGAATAATACGCCCGAGCAAGTCTCTGGCTCCAGTCTGGTTCGTGACTGTCTTATCGCTAATTCGAGCCGCAGTTTCACCGAATGCATCTTCGGCGACACCGCCGCCAAGCCTCCCAGCGAATTGTGCCCTGACCGACCACTTCGCAACTTTTACGAGAAGTTTTGCTGCGTCCACCTTCTTCCATGTTTGAAATGCCGCGATTAGCACCGGAAAGCTGGCTTCAAAACCGAAGCGCCGGTACGCGTAGAGGGCATCCCGTACATCCACGTTTACGTCAGCCCAAAACGGGCTTTCTGGTTCGCGAAGCGCGCCATACACCGCTTGAGCTTTAATGAGACCTTGTATGTATTTCTTGACGCGCACAGAGCTGCCATTTACATCGGTTTGAATTGATCGGTAAAGTTTTCGACTCGACGTCGGTCCCTTTCGAGACACGTACTCATATCGCAAGAACTTGACCAGATCGTCCGGCTTTTCAAAGTTCGATTCAAGTGATGTCCACTGGCTTTCAACGAAGTTGAAGTAGTGCTTTGAGGCGCTAAAGAGATAGTTCTTCAGCAAGTCTGCTGTTGTTAGATCTGCCCCCCGATCGTTAAGCGTTTCAAAAATTACGTATGCCTCGGGTAAGTCGCTCGCCACGGCCACAAGCACCTGTACTTGCTGTTCGACCTGAGTCGAAACTTCCAACAGCTTTCGGTAGTCCTTGGCCTGGGGGGCCAGCTTCTTTAAATGAGCTGCACATGCGTGATAGCAAGCTTTGAGGGGGTTGTCACTCGGCAAGTCGTCGGCGCGCTCTTCAAGGAGCGCGTCGTATGCGAACTGATCTTTTGGGCTCAATATTAGACGCTCGACGTCATCATCGACGGAAAGAACATAGCCCCGAAGAAAACGTTCGTTGATCGCGTCCGCCTGCTTCTTTTTGCCATAGCCGCGCAGTCTGTCGCGTATAGCGATCAGGAGAATCGCAGTAGTGGCAAGGCGCTGCTGCCCATCTACGATCTGGCGCCGACCACCGGAATCCGACGAGACTGCAAACACGACGGTGCCCATGAAGTACGAGACCTTTTTCACCCGGGCTTGATCGAGATCGCTCAGGTACTCGTCAACGTTGCTCTCATCCCAAGAAAAGCTGCGCTGAAACCGCGGAACTTCTAGGAGGTGATCCGCAAGCAAGTGTCCAAGCTGATCATGATCGAATTCGGTAGTCTCTGCCACGGGACCTCTCTCTGTCTATGACATCATCTCGCATTTATCAATCCTGCTGTTTCCGACGCTCCGGCGCGATGGATTCGTCTTGCATGCTATGGATACAAGACGTCGTACCGAACGAGCGAGGTCGACGACGGTAGTGCTCCAATTTTTCGAGGAGTGGCGTGTTCGCCCGCGGCCGGCGATTCCCATAACTATGTCTCGAAACCTTCCGGCTGAATCGCTGTATCCACCGTTGGTTGCGAGACACATAGGAGGAGCCCGTGATGAAAGCTGATCGGATATGCACGCGTTTCGAAGCGGCAGTTGTCCACCGACCGGCAGCGGGCGGACCTGGCAGAGGGCGGGTAACTGTACTTGTTGATGTTCAGTCATGTAGTTTTCTCTCCCCGCCGCCATGAAGCAAGTGAACAAAACGTCCACGCATGTGGGCAACCAGCGATTGGAGTTCACGATGTTGTATCTGGCCGCGGTAGATCCCGGGATCACCCCAAACACCAACTTTCCGTTTCTTGAGTCGCTCAAGCAGATTGGGGGCGGTATCCTCGTCGGGGCGTTCATAGTGATCGCCATCGTGGCGATCATTGGCGCCGCCATGCTGCTGGCTGGCAAGCTCAGCCAGTCCTCTCGTCTGGCTTCCGGCGGCGGGATGATCCTGCTTTGGACGGGGCCGGTGGCCGCGATCCTAGGTGGCATCAATGGCTACATCCTGTGGTCACAGAGCGCATTTAACCTCGGGTTCTAGGCTCCGCTCATGCTACCGATGGTCAAATGTGACCTGGGAGGCTGGTGGCCGCCCGGCTGCGGCATCGTCTCCCAAGCCAACGATAACTTCGCCTCGTCCGTCACGTCCTACATTGCCGGCATCCTCGAGAACATGGCGTCATGGATGTGGTCGTTCATCTCCGGTGCTTTCGGTGTCTCAGACATTGACGCATCGGAGTGGGGCATTGTCAACGGCCTAACGAACTGGTGGGTTGTCGTCATGATGACACCACTGGTGGTGGTCATGATCGTCCAGATGCTCGCGGGGCTGGTCAGCCAACAATCGCGGCGCATAGGCCGTGCACTGCTCGGCGGAGCTTTCGCCATTCCGCTGGTCTACCTGGCCACAAGCCTCATGAGCAAGCTCTCCAGCTTCACTGACTCAGCGTCCACGGCTCTCCTGGCCACGCTAGGTAAAGATCCCTTTGTCGTGTTCATGAGACTGTTCGGCTTCCAAAAAGCCGAGGCTGGTTCAGGCCGTGAATGGGACGTCGTTTCGCTCAGCTCTGGAACAGCGGACGGCCCGACCGGTGCAGTGGTCGTCACGGCCATCGCGGTCCTCGTCGTGTGGATATTGTCGTTCATCCTCATGTGCTCGATGATTTTTCGTTCGTTCGCGCTGCTTGTCCTGGCAGCCGTGGCGCCGGTGGCTCTCATGCTCCTGCCGTGGGAGAGAACCAAGTCTTGGAGCAGAGTGTGGTGTGAGACGGTCATTGCGCTGTTGATTGCGAAGCCGCTCGCTGCGACTGTCCTGGCAGTTGCAGTCAAACTGTTTGCGAATTCGACGTCGTTCAGCGGGCTTGCGTCTGGCGCCGTCGGGATGGTCCTGGCCTGCGGGGCGCCATTGATGGCCCTCAAGCTAGTCAGTTTTGCTGGCGGTGAAATTGCCGGGGCTGCCCAAATGGCGGGCGGTGGCCATGTGGCTAGCCGCGCTGGAAGCTTCACGGGCCGTCAGCTTGGCCGCCAGTTTGGTGGCAAATTACACATGCCGGGTGTAGGCAGTAAAGGGCCGACGCCTGTGGCGTCTAAGCACTCGGCGACACCTCTGCGCCCGAATACCTCCATGCACCCTGGCGCCAGCAAAGCCTGGATCGATAACCCGACCCAGGCTGCGGGACCAACTGCATCGAGTCCCAAAGCCCAAGGCCCGGCTTCCGGAGGCTCGCAGGGGCCCGGGCCCGCCACGTCAACAGCCTGGCCAATGCCACCGGGGCCGGCGGCCAAAGGTGGACAGGTGGACCCCCCTGTAAATGACCACCAGCCATCGGCAGCACCTGGCCGATCGGACCCGACTCCGGCGGCGCCCACGACCTCCCGCTACCCACATAGGAGCCATGGCTCGCAAAACAGGACCACAAGTCCACAAAACGCGAGTACGTTCGGGCCTGCATCGAAGCCAGTGACCCGCCCAAGCTTCGAGTCTGATGCGGTACCCAGGAATCAACCACCCCGCCAGGTGCCAGTCAACCCTGCAAGCCCGGTGGACCCGTCCGGGCACCTGCCAAAGAACCCGCCCACCAATGGAGATGGTCACCATGACTGACGACACCCACATTCTGCAACCTGTCCGCTTCCCGCGCCACGAACGGCACGGCCTGTTCATGGGGCTGCAGTGGTACCAGCTTTCGTTGGTCGCTCTGGGAATGCTAGTCGCTGCACTCGCATCCGCAACAGGCGGGCCCCTTGCCTTCATTCTGACAGGGCCGGTTTGGGTGGGTTTGCTGCTGTTTGGTGTCCTGCACTACGCGCGGATCCCATACCCGGTGTGGGCCTTGACGGCATCGGTGTTTTTCCTGCGCTCGGTGTTGAACGAGACTCGATACCTGGCACGGCCGGAGCAGCCGCAAAAAGTCGGCACCATGGCATTGCCGGGAGGGCTGGGCAGCCTGGAACTGTTCAAAACAACAAACGGTGAAGGGTTCATTCTGGACCGGAGCGGGAACGAAGCCATGGTCTCGCTCCGCTGCACCACGACGTCGTTTGCCCTGATGGACAGCGACGACAAGGCGTACGCCGTTCAATCCTGGTCTCGGGTTCAAGCGGCCATGGCAAGTCGACCAGCCGTCGCGCGCATTGCGATTCAGGACTACACCGTGCCATACCCGTCGAGCGCCCTGCGGGCCTACTACGAGCGTGCCGTGCCACCGGAGCGCATCGCAGACGCACAGTGGGGCGACCTGTCCTACCTTGATTTGATCGCTGCAGCTGGATCGTCCATGAGCCACGAGATCATCATGACGATCGTCCTGGATACGGCCAAGGCGCGCCACCGGATCAAGGATGCCGGGGGAGCGATGGCTGGCCTGGAACATGTTCTGCGTTCCGAGGCGGAGGCTTTCAGTACCGGGCTGAAAACTCATGGTGTGACGGTAACCGAATGGCTGTCAGACACCGCCATAACCGCAGTGCTCCGTGGCTCCTTTGACCCTGCCGCCGTGGCGAAGTGGGCGGCAGCAACCGGAGGCGGCAAAGGCAGTACTCCGGTGTCGCCGGGCCCGATGGCCACCGACGAACATTGGACGTACCTACGCACTGATTCCGGCTTCCATCAAACGTTTTGGGTCGCGGAGTGGCCTCGTCAGCAGGTCTATCCAGGGTTCCTGCAACCGCTGATCTATGTGGGGGAGTTCCGGCACACCATCTCCCAAGTCATCCGCACAGTGCCCACTGACCAGGCATTGCGGGACATCCGTTCGGCGCAGGAGGCCCATGACACCCGCCGCCGAATCAACGCCCGCCTGGACCGTCCACTGACCCGCGAACAGCGGGCCGAAGAGGAGGAAGTCGCCGAGCGCGAGGAGGAGATCATCGCCGGTCATGGGGATGTCCGCCCCGCAGCCTATGTAACTATCACCGCGGATACTCTCGATGAGCTGTCCCGCTGCAGGCAGGAACTTGAATCGGCTGCCGCAGGGGCGTTTGTCGAGTTGCGGCTCATGGCCGGGCAGCAGTGGCCGGCGTTCATCGCCGGGGCGCTGCCCTTGGGAAGGGGATTGAAATGAACAAGCACGTTGCCGCAGTCAGCATCGCCCCAGCCGGGGAGACTCACAACCAGCGGCAGGAACGCCTGCGGCGCGAGCGTTCCCTGGCCACCGCACCGAGGCTGTCATTACGTGAGCTGCGGGCACAGCAGGCAGCGGAAACCGGAGGCAGCGCATCAGCTGGGGACTGGGGTAAACGGGAAGGGGCCACACTCTGGGGCCCGCACAGGGTGCACCCAGCCCCGCACCGGGCCTCTACCCTGACCATGGCGGCAGCGTACCCGTTCCTCACCGAGTCCGGGCTCGGCTCGGAAGGAACCTACATCGGCACCGACCTGTTTGGCTCCGGAGCGTTCTGCTATGACCCGTGGGTCATGTACGACAAAGGCTTCATCAGTGGCCCGTCCATCGTTGTCATCGGCACCGTGGGCACCGGAAAGTCCATGTGCGGCAAATCGCTGGTCACCCGCTCCATCACCCTCGGACGCAAAGCAGCCGTGGCCTCGGATCCGAAAGGAGAATGGGTTCCCGTAGCCAACGCCATCCCTGGCGGCAAGGTCATCTCCGTAGGGCCCGGGCGGGCAACCCGGGTCAACCCGCTCGATGCCGGCCCCCGCTCCAGCGAGCTGTCCGATGCTCAGTGGCTGGCAGTGGTGCGGCAGCGACGCCGCTACCTGCTCGTGGCCTTAGTTTCGCTTATGCGTCCGGGGGTCCCGCTGAGCCCGGTGGAGCATACGGCGCTGGACATGGCGTTGACGGATGCCGTTGCCGCCAACAGTACCCCGACGCTGCCCATAGTGCTGGAGTACCTGCTCAACCCCACCCCAGCGACGGCCGCACTCGTCGGACCGAAAGGTGGGACCGGCGTCGGACATTCACTGCGGAGAACAGTCTCAGGTGACCTGGAGGGCATGTTTGATGCACCCTCAACCGTGGCTTTCGACGCCGATGCCCCAATTATGGTCATGGACACCTCGGCCCTGATTGGAGCCTCGGAACAAGCGCTGTCTTTGGCAGCTGCCTGTGGTGCGACGTGGCTCGAAGCTGCCGTAACGAATCCCGACGGGGCCAAGCGGATCGTGGTCTATGACGAAGGATGGCGGATGCTCGCTGATCCCTACATGCTCGCAAAAATGAGTGAGCAATGGCGTTTGGCCCGTAGCTACGGCATTTCAAATCTGCTCATTATGCACAAGATTGCCGACCTCAACGAGATTGGCGACAGCACCAGCGGGCTTCGGCAAAAGGCTCTCGGTCTCCTCACTGAAGCGGACACTCGGGTCATCTACAGGCAAAAGCACGACGCAATGCGCCTGACAAAAGAAGCACTGGGGCTGACCGAAGCCGAGTGCGTGCACGTCGAGAAGCTGCCCAAGGGCGTAGGCCTGTGGAAGGTCGGCAACAGGTCCTTCATCGTGGCGAACCAGGTCACCACCGACGAGCTCGCAGTCTTCGGCACCGACGAGAGAATGCTCTAATGCCGCGGCGCTTCGACGATGGCAACCCCATGGTCTCCATCGGGCTAATCTCCACGTCCATATACATCGTCCTGAACCTCCTCATCCAGGGCGCAGCCCACATTGCCTATTCATCACAATGCGGAGCTTCTGCCCCATGGGACTTCAGCCCCGCCGTCCTGCCCGGACTCATCAGCGGACGGATGCAATGGATCCTGCACGCACAGGGCACCTGCACCATAGGCACCGGTCAGATCTGGCTCATCATCGCGCCGGTACTCTTGGTTCTGGCTGTCGCAGCGCTCGCAGGCATGCTCGGCGTGCGCACGTGGCGGCAATCCGGCGCCTGGCTGCGGCAGGACATCCTGAGCCGCGACGGCGTCGCACGACGGGCAGAAATTACCCGAGAGTTCGGTGCTAAGGCTGCGCTGAAGCGAGGCCGCTATACCCGCCCCGGTGCGAAGGATCCGAAAGTGGAGGAAGTCTCCTGGACCATCGGAAAATCCCGCGGTGTCACAGTCCACGTCTCCACCGAAGAATCCCTCGTTATCCAAGGAGCACCCCGCTCCGGCAAAGGCCTGTACGTCATCATCAACGCCATCCTCGACGCACCCGGCGCCGTCGTTACCACCTCCACCCGTGCCGACAACCTCGTCGTCACCATGAAAGCCCGCGCCACCAACGGCCGCCCCGTCACCGTCTTCGACCCGCAAGGAATGTCCGGCCTGCCCTCAACACTGCGCTGGTCACCCGTGCGTGGTTGCCAAGACCCCGACGTCGCCACACGCCGGGCACTCGTCATCTCAGCCGACGCCGCCCTCAAAGGCGAGAATGCCGCGTGGCAAAAGCGCTCGCAGATAGTGCTGCAATGCCTGCTGCACGCGGCCGCTCTGTCGGGTGAGGGCGTTTCATCGTTTCGCCGCTGGGCATCAAACCCAGTGCTGGCCAGGGAAGCCCTCAACATTCTCGGACGGCCCGAAGCTGCACTGGGGTGGCAGGCAGACCTAATGGGCATCATCGACGACGACCCCCGTAACACCTCCAACTCCTGGATCGGCGTGACAGCTGCCGCTGCCCCGCTCTCCTCACCCAAGGTCCTTGCCGCGCTGGACCCGAAAGGCACCAGCGAGCAATTCGACCCCAAAGTCTTCATTGAACAACGTGGCACCTTGTACTTGATAGGAACGAAGAGCGGTGCAGCTGCCGCAGGTCCCTACCTGTCCGCGCTGATCGATGACATTGACTACGCGGCCAGGGAGATGGCGTTCGTCTGTGCTGGTGGCCGGCTCGACCCTCCACTGTCGCTCGTCCTCGACGAGATCGCCAATCTATCCCCGTGGCCAGGCCTGCCAGTGGCACTTTCAGACGGCGGCGGCATCGGCATCTCCACCCTTGTGGTTCTGCAGTCACTGTCCCAGGCCCGGTCCGGTTGGTCCATGGACGAGGCCGCCACCATCTGGGACGCGGCCATCATCAAGGTTATCTTCGGCGGCGGCTCGGACGAACGGGACCTCCGAGCACTCGCTGGCCTGATTGGTGAGCGGACATTGACGTTTAACACCCGTTCATGGTCCGCACAAGGCCGCCAGGACGGCGAGCAAATCAGGGAATCACCGGTAATCCCGCTCCATGAAATCCGCCGCCTTCCCGCCGGGACTGCCATCATGCTCGGCCGCCGCAGCCGCCCCATTCTTCTAGACCTGCGCGAATGGCACAAACGCAAAGATGCAGCGCAATTGGGCCGGTCTAAGGAGCAAACAGAGCTGGAACTGCTCACCGGCCACCTCAAACGACAAACGGACCAGCAAGTGGCCACCGCGGCAGAAAAACAGGAGTCATAGCCATGGACGAGAACGAATCCTTTGAATACGACGTCGAAAACGGTGCCGAAGACAATTTCGCGGCCCTACTCTTCGGCTCAACGCGCGGCCTGCGGTCCGAGCGGGTACCCATGACGTACCGGTGGCGTGACATGGATCCACGCACGGCAAAGGCCGTCTGGAACCACCTCGGCAGCTGGGTCCGCTGGTTCGTGGAAACCTACCACCTGCCCACCTCCGTGATCTCCGACTGCTGGTGGCGGCACTCGGACATCGTCGCCGAACTGTATGCGCTCCAACGTGCAGAGCAGGCTTCCTACATGGAGGACGACGGCGGCTACGGCCCCTTGGGGTTTCACGAACGCCTCGAACACAGCATCGCCCGCTTGAGGGATCAAACCAGGACAGCAGGATGCGTCAGCCTGCAACAGCACCGCGAGCCACCGGTCCGCCGGTTGCCGGACGAAGGTCCAGCTATGACGGGGAACGTGATTGATCTTTCGGGTTCACGACCGGACCGGTCAGAACAGCATGAGTCGGACACTCCGGGTGATGGCAATTCGGGCAACGCCGATCCTGGGCAGTAACGGAGGAAGGGTGCAATGAAATCCGTACCATTACCGTCACGGCTAACTGCCGTTGACACAAGCGGGGGAGCGCCGCCAGCTTCCCACCCAGGACCCGAGCAACGCGTCGCGGAACTCACAGAGGGGCTCTACACGCTGCTCGCTGACGCCGTCGACCACCCGAATCAGTGGCATCGGCTCCTCGACGCCTCGGCAACCATGTGGCGGTACTCCGGCGGCAACGTCGCGTTGCTCTTGATGCAAATGGCCCAACGCGGACCTGTTCAGCCTTCGCTCGTTGCCGGGTACAAGGAGTGGGATCGGCACGGACGCTATGTGCTCAAAGGCGAACATGCCCTATATGTCATCGCGCCACGAACAGCCCGAATCACCAACGATGAGGAAACGGGACGCGGCACGGCGACGGGCGAACGGGTGCCGGCTGAGCCAGGTGATGGGACGAACCGGTCCCGCATTGTTGGATGGCGAGGACAGGCAGTGTTCGATGTATCGCAAACTGAAGGTGAGCCGCTGCTCGTTCCGGCTCCGGGCCAGCCTGAGGTACCACTCCAAGCTGATTCATACACTCAGCTGTGGGGACCTCTCACAGCTGTCGCCAGAAGTGCCCACTACAACCTCGTTGTCTCGGAGACGCAGGCCGGACTGGCTGACGGCTATACAGACCACGTTCGTCGATTGATCAGCGTCGGGTCCTGGCTGGACGCCGGGGAGCGCGTTGCAACACTGGCGCACGAACTTGCTCACGCATCTCTACACCTTCCTGGAGACGCTGTCGGCGCCCTCTATGGCAGCAGCTCCGAACACCGAGGCCTGGCCGAGATTGAGGCAGAATCTGTAGCCTACGTCGTCTTGCGGGCTCACGGGATTGACCGAGGTGCGCAGTCCGCTGCCTACTTGGCAGGCTGGGCTGACGCAGTGATTGAAGCCGAAGCTGACTCAATACTCCGCTGCACTCGCGAAAGGAAGCCGATGTCGCGAGTGGATATTGCGAGGTCAGTTCTCGGTAGAGTGACGTCTGTGGCCAAAACGATTCTGGAGACTACAAATCCTCCGGGATTCGGTGGCCGGTTTGCTGCTGTGGGCCCAAAAAATAGTCATGAGTTCACGCCTAGTTATAATTTGGTCTCGGTTCTGGATGACCGTCCCCAAGCCCAAGTACCGCTTCAAGGGTGGGGCCCGACCTCGGCCGGCTGAAGTCGTTGAGGAAAGGGATACGCTGCAGCAAGAAGGAGAAGACCTTCTTGTGGTTCTCCGCCACCCAGCTGGGAATGCATCCTTTCACAAAGTTTGCATGGCAGGAATAGCTACATGGCCTGTGCGACGGGGGCGGCATGGGATAGCCCGGGGCGAGGAATTTTGTTGTACCGTGATGAACTTCGTGAATCCCTCCAACATATTGGACCGTAGAATCCGCTTGAACCGGGACATCCCCATACAAACCCGTTTTCCTCCGCTATCATGAGGACGGTCGGCCCGCTACCGGACCCACTACGCGAGGAGACGACTTGACTGAGCCATGGCTGTCTGCTGACGACATTGCCGCCCATCTCGGCGTCACCAAGGACACCGTCTACACCTGGATCGCTGAGAAGGGCATGCCCGCCCACAAGATCGGTCGACTGTGGAAGTTCCAGGCCAGCGAGGTTGACGACTGGGTTCGGGGCGGCGGCGCAGCCGGAAATGCGGCTGACGGGGCGGAGGGATAACAGCTTGCGCATCATCAATAACGTCACAGATCTCCTTGGAGATGATCTCAAGACCGAGATTACCCCGGATTCCAAAGTCCGTATCGCTGCATCGACGTTCTCGATCTTCGCGTTCGAGGCGCTCCGTAAGGAGTTGGAGCAGGTTTCTGAGCTGGAGTTCATCTTCACGACGCCAGCGTTCGTTACGGAGAAGATGATGGACAAGCTCCGCAAGGAGCGCCGCGAGTTCTTCATCCCAGGTGGGCACGCCGAATCGAGCCTGTCTGGGTCGGAGTTTGAGATTAGGTTGCGTAACCAACTCACCCAGCGCGCAGTTGCGAAAGAATGTGCCGACTGGGTACGTCGCAAGGTCACGTTCCGCTCGAACGCAACCAGCAACCCAATGCAGCAGTTCGCAGTCGTTGGGGACAGCGCCGCTTACACATCCCTGCAAGGCTTCACCACTGCCGACCTTGGCTACGAGCGGGGCAACGCTGTGTCGAACATGGTGCAACGCGTTGACGAGGCGCCGATGACGTCCCAGTACCTCCAGCTCTTTGACCAAATCTGGGACAATCACGATCAGCTCGACGACGTCACTCAAACGGTCCATGATCACATTGCCAGTGTGTATGCGGAGAATTCCCCAGCGCGCATCTACTTCCTAGTTCTGTACAACCTGTTTGCGGAGTTTCTTGACGACATCAACGAAGACGTCCTGCCGAACGATCGCACGGGCTACCAAGACACAAAGGTCTGGCAGAGCCTCTACAATTTCCAGCGCGATGCGGCAACCGGGATCATCAACAAGTTGGAGACCTATAACGGCTGTATTCTCGCCGACAGCGTCGGTCTGGGTAAGACTTTCACGGCATTGGCAGTGATCAAGTACTACGAATTACGCAACAAATCGGTGCTCGTGCTAGCTCCGAAAAAGCTCTCCGAGAACTGGACAAACTACAACGCGAATCTCACGACAAACATTTTTGCCTCTGACCGGTTCAACTATGACGTCCTCGCCCACACCGACCTCTCACGCACACGCGGCGAGTCGCTCGGCCTGAGGCTGGATCGGATCAACTGGGGCAACTACGACCTGGTCGTCATCGATGAGTCGCACAATTTTCGTAACGCTGACTACGCCGAGGAGAAAGAATCTCGCTACCAGCGGCTCATGCGGAAGGTCATCCGAGAAGGCGTGAAGACCAAGGTGCTGATGCTCTCGGCAACCCCGGTAAACAACCGCTTCAACGACCTGAAGAACCAGCTCCAACTCGCCTACGAAGGGGAGTCGGAGAACCTCGCCCAGCATCTGAACCTCTCTACCACCGTAGAGAAAGTCTTCAGCGATGCGCAGCGAGTCTTCAATGAGTGGTCCAAACTCGACACTCAAGATCGCACCACAGACCGTATCCTCAAGATGCTCGACTTCGACTTCTTCGAACTACTCGACGCGGTGACGATCGCCCGTTCACGCAAGCACATCCAGGCGTTCTACGACACCACCGAGATCGGTGCCTTTCCCGAACGCCTCCCACCGCTCTCGATCCGCGCACCGCTCACCGACCTAGCGCATGTGCCGGGCTTCAACGACATCTTCGAGCAACTCCAAGCGCTTACCCTCGCCGTCTACACTCCGATGGCCTACGTATTTCCAAGCCGGATGAGTAAGTACGAGGATCTGTATAACGTCACAACGGGCAATGCCCGCTCCAACCTTGGCCAAGCCGGGCGCGAGCAAGGCCTGAAGAAGCTCATGACGGTGAACCTTCTCAAACGACTGGAGAGTTCAGTCGAAGCGTTCCGCCTGACCGTAAGCAGAATCGAGGAATCAGTGGACCGCACCCTGCGGCGCCTCCATTCTCACGCAGGAACTCTCACCAACCTGAGCGTCGACCTCACCGGGCTTGACTTTGATCTCGATGACGAGGACGACGCGAACATCGAGGCCATTTCGTTCGGGGAGAAGATCAAGATCGACCTCGACGACCTCGACATCGAGTCCTGGGAGCGGGACCTATGGAACGACCGCGAGACCCTGCGAGAACTGCTTGACGAGATGCGCGAGGTCACGCCGGCCCACGACCTGAAGCTGCAGAAAATCAAACAACTCATCACCGAAAAGGTCGCAGATCCGATCAACCCTGGCAACCGCAAAGTGCTGGTCTTCTCGGCGTTCGCCGACACCGCGAACTACCTCTACCGTGAGCTTGCCCCGGTGCTCACCAAAGTCGGGCTGGAGGCGGCCGTCATCACCGGCGGCAGCCATGGCGCCAAGGCCACTCTCGGCACCGGATTCGACTTCCAGCAGGTCATGGCCATGTTTTCGCCCAAATCGAAGCAACGGCACCTCACCATGCCTGGTGAGACGCGCGAACTGGATATCCTCATTGGCACTGATGTCATAAGCGAGGGGCAAAACCTCCAGGACTGCGACTTTCTGATCAACTACGACATCCACTGGAACCCGGTCCGGATCATCCAGCGGTTTGGGCGTATCGACCGCATCGGCTCCACGAACGCTCAGATACAGCTGGTCAACTTCTGGCCCGACATTTCCCTCGACGAGTACATCAACCTCAAAGAGCGGGTCGAGAGTCGCATGGTGATCGCTGACGTGGCCGGTACTGCCGATGACAACGTCCTCACCCTGGAAAACTCCGATGCAGCGTTCCGCAAAGAACAGCTCCGTAAGCTTCAGGACGAAGTCATTGAGCTCGAAGACGTCCGCACCGGTGTCTCGATCACTGACCTCGGGCTCAACGACTTCCGGATGGATCTGCTCGGCTACATCAAAGACAACGGAGATCTCGCTGGCGTACCCAAGGGCCTGCACGCCGTCGTTCCTGCGGACCCTGCGAAGGGTCTGAAGCCGGGCGTGATCTTTGCGCTGCACAGCGTGAACGCAGACGATGCTCAGCTCACCGAGAAGAGCGGCAACCGTGGCAACCGGCTCCATCCGCATTATCTTGTCTACCTGGACGACGAGGGCAACGTCATCGCCGACCACACCGAGGCTAAGCACCTTCTCGACCTGCTCCGCGCTGGATGCCGCCCCTACGACGAACCTATCCCCGAGGTCGTGCACGCGTTCAACACAGCTACAGGTGACGGTGCGCAGATGAACGAGTACTCCGAGCTTCTGACGGATGCTATCCATTCGATGATTGACGTCACAGAAGAACGCGACATCGACAGCCTCTTCACCGGAGGCCAAACCACCGCCCTGACCCAGACCATTGCAGGCCTCGACGACTTCGAGCTGATCGCATTCGTCGCCATTGTGGACCCCTCCACGGGGATTGGGATCAATGGTTAATCTGCTGTACAAATGGCCTGTCGCAGCGAAGTTCGGCAGTCGTGTGCCCAAGGAGAAATTCTACGAGCACGGCAATGTCAGCACCGCAGTGCGTGAGAAGTTTGTGTCTGAGGTCCAGCGCATCACCTGGGCCTACAAGCTTGCCGAATCCACCATCAACCTTCCCGGCAGCACGAGTGTGCCCGAGATCCAGGTCTTTCTTATCGACACCAAGGTCGGCGACGTCGCCGACCAGGTGCTGGCTGCGATCGATAAGGCCATCCAGTACCCAATCATCTTCGAGATCACCCGAGCAACGGCTGGCGAAGCGCAAATCCGTATGGCCGCGGCGCACAAGCAGCTCGGTTTGGGCGCCCCGAAGATCAGCGCCTACTACTCGACCAGTTGGCTCCCCGCTGATGTAGAACGGCAGACGCTCCCGACCGCGATAAGTCTACCCACCCTCTACGCGGCGATCTTGGATCCGTTAACGCCGGTGAAGGCACGGCCCGGCGAGGAGATGTCAGAGGTTGCCGACAGGCTGGCAACCGTGCGAAAACTCGAACGCGAGATAACCACCCTGGAGCGCAAGCTCCGCACCGAGCCACAGCTCAACCGCAAGATTGAGCTGCGCCGCTCCCTTAAGACTCGACAACAAGAACGCGAACAGCAGAGGTAACCCGTGGAGAAACTACGAATGACGTCGCCCGATCTGACCGATGCCAACATCGACAAGCTGGCCGAACTGTTCCCGACCGTCATGACTGAGTCCGTCGACGCTGACGGTAACGTCAAGATGGCCGTCGACTTCGATCTGTTGCGCCAGGAACTCTCCGATCACGTCGTAGAAGGGCCTCAGGAGAGGTACCAACTCGACTGGCCGGGAAAGCGGGCCGCGGCATTCGCCGCGAACGCGCCGATCGCCAAGACGCTGCGTCCCGTCCGGGAAGAGTCGGTGGATTTTGACATCACAAAGAACCTCTTCATCGAAGGTGACAACCTCGACGCTCTCAAACTGCTCCAGGAGTCTTACCTCGGCAAGGTCAAGCTGATATACATTGATCCGCCGTACAACACTGGGAACGACTTTGTCTACGATGACGACTTCGCCGAAAGCACGCTGGAGTATCTTAGGAAGTCCGGGCAGGCGGATGAAACTGGCACCAAACTGGTTGCCAATACAGAGGCGAACGGTCGATTTCATAGCGACTGGCTCAGCATGATTTATCCGCGGTTGCGGCTTGCGCGAGATCTGCTCGCTAGTGACGGAGTAATCATGATCAGCATCGATGATAACGAGGTTGCAAATCTCCGCAAGGTTGCGGACGAAGTCTTTGGCGCCGGGAATTTTGAAGCTTCATTCGTGTGGCAACGCAAGCAATCCCCACAGCGCGATGCAACGAACATTTCAGCGACTCACGACCACATTCTCGTCTACTCGAAGCGCCACCCGTCCGACAGGCAGGATGCGTCCGGATGGCTCGCGCGGATACTCCCAATGGGTGACGAGCAACTTGACCGTTACAAGAATCCTGACAATGATCCGCGGGGATTCTGGTCGTCGAGTGACTGCACGATCAACAAGACCGCTAAGGAACGACCCAATCTTTACTACCCCGTCCGTAATCCGAGTACGGGTGAAGATGTTTATCCTTCGCAGAACAGGACCTGGATCTTCGGCCGTTCTTCCATGGAACGCCTGATTTCAGAGAATCGGCTGTGGTGGGGGGAACGTGGTGCAAACTTCCCGAGGGTGAAGGGCTTCTTATCCGAGAACCAGCAAGGAGTTCGCCCCCAGACGCTTTTGTTGCGCACACTTGTCGGTGACAACCAAGCAGCAACACGCGAGGTCAATGCGCTTTTTCCCGAGGGGAACGTTTTCGACACACCGAAACCGACGTCGCTGATCAAACACCTCTGTTTTGTGGCAAACGTACGTGCCGACGACATCGTTATGGACTTCTTTGCAGGCTCGGGCACCACCGCCGACGCTGTTATGCAACTGAATGCCGAAGATGGCGAGGCCCGGCGATTCGTGCTTGTGCAACTTGCTGAGGAGTACAACGAAAATTCATTGGCCCATGGGCTCGGTTTTGTCACGATCGCTGCAACCGCTCGGGAACGGGTGCGGCGCGCCGGAATCGGGATCCTCGCGAAGGCCGGTCTACACGGACAGGATCTGGACTGTGGCTTCCGTACTCTTCGGGTCGATACGTCGAACATGGTTGATGTTCTTCGTACTCCAGATGCGACTGATCAGCTGGCACTAGACCAACTTGAGGGGAGCGTGAAGCCTGGCCGCTCGGGTGAAGATTTGCTCTTTCAGGTGCTCCTCGACTGGGGGCTTGAAGTGACGATGCCCATCGTCGTCGAACAGATCAATAATCGTGAGGTGTTCATCGTTGAGGGCGGCGCATTGATCGCTTGCTTCGATGAGACGTTGCCTCCCGAGCTCGTCCACGAGATTGCGAAGCGCGAGCCACTCCGTGCTGTGTTCCGCAATTCAGGCTTCGCGTCGGATGACGCGCGGATAAACGCGGAGCAAGTCTTCCGCGAGGTTTCTCCGGCGACTGACGTGAAGGCGATCTGATCGGGATGAAACTACAGTTCAAAGTCCAGCAGTACCAGACCCATGCTGTCGACTCGGTTGTCGAAGTATTCGAGGGGCAGCCTAAGCATGACGGCATCTCGTATCGAATCGACCCTGGCAAGGTGACGCCTGCCTCGAACCCGACGCTGTTCGAGACGAACGATGCACCCGACTCTGGGCTTCGGAACGCTGACATCGCGCTCTCCTCTACTCAGCTGCTGGAGAACGTTCATAAGGTCCAGCGGTCGCGCAACCTGCCGCTATCGCCGACGCTTATCGACAGCAAGGCGGCCCCTGGGACTCCGAACCTGGACGTTGAAATGGAGACGGGAACCGGAAAGACCTACGTCTACATCAAGACAATCTTGGAGCTTCACAAGCGGTATGGCTGGTCGAAGTACATCATCGTCGTGCCCTCGGTTGCGATCCGTGAGGGTATCAAGAAGTCGTTTGACGTCACTTCCGAGCATTTCCAGCAGCTTTACGGGACCAAGCCGCGATCGTTCATCTACAAGTCTTCGCAGCTGCACGAGATCGAGCGCTTCAGCTCCGACGCTGGAGTGCAGGTAATGATCATCAACATCCAGGCATTCAACGCGATTGGCAAGGATAACCGTCGCATCTACGACGTGCTCGACGACTTCCAGTCGCGGCGTCCAATTGACGTGATCGCAGCGAACCGACCCATCGTGATCATTGATGAGCCGCAAAAGATTGGTGCTGCGAAGTCCCTCGATGCGCTTTCGCGCTTCCACGGCCTGATGATGTTGCGGTACTCGGCAACGCACAAGGTGGAGCACACGAAGGTACACCGCCTCGACGCCTTGGACGCCTACAACCAGAAGCTGGTCAAGAAGATCGCGGTGCGCGGCATCACGGTGAAGGGCTTGGCCGGATCCACCGTTTACCTGTATCTGGACGCGATCGAGATCGCCAAGGGCGCGAAGCCGCGTGCCCGGGTCGAAATCGAAGTACAGACCAAAACTGGCATCAAACGTCAGGTCAAGCGCCTCGACGTAGGTACGAACCTGCACGATGTGTCGAACGGAATTGAGGCCTACAAGGGCTTGTTCATCACCGAGATCGACGCGAACCGTGACGTAATCGAGCTGAGTAACGGCGACGTCGTCATCGCTGGACAACTCGCCGACCGCGACGTCGCCGAGGACACGAAGCGGCGCATCCAAATTCGTGAGGTCATCCGTGCGCATCTAGATAAGGAGCGTGAGCTGTTTCGTCAGGGCGTCAAGGTGCTATCACTATTCTTCATCGACGAGGTTGCCAAATACCGCGACTACAGCCGTGAAGACACCCTCGGTGACTACGCCCGAACATTCGAGGAGGAGTTCGCTGCGATCCGCGACGAGGTGCTCGGCGAACTCGCGATCGACGACGCGACCGAGGCGTTTCAGCAGTACTTGTTACGCGACGAGGTTCGACGGGTGCACGAGGGATACTTCTCGATCGACAAGAAATCCAAGCATCAAGTCGACGGCAATGTCTCCGGCCGCGGCGATGACAAAGGCCAGTCCAACGATATCGATGCGTACGACCTGATCCTGAAGGACAAAGAGCGACTGCTCTCATTCGCCGAGCCGGTGCGGTTCATCTTCTCCCACTCCGCACTGCGTGAGGGCTGGGATAATCCCAACGTGTTCGTCATGGGCATGCTCAAGAAGAGCGATAACACCGTCTCCCGTCGTCAAGAGATCGGCCGCGGCTTACGCCTCGCCGTCGACCAGCGCGGCGAACGGATGGACAATCCCGCCACTGTGCACGACATCAACGAACTGACGGTGGTCACTGACGAGTCATACACCGACTTCGTTGCCGGACTGCAGAAGGAGATATCGGAGTCCTTAGCTGCCCGGCCACGCAAAGCTACCCCAGAGTATTTTGTTGGCAAGACCGTCGAGGATGTTACGACCGGGACCATTCACACGATCTCGCAAGACGAGGCAAAGCAACTCCAGTACTGGCTAACGGTTAACGCCTTTATTGACTACGAGCAGCACCTCACCGACAAGTGGCACGGTCGGGCCGAGTTGCCAGAGATGCCCGAGCTGCCAGCCTCATTGCAGCCGTATTTTTACCAGGTTGCCGAACTAGTTGACGCTCTACACGTCGCGGCGCCGGACATCACCGACGACCGCAAGCCGAAGAGGATCCCGCTCAACCAGGCGAACTTCGCCAAGAAGGAGTTCCAAGCGCTCTGGGGTCGGATCAATCACAAGGCGGTCTACCAAGTCGAGTTCGACTCGGCCGAACTGATCCACAAGTCCGTCGACCACCTCGATAAGCACCTCAACGTCGCCGCGATGCAGTACGTCGTCCAAGCAGGGCAGCAGCGCGATAAGTTGGAGGCTGATGACCTCGCGAGCGGCTCGGGGTTCGCGGTTTCGACCACGCAGACTCACACCGAGACCGTGAGTGCGGGATCGCAGGTGAAGTACGACTTGCTTGGTGAGATCGCTGAGAAGACCCAGCTCACCCGTCGCACGGTTGCCGCTATCCTCCGCGGTATTGCACCCGGCACGTTCGGTAAGTTCCGTCTCAACCCTGAGCAGTTCATTACCGAGGCGGCGCGGCTGATCAACGAGCAGAAGGCGACCGTCATCGTTGAGCATTTGACCTACGATGCGCTGGAGGACCGGTTCGACTCGGCGATCTTCACTGAGAATCAAACGGCACAGGACTTCAGTAAGGCGGGTGCCAAGCTCAAGAAGCACGTCTACGACTTCGTAGTGACCGACTCGAAGATCGAGCGCGCGTTCGTCACCGAGCTGGACACAAGTACGGAGGTCGCTGTTTACGCGAAGCTCCCGCGCGGATTCTTCATCCCGACTCCGGTAGGTGATTACAACCCCGACTGGGCGATCGCGTTCACAGAGGGCAGCGTCAAGCACGTCTACTTCGTTGCCGAGACCAAGGGCTCCCTCTCGACGCTCCAGCTCAAGGGCGTCGAGGACGCCAAGATCGAGTGTGCCCGCAAGTTCTTCGCGTCTATTAGTGAGAAGAACGGCCAAGATGTCACCTACGACGTCGTTACCGACTACACCGAGCTGATGCAGCTCGTGACCGCGTAAGGGAGACCTCAAGAAACTCGGCGGATACAAACCCGACCGAGCAGTCTTGCGCATTTCGGACCGAGGTGAGTTTCCTCCCGCGGTTACGGCACCGCACTAAACCCGTATCGGTGCTATCGCCAGACAAGCGTGAGACCTGAGGTAATAAGTTGGGGGCCATGGCGCACCGACCTGAATTTGCGTCGGGTCGGGGCGGATGAGTAGGACGGACTCTGGCCAGATGGCAAACGTTCCGTTCTCGATCCAGCCCGGCTGAACGTAGCCGAACTTGTTCCAGCGGATGGTTGCCCAAGAGCCAGTCGGTTGGATTTCTTCGAAACTGAGGACGGTGATCTCAGCGGTGGCTTCGTGTTCACCTTTGATCCGGGTTAGGTATTCCCACTGCCTGTTAGCAAATTGCTGCCACTGTCGCCGGCCCTGAACCCGCCGGGCCCAGCACCAGAAAACCAAGCCTGCCGCCAAGAGCGCGACGCCGAACGCGATCCAAACACTCTGGAATCCAGGCCACGTCATCAGGATTACGGCGACTACATACAGCAGAACCATGCTGATAATGACGGTCACCGCGACGAGGAGGCCGCCGCTGAGCTGCGGCTTGATCATCGGGTTATTGTCCATCACGGCCTCCTCCGACTTCATTCTAAATATCCCATCCGACGTTGGTAAGGGCGGCGGCGACAGAAACCTTCGCGGTGGCGGGTTTATTGCTGGCTGATGCGGTGTTATGCATCCGGGCAAGTTCAGTTTCGAGTTGTCGCCGGTCGTTGGAGCGTTCCCATTCGTAATCCGCCGGGGGTGGCCCCAATGGTTCCGGATCCTCCGCGATGAGCCAGCGGTCTCTATATATGGCGATACGTTCCACCAATGTGTTTCGGTCAATCGCTGTGACGCCGTCGGGGAGCGAGTCTATTAGCCGCCTTGTCCATGGATCGGTGCCCGCCATCACCTTCACTTTCAGATCCTGGACTCTGGCGGCGGCGAGGC
The DNA here is from genome assembly GCF_015708085.1 of Arthrobacter terrae. Classification (GTDB taxonomy): domain Bacteria; phylum Actinomycetota; class Actinomycetes; order Actinomycetales; family Micrococcaceae; genus Arthrobacter_M; species Arthrobacter_M terrae. Next base: position 11,624 of record NZ_JADNYM010000028.1, on the reverse strand, counting down.
TGCGCACCTGGACAATCATGTCCGAGACATCCGGCCGGCTACAGCTGAGCTCCTCATGCAGCCAATCGTCGTTGCCAGCCGCCGTGCTGCCACCGACCAGGCGGAGTCGTGCATGCAGAACGGCCATGACGTCGTTGGCGTCGACGGGGCGTTGAATGGTGTGCTCCAGCGTTGCTGCCGCCGCACGTGGCTGGGCAGCTGTTGCCCGTCGCCAAGCGGCGACACCCGCGCCCCAAGACGGCGAACATTCCAGACTGCTTGCAATGTCTGGCCGGACGCGCTCGACGGCGGCACGCAGGTCACCGGCCGCGGCGATCTGCGCGAGACAGTCATACTCAACGGCGAGGCGGTGCAGGGAATGAGCGTTCCCCTGTTCCTCATTGCCGACCTCGTGGGCGGTCCGCTCGGCACCTTGCGCCAACAGGACCTCACCGATGATGTCCAACCAGGTCGCTTCGGGCGCTTTGTGCAACTCATCATCGTGGCAGGGACCGGATTCGCAGACGTAGGCGCTGTTGCTGTCCTGCCCGCGCGTCATGCCCACATAGAACAGCTCACGTGTCAGGCAACCCTGTGTCAGCAGCGTGTGGCTGGTGTCGACTGTGATGCCCTGGGAACGATGCGCCGTCGTCGCATATCCGAGCTCGGTTGCCTCCATGAGGTACTCGCTGCTCAGCCGGATGCTCTGGCCAGTATCGAGCCGGCGGCCCAAGGCTGATCCATCGTTGCCCGGCTTGGCCGTGATCTTAACGAGGGTGCCATTGCGGATGAAATCGCCGGAATCATCCGTGAGCCGTCGGTCGTTCTTGCGGGCAATGACGGTGTCACCCATGCCGGCGCCGAGCCCGTCGCTCAGACGCACCATCCGCCCAGCATCAACCCTGCCCTGGTCTACCAGCTCGGCATGGGCACGTTCGTTGAGGACCGTGACGGTCTCGTTGTCCGGCGCAATGAGAATGGACGAAACCCCGGCCTGGATGTCCGAAGCCCACCGCTCATATGCCTGATCGATCATCTCCAGGTATTCACCGTGGTGAAAACGCCCATGCGATGCGTACGCCTGGATCGCCTTGACATCACCCACGCGCAGCAGGAGTGACGCAGGCCCTTCCCACGCATTGCTGAACCGCCGCACACTGGTCAATTGAACCGCCTTGCCCTGCCGGTCCAACCAGCCCAGGATCCCACCGGCATCGATTGCATCCAGCTGCGCAGGATCCCCCACCAGCACCATCTTGGCGCCCGCGTCGCGCGCCTGATGCACCAGGGCCGCCAACTGAACGGTCGAAACCATCGACGCCTCATCCACGATCACGAGCTGATCGCGCCGAAATGACCACTGCTCCTGCTGCATGGCTAAAGCAGCCATCCGCTGTGTCGTTCTGGCGCGCTGCCACGACGAGGATGGATCAGCAGTCTCTAAATCCTGAAACTGTTCCGCCCGGTGGGCCGCACCTTGGCCCACCGTTTCATACAACCATTTGGCCACATTCTCAGCCGCCAAGCCCAAGTTCCTGCCGAGCACCTCGGCGCTCGCGGCCGCCGGGGCAAGTCCGACGACGCTGCCCGCACCGTAGACCTGTTCCCAGCCGTCGCGGATGGCGGCCATGGTGGTGGTCTTGCCTGACCCCGCGGGACCGACGACGGCGTCAAGGAACCTGCCGCTGGAAAGCACCTCGTGTGCTGCGACGCTTTGATCTGGGGCCAACGCTGCCCGGCCCCGGCTGTTGTGGTTTTGGGCGAGGAACGTGTCGGTGAGGTCGGGCGCGATGGCGGGTCCGCCGTCGTCGTTCCTGGTGTCCATGACCAGCTGCTCGTCGGCGAGGATGCCGACGTCGGTGTACAGGCGGGTGCCATGGAATTCGAAGACGGCGTGGCCGGCGAAGACGAGGTCATCGCCGGCGTTGAGCGGGACGTTGTAGCGGTAGGCGTTGAGCGCGACGCACTGGGACTCACCGGCTGTGGTGACGGCGTCAATCAAGTGGCGGCGGTCGGCGGGGGAGGCGCATCGGATTTCGGCGCAGATACGCTCCGCCTCGGCCAGGAGGTTCCACCGGTTCCAAGTGGCTCGACGATGAGCCACTGCCAACCGTGCAGCGGCGGCAGCGGCGGTGACCCACGGTTCGGTGAGGTCTGCGGCGGTGACGGGGCGTTCATGTGAGCGGTTGATGGTGTAGCGGATGACCTGGGCGGGCTCAAAGCCGAGCCGCTGGGCACGGGACCGCCAGTCGGAGGCAAGGTCGCTGAGCGGTCGTGGCTCCTTGCCCTTGGCTTGTCTGGTGGACAGTGTGGCCTGCTGGCGCAGCTTGACGACCATGGTGGGGGAAGGCGCCCGGCCGTGTTCCTGCGTCCACGCCTGGACCAGCCGGTCTTTCTCCTCGTCGATGCGCCTGGTCCGGTTGGAGAATTCATGAATTAGGGCGTCATCGACACCTACGAGCTCATGGCGCGGGTTACGCACGCGGTTGATGGGCGGACGAAAGCCCGGGACCGCGCCCAGCCGTTCCTGCAACCGGTCAAAGAGCAGGCCGTTGTAGTGTTCACTGGCCGCCACTGTGGCCTTGTAGAGCGTCCGTGAATCCACGGTGGACCAGGCGCCGTCCGTAGCCCGCTGCACCCTGTTAGCGATGACGACATGCGTGTGCAGTTGTGGATCGCGGGCACGGGATTCCCAATGGTCAAACGCGGCGGCGACTGCGCCTTTTGTGGCAACGTGGGCGACACCGCCGCGACCGGTGCGGGTGTGGATGGCAGATTCCTCGAGCCATTCAAGGACCTGGTTTACAGCGTCATGGTGGGCCGCGAGAACCTGCTGCTGAACGTCATGTGGAGCCAGCGCCCACAAGACAGAAACGGATTTGGGGACGCTGAAGGTCAGGTCGAATCCGGCAACGGCGACGCGTTGGATTTCCTCGCCGTTGTGGTGGGCGAGGGTGGTTTCGCCATGATGTCGGCCCAACGGCTGGTGCGTGTCGGGGTGGTTTGCGTCGGTGAAGACAGCGCTGGCGTCGTCACTGGTTACGAGGTCGAGCCTTGAGCGGCTGATGCCTGCAAGACCGCTGCCGAGCCAGCGGCCCGGGGGAGTGCCGGCCTTCATGTAGTAGCCGGTGGCATCGCCTGGGGTGAGGGGGACGTCGTCGTGCATGGTGGTTTTCAGCAGGTACTTGACGCCGCTGTGCGCGGTCAGCCGGGCGATGGAGACGGTCATCGTGATTTTGCCGGGATTTTCGTGTTCCAGCTGCGACGGCGGAAAATCTCCGCGGTGGGACGGTCGAGGGGGATGCTGAGATGGTTGGTGAGCTGGAGCATGCGGACGGCGATATGCATCAGATCCTGCAGGTCTGCCTTTCGGTCCTTCAGGATTCGCGAGACCTCTAGCTTCAGCTCCACCGTTTCAGCCTTGGTTTCTGCGAGTTGACCACACAGGTCCAGACCCTGGGCGCTCATAAGCTGCAGCTGGGACCGTTGTTCGTCGATGACTTTGTCCTTGGCAAGGATGGTTTCATGGGACTTGGACAGGACCGCGGCTGTTCCAGATTGCAGGCTGTGCCGGTATTGCTTTTCGGCCGTCAACAGGCGTGCGTTCCCACTGGCGCGTTCGACGGCGACCAGCGTTTGGGTGGCTACGCGTGCTGTGGTTCGTCGCGTGTAGCGTCGGCGCCGTTCGCGGGCACGTCCGGAACATTTGGTTGAACAGTACAGCTGTGTGGACCGCCGTGGTTCAAATGGGGCTTGGCATTCTGCGCACTTTTGCATGGACATACCGATTCATGGCTGCGTGAGAGGGCTGCCCCATGACTGCCCGTGGGGCTTCCCGCCACGGGCAGGACCTTGGGTGCCAGACGTGTGAAGGATTTTTGAAGGACTTTTGAAGGACTTTTGGTTGCGGCAGCAGCACGGTAATGAGGGGCAAATTGGCTGAGGGAAGTGTCTGTGGTGACATCTGGCTGCCGTGATTGCAAGGGGGAATAGTCGGGGGGTGGTGGTGGCCCAGGGGAGTGCCGCATGAGGTTTTCATACGGCACTGGATCTCCTATTTTGGGGTGATTATTGGATGGCGAGTCGGAGTCGTTCGATTTGGGTGGGGTTGAATCCTGACCAGTGATGGTGACCGCTGACGACGACGATGTGGGCTTGCGAGTAACCAAGGTCTTGGACGTACTCGAGGGCGGCTGCGTTGGTGGTCAGATCGATGACGCTGTAATGGATGCCGGCATGGTCCAGGGCCAGGCAGGTGAACTTGCATTGCTGGCAGCCTGGCTTGCTGTAGACCGTGATCTTCATTCTCCTCGCCTCGCTATCCGCTTCGCGCTCTGCTTCTTCTAGTACTGAATCGCAGATGTTTGCTAGTGGTGGTTTCGGTACGCGGTGTCTTTGTGTTGTGCCCAGTCGGAAACTGCGCCAGCGCCGAGTAGCTGGTCGAGCATGCTGGCCAGGTGGTAGTCCGGATCAAACGTGAGGGCGACTTGCATGTAATTCGCGGCTGCTGTTCCGCGGCCCTTCCACCAGCAGATGTGCCCGAGCATCGTCAAGGGTGCTGCGGCGTGGGTGGGGGTGGCGATGGTGAATAGTTGCCGCAGCAGTTATTCGGAGCTGTCGGTCCGGTTCCATCGCGCGCCTTTGTCCGTGGCGCCAAAGAGGGTGGCTCCCATGGGTTCGTCGATGTCGGCATGTCGGCCAGAATCTGGTCTCTGAGCCCGAGGTGCTGGAGCCCGGCAAAGACCTCTGTCAACTGATCGTGGTGGGCTCGGTGCTGTGGTCGATGAGCTCTATCCACAACCGATAGGCCGAGCTGAGGCACTGGGCCGGGTGGGTGGCCATGTCCCGCATGGCTGACTCGACGGCGTCGCGGTCCTCGTGGGTGGCGGTCCGGGGATGGCGGGTGTGTCATTCTGTTCGATGAGGCTGCCTTGGTAGATCAGTTCGGTGTTGAGGGTGCAGGGCCGCCAGTGGCGTCTCCTTGCCGCAGAGAGTGGGGTCGGCGCCGTCGTACGGGGCAAAGGATGTGGGCCCGACGATCCATATGCAATGGACGAGCAACCCGGCGGCTGAGAACTGGCGCCTGAGTCCTTGGACCATGGCAGCGAAAGGCTTGCTCATGCCCTTGCCCCAGATCTGGTGAGTAAAGAGGGCGATGAGGACGGCGGAGGCGCCGTGGTCGATGCCGAAGCAGTTGGCAAGACGTTCGGTGTAGGTCTCGAAGAAGTCCGTGGTTCCCGGGGAGCACACACGGAGCGTGGGGCCGAGTGCGTTCCCGTCGAGGGCGCGCAGACGAGGCTTTCCTGTGGCCAGTAGCCGAAGCCGTGGCCCATGTAGCTGATGGCGTCGGCCGGGCTGCTGATTCTGATCGGTTCCTTTATCTTGCTCCTCTTTGGAGGAGTGGCCGGCACGCAGCGCCCTGGTTGCGTGGAGGGCCCGCCCAGCGATGATGGGGCTCCAGAAGGCACCACGTGGTTTGCATCGCTGCCACAGGTCGATCGTCGGGGGCAGGAGTTTGGCCTGACCGCTGGAAGACTAACGGCGCAACAAGAGCGAATTCCTGTTTCCGTCTTCATACATTTCACGGGGCTGACGTGGCTTAACGACATGATCGAACGTCCAGAGTTAAACGGCTGAGCAGCGAGTGCCCGATGAAAGTAGTGCACAGTGAAAGAACAGCAAGTGATTGCCGGTGGCGTGACATCTAATCTGCAATCCGTGGGACTCGTCTGTGGTGCGCTGCTCGTCCGCGCGGCCGAAGCCGCACCATTCGAAAGGCAGTTCAGGTGAGAGGCTGAGATGGGTTCAAATCTCACCGTCACCGCGGATTAGAAAGGCTCTGCTTCCCTTGTAAACAAAGGGAAGCAGAGCCTTTTGCTTTGCCCCGGATGAGTCCCGCGGTAACACAGCGGTAACGGAATGTTCACGACTATTGGCCCGCGACGGCGTGGAGTCTTCTGACGAGGCAGCCTCACACACCTCGGGCCCCTACAATGGAGACGGATTCCGTGCAGACTGACAGCAGACGTTGGATTTGGGGAAGTCGTGGGGAAGTTTGGGCTGTCAGCTTCAGAAACTGGCTCGCAGATAGGCGCGAACGCGATGGAGGTCAATCGCCTTTTGAGGGATCAGGGATTCCTCTGCGGGCAACCAGGTGCGTACGGCCTCACATCCAAGGGCGAGGCTTGCGGAGTCCAGCGATCTCACGACAATGGGTAGGGCGGGTCCGCGCTAGGGGCGTGGGAGAGGACTCATTTCGACCCCAGTATTATCGACGTTCTTGATTCCTCACCAGAAATGCTTTCGAAGGTGCGCGCTGACATCAACGCAGACAAGCAAGCACAGCAGGGCGCAAGGAAGATTGCGCAGGCCGAAGCAGATGAAAACTTCCTGCATTCCAGGCCATGAAGGAAAGTGAAGGGGCCCAGACCCCGGACCCAACTGACTGGCAAATGGTACTGTTCCTCGCCGCCGGCGGTCTGGCGGTAAGCGTCACCACCGCCGGCGCGCGCAAAGGCGTCGTGTGGTACGAACGCAACAAGGCGTAGCAGGCGGTTCAGACAGCGCCGGGCTCGAACGTCGTTGACCGGCGTCGACGCTGGGTTCCGTGGACGGCAATGAGCTTGAGCAGAGACCTAGATGCGCCAAGGGACCAGATGGGCCAACTGTTCTGACCAGAGATCAGGCATGCGCCCGAGCCGTCCGGCGGTGTCCTTGAATACGCGTAGGTTAATTGACCTTCAGTTCATCCGCCATGTTGTTCACGAGCTGCTCAAAATCTGTATTTTCCACGGTGCTGGCAAGCAGTCTCGGCTTTCGAGCCAGATCAGCTACGAGCAGCACCTCGGGTTGCATGTAGAGCCAGTCGTACTTTTCGACGTAGTTTTCAGCCCCGTTTTTATGTTCGCTCATAACTTGGCGAAGATGCGCTCCATCCTCCGCCAAGAGGTCTCGGAGCTTGTCGACGAGCGCAAGTTGATCTTTCTCGTTATAGGCGCTCAGGAGTGTCTCGAAAAGGCCCTCCGGTCGCGCCGACGGCGTGTAGGACTTGGTGAAATCAGTGAAGAGCTCCTTCATTCGGTTGAACAGGCCAGCTGGAGTGTCCGATTCGTACGCGTTTACATCCTTGATCAACGAGTCCACCTCCGCATCGAACAGCTCGGTCAACACGATCAGACGTAGCACCCGACGCCGCAAGTTTTCGGGGAGCTTTGTCGCGTTCTTGTACCTTAGCCGGTGGTCTACCATATACCATGCGTCGCTGGCTACGGTTCTTACCTGGACTTCTACCTTAAGCCCGTTTCCGGCAGCATCACAGATCTCCGGATCGCATAAGTCGAATTGGTCTGAACTATATTCCAACTTTTCTGGTGCCGAACGGCGCGAGTCCAGGCTGCAGGCGATCCCCTTGCAACGCGCCAGATCTTTGAGCTTCGTCGTGAAGGTTTCTGCACCCGCCAGCGTTGGGAAGACGACCTTGAGTGCAACCAGGTCTCCGAAGGCGTCCCAGGATCGCGGCGAGGCTGGCCCATCCTTGTAAGCCTTGACGAGCAAGCTCTGGAGCTCCTTGACCCTGCCGTCCACGAGGACGTTTCGGTCAATTGGCCGGGCGAGGTTCTCCAGGTTTTTCTTCCAAGCCTTGAGAGCCGCTTCCAGATGAGGTTTTTCTGCTTCATGGCGTTCTGATAGAACGTTGACACTCACTGCTGGCTGCTCTTTGGGAGGGCGCCGAAGGTCATCTGCTTAACGTCGCCGCTCAGCTTGATTACCGTGTCGCCGTTGTCAGACTTGGACACGGAGATATTCCCGGACGCGAAGGCCTCGCTACTCGCAACGACGGTGAAACCGTGGCCGACTATTCGAACGCCTGAGCCCCCACCCGCAATCAACTTGAAGTTCTTACGGATGACTCCATCGCCAACCGAATCCGGTATGGCGGCCAAGAAGTCGTCCCGGTCCTGAGGTTCGAGGAAATCATCGGCAAAGACACTTGGCTGGAAATCTTCGGCTGGAGCGTGCATGTACGCCGATAGCGCGCCCGCGTAGCGCGAGGCTTTGACTGGATCGCTTAGTTGTTCATTAAAGTGCTTGATCGCGGACTCCATGAAAACTTTGGTTTGAAGTTCTGCCTTATCAGCAAGCTGGCATCCGAGAAAGCCGGCGAGAAAGAAGTCCGCGTACATCACGCCATTCTGTTGATCAACCATTTGGCCAATTACTGTTCCGTCGTCTGCCAGATCCATCACTGCGACCTTATAGATCTTGGAATTCTGACCAACGATCAATTCGTTCAGATGTTCAAGGTCCAGACGGCCGGAACCCTCGTCCCGGCGCAGGCGCATACCCTCTTGATGCTCCGCCTTCATCAGCAGCACCGCGTTGCGGCCGTCCTTGACCACGCGAGCTACCACCAGAATCCCGGACGGACTATTGGAGGTCTGGCTCCTGTAAAGCACTTTTGCGATTTCTTGCGAACTTTGAACAAAACAATCTTCGGTGTCGTTGATGATTTTAGCGACCAGTGCCGGCGTCTTAGATGACGCCGCTTCGTCCCACTTAATGTCTCTGGGGTGCTTCAGGGCAAACTTGACCATGTTATCGATGATGAATCTACGAGTTTCCACCTGCAAAGGGGTGAGCTCAGTACTCAGAGTCACGTCGGTGTCATTCTTCGTAGAGTGCGCCCCCTTAGGCACTTCATGAACGATCGCTTTAGAAATGGTGATGGCCACAGATAACTCCTGGTCAGGAAGGGAGGACGACTAACTGAACTTATCAGTTGTGTGCCAACGCAACGCGGCAATTCGATGGTATCCCGCCAAGGCCCAACCAGTTCTCAAGCCGAGATTCACGCCTCCTGACCCCCAGGATCCAGCAGGGCATCAGCACGACCGCACCACCGCCCGCACAGGCTGGAAGTGGAATTATGCACGTCAGGGTTTCTTTTGAAGTGGTTTGCGTGGTCGCTTCCAATTCAAAGAGACCCTGACGTCTCTCCTGGCGAACTTGTCTTCCAATGCCATAGCGGGGGTGAAGCTCTGGTGTTGTCATTTTCGCTTCCGGCATCATGGCCTGGACCCAGATGGTCGCGTTCAACGGCCACGAAAGCCAGGCGCCATGCACCGAAGAACTCCGGGTAGAGCTGTTTGGCATCGGAGGCAAGATCACTCGGAGTGCGCGTCGAATGACCACGCACCTATCCCCGGCCCCGGAAACGACGTTGCTGATCTAAGGCATAATTCGGCTCGAAGCACGGAGCCACCATAGGCGTGGTCAAGCCGACTCACGACTCAACCAGAAGAAGTGCAACCGCCGCACTGATCGGCGTGGAACAGGCCGCTGACAACTGCCCTTTGTCAGCGGTTTTTGTCACATTCATGCACCGACCGATCCTGGGAATCACGGTTCACGAAAAATTCAGGCAATTTTTTACGGTGCTTCAAGTTGTGGATTTAACCAAAAAACGTAAAATAGGAAGCCGTAGACTACCATAGTAAAAACAAAACCAGGGCTAACAATGGTCCACGTGAAGTCGTCATACTTTCCGACTCGATCCAGCCATGAAAGGGAAGTATAGGTCGCAGCAACTGCCCCGACGGAACCTATCCCGAGTAGGAAGGAGTTATGGGAATCAGGCTTCATAACGGCCAACAAAATCGGAAAAACCGCTGCAATCGATACGCTTGCTTGTACGATATCAATTTTCGCTGCCGCCCGTTTGGATGTTTTTTTGGGTGTGAGGTTAGGTGCGAAAACAACCTTTATGCTCCTCTCGGACTCCCAATAGCGCACCTGATCCTCAATGTATCTCAAGAATGAGAGAGGCGCTGCGGACGTTGTAATTTGAGCGGCGAACGCAATGAGGATCATCATCAAAACGGTCCACATATGACACAATACTTTCTACTAGCCCCAGATTGCATCCTGGTCTTTAGGCCACGTAATCTCGCTGTTGCACTCATCTACAAACGTATCAGATCCTCTTACTGACGCCGTTGCCTTAATCCCGATCTTACTAGGTGTTGATTTGCTATAGTTTTCCAAGTAACTCTTGACGGGAGCGGAGTCTCTTTCTGCCTTTATTGTAGCTCCCGTAATTTCCCAGGTTTTAGGATTCGGGAAGGATGTAGTACCCCGGTTCTGAACGACATACACAAAATTTTCGTGAGCTTGAATCGTCGAGCAGATGGAGTGAACTTCCACTACCCCTTCGTACCGGTTGATGACGACCATTGACTGCACGGCGCTGCTGCCCGGCGAGCCGATCACTGTTGTGCGAAGCCTTAGGCCATCAATGCCGCCAAAATGTCCGACTACAGGGGTGGCTGTACGCATAAGTCGACTTCTAGCTGATGTCAAGATTCTGCCCTTCAGTCGTGGCGTCCCTTCGTCGCAACTGCCTTACTTTGCTGGTCACTAATGTTGGATTTTTGTGGATTTCAGCTGTGGCAGTTGAACTCAGAACACTTGCGAAGCCCCTGAATACTTTAGGGTCCGCTAGTAGACCGATCTCTGCGGTCTTCTTGACTGCTGATTTTATCCTGAGTTCAGGCCGAGCCCACCGGAGCCTACTGAAACCGGAGTCCAAAACGACGGAAACTATGCGATCCGGTTCCTCACGGGCAAAAATTTTGATGTCCTCTGTTGTCCCGTCTGTTTCCCATCGGGAACCGTCGAGCTCCTCAACAACGATATGGCCAGAAGTTTCTGCATCCCTTTTCCCTAACAGGTCAGAAAGTGCTTCAAATGTCTGACTAGCAGATAGCTGGGACGTCCATACCGCTCCTACCCGTTCTTTCTCACTTTCGACCCTTAAGTACTCGTCCGCATTAACGATTACGGATTCACCGGCACCAAAGTTATTGCTGAAATTTTCGTATCGCATAGTCATGCCAAGCCCCCGATTCGTAAGCCTGAAGCGTCCCATAGGTACCTCAACGGGCAGAAAGGTGAAGGTGAGAAGGTGCTGGATGCTCCGCGCCTTCCCGAGAAGCTCAGGTCGGTCAGCCGCAATGACGCAGCCGCTCCCCCTTTTTTTGAGGCCCAAGTCTCGGCGCAGATTTTCTGGGAGTCGGAGGTACCAATGAGGCTTCGATTTCGCACGAAGATGATACTCCCTCCAAAACTGTGAATCCGAGTGTTCCTCGTAAATCCGCTGATGAGCGGCGAACAAAAACGCGCGTCAAACCCGTGAAGAGCCTCCAAGGCGATTGACCGCTGGCCCAAATCGGCTGGAAGTGCCATTTCAAGGAGTCTTCGACCGTGTTCCTGCAATTGCCTACCGCCCCTAAACGTGAGATTTCGGACCCGAAAACAGTGTTTTCCATCCGAGGGCCCCACCGGCACCTGGTCATGAACAGACTGCCCGTTCTGCGGTACCACCGCCACCTGGTCGCGCGGCGGAGCGGGTTTGCGGTTCGCGGTCGTGCGCGAAACACCCGTCAGGGCGGCAGCTTCCCGTGCGGGGATCTTCAGTTCCAGCATCCCTCGGTAGGTAGCCATCAGCGTTTCCCGGACCGGGGCTCGTCCGGTATATCATGTGAGGCGTTCTCTAAGAACGCCTGCAGTTTTCCCATCAGCTCCAGGGCTGCCTCGGTCTTCTCCAACCGGCCCTGTGTCACCTCTAACTGGCGGCGCAAACGCGC
>NZ_JADNYM010000027.1 GCF_015708085.1 Arthrobacter terrae | reverse complement strand
CAGGGGATCTGGAATCGGGCGACCAAGGCCGCCCGTGCGGCCCAGGGCCCGGATGAACCCCGGACACTGACCCAGCTGCGTTTGGACATCGCCGCCGACTGGCTACTCAACAACACCACCCAGAACAACACCGGCCAAAACAACAACAGCAACAGTAACGGCAACGACAACGGCAACGGTGCTGATGGCATAACCGACGCGGCGGAAGTAGTTGAAGACGTCGTCGCTGCTGGGTCCGCTGAGAGCGGCGCAGGAGAGGCTCGAGACGCCGGAGACACCACAGTCATCGACCTCACCGGGCCTGCCGGGCCTGCGGGGCCTGCCAGGCCTGCCGTGGTCATCGACGTCGGTGAGCCTGGAGGCGTGGGTGAGTTGGAGGACCTCGGTGAGTTGGAGGATCTCGGTGAGTTGGATGAGGTGGATGACCCGGATGAGATTGATGAGGGGGTTGGGAGTGTGGGTGGGTGTCCTTTCCCGCGGGCGCAGGTTTTGGTCACTGTCCCGGTGTTCGCTTTGCTGGGATTAACTGATGAACCGGCTGAGTTGGAAGGCTACGGGCCGATTCCCCCGGATATGGCCCGTCAGCTCGCCGCTGAGTGTCCTGAAATGATCAGGTTGCTGATTCATCCGCATACCGGGGAGCCGCTGGCGATCGGCCGGGAACGGTACCGGGTGACCGGGCGTATGCGGGCCTGGTTACGGGCCCGGGATCAGACGTGTACGTTCACCGGCTGTAATACCGTCACCGCTGATACGCAGCTTGATCACATCACCGGCTGGGAACACGGCAGCGGGACCAGTGACAAGGAACTGACCGATGAGTGTAAAAAGCATCATCTGATTAAACACCTCAAAGACGGTAAAGACCGGCACGGGAAACGCACCAGTGCTTTCGCTACCCGGGATGGGACATCTCCGGACGGGGAAACCAGCGTCGGTGACCGGCCCGGACCACGGCTGCGGGGCTGGACCCCGTCCATGACCGGTACCGGGCAAACAGCCTGGACCTCACCGGCCGGGACGTACTACCCGCCACCACCACCAGACCACCACCCACCACAGCTTCCACCACAGCTTCCAACACGCCTTCCAGCAATGCGACCAGCAATGCGACCAGCAATGCGGCCAGCACGGCTCACCGATCCGGGAGCCACCACAACGGCAAAGACAGGCACAGCAAAGACAGCCAAAGTAACGACAGGTAAAGCAAGGACAGCAGGCACGATCCCGGCAGGCACGATCCCGGCAGGCACGATCCCGGCAGGCACGATCCTGCGTCAAACAACCCCGCCACCGGACCCCTGCCAAGACGCCACCTACCGCACCCTGTACCTGATCGACTCACAAATCCCCCACGACCCCGAAGGAAGCACCCCCGCAGGCTGAAGGCTCCAGGTAGTAGCGGCAGGTGCCGCCTAATGTCTACTGTCTACGATGGCAAAGTCCACAAGCATATGGTTCATCCAGGGACTCCCACCCCCGCGGCCGCAGCACCGCAGGCGTGGCCACGGCATCGTCCGCAAAGCTGTGCTGCCCCTCTGCCCGTCAAATTCTGACGCCCGTGCGGGTTCTTACGCCCGTGCGGGTTCTCACGCCTACGCGGGTTCTTACGCCTGTACGGGCATTTCGCGATCGACCACGCACGGGGCGGTAGAGTTCTCAGGGTGCGTTTAGTTATAGCTCGTTGCTCTGTTGATTATGTCGGCCGGCTTAAAGCTCATCTCCCGCTGGCCATCCGCCTGCTGCTGATCAAGGCCGATGGTTCGGTTCTGGTCCATTCGGACGGCGGTTCCTATAAACCGTTGAACTGGATGAGTCCGCCGGCCACGGTCCGGAGGACGACCCCGGCTGAGACGGATCTCGAAGAGGGTGTGCAGGAACAGTGGATTGTCCAGTCGGCTAAGGCCGATGATCGGCTGATCATTAACATTTATGAGCAGCTCCATGACAGCAGCCACGATCTGGGCGTGGATCCGGGGCTGATTAAAGATGGTGTGGAAGCTGATCTGCAACGTCTGCTGGCAGAGCAGATCCATACCCTCGGCGATGGCTTCACACTGATCCGCCGCGAGTATTTCACCGCGATCGGGCCGGTGGACATTCTGGCCCGGGATGCGACCGGCGGAACGGTCGCCGTCGAGCTCAAGCGCCGGGGCGATATTGACGGCGTTGAGCAGCTGACCCGTTACCTTGAGCTGTTGAACCGGGACCCGCTGTTGGCACCGGTTCGCGGAGTGTTTGCCGCGCAGCAAATCAAGCCGCAGGCAAGGGTGCTGGCGGTCGACCGCGGCATCGAGTGCCTCACGCTGGACTACGACGCCATGCGCGGGGTGGATGACACGTCAACGCGGCTTTTCTAGACCGGTTTCGCCGCATGGCGCATCGCACGAGTTATATTGCACGGTTCTCAGGGTAGGCCAAAGCTGCTTGACTAGACTCATTGGATGACTTCGATTGCTTCCCCGGAACCTGACAAGACGAGCACGGACAGGAAGCTGATTACCGGCACGCTGGTGAACGATGGGACCGTTATCGACGACGGATTGCTGGCCGTCGAGGGCGCCAGGATTACCTATGCCGGCGCAGCCTCGGGTTTTGACAGCTCGGGTTTTTCCGTCGGGCCTCCCGGCGCGGCGCACTCAGTCGGGTCTGTCGACGTCGAGCGGCTTGAGCTCCCGGCCGGCTCGTTTATCCTGCCCGGACTGGTAGACATTCATAACCATGGCGGAAATGGCGGGGACTTTCCCGGCGGGGAGGAAGCGTCCGCGCGGCGGGCGGTGGATTTCCTGCACCGCAGCGGCACCACCACCTTGCTGGCCAGCATGGTCACCGCCTCGCGCGAGGATCTGCTGGCGGGAATTGGCGTTTACGTTGGCATGACGCGCGAGGGGCTGCTGGCAGGGATCCATTTGGAGGGTCCGTTCCTCTCCCATGCCCGCTGCGGGGCACAGAATCCCAAGTGGCTGCGCGAGCCGGATCTGGGCCTGATGGCCGAGCTGATCGAGGCCGGCCGGGGCCAGATCGTCACCATGACGTATGCTCCTGAGCTTCCCGGTGCTGCCGGACTCGTGGACCTGATGACAGCGCACGGCATCACTCCCTCGCTCGGGCATACGGACTGCGATACGGCGACGGCGGCAGCGTCGCTTGCGCAGGCCCGTGACGGACTGTCCTCTAGCGGGTTTGCCAAGACGGGCGGGCGACCGACCGTGACGCACCTTTTCAACGGTATGCCGCCGATGCATCACCGCTCCCCCGGCCCCGTGGCCGCTTGTCTGCCGGCTGCGAAGGCCGGGCATGCCGCCGTCGAGCTGGTCGCAGACGATACGCATCTTGATCCGCGGACGGTCCGGATGGTCTTCGACCTGGTGGGCGCGGGCAATGTGCTGTTGGTGACGGATTCAATGGCCGCCGCCGGACTTTCCGACGGCCGGTACATGTTGGGGCCTTCACCCGTCACGGTGACGGACGGTGTAGCGACGCTGGACGCGACGGGCTCGATTGCCGGCGGCACGGCAACGCTGCTGGATGTGGTGCGCCGGACCTGCGCGGCTGGAATTCCGCTGCAGGACGCGGTGCTGGCGGCAACCGCCGTTCCTGCCGCGGTTCTTGGGCTTTCCAGCGAGGTCGGCGGCCTGCGCCGCGGGCTGCGGGCGGACGCTGTAATCGTGGACGGTGGGCTGCGCCTCACGAGTGTGCTCCGGCAGGGATCGTGGCTGCGCGCCTGGGAATCCGCTGCCTCCTGACGCTGGCCCAACCACGCCGGCCGCGGTTCCTGCTCCGCGTGGTTGTCACGGCAAAAAAATGGTCAGACAGCAGAAAACTACACACAGTCTTTGTGCACGTGGTTTTCATGCGCACAAGTGACCCTGGCTCCGGACGAAGTGTGCGGCGCTGACAGTTCCATTTTTGAGGAAAGAACATGGCACAGGGAATCGTTAAGCGGTTAGACGCGGACAAGGGCTTCGGCTTTATCATCCCGGACAATGCAGACTCAGATGTCTTCGTTCACTACTCTGAAATTCAGTCCGGCGGCTTCCAGAGCCTCGAAGAGAACCAGCGTGTTCAGTTTGAAGTCGGCCAAGGAACGAAAGGCCCGCAGGCCACCGGTGTAACGGCGCTCTAGTAGTTGCCGTCCATGCGGGAGTTATCGCCAGGTCCCAATGCCTATCACGGGTCCAGCCTCCAGCCAGGACGACAATCCCGCATAGGCGTCAAACTTCATCGCCAGCAGCATCTCCTGACCCTCATAGCTCAGGGTAACAATGACGACGTCGGGCTGAACCCTGATTCGTTCGGATTCGGTGGGCTGCCGACGGCCAACCAGGACAATCGAACTGCGCCGGAAGGTATGCCGCGCGCGGGGGCTCAGCGACATCAGCCTGAACCATTCCAGATCCGCGTCCTGATAACGACAAACCCCCATCTGCCACCGGTTTCCCGACGAGCAAATGGAGGCGTCGACCGTTCCGAGGGCGCGCTGCAATTGAAAGCGGCGCACCCCGAACAGGCACAGAATGACGACGAGCAGCAGGAAAACCGCTGCAATGACGATGAACGGGGCTCCGGGCTCGTTCATCTGTTGGAGGCTATCGGATCCCCGCGCTGGCTGAACCGGCCGCATCGTGAAGCTGAGCATTGTCAGCCACAATGACAACCCGGTCGCTGTCCACCGAGAAGAACCCGCCGTCAACGCTCACGGAAATCCTGGCACCGTCAACGGGCTCAATGGCCAGGTCACCCTCGGCAAGAATCGCCAGCACTGGAGCGTGTCCCGGCAGGATGCCGATCTCGCCGTCGCTGGTGCGGCCCTTGACCATCTTCGCCGCTCCGGACCAGACAAAATGATCCGCTGCGACGATTTCTACTTCAAGCTGAGCCATCTTACTTGGTCGATTCCTGGATGGCTGCCCACTGGCGCTCGACGTCGTCGAGGCCACCAATGTTGAAGAACGCCTGCTCGGCAATGTGGTCCACATCGCCATTGCAGATCGCGTTGAAGCCCTCGATGGTGTCCTTGATGGCTACCGTTGAACCGTCGACGCCGGTGAATTGCTTTGCCGTGTACGTGTTCTGTGAGAGGAACTGCTGAATGCGGCGGGCACGTGCCACCACAATCTTGTCCTCTTCACCGAGTTCGTCAATACCGAGGATGGCGATGATGTCCTGCAGTTCCTTGTTCTTCTGCAGAATCTGCTTGACCCGCACCGCGGTGTTGTAGTGCTCGTGACCGATGTACTGCGGGTCGAGGATCCGCGATGTGGAGGTCAGCGGGTCCACGGCCGGGTACAGTCCACGTGAAGCGATCTCACGGGAGAGTTCCGTCGTCGCATCCAAGTGTGCGAACGTGGTTGCCGGCGCCGGGTCGGTGTAGTCATCCGCCGGGACGTAGATGGCCTGCATCGACGTGATCGAGTGACCCTTAGTGGAGGTGATGCGCTCCTGGAGCAGACCCATCTCATCGGCCAGGTTCGGCTGGTAACCCACGGCGGAAGGCATGCGCCCCAGCAGCGTGGAAACTTCAGAACCGGCCTGCGTGAAGCGGAAAATATTGTCGATAAACAACAACACGTCCTGGTTCTGTACGTCGCGGAAGTACTCCGCCATCGTCAGCGCCGAGAGCGCAACCCGAAGACGCGTTCCCGGTGGCTCATCCATCTGGCCGAATACAAGCGCGGTGTCCTTCAGGACGCCCGCCTCTTCCATTTCAACCCAAAGATCGTTGCCCTCGCGGGTACGCTCTCCCACTCCGGCAAATACGGAGGTACCACCGAAGTTGCGGGCCACACGGGTGATCATTTCCTGGATCAGCACGGTTTTACCAACACCGGCACCACCGAACAAACCGATCTTTCCGCCCTGGATATACGGGGTGAGGAGGTCGATCACCTTGATGCCGGTTTCCAGCATCTGGGTGGAACCCTCAAGAGTTGCGAAGGCGGGTGCCTTACGGTGAATCGGCCAGCGCTCGGTGATGTTCAGCTCCGAGGCAGCAACGTCCAGCGGTTCGCCGAGGACATTGAAGATGTGACCCTTGACGCCGTCGCCCACCGGAACGGTGATAGGTGAACCGGTGTCTGCCACGGCCGTGCCGCGGACCAGGCCGTCGGTGGCCTGCAGGGAGATGGCGCGGACGAGGTTGTCACCCAAGTGCAGAGCGGTCTCGAAAGTGATGGTCCGGGTAACTCCGTCGAGGGTTACCGAGGTGGTGAGGGCGTTGTAGATTCCCGGGATTGCGTCCGCGGGGAACTCAACGTCCACGACGGGGCCAATAACGCGGGCAATGCGCCCGGTAGCACCGGCCTTGGCGGCTACCTGTTCTGTGCTGGTGACTGTCATCTCTCTCGCTTCAATCAGTAGATGGCGTGGGGTTAAGTCTAACGTGTGCGGAACCTTCAGCTCCGATGCTGCGGCTAAGACGCGTTCAGTGCGTCCGCCCCGGCAACAATCTCCGAAAGCTCCTGGGTAATTTCGGCCTGACGGGCCGTATTACGCAATCTGGTGTACTTCTTGATCAGATCTGTGGCGTTGTCCCCGGCCGATTTCATCGCCCTCTGGCGGGCCGCAAGTTCACTGGCAGCGGCCTGCAGGAAAGCATTGAAGATCCGGGATTCGATGTACCGCGGCAGCAGTGCATCCAGCACCTTTTCCGTCTCCGGCTCGAACTCGTACAACGGCAGCAGATCCTCGGCAGAGGTCGCCTGTTCCTCAACCACTTCAAGAGGCAGCAGACGAACAACGGTGGGTACCTGGACAACCATCGATTGGAATCGCGTAGAGACGACGTGGATCTCGTCCACGCCACCTTTCTCGTAGTCCGTTTCGAAGGCCGTCAATACTGCGGCCCCGACTTCCTGCGCCGTCTTGAACTCCGGAGCATCGGTGCCCCCGGTCCAGACCCGCGCAAATTCACGGCGGCGGAAATCGAAGTAGGCCTGAGCCTTGCGTCCGATCAGGTAGTACTCGATTTCCTTGCCTTCAGCAGTCAGCAGCTCCGTCAGAGCCTCCGCCTGCTTCAGAACGCCGGCGGAGTAGGAACCAGCCAGGCCCCGGTCAGAGGTAACAATGACGACGGCGGCACGGCGGATCTGTTCCGGCTCGGTGGTGAGCGGATGGTCAATTTCCGATTGAGACGCCACAGCCGACACCGCACGGGTGATGGCGTTTGCGTACGGCAGGGAAGATGCCACACGGGCACGTGCCTTACCAATGCGCGAGGTAGCGATCAGTTCCATCGCCTTGAAGATCTTGCGCATCGACGTCGTCGAGGTGATCTTCTGGCGGTAGACCCGGATCTGGGCTCCCATAGTCTTCCTTTCAGGTACCGCTGGTTGAACTAGTACAAACCCTGCCGGTCAGGCCTGCCGACACCTGCTGAGGTGCCGACAGGCTGGCCTTGGGTTGCTAGCGCTTCTGCTTGACGATTTTCTCTTGGTCTACGTCCGAGCCGTCCAGAGGATCATGCTCTTCGCGTCCGGCAGCCACCAGGTGGTCGTCGCCCTCGCCGAAGAAGCCCTTTTTGAACTCCAGGATGGAGTTCTTCAGCGCTTCCGCGGTGTCGTCGTCGAGCACGTTGGTTTGCGCCAGGGTGGTCAGTACCGAGGAGTTGTGCCGCAGGTGCTCCAGGAAATCGGCCTCGAAACGGCTGACATCCTCCACCGGGACATCGTCCAAGTACCCCTTGGTGCCCGCCCAGATGGAGACAACCTGGTCCTCGACCGGGAACGGCGAGTACTGGCCCTGCTTGAGCAGTTCCATCAGGCGTGCCCCACGCGTCAGCTGCTGGCGCGATGCGGCGTCCAGATCGGAGGCAAACATGGAGAACGCCTGCATGTCGCGATACTGGGCCAGGTCCAGTTTCAAAGTACCGGAGACCTTCTTCATGGACTTCACCTGCGCTGCACCACCGACGCGGGATACCGAAACACCCACATCGACGGCGGGACGCTGGTTGGCGTTGAAGAGGTCCGACTGCAGGAAGATCTGACCATCGGTAATGGAGATCACGTTGGTCGGGATGTAGGCCGAGACGTCGTTAGCCTTCGTTTCGATCAGTGGCAGCCCTGTCATGGAACCGGCACCGAGCTCATCGGAAAGCTTCGCACAACGCTCCAGCAGGCGGGAGTGCAGATAGAACACGTCTCCCGGGTATGCCTCGCGGCCCGGTGGGCGGCGCAGCAGCAAGGAAACGGCGCGGTATGCTTCGGCCTGCTTGGACAGGTCGTCGAAGACGATCAGAACGTGCTTGCCGCCGTACATCCAGTGCTGCCCGATGGCCGAGCCGGCATACGGTGCCAGGTATTTGAAGCCCGCCGGGTCGGACGCCGGGGACGCCACAATGGTGGTGTATTCCAGCGCGCCGTTATCCTCAAGGGTCTGCCTGACAGCAGCGATGGTGGAAGCCTTCTGACCGACGGCAACGTAGATGCAGCGGACCTGCTTCTTCACGTCACCCGAGGCCCAGTTAGCCTTCTGGTTGATGATCGTATCGATCGCAATGGCTGATTTACCCGTCTGGCGGTCACCGATGATCAGCTGACGCTGGCCCCGGCCGATCGGAATCATGGCGTCGATGGCCTTCAGACCGGTCTGCATCGGTTCGTGAACCGACTTACGCTGGGTAACTCCCGGAGCCTGCAGCTCCAGGGCGCGACGGCCCTCGGCATGTATCTCGCCCAGGTCATCGATCGGGACGCCCAACGGGTCGACAACGCGGCCCAGGAATTCGTCCCCGACGGGCACTGAGAGAACTTCACCTGTCCGGTGAACCTCCTGGCCCTCTTCAATGCCGGCAAAGTCACCAAGAACAATGACGCCGATTTCGCGTACGTCAAGGTTCTGGGCCAGCCCCAGCGTTCCGTCCTCAAAGCGCAGCAGCTCGTTGGCCATGACGGAGGGTAGACCCTCCACACGGGCGATGCCATCGCCGGCCGAGGTTACTCGGCCAACTTCAACGCGCTCGGCGTTGCCAGGCTCGTAGGACGCCGCGAACTCATTCAACGCGTTACGGACATCGTCGGCGTTGATGGTCAATTCGGCCATCTGCAGTCCCTGCTCTCCTATTTCGCGATCATCGTTGTTGACAATGACCTAGCTTTGACCAGTGCGGTTCAGATGACCGATGGTCGATTCGTCTCTATTGGGCAGGCTTTCTAGCCGGCCAGCTGGCGGCGAAGCTCGCCGAGCCGGGAAATAACCGAAGCATCCACTACTTCGTCCCCTACCCGGACACGCACCCCGCCGATCAGCGTTGGATCAACAATGACGTTGATCTTCAGCTCACGTTCATACAGGCTGTTCAGGCCAGCCTGGAGCCTCTGGGTCTGCTGTCCGGTCAACGGACGGCTAACCGTGATGCGCGCGATCCAACGCTGCTGCCGCGTAGCTGCCAGGTCCGCAAAGCGCTCGATGAGCTTTGTGACCCTGACGCCGCGCGGATGCGATACCGCCTGGCTGATCAACACCCGGGCCTCTTCGCCCGCAGAAGGTGCCAACTTCAGCGCCAACGTTCTCTTCGCCCCAGCGCTTGCCTGTGGTTGCGCGAATGCGCCCTGGATTTCGTGACTGGATTCAACGGCCTGATTGAAGGAGAACAAGTCGTCCTCCAAACGCTCCAGTCCGCGCACACCTGAACCGGCAATACCCGGAACGGAGCTGGGACTTGCAGCCCCGGCGCCGTTTTCCGCTACAGCAATGGCCACGGTCGCGGCCACTGTTTCGAGTGCATCGCCGATGTCACGGGCCGCTGCCCAGCGCGAGGCTGCCAGTTTGGCGACGATGTCTTCGGCCTGCGCCGAGACCTTGCCCTTGACCAGTCCGTCCACCAATGCAGCCTTTGCTGCACCGCTGCGCGACGGATCGGTCAACGCCCGCCGGAGACCGGCTGAGCTATCGACGGCGCTAAGAACACCGAACAACTCCTCCGCCAGTGTCAGCGACGCGGTTGGCAGCTGGTGCGCCAGATCGGCCAGGGCCGCGGTCAGCGATTCGCCCGATACACCTGCCATTACTGGAGAGCACCTGCGTTCTGCTTTGAGGTGCCCTGATCTTCCAGATCAGCCAGGAAACGATCAACCACGCGGGTGGACCGCTCATCATCGTTGAGCGATTCGCCAACAATTCGCCCGGCCAGCGTCGTAGCCAAGCTACCTACCTCAGCACGCAACGACACGACGGCGGCTTGACGCTCAGCGGCGATGGCCACCTGCGCCTGCTCCGTTATGCGAGCGGACTCGGCTGCTGCCTTGTCCTTGAGGTCCGCCAAAATACGGGCACCCTCGGCGCGCGCTTCTTCGCGGATGCGATTGGCTTCGGCACGGGCGTCCGTGAGCTGCTGCTTGTATTCGCTAAGCGCCGCGGTGGCCTCCGCCTGAGCCTTCTCGGCCTTGGCGATGCCGCCTTCGATCGCCTCGGTGCGCTCGGCGTAGGTCTTTTCGAACATCGGGACAACAAACTTGACCACGATGAACATGAGAACGGCAAAGCCGCATGCTACGACAAGTACTTCCCACCAGTTCGGTGCCAGAGGATTTTCCGACTCTGCTGTGGCGGCGGAAATCATGAGATTTTTCATATTTCGCCCGTCCTATCTACTCGCAAATGAAGTGTTGTCTCTTTACTTGAGAACGAACGCAAATACGAGACCAAGAATGGCGAGGGCTTCGGTCAGTGCCAGGCCGAGGAAGGCGATGGGCTGCAGGACGCGCTGGGCTTCCGGCTGGCGTGCGACGCCATTGATGTAGGCCGCGAAAACCAGACCCACACCGATAGCTCCACCAATCGCGGAAAGGCCGTAGCCAACGAGGTTGATAGAACCGTTGATTGTGCCGTTCATGAATATTCCTTTCAAGATGCCCGCAGGCAGGTTGTTTGGTTCAAGTTATCCCCCAAGGGGAATGTCAAAAAAATTAGTGGCTGTCCGCGTGAATGGCGCCTTCAATGTAGATCGCCGTGAGCAGGACGAAGACATACGCCTGCAGCACCATAATCAACGCTTCGAGCATATACATGGCGATCGACCCGACAAGGACCAGGACCGAGGCACCCTTCATCAGAACACTTTCCTGCATGATGAGGAATTCAATACCGGAGCCCGCGATCAGAACGATCAAGTGGCCGGCCAGCATGGTGGC
This sequence comes from Arthrobacter terrae, assembly GCF_015708085.1. Lineage (GTDB taxonomy): Bacteria > Actinomycetota > Actinomycetes > Actinomycetales > Micrococcaceae > Arthrobacter_M > Arthrobacter_M terrae. The sequence goes on along the minus strand of NZ_JADNYM010000027.1, from coordinate 61,586 downwards.
AAAAAGACGCAAGCTGTGCGTCATCGGACGGACCAAAAAGTTGGAGATGACTTCGATCGGCACCACCAGCGGCAGAATGTACCACGGCACGCCCGAAGGAACAACGGCCAGCTTGAGGAAGCGGATCCCGTTTACCTTGAAGCCTGCACCGATCCAAATCACGTAGACAAGGGCAGCAAGGAAGTATGTGCCACCGACGTGCGAGAAACTGGGCAACTGAATGTACGGGATGGTGCCGTAGATATTATTGACCAGGATAAAGAAGAACAGTGAGAACAGCAGCGGAACATACTTCATGAAGTCCTTGCCGCCGATCACATCCTTGGCGACGGAGTTGCGAACGAAGTTATAGCCAATCTCGCCCGCGAACTGCAGCTTTCCGGGAACCAGTTTGCCTTTTCGTGCGGCGGCGATGAAAAACCAGGAAATTAAGACCACGGAGAGCAGGACCAGCAGCATCTGCTTGGTGAACTCGAAGTCTCCGATGGTGAAGAACGCCGGTAGGTGGCTATTAACGCCGGGCGGGTTAAACGTTCCACCATCTTGGGCGGGGAGCGTAAGCGCGATCAACGCGTTTCCTCTCTGCAGGGTCCGTACTCGGGCATGGTCCGGGGAAGCGGGCCTGCGGCCGCACCGTTACCCCCGGTGGTATTAAAATCTTGTGGCATTACGGCTGCTCAAATCTCTTTGGGCCCTCGACCGGCTGCGTTCCGGCGGCATCTTTGGTGCGGTTGCGGACGAGGCGACGGGCAAAGGACAGATAGAACCCACCGGCCAGACCTATAAAGGCGCCGGCCAGAACAAACCAGTGTGTTCCCAGCACATTATCCAGTCCCCACCCTATCAAACTCCAGACCAAGGTTCCGCCAAGGACGTAGCTGAAAACACTCAGTCCCGCGTTGTATCCCCCATTGCCGTTGGCGTCGGTGCTGCCGGAAGATGCGACCGAGACGCGCTCGCCCGTCCTCTCCCCACGAGCACCCTTCCGGCGCCGCCCTTTAAGCATCTTCCGTACCCTCCAGTGCATCGGGATGTCCTGGAGCCGGCTTGGCTGCCGCGTGTTCCTGCGGATCACCGTAGAGCAGATGACGGGTGCGGCTGAAGGCAAAGACTTCCGTGCCCTGCCAGACAACAACGACCACGACGGCGGAAATAACGGACCACATCGCGTCCAGCCATCCCGGTGCACCCAGGAAAAACAGGACCGCCGCGAATCCAACGACTTTGACCAGGTATGTCAGCATGAACAGACCAATTGCTCCGGACGGACTGTTCCGTCCGCCGTAGTGGCCCACCAGGAGGCTGATCGCGAAGAAGGTTACTACGATCGCCGAGCCATACAGCACGCTGAGCACCGCAGCCACTCCGGCGACAAGAGCCGCAACGACGCAAACCACGGCGATAGCGCCGACAGCGACGGCGAGGCAGCGCGCCAAAATGCGCAGCCAGGGAGACCTGGTTGGTCCAGAGACGACAATCCGGTCCGGCGGCACTGAGCCGCCGGAGGCGTGGGAGTCGCTCATGAAAAAAACCAATTCTCTTCGGGTCTGGACTGGAGTCCGACGCGACGGGGAGCGACGATAACACCAGCCCAAATTCTACACGAGATAGAAGTGCTACTCATGCAACAGCCGGCGCCTGCGAATGATCCGCTGGAAGATCGTCGGGGTGCGCAGGTAGAGCACCACCACGGCCGCGCAGAGGATTCCCATCGGCACCGACGCTGCTGTGCCTGCGCGGGCAGCCAGTACACCGAGAATACTCGTTGCCACCGTTGCGATTGTCACTACCGCCGTCGCCTGGAGGTGGCTCAGGCCGACGATAACTAGCCGTTGGTAGGCATGCTGGCGGTGCGGGGCGTACCAGCGCTCCCCCGCAATGATGCGCCGGATCAATGTGACGAAGGTGTCTGCCAGGTAGATGAGCACCGGCGAGAAGATGTACTCCACCGGTACGCCGGACAGGAATGCCGCCACGGCCGTCACGGAGATTGCCGCGCCCAGCAGATAGCTGCCGACGTCGCCCAGAAATACGCCCCCCGGGCTCAGGTTCCAGGGCAGGAAGCCGGCAAATGCCCCGGCGATAGCCACACCGGCATAGATCAGCCAGCTGTTTCCGGTGTACTGACCGGCCAGTGCATAGAAGAGACCAACTACCAGCCCGTGCATGCCGGAAATACCATTAATGCCGTCCATGAAGTTGGCGACATTAATATACGCGGCAACCGCAACAGCTCCCGCCGGGATCCACCAGTAGCCTTGCCCATGTGCCACCGTGGCCAGAGCCACGGTACCCAGCAGGCCCAAACCCAGCTGAAGGCCGGCGCGGACCCGGACGCCCAGCCCACGCAGATCCTCGATCCAGCCGATCGTTGCCGCGGCCATCATCACGGTCACGGCGGTTATCAAAATAACGCGACCCGCCGGATCGCGCGCGGCAAGGATAGCCGTCATCATTGCTGCGGCCAGCGCGATTGCGATGGTAATCCCCATCCCGCGGATGGTGGGGGTGCTGTGCGAGGACCGGTCCGAGGGAATATCGAGTACACCCCGGCGCAGCAGCCAGGGTTTGAACGCCAACGGCAGCAGCAGGCTCAGTGCCAGGGCCAGCGCCGCAACCAGAACGGCCATTAGGCGCCCGCTGCCAGGTCGTCGTCGGATTCTTCCAGGTCCTCCGGGGCAGGGCCGGATTCCAGCGCGCAGCGCAGCAGCCAGGTCTGAAGGCTCAGGGCATCCGGTGCCAGCGGAACGGCCGTGGTGTGGGAAATCTTGGGATGCAGCGGTTTGGCGTCCTCCTCGCCCACCCCAACCAGCTGTTCGTGCATTTTTTCACTGGGTCGCAGCCCGGTGTAGACAATTTCGATGTCTTTGCCGGACATGGCGATCATCCGGCGGGCTACATCCAGAATTTTCACCGGCTCCCCCATGTCCAGGATCAGCACATCGCCGCCATGGCCAATAGCACCGGCCTGGATCACCAGTTGGCAGGCCTCGGGAATCGTCATGAAAAAACGGGTCACGTCCGGATGCGTGACGGTGATGGGACCACCGGTGCGGATCTGCTCGGTAAAGAGCGGCAGCATCGAACCCCGGCTGCCGATCACATTACCAAAGCGCACGGAAACGTACCTTTCCCCGGTCTGCCGAGCCATCCAGGCCGTCAGCTTTTCCGCAGCCCGCTTCGAGTGGCCCAGCGCCGTCGTCGGGCTGGCGGCTTTGTCCGTGGAGACATTGACATACGTCTGCACGGACGCGGACTGCGCCGCGCGCAGCACATTGAGCGATCCAAGCGTATTGGTTTTCCAGCCCTCTTCCGGGTACTGCTGCAGCAATGGGGCGTGCTTGAGCGCGGCGGCGTGGAAGACCACCTCGGGCCGGCGCTCGCGGAAGATACGATTCAACGCCTCCGCGTCGCGGATATCTGCCAGCACGGTGTCCTTGCCGTTGAGCAGGCCGTGGCCGGAAATCGAAATCTGCGTCTGTTGCAGACCCGTTTCATCATGGTCAAGCATGATCAGCTCGGCGGGATTGAAGCCGGAAAGCTGACGGCACAATTCGGAGCCAATCGACCCACCGGCCCCCGTGACGAGGACGCGTCTGCCCGTGACATAGCCGGCAATCTGATCAAGCTCGATGTCCACCGGACGCCGCCCGATCAGGTCCGCGACGTCAATCTCACGGAAATCCGACATACCGGCGTTATCGGCGGCCAGCATATCCTTCAGCGGCGGCAGCACCAGCACTCTCACGTGCAGACCGGCGACGGCGTCGGAGATCTCCCGCACCTTGGTCGCCTCTACATGGGCGAACGCCAGCACCAGCACCGTCGCTTTGGTCCGGCGGATAATCTCCGGCAGGTCGGTGCCACGGCCGAGCACCGAGACCGAGGAGAGCCGCAGATGCTTCTTGGCGGCGTCGTCGTCAATCAAACCAACCGGGAAGTACGGCGATTCCTGATCCTGCAGCATGCGGTTTATCAGCGAGTTGCCGAGGAATCCGGCCCCGTAAACCAGCGTTTTCTGTGTCCCCTCGCCAGGCTTGGCCTTGCCCTCGACATAGAGGCGTTTCATATACCGAATGGCTGCCATGAAAAGGCAGGCAAACGGGAACGCGATGGCTCCGACGCTGCGGGCAATGTGGATTTCGCTGACCAGGAGGTAGAGGAAGATGAACATCACAGCCGCCACGATCAGCGTCACCACAACGAGGATCCTGGCCTCGTGGAAGCTTCCAAAGGCGTATCTTCCGCGATACAGCGCCAAGCTCCATCCCGCGATCAACTGCGTCACGATGGCGACAACCATCAGCAGGATAGTTCCGCCAACGTGGATCAGGGTGACATCAAGTTCATAGCGCAGCAACAACGCCAGGGCAATAGCCACTACCCAAGCGAAGGAATCCAGCACAAACTGGGACCACAACCACAGCGCCGGTTTGGTATCGGATCTATTGTCGCTTGCCACGCTCACATCCTGTTCAAGAAATTCCGTTGCACACTATTGCCCTGACGCATCCGCACCGCCGCTGGAGCCGTTTGTGAAAACGTGCCCGGACCGTGCAAATGACTGTTTGCCCTTCTAAAAGTACAACGAATGGGTCGACTTCCCGCGCAGCGCCGTCCGGGCTGCGCTGTCTGCACCCGTCATTGGCCCTATAAATTGTTCCGTGGCGGGTCAGTCTTCGCGGTGCGCCGTGGGTTGTGTACCGTGGGCTGTCCGGGCCGCCGGCGCGACGAGGTTCCGGTAACTGCCCATCCGCAATGGCGTCGGCAGGAAGCGGTAGCCGCCCCGGACGACAATATTGCGCAGGTACTGCAGCCGGGAGATGTAGCCGGCCGCCAGAAGCCTCGACTGCAGCGTCAGTTCCGCGCGGAAGATTCCGAGGCCACCGCGGCGTTCATAGGACCCCGCACTGACCCGGTAGAGGACCAGCGGCTCGTTGACATTTTCCACCGTTGCGCCGGCTGCGAGCATCCGCATCCATAACCAGTAGTCTTCCGCCTGCGGGACGTGCTGGTACCCGCCGACCCGCTGGACGGCAGAAACACGAAAGACCGCCGTCGGATGGTTGATCGGATTGCGCATCGCCGATGCCCGGCGAATTGCCGCGGCCCCCACGGGCACCGTCCGGACCGCCAGCAGCTCGGATTCGCTTCCGCCGATCTCCTGCATGCCCGCTCCGACAAGGTCAGCACCGGCAGCAATGAGCGGCAGTTGGCGCTGAAAGCGGTGTGGCAGGCAGACATCATCGGCATCCGCCCGCGCCACCACGTCGTAGCTGCAGCGGGTCAGCCCGATGGACAGTGCGGCCGTGAGCCCGGCGTGTTCTGCCAAAATCACCCGTTGGACCGGAATCGTAGTCAGTTCCGATAGCCCGGACAATACGCCCTCGAGCTCTGGCCCCACCGGCCCGTCCTGGACAATGACGATCTCATGCGGGGGGACGCTTTGCTGCCACGAGGCGGAATCAAAGGCGCGGCGGAAGCGCTCCGCCGAGTCATTGGCGTAAACGGGCATCAATAGGCTGAAGGGCAGGTCCGCGCGGGCGGCTCCTGGCTGCTGGCTTAATTGGGCCTGCGGCGTTCCGTGAGCGGACGGCGGATGATCCGCGGCCGCCTGGACCCTGGTCTCCGGACCCCCTGCGGCGGTCAGCTCGGCAATCGGGTAGATACCGGCAAATACCTCTGAATTGGGGCGCGGGGCATGCAGCGCGGCTCGCCCGCCCCGCACCAATCCGTCCAGCAGCACCCTTCGTTTGCCGGAGCGGGCCAGCGCCCGGATCCACATCCGTAAGGTGGCCCCCGAATACAGGAACTTTTCCCAGCCGGCCAGGGAACGAGAGCGGCTGAAAGTCCACAATTTGTTCCGCACGTCATAGAAGAACCGCGGGCCGGGATCCACATCCGAACTGCCGAACTTCGCCGTGTGATGTGTCACCACCGATGCGGGAACCTGGATCGCGTCGGCAAAGCGCGACAACCGGGTTGTGAACTCGAAGTCATCGTTCCAAATAAAATAATCCGCCCGCGGCAGGCCGTGCTCCCGGATAGCAGCGCCGCTCATCATAGCGGAGACAAAGGAAGCCGAACGAATAGGCATGGCATTGACCCGCTGCGCCAAGCGCTTTTGCTCCCTGGTGGCACCGATCCGCGGTCCCATGGTGTTCATCGGGTGGTCCCTGCCATCCACCCAGACCACCCGGCTGGCCAACAGGGCGGGTCGGCGCTCGGGCGCCGGTGAGTAGTTCTGCCAGGCATCAACCAGTGCGCTCAGCGATTGCCGGTGCGGCTCCGTGTCGTCGTCCATGACCCAGACAAGGTCCGCGGAATGCTTCCGGACAGCCCGCTCGATTCCGGCGGTGAACCCGCCGGCCCCGCCGAGGTTAACCGAAAATTCCACGAGGTCCACCAGATATGGCAGCTGCGTGTCCCGGACAGATCCGGCCGAGCCATCCGTCGAAGCATTATCCACCACCACCACCACGTCAGGCAGCAGCGAACCGCCGGCGATCCCCTGCAGCGTTTTCCCGAGGAGCTCCCTCCGGTTGTAGCTGACCACAACAGCAACAACGCGCGGGCTGCGCGCGCCAAAATCCGGGGAATTCATTCCTCGTCAAATACCTTCCAGCCGTCTACAAGCGGTCATTCCGGCTGCCTGGGGACGTCCCATGATGCTTTTTGCGACAGCTAACGGCCGGGAAGCGGCCGGTAGACTCAATTTACGGAGACCGGTCATCAGTCTAACCGGGACTGCACCCCTACGGACATTGCCTCAATGAAGATGGAGAAACATCACGTGCTAGTTGCAGTGCTCGGTGCCGGCGGATTTGTTGGCTCGGCCATCGCAGCCGAATGTGCCGCCCGCGGCCTAAATGTCCGTCCGGTACACGCTCCGCGGCTGGACTCCTACGCCGGCGACGCGGCCGACCTCATCCGTGAGGCACGCTCACCGGCAGCCTCAGCCGCGGCAGCACACCTCGCTGCGGAATTTTCCGGCGTGGATGTGGTGGTCAACGCCGCCGGGCTCGCGACACCTCGTCATGCCGGCTCACCGGCACTGACCGGGGCCAATGCGCTGCTCCCCTGCATCGTCGCCGCAGCGGCAGCCCAGGCCGGCGTCCACCGCGTAATCCAGCTCAGCAGCGCGGCCGTCCAAGGGCATCGGCCGGTGCTCGATGAGTCAGCGGAGCGAGCCCCCTTTTCCGCCTATTCCCGCTCGAAGTCCTTGGGCGAGGAGGCCTTGCTCAAGGTCGGGCGAGGGGGAACCGAAGCAGTAATTCTGCGCGCCACGTCCGTTCAAGGACCAGGACGTCCGACGACGGCGGCACTGGCCAAACTGGCCGCCTCACCCCTTGCTTCGGTTGCCGCTCCTGGCACCGCCGCGACGCCGGTCAGCTCCATCAACGCGTTGGCTTGGTTTACCGCAGAGATAGCACTCCATGCGGGCTCCATCCCGCAGATCGTGCTCCAGCCGTGGGAAGGGCTGAGCGTCACCGAGGTCCTGGCGGCGGCCGGCGGAAGAAAGCCGCTGAAACTTCCGACCTGGCTATGCAGGGCGGCCCTGTCCACCGGGTATTTCCTCTCCCGGCTAGCCGGGGAACGTCTGCACGGTTCGCTGCGGCGGCTGGAACTTATGTGGTTTGGTCAGGCGCAACAGCCTGGTTGGGCAGAGCAGCAGGGGCTGCTTCCCCAGCCGCAGGCCTCTGCGGTTCTCCGGCAGGCGGCTGCACAGCAAGGGACTGTTCATGCTCTGCCGGAGAATCGCCGTCCGAGGCCGAAGTCCACTGAGTCGTCATAACTGCGGCTTCATCGAGTTTAACGGGGCTATCCAGCCCAACAGGACTCTCCGGCACGGCCGGCACCGCTGCGTCCGCAACGGCCGGCACATCTGCCTCCGACACTGCGGGCACATCTGCATTGGCCAAAGCAACCTGCTCGTCCTTCTCCGGCAGTTCCCCACCCAGACCCACAATGGATGGAACGACGTCCCGCAGGCGTTCCAGCGCGATAGCCCCCGCGCGGACCACACGCAGGATCCCGCCGGTCGCGTCAACGATGGTCGATGGAAGCGGATCCGTGCCTTCGATCGGTCGGAAACCCGCCTCCAGATAAACCTCCACCGATTCCGCCAGCTGCGAGCGCGCCTCCGAGGCGCTCTGCGCAGCAGCCTGCCCTGTGCGATTGGCCGACGAAACGGCCAGCGGGCCCGTTATGGTCAGCAGATCCAGGGCCAGCTTGTCGTCAGGCATCCGCAAGGCAACGGTACCCATGGTGTCGCCAAGATCCCACGTCAGTGATGGTTGTGAATGGAAAATCAGTGTCAGACCGCCCGGCCAGAACTGCTCCGCCAGCTTCCGTGCGTCGTCGGTGATGTCCGTGGCCAGCCCGTCCATGGTGTTAAGCCGGGGAATCAGCACCGGTGGCGGCATGGAACGGCCGCGTCCCTTGGCAGCAAGCAGTGTGGCCACCGCCTGCGGGGAAAAGGCATCTGCCGCGATCCCATAGACGGTGTCCGTGGGCATGACCACAACCTGCTTGGCAGCTATCGCCTTTTGCGCATGGGCCAGGCCCTCGGCGCGCTGATCGTCGGACGTGCAGTTATAGGATGTCGTACTCACGTAGCCATTCTTTCATCATCAGGTGCTTCACCGGCACGGATGGCGCTGGTAGCCCGGTCCCGGCCGTTGAGGTCGGGGTGGGTCCTGACATCGGACCAGCAGCCGGATTTCCGCAGCAGCGCCGCCATCTGCGCACTCTGCACCTCGGCATGTTCCAGGACAAAATATCCCCCCGGCTTCAACAGTCTGGCGGCCGTCGCAGCCGCTGCCGACGGGAGGTCCATGCCGTCATCGCCGCCGCCGTATAGCGCCGGATACGGATCATATTTTGCCACTTCCGGCTCACGCGGCACCGCTCCTGCCGGGATGTAGGGCGGGTTGGACACCACTACGTCGGCGGAACCGTCAAGTTCGGGGAAGGCCGTCCGCAGGTCGCCCTGCACCAGGATAACCGGGAGCTTCGCCAGATTGCGCTCGGCAAATGTGTGGGCTTCCGGGCTCAGTTCGACGGCGTACACCCGAGCCCGCGGAACTTCAAGCGCCAGCGAGCCGGCAATGGCACCGGATCCCGTACCAAGATCCACCACGACCGGTGCTTGCGGACTTAACGTAGTCTGTTCTGCCGCGCTAAGTAGTTCAGCCAGCCGGTCCACGGCCAGCTGGACCACGGATTCCGTCTCCGGCCGGGGAATAAAGACTCCCGGTCCCACGGCAAGTTCCAGATAGCGGAAATACGCCACCCCGGTCAGATGCTGCAGCGGAACCCGCTGGGAGCGCTGTTGAACCAGTGCATCGTAGCCACTGGGTTCGGGTGCGTCTGCGAGCATTAGGGCCCGCAATCGGCCCAGTCCCACACCCATCAGGTGGTCAGCCAGCAGCTCTGCATCGACCCGGGGGGAGGGCACACCTGCGGCAGTCAGCACGGCTGTGGCTGCGGCGACGGCCTGTGCCAGCGTTCGCTGCGCCACTTAGTCGCCGATGGCGTCCAGCCGCGCCTGCTCGTCCATTTCAATGGCCGATTGCACTACCGGTTCCAGATCTCCGTTCATCACCTGGTCAAGGTTGTAGGCCTTGTACCCGGTCCGGTGATCGGCAATGCGGTTTTCCGGATAGTTGTAGGTGCGGATTCGCTCGGACCGGTCCATCGTCCTGATCTGGGACTTGCGGACCGCCGAGTTTTCGGCATCGACGATGGCCTGCTGGTGCGCCAGGATACGGGCCCGCAGCACGCGCATTCCGGCCTCTTTGTTCTGCAGCTGCGACTTCTCATTCTGCATTGCCACCACGATTCCGGTGGGCAGGTGCGTGATGCGGACGGCAGAGTCGGTCGTATTGACGGACTGCCCACCAGGACCGGAAGAGCGGTAGACGTCGATTTTCAGGTCGTTCTGGCTGATTGCGACCTCTTCGGGCTCATCCACCTCGGGCAGCACCAGCACTCCGGCAGCCGAGGTATGGATCCGTCCCTGTGACTCGGTGACCGGCACCCGCTGGACGCGGTGTACGCCGCCCTCAAACTTCAGCCGGGCAAAGACGCCTTCGGCCGGATCATTGGAGCGGCCCTTGACGGCAATCGAAATATCTTTGTACCCGCCAAGATCGGACTCCGTGGCCGAAATAATCTCCGTCTTCCAGCCCCGATTCTCCGCATAGCGGGTGTACATCCGGACCAGGTCAGCCGCGAACAGTGCGGACTCGTCACCACCCTCGCCTGCCTTGACCTCAAGAATTACGTCCCGTGCGTCATCGGGATCGCGCGGGATCAGCAGCCGGCGCAGTTTCTCCTGGGCCACCAGCAGCGACTCCTCCAGGACGGGAACCTCGGCAGCGAATTCGGCGTCTTCGGCAGCCATTTCCTGCGCAGCCGCCAGATCGTCGGTGAGCGTTTCTACCTGATGGTAACCCTCAACGATCCCGCTCAGCTCCGCGTAACGCCGGCCCAGCTTGCGGGCCAGCCCCTGATCCGCATGCACAGCGGGATCGCTGAGGCGCAGCTGAAGTTCCGCATGCTCATCCAATAGCCCCTGGATGGATTCAAACATATTCAAACCTCTTTCGACTCACACCTGAGTCTAATGACGACTACGGAATACCACCGGACACCGGCAGGAATGACAAAGCCGCCGTCGTTGTGATGGAGGCCAGCAAGCGGCTTCGGGCATCCGCGACGGTCCGCTGACTGCTCCCAGTGCGAACTTGCGGCATCGGGAGCAGTCAGGCACGCGCGGCCCCCATCACAACGGAGGCGGCTTAGGCACTGACTATTTGTCGTCGTCGGACTTTACGCCCAGCGTCGTCTTCTGCACCTGCATCAGGAACTCCACGTTGGAGCCCGTCTCACGCATCTTGGTCATCAGCAGTTCAAGCGACTGCTGCATTTCCAGACCCGACAGGACCCGGCGCAGCTTCCACATGATCTTGACCTCGTCCGGGGACAGCAGGTTCTCCTCGCGGCGCGTACCGGACGCGTTCACGTCCACGGCCGGGAAGATGCGCTTATCCGCCAGCTGGCGGGACAGGCGGAGCTCCATATTGCCGGTGCCCTTGAACTCCTCGAAGATAACCTCGTCTGCCTTGGAGCCGGTTTCCACCAGTGCCGTAGCCAAAATGGTCAGCGAGCCGCCGTTTTCAATATTGCGGGCCGCACCGAAGAAGCGCTTCGGCGGGTACAGCGCGGCCGCGTCGACACCACCGGAGAGAATGCGTCCGGAGGAAGGAGCGGAGTTGTTGTACGCGCGGCCCAGTCGGGTCATCGAATCCAGCAGCACCACCACGTCCATACCCATTTCCACCAGGCGTTTGGCGCGCTCGATGGACAGCTCCGCCACCTGCGTGTGGTCCGTAGCAGGACGGTCGAAGGTGGAGGCAATGACCTCACCCTTGACGGTGCGCTGCATGTCCGTGACTTCTTCCGGGCGCTCGTCCACCAGCACCATCATGAGGTGGACCTCGGGATTATTAATGGTGATCGCATTGGCGATTGCCTGCAGGATGAGCGTCTTTCCGGCCTTCGGCGGGGAGACAATCAGCCCGCGCTGACCCTTTCCGATCGGGGCCACCAGGTCGATGACGCGAGGGCCGATCTTCTTGGGGTCCGTTTCCAGGCGCAGCCGCTCGGACGGGTACAGCGGAACCAGCTTGGAGAACTCGACGCGGTCCTTGAGTTCCTCGGGCGTCTTGCCGTTCACACTGGTAACGCGGACCAAAGCGTTAAACTTCTGGCGTGCGCTCTGGCCCGTGTTCTGGCTCCTGTCCTCGCCTTCGCGAGGTGCCCGGATAGCGCCGACGACGGCGTCACCCTTACGCAGGTTGTACTTCTTCACCTGAGCGAGGGAGACATACACATCGTTGGAGCCGGGCAGGTAGCCGGAAGTCCGCACGAATGCATAGCTGTCGAGCAGGTCCAGGATGCCGGCGACGGGCAGCAGCACGTCGTCTTCGGTTACCTCGACATCGTCAAAGTCCGGACCCTGGTTGCGGCCACGGCGGCGTTCGTTGCGGTCATTACGGTCATTACGATCGCGGAAACGGTCATTGCGCGGGTTGCTGTCCTGGCCGCCGGAGCGGTCATTCCTATCCCGGCGGGTGCGACGGTTGCGGCTATTACGCGAGCCGTCTTCATCGTCATTGCGCTGATTGTCGTTGCGCTGATTGTCGTTGCGGTTGTTGTCACTGCGGTTGCTGTCACTGCGCTGATTATCACTGCGGTTGCTGTCACTGCGCTGATTATCACTGCGGTTGTTGTCACTGCGGTTGTTGTCACTGCGGTTGTTGTCACTGCGCTGATTATCACTGCGGTTGCCGTCGTTGCGGTTGCGCTGGCCGCGCTGATTGCGCTGGGCGTCCTGGTTCCGCTGATCGTTGCTGTCGGTGGATTCCCCGGCAGCATTATCCCCGGCGTTCTTATCCGGAGCAGTGTTCCCCGAAGAAGTATTGTCCGGGGCAACCTGCTGCTGGGCCGGAGCCGAGGTTTCCGGCTGAGTCTCCGTGCCTGACTGAGAGCGATCGTTGCGGGCTTCGCCGTTGCGTCTGTTACGGGAACGCGACGGACGGCGGTTGCCGCTCTCGTTTTGCGCACCATCGTTTTGCGCACCATCGTTTTGCGCACCATCAGAGCCGGCCGCGACGTCGGACTTGGCCGCGACGTCGGACTTGGCCGCGGAGTCAGTGTTCCGTACTGCACGATCGCCCTGCCCGGCCATACCGGACTGAGCGTCGGCACCGGACTGGTCCGCGCCGGCAGCGGAGGCAATGACGCCGTCGCTCACGGCACGCCTGCTGCGGCCACGGCCTCGTGCCGGGCGATCAGTCTGCGCTTCGGACGGGGCTTCGGGAGCGGCATCGCTCCCGGCACCGGCGCCGGCGTCGGACTGTGCGCCAGCATCGGGTGACTGCTGGTCCTGCACCGTGCCATTCGCGGACGAGCCGTTTTGTGAGGCTGCATTCCGGGCGGAACCACTGCGGGCCGAACCGTTCCGGCTTCCCCTGGTGCCTGCGCGCTTAACCGGCTCGCCGTCGGATGCTGCCGCCGGCTCTGTTCCGGTCAACTGGCTCTTGCCCGACTCGGCTTCGGCTGCGGGCTTTGCGGCGCGGTCCGCCACAGAAGAGCCGCGCTGGTGGTCTGAAATTGCGGAAACAAGGTCGCCCTTGCGCATCCGCGAGCCGCCGGTGATGCCGAGCTGACCGGCCAGCGTCTGAAGCTGAGCCAGCTTAAGGCCGGCCAGTCCAGTGCTCTTTGCAGGTGCTGCATCAGCTGAATTGACGGTATCGCTCAAACCTTCAGTCAGGTTTGTAGTGTCTGTCACGAAGGATCCTTCCCCCTCGAGGGCGATCTGCACTGAGATCGCGGTGATTGGTCCCGGGCCATCGCCTGTTGCGTCTATTGCGCAGCAGGCTGTGCGGTCTGGTCTCCGTGCCCCGTCACCGTAGATAGTGGCAGGGCCGGTAGTGGAACACCTTCTGGGCTGTCATCGTTTCACCCGGCAGCGGGTGCAGTTCCCCACAAAATTGTTCTGTGGATATGGCGATAGGCCTGTGAAGGTGGCATCGGCAAAAACTCGGCAATTCACGCGCGATAGAAATTAGCGTTACAGCTGCATGTTTTACGCTAGGCGGTTGCTACCACCGATGTAGCTCTACTTTAGCACCATCGGAGTCAATATTGAGTCTCAGGACGCGCCATTGCGCGTATGTTTCCACCCCGGGGCGGGACTGTGATTCCGGCAGCGCACCGAAAGCTGTAATGAAATCCACGGCCTGCTGTGCTTCGGACTCGCCGTCGGCCAGTGTCATCACCGTAGGACCGGCACCGGAAATGAACGCTGCGAATCCGCGGGCCCGCAATCCGGCCATCAGGGCAGCGCTGCCAGCCATCGCGGACGAACGGAACGACTGGTGCAGATAGTCTTCCGTTGCCGCCAGCAGCAGCGCAGGGTCATCTCTTAGCGCGTGGATCAGCAGCGCGGTCCGTCCGGCATTGGCCGCAGCGTCAGCATGCGGAACAGCCGTCGGCAACATGGCACGCGCAGTCTCGGTGGAAAGCTCGACGGCGGGAACGGCGGCGATCGGGATCACCCGCGGCGACGGCAGGACGCGCGCGGAACGGTATCTGCGACCCTCCCGCCATGAAATGGCGACGGCGCCGAAAATTGCCGGCGCCACGTTGTCCGGGTGCCCCTCCAGCTCGGAGGTCAGCTGAAAAATCCACTGCGTATCCTGCCGGGCCGATTCAGGGACCAACTCGTTGGCCGCCGTCACTGCAGCAACAATTGCCGAGGCGGATGAGCCGAGCCCGCGGCCGTGCGGAAGGACGTTGTCGGCAGTTATTTTCAGACCGGACCGGCGGTACCCGAGCCTGCTAAACGCCGCTTCCATGGCGCGGACCACCAGATGTGAGCCATCGCGGGGCAGTGCCTCAGCACCCTCACCGCGGAGCTCGAAGCGCAACTCCTGCCCCCCGCCATCCTCGGCATTACCGTCGAATGTTTCCACCGTCAGCGAGTCATACAGCGTGACCGCCATGCCAAGACTGTCGAAGCCCGGACCTAGGTTGGCCGTGGTGGCCGGCACCCGGACGATGACACGTTGACCAGGTTCAATGACCGGACCGGCGGGGGCGGGAATGCTTTCCGCCACTGCGTTAGCGCGTGCCATCGTCGACGCCGGCTCCAGCCTCGCCTTCCAATCCAAGAGCGGCGGCAACGGTGACGACGTCGAACCCCACTCTCTGCGGCTCTATCGAACTGCCGTCGGCGTTCTTCAAGGCCCAGTCAGGATCCTTCAGGCCATGCCCGGTCACCGTGATGACAATCGTCTTGCCGGAGGGAACTTCCCCCGCCGCATGCTTCTTCAACAGGCCGGCAACTCCCGCCGCTGAGGCCGGCTCGACGAAGACTCCCTCTTTAGCTGACAGCCAGCGGTGCGCCTGCAGAATCTGCTCATCGGTGACGGAGTCGATCAGGCCACCGGACTCATCCCGGGCGGCAACAGCCAGATCCCAGGACGCCGGATTGCCGATCCGGATGGCAGTGGCGATGGTGTCCGGTTCGGTAATCGGATGACCGGCAACGAAGGGAGCTGCTCCGGCCGCCTGAAAACCCCACATGATCGGAGTCTTCGTCGAAACCGCCGGCAGCGTGCCCGCCGTCGCAGATTCGTAAGGTGCGCAGTATTCCTTGTAGCCCTTCCAATAGGCGCTGATATTGCCGGCATTGCCCACCGGAAGCACATGGATGTCCGGGGCATCGCCGAGGCTGTCCACAACCTCGAAGGCTCCGGTTTTTTGCCCCTCAATCCGTGCCGGATTAACCGAGTTGACCAAGAAGACCGGGTAGGAGTCCGCCAGCTTGCGAGCCACATCCAGGCAGTTATCGAAATTGCCGTCGACCTGCAGCAAGGTGGCGCCATGGGCCACCGCCTGGCTGAGTTTACCCATCGAAATTTTGCCGGCCGGCACCAGCACGGCGCATGTGAGACCTGCCGCTGTCGCATAGGCGGCGGCAGAGGCCGAGGTGTTCCCCGTGGAGGCGCAGACCACGGCCTTGGCACCGGCGGCAACGGCCGCCGTCATGGCCATAGTCATACCCCGGTCCTTGAAACTCCCGGTTGGGTTCATCCCCTCGACCTTGAGGTACACCTCGGAGCCGGTCAGCGCGGACAGCGCCTGAGCGCGCACCAATGGGGTGCCGCCCTCCCCCAATGTGATCACCCGCGTTGTCTCGGTTACCGGCAAACGTGCTGCATATTCGCGGACTACACCGCGCCATTGATGAGCCATTAGACTCCCTCCACCCTTAGTACGCTTGTTACTGAATTGATAATGTCCAGCTTGCCGATCGCCTGGACGGTGGCCGCAAGCGCGGCTTCGGAAGCACGGTGAGTGACGATCCGCAGTTCCGCCGAACCTGCCGTCACATTTGCTTCCGTGCCCGCTGCCGTTCTGGACGTGGACGCCGGAATGTCCCGGTGAATGGTCTGCTTCATCGTTTCAATGGACACCTGGCGTTCCGCGAAGAGCTGCGCAATCCTGGCCAGCACCCCCGGCTGATCCGCAACGTCCAGTCCGATGCAGTAGCTGGTCTGCACCGCGTCGATCCCGAGTGCCCGGACCTGCCCGGTGGTGGTTTCGGTGCGTCCCGGGCCACCGAGGACCAACCGGCGCGCAGCGGAGACGACATCGCCCAGGACGGCTGAGGCGGTTGCAGTGCCGCCGGCACCTTGGCCATAGAACATCAGCTCACCGGCGGATTCGGCCTCGATGAACACCGCGTTGAAGGCCCCGCGAACGGCGGCGAGCGGATGCTCCCGCGGCAACAGCGTTGGGTGCACCCGGACGCTCACACCCTCCGTGCCGCCGTCGGACGGGACGTTCGCACCCTCCGTGCCGCCGTCGAACGGTACCATGCCGGCCGGAACGGACAACTTCTCCGCGATGGCCAGCAGCTTGATAACAAAGCCGACATCCCTGGCGGCGGAAATATCCGCAGCGGTGACCGAGGTGATTCCCTCGCAGTGCACATTTTCCAGGGCAAAGCGGGTATGGAAGGACAGCGAGGCAAGGATCGCCGCCTTGGCGGCCGCATCGTGGCCCTCCACGTCAGCGGTGGGATCCGCTTCGGCGTATCCGAGCCGCTGCGCTTCCGTCAGCGCGTCGTCAAACTGCGCGCCGGTGGAATCCATCTGATCCAAAATGAAGTTGGTGGTGCCGTTGACAATGCCCAGCACCCGGGTGATCTTATCCCCGGCCAGGCTGTCGCGGATGGGGCGCAGGATCGGAATCGCCCCGGCCACGGCTGCCTCATAAGAAAGCTGCACACCGGCGGCGTCGGCCTTCTCATACAGCGTCGGTCCGTCCGCCGCCAGCAGCGCCTTGTTTCCCGTGACGACGCAGGCCCCGTGCTCAATGGCGCTCAAGATCAAGGTCCGCGCTGGCTCGATTCCACCGAGCAGTTCGATCACAATGTCCGCATTCGTCACCAGCGCGGACGCATCCGTGGTGAACAGCTCCCTCGGCAGTTCCACGTCACGCCGAGCGTCAATATTGCGGACCGCGATGCCGGAAAGCTCCAGGCGCGCACCGGTGCGGGCCGCCAAGGCGTCGGCATCGTGGAGCAGAATACGCGCCACTTGCGACCCAACATTGCCGCAGCCCAGCAGGGCAACTCTGAGGATCCTGGTGCGTGGCGCCTGATCCGCCGATGCGGATGGCGCCGGTGCCGACTGGGGTTGCGTCCTTGGTCGTTGCGTTGATGGTTCCGTCCCTGCGCCGGAGGGCGGAGAGGTTTCGAGCTGCGTCAAGTTATTCGGCCCCTAAATCGCGTGCCAGTAGATCATCTTCTGTTTCCCCGCGCACTATCAGCCGCGCGGAGCCGTCCCGAACGGCCACCACCGGCGGCCGGGGAACGTAATTGTAGTTACTGGCCAAAGCCCAGCAGTAAGCGCCCGTTCCGGGAACTGCAAGCAAATCCCCGGCTGCGACGTCATCGGGCAGATATACATCTCTAACAACAATGTCACCGCTCTCGCAATGTTTACCCACCACGCGGGAGAGCACGGGCGCCGCTGTCGAGCTGCGGCCGGCCAGGACGGCCGAATAATCCGCGTCATAGAGCACCGGGCGGGCATTGTCACTCATGCCACCGTCCACCGACACATACCGTCGAGGCCGCGTAACCTGCGCGTCATCTTGCGGGTCGTCTTGCGGGCGGGCACCTTGTGGGTCGACGTCTTTAGGGCCTGCGGTCCTTTGTGTTCCGGTGGCAGAAAGTTCTACCTTGACGGTCTTGAGCGTGCCCGTCTCGTACAGGGTGAAAGTAGTACTGCCGACAATGGCACGGCCGGGCTCGATCGAGATCCGCGGCGCGGTAATGCCCAGTGCCGCGCAGGTGGAACGGACGACGGCGGCCATCGCCTGCGCAATCTGTGCCGCCGGACGCGGGGTGTCCGCAGCGGTGTATGCAATACCGTAGCCGCCTCCCAGATCCAGCTCCGGTAGGACCAGGGAATACTTGCTGCGCATCTGTGCGAGGAACGTCAGCAGCCGCCGGGCTGCCAGCTCAAAGCCTTCCGGCTCGAAAATCTGCGACCCAATATGGCAGTGCAGGCCGAGCAGTTCGATTCCCGGATCCGCCGCAGCCATCGCCACTGCCTGTTCCGCCGCACTCACTCCACCCGAAACGCCGGCGCCCGCGTTGGGGCCGTCTCCGGGAGCTGTGCCTACGCCAGGCACCTCAGGTGGCAGAGAATCTGCTGCCATGGAGAGGCCGAATTTCTGGTCCTCATGAGCCGTGGCGATGAATTCGTGCGTGTGGGCGTGCACTCCGGGGGTCAGCCGCAGCAATACTTTGGCTATTTCCCCGCGTCGGCGGGCAATGCTTCCTACCCGCTCGAGTTCGTCGAGGCTGTCCACCACAATCCGCCCAAGATGCATCTGAAGCGCGCGGTTGATCTCGGCGTCGGACTTATTGTTTCCGTGCAGACCCAGCTTCTCCCCGGTCAGCCCGGCGCGCGCGGCCACGGCCAGTTCGCCGCCGGAACAGGTATCCAGACGCAGGCCCTCGCTATCAACCCAGCGGGCAATTTCAATGCTCAAGAAGGCCTTGCCCGCATAGTAGACGTCGACGCCGCCGCAGATATCCGCGAAAGCCGCATCGAATGAGTCTTTGAAATCCCGGGCCCGGCGACGGAAGTCCGCCTCAGAGATAACAAAAAGGGGCGTACCGAATTCCTTGTGCAGGTCCGCCGCCGCGACCCCGGCGACGGTGAGCTGCCCGGACGTGTCCCGAACGACGTCGTGCGCCCACAGTGATGGCGTGAGCTCGTTGACATCGGCCGGGAACGGCAGCCACCCGGGAGCCAGCTCCGAGGCACCCACAACGGCGGAAGCCGAGGCTGCCGTGAGCCCCACGACGGAGGCACGGTTTGCAGCGGATGCTGCGGATTTCCCGTCAGCCATAGCCGGTTACATCCTCTCCGGCGCGGAAACACCCAACAGCCCCAGCCCATTGGCCAGCACCTGCCCGGTGGCGTCATTGAGCCACAGCCGGGTCCGGTTAACGTCCGTGATTTCCGCATCCCCCACGGGGGTAACTCGGCAGGAGTCATACCAGCGGTGATACGAACCGGAAATGACCTCCAGATGACGGGCCACCCGGTGCGGCTCGCGGAAGCGCGCTGCATCGGCAACCACCGAGGGGTAAGCGCCCAGTTGGGCCAGCAGCTCGGATTCGCTCGCGTGGTTCAGTGCGCCAGCGTCAAACGCCGTCCGCTGCACTGAAGCCGCCGCGGCATTACGGGACACGGCGCTGGTGCGCGCGTGCGCATACTGCACGTAGAACACCGGGTTTTCGTTCGTGTTCTTCTGCAGCACCTCAGGCTCCAGCGACATCGGCGAATTTGCCGGCGAGCGGCCCAGCGAGTAGCGCAAGGCGTCCGCACCGAGCCAGTTCAGCAGATCCCGCAGCTCCACAATGTTGCCGGCGCGCTTGGATAGCCGGGCTCCGTTGACCGAAACCATCTGGCCGATCAGCACCTCGATATTGACGTCCGGGTCATCTCCCGCGCACGCCGCAATGGCCTTGAGACGGCCAATGTAACCGTGGTGGTCCGCCCCCAGCAGATAAATCTTCTCGGTGAATCCACGGTCTTTCTTCGACAGGTAATAGGCGGCGTCGGCGGCGAAATACGTCGGCTCGCCGTTGGCCCTGATCAGCACCCGGTCCTTGTCATCGCCGAAGTCGGTGGTCCGCAACCAAACCGCACCGTCCTGGTCAAAAACGTGGCCCTGAGCGCGCAACCTCTCCACAGCGGCTTCAATTGCACCATTGTGCAGGTCCTGCTCGGTGAAGTAAACGTCAAATTCCACGCCGAAATCCGCCAGCGTTTCTCTGATATCAGCCATCTGTGCCTGGTAAGCGGCCGCACGCACCACGGGAAGCGCTGCCTCATCCGTAAGCTCACGGACGTCCGGATGATCGGTGAGCACCGTCGCGGCCAGGTCGTCAATGTAGCGGCCGGGATAGCCGCCCTCCGGCGTGGGCTTCCCCTGGATGGACGCCAGCACGGACGCGCCAAAGTTATTCATCTGTGAGCCTGCATCATTGACGTAGTACTCCTTGGTTACCTGCGCGCCACTGGCTGCCAGCACGCGGGCAATGGAATCGCCGACGGCGGCCCACCGGGTATGTGCCAGGTGCAGCGGACCGGTGGGGTTAGCGGAGACAAATTCCATATTGATCACATGGCCGGCCAGCGCATCATTGACTCCGTAGTCTTTGCCGGTCTCCACGATGTGCTTCGCCAGGGCTCCGGCTGCCGCGGCCTCCACTGTAATGTTCAAGAACCCGGGACCGGCAATATCGACCTTGGCCACGCCGGCGATCTCTGCCAGCCGCGTACTCAGGATCTCGGCGACCTTCCGCGGCGGTAAACCTGCAGGCTTGGCCAGCTGTAGCGCAATGCTGGTCGCCCAGTCCCCGTGTTCGCGGCTCTTCGGGCGCTCCACCCGTACCTGATTCGGGATGGTGCCGGCAGGAACGGCAAGGTCCCCGGCGTCGACGGCGGCAATAAGGCAAGCGGTAATGGCGGCAGAAAGTTCGTCAGGAGTCACCTGCCAATCATAAGGTGGGCCGTACTGGCGCCCCCAATCGCGCCGTCACGCACTCACGCGGGCAGCAATCGACGGTACACCAACCGACCACGCTTGTCGGCTGCAGTCGCCGGCCAGTGGCAGTGCAGGGAGCGTGGAGACCCCGGGGCCCACGCACTGTGAAAACCTGCATCGAGAGTCAGAAAAAACCCGTATCCACAGGGCCGGATACTATTGCGTGTTCGAGTTGACAACGCTAAACTGAATATATGTTCGATAGCAGCAGAACAGGTTCCGACAACAGCGAAACGCAGCACGCTTCGCCGGCACCCTCCGCTTCGCCGATTACTCACGCTTCGCCGATTACTCACGCTTTGCCGATTACTCACGCTTCACCGGTTACTCACGCTTTGCCGGCAGGGTCGGCTACTGCGGTGGGTACGCAGGAGGGCAAGCCTGCTCCGCTCGTCCTGTCTTCGGACATCCCTATTCGACGGGTGGGAGAGGCAATGATCCGGGACTGGATCGCTCAATTAGCTGTCATGGACCCAGAGGACTTCGATGATCGGGAACGAGTCGGGCTGCTCCGTGCGGACGAAGAACTCAAATCCGCTCTGTGTGCCTCCCAGGCACGGGTAGCGGCAGCGTTTGATGCGTCCCAGCGCCGGGCCCGAGAATACCCTCCAATCTCAGTGGAGAAACTGGGCAGCAGGTTCGCGAAGGAGCTAGCCGATAAACGCGCCCAAAAGCTCGCCCACGGGATCGGGCGCGAGATCGCTTTAGCGCGGCACGAGGCACCCGATAAAGGAAATCAGCTCCTGGGCCTGGCGAAAGTCCTGGTCACGGAGATGCCGCACACCTTCACCGCCCTTGCCACGGGGAAACTCAATGAGTACCGGGCGATCCTGCTCGTGCGGGAAACCGCGTGTCTGTCCCTGGAGGACAGGAAAACCGTCGATACCGAACTCGCAGCCGACACCGGGACTATGGAAGGGATGGGGTACAAACGAGTCACCGCCGAAGCGAAACGCGTCGCCTACCGTCTGGACCCAAACTCAGCCATAGCCCGTAATGCGAAAGCCGTCAACGACCGGCACGTCAGCCTACGTCCGGCCCCCGACGCGATGGTCCGGCTCTCCGCGCTCCTGCCCGTCGCTGAAGGCGTCGCCGTGTACGGCTCCCTAGCCCGGGAAGCAGACACCCTGCGCGCCGGCGGAGACCACCGCGGCCGCGGACAAATCATGGCCGACACATTAGTCCGCCGCAGCACCGGCACCTGCGGCGGCATCACCGGAGTCGAAATCCAACTCGTCATGACCGATCGCACCCTCTTCCAAAGCGACAGCGAACCAGCCCACCTCACCGGCTACGGAATAGTCCCGGCCCACTGGGCCAGAAACATCATCCACAACACCAAAAACGACGACACCAAAACCAGTGCCAACAACTGCACCGGTGCAGGCGCCGGTCTCGCCGCGGCGTTGGAGGATCCCGCATTCCGGGTCTGGATCCGTCGCCTCTACACCGCCCCCGGCACCGGTCAACTCGTTGCCATGGACTCCAAAGAACGCCTCTTCCCACCCGGACTACGCAGATTCATCATCGCCCGCGACCAAACCTGCCGAACCCCTTACTGCGACGCACCCATTAGACACATCGACCACATCATCCCCCACCACAACAAACAAAAAGGCAAAAGAGGCGCAGAAACCAGCGAACTCAACGGCCAAGGTCTCTGCGAACGCTGCAACCTACAAAAGGAAACACCCGGCTGGACCTCCACCCCACAACCAAATCCCGAGCGCCCGCGCCCACCTGCGGGAGAAGGATCAGCATCCCGGCACACCGTGCACATCACTACGCCGCTCGGCAATGTCTATACCTCCACAGCCCCCGCTCTCCCCGGCAAGGACCGTTCAAACTCTCAGGCCGCCGTCATGAAGCGGCGAAGGACGTTACGCAAACGGCGAGCTCGACTCATATTTCCGACCTAAGTCCTTCCCTCACCACTAAGCGGCGGCAGCTCTACAGCCTTTATGTCAGGCCCCGAGCAGAGCTTCGTCCTCCAGATAGCGCGGCTTGCAGGCAAAGAACGCGCCGCCAACCAACAGCAGCAATGTCGCGAACAGGAACAGGAATGGAACCAGCCAGCTCCCCGTTCCTTCGTGCAGGATGCCGAAGAACAGCGGGCCGGTGCAGGCGAGCGCATAGCCGGCTCCCTGGCTGAATCCGGAGAGGGCGCCGGCGCCGGTGCGCGTGCGGGTGCGGTGATTGATCAGTAGCAGTGACAGCGGGAACGTCCCGGGCCCAATGCCCGCCAGTACTACCCACAGCCATGTCCCCGCGGCCGGCGACAGGAGCAGCCCAAGGTAGCCGCCGATGAAGCACGCCAGGAAGATCAGCACCATCGGGAAGGGATTCTTCAACCGGGAGGCGACGAGCGGTACCAGCAGGCTCATCGGCAGGCCGACGCCGGCAAAAAGGGCGAGCATGCTGCCCGCGTCTGAGCGCCCCAGACCTGCGTCCGTCAGGATTGAGGGAAGCCAGGCGAACATGGCGTATGTATTCAACGACGTGCAGCCGAACATCAGGGTCAGCCCGATAGCAAGGGGTGAGCGCCAGGGGCGGATCTTAATAGTTTTCGTATTAGCCGTTTTCGGCACAGCCGTGGCCGGACCCACCACCGCCGGACCCACAGCGTCTCCGGCCGCCGTCGTACCCGGCACCAAAGGCCCGGGTCTGCGGGAACTAATCAACATGACGAACCACGGCACGGCAGCCAGCATGTTCACTCCGGCCCAAAGGGCCAGCGAAGTCTGCCAGCCCGCCGCGTCCGCTACCGGGACCGCCAGTTCGGCAGGTAGTGCTGTTCCCGCACTGAGTACGGTGACGTACAGTGCCGTCATCAGACCGATCCGGTCCGGGAAGTATTGTTTAACCAGCGGCGGCAGCAGCACGTTCCCCGCACCGAGTCCGGCAAGAGCGATTACGGAGAACAACAGGAACAACCCGGTGCTCGGAACCAGTACCCGGCAGATCTGCCCGACGATGGCAACCAGCATCGCGATGATGGTCAGCCGCTCCAGGCTCGCCCATTTAATGACGTACGGGGTCAGGAAGCCGAAGACTGCGAAGGCTGCCGTGGGCAGCATTCCCAGCACGCCGACGGCCGACGGGTCCAGCGGCAGATCGTGATTGATCGTCGAGACCAGCGGTGGGACAACTGTCACGGTTGTGCGAAGCGTCAGCGCGACCAGCAGTATGCCGGCCACCACCAGCCAGCGGGAGCGAATTCCTTTGTTTACCACCTCCTAGACGTTACCGGGAAACACCGGACAAACGAGCTGTGCGTCCGCCCTTAGTAACGTGGGATGTGCCACGCGCTCCTGACCGGCGGCGCCGTCGAACCCGTTTTCCGTTGCAGCGCACACACCTGATAAGCTATTTCAGTCCTGCAGATGACAGCACGTCATCTTGCCTTCGTAGCTCAGGGGATAGAGCGTCCGCCTCCGGAGCGGAAGGTCGTAGGTTCGAATCCTATCGAGGGCACCACCGCACGCAGCAGCACAAAAACCCCGTCACTTCATCGAAGGCGACGGGGTTTTTTCGCGCAGCGCCCCAACTAGGTCGCAGTTGAGGCACTCATAACGCGGAATGGATGCGTTATCTGCTACTGAGTTGGGTTAGGGGTGGGGCGGGTCGGAGGCTGGGTCTGAGATTGGCGGAGACGACGGATAAACTGGAAGGCACAATGACTTTGACAATCCAGTACCCTCCCGAGCTGCCGGTCTCGGAGCGCCGCGAGGATCTCATGGCTGCTATTGCCGCCAATCAGATCACCATTATCGCCGGGGAAACCGGGTCCGGGAAGACCACGCAGATCCCCAAGATGTGCCTGGAACTGGGGCTGGCGGAGAAGGGTCTGATCGGCCATACGCAACCCAGGCGACTGGCCGCGCGCACAGTTGCGGAGCGCATCGCGAGCGAGCTTGACGTCGAGTTGGGCGCCGAGGTGGGCTTTCAGGTCCGTTTCACCGGCCATGTCGGGCCGCAGACGAAGATCAAGCTGATGACGGATGGCATTCTGCTGGCGGAGATCCAGCGCGACCGGCTGCTCCGGCGCTATTCGACGCTGATCATCGACGAGGCCCACGAGCGCAGCCTGAACATCGATTTCATTTTGGGGTATCTGAAGCAGATTCTGCCCAAACGGCCGGACCTGAAGGTCATTATCACCTCTGCCACAATTGATCCGGAGCGCTTCGCCGCGCACTTCGCCACTGCGGCCGGTCCCGCTCCGATCGTTGAGGTGTCCGGGCGGACGTATCCGGTGGAAATCCGCTACCGTCCGCTGAGCGGTCCGGCCATGGAGGACGACGACGACCCCGCCGATGCGGGCACCAGCGAGGACCGCGACCCGCTGGACGCCGTCTGTGACGCAGTGGACGAGCTGGCCAAGGAGGCGCCGGGAGATGTCCTGATCTTCTTTTCCGGCGAGCGCGAGATCCGCGACGCGGCCGAGGCGCTGCGCGGCCGCGCTAAATCAGCTCCGCTGAACTCCGGACTGCGGGAGACGGAGATCCTGCCGCTCTTTGCCCGGCTTTCCCTCGCCGAGCAGCACGCCGTGTTCACGCCCGGGAAAGGCCCCAAGGCCAGACGCCGGATTGTGCTGGCCACCAACGTGGCGGAAACCTCCCTGACCGTTCCAGGCATTAAGTACGTCATTGATCCCGGCACCGCTCGGATCTCCCGCTATTCCCACCGCACCAAGGTCCAGCGGCTGCCGATTGAAAAGGTCTCACAGGCTTCGGCAAATCAGCGATCCGGCAGATGCGGCCGTGTTTCCGACGGCATCTGCATCCGGCTGTACTCCGAGGATGACTTCGCCAGCCGCCGCGAATTCACCGACCCGGAGATTTTGCGCACCAACCTAGCGGCGGTCATTTTGCAGATGACGTCCATGGGTGTGGCCCAGGGACCCAAGGACGTAGCGGAATTCCCGTTTGTGGAGCCGCCGGATTCCAAGGCCATTGCCGACGGCGTCACGCTCCTGCGTGAGCTCGGCGCGGTGACCGCCCAAGGCGCCATCACCGCCGTCGGCCGTCAGCTCGCCCAGCTGCCGGTAGATCCGCGGCTGGGACGGATGATTGTGGAGGCCGGCAAGCGCGGCTGTGCACGCGAGGTGATGATTCTTGCCGCCGCGCTGACCATTCAGGATCCACGCGAGCGCCCGCAGGCCGAGAGCGGAAAGCAGCAGCTCGCTGCGGAAAAACACAAGCGGTTCGCTGACGAGAACTCAGATTTCACGGGTTTTCTGAACCTGTGGCGGTATCTGCAGACCAAGCAGGAGGAACTCTCCTCCACAGCCTTCCGCCGGCTTTGCAAGGCCGAGTTTATTAATTTCCTGCGGATCCGCGAATGGCAGGACCTCTTCGCCCAATTGCGCCAGTTGGCCAAACCCCTCGGCATTGCGCTCGCCCCCGGAGAGGTGGACGCCGTAGGGAATCACACCGAGATTCATATCAGCCTGCTGACCGGATTGCTGAGCCACATCGGTCTCTACGATCCGCGCAAACGTGAATACGCCGGTGCCCGAGGCTCCCGTTTCGCCATTTTCCCCGGTTCGGCGTTGTTCAAGAAGTCCCCTGACTGGGTAATGGCGGCCGAGCTGGTGGAAACTTCCCGCCTCTGGGCCCGGGTGGCCGCAAAGTTTGACCCGCTCTGGGCCGAGCAGGTGGCACCTGATTTAGTCAAGCGCAGCTTCAGTGAGCCGCACTGGTCCAAGAAAATGGGATCGGTCATGGCCTACGAAAAGGTAACGCTTTACGGCGTCCCGATCGTCCCGCAACGCCGGATCAACTACGGCCGGATCGATGCCGAGCTCAGCCGCGAACTATTCATCCGGCATGCCCTGGTGGAGGGTGATTGGAACACTCATCACAAGTTCTTCCATCGAAACCAGGCGTTGCTGGCCGAGGTCGAAGAGCTGGAAACACGGATGCGGCGCCGGGATCTGCGCGTCGACGACGAAACGCTCTTCGCCTTCTACGATGAGCGCGTCGGGTCCGAAGTGGTCTCCGAACGGCATTTTGACAAGTGGTGGAAAGCCACGCGTCAGGATCATCCGACGCTGCTGGACTTCGATCCCGACGTCCTGGTGGCCGACGACGCCGCTGGCCTTGACGAGGCAGCCTTCCCTAAAATCTGGCAACAGGACGGCTTCGAATTTCCGCTCTCCTACGAATTCCGTCCCACTGCTCCCGGTTCGGCCCCGAATCCTTCCGACGGGGTGAGCGTGCAGGTTCCGGTTTTGTTCCTGAATCAGCTCACGGAGGCACCTTTTCGCTGGCAGATTCCCGGACTCCGAGCCGAACTGGTCACGGCGCTGATCAAGTCCCTGCCCAAGCAGGTCAGGAAGAATTTCATTCCGGCTCCGGACGTTGCACGGGCCGCCACCGCTGCGCTCGCCGCGGACTTCGACCCCGCGACCGACGCTCTTGAATCTTCCCTTGAGCTGGCGCTGCGCCGGCTCAAGGGCCATCTCATCCCGCCCGGATCGTGGAACTGGGACGCAGTCCCCACTCATCTGCGGATGACGTTCCAGGTGGTGGACCGCAGCGGCCGAATCATCGACGAAGGCACCGATCTGGCGCGGCTGCAGGATGAACTGGCCGGTGCCACCCGCCGGGCCATCGCGGAATCCCTGGGGGCGACGCCCAAGACCACGCAGCGCAAGTCCGCGGAACGCCCGGATCCCCGGCGCGGCGCGGGGGAACGGATATCATCCGCCGGTGCAGCTGGTGCAGCCGGTGCCGGTGCCAACGGTGCAGCCAGTGCTAACAGCGCCGCAGTCCAGGAGCGTTCAGGGTTGACCGAATGGTCTGTCGGCGTCCTGCCCCGTGACGTGAAGCGGCTAGTGGCCGGCCACACCGTCACCGGCTACCCTGCCTTGGTGGATGAAGGAGCCACCGTTGGACTGCGGATTTTCCAAACCGAGCCGGAGCAGCTGGCCGCCATGCGCGGGGGCGTCATCAAGCTGTTGGCGCTTCGCGTCCCCTCCCCCGATCGATACGTGCTGGAGCACCTGAGCAACAATGAAAAACTCACCTTCACGCAAAACCCGCACGGCAGCGTCGCGTCCCTGATTGCCGACTGCACGCTGGCCGCGGTGGACAAGCTGACGCCGGAGTCGCTCCCCTGGTCGGCCGCGGAATTCGATGCTCTCTACGAGGTGGTGCGCGCTGAACTGATCGACACGGTGTTCACTGTCACCGCCGTCGTCGAACGCATTTTGGCCAGCACGCGCCGGATTGAGAAAGCGCTGAAGGGGACCACCAGCCTGGCCCTGATTTCCGCCCTCAATGATATTAAGGCTCAGCTGGAGCTGCTGGTCTACCCCGGGTTCGTGGCGTGCACCGGTTACGCGCAGCTGGCCATGCTCCCGCGGTATCTGAACGCCATCGAGCGCCGGCTGGAAAAACTTCCCACCAACGTTCAGCGCGACGGGTTGAATATGGCCGTGATCCAGCGCCTGGAAGATGAGTACGACGACGCCGTGTCGGCCTTGCTGCCTGGCCTTCAGCAGCGGCCGGATGCCCCTCTGGTGCACGTCCGCTGGATGCTCGAAGAGCTGCGGGTGAGCCTGTTCGCCGTCGAGCTTGGCACCGCTTACCCGGTTTCCGAAAAGCGCATCCGAACAACATTGAATAAGGCCTTGGCGCCGGCGTGAGGACGCCGCGCGTGCAGATTCAGCTGCCGCCGGCTGTCCTCGCCACCGGTCCAGTGCGGCTCCGGCGGCTCGGCGGTGTGGATACGCAGGGTGTGGATGCACAGCTGGAACAGGATGCGCAAATGGAACAAGCGCTCTCTGCCTGTGCCGACGTGGTGACCTGGACGTTTTACCCTGCGCACCTCACCCACGAGCAAGCGTGCGCACGCATTGTTCGTGCACGGGAGTCAGCAGCGGCCGGCATCAGCGCCCGGTACGTGCTGGAACGCAACGGAGCCGTGGCTGGAACTGCGGGAATCAAAAACAGCGACGACGCTCCCGAGATCTTCTACGCGCTGCTGCCCGCCGGGCGCGGACAAGGCACAGCGACGGCCGTGGTCAATGTCCTTGCCGGTTGGGCGCTGTCGGCCGGTGCACCTTATGTAGCGCTGTGGACGCAGGACGGAAACCGCCCTAGCGAACGGGTGGCCGAGCGGGCCGGTTTCTTCTGCGCTGACGTACCCGCTGCGGACGCCAGCAACGCCGTCAGCGCGGTGGACACCGGTGCTTTTCCCGGGCCCCGGCTGTGGACCAGGTTCCCCGACTAACCCCGGCACAGCCCAACACCGGCTGCGGCGCGGACACCGGATCCATGCAAACACCTTCAGCGCAAACACCTTCAGCGCGAGAGGCACCCGACACTCCGGGCTCAGCCTTCCGGAATGAACTCCCCGTGCCCGGCCTCGCGCAGCGCGGCCCGGAGCTTCTCCGCGTTGCCGTCCAAGACTGCCGGGTCCGGGGAGTTGTCCACCCGGCTGAAATCGAAGTCCGCCATCGAGTGTGCCGGGAAAACATGCACGTGCAGGTGTTCCACCTCGAAGCCGGCAATGACCAGCCCGGCCCGCTCCACCCCGAATGCCTGAACCTGCGCCTGACCGATCGTCTGCGCCACGGTTGTCAGCCGCGCCATCAGCGCCGGAGGAGCATCCGTCCAGCGGTCGATTTCCTCCCGCGGCACCACCAGCGTGTGGCCGTCGGTGAGCGGACCGATGGTCAGAAATGCCACCAGGTCGTCGTCTTTCCAGACGAAGCGGCCGGGAATTTCGCCGGCGATGATGCGGCTGAACAGCGTTGCCATGATGCGTCCTTAAAGGGTCGAGGTGTCCAGGACAAAACGGTACTTCACATCACCGGCCACCATTCGGTCATATGCCGCATCCAGCTGGCCGGCACTGACCATCTCGATGCTGGAGACCACGTTGTGCTCGGCGCAGAAGTCCAGCATTTCCTGGGTTTCCGCGATCCCGCCGATCAGTGACCCGCTATAGGACAGGCGCTTGCTGATCAGCTGCCCGGGATTCACCGCGGGCATCTCCCCGGCCGGCAAGCCCAGCTGGACCAGGGAGCCATCACGCTTAAGCGTACGCAAATAGGGATTCAGATCGTGTACGGCAGCTACCGTATCGATAATGACATTGAGGGAATCATTCGCCGCTTCCAGCTGCTGTGCGTCGCTGGACACGACCACACTATCGGCCCCCAGTGCGCGGGCAGCCTCCTCCTTGGCCGGCGAGCTGGTGAAAACGGTCACGCTGGCTCCCATCGCCTTGGCAATCTTGACGGCCATGTGTCCAAGGCCGCCGAGCCCGATCACACCAACGGTGTCGCCTTTGTCCACATTCAGACGGCGCAGCGGCGAGTAGGTGGTAATGCCGGCGCAAAGCAACGGTGCGACGGCAGCGGGGTCCAGATTGGCAGGAACGCGCAGCACATAGCCCTGGTCCACCACGATGCTCTGCGAGTACCCGCCTTGGGTGACCACCGAACCGTTGCGCTTATCCACGGCTCCATAAGTGCCGGTCATTCCACGTTCGCAGTACTGCTCGAACCCTTTGAGGCAACTGTCACATTCACGGCACGAGTCGACCATGCAGCCCACGCCCACGGCGTCTCCGGGAGCGAAAGAGGTTACATCGGAACCAACGGCGCTGACCTTGCCCACAATTTCATGCCCGGGCGTCAAGGGATAGCTGTTGCCGCCCCATTCGCCCCGGATCGAATGAACATCGGAGTGGCAAAGTCCACAAAAATCAATGGCAATTTCCACATCGGTGGGTCCGGGCTCGCGCCGGTCTAACGTTGAGGCGGCAAAACCGCTGGTGGGAGAATCGGACGCATAGGCCTTCGTAATACTCATTGGTTCATTTTATCGCGGGATTCTGGGAGTTCCCGGTCTGCTGCCGCTGCGCCGGCTGGGGCCCGGTCGCTACGGGCAGCTCCGGGTGATTGGACCAGGCCGACCACGATCCCGGAAAGAGTGTTGCGCGAATGCCCGCAATTTCCAGGGCAGCAATTTCGTGCGCAGCGGTGACCCCGGAACCGCAGTAGACGGCAACGGCGGACGACGGCGTCACACCTAAAGCGGCGAACCTCGCGGCCAGCTCCGCGGGGGGAAGGAAGCGCTTGTCTGCTGTCAGATTGGCTGAAGTCGGGGCGTTCACGGCTCCGGGAATATGACCAGCACGCGGATCCATGGGTTCCGTCTCACCGCGATACCGCTCACCAGCACGGGCATCGAGCAGGACGCCCGACGAGGGCCACCGACGCACGTCATCAAGTCCAGCCGAGGCGGAACTCACCGAGTCGTTTCCAAGTGCCTCAGTTCCAGTCGCACCATTTTTGATCGTGCCAATCCCAATCGTCGGCATCCGGCCCGACGCCAACTGGACGTCGCCCGCCGGCGGCCGTTGGTCGCCGTCGGCGATTGGATAACCGGCGGCACGCCAGGCACCCAGACCGCCGTCCAGCAGCGCTACCCGGTCAAAGCCGCCGTCGCGCAACAGCCACCACAAGCGCGCCGCAGCCATGTTGCCGCCGTCGTCATAGGCCACCACCGTGTCTCCGGAATTTATCCCCCAGCCGCGCGCTGCCTGGGTGAGAGCCGCCGGATCCGGCAGCGGGTGACGGCCCTGCTGCGCCTTGCCATGCCCGGAAAGTTCCGTTTCCAGATCCACAAAGACCGCGCCGGGTATGTGCCCGCGGAGGTAGGGATCGTGGCCATGCGGACCACCGAGGGTCCAGCGGACGTCCAGCAGCACCGTCCGCGTTCCAGCCTGCATCCGTTCCCGGAGCTCAGTTACATTTATCAGCGTCTTCACGGCAGCTCCCTCATAGCGCACATTCTTCGATCCTGTCCTGTCCTGTCCGCTTTCGCTCACCGGATCAGAGCCAGTTCCTGCGTTTAAACACCGTATACAGGACCACCGACATCGCAAGCATCACGACCACCGCCACCGCGACTCCCCACTGCGTGCCGACGCCCGGATATGGCACATTCATGCCATAGAAACCCGTGATCGCTGTAGGTACCGCAATAATGGCAGCCCAGCTGGTCACTTTCTTCATAATGATGTTCATGTTGTTGCCCTGAATGGTCAGGTAGGTCTGCAGAACGTTGTTGACCATATCCCTGGCCGATTCGGTCCAGTCCACCGCCCGAAGCACATGGTCATAGACATCCTGAAAATACGGCAGCAACTCCGAGTTTGCCGCGCCCGCAGCATTCTGCGGGGCGGATTCATGACGAAGCACGGCGCTGAGTACCTCCCGCATCGGCACCAGCACCCGGCGCAGAACCGTCAGCTCCTTGTGCAGCCGGAAGCTGCGCATTTGAATGTCCTGCGGCCGGCGGGCAAACAGCAGGGAACCCAAATCATCGGCAGAGCCATCAAAGGCCTCTGCCGCCTCCAGCTGCTTGTCCACCAGGTAATCCAACAGGCTGTAAACCAAAAAACCCGATCCACTGTGGCAGATGTCGGCGTTTTCGTCGGCCCGGGTTAACACCTCTTGGGCGTCAAAACCACTGCCACCGGGCACCACCACCACAACATTGCCGGTGATGAAAGCGGAGACCTCGGTGGTTCGCAGCCGCAGGTCAGCACCCTGGCCGGGGTCCTGGTCCGGGTCTTCTCCCGCATCCTCATCCGGACCCCGTCCCAGCGGCGGAGCCGGCGCTGCATCCGGATTCCCGCGGGATTCCTCGTCCTTGCGGAGCTTGCGGACCTCGCGGACCTCGCGAACCTCGCGAACCTCAGTGACGTAGGCGTTCAGGAAGAAGTGGTCCCCGTACGTCTC
The DNA here is from genome assembly GCF_015708085.1 of Arthrobacter terrae. Classification (GTDB taxonomy): domain Bacteria; phylum Actinomycetota; class Actinomycetes; order Actinomycetales; family Micrococcaceae; genus Arthrobacter_M; species Arthrobacter_M terrae. Next base: position 29,104 of record NZ_JADNYM010000027.1, on the reverse strand, counting down.
CAATTTGGGCCGCTGCCGCGTACCCAACACGTCCTCCACCGCCAGCTTGTGGAAACCCAGCTGATCCCGCAACGCCTCGATGGTCTCCGGATCTGGGGAATCCACATCCACCCAGATCGTCGCGTCCTGGTCCTTCGCCAGCCGGCCCAGCTGGTTCACCTCAATCTTTTCATCCGTAACCCGGCCGTTACGGTAGACCCTGATTCGTAGCATTAAACCACTCTAGCCAGCATCCAGTTGCGCCAATCTCGGTGCCGGCTGCCCCGCCCGTGCAGTTAAGCCGTGCACTAAAAACGCCTCTACCTGCAAAAGCCGTGCTCAAAGACCGCGCAGCAAGGGTGTGCAATAAGCTGACCAGTATGCATACCGTCAGCGACACTTCCGCGCGCACCTGGGCGGATGACGCCCTCCGCCTCATCATGGCCGAAAACAACCGCTCTGCCGACACACACCTGTACGCGGTGCCACTGCCGGAATCCTGGGGCGTGCAGCTGTACCTCAAAGACGAGTCAACGCATCATTCCGGCAGCCTCAAGCACCGCCTGGCCCGCTCGCTGTTCCTGTTCGGGCTGGTCAACGGCTGGATCCGCGAAGACACCACGATCGTGGAGGCAAGCTCCGGTAGCACCGCCGTCTCCGAGGCCTACTTTGCCCGGCTGCTTGGCCTTCCGTTTATCGCCGTCATGGCGAGCACCACCAGCCCGGAGAAGACCGCCCTGATCGAACAATCCGGCGGCCGCTGCCATTTCGTGGAGCGTGCGGACCAGGTCTACAGCGTCGCTGCCGGGCTGGCCGCTGATTGCGGAGGCCACTACATGGACCAATTCACCTACGCGGAACGAGCCACAGACTGGCGCGGTAACAACAACATCGCCGAATCCATCTTCGGCCAGCTCGCCCTGGAGGAGCATCCCATCCCCCGCTGGATCGTCGTCGGTGCCGGCACTGGGGGCACCAGCGCCACCATCGGCCGTTACCTGCGCTACAACCGGTACGCCACATCACTGGCCGTGGTCGACCCGGAGAACTCCGCGTTCTACCCCGCGTGGAAGACCGGCAATACCCAGCACACCACGGGGATTCCCTCACGCATTGAAGGCATCGGCAGGTCCCGAATGGAACCGAGCTTTGTCCCCTCCGTGATCGACCACATGATCCAGGTCCCGGATGCCGCATCGGTCGCCGCCATGATGCACCTGCGCAAGCTCACCGGCCTATTCGCCGGTCCCTCGACCGGGACGAATCTCTGGGGTGTCTGGCAGCTGATCGCGCAGATGATCGCCAACGGCGAGCGCGGCAGCGTCGTGTCCCTGATGTGCGACGGCGGCGAAAGGTATGCGGGCAGCTACAACAACCAGGCGTGGCTGGCAGAAAAAGGCCTCGAACCCGGCGCCAACACCGGCACCATCGAGCACTTCTTCAAAACCGGCCGCTGGGACGACTGACGGACTCCCCGTCACCCCGAGTCGTTCCTCGGTTCTCCGTGATGCTGACCGCAATGTTGACCCGCATCGCCGAGTTCGGCTTCGGTCCCAGTGAAATCGCCGCTTTCGGCTTGATCTCCTGCTGCCAGTGCACCTGGCCCGGGCAGCATGGCTCGCCGTCCGGTTCCTGTGTTCCTACGGCTCCTGCTTTCTGCGCACCATCTCCGTGATCCAAATGGGCGTGAACGGAGACGTGCAATTCGGCGGCGTGGGGTAATCCTTGAGTACTCCCAGGCGCTCACCAATGGTGATGGCCCGGGCGCGATGCTCGGCGTGCTCGATCCCGATTTGGGCCAGGCAGTGGTTCATGGCCCATTGCAGGCGGTCCGGCGCGTCCTTCATCTGCGCCTCAATGGTATCGAGCAACCCTGAAAGGTCCAGGCCAACAGCCTGCTTCGTAACGCATTCACTGGTAAGCGTCCAACCGGCGCTGGCAACTATCGGATCCGGATCGGCGAACCAGGCCACGCGCAGCTCCTCGGCGTGCGGGCTCTTCTTCACCACATAATTCACGAGCCAGTCGTTCACTTTGGGGATGCGCGCCTCGCGCACCATGGCGTCCAGCTCGTCACGCCCAAAGTCCTTCGGGCGGCAAATCAGGAGCGCCACCAGTCTCGCCGCCGTGTCACCAGTTGCCCAGAGCTGTCGCGCAAGTTCCTGCTGCTTCTTCAGCCGCTTCGCGACCCCCCGCAGTTTGCCCAGGTTCACCCCATGGTCGTCACCGTGTTTCTCGTTCACCGCCCGTGCCTTCGGGTCCTCCAGCGCGGCCAACTCCGCCATCACCTCAGCCGCCGTGGTACTGGTGATAGTCGTCTCGGCCATCTCACCCTTCTCTCCGAAATGTATGGAGGTTCAGCCTAGCCGAAAAGCACTGTCACCCAAGGGGCTAGCATCTGGAACCGCCTGACGAGTGCCGTCCCTGAGCTTGCCGGTCAGCTTCGACGTTTGCGGTAGTGTCCGCGAACTGTCTTGCCTGCGCGCGGGTGTTCAGGAACCCAGACTTTCCCCTGAGGAGGGATCTCTGTATTCGCCGGGCGTGTGGCGTCGGCGAGGTCAATCACGAGCGGTGCCACTGCCAATGAGCCGACACGTTGTGCATTGTCCCCATCGAATGCCCGATCCATGAACCCCAAGAGGTCAGGCTCGGCCCCCAGGCTGAGCGCATCATCGCGCCAATGGGAAACAGCCTCAGCAACACGTTGCCGTCGCTGGATGGCCCGATCCCTTGTCCGAACTAAGCCGATATCGGCTTAGTTCGGATTATGCCGAGAAAAACGCTAAGCCGGTAGCTCCGTCAAGATCATGCTGCATCCCGCAGGGGTAGGAGTACCGGGCCGTAAAAATCCTATGACCGCCTCAGCCTTCGGAAGAGATCGTGAGAATGGTGCCAACCCCTGGCGATTCTGGCTCCCCGTCCATCTCGGTTTTTCGATTGGCGCGTGGCGGTCTCACCGGCGGATAGGGTTCGCCAGCCACGTCGCACATCAATGGGCGAGCGGCTTCTCGAACGCGACATAGGAATCGGCGGAATGATGCGGGAACTCAACTTGCTATGCGGTTCGAGCGGCTCCCAGTCTGGACTGGAGGTACTAGCCAGCCCGGTGGCTCCCCGTCAGGGTGCTAGGGGTCCCGGCACTAACTGACTTCGCGGAGAATGATTCCTCGGGTCGGCATTGATCGAGTCGGCGAACTCGTGTCGAAGGTGATCAGAGTGTCGAGGTGACCATCTGCCGGCTGAAGCCGGTCCATGAAACCACGGTGGACGTGTTCAGAGGGATTTTGCGCCCAAAACAACATCGAAGCCGGCGCCGTTGCGTGCCACGCCCATCAAGAGGACGCCAGCCCATTCGAGAGCGTGAGCCATCTCGAGCCCTCCTGCGTCCAGGGGCTGCATGTCCAAGCTTTTCAAAAACGCCGCGACACCTGCCTTCGCCTCAGCGCTGTCACCGGCGAGGAACGCGTCCAGCGGCGTGTCCTTGGCAAGGACGTGGCCGAAGATTGTGTTGATTGCCTTCACGACGTGTGCGTCATCGGGAGCGACAGTGGCAATCTGCTGGGACACCGAGTTGCCTGTGGTGGTCATGAGTCCGGTGGCGTCGGCGTTGAACGGGTTGGTGATATCGACGAGGATCTTGCCGGCGAGCGCATCACCGTACTGCGCGACCATGTCAACCGCGCCGGTATAGAGGACTGCCAAGATGACGATGTCACCCGCCGGCTTTGCCCCGTACGTGCCGACGGTGGTTCCGTTGCCGATCTGGTCGGCGAGCGACTGAGCCTTGGCGCTGTTGCGGCTCAAGAGCTCAACGGTGTGTCCGTGCTTCGCCGCCCGGGTGCCGATGGCGGTGGCCATATTGCCCGCGCCGATGATGCTGATGGTGGTCATGATGAATTTACCTCCGTGTGCGTGATTTGGTGATGTTGAACTGCGGCAGGTGGGTTCCGGCCAAGTGCTGGGGTCAGATCAATCCGCCGATCTTGTCGAGTCGCTCGCGCTGTCCAGACTTTTGGCAGATCCGTGAGAACTCGCGTCGCCCCTTGCAAACGGCTCAAACCTCGACGAGGTGTGAGCCGTCCAAAGCGAGCGATTCAGGCGGACTTGACGGCCGAGATCTCGAGCTCGATGGTGATCTTGTCGCTCACCAACACGCCTCCCGTCTCAAGCGGTGCGTTGAAGCTGACGCCGTACTCGCTGCGGAGGATCTGAGTCGCGCCTTCGAAGCCGATGCGGTCGTTCCCGAACGGGTCTGTCGCCGCGCCCTGGAACTCGAGTGGGAACGTGACCGACTTAGTCACGCCCTTGATTGAGAGGTCGCCAGTGACCTCGAAGTTGTTGCCGCCGACGTGGGTGATCGACGTCGAAGTGAAGCTCAGATCCGGAAATTGCTCGGCGCCGAGGAAGTCGTTGGTGCGCAGGTGGCCGTCGCGCTGCTCGTTGCGTGTGTCGATACTGGCAACCTGCGCGGTCACTGTGACGGTGGACTTCGACAGGTCGGACCCGTCCAGGACGGCGGTGCCCTCGAAGTCGTTGAAGCTGCCGCGCACTTTGGTGACCATCGCGTGGCGGGCGACGAAACCTATGCGGCTGTGCGCTGCGTCGATCGCGTAGGTGCCAGTTAGGGTTGCGAATTCGGTGGTGGTGATGGTGGTCATGCGTGCTCCTTAATCGGATTAAATGGATGTTTGTTGATACGTCAACAAATCTAGAACGAATTAGGTGACGTGTCAACTACGATAGTATGGTGCAATGATCGAGCAATCGGACGTGCGATGGTTGAATGACCGTGAACAGCTGGCGTGGCGTGCCTCCTTGAATATGCACAGCCAACTCACCGCCCGCCTCAACCGGGAGTTGCAGGACGGCGCCGGGGTGTCGAATTCCGACTACGTCGTGCTGGTCTGGCTGAGCGAGCACCCCGACGGCCCGGTGCGGATGCTCGAACTCGCGCGCGGGCTGCAATGGGAGAAGAGTCGGCTATCCCATCAGCTCACACGGATGACAGCCCGCGGCTTGATTGAACGCTCCAACTGCAGCGAAGACCGACGCAGCGCATTCATCGTCCTCACACCTGCCGGCCGCGACATCCTCGAGAAGGCCGCTCCTATCCACGTCGCCGGAGTGCGGCGCTACCTGTTTGACGCGCTGGACCCGTCGCAGGTTGACGCCCTGCACGCAATCTCGCAGGGCACCATCGATCGCCTCGCGCCGAGCGCGTCGGCCATGTCGACAACTGCGTCGACAACTGCGTCGACGACCCGTCCATAGCCCACGACGAACTCCGCGGCTGGGAGTCTGTATGCATGGATGTCCGGTAGCGGCCGTCGGAACGTGCCGTGGGCTTTGCGAGCGGCTGGCCCCCCGGTTTGGTTTCCATTTTGACCTGCCCCATCGCCTGGTTGCCCGTCAGGTTGTGAATTTCAGGCTGGGATGGGGTTCTTCTCAAAGAGTAATTCGTATTCGATCGGGGTGACTGCGAAGCGGTGCGCACTGCTCACCAGTGTGAAACGCCGAGTTGCCAGTGTCGAACCACTGGGCATATTGAGCTGCCGATTCAACCACTTCCGTCACGCCTCATGGGAACATATCCAGAGGAGAATCGCAATGAAACGGAGTCACTTCCTACCTGCTCTCGTTATTCTCCGAATTGTCCCGTAAGCCGGGACTTCACCGCGCACAAGGGTCTCTGACCCGCCCTTTTGATCTTGCCGCTCGACGGGCGTCCCGTATACCCCGCCCGAGATTAAGCCCGGTGATGGGAGGGTATACGGGAGACCTCTCAACTTCGATTGCAGAGGAGTGGGTGGCGGTGTGAACTGGTCCTGATCTACATTGTTCTGCTATCGTCGCCGTCTCGAGAAAGTCGTTCCTTCGCGTCCGAGGTGATGTTTCTGTTCTCGCAGAAGGCAGCCCCGAACCTCAACGAACATGCGCTTCTTATGCTCCACCACGGCAATCCGGCCAAAGGGGTGCTTCGCCAATATCTCTTCGGTAGATGCTGCCATCCTGTGCCTCCCTCCACATCTTCAATCAGCGTTGACTCCGTCGCTACCCAAAAGCTTTTACCAATAAAATCAAGTTCCACGAGGTCCTGACAATGTCCGCGACAGGCCAGACCATCTTGCTTGTTGTCGTTGACGAACATGACCGGGCTGAAAACCGGAGGTGGTGGACGTCGATTCAGCCACGGTGGCTCTGCCGTCAAGGTTTCGGGCGCACCTTCAGGTGGCGCCGATTTTCTCCACGGATGCGAACCAGGAGAGTAGGTCCTGGTCGATAGCGCCGATGACTGTCCTCATGTTGGCCAGCTGTGCAGCGATGCTGCTATTGATGAGTGGTTCTAAATGCGCCACCATGTTTCTTAGGCGGTAGACACCGCCGACCGCCCGTTCAAGCTCGTGGACCGGTCGCCGAAGATGCGGGAAAGCACTGTGAAGTGCTTCATCCCATAGCAATTGTTTGCCCAGGTCCTTGCGGCCGGGGAGAAGGAAACGCCAGGTCCCCGTGGACAAAGCGGCAAGAATGTCCGCGTGCAACGGATCGCGCTGTTCTTTGGGTCAGGCCCTGGTTGAATGGCCAGCTCGGTTCTTTGCTTCTGGTAGGTCCCTACCAACGACGCGCTCCAACAGGATCGAGGGATCCATAAGCCAATCACTGGAGTGCGGCTCCCCCGTGGTCGGGTCGATTTGTCCTGCGTTCCAAACGCTCAGTTGCTCGTCCAGGGCGTTGCGCAGGACGACCTCGAAAATGTGCAGCGCCTCGTACACAGCACCGGACAGCTCTACGTTCCACCGGCATAGCCGCACAGCGCCCTGCAGGCTGCCTGCGGCATCCACATACGGTGTCAATCGCGGCGCACTCAGCCGCCTTAGCATTACAGCCTCAACACTTATTTGTTCGCGCCTGTTCACAGCACTAAACTGTGGTGGGAGACAGGGACAAGTTGCCTGTTATGGATTTCTGAGGGTCCCGCGGCCAGGAGTTGCGGGGCCCTCAGCATTTAATAACTCCCACCAATGATTCGTCACCATCGTCACCCCCTTCCCTCCCTAAAAACCCCGCGGTTCCTCTCTGGACTGCCACCTATACGCCGTTGAATTGTTCGCATTTTGGCGCATGAAATTGATCCCAATTTGGGCTGTCCAGGTCGGCCAACCGGAGGCAAATGGCCGCCCAATTTGGATGGATGGTGTTCCACGCCCCCAGCAAAGAGTCAGCAAAAAGCACGTTTCCCGGCCAATAGTGGCCACACGACTGGGGTGCCGAGACCACGCCTCAAACCACTGCAATTGTTGAACAGTGACGGCCCTCCATTCACAACCAACGACATGCCGTCCCCCGTGTCCATGAACCTGCAAACGACCATCAAACAGCAGATCCGGCGCCACGCTGCAGGACCTCGTCACGTTTTACTCACGTTTTGAACGAAAACCAACCACAGATCATGGCATATCGATGAACTCCACTGGTCTGAAGATCCACGGAAATTGACGGTTTTCGGCGTTGAATGGCAACAGTTGGCATGAGAGTCCTGAGTTTCTCTTGGTTGTGGGTTCAATTCCCGCCCGCGGCACCAAATAGTGGCTCTGACCCGCGGTTATGTTCCGCAGGTTAGAGCCGTTTAGGGCCAAAACGACCCAACTCCCCCTTTACTCCCCCAATTCAGCAAAATTTTCGTCAGAAATCACTCCCCCTTTTCAGCTGGGCGGACCCCTCCTTTCGGCTGCATGTTGGTTTCTTCGAAGCACATTGGCAGTCTCCAGCATCGAGGCACATCATGGCCTTTAACGTAGGCGGGCGGGAGAGACGCGCCCGCGATCAACCATTCGTTCCAAATACACCGTTCCTTGAATCCCCGGTTGGGTGGGACGCCTCGCTGCTGCCTTTCCAAGAGATTGCTGTTTAGCGGCACGCCGTCTTCCAGCAGTCGCCGCACGTCATGGTATCGCCGCATGACAAGTATCATCGACATCAGGCACTGGTTCTCAGACCCGAAAAATTCATCGTTCTTGGGCCTATTAGAGCTGTTCGATGACTTCGAGGAGCATGGTGACCCATGCAATTCCGAGGCTGTCCCAGCTTCAGTCTGTTCTGGCGGTAAGTTTGATCTTGTATGCAGTCTTCTTCCGGAGGAGAACCCGAATGCAGACCACTTCACGTCCCCAAACAATCCAAATCTTTCTACCTCACGGTGACCCCTCAGGTATCCGCATGGCAGAAATCACTACACGAACAGTTCGCGTCTTCGATGTCCCCCGGTCCTTGCTTGGTGGCTTCCTTTCGATGTCCGAAGCGTCGCAGGTGGGACTTTATTTCCTATTTGGTGGCGATTCGGAAGATGGCGTCTCCTGTTACATCGGGCAAAGCGGAAACGTCGGTGGCAGGCTGAAGCAACACGTTGCCGGCAAGGATTTTTGGGAACGGGCCATCGTGGCTGTTTCTTTGACAAATACGTGGACGGATACACATGTGGGATTCATGGAGTGGGAAGCCATTTCTCGTGCCGTCCAAGCCGCTCGATACCCTTTACTGAACGGCAATGCGGCTTCCAATCGTTACACGCCAGCGCCGTTGGAAGCCGACTGCAATGAGTATCTGGAGACCATCTCTGTACTGACCGCTACCCTCGGTTACCCTGCACTTGAATCAATCCGAAAACACACCCAAGATTCCCCCTACGAAGTTGAAGCTGAACGGCTCTACCTTCGACAGTCTGGGTGCCGCGCTGAAGCGGACCCTACTTCGGAGGGGCTTGTGGTGCTTGCTGGCTCAGTCGGGAATTCACGTCCTCGCCCCTCTGCCCCGAAGTCGATCATCCGTGGCCGGCAATCCCTTGTCGAACGAGGAATTGCTGAACTTCGGGACGAGCAACTGATCATGGTCCAGGATCACTTGTTTTCAAGTCCGAGCCAGGCAGCCGCCATACTGGTCGGCGGAAGCGTTAACGGCCGTGACAGCTGGAAAAACGCCGCAGGCAAATCGGTCAACGAGATTGAAGTCGATGTTGTGGCAAAAACAGACATCGCCCAGAACCCATTGTCGCATGGAATATCGTCAATTTTTTAGGACGTCGCGTTCAGTATTGCAGCAATGCTCATTTATGAGACACCTGACCACGGCACCGCCAAAAGCCAAAACGAAACAAAAGCGCGAGAATTAGCCATTATCGAGAGTTACTATTTTAAATTAACCCGGACCACCACTTCTTCGGCTACGACCAGGTGAGCGGATTATTAGACTCTTTTAAAAATTCCTTCAATTTGACTAAATCATGCGGCTTTGATTCCGCCAATAATTCAGCATATGCAGTCATTCCCATTTGAAGCCCTATACCTTCGCTCCAAATCATCCAGGTATTGTCCGTTATCGAGCCGGTTCGCCTCATATCGAGCTCGTCCTCGCACAACCTCATATAGCTGAGGCATGCACGACGATCCGAAGGTGATTCACGAGACTGAACCCCTTCCTCGTACAACGAAGGTGACATTACGTCGAGTATCTGCCAGTAACGTTGAACTCACAAATTTTCAAATTCGCGAAGCCTTTGAGTTCGATCACCAACGATTTGAAAAACAGCAAAAATCAAAGCGGCGGCAGTAACTATTTGTGCAATAAGTGCAAAATCATTCAAGACCAAGATAACTGTCCGCGTGCGAAGAGGGGCCAAACCACGTTCTACTCACGTTTTTGAACGAAAAGTTACTCACGTTTTTGGCCAATGGAGGGGCAATTCAGCTTCCGGTTGTCGGCACGTTTTTCAATCGGCGGGCAGAACGAGCACCCCTCCATCGGCGCCCCCGCGGCACTGAGCGGCGAGGCTAACTGAGGACTTCCGTCGAGAATTTGCCAGACTGGAATGCCCAGCAAACACGGCCTTCCAACTCTCGCAATCCGGCCACGATGCCCTCAAACACCACACACAGACGGACTACGGCAGATCCGTTCCGGGGCGACTGCTTTCCCTTCCCGCAAGAGGAACCTCCCAAAGACACATTTTCAGTCTCCAGAGCTTCGAGGATTTCGAGGTCGGCCTGCTTGTCCATCTGCGTCACACAGCCGCCGTCATGCACGTCTTTGCATGGCTTCAGATGTCCCAGTGTTCCGTACAGCCTGCCGGCGGTGAGGACGTACCCACCGCTCTCTAGCGATCCCGAGAGACGCTCGGAGTCTTGCACGTTCATCCGGCAGCCGTGTGCCCGTCGTTGGTGCGCGCGGCCGCGCGACGGTGCGATGAGCGTCGGCGCAAACGAGGGAGTGGTCGTTACGGGCACAGGCATGATGACACCACCGCTCAGCGGGCGGTGGGCTTCCCGTCTGCGGCCCACGCCACACCCAAGGCGAACAATGTCGACACGCCGTACTGCTCCATTGCCGCTGCAATGCGACGCCGACCCGTTCGCGGGTTGATCCCGAGCCTGCGAGATGCCGCGTCGAGAGTGACGCCCTGCTTCATCAGCACAAGAAGCGGCGCCCACGGCGGCTCCACACCACCGATCGGCTCGCCGCGACGCCAGAGCTCGCGGAACAGGCTTCGGCCCATCTCGGCGAGGGACGCGCTACGGACACCGACCACGCTGGCCGGCCACCCCTCGCCCCATTCGATCGGCAATGCGAGCACCCCGCCGTCGATCCAAAACCAACTCGGAAGGTCGTCGAGAAGGCGGAACTCCACCCCGATGGCCGCGTAGCGCTTGGCGATCGCGACGAGCCGGGCGTCCTCTGCCATCGAACGCGGGAGAAGGGCGCGCACCGATCGCTTGCCGGTGAACATTTCCGCGAAACGGCTGGCGCGCGCGGGATCGGTCTGCAGGTAGCGTCCGAGATCGGGAAGCACGGCCCAGGCGGTGTCGCTCTCCTCCCGCGCTATGTCGTACCAGAGGTCTTCTGCCGCCTGCGGCCCGTGTCGCACGAAAACGGGAACGAGATCACCGGATGATTCGCCCACAGCCCAGTGACGCAGCAGAGCCGGTAAGTCTGCAACAAGTTCCTCGATTCGCGAGGCGGCCTCGTCCGCCGTCTGCCGCATCGCACGCACTTCGCGTTCGACGACGTCGGCCGTCCATATCGCCGGCGTCGCGGACGCGATCGCGCCATCGCGCACCGAGATCGCACCTGCCCGCGCGAGACGCACAACGGCATCGGCGGCCTCGCCCTCATCCGCGTGCGCGGTAGTGGCGAGCTCCGCCACCGTCTTAGGGCGGCTGCGGTAGATCAGTTCGAGCAGTTCCCTATCTTCCATGTCCACCTCCGGAACGTGTGTGGACACCATTATGGCGCGTGTGACCGCATCCGGACGCCCTCTAGAGGCCATGTCCGGAAGCGGAGGTTGTTTTGTCCGCTTCTGTCCACGCACAATTATCTCGGGGACCGGAGTCCATGGCTTCGTATGCGCGCGTAGGAAGCCATGGATCCGGTAACAGATAGTCAACGGGAGGCAGCGACATGAACAGCATGAGCAGCACGAACAAGGGCATCGTACGCGTTGCCGCCGTTTCGACGGTGGCAGCATTCACGCTGGGAATAACGGAGTGCAACGCGGGTAAGACCGCGGAACCGTCGTCCGCGGGCGGGCTCGCTGTCACAGTCGGCGACGCGCCCAACCAGGACGTCGTCGATCTCTACACGGATCGTGACACGGCAGTGGCCGCAGCCGTCGATGCACTTCCCCGGTTCATCGAAAAGGCGCTCAAGCAGACAGGAGTGCCCGGCGCGGGAGTCGCGGTCGTCTCGAACGGTAAGGTCGTGTTCGAAGAGGGACACGGTGTGCGGGACCTGACGACGAAGGAACCCGTAGACGTCAACACCGTGTTTCAGATCGCGTCTTTGTCCAAGCCCCTCTCGTCGAGCGTTGTGGCCAAAGCGATCACCGAAGACGCCGATCTGTCCTGGGAGGATCCGGTCGTCAAATACCTCCCCGACTTCGCGCTGAACGATCCATACGTGACCGAGCATGGAAAGATCGCCGACTTCTTCTCGCACCGCACCGGCATTCCAACCGGTGGCGGCGATGACCTCGAAGACATCGGCTTCGATGTCGACTACATCATGGCCCACATGAACCAGATTCCTCTGGCGTCGTTCCGCGACACATACCAGTACTCCAACTTCGGACTGACGGTGGGCAGCGAGGCGGTCGCGGCGTCGCGCGGGCAAACGTGGGCGCAGACCGCGCACGAACTCCTGTTCGGGCCGCTCGGCATGACTTCGACGACCACCGTCCACGACGAATACCTCGCCGCAGATGATCGCGCGGCGATGCACGCGCGTACCGGAGAAGGTCAGTACGAGCAGCTCTTCGACCGTGACGCTGATGCCGAGGCTCCTGCCGGCGGTGTCGCATCCACTGCCGGCGACATTGCGAAGTGGATGAGTGTGGTGCTGGCCAACGGCGAGGTCGACGGCGCTGAATTCATCGACCCGCTCGTGCTCGCAAAGACCTATTCCGCCCATTCGATCACCGGCGGCGATGCCAGGAACCTGACATCGCGCACATCGCACTACGGCTTCGGCACGAACGTCGGTGCCACCGTGACCGGCCGCGTCAACATCAGCCACTCCGGCGCATTCGGGTGGGGCTCCGCCACCAACGCCACGATGATCCCCGATCTGAACCTCGGGATCGTCGTGCTCACTAACGGAGCGCCGTCGGGAGTTCCGGAGGCGATCGTTTCGGAGTTCGTCGACCTGGTTCAGTTCGGTGCGGAGACGCGACCCTGGTTGGACGTGATGCCCACCGTCTTCGCGCACTATTCCGACCCGGCGGGCGACCTCGTCGGCCAGGAGCCCCCTACAGGTGCCGCGGCAGCGGGCCCGGCCGGCGACTACGTCGGCACATACACGAGTCCTTACTTCGGCAACCTCGTCGTGACCGAGGAGAACGGTACCCTCACCGGCGCGCTCGGCCCCGAGGGCGGTTACACGTTCGAGATCGCTCCGTGGAACGGTGACACGCTGTCCTTCGTGCCCACCGGTGAGAACGCGCTCCCCGGTTCACTCTCCTCGGCGGTCTTCGTCCGCGAGGGCGAGCAAATCACCAGGGTCACCCTGACCTACTTCAACAAGTTTCCGGCGGCTGGGCAGGAGCCGAACGGGCTCGGTGTCTTCACCCGGGCCGGCTGACCCTCGATCCGCCGATAGTTATGTTGGATGCGCGGCGGTTTAAGGGCTATATCAAGCCTGTCCTTCCGACAAATTATTGGACCCGCCGCCCAGTGCTCGGGTTGCGATTCTTTGTGCGCACCAACTTTCTACTTGTTCCCAGTTTGACTCGCGAAATTGATGCACTTCCAAGCCCGCAGGAGAGCCAAATCGAGGGCCAACCGGAAGTTGCTCCCCGTCCGGTTCATTGATATCCATGCTTCTTGTCGCCATGAAAAATGTCACCGCGAATCAGATTTCCCGCCCAAGGCGGGGAGCTTGCCGCAGGGACGAACCGGAGCCCTCGAAAACAAGGTTTGTTGGCATACGACGTCCCGCCCTCGACAACCGGCGGCATGCCATCAACCTGGCAGGCGAACCTGCAAACAGCCGCCAAACAGACCATTCGGCGCCACACGGCACGGCCCCGTCACGTTTTATTCACGTTTTACTCAGGTTTTTGAACATAAACCAACCGCAAATCATGGCATATCGATGGACTCCATTGGCCCGCGCTCTTCCGGAAACTAGATGTAGCGGCGGACCAGAGCCAACGGGTACGAAACCACGCAATAACTCTCTCGCGTCCCAGCGCCTGGCTCCGCGTGGTCATGGTCCTCCCCCGTGCAGTCGGCTCCGCCTAGCGGCTGCTCACCTGCCCGAACTGCTTCGCGATTGGCGCGAGCAGGAGCGGACGGGCGGCGTACCACCCAGCAATCGTGATAGCCATTGCGGCCGCGAAGAGCCAGAACCCAACCCAGTTCACCACGTCGGTGCCGCCGAACATGTGGTTCAGGTTTCGCAGCGCACCGGTGGCGAACACCAGGAACACGTGGACGAGAATAAACAGCACGAAGAACACCATCGTCGGGAAATGAATCGCGCGCGCGATCTCCACCGGGTAGATCTTGTTCAGCCTCTTCGCATTTTTCGGCCAGAACTCGCTCATGCGCACACCCGTGATCGCTGCGAGCGGGGCCGCAATGAAGACCACGAGGAAGTACATGATCTGCTGCAGGCTGTTGTAGTTCACCCACCCGCTCTCCACGGGCCAGTCCAGCGTCATGTACTGCAGGAGCGCGGAGAGCGCGTTCGGAACCGCCTCCCAACTGGTCGGTACGATTCGTATCCAATGACCGGAAGCGAACAACAGCACCACAAAGATGAATCCAGTGACCAACCACAGAACGTCCAGCAACTGGTGCAGCCATAGATTGATGCTGATTTTCTTGCCACCGCGCTTCGGCGTCCAAAACGCCGGCGGCTTCTGCTCAGTGCGCACCTGATAGCCGGAGCGGATAATAAGCACGATCAGAAAGATGTTCAAGAAATGTGCCCACTGCGCCCACCATGGGAAGCCGGACTGCGTCGTATCGGGCAGCTGATACGTTCCTGGGTACCGCTGGAGGAACTCCGGCACGCCCGGCAGCGTCGTCACGCCGCGCGCGGCGAGCACAAGAATCCCTGCTGCAGCGACAGCACCGACCGCGAGCAGCGCAACGAACTTGGTCCACTGCGTCACGGTCCGCGAACGGTAGAGCTTCCCCTCGGCTGTGGCCTTCGCCGGCTTGTTTGGGGCAACCACTTTGGCAGGAGCCAGTGCTGGGGGCACGACGGCGGCACGCACCGTAGGTGCTTGACTCACCACAGCCGGTGCTTCAGAAGCGGCAAAAGCCGTCGCCGCAGCTTCGGCCGTCACCGCAGAAGGTGCCTCAGCAACAGCTTCGGTGGCTGCCTGGGCAAGAGACGCTGGCACAACCGTGGGCGCTAATCCTTCCGGTGGCCATGGTTCGCCGCCGGCGGTACGGGGAAGCCCGCGGCGAAGCGGGACGCTTCCCATTGTCTGTGTGGTGGGTGGCGTCATTGGAGCCGCCGCAGGTGCCGTCGTTGGACCAGCCGCAGCGGGTGCGGTGGTTGGAGCCGCCGCAGGTAGCGTCGTTGCCGGCGCGGATTGCGCAGGAACACTTGAATTTGGGGTGGGTGTTCCTGCTGTGGCTAGGGATTCCAGCAGAGCCACTGATCCCAAAACCTCACCCGCTGGCGGCCAGGGCTCTCCGCCCGGCATGCGGGGCAGGCCCCGGCGAAGCTGCGTCGTCAGCCTGAGGCTTTCGTTCACAGTGGGCGCGGACGCCGCCGCGGCGGGTACCGTCTCCTGACTGGCAGCAGGGGCGGAAGCAGCAGCAGCGGTTGGCGCAGCGGGCGTGGAGGGCGGCCCGGCAGCTACCGGTCCCACCCTGGAAGCAGCCGCCGACGGGATACGCGCTTCGTCCGCGGCAATGTGTGCGGGTGCCTGGCCTGCTGCAGGCCAGGGGTCACCGCCCTCGACGCGCGGCAGGCCCCGCCGAACCGATGGAGATAGAGGTACCATCACTGCTTCTTCCGCGCCTGGAGTGCGCTGATCAGCTGGGGCACAACCTTGAAGAGATCGCCGACCACACCAAAGTCAGCAATCTCAAAGATCGGTGCGTCGCTATCCTTATTAACGGCGACAATCATCTTCGAGGTCTGCATGCCGGCCCGGTGCTGGATCGCACCCGAAATGCCTAGCGCGACGTACAACTGTGATGACACGGAAACCCCAGTCTGGCCGACCTGATGCGACTGCGGGACGTAGCCCGCATCCACCGCGGCACGGGAGGCACCAACGGCAGCGCCGAGTGTATCGGCGAGCTGTCCAACAAGTGCGAACTGTTCCTGGGACCCGAAGCCTCGGCCACCCGCGACGACCTTCGCGGCACCACGCAGTTCCGGCCGCGAAGAGGCGCCGACTTCCTCCTCGAAGGAGTCGATCCGTGCAGCCGGCTTTTCGGAGGGCGTCACTGCCAGGGTCTCTGACTCCTCGGGCTGAGCCGTGGCACGCGCTTCGATGGAGCCCTGACGAACGGTTATCACCGGTGCCCCAAACGTGGATGCCGACGTGACGTTGTAGGCACCGCCGTAGACGGAGTGGTGTGCCACGACGCCCTCTTCATCACGTGCCACCCCGACTGCATCGGCACAAACCGCTGCACGCGACCGAGCAGCGTAACGACCAGCAAGGTCGCGCCCATCCAAAGAATGTGAAATCAGGATCGCGTCTGGCCGGACCCGCTCCACAGCAGCGAAGAGCGCGTCAACGCTCGGCACGCCGAGGACGGAAGGATCGGTAGTCTCTACGATAAGTACGCGCGCGGCACCAAGGACAGCGGCCTCCGCGGCGGCGGCGCTCCCTGCGCCGGGTGGGGTTAGTACCAGGGCAACCGGCGTGCCAACGGCAGCGGCGGCACCGAGGAGTCCTGCCGCAGCCTGCTCGAGCCCACCGGAGCCTTGGACTTCTACGACAACCAGGATTGCATCGCGAGGGAATTCAGTCATGTCGTTGCTCCTTACGCCAGTCGGTTCTCTACCAGGAAGTCAGCAAGCTTTTCGCCAGCATCACCCTCGTCAATGATCTTTACGCCCGCCGCACGCGGGGGCTTCTCTGTAACCGTGAGCATGATCGAACTTGCCGCTTCCGGATCGTCGGCGATGATCCCTAGGTCTGAGAGGGTAAGCACCTCAAGGGGCTTCTTCTTTGCGGCCATGATTCCCTTGAAGTTCGGGAAGCGCCCGCTGGGAAGCGCCTCGGTAATGGAGATCACCGCGGGCAGGTTCGCTGATACCTGCTGTACGCCGGATTCAACCGGCCTGGAGCCGGAAACCACGCCGTCGCTGATTTCTACCGAGCTGAGACCGGTAGCATGCGGTACGTCGAGCAATTCCGCAAGCATCGCGGGAATCATGCCGCCGGATCCATCGGTGGAGATGTTGCCGGTGATCACAAGGTCAAACTCAAGTCGACGGATCGCTGCAGCGAGGGTTCCGGCCGTCAGCCCAAGATCAGCTCCCCGAAGCCCCTGGTCCGAGACGTGGATAGCGCTCCCCGCGCCCATCGCAAGCCCCTTGCGTATCGTCGCCGTGGCACCCTCTGGAGCCAGTGTGAGGAGGACGACCTCCGTGCCCTCGTTCGCGTCGGCGTATGACAGTGCCAGTTCCAAGGCTCGCTCACCAATTTCATCAACGACTGCCTCGCTGGCTTCTCTGTCGGCGAGGCCTGTTTCGAGGTTCAGTTTTCTGTCCCCGTACGTGTCGGGGACCACTTTTACTAGGACGACAATCTTCATCGATGGCTCTTCCTGTGGCGGGCATGTCCCCCAAAGGAGACATCTGGAATCCTCATCGAGTCTACGGAAGTGGTGCCCGTCCTGGCTGACAAAGCCCGTGTCGTGCAGGAAAGGGCAGGGTCGGGCCGATCAGCCCGGGCGTCCGGGCCTGCCTGTGCGCGGAGCTCAAAGACGAGCCGCTCTCATTCAAAGATGTCGCGGGTGCGCGGCGCTCCTCTGTACTTTGACGCCGTCGGGCACGATGAAGGAATCCCGCGCCATACGGTTGTCGGGCGTCACTCCAGGATTTGTGTGACTTCCTTGGTCTCAAGAATCTGCGTTCGCGGCTCACCGCCGAGCGCGGGTCCGGCGGCACCGGAGCTCCAGATGAGTTTCATGGTGTCCAGCAGCCGTTCTGCTTGGGTAACCGTCTCGAATTCCAGATCGATCAACACATAACGCGGGTTGTCGACGGGCTGGTAGATGGAGTATTGCTGTACTCCTGCTTTGCCTCGGCCTGCCGGGTCCCGGTCAAACGCGGCCTTCCATGTGGCAAAATCTTCAGTGGGATGTTCAATCCGAAGAATAGGCATGATCCTTACTTTCTCTAGTGGGTGTTCTCTGAGCGTAAGTGTGGTCGCGGACAGAAAACATCCCAGCTCTCTGGGATGTTTTCAACGGTGAGCGGCCGCAATCTCAACGGGCGAGCCGGGTTTCGTTGAGCGTACTGTCGAGACATGGCCAGAGAGCTTACACGCGCTAACGTTCTTGAGCGGATCAAGTCCCTCAGCGGGGCGGCTTCGGATGCCAGGAAGTTTCGCACCGACGTACTACGCGAACTGCATCGTGCGGTCGGCTTTGACGCGCACGTGTGGCTGCTCACTGATCCGGTGACCACCGTCGGTTCCGACCCGCATGCGGATGTACCGGCGTTCGATCAGCTGCCTTCCCTGATTAAGTTCAAGTACCTGACAGCAGTTAATCGATGGAGTGATTTGATTGCGCGCAGGGTGCAGGTTGCCTCCCTTGTCGAGGCGACGGGCGCAGATCTGGCGAAGAGCCTTCTCTGGAGGGAAGTTCTCCACGACTACGGGGTGAAGGACGTCGCATCGATAGTCATGGCCGATCGTTACGGCTGCTGGGGGTTTCTCGACCTATGGCGCAGGGGCGCCCCGAACGCGTTCGATGGCGATGAGCTTACGATTCTTCGGCAGCTCACGCCGGTGCTGACGCGTGGGCTTCGTGTGTGCCAGTCGGTCACCTTTTCGACAGTGCCGCCGGCCCGTCGCCGCGACAGCGGACCCGTCGTACTTGTTCTGAGTGAGAACCTCGAGGTGGTCAGCCAGACCGGTGCGGCGGAAGAATGGCTTCGCACGCTCTTGCCGGCTGCCAGTGATTTCCCGCCGGTGCCGGCGAGCGTTTATAACGCGGCCGCTCAGCTACTTGCGGTCGAACAAAAGGTCGATTCACATGAGGCCCGCGCTCGTGTGCATCTCACCGATGGCACGTGGATCACCGTTCGTGCCGCGAGAATGGGTTCGCAGATCGCAGTGTCGCTTGAAGCGAGCTCGCCCGAGGAACGTCTTGAGGTCTTCGCCCTGGCCCACGGTATGAGCGCGCGCGAGGCAGAACTTCTGGCCATGCTCGCAGACGGGAGCGACACGAAACTGATTGCCCAGCGGATGTTCCTGTCCGAGTTAACCGTGCAGGATCACCTCAAGTCCATCTTCGCAAAGTCGCAGACGCACAATCGCCGATCACTTCTCGCCCAGATCGTCGGCACCCGCGCGGGCTAAAGATCGACGAATGACCCCGAGAGGCTCGGTCCATCCAGTGAACGGCGGGCGTTTATGGCTTTGCCGGCTGGATGTGGCCCGTTGTACGCGAAACGCAAGCCGGCTCCGTGGTGAACAGAGCCCAACCTGATCGGCTGTCAAGGGCCGCGGAGGTAGCAACAGGTGCGGGCCCGAGAGCAAAGCAAAAATTGCCTAACGGGCTTTTGCGTCAATCTCAGCTCGCCGTGACTGGACGATACGCCGCACGACGGCGTCCGCTAGTTGATGCTCCGCAGAATAGTGGATGCTTTCGCTAGTCGTTTCGAGATCAGCCATCACTTCAGCCACCGTCGTCATGGTCGGCTGGCCCATCTCGCATTCGCGTACAGCACACGGAAAGTTCAGCCTACTCGGAAGGCACTACGAGCCAGCGGACGAGCCGGCCGTATCGATCCAGCAAAAGTCAGACCCGCGCCCGTAGTGGCGACGACGGATGCGAATACCCACGGTAGTTGCGGCGACTTTACTGCCGGCATCGCGGTGACGTGCGGCGGGTCTGCGTTGGCTGCCGGGTACAGACAGTGCGCCCCAATGTCCAATTTTCGT
The DNA here is from genome assembly GCF_015708085.1 of Arthrobacter terrae. Taxonomy (GTDB): domain Bacteria; phylum Actinomycetota; class Actinomycetes; order Actinomycetales; family Micrococcaceae; genus Arthrobacter_M; species Arthrobacter_M terrae. The sequence goes on along the minus strand of NZ_JADNYM010000027.1, from coordinate 9,483 downwards.
TCCATCGGCCCGTGGGCAAGTATGGCTGTATGAACAGTACGATAACACCCGTCGGAAAGTCCGCACTGAGTGCCTTTTCCGGCATCACGATGGCAGTGCTGGGCTTGTCGCTGGCCGGGTGCTCCGCGGCTGAAACCGCTGCCCCCGCCGAATCACTCAGCGCCGTTTCGCCGGCCCAAAAGCCGTTATCCGCGGAGGCCACCACTGACGACACAACCGCCCCAAACACGGACCCCACTCCGTCGACGGTACCAGTGGGACGCTTGGTGAGCCTGCATGTTGAGGGCGCCCAGGCCAATGCACTCGTGAAGACCCTCGTAGTGACAGCCGACGGCAAGGAAAACGGCGGAGACATGCGGGATGTAAAGCTGCCTTTCGACCAAGAACTCACGCTGCCCGCCGACGCCTCCTTCACTAAGGTCCTGGTGCTGGGCAAATATGCCTCCGGCGCCACCGGCGAGATCTCCTGCACCGTCACGATCGACGGGGGGCAAGTTGCCAGCCAGTCGTCCAGCAACCACCGGCCCGCGGAGTGCCTGTTCGTGGAGAAGAGCTCCAAATAGCATTCAGTTTGCGGATCTCTGTCAATGGTTCCGGCCGCGGGGGGACTTAATCCGGCGACCAGAACTATTAACAGCGTGCCGTCCACGGCGCGCTCAAAGTGGCACTTCGGGTTTCGTGGCGTACTCCGGTCAGCGACGGCCGGTTAACTGATTTCCGTTCGATGTTCATGATCAGGGCATTGAGGCCCTCGACTGTCGCCGTGTTGACGGGGGCGCGAACGGAGACGGGCAGCTCTCGGCCTCCTTCCTGGCCCTGTAGTGTGGCCAGGGCTGCCATCACCTCTGCCACCTGGCGAGTACTTTTCCGCAGCTCGCGGTCAATTTCGACGCTTGCGGTAGTGTCCGCGCACTGTCTTGCCTCCACGCGTGTGTTCAGGAACCCCGACTTCCCCCTGCCGAGTGGCCGCTGCACTGGTGTTCACATCGAACGACGGCGACAGCGTCCACCCGTTGCCGGTTCGCAGCAGCGCGTGGTTGATCGCAGGCTCATGTATGGGATGCGCCTACCGCCGTGGCGGTCGAATCTCCGCGTCAGAAATATGTGTGAGTGTTCCGTCAACGGCAAGAGTTTAGACTCCTGAACACGGATTCCTGCCCGCTTCGTCAGCATAACCGGTCTCAGTGAACAATCGTGCCTCCTCGGCGAGGGCCTGAAGGTCGCGCACCCCGGCGCTCTTCCCCCGTGAAGACAAGAATTGCGCTTGCTCCTTTCCCATGACCTGAGAGCTCATCCCGTTTGCCACCAGCCCTTGGACACGGCCACCACGACCATGCTTCTCAGTCGCTCCTTCGTTCTCATAATTGCCGCCGTCACCTCTTGGGATTACGTCTGGAAGCGCTTCGTGATGACGCGCGGCGAGAAGTGGCGGTGACGATGAAGATGCTCACGTTCGACTCCGGGACCGGCACGATCCCGGCAGCGGCTGAAACGATCATTTTCCTGCACGACGCTAATGCCGCCGGCTGGACGATGTGCCACGCTCGGCAGTGGCAGGTTTTGTCATCGGTTCAGGGATTGAGGAAGCCGCGGGGATGTTTCCCTGGAAGTGGTGGCCGTGGCTTCCGGGGGCGTGTTGAGACGCCGACGGAGGAGCCGGCGGGAGACACGGTTCATAGTCGCCAACGTCTGACTCCCCCGCTTTATGACTCAGTTTCTCAGAGCTGGACGCTTTCGCCCGGGGCGAGGTGACGGAACTCAGTGCCGTATTTGGCTCCGACCTTTGCCACATGTCCCTCGGAGAAACTCAGTCCTTGCTCGTTAAGCAGGGCATCGTGAATCTGGAAGGCCTTCGGTGCCCTGACGGAGATGACGAAGTCAATGACTTCGGCGGTCTTGGACCACGGCGCGTGGATGGGGACGAGCAGCGTCTGTACTTGGACGCCGTCGGGCACTGTGAAGGAATCCCCCGGGTGGTAGACATTTTCGTCCACCAAAAAACCAATGTTGGCGACGATTGGAACCAGCGGGTGGATCAGCGCGTGCTGACTGCCAAAGGTGCGAATCGCGAAGCCCGCCGCTGAGAAGTCCGAATCTGGTTCAACGTCCTTCACCCGGTCTGCGGCTGTAGGTTCCTTCTTTCGCAGCTCCTTTGCAACGCCCGCGGGAGCATGGAGCACCAATTCCGAGTTTCCCCTCATCGCCGCCGCAACCGCGTCGGAGTCAAGGTGATCCGCGTGCTCATGAGTGATGAGAATTGCGCTGGCGTCCGCTAGAGCGGCGTCTGTTTCGGAGAAGATTCCGGGGTCGATCACCAGAACGTGGCCGTCTTTTTCCAACCGGACACAGGCGTGTGTGTACTTTGTCAGCTTCATGCCACCAGCCTACGTCCGTGCTTGCGTGTGTACCAAGGTACGCATTAAGAACATTGGCGAAGGGCCAGGAGCTGCATGGCCGTGCACTGATAATCTGGACTAGCGGGGCGGCTGACCCACGCAAGGAAGCGAGCAGCAGTAATGTCCGAGGCAAGAACGTCGCAAACCAGTGCCGGCAAGCAGCTGCCGCGTCCCAGCAGGGAACAGCGCATCACGAAGCAACGCGTGGCGGTCGGTTCCGCGCTGGATCAGCTGGATGACTTTGTCAGTACTCAAGAGCTGCACCGGAGCCTGCAAAGCGATGGGTCGTCAGTGGCGCTGGCGACGGTGTACCGGATCCTGCAGTCCATGGCGGAGGACGGTTTGGTTGATGTCCTGCGCAATGCCGAGGGTGAGGCGGTTTACCGTCGCTGTTCGGTGGCTGCGCACCACCATCACCTGCTGTGCCGCACGTGCGGAAAAGCTGTGGAGATTGAGGCGCCCGAAGTGGAGAGCTGGGCGGCCAAAACGGCTGCTGCGCATGGTTTCACCGAGGTCCAGCACACCGTGGAGATCGTCGGCCTCTGCCCCGAGTGCTCCACCAAAGCCGCTGGGAACTGATCGAAGCATCCAAATGACGGCAGTGTCCAGCTCGTCGCTGGACTGTAATAGCTCACCAGGCCAAATAACTACAGCGCGGAAAGTTCACTGACCGTAATAGGTTCCGTTGCCTTTACGCGCACAATCCGCCCGCTGCGGCCGCGCCTGCGCCGGTAGGCGCCGATGCCGCGGCAGCTGACATAGACCAAGAATGACAGCGTGGTGATGTAAGGGCTGACCGGGATGCGGCCGCCGAGCGCCAGCAGGATCCCGCCCACGGTGGACAGCATGGCGAATCCGATGCTCAGCAGCACCACGAGCTTGGGCGAGGACGTTACCTGCAACGCCGCCGCAGCGGGGGTGATCAGCAGCGCCAGCACCAGCAGCGCACCGACCACCTGAATGGACAGCGCCACGGAAATGCCCAGCAGGAACATGAACACCAAGGACAGCGTGCGGACCGGTACCCCGCGGGCGGAGGCGATTTCCGGATCCGCGCTGGCGAAGGTAAGCGGCCGCCAGATGATGAGCAGGCCGGCAATAACGACGACGGCGGCACCGGCCAGCATGGACAGCGCTGTTGAATCAACCGCGACTATCTGACCGGTCAAGAGCCCGAATTTGTTCGCCGCACGGCCTTGGTACAGCGCCAGGAACAGAATCCCCAGACCCAGGCCAAACGGCATGATCACACCGATTACAGAGTTCCTGTCCCGCGCCCGCACGCCCATGATACCGAGCACCAGCGCAGCCAGCACCGAGCCGACCAAGGATCCCAGAATCACGTCCGCGCCCACCAACAAGGCAAAGGCGGCACCGGCAAAGGACAGTTCGGCAATACCGTGCACGGCGAACGCCAGATCACGCATCATCACAAAGGTGCCGATCAGCCCGCCCACCAGCCCCAGGATGGCACCGGCCAGAATGGAGTCACGAAACAGCGGCAGGAGTTCACCGTAATTCTGAAAGTTCAAGACCGCATCCATGAAGTCCTGGAAAGTCATCAGTGCCCTTCCGCTGCGTGCCCGTGGGTCGTGGCGTCGGGCAGTCCGACGACGACGATTCTTCCGTTGGTGTGCAGCACCTCGACGTGGGTGCCATAGAGGTCGGAGAGCACGTCGGTGGTCATGACCTCTTCCGGGGCGCCAATCCGGAACTTACCGCCGGCCAGGTACAGCACGCGGTCCACATACTCAATAATCGGGTTGATTTCGTGGGTAACAAAGACCACCGCGCTGCCGTTGTGCCGAGATTGGTCGCTAATGAGCCTGCTGACGGCTTGCTGATGATGCAGGTCGAGGGAGAGCAAGGCCTCGTCGCAGAGCAAAACCTGCGGATCCGTAGCCAGCGCTTGGGCAACTCGAAGGCGCTGCTGCTCGCCGCCGGACAGGAGCCCGACGGGGACGTTGGCATAGTCGGCCGCACCAACCCGGTCCAAGAGTTCATCGACGCGGCGCCGGTGCCTGCGCACGCCTAACCGCACTCCCCAGCGGTGTCCGTCCACCCCAAGACCGACAAGATCACGGGCGCGCAGCGGAGTATCTGCTGCGAAGCCCTTTTGCTGCGGAATGTAGCCAATGTGGCGGCTTCCCCGGCGCGCCGCCTCCCCGCCCACCCGAACACTTCCGCGGGTCAGGGCCTGCAGTCCCAGCAGCACTTTCAGGAAGCTGGTCTTTCCACTGCCGTTGGGCCCGAGCACGGCGAAGAACTCCCCCGCCATAATCTGCAGGTCCAGTCCATCCCACAGCAGACGTTCGCCAAAGCCCAGGCTGGCGTCCGCGAGGTTCACTACCGCCGGGGCCGAGGCGGCAGGGACAGCCGACCGTGAGGAGAGAGCCGGAGCCGCGGACCGTGCCGAAGAAAGAGAGCTCATTGGCTGATGGCCTTCTTAATGCTGTCGGCATTGGCGGCCATCCACGTCAGGTAGTCCTGTCCGGCGGGTAACGTTTCACTGAAGTTGAGCACCGGGATTCCGGCTGTGACGGCGGCCTTCTTCAGCACTTGCGTCTGCGGTCCTTCTGTCTGGTCGTTATAGGCCAGGAACCGGGTATTTTGGCTACCCACCAGTTCGATGGTTTCCTGCAGTACTGCCGGCGGGACATCCTGCCCATCTTCAATGGCATGACTGTAGGCCGCCGGGGTCTTGTTCACCAGGCCTGCCTCTTGAATCAGGTACAGCGGGACCGGCTCGGTGACCGCAATTTCCTGGCCGGTGTGCCCGGCCTTCAGACCGGCGAGCATTTCGCTTATCCGCGCTGCAGAATTCTTGAAGGCTGCGGCGTTGTCCTTGAAAATGCCGGCTGCCTCCGGGTCCAGCTCAGCAAGCCGCGTGGCCACTGCATCGGCTACTCTAACGGCCGTGGGCAGGCTGTACCAGACGTGCTCATTGAAATCGTCCTTATTGGCCTCGGTCCGCAGCCCGGAAATATCCGTGGCGTTGAGGATCCTCTCTTCCGCCAAGGTTCCGCCGCCGGCAAGCTGGTCGAAGAAACCGTCATAGCCGCCGCCGTTTTCCACGCCGAGCTGGGCCTTGGAAATGGCGAGTTTGTCTTGGGCCGTGGCCTCGTAGGAGTGCGGATCCTGACTTGGTTTATTGATCAGGGAGCTGACCTGGACGCGGTTTGCGCCAATGCTTTCCACGATGCTGGCGTAAACGTCGGTGGAGGTGACCACCCGGATCTTGCCCGCCGCCGTCGTCGCCGGTTCTGCTGGGGACGTTGCCGCACCGTTACCGCAGCCCGCCAGCAACACCGCTGCTGCTGCCCCCGCAGCACAGATACCAATAAGACGGCGCACTAGGATGGCCTTCACTTCCTGCTTGATGAGAATAATTACGAATAAGCTCGCTTCAGCATAACGCAAATAGGAACGATTCGCATCAAGGATGGTGCCGTTAGTCCTCGCCGGTACCCTGCCCACCCAACCGGCGCAGCCCGGTGGCCTGGGTGGCGTCGCGGATTTCACCGACCAGTTCTTCGATCACGTCCTCGAGGAACAGGACGCCTCGAGTGCCGCCGTCGGGGGAAATGACGCGGGCCAGATGCGACCCGGTGCGTTGCATCGTCGCCAGCGCATCCTCGATCTCATCGTCCATTCCAATATTGACCAGCGAGCGCACCCGGCTCTCCGCAAAGGGCAGCTGATAGCTTTCCTGCGGGATCGAAATGACGTCCTTTACGTGCATGTAGCCGGTTAGATTCCCCGAATCGTCCGCCAGCACAAATCGGGAGAACCCGGTGCGGCGGACCGCACGCTCAAAGTCCACCGGCGTCGCCGCCGTCTGCAGCGTGACCAAAGCATCGCGCAGGACCATGATTCTGCCCGCCGTTTGGGCCGAAAATTCCAGGGCACCGTTAATCAGCCCGGTCTGGTCATCCACCAGACCGCTGCGCGTGGACTCCTGCACAATCGACTGGACTTCCTCCAAGGTAAAGCTTGAGGTGACCTCATCCTTGGGCTCGATCCGGAACAGCCGCACAATATGGTTCGCCAGCCAGTTCAGCGAAAAGATCACCGGTTTCACCAGCTTTCCGATGAACACCAGCGGTGGCGCCAGCAGCAGGGCCGCCTTGTCCGCCGTCGAAACGGAAATGTTTTTCGGGATCATCTCGCCGAACGTAACGTGCAAAAAGGTGACCACCAGCAATGCCAGCACAAAGGTTGCCGGAGCGGCAATGTCATCGGAGATACCCACCGCGGACAACGGGCCCGCCAGTAAGTGGTGAATCGCCGGCTCCGAAACATTGAGAATCAGCAGCGAGCAGACGGTGATCCCCAGTTGTGAGCACGCCAGCATCAGGGAAACGTTCTCCATCGCCGCCAGAGTGGTCTTGGCACGGACAGACCCCGCCTCCGCGCGCGGCTCAATCTGGCTGCGGCGTGCGGACATGATGGCGAATTCAGCGCCAACAAAAAAAGCATTACCCGCAAGCAGCACCACCAGCCAGAGAATGCCGGACCAGTCACTCATCGGGCCCCTCCCCGACTGGGCACATCTCTACTGGGCACATCACGACCGGGCACATCACGACCGGGCACATCACGACCGGGCACATCACGACCGGGCAGCTGGGCGCCGCCGGCGGATTCCGGAGTACCTTCGGAAAACGCAGTGGGGATGAAGCGGATCCGGTCAATCCTGCGCCGGTCCATCCGTTCCACTTCCAGTTGCCCGCCGCCCACATCGACAAGATCGCCCACGAGCGGGATCCTGCCCAGCGCCGCCATCACAAACCCGCCCACCGTTTCATAGCTCGATTCGTCCGGCACGGTCAGTCCGGGCACCTGCTCAGAAACCTCGTCGGGACGCATCAGCCCGGGGAAGAACCATTCTCCGGCCGCACTTTGCAGCACACCCGGCTTGGTCCGGTCATGTTCATCGGAGACCTCGCCGACAATTTCCTCCACCAGGTCCTCCAAGGTCGTGACTCCGGCCGTTCCGCCGTATTCATCCAGCACCACGGCCAGTTGCAGGTTCCCCTCCCGGAGTTCGGTCAGCAGCGCATCCAGATGAATGGTCTCCGGAACGCGCAGGACATCAGTCATGATGGCGCCGGCCTGCAGTTGAGCGCGCCTGCCGGATGGCACGGCGATGGCCTTCTTCACATGCACCACCCCCCGGACATCATCAGGGGAATCGCCAATCACCGGGAACCGGGAATGTCCCGTCCGCCGGGCAGCCTCGACAATATCCGCCACGGACTGATCCGCTTCGATGCTGACCAGCCGAATACGCGGCGTCATCACATCCGCGGCCGTCCGGTCCGCAAACTTCAGCGTGCGGGCCACAAAATTGGCGGTCCGCACGTCAAGAGTGCCCATGTCAGCCGAACGTCGAACCAGCGAAGCAAGCTCGGCCGGGGAGCGCGCTCCGGAAATCTCCTCTTTTGCCTCCAGCCCGAACAGGTGCAGCACACGATTAGAGAAGCCATTGAGCAGCAGGATGGCCGGTTTGAAGATGGTGGTGAAGACAAGTTGGGGCCGCGCCAAGGCCCGGCCGATTTCAAAAGCGCGCGCGATCGCCATATTCTTCGGCACCAGTTCGCCGATCAGCATGGACAGCAGGGTGGCCAGAATCATCGCCGCAGCCAGCGCGACGGGCTGTACCACGGACGGATCCAGCCCCAAACCGGTCAACGGCCGGCTCAGCAGGGCACCGACCGATGGCTCCATGACGAACCCGGTCAAGAGCGTGGTCAGTGTAATACCCAGCTGACAGCTGGAGAGCTGGGTCGAGAGTGATTTCAGGCAATGCAGCAGCGGGCCCGCAGCAGAATCTCCGCCGTCAATGGCGCGTTGCACCGTCGATTGATCCAGAGCCAGCAGGGAAAATTCGACGGCGACGAAGAAGCCGGTGCCCAGGATCAGCAAGAGCCCGACGAGTAAGAGCAGCCACTCCATCAGCGGTTAACCCCGCCCCGGCGGTGGTCCGGCTGGCTGCCGAAGGTGGCGGGCGGAGGCCGGTCGGAAGCGCCTGCAGCGCAGCCGACCGCGGAAACTGTGGCCGTGGAAAGTGTAGGAGAACGATGGGCACGAGTGCGGGGTCTGCCGGCATATGCCAAGTTCGAGGACCTGTGGTTAGTTCCACAGTCCGAACCCGGGTGCCGGCCCCTAGAGTTGCTGTCCATTAGAGTGTCAGTCTACATTATGGCTTCTCCGGGGCCGGCAGGTTGGGTCCGACAATGCGGGGCCGGCAGTGGGTTGTGGTTGATGAACAGCTGCCGGATCTTCTCTTCCAGGCTCATCGACTCGATGGTGCCGTCAACCCAGGCGACGGCGTCCTCGTCGAGGTTGAGCGGCGCAGCGGTGAGGTCCACGCTAAAGCGGTCCATTTCGCTCCCCCACCCGGACGCCATCTTCGCGATGTTGTCCACCGGGTGCAGGGAATCCCCATCCACGAACGGTGTGTCCAGGGCAGCAGCGACGAGGGCGCCGATGGTGGTTTTCCCGCAGCCGGATACACCCATCATGACGACCGTCGGGTGGAGGACCGGGACCGGGGTAAGCGCTTTCACCAGTCATGCACCGTGCCGTCGGCCAGACGGTTGTAGGGCAGGTACGCCTGCTGGTACGGGAAGGACGCAGCGGCTTCTTCATTGAGTTCAACACCGAGTCCAGGTTTCTCCCCCGGATGCAGGTACCCGTCGGCGAAGGTCATGGATTGTTCAAAGACGGTATTCGTCGTCCCGCTGTGTTCCATGTATTCCTGAATCCCGAAGTTATGGATCGCCAGCCCCAGATGCGTCTGCGCGGCCAACCCGACCGGGGAAACATCGGTGGGACCATGGAAACCGGACTTAATCTGGTACTGCGCGGCATAGTCCATGACCTTCTTCAAAGGCGAAATCCCCCCGAAGTGCGTGGACGCGGCCCGCACATAATCAATCAGCTGCTCACGGATCAGGGTCTGGAAATCAAAAACCGTGTTAAACACCTCACCGACCGCCAACGGCGTCGTCGTATGCGAGCGGACCAGCCGGAAGGCGTCCTGGTTCTCCGCCGGCGTGCAGTCCTCCAACCAGAACAAATC
>NZ_JADNYM010000026.1 GCF_015708085.1 Arthrobacter terrae | reverse complement strand
GCGGGACCAGTGACAAGGAACTGACCGACGAGTGTAAAAAGCATCACCTGATTAAACACCTCAAAGACGGTAAAGACCGGCACGGGAAACGCACCAGTGCTTTCGCTACCCGGGATGGGACATCTCCTGACGGGGAAACCAGCGTCGGTGACCGGCCCGGACCACGGCTGCGGGGCTGGACCCCGTCCATGACCGGTACCGGGCAAACAGCCTGGACCTCACCAGCCGGGACGTACTACCCGCCACCACCACCAGACCACCACCCACCACAGCTTCCACCACAGCTTCCACCATTGCTTCCAACACGCCTTCCAGCAATGCGACCAGCAAGGCGTCCAGCACGGCTCACCGATCCGGGAGCCACCACAACAGCAAAGACAGGCACAGCAAAGACAGGCAAAGTAACGACAGCCACGGCAAGGACAGCAGGCACGATCCCGCCAGGCACGATCCTGCGTCGAACAACCTCGCCACCGGACCCCTGCCAAGACGCCACCTACCGCGCCCTGTACCTGATCGACTCACAAATACCCCACGAACCCGAGCGCTCGGAGGACCTTTAGGCAGGTGATCCAAAAGGCTGCCGGCACTCACCGCTGACAGTCGATTGGTCCGCTGCCGAGGGACAAGTTGATCTGTCCGCGGTGCTGGGTACGACAACCTCGGGAATTATCCGGCGCTTAATCCCGCTCCGACAGGGCATAGGCTTTCAAGATGCATCAGGAATCGTTATGGCAGGCGCAAAAGCGCACAAATCCCGGGCACTCCGCATGGTACATACAGCGGTTTGAGCAAATGCGGGCAGATGGCGCTGATCTGGACGGTGAGGCCAGATTACTAGACGCCATGGCGCCGCGGGGAAGCCGGATCTTGGATGCCGGCTGTGGCCCCGGGCGAGTAGGCGGCGAAATGAGCCGGCGGGGGCACACGGTGGTAGGCGTTGACGCGGATTTTGAGCTAATTGCCGCCGCGCGCAAAGACTTCCCCGACGTACTTTGGCTCGTGGAGGATCTAGCTGACCTGGACCTGCCCGCAGCGGGCATTGCCGAACCGTTCGATGTGATCGTCTGCGCGGGAAACGTCCTGACCTTCCTTGCTCCAGAAACTGCTCCGGCCGTGCTCCGCAACTTCGCCCGGCACCTCGGGCTCGGTGGCCGGGTTGTGACAGGGTTTGGGGCTGGGAGGGGCTATGCGTTCGAGGATTTCCTGATCGACGCGAAGGAATCCGGACTTTCCTGCCAGAGCCGGTTTGCCACCTGGGATCTGAAACCGTGGACGCCGTCGGCTGATTTTATGGTGACTATCTTGAGCCGCGATTAACAGCAGAACTGAGCAAAAGTAGTACGCGTTATGTCGGAGTCGTGTACAAATTCATTCAGTGTTATTCCTAATGCATTATCGAAGTGACGAGTGGCCGTTCCAAATCCGCCCGGCCCGTTGGGCGCACAGGTGGGCGGTGGTGTAGCTGATTCCTGGAGTGGCTGCGATCACGCGGGCAGGGAGCGCTGCGGCAAGTTGAAGCACCGCTGTGTGGCGCGAAGGTCGTAGGGGGATGTCAACTTTCGCGCGAATTGACGTCCTGTAGCGAGCGGTCACACGTTGTGCTGGACTGAGACCCTTGAATAACCAGGCTGTTTCGGATTGGTGGGGATGGGACGTGTACCAGGGGCCCAAAGCTGACGCGCCAGCTGAACTATGAATTAATGGGGGACCAACAGCCCGGTGGTCTTTCTGGCCGCTGTCGCCTTCGCGCGGGAAGCGCTTACACGAACCAGCACCCCCAGGTGAAGATCGGATTCATCGTGCAGCATGTTCCGCTGGCGTCTGGGATGGTGAGGTCTGTACTGGCGAGTCCGCCGGTTCGAGCGCGCCGCGGATCCGCCGGAGCACCGCCGTCGTCGACTGCTCCGGCACGTAATCCAGAATGCGGACCTGCCCGCCATACGCCCGGACGGTAGCAGTTTCCTCCAGCATGTCCGGCGTGTAATCGCCGCCTTTGGCATAGATGTCCGGCTGCAGGGCGGCAAGGAGAGGGATTGGCGTCGGCGAGTCAAAGACGGTGACGTAGTCCACGCAGCTTAGCGCGGCGATCACCGCGGCCCTGTCGCCCACGGCGTTGATCGGCCGGTCCGCACCTTTGAGGCGTCGGACGGAGTCATCGCTGTTCAGCGCGACGATGAGGATGTCTCCGAGCTGCTTGGCCTGGTTGAGGTAACGGGTGTGTCCGCGGTGCAGCACATCAAAGCATCCGTTGGTCAAGACGATCCGCCGCCCGTGGGCGCGTTCGGCGGTGATCCGGGCCGCCAGTTCAGCTGCGTCCAGCGCCGTGTCGGCGAACCCGGCCAGATGCTGCGACAGGTCATCGGTGCTGCAGACCGACGTTCCTTGCCGGAGCACGACGACGTCTGACGCCGCCTGCGCGAGGTCGACGCAGGTGCTCAGCGGCAGTCCGGCAGTCCGCGCAATAGTCAGCGCCGCGACAAAGGTATCGCCCGCTCCGGAGGCCTGCTTTTCGGCGGCGGGACGCGCCCAGGTCCGGTGGCCGGGACCATCACGGCTGAGCAGCACAGTACCGTCGCGGTCAAGGGTGACGACGGCCGCATTGCTGCCGGTTGCCGCGAGCAATTGCTGTTGATGCTCGACAAAAAGGTCCGCCCGGGCGTGACCGGCTGTCATTGAACGGCCGATAACCCGGGCGGCTTCGGCGGCGTTCGGTGTGATGAGATCGGGTTCCAGCCCGGCCCAGAGGCGGGGATCATGGGCGTCCACGAGTACCAGCGGGCGTGCAAATCCGGCCGGTTCTGGTGGTTTCGCCAAATGCGTGGAGAGTGCCGCAGCAACAGCCCCGGTGAGCGCGCCGAGTCCATAGTCGCAGACCACTACCGCGTCGGCCCCTGCCAGAAGTCGGGGGAGCTGCTCGTCCAGCAGGTCCAATGCCTCAGGATCGGGACTCCTAAACGGTTCATCCAAGCGCAGCATCACCTGTCCGGCGCTGACAACGCGATATTTTGTTGTGGTGACAAGGCCCGGATGAGGCACCAGTCCTGAGACGTCCACGCCGGCATCCTGCAGCAGCGCCGTGAGCGTGGCGCCTGCTTGGTCTGTGCCAATGAGGCCCACTAGCCTGACCCGGGCACCTAGCGCTGCAAGGTTCATGGCAGTGTTGGCAGCGCCGCCTGGAGCGTACTGACGATGCTGAATTTCAACCACCGGTGCAGGAGCCTCGCGGCACAGCCTGTCAATAGTGCCGTTCCACCAGCCGTCCAGAATGACATCACCGATCACCGTGACGGGCGGACCCAGCTCAGCCAGCTGGCGGGGGACCGATTCGGTGAGCCCGCGCTGGTCCATCAGGGGCTTCATTACTGCTCCTGGCCCGAACCAGGCCGGGGACTTCCAAGCCGGGGAGTTCCAACCTGCGCAATGCCGATATGGACCACCTTTACCCGGGTAAATTCGTCCAGCAGCTCCGGCCCATAGCCGAAGCCGTCGCCGCTTGCCCCCCTTGGCTGAGCGGCACCTCCGGGTGCACCACCGAAGACGGCGTTGACCTTCACCGTCCCTACCGGCAGTGCCGCCACAGCCCGGTGGGCGTGCTCGATGCTGGCGGTCAGGACGGTCGCAGCCAGACCATAGCGTCCGGTCGAAGCGAGCTGGAGTCCTTCATCGAAGTCCGCCACCACCTGCACCGGTGCCACTGGCCCAAACGTTTCCTCGGTCATGATGTCCATCTGTCCGGTGCAGTCGAGCAGCACCGTGGCCGGATAGTGGGCCCCCGGACCTGACGGAACGGCACCGCCGGCCGGGGCCCGGGCACCAAGCGCAACGGCTTGGGCCACTTGCGCGTGCACCGCGTCCCGCAACCGGGTGTCCACCAGCGGGGCCAGCGGCTGCTCCGCGTTTCGCCGGCGTGCCTCCTCGGTCAAAGCGGAGCAAAAGCTATCCGCAATGTCCTGGTGAACGTATATCCGTTCCACCGCCGTGCAAATCTGCCCGCTGTTGCTGAAGGCCCCAATCGCAGCTTGCTCTGCGGCCCATCCGGGATCAACGTCGGCATCCACCAGGAGGGGATCGTTGCCGCCGTTTTCACGGATGACGTGTGCCCCGGTCAGTAATGCGGCCCGGGCTATGCGCAGGCCCGACGCCGTCGAGCCAACATGGGCGAATACATCGGCGTCGGCGCTGGTCAGCATGGCACCCACCTCGGGTCCCCCGGTCACAGTCACTAAAACGCCGGGCTCAAACACATCGCTGAGCAGTTCTCCGAGGAGCAGACCCAGATGCGGACAGCGTTCGCTCGGCTTATGGATCACCGTATTGCCTGTTACCAGGGCCGCGCCAATCAGCCCCGCAGCGACGGCCACCGGGTCATTCCACGGAGTCAGCAACACGGCGACTCCCCGCGGCTCGGCGACGGTATAGTCGGCTGCCAGGGCGCTGCCGCGCAGGCTGTGTCCGCGGTGTATCGGCCCCAGCTGGGCGTATTGCTCAAGTGTTGACACGGCGGCCGCAATACCGGCGAGCGCTTCGTCAAGGGGGCGTCCGGTTTCCCGGCTGTTCATTTCCGCCAACGCCGCAGCGCCATCTGCCAAGGTGCTGGCAGCCGCTGCCAACAACTCGCCGCGCTGCTGGGGGTCTGTGCGGGCCCAGCCCGGCAGGGCCGTCCTTGCGGCGGAGAATGCCAGCGCCACGTCCTCGCGGGAGGCCGCGGCGATTGTTCCAACGGGGGCGCCGGACCGCGGATCGTAAATAGTCAGGGCAGGCGCTTCGGCGGAAATGGCAGGTTCGATCAACGATGTCATGGCATCCTCATGATTCGCTCGGGGCAACACGGTGTTTTTACCGACGAGGGGTTCTTAGGACTCCGTACCCGCTCCGACACCTGTTTAGACAGCTGCTGCCGAAGTGTTTTTTCGGTGGCGGGGGGTCGTGACTTCGGCCTAAGGTAAGCGGAAGAATCGATGGAGGGAGAGTGGATGAGTCACGAACCGATTGCCGATTTTGAGACCGGAACACTGCGAGGCACCGGCGTCGGTCCACTGCTGGAGCGGTTTCCGGACGTACGTCGGATTGCAGTGCTCCGGGGCGGCGGGCTGGGGGATCTAATGTTTGCGCTCCCGGCTATGCAGGCCCTCGCTGCCTGCTATCCGAAGGCGGAGGTCGTGTTGCTGGGTACGCCGGTGCACGCGGCGCTGCTGGCCCAGACACACAGCCCGGTTCATCGGGTTCAAGTGCTGCCGTACGCCCGGGGAGTGCGACCGGGACCGGAGGATCCAGCGGCACAGACGGAATTCTTCGCTCGAATGCGGGCCGAAAACTTTGACCTTGCCGTCCAGCTGCACGGGGGCGGGCGCTATTCCAACCCCTTCCTCCTTCGTCTCGGGGCCCGGTACACCGTTGGGCTGCGGACGCCGGACGCAGCCCGGCTGGACCGGTCAATCCCTTATGTTTATTATCAACACGAGCCGCTGCGGGCCTTGGAAGTCGCCGGACTGGCCGGTGCCGTGCCAGTGGATCTGGAGGCCCGGCTGCGCCCCAGCGAGGAGGCCCGGCACGCCGTCCGGGAGCTGCTGGATATGGGTGGAACGAACCCGGGCGCACTGGTGACTATTCATCCGGGCGCGACGGATCCGCGCCGGCGCTGGCCGGTGGATTCCTTCGTCCAGGTGGCTGCCGCCGCAGCAGCGGATGGCAGCCGGGTACTGATCGTTGGCGACGAGGCCGATAAGGCACTGGCGGAAGAGATCGTCCGCCTGGCGGACTCCGTCGACGGTGCGGTGAGCTCGATGGCAGGTCGGCTCTCTCTGGGAGAGCTGACCGCGCTCCTGGCCGCGAGCGACGTCATGGTTGGAAATGACAGCGGACCACGTCACCTTGCACAGGCAGTGGGGACGCCGACGGTGGGGATTTACTGGGTCGGCAACGCCATTAGTGCCGGCCCGCTCGGGCGGACCATGCACCGCCTCCACCTCTCCTGGGTGACGAACTGCAGCGTGTGCGGCGTGGACGTGACCCAGGTGGGCTGGACGGCGGAGCGCTGCTCCCACGATGAGTCCTTCGTCGCGCAGGTTATGCCTGAGGCGGTCTATGCGGATGTACGCGACCTCACGGCCATGAGCCTTCTTCTTCGTGACAAATAAGCATTTCCCGGACCTCGCAACCGACGGGCTGGGAGAGCGCAAAGAGGATCGCTTGTGCCACCGATGCCGGATCATTGAGCCGTGAGTCATCCTGCGGCTTGTATTGCTCATCCCGATCATCAAAGAAGTGCGTCTTCATGCCGCCGGGAATAATGGTGGTCACGCCCATCCGACCTCCCGTTTCCGCGGCGAGCGCCTGGCTGAAACCGAGCACGCCGAATTTCGATGCACAGTAGGCTGTTGCGTCGGAAACGCCGCGCTTGGCCAATGTGGAAGCAATTGTGACTACGCGTCCGTGGGAAGCCAGCAGGTACGGCATAGCAGCGCGGACCACCGAGACCGTACCGAGCAGATTGACGCCGATGACTTTTTCCCACTCGTCCGCTGGAACGTCGTCGAGCCTGCCGCACCGGTCTGTTCCGGCTGCGGTGACGACGGCGTCAAGACCGCCAAGCGTCTGGGCCGCCTGTTCAACTGCCGCAGTGACCGCATGCCGGTCCGCAACGTCCACCTCGAAGGCTTTGACTCCGCTCACCTGCGAAATGTCCCGGTCCAATACCACCGGCGTCCCGCCGGCTTCCAGCACAGCGCTGACGACGGCGGCGCCGAGTCCCGATGCGCCACCGGTTACTACGATGCGACCAGCGTTTGCGAGACTGATTGTATTTGCGTTCATGCGAATCCTCACTTTTCGTCTGTGTATTGGGTTGCTCGGTATATGGTTCGGGAGAAGGCGTTAGCCTGTTGCGGAGAGCGCGGCCGCCAGTGCACTGGTGGAATGCTCCGGATAGTAAGGGACGGTGACGGTTTGGCCGCCCCATGAGCGGACCAGCTCGGCTTCCGGCAGTTCGTCGGTGGAGTAGTCGGCACCCTTGACCCAAAGATCCGGGCGGAGCCGGTCCAGGACCATAGCCGGCGAATCCTCGTCGAAGATCAGGACCGCATCGACGCATCCCAGCGAAAGCAGCAGCTCGGCACGATCGCGCTGACCAACGATGGGACGTTGATCGCCCTTGAGCCGTCGGACCGAGGCATCAGAATTCAAGCAGACGATCAGGCAGTCGCCCAGGTCCCGGGCGGCGGCAAGGCTGCGCGAATGGCCGGCGTGCAGCAAGTCAAAGCAACCTCCCGTAGCCACCACAGTTCCGCCCTTGTCGCGGGTTTCTTGAACCACCCGAAGTGCATCGATGCTGTCTGAGTGCATCTGCACCGGCGGGGCCTGCCGTTGAAGTGACTGCACGCCGCCGGCGGCCAGGAAGGCTGCTGCCTCACGCACAGCGACCTGTGCCGCCGCCGCCAGCTCTGTACCGTGTCCCAGCTGCAACGCCAAACTCGCAGCGAAGCGGTCGCCGGCACCGCATGGATCCGCAACGGTCACTTTGGGTGCGGGCACAAGGTGCCCGACAGCGCCTTCACCGGTGAGCAGCATGGCCCCCTCAACACCAAGCGTGACCACGACGGACCGGCTTTGCCACCGGGCCAGAAGCGTGGACCCGGCTCTGGCCGCGGCCTCGAGGGATCCGGAAACTGCGCCGCTGCCGGCCGGTCCGGCAGCATCGGCCGCGGCCTTTCTGGCCTCCGCAAGATTCGGGGTGACAGCCGCAACACCGGCCACGGGATCGGCCCCGCACGGATGCGGATCCCAAACCACTGGAATTTCGCTGGCGCGCTGACGAATCAGCTCACGAAGGGTAGCATTAGAGGCCAGTCCCCTTCCATAATCGGACACCAGCAAGACGTCCGCGGCGTCAACGGCTGCCAGCATCGTCTCTGTCACCTCCGGGACTGCCGCGCTTCCGCAGCCTTCATCGAATCTGACAAGAGGCTGGCCCTGTGCCCGGATACGGCTCTTGACCGGCGTCGGTGCGCCGGAAGGACCGGCGACGACGTCAAGCCCGACCAGCGTTCGCAGTGCCGCGCGCAAATCCCCGGCGGCGCGGTCATCCGAGAGCACCGTAACAAGAGTGACCCGGTGGCCGTCCCGGACGAGCATGGCTGCAGCCAATCCGGCACCCCCGGCCCGGCGCACGACCTGCTCCACATTGACCACCGGAACCGGAGCATCGGGACACAACCTCTCGGCCGCGCCGTTCATGTCCACATCCAGCAGGACGTCTCCCAGCACTACGATGTTCATCGCGTCCTCCTTGCATCCTCGGGGGCCAGCATCGTCGAGGGGAAAAGCTGCGGTGCCATCGAAATTGCCAAAGGAATCGACCGGGCACGAGCAACTTCGGAGTCGAAGGCCCGGCATAGGGCGTGCAGTGCTATCAGGTGCCCCTCCTGGGCGTTCGCGGGGAGGGCATCAACCGCAACGGAATCGTCAGAGCTGCGGGTCAGCGGATTCGGACCGCGGCCGGTCAAGGCCCAGCTGGTCACCCCTACTTCACGGGCCGCTTTCACCGCTTCCAGCAGATTCGGGCTCCGGCCGCTGGTGGAGATCAAAATCAGCACATCTCCGGGCCGCCCGTGCGCCCGAACCTGCCGGGCAAAGACCTGGTCGTAGCCGTAGTCATTGCCAATAGCAGTCATCGCGGAAGTTTCCGCATGCAGGGCTATTGCGGAAAAGGGTTCGCGCTCGGCATCGAACCGCCCTACCAGTTCTGCCGTTAGGTGCTGTGCTTCGGCTGCAGACCCACCGTTGCCGGCGGTCAAGAGCCGCTGCCCGCTCATGAGCTGCCGGGCCAACTCGGTTCCCCAGCGCGATAGGTGCTGAGCCTGGCGGCGCAGCGACTCCAGCGCCGGGGCCACACTGTCCAAGTGCTGCAGGACCGTTGCCAGAGCGGTATCCGCCGACGCATCGGCCGCAGCACCTGCAGGGATCAGGGATCGTGGCGGGACACCTGCGTTCAGTAGTAGCTGTTGGGCAGCTACGGACTCCGGACTCATAGCGCCGTCCCTTCCATCCTCTGAAGATAGCCTTCGGGTAAGTAGCCTTCGGGTAAGTAGCCTTTGTCCAGGTATTCCCCGTCCTGGTCTGCCGACGGCATGTCGGCGCAGTTAAGTACGGAATTAAGCGTGGTCTGATAGAACTTTTCCGTTTCAGCCGCAACACGGTCCCAGGAATAACGTGAACGTACCCGCGCCTGGCCTGCCTGCCCCAGCCGTACCCGCAGCTGCGGATCGTGGAGAAGCTCTCCTACAGCCGCTGCGATGGCCTGCGGATTCATCGGCGGCACGTGCAGCCCGGTGGCACGGTCCACCACAGTGTCGATGAGACCGCCGACGGCGGCGGCGACCACCGGAACGCCACAGGCCATGGCCTCCAGCGGAACAATGCCGAATGGTTCGTACCATGGCGCACAGACTATCGCGTCGGCGCTGCGCAGCAGCGCCGGCATATTTTCGCGGGGGACCTGTCCGCGCAAGGTCACCTGGTCTGCAACCCCAAGTTCGTCGGCTAGGGCCAGCAGCCGCCGGGCCTCGGGATCCGAGTCCAGGGCATCCGAGGTCCCGGCCCCGCCGACGACAATGAGCTCGACGTCGTCGAGCCCTGCCGTCCCGAGCAACGGAAGCGAGCGGATAACCAGATCCACGCCTTTGCGGGGCACCAGCCTCCCGACACTGACTATTCGGTGCCGCCGCGCCCTTCCTTCCGCCGGCCCCTCGGCACGGAAAAGATCGAGGTCCACCCCGCACGGGGCAATCGAGACTTTTGAGCCGGAGACACCTAACGCCCGGAGTTCGAAGAGTTCGTCAGAGCAGGTTGCAATGACCCGGTCCACTGCACGCCCCACCGAGGGCTCCAGCCATTGCCGCTCGGCCGGGCTGGTGTCCTGGGCGCCCTGATGACGCCGTTTGACGGTACCCAGCGCATGGAAAGTCTGAACCACCGGGACCGGGTATCCGCCACCGGAATAGCGCCGGGCCGCATCCAGTGCCGCGACGCCGGACATCCAAAAGTGTGCGTGCACGACGCTTGGCGGATAATTCCCCCAATCTTCGACCAGGCCATCAGCCATCGCACCCATGAAAGGCAGCAGGTCATCTTTCGGAAGATGCTCCGCCGGGCCGGCGTCGATATGGACTACAGCCAACCCCGGGCGTACATATATCCGGTGGGGGAGTTCCGGATCGTCCCGTCGGGTATAGACCGTGACACGGTGACCGCGTTCTGCCAGGGCCGTGGAAAGCGCTGCCACATGGACATTCTGTCCACCAGCGTCGACACCGCCCAGAGCCGCCAGCGGACTTGCATGCTCGGAAACCATGGCTATTTTCACAACGTGGTCCTTTTTCCTGAGGAAGCGAGTCCTGCCGGAGTGAGTACTATCGAGGCGCATTTTGTCGAAGCAGACGTGGCAGCAGTTGCCGCGGCCGCGGTCCGCCCGGTCAGCGCGGTCGGCCCGGTCGGCCCGGTCAGCGCGGTCGGCCCGGTCGGCCCGGTCGGTGCCGCCGGCCCGGTCGGTGCTGCCGGAGCGTTGTCAGCCGGGCCGGGGCGCGTCGGGCACCGGGTAGTGAGGTCCGCCAGCACCCGGTCCCACGCAGTGAGGAACCTTGCGAGGCTGTAACGCTCCAGCGCTGCCTCCCGGGCAACCCTTCCGCGGCGGCGGGCTTCTTCCGGGTCGTGAATCAATGCCGAGGCGGCTAGCTGAAGATCTTCAACATTGGTGGACACAGCGCCGGCCTCGGGCGGGACTGCCCGGGCAGCCTCCGTGCTCGCCAGCGCCAGTACGGGCATCCCGAGATGCATCGCTTCCAGTAGCGCCAGACCCAGTGAAGTCCACCGCAGGGGGTGGAGATACACCCGGCAGTGGCTGAGTTCCCGGTGCAGCCGGGCGGTAGGGAGGTCGCCGCGGACTCTCATGTCGGCGGGTGCTAGCCCGAGGGACTCCGGCAGGGCGTCGGTGCCCATACCAAAAACCTCAAGGGGAGCAACGCGGGCAAACGGCGGCAGCAGGTCGGTTCCGGTTACCCGCCACCGGCGCACGGGTTCGTTGATCACCACGCCAAGATGCGGGAGCTCGCCGGTGTATAGATAACCGGGGTCAACGATGCCGTGCTCAATGACTACAGTCGCTGCGTCGCCGGTATCCCAGAACAAATCATTGAAGTGCGTCACATGCACCACGGGTATGTCGGAACGGTCCGCCAGCGGATGCACAGACGTGGGGACGTCGCCCCTGGGCGTATTATGCTCCAGGTACACGGCCGGAAGATCTCTGCCAGGGCGCCGGCCCAGAAGTTTCTCACACGCTGCGATTTCTTCCGGACGCTGCAGAACGACGACGTCCACCTCGGCCTGCCGCAGGCTGGCCGGATCCACCTCCCGGACACTGGCCGGCCAGTTCCGGCCGCCGCGGCCCAAACCCCACGGGCCACCCTCGGCAGTGGCGGGCAGTAGATACTCGTGGCCGCCCCGCACGAAAGCGTCGGTCCAGCCACCGTGAACGTGCCATAAGAGAATCTTCACCGTTGCTTCACTTCCCTTCTTGTCTGTAGTGAGGAAACTCCGTTGAGCAGCCTTTCAACGGCATCCACAACGTCTTCAGGGGATACAGACGACAGACAAGGGTGACCCGGCACCGGACATTCACGCGCTCTGCTGAGCCGGCAGGGTGCGTTTTGATCCCCGAGGAGTTCCAAGGGGACACCGTACGGCGCCCATCGAACCGCGGGGACGACCGGTGAGAACAGCGACACTACCGGTGTACCCACCGCTGCAGCCAAATGTGCGGGTCCGGTGTTGCCGGTGATCAGCACGGAAGCTCCAGAAACCACACCGGCGAGCGTTGACAGATCTGTCCGGCCGCCCAAGTCCAGCCCGGCCACTCCTGCCACCGTTGCCGTTAGACCGCTCTCGGCTGCGGAACCAGTCACCACGACGCGGTAGCCGCTCCCGGTCAGCAACTCCGCCACGGCGGCATGGTGTAATGCCGGCCACCGGCGCGAAGGCACCGCGGCTCCGGGGTGGATGGCTATATAAGGTCCGGCGCCAACGAGGGCCGTGACATCGGGCACGTCCTTGACCCGCAGCCTGCCATCATCGCCGGGACTGAGCTGGTAGCCGGCGGCACGAACGATGGTGAGCGCCCGTTCCGGCTCTGGTTGATCCTCAGGAAAGTCTTCGCCGGGGCGGAGCCGGACATCAAGCAACGAGCCGGCATAGTCCGAGGAGGCAGCCGTGATGAACGGGACTCCGGCCAGCCGCAGCGCCAACGCCAGGGGCAGAGGTGATTGATGGAAGGAGGTAAGAATAATTGCTTCGTCAAGAGCTGCTCCCCGGATAAAGACGCTCAGCTCGTGCATCAGCGCCGCGTTCGCTGCCGGGGCGGGGGCGATGATCCAAGGGCATTCCCAGGTGAACTGCGCGGCCACCCCCGGCAGTAGTGAACCCGCCGCCTCGCCCTGTGGTCCGTTGAGCAGTATCACCTCGGTCGGCTCTGCCCCGCGGCCAATTGACGCCCCGCCGGCTATCGCCCGTACCGCGGGTCCGGCCAGCAGCACGTCGCCGGCACTATCAAGACGGGCCACCAGAACGCGCCGGGTCATCGGGGGCTCACCGCCGGTCCGAGCAGAAGCTGGAGCGCTGCGCCAAGGGACTCTGCTACCAGTGCGGCCTGCGCTATCTCCTCGGGCAGTGTCACTGCCGTGGGCACCAGTACCCCGATGGCCCCGGCTGCATGGGCGGCGCCGATATCGGAGCCGATGTCACCGATATAGGCTGTTCGGGATGGTGTTATCCCCAATTGGCTGCAGGCCGCGAAAATCATGCCGGGGGCGGGCTTACGGCAGCGGCAACCGGTGTCCGGGCCGTGCGGACAGAATTCCCACACGTCAAATGCACCGAATAAGTCGTCCACGCGGCGGTTGACCGCCTGCACCTGCGCCGCGGTGAGGAGCCCACGGGCGATTCCGGACTGGTTGGTGAGAACGCCGGTGCGCAAACCCGCCCGGCGTACGGCCGCAACAGCAGCAACCGCCCCGGGAACCGGAATCACCAGCTCCGGATCGGAGTTGTACGGCTCGTCCACCACCAGCGTTCCGTCACGATCAAAGAGAATGGCGTCAAATAACGTTGCGTCAGATGGTGCTGTGCCGGAAGATGCTGTGCTTGCCGTCCAGACTTTTGCGTCCTCGCCGATACTCGTCATATAAGCACTGTTCCCCAATGAAACAGGAGCTAAACGAAGCTGCGGGGAATTCTTCTCCCGGCGCTGTACTTTGGTTGGGCCAGTCAGATTTCCGGCCAGCTACAAAGTCCGACGCAGTATGGTGCGATAAGACTGTAGACATATCGAGGACATCTGACGAATAACTCAGTAAAGGATCGGCGTGGATAGTCTTCCTTCCGACGGCAGGCCCGAGGTGCTCGCTCTTCGCGCGCTTAAATTGGGGGACTTATTGGTGGCGGTGCCTGCGCTGCACGCACTTCGGCGCGCATATCCGGGGCATCGGCTCATTTATGCTGCGCAGCCGTGGCTTGCCCCTGTACTTGCACTCGTGGGGGGAGTAGACACACTTTTAAAGACGCAGGGGCTCGATGACCCGCTGTCCCTGTCCCCGGGCCGCGTTGAGGTGGCCGTCAATTTGCACGGGAGCGGACCCGAAAGTCTGTATCGGCTCGACGAACTGGCACCGAAACGACGAATCGGGCACCTCGGTCCAGGCTGGGACGGCCCACAATGGCGCGATGGGGTGCATGAACGCGAGCGCTGGGCGCAGTTGCTGCAGTGGCACGGTATTCCCGCTGACCCGTTGGACTACCGCCTGCAGCTGCCGATGGTAGCGAACCCGCTGCCATCGGCAGCGGTGGTCCATGTGGGTGCCGCCTACGGAAGCAGGCTCTGGCCCCAGGAACGGTTTGCCGCCGTCGCCCGCGGCCTTGAGGCGGCCGGCCACTGCGTGACGTTTACCGGCAGCGAGGGTGAGCGCCGACGGGCCCTGCAGGTTGCGGCTCTGGCAGGTCTGCCGCAGGAGCGGGTGGTCGCGGGTACCCTGGGCCTGGATGAATTCGCCGCCGTCATCGCGGGAGCCTCGATTGTCGTGTCAGCAGATACCGGGGCGGCACATTTGGCATCGGCATATGGTCGCCGCTCCGTAGTTATTTTCGGCCCTGCACCGGTTTCCGAATGGGGTCCGCCGCCGGGCCCGCACATCGCACTTACCAGGGCGGAGCTTCGTCGAGGTGATACCTTCTCGGCCATCCCCGACCCTGCTTTGTTGGCCGTCTCCGCAGCAGACGTACTGGCAGCTGCCCGCGATCTCGGCTGCCTGTAGCTGCCCCCCTCTGGTCTTACCTGACTCCGCTGGACGGAAGGCGCCGTCGTAATACCTTCAGCTCCCACGGATGCAGGGAGATGGCCGCCGGGACAGTGACCTGTTGATGCGCGGTCTGGTCACCGTCTGTCTTGGGATAGTTGCCCAGCACCAGCTCGGCCCCCTCCCATGAAGTGTCCTGCGGCCCGAGGATCTGTGCAGGTGGGACCGACTGCACAGTGTCGGAGAAATTGCCGAGTACCAAGAGCTCGGTGCCGGGCAGCGAGCGCCGGAAGGCATAGACCTGTTCGTCCCTGGGCATCAGCATATTAAAATCCCCCTCGGAGACGACGGGGTCAGTATGGCGAAGCTCGATGACCTGCCGGTAAAAGTTGAAAACGGAGTGCGGGTCGTCCAACTGGGTGGCTGCGTTGATCCGGTGGTGATTCGGATTGACCGCGATCCATGGCGTGCCGGCACTAAACCCAGCGTTAATGGTGGTATCCCACTGCACCGGGGTCCGTGCATTGTCGCGGTTCAAAGGCGCGACGGCGGCGAGCACCTGTGCATCGGTGTGGCCCAACTGCGTGGTTGCCTCCAGATGGTGATTGAGTACTTCGATGTCCCGGTAGTCGCTGATGGTTGCGAAGGACATATTGGTCATGCCCAATTCCTCACCCTGATAAATGTAGGGTGTGCCGCGGTGCAAATGCAGGATTCCAGCCAGCATCTTGGCCGAAAGCTCCCAGTATTCCCCGTCGTCTCCGAAGCGGGACACTGCTCTGGCCTGGTCATGATTGCCCCAGTAAAGACTGTTCCAACCACGCTCGGCCAGCCCTTCCTGCCACCGGCCCAGCGAGGACTTCAAATCCGTCAGTTTCAGCGGTCCCGGAAGCCATTTGCTGCCGTCCTTATGGTCCAGGGCCACATGTTCGAATTGGAACACCATGTCGACCTCCGCTCGTGCGGGATCTGTGAACGCGACGGCGTCCTGCACAGTGACGCCGGGCATTTCGCCAACTGTCAGCAGATCGCGCTCCCGGTCCGCGAAGACCTGCTGGTGCATCTCGTGCAGAAATTCATGGATCCGCGGACCACTGATATAAGAAGGGCTGCCGTTGCCGTAGTGCATGCCCTCGGCCATTGGCCCATCGGGCAGCGAAGTGTCCTTGGAGATGAAGTTAATGACGTCCATTCGGAAACCATCCACTCCCCGGTCCAGCCACCAGTTCATCATCTCGTACACGGCCGCCCGGACGTGCGCATTTTCCCAGTTCAGATCGGGTTGTTTGGCGGAGAAGAGGTGCAGATAGTATTCGCCGGAGTCCGCGTCGTAACGCCAGGCCGGGCCGGAGAACGCCGATCCCCAGTTGTTCGGCTCGGCACCGGGGGCGCCCCCGATGGTGTTCTCACGAGCCGGACGCCACCAGTACCAGTCACGCTTGGGACTGGTCATGCTCGAGCGGGATTCGCGGAACCACGGGTGTTCGTCCGAGGTGTGGTTGACCACCAGATCCATCACAAGTTTCATCCCCCGGCAGTGCAGAGCTGCGATCAGCTCATCGAGCTCATCAAGGCTTCCAAAGATCGGGTCGATGTCCTGATAGTTGCTGATGTCGTAGCCATTGTCGTCCTGCGGCGAAGCGTAGACCGGAGACAACCACAGGACGTCGATGCCAAGCCGGTGCAGATAGTCAAGCTTGCCCAGGATGCCGCGGATGTCGCCGATGCCATCTCCATTGGAATCGGCGAAGCTGCGGGGGTAGACCTGATACACCACAGCGCTGTGGAACCAAGGGGATGCTGACATTGGCAAGGACCTTTCACGGGGTGCGCCGGGGTACCGGATATGGCCAAGGAACCTGCAACGCAGCTTATCGAACAACTCTGTGCCCCGGGGGTCGATCGCGGAATCTGCCGGGGCATTAGTGCCGTGGCGCGGAGGTGCTGATGATTCCCTGAAGTCGAATTCCTCGACCCGCCGGGCTACGCTGACAGGAAGACCAGCAAACGGTCCGGCGCCGTTCAGGGCAGGGCAGCAGTCTGGTTCGATTCGATACAAGGAGCGTGGCAGGATGAGCTTATTGGAGCTGGTGGCCAAGGGCATGCGGGTGGTTGACGCGAGCGGCAAGATGATTGGAAAGGTCGATCACGTCAAGGGGCCCAATCCGAAGGCTGCGGCGTTCGAAGAAGTCTATTCCACGGCTGCCCAGAACGTACTCTTTGTGGGATTAAACTCGATGGTCGGCACCGAACCCAGGGTTCCTGAGGAGATGGCCCGCAGGCTGTTCCGGACGGGATACGTCAAAATCGACGGCAAGGGTTTTCTGGCGCGGAACTCGTATGCGGCCGCGGATGAACTCGAACGGATTGAGGACGGGAAACTGTACTTGTGCCTTAGCCAGCATGAACTTCCGCTCCAGGAATAACCGGCCCCCGGGCTACAGCAGGGGACGCAAGGGGGCCAGGATCGATTCGCTGAACCGGGCTGCCACTCGGCGGTCCTGCCATTCCTCCAGCGTCAGGATGCGGCTGTTGGCGCTGTCGATGGCAAATATGGTTTCCAGATCGGCGGCGAGGTTGGCATCGTAGATTTCCATGTTGATTTCGTAGTTGCCGGTCAGGCTGAGCCGGTCAATATTTGCCGTGCCAACGGTGGACCACTGGCCGTCAATGGTGGCCGTTTTCGCGTGGACCATGGCATTTTGGTACAGCAGTATCGTGACTCCGTCGCGCAGGAGGGCCGTGTAAAAGCCGCGCGAGAGCCAGTCGGAGAGGACATGGTTCGAGTCTTCGGGGAGGATGACCCGCACATCAACCCCCCGCCTGCTGGCACTGAGCAGCGAATCGAGAATCTGCTGGTCAGGAATGAAGTAAGCCATGGTGATGTAGATGTGATGGCTGGCCCGGTCGATGGCATCGAGATAGATGCCGCGAATGGGAAATACCAAGCTGGACGGAATGTTATTGACGGCCCGCACGCGCGGTTCCCAGAAATTAGCGTTAGTCTCCCGCAGCTCCGGAAGACCCTTTCGATAGTGATTCCAGACCGTGGCGAACGCCTGGCGAAGCTCCCATACGGACGGCCCGGAGATCTTTAGATGGGTATCCCGCCACTGGGTGGCATAGAGGGAACCAATGTTGTAGCCGCCGACGAAACCGATTTCCTCGTCGACGATCAGGAGCTTGCGATGATCCAGCCCCGTGCCGCGGACATTGGTGAAGACGATGGAGGGCCGCAGAACGGGGAAAGGCAAAACGTGGATCGCCGGATGAAAACGGAAAAATGAACGTGGCACCACCAGATTCGCAAAGACATCGTAAATCACGAAGACCTCCACGCCGCGTTCCGCGGCTTCCGCCAGTGCGGCTTTGAATTCCCTGCCGACCTTGTCGTTCTTCCAGATGTAGGTTTCCATCAGGATCCGCTGCTTGGCCTGCCGGATCTGCGCCAGCATCTCCGTATACAAGTCTTCGCCGTAGGTATAGATCGTGGTGGTGGAACCGGCCACCTCGCTTTCGAACGTCCCCGGACGCGGGAACCCCACGCGCTTGCGTCTGCCGTGTTTACGGATGGTGTCCATGACGACCAGTCCTGCGATGACTGCGCCCTGGAGGGCAAAAAAGCCGACTACAGTGCGTTGGATGGTGAGTCTGAGGATCCCGGTTGCGCTCTTGAGTTGGTGCAATCTCATGAAAGAACCTTAGCAAGCCCGCAGGCGCACCCTGTGACGGAGGAAATGCCGGCGCTGGATGCCACCGCGCGCCAAAGCATCCGGACCGCCGTCAATGCCGCGGCTGTCCGCCCACTGCCGTCGAAATGGGCTTTGGGGAAGCATCCTGTCCTTCAGCCCGGCGCGATGCTAGCGTTGAAGTGACGAGTAATTTGGGCTGTTCGCCGAAGGTTTACGGCGCGGCGGGGCCGTCCAACGGAAAAGGAGCGATGCCATGAGCCAGTATGTTTACGGAATTATCGAATGGATTTTCTGGATCATTGCCATCGGGAGTGCGTGTCTGGCCTTATTCCGCGCGGACGTCGTATCGGCCGGAAGCTCGCCGGGCGTTCGTCAGCGCAACGGTCTCCTGTTTGGTTTGTGGATCCTGGCGGCAGTGACCGGAGTGCTCGGTCTGGTCACCGCTGCTATGGCCATGCGGGCATCCCTCTAGTCGCCGCCGTGACAGACAGACTGTCTGTGTGTCTGTGTGTCTGTCTGCCGATCATGGCACGGTCTAAGCGGTGCCTCCGACGGCCAGCAGTCCGCCGTCGAGGTTCAACACCTGACCGGTGATCCAAGCGGCATCGCTGCTGGCCAAAAATGCGACGGCGGCGGCTACGTCTTCTGGTGTCCCTAGCCTGCCGAGCGGATACTGCGCGGCAACGGCTGCCTCGCGTCCGGCATAGAGCGCCCGCGCGAACTGCGTCTTGACCACGGCGGGAGCGACAGCATTGACGCGCACGGTCGGTCCCAACTCGGCTGCAAGGGAATGGGTCAGGTGCTCTACGGCGGCTTTACTAATACCGTAGAAGCCGAGCCCGGAGGCCGGTGTCTGCGCGGAGACGGACGACATATTGATCACGGCGCCGCCGCGGGAGGCGAAGTCGAGTTCGGGATGATGGTAGGTGTCCTGCACCCAGGCCAGGGTTCCAAAGATGTTAACCTCAGCAATCTTTCTGGCCGCGGCCAGGTCCAATTCCATCAGCGTTCCGTAGACCGGATTGATGCCGGCGTTGTTGACCAGAATGTCCAGCCTGCCGAAACTACGAGCGACGGCGTCCAGCACCTCCCGCCGATGCTGCGGATCGTCGGCTGCTCCGGCGAGAGCGAGTACCGACCCTTCGGGGAACTGCGCTGCCGCTGCGGCCAGCGGTTCCGGTGACCGTGCTGTGATGCAGACCCGGGCGCCCTCGGCTACCAGCCGGTGCGCCACGGCCAGCCCGATGCCGCGGCTCGCCCCCGTGACAATCGCTGTTAATCCGTCCAGGCGGTTGGAATCCATGATAATCAAGGTCTCCGTTCGGAGGTGTTTGCCGGCCAAGCTCTGTGTTTGTGAGCCGAGCCCTGTGTTTGTGAGCCCGGCACCGTATTTGTGAGCCGAACCATGGGTTTGTCAGCCCGGCACCATGGGTTTGTCAGCCCGGCACCGTGTTTGTCAGCCCGGCACTGTATTTGTCAGCCCGGCACTGTACAGGTGCCGGGCTGACGCTGGGGGAAGAGGCCGCTCGACCACCACCCCTGTCGCTCCCATTCTACGTCAACGATGCGTGACAAACGTGTCACGCACTGTGGCTGTGTAGACCCTACATGAATACCGCTGCAGTTGATAGCCGGTAACTCTCCTTCGAGCCACGCTTGGGCCCCAGCACCGTCGGCTCGGTTACGGCCAGCCGGTGCTCAAATGGCTATGCAGCGGAGGGGTGCGGTTCCGGACCGCGATTCGAGCGTCTGCCGTCTGGTCGTCCTCGCACGTGGCTGACTCGGTCCCGCAGCTGTGGTCCCTGACCAGACCGGTCCCGCCGATTTCGCGCAGGACCTCAATACCGCGCACGGCTGCAGCTTTGCTGGGATAAGACATAGAGACCGCCAGGAGCGAGCCACCGCCACCAAGCATCTTGATCCGATACCCACCGTCGGACGCATCAACCAATTCGAAACTGCCAGCCAATGTCGGGCTCCTGACCGCAACGGGGACGTTACCCTGCCAATACTAAGCAGGCTGACTACCAAGGCGCGAATCCGGAAGCTGCCTGAACTCTTTTACGAAGCCAGGCATCCGCAGCGAGCCTAAGCGTCAGGCATACGCAATCAGGAGAAAGGCCAGACCGCCGGCGACTAATGCTTCCGCTAGTCCTTGGGGTTTAGCCACCGCCTGTGCCGAAGTGTCCCGTCGCGGGGTGGCAAAGGTGGCAAGGAGCCAGATGACCGCCGCGATCACCAATAGCACCCCACCGTAGACAGAGAGCAGAATGGAGCCGAGCAGGTGGACGGGCGGGCCGGGCTTGCCGGCGCTCACGGAAAACACCGTGACAATCCAGTAGCTCAGAGCCAATTGGGTAGCGCGGTATATTAGCCAGCCGCGGTGCTGGTGTCTGGCCCATTCGGGACGCCGGGGGAGACATTGCAACAGGAACCAGGCCGCCGCGAGCAGCAGGACGGCGCCGACGGCCGTCACGGCGCCGCCGGGCATCAGATGGAGTGCTACCGTCGCCAGCGACAACGCCATCAGGGCCGTCAGCAGCTGGTTGAGCCGGGCCGGCCAGGATTGCAGACGAACCGCACCGGCTACAGAATTCAGTGCAGACAAAAGAAAAGCAATGGCCACAATGGACCAATAATCGAAGTTAAGCTGCACTACAGGCGTCCTTTGCGCAAGGGGCTCCAGAAGCACCGGCACCGGTACGAACACCGGCAAGTGTTAAGAGCGTCTTACTGTTGTATCCGAATAAGATATTTATCTGCTGGGAGTGCCGCGGACTGGTGTAAGGAGGCGTGCATGGTTCAGCGACGAGCTGCCGCTGCGCCGGTGAGTCCCGCTTGGCCCTATCCGTGCGGGACGGGGCCATGTCCGTGACGGTTCCGTTCAGCGCCACATCCAGACCAGACTGGGGACGGCGCAGTTGCTCGGTGGTGCTGGCCGGGGAGGGTCAAGGTGTCTGAACTGTCCATGAACGCCGTCGACGCCGCTGGCGGTACGTTCGCCAAGCCGGTGCCCAGCGCCCGGGGAAATTCCGGACTCCACATGGGTGCCGGCGGTTTCGTAGCCGTTAGCCTCTCTACGGCCTGCCCCCTGTGGATTGCCGGAGAGGGTCGTCGGCAGTATGGCGGGTGAACAGGCACAGGCGCACGACGACGACGTGCTGGCGCAGCAAGTTACGCGGCTCTACCGCTTACCGGCCGCGGAATTCACTGCCGCCCGGAAGGAAGGCGCTGCGGCTGCGCACTCCGCCGGGAGGACGGGATTGGCGCAGCGCATCGGCACCTTGGCAAAACCGTCAGCGGCGGCATGGTTGGTGAATATGTTGGTCATCCATCGCCCACAGGAAGTTGACGGGCTGCTGCGAGTGGGGGAAAAGCTCCGGCAGGCCCAGGCGGAGTTGGACCAGGCGAAGATGCGCAGCCTCAGCCGGGAGCGCCGCGGGCTGCTCGCCAAGCTGTTGAAATCCGGCCGGGAGCTGGCCGCGGACCTGGGTTCAAAGGCCAGCGACGCCGTACTCCGGGACGTTGAACAGACGCTGCGCGCGGCCACGACCGACGCGTGGGCCGCCGCCGCTGTCCGGACCGGAACGCTGACGCGCGCTATATCAGCAGACGGCTGGGGCACGGTGGACCTTTCCGGAGCCGTGGCGGCGCAGGTGCGCCAGGCCGGGAAGACCGCGTCGGGTGAAATAGCGGACGAATCTGCAGACGGCGAATCTGCGGGGCCACGATTGACAGCCAGGATGCGGGAAGCGGCACAACGGAAGACCGAAGCAGCAGATCGCGCGGCAGCGGAGGCGGAACGGACCGCGGAGGGCCTTCGGCAACAGAACCGCGAACTTACAGCAACGCGTACTGCGTTGCGCACCCGGCTCGGTGAGCTGACGGACCTTGCCGACGAAGCAAAGCGCAACATTGCCGCCGCGGACCGGGAAGTGGAGCGCCTGCAGCGGCAGCAGGAGCACGCGGCGCGCGCCGCAGCCACGGCCCGGAACGCTGCCGAGCGGGCGGCGGAACGGCTGCGGGAGCACTGACGGGCAACGGTCTACCGGGGGAGCCGGTTTAGGAAAGCGGCTGCGGAAGGAATGGGTGCGAAGTGGCCGCCAGCAGGGTCCCGGCGGGCAAAGCAGGGTGTGAAAAGATTGAGCATGCCCCAGATGCAGCATTCCAGCAAACTCCGAGACGTCCGTTACGAACTCCGTGGCCCCATCCTTCAGGCAGCCAAAAAAATGGAGGCGCAGGGACACCGGATTCTGCGGATGAACCTCGGTGACCCGGCACCTTTCGGTCTCGAAGCTCCGGAATCGATCGTGGTGGACATGATTCATCACTTACGCGGGTCCCAGGGATACAGCGACTCCAAGGGCATTTTTTCCGCTCGGACCGCGATCTCGCAGTACTACCAAACCAAGGGCCTGATGCAGATCGGCGTGGAGGATATCTTCATTGGCAACGGCGTCAGCGAACTAATCTCGATGACGCTCCAGGCCTTCCTGGAGAACGACGACGAAGTTCTGATCCCGGCTCCGGACTACCCGCTCTGGACGGCCGCGGTGACGCTGACCGGAGGCCGCGCGGTGCATTACCTATGCGACGAGGCCAATCAGTGGTGGCCGGACATGGCAGATGTCGAGGCCAAAATCACCGATCGGACCAAGGGGATTGTCATCATCAACCCCAATAACCCCACGGGTGCCGTCTACCCGCGGCACATCCTTCAGCGGTTTGCCGACCTGGCCCGCAAGCACGACCTGGTGCTGTTCTCCGACGAAATCTACGAGAAGATCCGCTACGAGGACGCGGTCCACGTGCACACCGCGTCGGTGGCCACCGACGTGTGCACGCTGACATTCAGCGGTTTGTCCAAGGCCTACCGGATGCCCGGTTACCGGTCCGGCTGGGTAGCCCTGAGTGGTCCGCGCGCTGCCATGTCGGAGTACCGCGAAGCGCTGGAATTGCTCGCTTCCTTGCGGCTGTGCCCCAATGTCCCGGCCCAGCACGCTATTCAGACGTCCCTGGGCGGCTATCAAACGATCGATGATCTGGTGGCGCCCGGCGGCAGACTGCGCCAGCAGCGGGACCGTGCGCACGAATTACTCACCGCGATACCCGGCGTCAGCGCCGTCCCTGCCGCCGGGGCGATGTACCTGTTCGCGCGACTGGACCCGCAGCTGTACCCCATCGAGAACGACGAGCAGTTCGTGATTGACCTGCTGCAGGAACAAAAAATCCTCATCTCGCACGGGACAGCGTTTAACTGGCCGACGACGGACCACTTCCGTTTTGTGATTCTGCCGGCCGTGGCGGACATCGAAGAAGCAGTCCGCCGGATTTCTGCTTTCCTTGGCGCCTATCGGCGCTCGTCGGCAGCGCGTGCCATCCGGCTGTCCGGCACCAGCCGGAGCAGCACGACGGCGGTATAGCCGGCCAGGCCCTGTGGGGCTGGAGCAGTGAAAGTCCCTGTTCCGGCGGTCAGTGAGTATTCTGGGCCCATGGACAAACCCAACCGGCAGAGACTGAGCCAGGGCAGAGCACTGTCCGGCTCAATGGCGGAAATACTCCTGCGAAGGCCAGAGACTCGGGGCTGCTGACCATCCTGATTGCGTTTGGCGCCAACTTTTTGGTCGCCGTCGCGAAATCGGTGGCCGCCGCGCTCACCGGTTCGGCGTCGATGACGGCCGAGGCGGCCCACTCCTGGGCGGATACCGGCAATGAGGTCTTTCTGATCATTGCGGACAAGAGATCCAAAAAGAAGGGCGACCCGGCGCACCCTTACGGCTACGGCCGTGAGGCCTATGTCTGGGCCATGCTCGCCGCATGCGGGCTCTTTACCGCCGGGGCCGCGGTGTCCATCATGCACGGAGTCCAGCAGCTTTTCACACCGGAACCGGCATCGGATTTCCTGATTGCCTATATTGTCCTGGCGGTCTCGTTCGTCCTGGAGGGCATGTCCTTTCTGCAGGCCCTCCGCCAGGCCAGGAAGCTCGCGGCCCGGCACAAGCGGGGCGTTCTGGAGGATGTCATGCTCGGCTCCGATCCCACCCTGCGGGCCGTGTTTGCCGAAGATTCGGCTGCCTTGGTGGGCCTGGCCATTGCTTTCGCGGGAATCTTCCTTCATCAGGTGACTGGATCGGCAGTTCCGGACGCGCTGGGTTCGATCCTGGTCGGCCTGCTGCTGGCCGTCGTCGCCGTCGTGCTCATCGACAGGAACCGCCGCTTCCTGGTCGGCCAGGCGGTTACTCCTGAGCTTGAACAATCCGCTCTACGGATGTTGCTGGAGCATCGGGACATTGAGCGCGTCACCTATATTCACCTTGAATTTGTCGGCCCTAACCGGCTGTACCTGGTGGCTGCGGTAGACATGGCGGGCAATTGCCCGGAGAGCGACGTCGCGCTCGCTCTCCGCCGGGTGGAAAGGGAAGTGGAGGCCAACGATCTCATCGAAGAGGCCGTGCTGACGCTTGCGACCAACGAAGAGACCTCCCTTGAGGAGGATGCGCTGTAGCCAGCCCGGACGGCGCTGAGTAGGGTTGCTGAAAGGAAACAGCAGTAAACCTCGGAAAGGGTCCAGTATGAGTGAAGAAAACATTCCCGAAGAGCAGGTTCAAGAAATGGGACTGAACATATTCAGCGATACGTCGGGCATGCCGGATGCGGCTGGTGCCGGCACAGGCGACCCGGCCGCGGACGATGATCCCTCAACACCCGGGGCTAACGGCCCCGATCCGCTCAGCGGCCGCGGCCCGGATGATTATCCAGGGGCAGCCGAAGCCAACCCGGAGCGTTGGCGCGATGATCCGCTGATAGAAGGCGGTGAAGCGGCGCCGGATGGTTACCGTTCAGAGCAGTACCTGGAAGACCAGACGGAGGAAGCCCGTTATGAGTCCGGCGAGGAGCAGATTCCGCCGGATGAACCCACCATGGGCGAGGCAGCTGAAGACGTGGACTTTGGTGAAACACCCACCGGGAACGAGGCCGACGGCAGCGACGATGATGCGAACTTCGGTGGCTCACCGCTGGGCCGGTTCGGAGCCGGAATCCTCGATCAGGACGATCTATAGGGCTATCACTTCGGCCTCCGGTGCCAGAAGTCCGGAAGGCGTCTTTGGCGGGTAGCTGTCGGCAACATAAGATCATTACTGTTTGGTGAAATCCCGGCGGGCACTGTCCGCGGGTAACGACAGCCAGATTTTTTGACAGTCCGCAGTTGACCTCTCAGATTGGATCACGGGTGGATCTCACCTTCATGGTCGTGCTTGTCATAGCGCTGGCTCTCTTCTTCGACTTTACGAACGGGTTTCACGACACAGCCAATGCCATGGCTACGCCCATCGCCACAGGAGCTATTAAACCGAAAACTGCAGTGGCGCTGGCAGCTGTGCTAAATCTGGTGGGTGCCTTCCTCTCAACCGAGGTGGCCAAGACTATCTCCGGCGGGTTAATCCGGGAGGGCAGCGAAGGCGTCCAAATAACCCCTGTGATGATTTTTGCCGGGCTGATGGGCGCAGTTTTGTGGAACCTTGTCACCTGGCTGTTCGGTTTGCCCTCCAGCTCTTCGCACGCGCTGTTCGGCGGCCTTATCGGTGCAGCCGTGGTAGGGATCGGTTTACACGCGGTGGACCTGAGCGTGCTGCTTTCAAAGATCATCCTGCCCGCCGTGGTGGCGCCGCTGATTGCCGGCGGCGTTGCCTATCTGTGTACCAAGCTCGCCTACCGGATCACTCGGCGGACGGACCCCGACTCCGGGGACAAACTGGTGCAAAAGCGCGGCGGATTCCGTTATGCCCAGGTGTTCTCCTCCTCGCTGGTTGCGCTGGCACACGGCACCAACGATGCGCAGAAGACCATGGGGGTCATTACACTTGTGCTGATTTCCGCGAACATGCAAAAGGTCGGATCCGGACCGGAGCTCTGGGTGGTCGGTGCCTGCGCCCTGGCCATCGCCCTGGGAACGTACACGGGAGGGTGGCGGATCATCCGCACTCTCGGCAGCGGTCTTACAGACGTTAAGCCGGCCCAGGGCTTCGCCGCGGAAACGAGTACCGCAGCAGCCATTCTGGCCTCCTCGCACCTCGGTTTTGCGCTTTCCACCACCCATGTGGCTTCGGGGTCAGTGATCGGTTCCGGTCTCGGACGAACTGGTTCCACCGTACGGTGGGGGGCCATCGGCAAGATCGCGCTGGGCTGGCTCTTTACTCTTCCGGCAGCCGCCATTGTCGGCGGCCTGGCGGCCTTTATCGCGGGCGTGGGGACCATCGGCGTGCTGATTGACGCCGTCGTCGGTCTCGGGGCCATTCTCTTTATCTTCGTCCGATCCCAGCGCGGCCACGTGGACCACGCGAACGCCATCAGCGACGTCGACGCCGTCGGTGAGACGGTCCATATCCCGAGTAAGAAAGAGCGCGACAGGCTTGCAGCCAAGGCCCGTGCCGCCGAACGTGCCGCTGAAAAGGCCGCCGCCAAGGCAGTGCAGAAAGCGGCAGCCAGGGTCGCGGCACAGGCCGCAGTCGAACAGGCCACCCGGGCCGCGGACGGGCCCGGCGCCGGCACCGGTTCGTTGCCGGCAGTACAGTCCAAATCCTCGGACGCAAAGCAGAACGGCAAATCATGATTAATTGGGGAGCCTTTCTCGTCGTGGCCGTGACCACGCTGATCTCGGCCGTGCTTGTAGTCGGTGTTTACGCAACTGGTGTACGGCTCTACGCGGTGAGCGTGGACGAGCAGGTGCCCAGCACGAAGGTTGCACGAGCGGCTGCATATCTTTGTTTCGTCATTTGCATCGCGGCGGTGCTGTTGGGAGTCGCCCTCGTCGTGCCGGCGCTGTCCGGGCCGATCCTGGGGTTCTTTGGTTTTCCGTCATGATTGTGCCAGCCCTGCATTAGGCAGGCGTCACCCGAGCAGGGGACCGGGGCCTTGGGCCCCGATACCCAGACGAATCAGCCGGGAGAGCGTGTTGCCGTCGTCGTGAACCGGAACTCCGTTCAACTCGGCGATCGCATATCTTGCTCGCCGGTCGCGACCTTGGCGCGGCGGTGCCGAATGTCTCCGTCAGCGGTAAGAACGAGCTGGCCCGGCCAGCGTACTATCGGTACAGTGGTTGGCGCTAAGCGTGTGATCGTGGTCCCCGACTGCGGGTCTTCGGGTGCCGTTGAAGTTGAAGTCACTCGCGGAGGTCACTCTCTTCGGGCATGTGTCTTTCTCAGAAGTCGACTGTACTGGGTCCATAGTCGGCTGCCTTTCGCTGGGGCATCTGGGATCACTGGCCCTTGACGGATCCGGCGTTTTGTCCGAGGTGGCGGTACAGCGTCGCGCGGCTCTACCAGATGAGGCGTGCTGCGTCTTCGGCGGTGCGTCCCTTCAACCGGGCGTCCTTCGCATCCCGGCGTTGACGCGTCCAACGATCAGCCCGCGCTCGTACTCAGCCTCGTACTCAGCCAGGGAAGCCAGCAGGTTCAGCATCATCCGCCCAGTCGAGGTCGCCGGGTCAATCCCGTCCGGCTATCAGGGTGACATCGGCGAACACATCCCGCTTTTACACCCCTGCAGTGACCAGCGCGTCAAGTTAAAGCTGCACGTCCTCATTTGACTCAAAAACCCCGGACCGGGAAGCGGCTAAGACGCTTTACGGCACGACGTCCACAGCGCAGACGCTGCTCCATAGATAGTGTGCACGCGACAGGAGAACAAAAGTGCCTCGTGGAGCGGGCCTTCTACGTGTTCTCACTGCGTGTCATTACGGGCTGCAACTTCAGGAATCGATCCCTCCGTGACGAGAATCGACCCGGCGGGGGAGGCGGCTGGCACACGATGTCCAGTGTCCGCGCGGAACCGGAGCCAATTAGCGACCCTTGTATTCGTCGTCGGTGATGTGTTCGCCCCAGGTGGTGGCCTTGGCGGGGTCCTCTCCGTTTTGAAGCATGGCGATGTGTTCCATGAAGCAGCCCGGTGCAGCAGCGTGCCGGTGCTCCTCGCCTGGCTGGGTGTAGAGCGTCTGGCCGGGGTGGACCTCGATGATGGTGCCGTCACGGCCGCCGAAGCGGCCTACGCCCTGGGTGACGCGGAGGTATTGGCCGTGCCCGTGGGAGTGCCAGGTGGTTCGGGCGCCGGGAGCGAACCGGACGGTCGCGACCACCATGGTCTGGGCAGCCTCGCGGGGCAGCGTGATCGGGTCGAGCCGGACGTCGCCGGCGAACCGGGCTGCCGGCGGCGAGGGCTGCCATAGTGCCTACCAGGGGCTCCCCGTTCGACGAGTACTTGACAGCGTCCGACAAATGCCTCGTCGCCGTGGCCCCCTCTTTTGTTGGTCCGGCCATTCAACTCGGTACTGGCCGCCACAGTGCCGCGCTCATATTCGAAAGTGGTTTTTTTGAGCGAAATGCCTACGACTTGTGGATGTTGTCAAAGGCCACCGCAACGGAGCCGCTCTTGTGGATCGACGGTGATGAGGCAAGTGCAGGCCCAGCGACGGACCCTGCCGCACATACGGCCACTGCCAAGGCGACTAATAGACGATGCATGACATTCTCCTTAGGACGAGGTGCCGGGATGTCCCGGCACCTTCATTGTGTCTGTGTCTGACGGGGGCGTCTGTACGCGCTTTCGCGTAGTGACCGTGCCCGCGACGAGTTGGCCCAGACGCGCAGGCTGCAGGCGGGATGCTCTGCGTCCTCCCTCCGCCTACGCTGCGCAGACTCCCGTTAGGAGCGAGAAAGTGGCAGAATGATGGAGCAACCTCGGCAAGGTGGTTTGTTATGCGCGATCGCAGCGGCGAAAACGTGGAGCTCGGGCTCAGCTACGAGCTATGCGGCATTTCCGACAGTGACGCATTTTTCGCCGCGACCTCAGCCATGCTTGTTGCCGTGTTCCATTGCGACGGTGCCACCTGGAACCACCTCGACCTGGACCGGCAAAGCGCAGTCCTGCGCGGGACGCCAGCCGAGCTGGAGAAGGCGCCCGTAGCTTCTTTGCTGGCCCATCACGCTCGAGATCACCCAATCATCCAGAGTTACCTGGCGTCCCCGTCGTTCGCGCCGCGGCGGATGAGTGATTTGGCAAGCCAAGTGCAGTTACAGCGCACCGGGAGCTACAGCGAGGTTCTTCGCCCTCTCGGCATTCATTTTCAGTTGTCGATGCTGACCGTACGCTTCGGCCGGATGACCGGAGATGGTTGGGTGCTGAACCGGGTTTCGCGCGACTTCACCGATGACGACATGGAGCTAGCGCCGCGCGTTCAGGCGATGCTAAGCCTGCTCACCTGCCGGGGCACCGGGCCGGAGGTACTGCGCGCTGGTGAGGCGCAAGCAGCCAGTGGTTTGACCGACCGGGAGTTGGAGGTTCTGCAACTGATCGCGGGCGGTCTTACCGCCGTCGCGGTCTCCAGGGTTTTGCGGATAGCGCCGGCCACGGTCCGCAAGCACTTGGAACGGGTGTATGCCAAGCTCGGCACGCACGACCGGCTCCTGGCGGTCCATCGTGGTCAGACGCTGGGTTTACTCACGGCGACCCGCGCGGATCTGGATCTGACGTCGTAGAAGTTGACCGAAGGCAACGTGCGTGGCGCAGGCAAGGTCACTGATACGACAGATCGTCTCATACTCCGGTCGCCGGAACTGTCCCTGGTACAGCCAGGCGAAATACGCCAAAGAGCGTACCGCTGGAGCCATCGTGCGGTAGAGATTGTTGCCAGGGTTGCTCCCGCTTAGAATTTTGTGCACAACCATGACGATAGGGTGCTGCGCATGGAACGTGCCTACGATTTAACGGGCAGGCAGAGGCAGCTGCGAACTTCCGACAAGAACGACGCCGCCGGCGCCATGGACGCGCTCATCGAACTCCTTGACCGGCCCGAAGACCCCGATGTGCGGGCGGTGGAACGTTCACTGGGACAGTGACTCACCAGTTTCCGGACCGGATTCCGGGCCGGCGGCAGCCAGAAAATGTTTAGTGAGTTGTTCGCCCTGGTGATAGCACACAAGTTCTCCGTGCCGGCCCAGATCGGTGCTGCATTCCGGGCCCTGGCCGCTGTGGAGGGAACATTGCTGTTCATTGATCCGGGCATGGATTTGGTGGCCGCAGCCCGCGCCGAGGGTAGCAGGCTGGTATCGGGGAAATTGGGTATGGCAGCCTGAAAGATGAGTTTGAGCAACGCATGGTGGCCCTGCTGCCAATGCTTGACCGGCTGCCCCCGCCGGATCAACAAGATCAGCGAGGATCTGGAGCAGGGCCGTTTCTCCATCAACGTACGCATGCTGGCCCACTCCGCCGACCGCCGCTACCTCACCGGCCTGTGCCAGCAGCTCGTCGTCGCCGTCCTCGCCGGCGCAGCGGTGTTGGGTGCCATCATCCTGATTACCAGCAACAAGGGTCCTTTGCTGACCGGACAAATCCGCCTCTACGCTGTCTTCGGTTTTGCACTGCTCTTTGGTGGCTTCGTCCTCGGCCTGCGG
Organism: Arthrobacter terrae; assembly: GCF_015708085.1. Taxonomy (GTDB): domain Bacteria; phylum Actinomycetota; class Actinomycetes; order Actinomycetales; family Micrococcaceae; genus Arthrobacter_M; species Arthrobacter_M terrae. The sequence continues at coordinate 42,729 of NZ_JADNYM010000026.1, read as the reverse complement.
GCCCTGATGCTGGTCTTCAAGCGCAACGCCGACGGCTGAGGCGGGAGGATCGGGCAGCTCCAACATCCCCGTCCTGTTGACGTCGCAGGTGCTGACCGAAGGCACCGTGCGCGGCGCAGGCAAGGTCACTGATGCGACAGATCGTCTCATACTCCGGGCGCCGGGACTGTCCCTAGTACAGGCAGCCGAAATACGCCAAAGAGCGTATATAACAGGCCACGAGAGTCTGCAACGCTTGGAACGTGCAGCCGGGGGACTGCACGCTTTTGCTAGCAGACACGACGCTTGAGAGGTGCATTACTATGACCAATTTTCCCATCAACCACGAAGCACAGTGGCCCGATCAAGAGGGCAAGGGTTTTCACATTCACGCACTCGGTCATGTCACATCCCAAGGTCAACTGTGGCTCCAAGTGACTACCTCGACCAACAGTTGGGGGCTCGGTTTTACGAGCGGCGCCTCGGCGCAACTGACTTCCGCGGACGGCACTATCATCTGGGAGTCCGGCCTTCACACCGCTGGCGTCGACGCCAAGTCTGTCTTTTGGGGTCGCTCGATCCGGACGGACGCCTATTCCAACGAATGGGTGCCGTCCGACAAACTCAGTCAGGCAGTTGGTCTGTCTTTCCTGCTAGGGCACACCCCGCATGACCGGTGGGCCGAGGACTGGAAGAAGATCGATGACGGCGTCAATCAGGCCGGCAAGTCCCTTGCGGACGTTCTGGCGCTCGCCGCCAAGGTCATGTTGGCGGTCAAAGTCCTCTAAGGGGACGGACACTCAGCAGGGAACGGCGAGCACGCGGAGCCTGCTGGCTGCCCCGGTGCCGGGAGCGGCACCGAGCGCGCCGACGTCGGCGCCGGTATTGTCCGGCGCCGACTGCCGGAAATCATAGATTACCGTGGGGAATCATCGCCAGATTGAACGATGGCGTGCAGTTTCTCACCTTTCAGGGAAACGAGACGTAATGGTTCAGCAACGGCCCAGCGACGGCACTCCGTTTGCGGGCGAGAAGATGGGATGCGACACGGGTGAAATGGTGGTCATCCATCGCATGTTCCGACGTGTCTTCACCGATGCCCCTGCACTCGTGCGCAGGGTGCCGATTGGAGATACTCAGCGTTCCAGGGTGATCGGCGACCACGTCGCAGAGATTGCCCGGAACCTTCACCAGCATCATGACGGCGAGGATCTCCTGCTCTGGGATCGACTTCGGACCCGCTCCCCATCCTGCGCGCTTCACGTCGAACACATGCGGGCGCAACACGCCGCCGTCGCCGAAATATTGAGAGAACTCGAAGCGGAACTGCCCGCTTGGCAACGCGATGCTGATAGTGAAGGGGCCGACAAGGTGGTAAGAATCCTCGAAGCACTCAACACAATGCTCTTCACCCACCTCGGCAATGAAGAAACACTTATCCTTCCGGCCGCCTCAACGTCCCTTTCGCAGCGCGAATGGGACGAACTCGGGGAGCACGGCAGGACTAGCATTGCGAAGAATCGGCTGATGATCCAACTCGGTTTCATCCTCGAGGCTTTCACGCCGCAGGAACGAAACATATGGATGAAGGCGAACGTCCCCGGAATTGCCCGGGTACTCTACAACCTGCTCGGCCGCCGACAATACGAGTCATATTACCGTCTGATTTACGACGCAAGGCCGTCATAAACCAAAATAATGGCAACCGTCGCGCCAACACCGCAGAGGCGGCCGGCGCGGGGGACCAATGATGCCAAGAAGACCATGAGCGGCGCTTTGCCGTGTGCGCCGCGGCGGCACTGTTCGGCATTTATTTGATTGTGCCCGCGCTGCATTACGCGATTAGCCGCCCAGAATGCTGCGGAGCGTGTCGGCATTGCGGACCGCATTCCCGCCGCCGTCGTTGTTGAAGTATATGAACACGTCCTTGCCAACGGCCTGCCATTCGCGGATCCTCTCCGCCCACCACCGTAGGTCCTGGTCTGAGTAAGACCCGCCGTAAAGATAGTCGGAGTCGGGACCATGCATGCGGACATATACAAAAGGCGCTGTGGCCCGCAGAATGCAGGGCAGACTGGCCCCGCTCATGACGCAGTAGGCTGCCTGATGGCGTTCGAGCAGGGTGTAAACCGCGTCGTCGTTCCAGCTGTGGTGGCGGAATTCGACGGCGACCTGGACCCAGGTCGGGAGCAGCGTCAGAAAGTAGTCCAGCCGGGCATCATCGCGTTCCAAGGTCGGCGGGAGCTGGACCAGCAGGATGGCTCGCTTATCGCCCAGTTCGTGCCATGACCGTGCGATCCGGTCAATCCAGACCTCCGGGGCATAGAGCTTTTTGCCGTGCGTCAGGCCGCGCGGAGCTTTGACCGACAGAAGGAATTTTTCCGGCAAGCGGCGGCGCCATCCCGCGAAGGTTGATTCCCGGGGCCAGCGGTAGAAGCTGGCATTCAGTTCGACCGTTCCGAACCTCCGGCAGTAGTAGCGGAGTCGGTCACGGGCGGCGGTCCCAGGTGGGTAGAGAACGTTGTCCCAATGGTCATAGCTCCACCCCGATGTTCCAATGTGGACGCTCAATCCCGGACTCCGCCTTTCCAATGGGGTACTGCTTAGGATCCTATTCTCTTAGTACTGGGTCCCGAGTCGGCAGCCCCTTACCGCGGCATTAACTGGGGCTCGCTCGACAAGTCCAACTCGCTGATGACAAGCGCGCCAATCGGTGCTGACAGGTCCGGTCAGCACCGATTGCTTCGACCCTCTGGTAATCGACCTAGGCGGTAAGAGTGCCGGATTCAAAGTGTGGTATTTCGTCGCGGTTTCCGCGAAGGGCTCCGGACGGACTGTCCCCTGAAGGGTGGGCGTTCCTCAGCGTGTCAGCAGCTGCGCCTGGTTCCGGCATCGTCGGCGATGGCGTTCTGGGTCGTAGTTGCTGACAGCGGCCGGGCGGGCGGCGCCGGGGTCTCACAACACGTTTAGGTACTCCTCGGCCGCGATGTCCTGCCAATAAATCCCTTGCTGACCGGCATCGACGAGGTAAATCGCAAATTCCCCGTTCGCCCTTCCCTCAGGGTCAACAGGCAGAGACGCCTGCGTAACCGGTTCAGGTTGAAGCGGCACCTGGAATGAGGGCCAGCCGGTCAGGACGGCACGGTCCCATCGGGCTGCCCCAGTTGTGGACGCCCACCTGCCCACGTTCCGTACCACTGCCCCTGCATCGCTGAACCCGGGCGTCGGCTGCTCGTATGCCTCGGTACAGGGCATAGAGTCAGCCCGCAGCCACGGCAGGCCCTGATCGAAAGCGATCACGCCAAACACAGGACCATTTGCAGAGTTGCCTGCCTCGAAGGTGGGGATTGCTGTCTCAAACCCGTGCTTCCCCGCCCACGCATGGACCGCCGACCATAGGCTCGCCACGTCGTACAACACCAACGGATCCCCACGCAGGTCACCCCACGCGCGACTTGCTGTAGATCGGAGACCAGTACGTCATGAAAGGAGACCCCGCTCAGATTGGAACTGACGAAGATGGTGCCACGTACCTGTCCGGTCTCATACCAGGCCGCTTCGAAGTGAACCGTCCCGGGTTTGATGCCGTCGTCTTTTTTGAGAAATGATGACGATATGCCGAAGCATTTTCCCCCCGAAGTCCGCACCCGAGCCGTGCGCATGACCCTGGACAGGTTGTCTGAATACCCGTCTGTATATATCGCGTGTAAGGCGCTGGCACCCAAGCTCGGCGTCGGTGCCGAGTCTTTGCGGCGGTGGGTGATTCAGGCCCAGATTGATGCCGGGGACAAGACCGGGCCCAGCAGTGAGGAACTGGAGGAAATTAAGCGCCTGCGCACGGAGGTCCGCGACTTGAAGGAAGCGAACGAGATCCTGAAACAGGCCTCGATTTTCTTCGCGAGGGAGCTCGACCCGCGCCGCCGCTGATCTGTGCCTTCATCGATCAGATGAGGGAAGACGGCCACGCAGTCGAGTCGATCTGCACGGTCCTGCGTGAGCAGGGCGTGCGGGTCGCTGCGCGGTCGTACCGGGCCTGGAAGCAACGCCAGCCCGCGCAGCGCACCATGGAGGACGCCCGCATCACGGACGTGCTGCGCCGGCTCCGGACCTTGGATGGGAAGGGCAGGCCCGCGCCGGAGGTAATCTACGGAAGACGGAAGATGACGGCATGGCTGGCCCGCAACGGCTTCCCGGACATCTCCAAGCACACCGTGGACCGGCTCATGCGCCAGGAAGCCATGAACGGGCTCGTGCGGGGACGCAAAACCCGCACGACCGTCCAGGGCGAGGACAGTCGCAGGGCCAATGACCTGCTCAACCGCGACTTCAACGCCCCGGCACCAGACCATACCTGGATCACGGACTTCACCTATGTTCCGGTGTGGTCGGGGTTCGTCTACGTCGCACTGGTCATCGACATGTATTCGCGCGCGATCGTGGGCTGGGAGACTTCGACCGTGAAGGACACCGCTTTCGTTGAGCATTGCCTGCGCATGGCCCTTTGGCGGCGCCAAGATGTCGGCCGGCCCGTTCCGGCGGGATTGATCCACCACTCAGATTATGCCGAGGAATCCGTTAAGCCGGACAACGAGCTCCTCACCGCGTCGTTCCGTGGTTCAGGGATAGATTCCTCGGCTTAACGTTTTGGCTCTCTTTCGTCCCACAGGTAGCCGCTCCACCACAAAGGTATGACAGCAGTACCCCGGCCTACAGCGCCGTCCCCATGCTCGCCAAAGCGAAACAAGGACTATCTGCCGCCGCCCGCCCCGCCACCTGACGGTTATACACACGAGGGTTGACCTGACCACTGCCAACCATCAAAGCTCGACAGCACCCATAATCGACGAATCATTAAGCCGAGAAACAGGACGCCAATCCGCCCAACCACGGGCCAACAGGACCAGTCCTCGGTTTAACGGATTTCTCGGCATAATCTGAGTTAAACCGAATTCGGCTTAACTCAGACGCCGGGAGCCAATACACCTCGATCCGGTACACCGACACGTTGGCGCTGGAGGGTCTGGTGCCATCGATCGGGTCGGTCGGGGACGCGTACGATAATGCTGCTGCCGAGACGGTGATGGGACTGTTCAAGAATGAGGCAGTCGCCAAGAGTTCGCCATTTCGAACCGGCGCCCTCAAGACGGAAACCGATGTCGTGGAGGTCGTGTTCGAGTGGGTCCACTGGTACAACACCCAACGCCTGCACTCCGCCCTCGGATACCAGACACCCGAGGAATACGAGCAAACATACTATGCTCGAAAAACCGGCCCGTCAGCCGACGACGCCGCCAACAAAACGGCGGCATGATTCCCGGGACGGTTCATGGTGCACTCATGGAATAACCAGAATTCTTGGTGCCCTCAAGGTAAGTGAAAGGTAGTCAATCATGACGGAAAAGTCATCCCCGCCGCGCGGCAGTTGGTTCTCAGCCTGGTGTGGTCTAGGGGTTGGCGTATGCCTCATCCTTCCCGTTCTCCTGCGGTTGGACGACGAAGGATGGACAGGACCAAACATATTCTTCATGGTGGTCGGCATAGCGCTAACCGTCGTCCGGGCTGCCAGACTAGTTTCACTTGGCTGGACCAAATGCAGAAAGTCCCCGCAGAAGCAAGAAAAGGATGTTTCTAGTCGCGAACAGCTGCCTTAAGAGGACTGCCTAGTTATTGTCGTGCCCCCTCCAAAGCTCCGCCCAGTGTTAATAGAACAGCTTCTGAGCGACACAGGTATCCCACAGGGCGTTCCCCATCGGGCGACCTTGACCAGCTGCCGTGAACCAGTTGTGGTCCAGTGGTTAAATGTCTCATAGCAGCGCTATCACCGGTGTTTTATTTTTCTCATGATGGCCGCCCCCAAATGTCGGCGGGCATTCCATACAGTTATTCACTGAAAATGGCGTCGGGTGAGAGGTGAGTGAACCGACGACTTCGGTGTCCATTCACATGCTCACCAAGAACTTTCTAAGACTGCCAAAAACCTCACTCCCCACTGCCTTGCGCTCATACCGCGCGGGAACAGTCGGTCACGGGTACACGCCCGCCCGGTGCATTCGTAGCGAAAGTCGCGGTTGGTATTGATGCCGCCTTTGGCGATCCTTTCCGTGTAATACTCCACTCGCAAGGCTTCCGGCTCATCCTCGTCCGGTTCGGGCGGCAGTGCGCCCCCTTCACCTTTCCACCGGTGCAGTTGCTTGTCAGGCACCTCACTCGAGCCAGTGCGGTCACTGGTGTTTGGTTCAGATTCTGCGTTCGTTCCCATGCCGATTCCTTGGCCGGATGCTGCCTTGCAGCAAGGCCTCCATTGACTGGACATTCTCGCCTGATGGACGTGGAAGAGGGGTTTGAGCGGCTGACCTTGAAACGGTACTCCGGCTGAGCGGCCCCCTGCTCGACCCCCTGTTCGACCCCCTGTTCGACCCCCTGCCGGCCGTTGTCGCGGAGATATTTCTTGCTGTGGTGCCTCCGGCTCAGCAGCCCTTGCCTATACGACTGAATTGTGCTGGGGTGGTTCCTAAGCCGCTGCGGCTTGGGCCGCTGGATCGGGGAGCCATTATGACTGACGTGGAAGACCGTGTGCTGCCGGTGTTGCGATACCGGCAGTTCTGGAAAGACCTTTTCGTCATCGCCGGTCTCTTTTCAACCCTTAGTTGGACCGGAGCTTTGGGATTGGTCCTGATCGGCGGCGGAATACCGGCGGTCCTGGCCCTGCTCATGCTTGCAGCGGCAGCGGCAGCGGCAGCCTGGGCCTTCATGACCCGGCGGAGATACCGAAAAGCCCCTGCCCCAACCGACGTCGGCTCGGAACCCATGAACAAGCACATCCGTTCCTCGGGCCATCGGAATGCGCGGAACGGATCTTCAGCGGCGATCTTGCTCTGCTTCACCGCGGCCCTATGTTGGCTGGGCGCCTTGGCAGTGCTAGGCGACGGCGGCGACGGAACCTTCGCGGTGTTGACCGGCCTGCCCCTTATATCGGCCATTGCGGCCTGCTTTACGTTCCGGAGATGGAAGGGATCGCTGTTGCACAGAGCGCGCTAGGTTCAGGAAAGCTTCTCCGGTTCTTGAAAACGAGGGTCCGGCCGACGCCGGCGGCCTACTTCAGCGGCACGTAAGTTTCCGGCTTCGACCGAATCATATTGGTGATCCGGGCGGTGGAAAGGCGACGGCCGGCTTCGTCCCGCATGATGATTTCATGGGTCGCCAATGAGCGGCCCAAATGGATGGCCGTGCAGGTGCCCGTGACGAGTCCCGCTGCCACACTGCGGTGGTGCGTGGCTCCGATCTCGATTCCCAGCGCCTGGCCCCCGGCGCCGGCGTGCACCCCGGCGGAAAACGAGCCCAGCGTTTCCGCCAGCACCAAATGTGAGCCGCCGTGCAGGATCCCTGCCACCTGAGTGTTCCCCTCGACCGGCATCGTGGCTACCGAATGCTGCGCGCTGATCTGCTGGAAGTGGATGCCCATCTTCTCTACCAGCGCGCCGATCCCATAGCTACTGAGCCAGTCATGCATTTCCTCCGGGACGCCTGCCGCCCGCAGCGCCGCGGCAAATGGGTTCGGTGTGAGTTTGTCGGTCATGATGACTAGGCTGGCACCTGTGAGCGAAACTACCAAAACGGCCCCTGAGGCAACGGCACAGCAGGCAGCATCCGACGTGGCACCGGTGGCCATTCCGGCCGGTTCAGATCCGGGCCGTCTGCTGGTCATTGACGGCCACTCAATGGCGTTCCGGGCATTCTATGCTCTGCCAGCCGAAAACTTCTCCACGGATACGGGCCAGCATACCAATGCCGTCTATGGGTTCACTTCGATGCTGTTGACCATGATCCGCCAGCACAAACCGACTCATGTGGTTGTCGCCTTTGATCTGGACACGCCAACCTTCCGCTCGGTCGAATATACCGAGTACAAGGCCGGCCGGTCCAAGACCCCGGAAGAATTCCACGGCCAGGTTGATCTGATCATCAAGGTGATGGATGCCATGCGGATTCCCACCATTTCGCTGGACGGTTACGAGGCGGATGACATCATTGCCACCTTGGCGGCGCAGGGTGAGGCCGCTGCGTGGGACGTTCTGGTGGTTTCCGGGGACCGGGACGCGTTCCAGCTCATCACGGACAAGGTCTCCGTGCTGTATCCGAAAAAGGGAATTTCCGACATCCCGCCGATGGATGCCGCCGCCGTGGAGGCGAAGTATTTTGTCCGCCCGGACAGGTATTCCGATCTTGCCGCACTGGTGGGGGAGAGCGCGGACAATCTGCCAGGGGTACCCGGTGTCGGGCCGAAGACCGCGGCCAAGTGGATAAACCTGTACGGCGGATTGGACGGCATTCTGGCGAATATCGGGTCCATCGGCGGCAAAGTCGGTGATGCGCTGCGCGAACACGAGGAAAGCGTCAAGCGCAACCGCAGGTTGAACCACCTGCTGCGCGATCTTCAGTTGCCGGTGCAACTGGAAGCAATGGTGCTTCAGCGTCCGGACCGCGGCGACATTGAGGAGCTGTTTGATGCTTTGCAGTTCAACACACTGCGCAAACGCCTCTTTGACCTTTTCGAGGAAGAGGCGGAAGTTGTCGAGAACGACGGCCACACCCCGCCGGTGCACAACACCCTGCGCAGTGCCGCTGAGCTAAGAACATGGTTCACCGAAACAAACGAAGCCACCGTAGGGTTGGCCCTGGTCACTGACGGAGCAGCCGCCGGGCTCAGCGCCGCCGGGCCTGACGCCGTCGGCCTTGCTTTTTCCACCAACAGTGCGGCGGCTTACGTCGGGTTAGCCGGCCTCGACGCCGCTGCCGATGCCGCTCTCGGGGACTGGTTGGGCAGCCAGGATGCACCGAAGGCCGTCCACGATTTCAAGTCAGTATACAAGGCACTTTGTGCACGAGGACTGGAACTTGCCGGCATCGTCGATGACACGGCTCTCTCTGCTTACCTGATCCAGCCGGATCGGCGCAGCTACGACCTGGCCGACCTGAGCCAAGTGCATTTGAAGGTCACGGTGGGCGGGTCAGGTGCCGATGCCAGCGGTCAATTGGAGCTGGAACTGGAAGATACGACGGCGGCGGATGCCGTGCTGAAAGCGTACGTGACTCTTCAGCTCAGCGAGCACTTTGTCGGCCAGCTGCTGGAGCGCGGCGCCAACAAACTCCTGGGCGAACTTGAGCTTCCGCTGGCGAAGGTGCTGGCCGGGATGGAGATGGCCGGAATCGCGGTCTCGTCCCCGAAACTTGACCGGCTGCTGGGCGACTTCAGCGCCACCATCAGCGCCGCCCAGGCCGCGGCCTTTGAAGCGATCGGCCACGAGGTCAATCTTGGCTCGCCGAAGCAGCTGCAGACCGTGCTGTTTGATGAACTTGGCATGCCGAAAACGAAAAAAATCAAGACAGGGTTTTCCACGGATGCGGATGCCTTGGCGGATTTGGCGGTGAAGACCGGGCATCCTTTCCTGCTCCAGCTTCAGGCATACCGTGATGCGTCGAAACTGCGGCAAACGGTGGAGGGCCTGAACAAGGCAACCGCCGAGGATGGCCGGATCCACACCACGTACGCACAGAATGTGGCGGCAACCGGGCGGCTTTCCTCCACTAATCCAAATTTGCAGAATATTCCGATCAGAAGTGAAGAAGGCCGCCGGATCCGCGAGGTATTTGTGGTGGGGGAAGGGTATGAAACGCTGCTGACGGCGGATTATTCACAGATCGAAATGCGTATAATGGCCCATCTTTCGGGAGACCAGAGCCTGATTCAGGCGTTCCGGGAGGGTGAGGACCTGCACCGGTTCGTGGGTTCGCACGTCTTTCACGTCGCCACCGAGGATGTCACCAGCGCCATGCGTTCGAAGGTCAAGGCGATGTCCTATGGCCTGGTCTACGGTTTGAGTTCGTTCGGCCTGTCCAAGCAGCTGGGCGTTTCCGTGGACGAGGCGCGCACGCTCATGAAGGACTACTTCGACCGGTTCGGTGCGGTGCGGGATTACCTTCGCGGCGTGGTGGAGCAGGCAAGGAGCGACGGCTTTACGGCCACGATCGAGGGCCGCCGCCGCTATCTGCCGGATCTTTCCAGCGATCACCGGCAGCTGCGGGAAATGGCGGAACGGGCCGCGCTTAACGCGCCCATTCAAGGGTCAGCTGCGGACATTATTAAGAAAGCCATGCTGGGCGTGGATGGGGCGCTGCGGGCACAGCAGCTATCCTCGCGTATGCTGCTGCAGGTTCACGATGAATTGGTGCTGGAGGTCGCGCCCGGGGAGCGCGAGGAGGTAGAGAAGCTGGTGGTGGCGCAGATGGGCCAGGCGGCGGAGCTTTCCGTGCCGCTGGATGTCCACGTCGGCGCCGGCGTCAGCTGGCACGAGGCCGGGCACTAGCGGGCACGAGGCCGGGCACTAGCGGTCGGCTGTCTCATGCTGCCATGCACCCCGGGTGCTCAGCAGCATGGTGACCCAGGCCGCTGAGGTGTTCACCAGCAACAGGGAAATGAGCACCAGCAGCTGAATCAGACCGGCGTCGAGGGGGCTGGCCCCGCCTAGAATTAGGCCAACGAAGGTACCTGGCAGCGTGACCAGGCCCGAGGTCCGGGTCTGGTCAATGCTGGGAAGCACGGCTTCGCCGGCCACCGGCTTCGCGACCATAGATCGTGCCTCGGACCAGAGAAAACCCAGTGCCACGCCGGCTTCCACTTCGCCGCGGCGCACGATCAGCTCATCCTCTACCCGGCGCCCGGTAAGTGTTGTGCTGGCCATCGCTGAGCCAATCTGCTGGCCCAGAACTGCTATTATGGCCAGCGCGTTCCACGGCAGAACCGAGCTGAGGAACATAAGTGCCGCCGTCGGCAGTACGCCTCCGATTATCGGGATGCCGGCGAGCCACCACCGTCCCGATGGCGCAACGCGGTGCCCGGACGTCCATACCGCCACGGTAAACATCAGCGCAACAAACCCCAAGGCGAGCTCTGGATGCCCGGCCATCCGGGAGATCAACAGTGCCACGACGGCGAGCTGAACGAGCGCCCGCAGACCGGCAATGACAATCTCCCGCGCACGGCGGCCCAAGGCAGCGCGCCACACCATCGTGGCGAGAGCCAGCAGAACCGCCAGCAGGACCCAGCTCACCGGCCCGGTGTTCAGCAGAGTTGAATTGTCCACGCAGTGAATTATGCCCGCTGGCGGGACAGGCTCAGTCTCCTCTACGCTTGGAAACTGTGACAATCATTGCGGAACCGACCGAAGAATTTCCCTATCAGATCCGCAGCTTCCCGGCGAAGTCCGCTGCCGACGGCGTTGAACCGGCCTCGGCGAAGTGGACGGAGGCCGTTGCCTTTGGCTTTCATGCCGGCGCGCCGGAAGACCTGGACATCGAAAAATCTTTGACGTCCGAGGAAAAGGACGGGCGGATCCACACCGGCGCTTATGCAGCGTCAGCCCTGGACGGAGCCTGGGACGCTGACTACCCGGTGGCCACCTATGCCAGTTACCGCAAGACGGTCAATGTAGGAGCCGGCAAGCTGCTGCCGGCGCATCTGATCAGCGCTGTAACGGTCCGGCCCACGCACCGGCGGCGCGGGCTGCTGCGCACCATCATCACTGCCGACCTTCGCCGTGCCAAAGCCGACGGGCTCGCGATCGCCGCGCTGACGGCGTCCGAAGCCACCATCTATGGTCGCTTTGGGTTTGGCGCGGCCACTCATGCCGCCACTATCGAGGTGGACAGCAGCCACGGTTTTGCGCTCAAGTCGGCGCAGCCGGGCCGCGGAATCGTGGAAATCGCGGAGCCGGGCGTATTGCGGGAGCTGGAGCCCCGGATTTTTAACCGTGTCCACGCGGGTACCTTCGGGTCGATTGGCCGGCAGGACTCCTACCGCTACCGGGTGTCCGGTTACTGGAATTATGGCAAGCCCGGCCGGGATAGGACCGTGCGGGCGGCGTTGTATTACGGCCAGGACGGAAAATGCGAGGGCTATGTGTCCTACCGTGTGCTGGAGACTGAAACGCCGGCCACCCTGAAGGTGATCGATCTACTGGCTGCGGACCATGCCGCCCACCTGGCCCTATGGCAGTTCCTGGGCTCAGTGGATTTGGTGCAGCGGATCCGCCGGGAGGGCGTTCCGATGGCCGATCCGCTGCCCTGGGCTCTGGCGGACAAGCGGCGTTACCAGGTCACAGAGGTAGAGGATCATCTGTGGCTTCGGATCCTTGACACGACGGCGGCTCTGCAGGCCCGGCACTACTGGCTGGACGGCACTGTGACACTAAAGGTGATGGACGCACTCGGTTTTGCCGGCGGTGTTTACCGGCTGCACACGCTCGACGGCGTCGGAACCGTTACGGAACTGCCCGCAAGTGAACCGGCGGACCTGGAATTAGGCGCAGCGGAGCTGGCGCAGTTGTATCTGGCCGGAGTCAGCGCACAGACCCTGCTGGCAGCCGGCACGGTGGGCGAGCTGCGCACCGGCGGGGCGGCCGCCGTCGACGCTGTATTTGCGGCACCCGTACCCGCGCACTCCCTGACCGACTTTTAGACGGTGTGTGACCCGTCGCCGGCGTCCGGTTTTTGCCTTCGATTAGCGAAGTGACTAGACTAAATAGGCGCGTAGTGCGCACATAAACGACTATTCATCCTATCCACATCGGAGCCCCTACTACATGACCATCACGACCCCCGAGAAGACCAGTACCCCCGTTGTCGCCATTAACGACATCGGGTCGGCTGAGGACTTCCTCGCAGCTGTTGACGCCACCATTAAGTACTTCAACGACGGAGATCTTGTTGAAGGCACCGTCGTCAAGGTTGACCGCGACGAAGTTCTGCTCGACATCGGTTACAAGACCGAAGGCGTCATCCCTTCCCGCGAATTGTCCATCAAGCACGACGTTGATCCCGGAGACGTTGTTTCCGTTGGCGATCTCGTCGAAGCGTTGGTGCTGACCAAGGAAGACAAAGAAGGCCGCCTGATCCTCTCCAAGAAGCGCGCGCAGTACGAGCGTGCCTGGGGAGACATCGAGAAGGTCAAGGAAGAGGACGGCGTCGTCACCGGTACCGTCATCGAGGTTGTCAAGGGTGGGCTTATCCTCGACATCGGTCTGCGCGGCTTCCTGCCCGCTTCCCTGGTCGAGATGCGCCGCGTCCGCGACCTGGCTCCGTACATCGGTCAGAAGATCGAAGCCAAGATCATCGAGCTGGACAAGAACCGCAACAACGTGGTCCTGTCCCGCCGTGCCTGGCTCGAGCAGACCCAGTCCGAGGTTCGTTCCACGTTCCTCAACAAGCTGGAAAAGGGCCAGGTCCGTCCCGGCGTCGTTTCCTCCATCGTCAACTTCGGTGCCTTCGTGGACCTGGGCGGCGTAGACGGTCTGGTGCACGTGTCGGAACTGTCCTGGAAGCACATCGACCACCCGTCCGAGGTCGTCGAAGTCGGCCAGGAAGTCACCGTCGAGGTGCTCGAGGTGGACCTGGACCGCGAGCGTGTTTCGCTCTCGCTCAAGGCTACGCAGGAAGACCCGTGGCAGACGTTCGCCCGGACGCACGCTCTGGGTCAGGTTGTCCCCGGTAAGGTCACCAAGCTGGTTCCGTTCGGCGCGTTTGTCCGCGTCGAAGACGGCATCGAGGGCTTGGTGCACATCTCCGAACTGGCCGTGCGCCACGTGGAGCTCGCCGAGCAGGTTGTTTCCGTGGGCGACGAGCTGTTTGTCAAGGTCATCGACATTGACCTGGAACGCCGCCGGATTTCGCTCTCGCTCAAGCAGGCCAACGACGGCGTCGACGCCGACAGCACCGAGTTCGACCCGGCACTGTACGGTATGGCTGCAGAGTACGACGAAGAGGGCAACTACAAGTACCCGGAGGGCTTCGACCCGGAGTCCAACGAGTGGCTTGAGGGCTACGAGACGCAACGCGCCGTTTGGGAGCAGCAGTACGCTGATGCCCAGGCCCGCTGGGAAGCGCACAAGAAGCAGGTTGTCCAGCACGCCGCCGACGATGTCGCGGCTGCCATGACGACCAGCGAAAGCGACTCCGGCTCGTCTTCCTCCAGCTACTCCTCGGAGCCTGTCGCTACCGAGTCGGGTGCCGGCACACTGGCCTCCGATGAGGCACTCGCGGCTCTGCGCGAAAAGCTCACCGGCAACTAGCGTGCACCGCTGCCCCTAACGCGAACGACTTCGTCGCCACGTAGGGACCCGGCAGCGCTGCACTTGGACCGCTGCCCCTAACGCGAACGACTTCGTCGCCACGTAGGGACCCGGCAGCGCTGCACTTGTATTCGCAGCACTTGCAATGAGAGGACCTCCGCCCGCGGGCGGAGGTCCTCTTTGCATGCCGAGGACCGAGGCCCACCACGAAAGCGTCCGGTATGCGTATCCGCGCAAATGCAACACCCTGAACTTTGTGAACCGCCGGGATTCGCGCCCGGGACAATGTCCACAGCCTGGGACCTCCGCCGGTGACTCAATACCGGCAGCAACCGGGGACTCAGCTGACGTCTACCCATGCCGTTGTGCCGAAGGTCGGCACCGCCTTACCGGCTGACAACGCTGCGAGGTGATGCGTGGCGGCGGCGATGGCTTCGGGTGTGTCTTGCAGAGCTACTTCCAGCAGCACACCCGCTGGACCGTAGCTGCTCCCGCGAAGCGTCATTCCGGCGGCGCGGAGCCCATGTTCTAGCCGCCCCGCTTCTGCGTGGCTGGCAGTGAGGGTGAACAGACGAAGCCGTTGCCGCCGCACCAGGTCGGCGGCGTCCAGCGCTAGGGAAACTGAGGACGAGTACGCGCGGACCAGACCGCCGGCGCCGAGCAGCACGCCGCCGAAATACCTGACGACGACGGCACACACGTCACTGAGGTCAGCTGCCGCGCCGTTTGAGTCCCTACTGCCTGCTTCGTGCCTGCGCAGTACCTCAAGCATTGGCGCGCCGGCGGTTCCGGACGGCTCGCCGTCGTCGTTGGAGCGCTGGATATCCCGGTCCGGACCCAGAATCAGCGCAGAACAATGGTGGCGGGCGTCGTAGAATTCCTTGCGTAGTGAGCCAAGCATGTCGGAGACCGCGTCTTCGGTCTCCACGCGGCGGAGCACGGTAATGAAGCGGGATCGCTTGATTACCAGTTCGTGCCGGAACTCCGGGCCGGCCGCAGGAACGGTGTATTCCGCCGGCTCGGCGGCAGCGCTGGATGGCTGCGCACTGGCGGGAACGCTCACCTGATCAGCTTAGTCTGTAAGTATGCTCAAAATTGGTCTGACCGGCGGGATTGCCAGCGGAAAGTCGCTGGTGTCCAGTTATCTGCGCAGCCTGGGTGCCGTCCTGATTGATGCGGATGTGCTGGCCCGATCAGTGGTGGCGCCCGGGAGCGAAGGGCTCGCGGCTGTGGCGCGGCAGTTCGGCCCGGGAGTGGTCGGCTCGGATGGCATGCTCGACAGGGCGGCGCTTGGAGCGCTGATTTTTGCTGATTCCGCCGAGCGCGACGCCTTGAACGCCATCATCCATCCGCTGGTCCGCTCCCGTGCCGCGGAATTGATGGAGGCGGCCGCTGCGGCTAACGATAATGCGATCGTGGTGCAGGACATTCCATTACTGGTGGAGACGGGCCAGGGGAGCTCATTCCACCTGGTGCTGGTGGTGGATGCGCCGGTTGAACTGCAGATTGCCCGCATCGTATCGCTCCGCGGGCTCAGCGAAGCAGATGCTGCGGCGCGGATCGCTGCGCAGGCCGTGCGCGGGAACCGGCTGGCTGCCGCCGACGCCGTCATCGATAACAGCGGGACGGCTGCAGCGGCGCTTCGTCAGGTGGATCAATTGTGGGAGCAGCGGCTGCTGCCCTTTGTGGACAATCTGCGGCACGGCAGGATGGCGCGCCGGGATGGACCGGCAGTACTGGTGCCGCCGAATCCGCAATGGCCGGCTCAGGCAGCCAGACTCTCGGCACGGATCATGGCGGCCGCCCCGGATGATGTGCTGGCGGTGGACCACATCGGTTCCACCGCGGTGCCCGGCCTTCGCGCAAAGGATGTGCTGGATCTGCAGGTTCGCGTCCGTTCGCTGGCAGATGCTGACCGAGTGGCACCGGCTTTGGCTGCCGCCGGCTTTCCCCGGCTGCCGGGCGACTGGCACGATACGCCACATGATCCGAACCAGGACCCGGCACTGTGGCAAAAGCGGTTGCATGCCTCGGCAGACCCGGGGCGCCCGGCTAATGTCCATGTCAGAGTGCAGGGATCCGCCGGCGCACTTTTCGCGCTGGCCTTTCGGGACTGGCTGCAGGCAAATCCCTCGTCCTGTGCCGAATATCTGTTTGCTAAGCGAGGTGCCGCCGCACAGCACTCTGATGCCATGGGGACCGGTGCCTATGCCGATGCGAAGGAGCCGTGGTTCAGGGACGTTGCCTTCCCGGCAGTATCACGCTGGAGCGCCGCTACTGAATGGACGCCACCGTGGACCGATTTCCCGCGGCCGTAGCCGGGCCGCGTCCGGAACCAAAAAGAGCCGCCGCAGCGGATGCAACGGCAGCTCTCCTCAGCTCCTGGATAACTTCGTGGATAAGTTCCGGGGGGACTATTACTTCACAGCGGGGCAGGCCTGCTCCATGCCGTTGAACACGAAGGTGGGCTGCCCATTGCCGCAGGCATCCTGCAGTTCGTTGGTCAGGTTCACTAGCGCAATGGCCACGATGATGATTCCCGCGATCCAGAGCACCGAAACAATGATGCTGACAATGATTCCGACCTTGGCGGGGGTGTTCTTGAATCCCGCTGCCTTTGATTTTTTGAGCGCAATGATGCTGACCACGAGTCCGGCGATGCTGATCAGGAAAGCCAGGACCAGGCCGATGATGCCGAGCGTTTTGCCCGGATCCTGTACTGTGGCGCCTTGGTAGCTCTGCTGCGGCTGCTGTCCGTAGGGAGCCGGCGGCTGGGTGCCATAGGCAGGCGGGGCTGCGTGCGCGTAGGCCGGCGGGGCAGACTGGCCGTAGGCAGGAGTGGGTTGATCGGACTTTGCGGGCTCCTGGCCGAAGGGGGCAGGCTGTTGCGGGTTGCTTTCAGTCATGATGTCCTCTGTCTTAGGTGCCGAGTAGATACTGGTGGTTCCCCAGCCATTCTTCCATGCAACCAGCGCTGCGCCGGGCTCGGGGAAGGGATGTTCCATCGATGCGGCAGTCGGCCGCCTTACCCGTGTCGGTGGCAAGCGGTAGCGTTAGGGTATGAGTCTTGCGCAGGAAATCAACCGTATTGTGGCACCCTTTGAGGTCATTAGCGACTATCAGCCGGCGGGGGATCAGCCTGCCGCTATTAAGGAACTGACGGAGCGGATCAACAACGGCGAGAAGGATGTTGTTCTGTTGGGCGCCACCGGAACCGGTAAATCGGCGACGACGGCGTGGCTGATCGAACAGGTTCAGCGCCCCACGCTGGTGATGGTGCAGAACAAAACACTGGCCGCACAGCTGGCGAATGAGTTCCGTGAACTTCTGCCGAACAACGCCGTCGAGTATTTCGTTTCGTATTACGACTACTACCAGCCGGAAGCATACGTACCTCAGACGGACACCTTTATCGAAAAGGATTCCTCCGTTAACGAGGAGGTTGAGCGGCTCCGGCACTCGGCAACCAACACTTTGCTGACCCGCAGGGATGTGATTGTGGTGGCCACAGTATCCTGCATCTACGGACTGGGCACGCCGGAGGAATACGTCGCCGGCATGGTGACGTTGCGTCGCGGTGCCCAGATGAGCAGGGATAATCTGCTGCGCAAGTTTGTCAGCATGCAATACGCGCGCAATGACATCGATTTCCACCGAGGCACATTCCGCGTGCGTGGGGATACGGTGGAAATCATCCCCATGTACGAGGAACAAGCCATTCGGATCGAGTTTTTCGGCGACGAGATCGAAAAGATCTACACCCTGCACCCGTTGACCGGAGAGGTTATCCGCGAAGAGACCGAGATGTACGTCTTTCCGGCTTCGCATTATGTTGCCGGCCCGGAGCGGATGAACCGTGCCGTCAAGCAGATCGAGGATGAGCTGGCCGTCCGGCTCCAGGAGCTGGAGGGGCAAAATAAGCTGCTGGAGGCCCAGCGGTTGCGCATCAGGACCACCTACGATCTGGAAATGATGCAGGAGATGGGCTTCTGCAATGGCATTGAGAACTATTCGAGGCACATCGACGGACGAGGACCAGGGACCGCACCGCACTGCCTGCTCGATTATTTTCCGGACGATTTCCTGCTGGTCATCGATGAATCCCACGTGACGGTTCCGCAGATCGGGGCGATGTATGAAGGTGATATGTCGCGCAAGCGCACCTTGGTGGACCACGGTTTCCGTCTGCCCTCGGCAATGGATAACCGGCCGCTGAAGTGGGACGAGTTTCTCGAACGGGTGGGCCAGACGGTCTACCTGTCCGCGACACCCGGGAAGTACGAGCTGGCTAAGGCGGACGGAACTGTCCAGCAAATCATCCGTCCCACGGGACTGATCGATCCGGAAATTATTGTCAAACCAAGCAAGGGACAGATCGATGATCTGCTGGCGGAGATCCGGGTCCGGGTGGAGCGCAACGAGCGTGTCCTGGTCACCACGCTGACCAAGCGGATGTCGGAAGACCTCACAGACTATCTGCTGGGACACGGCGTCAAGGTCCAATACCTGCACTCTGACGTGGATACGCTGCGGCGTGTTGAACTCTTGCGCGAACTCAGGATGGGCACCTTTGACGTGCTGGTGGGAATCAACCTCCTCCGCGAGGGCCTGGACCTGCCCGAGGTGTCACTGGTGAGTATTCTGGATGCGGACAAGGAAGGCTTCCTGCGCTCTGCCACCTCGCTGATCCAGACCATTGGCCGTGCGGCCAGGAACGTCTCCGGTCAGGTGCATATGTATGCGGACAGAATCACTGACTCAATGGCCAAAGCCATTGATGAAACCAACCGGCGACGCGTCATCCAGGTGGAGTACAACACGGAGCACGGGATCGATCCGACGCCGCTGCGGAAGCGGATTGCAGACATTACGGACACCTTGAACCGGGAGGATGCGGACACCCGTGAACTGCTGGAGGCCGCGGGTAAGGGACGTGGGAAAGCACGCGGCAAGGCGCCGGTTCCGGTCCGCCACGATGGACTCGCGGCCGTGCCGGCCGAGGACCTGCTGGACCTGATCGCTCAGCTGACGGAGCAGATGCATTCCGCCGCCGCGGATCTGCACTTTGAGCTGGCGGCCAGACTGCGTGACGAGGTGGGGGACTTGAAGAAGGAACTGCGTCAGATGCAGTCTGCCGGGCACGCATAGGCCTGCCCGGCACGATGGACTAGAGTTTGCGGCACATTCCCAGCAAGCGCGCGAAGATTTCCTCGCCGTCTTCGGTGATGCCGTCATGATGATAATCGGCTGTTTCCCATGCCTGAAGTCCACGCACCGCTGCCGCCGTTTCCATCGACAGATCGTGATCAACATAAATGTCGTTAAGATAAACGGCCGCGGCCACCGGCACGGTGTTCCGGGCCAGTTGCCCCGGATCATACAGCGCCGGCCAGTTGTCCCTGCAGGCGAGCATTTCTGCCACGTCCGCGAGCGGTACCAGCGCCGGATCCTGCGTGAAGTACCAGGGATAGACCATTTCGCCGGTGAGCAGCGGCGCCTCGCCGCTGGGTTGGAAGTCTGCGTATTGGTCTAATACCCGCCACGCGGACCAGTTGGTGGCGTCGCCTTGGGCGTAGATCGACTCGTGCAGCAGCGCGTAGAGCGGATTGGGCCGACGGCTGACCTGGGCCGAGACCTCGGCCAGGAACAAATCCGACAGTCGCCAGCCTTCGGCGGTGGAGACGAACGCATCTTCCAATAAGTAATGCAGGGCATCCATCCGGGTATTGCCACCGAGGAAATTTCCGACCATTTGGAAGCGCTCGGGCGTTAGCCGCTCGCCCGTCGGAAGATTCTCCGTTACGTTTTCCAGGTGCCGGAATATCCGGCTGGTTAAGGCACGGTCCTCGGGGTAACGGGCAAAATACTCGGCGTTGCGTTCAGCTACCCTGGCGTACGTGGCCTGATAGACGCGGTCCGGAGAACCGGTCAATGGGGCAAGGCCTCCGGTGATCAACACCTCACGCAGGCCTTCGGGTGCGAAGGAGAGATACGTCAGGGCGCAGAACCCCCCGAAGCTCTGGCCATAAATGGTCCACGGCCCGCCCGCAATTGCGGCTCGGATAAGTTCCGCATCGGCAACGATCGAGTCAGCCCGGAAGTTCGAAAGGTACTCTGCCTGCGCTGCTGCGTTGCCTACCGAGGGCAGGGTCTGGCGTGTGGCGGGCGTGGACAGACCGGTGCCGCGTTGGTCCATCATCAGCACACGGAAGGACGCGGTGGCTTCCTTGAGCCAGCCGTTAAGGGAGGTAGGGCGAATGCCGCGGCCGCCCGGACCACCCTGCAAGTACAGCAGCCACGGGAGCCCGGCCACATCGTCGGGCGTGTGAGCGGAGGCAGTTATTTCCCGGGCGAAGATTTCCAGCTGTGTCTCCTTGGGCCGGGAGTGGTTAAGCGGAACGCTGAACCAATGATCCGTGAGCCGCATCCCTCGGGTTTCATGCGTTGTGCCCTGCCGATGTACACGTTGCTGCAGCCCACTATCGCGCGTCGCAGGAAGGGACCGTTTATCGCTCATCGGAGCTCCTCGCCGGCCGTTGCCTGGAGTCTACCGAAGCTGGCCAGGGCCTCACCGCTGAGTCGAAAGACCGACCAACCATCCATCGGCGCAGCACCGAGCCCCTGGTAAAACCTGATCGACGGCGCGTTCCAATCCAGGACGCTCCATTCCATCCGTGCATAACCCCGATCGGATGCAATGCCGGCGAGTGTCCGCAGCAGTGCCTTGCCATGTCCGGCTCCGCGCGCTTCCGGCCGGACGTAGAGGTCCTCCAGGTAGATCCCGTGCGTGCCCTCCCACGTGGAGTAGTTCAGGAACCATAGCGCGAAGCCCATAACGGCGTCCGACCCGCCGGCTGCAGGTACCGAAGTGACCGCGTCGGCCCTGCCGTCGTGGTCAATTTCATGCTCCAGCGCCACATGCGCAAAGATTTGAGGATTAGTGCCAAAGAGGGCCTGCATCAGCATCTCTTCGGTGTTCCGGACAGCATCTGGTTCCTTCTCATAGATCGCCAGATCATGGATCAGGGACAAAATCGCGGGGACGTCGGCGGGCACTGCGGCACGAATAAAAGACATGTTCCGAGCCTATCGTCTGAATCGGCCCGCCCCGGCCTGCCGGACTTCACCGGCAGCGCAGCGAAGACTCAGAGCCGGCTGAAATTCAGAACGCGTACCACCGCGGTCCCGGCCTCGTCCGATGCCGCCAAATCCACCTCTGCCGCCAGGGTCCAATCGTGGTTACCCGCCGGGTCATCAATGATCTGCCGCACCTTCCAGATGCCGGCAGCGGGGGTAATCTCCAGCAGCGACGGGCCCCGCGCGGTCGGCCCGTCGTTGAGGTACTCGTGCTCGTCCCAATATGCATCCAACGCATCAGCCCAGCGGTCAGCGTTCCAGCCGGCGCCGTCGTCGAGCGCCCCCAGCGCCGTAAAATTATCCGCGGCCGCCAATTCAATGCGCCGGAACATTTCATTGCGCACCATCACCCGGAACGCACGCTCATTACCCGTCAAGCTCGGGGGCGGGGGCGGCGGCGCATCGTGCGGCCGTGGC
Organism: Arthrobacter terrae; assembly: GCF_015708085.1. Taxonomy (GTDB): domain Bacteria; phylum Actinomycetota; class Actinomycetes; order Actinomycetales; family Micrococcaceae; genus Arthrobacter_M; species Arthrobacter_M terrae. The sequence goes on along the minus strand of NZ_JADNYM010000026.1, from coordinate 21,073 downwards.
GCGGCACCGCTGGTCAGCTCTTCCCACTCGTCCAGCAAACTTGAATCCACCTGCCGCACCAGCTCGCCAAGCCAGGCAATAATGTCCTCCAGGTCTTCACGCAACGCGTCCTGCGGGACTGTCTGGCGCAACGCCTTATAGGCGTCTGCCAGGTAGCGCAGCACAATGCCTTCCGAACGTGCCAACGAGTAGAACTGGACAAACTCACCGAAGTTCATGGCGCGCTCATACATATCCCGGACGATCGACTTCGGCGCGAGCTCGAAGTCACCGACCCACGGGGCGCCCTTGCGGTAGACCTCGAATGACTGCTGCAGCAGCTCACCCAACGGCATCGGATAGGTGACTTCATCGAGCAGGGCCATCCTCTGGTCGTATTCCATCCCCTCGGCCTTCATCGCTGTGATGGCCTCGGTGCGAGCGTGCCGCAGCTGGGCGGAGAGGATCTGCCGTGGCTTTTCCAGCGTGGACTCAATAACGGAAACCGCGTCCAGTGCGTAACCGGCAGACTCGGGATCCAGCAGCTCCAGCGCGGCCAAGGCAAAAGGGGAGAGCGGCTGGTTCAGGGCAAAGTTCAGTTGCAGGTGCACGGTCAGCCGCACGGTGCGGCCATCACCGGTCTGCTCCTCGGGTGGGATGCGCTCCAAAATCCCGGCTCCCAAGAGCTCGCGGTAAATACCGAGCGCCTTGCGCATCAGCTTCAGCTGCGCTGCACGCGGTTCCCGGTTATTGGTCAGCAGCCGGCGTGCCGCCTGAAACGGATCGCCAGGGCGCTCCAGTAGGTTGAGCAGCATGGCGTGCGTAATGGTGAAACTGGACGTCAGAGGTTCCGGTACGGACTCCACCAGGCGGTTGAACGTCGGCTCACCCCAGCTGACAAAGCCGTCCTGCGGCTTCTTTTTCACCACCTGGCGAAGTTTTTTCGCATCATCGCCGAACTTGGCGTGTGCTTTTGCCATGGCCCTGACATTTTCCACCACATGCTCGGGCGCCTGGACGACGACGGTCCCCGCAGTGTCGTAGCCGGCCCGCCCCGCGCGGCCGGCGATCTGGTGGAATTCGCGCACCTGCAGAATCCTGGTGCGGACGCCGTCGTATTTGCTCAGCGCTGTCAGCAGCACGGTCCGGATCGGCACGTTAATACCCACGCCGAGGGTGTCTGTACCGCAGATGACCTTCAACAGGCCCGCCTGAGCGAGTTGTTCCACCAGCCGGCGGTATTTGGGCAGCATCCCCGCGTGGTGTACGCCAATGCCGTGCCGGACCAGCCGGTTGAGCGTCTTGCCGAACCCGGCGGCGAATCGGAAGCCTGCAATGAGCTCGCCGATCCTGTCCTTCTCCTCGCGGGTGCAGACGTTGATGCTCATGAGGTTTTGTGCCCGGTCAATGGCTTCGGCCTGGCTGAAATGCACCACATAAACCGGGACCTGCTTGGTGCTCAGCAGTTCCTCAAGCGTCTCGTGGATGCTGGTCTGCACGTAGTAGTAGTGCAGCGGGATTGGACGCTCCGCGGAGGAGACCGTCGTCGTCGTCCTGCCGGTCAGCTCCGTCAGCTCGCGTTCAAAGCCTGCCACCTCCCCGAGGGTCGCGGACATCAGCAGGAATTGCGCCTGTGGGAGCTCCAGCAGCGGGACCTGCCACGCCCAACCGCGTTGCGGGTCGGCGTAGAAATGGAACTCGTCCATGATCACCACGCCCAGGTCTGCGGCGGCACCTTCGCGAAGGGCAATATTGGCCAAAATTTCCGCGGTGCAGCAGATGATTGGCGCGTCCTGGTTGACCGACGAATCTCCGGTGATCATCCCCACGTTCTGGGCGCCGAAAATGTCGCACAGGGCAAAGAACTTTTCCGAAACCAGAGCCTTGATCGGAGCGGTGTAGTAACTGCGTTGTCCGGCCGAGAGTGCCTGAAAGTGAGCGCCGACTGCCACCAGAGATTTGCCCGACCCAGTGGGAGTGGACAGAATAACGTTATTGCCGGAAACGAGTTCCATCACCGCTTCCTCCTGCGCCGGGTACAGGCTCAGTCCACGCTCTTGGACCCATCCCAGGAAGGCCATGAAGACGGCGTCCGGGTCGGGGCTGCCGGAGGTGCGGGGAGGAAGCTGCTGCGCAAGATTCATGATGCCTCAAGCTTAAGGGCTAATACTGTGGCACGATCATCCCCATGGAATCGAAGATACCCGAAGGGCTGGCACTGCAGGGGCAGGCACCCGAGCGGCATGGCCAACGGGGGACGACACCGGTGTGGGATCCGGAGCAGTACGTCCGGTTTGGTGATTTACGTGACCGGCCGCTTTTTGACCTGACCGCGCGTATTGGTGCGCGGCAGCCGCGCCGGGTGATTGATCTGGGCTGCGGTCCGGGGACCCTGACCGCGTCATTGGCGCGCCGCTGGCCCGGAGCGAAGGTGGTGGGGTGGATTCATCGCCGCAGATGATCCACGCGGCGCAGCAGATACTGGCGGCACCCGATGCGCCCAAGAACCTGTCCGTTGCATTGGCGGACATCGCCGGCTGGATGCCGGAGCCGGAGACCGATGTACTGGTCTCCAATGGGGTCGCCGCAGAAACGGAAAAAATCGTACGCTAAGGCCTGGCTGCCGTGACGCATTCGAGGTAGACGGTGTTCCAGAGCACGATGGCGGCGGTGAGGAGATTGAGCCCGCTGGCTCGGTGGCGTTGTTGTTCATATTCGCGGTCCCGGATTTCGCCGAGGCGGTTGAAGAACACTGCGCGTGCGAGTGCGTTGCGTGCTTCTCCCTTGTTCAGCCCGGCATTGACCCGTCGGCGCAGTTCCACGTTTTGGAGCCAGTCCAGGATAAAGATAGTACGTTCGATGCGTCCGAGTTCGCGCAAGGCAACGGCCAGTCCGTTCTAGCGTGGGTAACTGCCAAGCTTGCGCAGCATGAGTGAGCCGTGACAGTACCTTGTTTGATCGAGGTGGCCAGCCGCAGGATCTCGTCCCAATGAGTGCCGATGGCCTTGATGTTGAGGGTGCCACCGATGAGGGGTTTGAGTGCGTCATAGGGGGTGTCTCCCGTTTGGATGTATAGCTTGGTCTCGCTCAGGTCTCGGATTCGGGGGTGCGAAGCGGAAGCCGAGTAAATGCATCAGGCCGAAGACGTGGTCGGGGAACCCGTTTGTGTCTGTGTAGTGCTCCTCGATGCGCAGATCTGACTCGTGGCAGAGCAGTCCATCGAGGACATAGGTTGCGTCCCGGACGCCAACGGTGACGACTTGGCACTGCATGGTGAGTGCTGGTCCGATATGTGGGTATAGAACATCCGACCAGGTTCGGTGCCGTACTTGGCGTTGACGTGGCCGGTGCTTTTGGGCGCGGCCACCGGCTTTGAATCGCTGCCCGTCGGAGGATGAGGTGGTGCCGTCGCCCCAGTTCCCGGCGAGGGGTTGACGGGACTGGGCATTGACCAGTTCAGCGAGGGCGGCCCCGTAGGTTTCGTCTCGGATGTGCCGGGCCTGCAGCCAGGACAATTTGGCATAGGTCGTACCGGGGCAGGATTCAGCCATCTTGGTCAGCCCAAGGTTGATGCCGTCGGCCAGAATCGTTGTCAGCAGGAGCTTCTTATCCGTGGCCGTGTCTGCGTTCTTCAGGTGAGCGAAGTGGCGTGTGAAGCCGGTCCATTCGTCGACCTCCATGAGCATGTCGGTGATCTTGACGTGCGGCAGCTGTGCCGCTGTCTGATCGATCAGCACCTGTGCGGCATCCGGCACGGCCGCGTCGACTGGGGTGATCTTCAACCCGGAGGCGGTGATGATGGCATCGGGCAGACCGTCGTTCTCGGCAAGACGGTCGGCCAGCGCCAATTGCTGTTCCAGCAGTGCATGCCGGTCGTGCAGGTATTTCTCGCAATCGCTGGATATTCCCAAGGGCAAGGTGCCAGCGAATTTGAGGTTGACGAATGTTTCCGCGGGACGAGGTATTCGTCGAAGTCCTTGAATTGGCGTGAACCCTGTACCCAGATGTCGCCTGAGCGCAGTAAGTTCTTCAGCTCCGACAGCGCACACAGCTCGTAATATCGTCGGTCGATCCCCTCGTTGGTGAAGACAAGTTTGGTCCAGCGCGGCTTGACGAATCCGGTCGGCGCCTCTGCCGGCACCTTGCGCGCGGTATCGATGTTCATGACCCGCAGCACCTCGGTGGCCGCAAGTAGGTCCTTGGCGGCCGGTGCTGCCCTCAGCGTGAGCACGGCCAGGAACGCAGGTGCATAGCGCACCGTTGGGTAGCTTTCACTGATGCGGTGTAGGAAGTCGAAATCCCCAGGTTGGGCGAGCTTTTGCGCCTCGTCCACACTGGCTGTGAAGGCATCTCATGACATGACACATTCGATCGCCATGTACGGGTCGGTACCGTTCTTCTTGGCATCCATCAAGGCGTTGCCGGTGTCGGTTCTTGGCTGTATTGAAGAGCTTGCCGATGATGCGGTCGTGCATGTCGATGATTTCATCAGTGACGGTGGCCGTGCTCTCTGCCGCCACCGCCACCAAAGTGGCGTAGCGGCGTTGTGGTTCGAACTTGGCCAGATCGGCCGGCGTCATCTGCCCGCCCTCACGGGCGATCTTGAGCAGACGGTTCTGGTGGATCTGGCGTTCGATGCCGGCGGGCAGGTCCAGCGCCTGCCAGGCTTTCAAGCGCTCAATATGTTCGAGTATGTGCCGCGAGTTCGGCTTGACCGGCGATTGGCGCAACCAGGCAAGCCGGGTGAATTTTCCTTCTTCCCGGCGTTTGAGTAGATCGTCCAAACGCCGGCGGTGGTCACCGGACAGGGCATCCGTCAAGGCGGCGTAGATACGGCGGTTGGCCAGCGTGATGGCTTCGGCGCAGATGTGTTCAATGACGTCCAATGCCGGAATTACGACGTGCTGTCGGCGAAGGGCCTCGAGCACGCTGCCTGCCAGTACGATGCCCTTATCGGACTGCAGGGCCAGTTCCGTGGCCGAATGCAGAGCATCGCGGTAGTCAGTAAGGCCAAGGGGCTTCATGCCGAGGTAGGCGCGAAGTTCAAGCAGATGCTCTCGGCGGGTTTCTTCCCGTGCGGCATACGCCGGCCAACAGATCAGGTCGATGCCAAGTTGCGCGCCAATCCAGTGCAACAGTGCGGTGGGAACATCTGCCTCGGCAGAGAGGCCTTGCCCGGGAAACGCAGCAAACACGACTGCGCAGCAACGCCTAAACGAATCGCTTCGCCACGTCTCTGGCCGATCATTGCCACGTCTGATCCGATGAAGGTGTCCTGCCTATCACCTCATCCTCAGCATCGGGCAGCGCGAGCAGGCTTTCGCGCTCGGCGGTAGACAGGATCGAACGACGGTGCATTGGTGTTCCTCTCAATAACGAAGGAAATGGAGAACCAAGGGTAGTGAAAACCTGATGTCATCGGTCGGCGATAGACATGCGCAGGCTAAGGGCTATTGGTGCCGGATTTCTTACGCTGGCCCCGTTCGACAGCCCGGTAGATGGTGGATCGGCTGATGGAGAATAGTTCGGCCATTTCGGCCATGGTGTATTCCCCCGCATCGTGCAGTTCCAGGAGGTGGGCTTCCTGCTTCACGGTGAGTTTTGGCTGTTTTCCCCGGAGTCGTCCGTTGGCCTTGGCAACCTTCATTCCTTCGCGGGTGCGCATGCTGATGAGATCGGCTTCGAACTCTGCGATCATCGCCAACACGTTGAACAGCAGTTTGCCCATTGGATCCGTGGGGTCATGGACGGAGCCACCGATGTTGAGTTTGATTTCGCGGCTGGCGAGGTCGTCGGCTATTTCGTGGGCGTCACGGACGGAACGGGCCAGGCGGTCGAGTTTGGCAACGACGAACGTGTCCCCGGCCCTGCATGCGGCGAGGGCTTCGCGGAGTCCGGCTCGGTTCTTGTTCCTGCCGGTAAAGCCATGATCAACATAGACGCGTTCCGGCTCAACGCCAAGGGCTGCCAAGGCATCACGCTGGGCGGTGAGGTCTTGCTCTTCCGTGGACACGCGGGCGTTATGTAGACACTTTGGCCGTGTCTCACTGGTGGTGTTGCCGTGGCTTTTGAATTGAAGTTTCCCGAGGAATGTCAGTGGTCGTTCCTAGAGTGGCTGACGTGATCTTATTCTACTTTTCTTCCCTCGGTTGGGCTGATTGGGATGTTTCATCGAGCCCGCCGATTCGAGAGGGCATGCCGGTGTTGATCGATGATGATCTGCAGCTGGACGACGAGCACGGTCCCCGGCCCGTAGCCGTGATTAACCAGTGGCTTCGGGATCTGCCCATCAACGGCGCGCACAGCCCCCGCACCTGGGAGGCTTACGCACTTGCGGTCAAGAGCTGGGCCGAGTTCCTTGCCTCGCACAAGGTCAGTCTCCTTGCCTCAAGGAAAGATCTCAGGGACGGCATTTCCCTGTACGCGCAGCACCGGTTATCCGGCGATTTGGGTGACCGGCTGAGCTCATCGAGCTGGAATATGGCGGTGAAGATCATCGCGGGGTTCTACCGGTGGGCGGCGGCCGAGAAATACATCGACGCCGAACCGTTTTCCTACGCCTCGCAGACCCTTTGGCGCCCGGATGGCTCCAAGGTTGAAATCCAGCGCAATTTGGCAACGCTGAGAACCGCCAATGCCCACACCGGAAGGAAGTATTTGGAGCAACCGTTTGTGGATCTGCTGATGAACGCGTTGGCGGGAAATTCACCTGATGGATCCTCTGACCCGCGGTTCCGTGGAAATGAAACCGGCCGAAACGAAGCCCTCATCGGGTTTGCCCTATCCAGCGGGCTTCGAGCCCAGGAATTCGCATATTTGACTATTTACGAGGTCCCGCCGCTGCCGGGACGCAGCAGCAGTATCCCTGTCACGTTGCCTCTGGCGCCACCTACGACCAAGGGCCGCAAGGGCCGCAGTTCGTGGGTGGACTTCGACGCACTGTCAGCCGTGCACACGTATATGGACATGGAACGGGCCACCGCGGTGCAAAGCTCCTCGTGGGATCCGGAAAACGCCCTCAGGATCGAGGAGCCAACGCATGATGGGGCAAAACTTAATGGGGGCTATCGACGCTGGCGGCATTTGACGGTCCAGGAGCGGCGCCGGTTGGTCTGTCCCGGAGGCGGCAGCGCTCTGATTGGGGTGCAGCGTGATGGGTCTCCGTTCACGGATTGGGCAACTGTTTTACGGCGGACCTCGGCGAGGATCAGGGAGTTCCATGAGCCACGCTTCCCGCACGTACACCCGCATATGCTGCGCCATACGTTCGCGATGCTCACCTTGGAACGGCTTGTCCGGGGGTATTACCAGCAGGCCGCCCGGCTCCTGGCCGATACCGGCGGCGACGATGCCATGTCCCTCTATCTCACCAAGGCCGATCCATTGTTGGTCTTGCGGGATCTTTTGGGTCATTCCAGCGTGGAGACAACTCAAGCATATTTGCATCTATTGGATACTCAGCGCATCTTCCAGGAAGCGTCCGACTCAGCCCGCCCGAGCACGACAACTGCAGACGCAATCAGCTGCGACGGAGGGGACGTTCTCTGATGGGCGCTCATCTTCGCCCCCCGTTGAGGGTTGTCTTCGAGTTGCCCTCGGCAGTTATTTATGAGCGTGATTTTGCGGATTTGCCTGATCCGATGCTTGCCACTGACATCGCCGCCGGCCTAGTTGCTGCGACCTACCCACACGGACCGATCAGAACGAAGTCTGTCGCGGTGCAGTATGTATCGACGATGCGCCGCCTCGCACGGGATTTATCCGCAGGTGGGTTCAGAGGTGGCTTCGCCGATATGAGTACGGCCGCTGTCGTCCGGTACTGGCTTGCCTGTGATTTCCATCGGGAACGCCGGATCCGTGCGGTCCTGTCCTCCTTCCATACTGCAGGCGGCCAGCTACAACCGGGCATCGTGGACCACCTTGCCGGCCGACGGATCAACCAGATCAAGCCCAGCCAGCCGAACAAACCCTACAGTGCTGCCGAATGGGAACGCCTCGCGCAAGCCTGCAACACCATGATCAAAAGCGCCAACACCGACCATCGACGGGCCGTGGAGGCCAGCGAACGAGGAATGGAGTCGTCTGATGCTTCTCTTAGCGAGGAACGTTTGGCGTGGATCATTCGGTCCTCCGGTCCATTGGCGATCAGGTCTTTGATGGAACTGTTCCCTACGGCCACCGTGGAAACTCACCAGCTGGTCGTATCCCTGCGTCGGTCCCTTTTCCCTGATCAAGATGTGGCCTTTGCCTACAATCTGCTGTTCGCCATCCGCACCGGGATCGTTCCCGACGGCATCGACGCGCTGCTCACTGGGGATGTCACCCGTACCGGTCCCTCATCGATCCTGCTGAGCTATATGAAAGGCCGGACGGGCAAGGAATCCCTCGTCCTCTCGCGAGCTGCCGTCCGGGTTCTGGATCAGTGGCTTGAGCATTCGGCGCTCTTACGTGGTCACGCCGGCGACCAAGGATCGCAACTGTGGTTAGGCACCAATCAACGGACTAAGGAAGGTGGGCGAACTATTTTCACGACTCCCCGGACGCAGTACCGCAGACGTGTCTGGGCGCAGCGGGCCGGCCTCATTGATGATGACGGCGGCCGCCTGCAGATTCATGGCGGCAGGGTCCGGGCGACCTTTCATCATCTGAAGGACCGGTCGGCGTGGACCGGACGGACAACCATTGATCCGAATCACAGTGCCAAGGTGGAAGCCGATCATTACCTCAGTTCACACACACCGGCTCAGAAGGACGCCATCGAGGGCATCATCGAGGACGCGCAGACAGACATCCGCCGAAAGGCAGCTCCGCCGCTGGTCACCAACGAACGGGACGCCGCCAAGTTCGCCCAGCAATTCCCGAACCTCGTACAGGAAGCCGAGCTGGACCTACCAGCCGTGCAGAAGCTTCTGGACGCTGAGCAGGATGTTTTTGTCGCGGCCTGCGCTTCACCGATGAAAAGTCCCTACGCGCCCGTGGGGAAGCTCTGCCCCGCCCGCCCTTGGGTATGTCTTCTCTGCCCGTTGGCGGTTTTCACAGCCCGTCATTTGCCGAATCTGCTCGGCCTCAAAGAATACTTCTCCGCCCAAGCTGCTCAATTGCCCTTGCCACAGTTCATGGGAGTGTTCGGGCCCTACGCCGCCAGATTGGATGAGGAAATCTTGCCACGATTCAGTACCTGGGAAATCGCTGCAGCAGCTGGCAATCACCAAACTCTGCCTTTGACTTTAGAGGAACAAGGATGTTATTGACTCTCGTACCGCCCTGGCATCCCAAAACAGCCAAACTCATCCGTTTGAAGGGCAGGATATCTTCGACGCTGCCGGGCTTGAGGCGTCCATCGACGTTCACCGGCCGAATTTCGATCACGATGTATGGGACATTTCCGGGCTCAAGGATGCACCCGCGACGATGGGAACATATCGCAAGCAACTCGATTTCACACTGATCATCAATCTGCAATGGCGGCTTGTCGCCAAAGAGTATTTGTTCTCCCGCCTCGCCCCTCGGCACCCGGTTGTTGCCGGCTCGGCTTCAGCATTTCGGGTTCCACTCAATCCCTCCACCCTTTGGAACGAGCTCAGACGGTTGACGCGATGGTTTAATCATCTTTCCCAGACCGGGGTGGAACACCTGGCCGAGGTCAATCAGCGGCACTGCATCTCGTATCTGAACGTAGTGGTGTGGAAGGAAGCAAAGCCAGGAGAGCCAGTCAGCCCCTCAACGATCGCCGCGCATATCCACTCGACCCAAGTCCTCCAGCAGTACTCCGGAATCCTCTCTGAAGGCTATGCCTCTGACTTTGTCCCCTGGGGCGGCAGGAGCGCCGACGATATTGCCGGATATATTCGGTCCACGGAGAACCAGGTTCCGCCGGTACCGGATACGATTTTGCGGCCGTTATTGGCCAATTCCTTCTACCTGATTGAGACGATCGGACCTCTGTTGGCCGCAGAAACTTCCCGGGCACGAGAATTCGATGAACTCCAAAAACAGTCGATTGGGGGTCTGAAACTATCGGCGAGACCCCGGCTAAGAATTGCGATAGAACGACTGCACCAAGCCGGAGTCGCCGCCCCGCGTTTATCCGCGTCCGGTATCACCAAGCGCATATCCCAGGGCTGGGATGCTAAAGATCCCCTCCTGAACTTGGCATGGCACTCGGTCGTGACCACTACAGTTGGCGCGATGGGGCATCGGCGTGATCTCGAAGCATTGCGTCCCTTGTTGGTGGCATGGGTGAACGAATGCGGCATTGAGGAGCCATGGTGCCGCGACGGCGCTCTCGTTCCGCGGCTGGATAACCAGGAACAAATACCGTGGGCCATTCCGGCCGATCGATCAGCACTCGGAACGATGAAGTCGGCCGTCGAATCCGCGGCCTTCTTCGTGATCTCTGCGCTCTCGGGGATGAGAGCTTCTGAGCTGCACGAGATCCGCGGTGGCAGCCTCGCTCGGGAGGATATGGGCAATGGTATCTACCGTCACAGGATTTCATCCCGGCGGATCAAGGGCCAACAATTTGGGGGCATTGACGATTTGTGGGTCGTGATCGAAGACGTCTACCGTGCGCTGGGCACTGTTGAATCAATCCAGGACGCCAAGTCGGGAGATTTGCTTTTCACGAAGCAGTCGAACGCTGCTCACTCGCGATACTTGCGCCTCCGTAAGTGGATGAGCGGTCCCTGCGGGCAGCGGCTTGGATTGGCAGTGGTACCGGAGGGGCCGGTCAGCCCCAGAGCCCTGCGCCGGACGCTGGCGCTGGCAATTGCCCAGCGACCTCACGGTCTGATGGCAGCGAAGTATCACCTCAAGCACCTGAGTGTGGCAACGACGGAAGGATATGCGGCCCGGCCCGGTGGACACCAAGCAGCGTTCCGCGCCGAGATCTCCGCAGCGGAAGAATCCGAACACTTACGGCTCACCGTCGCCGCATACGAGGATTACAAACAGGGGAAGCTTCCCTCCGGCCAAGGCGCCAGGGAGCTGACTAGAGTTTCGCCTCCGTCGACGAAACCCTGACCAGCCACCAACCAGGACAGGCAACCGTCATCGATGACCGCCGTGTTGAACGGCTCCTCAAAGCCAAGGCCGAGAGCTTGTTCGTAGGAGCTGCCAATTATTGTTGGTTCACGGATCCGAAAAAAGCGCTATGCCTTCAACTCGCCCAAACTCCCGACGCTACGGAGCCACTCATAGGGCTCTGCGATTCAGGACGCTGCCCCCAGGCGACACACCACGGCACCCACCGCGAAGCATGGGCCAGCCACGCTGACTCCATCAAAACAGTCTTCCTCGGAAATCCGCGCCTATCGAAGCCCGAACTTGGCCGTGCTCAAGTAACGCTAGACCGGGCCAATCGGATACTAACGGAAATCGACGACGCAGGAGCAACACATGAAAGCTGACCGATCCCAAGTAGAGAACCGAATACGGGCAGCTATCCAGACACTGCTCGCCGATGAAATCCCTCCCGGAATGAACCGTGATATCACCAGCCTCTGCGCCTTAGCCGGCGTTCCACGAGCAACCGTGTATCGGACCTATCCACACCTAAAAGCCATCTTCGAAGAACAACGTTCACATCAACAAGACACCGCCACAAACACAGACGCAGAGACCCACCAAAAAATACCTTTTGAAAAGGACCGGCTGCAATTGAAACTCACAGCGATGACAACCAAAGTCCATGAACTGGAGCATTTCAAATCCACTGCACTATCAAGGCTGGCAGCACAGCACGAGGAGATCCTCCGGCTGCGATCCCATCACACCACGGACGACAACGTGCAGAGTATTTGGTAAGCATTCTTGCCATGGCAAAGACCCCGTTCGTTCCCGATCCTAGATGGCCGCTAAACCCATAAATCTCGCTGCTCCACACGGTCTGCATCGGCTCCAGATAGGATCGATGATATGGGGAATCTACTGATCGATGCCGTTAATGTGGTCAAAAGCTTCGGCGGGAACAAAAGCACACCGGTAACACCGGTTTTGCGCGGAGTCAGCGTGCAAGTCCACCCTGGGGAGCTCGTGGCTATCGTGGGCCCGTCAGGCTCTGGCAAATCAACACTGTTGTATTGCCTATCAGGGTTGGAAGCATGCACCTCTGGGACGGTGGAGCTCTTTGGCCTCCCGATCGAGGCCATGTCCGGTAGTGAGCTTGCTTCTGTGCGGCAGAAATCGGTGGGCTTCGTGTTTCAAGCCTACAATTTGATCCCGTCACTAAGCGCCCGCGAAAACGTGGCCCTCCCCGCACGCCTGGCACGGGATAACGAAGCACTATCCCGCGTTGACGCGGCACTATCAGCCGTTGGCCTCTCTGACCGCGGAAAGCATTATCCGGCGCAGCTCTCCGGTGGACAGCAACAGCGGGTCGCGATTGCCCGCGTACTGGCAATGACTCCTAACCTCGTCTTTGCCGATGAACCCACCGGTGCCCTCGATTCACAAAGCGGCGCAGCCGTCCTAGGTCTTTTGCGGGACATTGCATCAGGTGACAGTTCAGTGGTGCTGGTGACGCATGATTTAGAAGCCGCCGCCCGCGCGGACCGGGTCCTAGTACTACGCGATGGCATCATTCATGAGGAACTCCATCACCCGGATCCGACCGCAATCCTCGTATCCGTCGAGCGGGCCAGAAAAGAATCGGCCTCACCCGAGTCGGTGGCCTGAGAATGTTACGACTCGTCCTAGCAGAGCTCCGACACAACCTACGACTGTGGGTTGGTGCGTTCATTGTCATCGCCGCCGCTGCCACAATCTTAGCAATCTCCGCCGGCCTATTCTCCACAGCCTTCGATCTGTGGACCACCGACCTGATCGGGGATCAAGATATCGAAGGCATCATTGGATTCGCGGCCATGCCAGCCTTCCTGGTGGCCATCACAACGGTCGTGGTTATCACCTCGGTTGCTCAACTCACTGTAAGCGAACAACGACATTCCTACGCCCTCTGGCAACTCGTCGGGGTCTCACCACGCAAAGTCACCGGCGTCGTCATGCGCCAACTTGCCATCTTGTCGCTGCTAGCAGCAGCCACAGGTGTGCTGGTGGGCTGGCCCTTCATTCAGCCCTTATTCGACTGGCTGGGCACAAGAGTCCCATCACTGGCAGGGCTGACGGCATCCCTGTCACCGGTAGCCGTGGCCCTGGTGGTTTTGGCTTCAGTTCTACTGACACTAGTTGGTGGGATCCGCCCAGCTCGGGCTGCCGGGGCGACCCCGCCAATTATGGCCTTGCGCTCTTCTGCAACGCCTCACGGCGGGATGAGCATTGCCCGATGGATCTGGTGCGCCCTGCTACTGCTCGCTGGTGTTGGAATGGGCGCTGGAATCCAATCGATTCCACTCTCAGGTATCGGATCAACAGGCGTCTTCATTCCGTTCGTTTTCGGATGCGCAGTGGCTTGCATGGGACCAATACTGGTACCGCTTCTTCTAAGGGCCTGGACAGCCCTGATCCCGCTCACATTGTCACCATCGTGGTTTCTTGCTCGCAATGCCAGCAGGTACCGTGTCACCCAAAGTGCCAGCGCCATCGTTCCGCTCTCATTGGGCCTTATCCTGGTCGGTTCATTTACCAGTGTTCTGGCCATGTTTGACCAAGCACTCACACTAGAGTCCGGGAGGGGTGGACCGCCCGCCGACACGACAGCAAACCTGGTCGTTTACGGGGCTCCTTTGATCCTGGCGACGCTGGCGGCCGCAGTGACCGTGTTCATGTCAGGACGAGCGCGTGAACGGGAAAATGCACTTATTCTCGCTGCAGGAACAACCCGTGCCACCATCATCGCCACGGCTGTTCTCGAAGCTGTCATCTACACGGCGACAGCAACAATTCTTGCCTTGATTGTCCTCATCCCGTCATTGGGAATCGTTTGGGCGGGCATGGATAAAGTAGTTCCCCGCACGGAGTTCATCTTCGACTGGATTCCCTTCGCCGGCCTTGCTGTGCTCGGGTTAGCAGCCCTCATCATCTCGACTGTTGCACCCACCATTTATGCCAACCGAATCAGTATCCGGGCAGCCCTCGCAGCATAAGTACATGGAGCTGCACTAGAAACGATTTTTGAATTCGAAGATCGGAATCCGCCCATAGGCCGGACAAGAACCTAGTAGATAAGCGACAGCAACTGAAAACGTTGGAGTTGAGCTGAGACGGGGCTCTAGCGGACGTGTCTCACGCCCACATATCGCCCATAGCCGACCATGATCTTAGACATGTAGGTCAGTGTGTCATATAGGACCCCGTCACCGGACTTGTTACCGGACACCCTATACGGACACTTGATAAGCCACACTTTGCAAAGCAGGAGGTCAGCGGATGCTGTGTTCGGTGGAGGACCGGCTTGCGGGACAACCTCAAATAGCTACACGAGACACGCTTCAAAGATGCTAAATCTGCAGATCGTGCTAGAAACTCGGACTGGATGTTCCGGGGGAACCCTATTCGGTCATCCCAATTGCAACTAGACACTTGCCCGGACGGACTCTTCCTCCCGTCATGTAACCGGTTGAAGCCGCTATGCTCAAGCGTGACAAGAGCCCCCTCTGCCGGGACTTATTGATCAGCTAAGGGGGAGAGCTCTGATGAGTAAAGACGCGCGCCTTGACCTGCCTGCGGAATGGACAGGAAATTGGTGGCTTCCAGAGAACCCCGAACACCCCGTCCCAGGCGTATTGCGATACGAGCCCGAAGAAGGTCTCAGACTCTTGCTTATCGGTGGTTTCGAGGACCGAACTTTTCATCCCATTGATGGTGGTATGGACGAAGCGGATGAAACGTTTACCTGGCCGCTCCTCTTGGGCAGTGCTGATAATAAAGAAATCACGCTCCTCGACTGCCTCTCGGTGAGCAGCGAGTCCTACGGGCTGGGGGTCGGCGGCCTTCATAAGCAGACAGTCTCCGCACTGACCGCCCTTGTCGGAGTGCACTTGAAGAACGTCGACCAGGAGGCTTTCACTAAGTGTGAGGTATCGGTGGAGAACCTCAACCTATGGTCCGACTCATCGGTATTCACCAAGACGCTTGGAATAAAGGACGAAAAGCTCAACGGTGAAGGTTCGATCCACGTTAAACCCACAAATGAACCCTCGGTGGCAGTGAGCGGAACGATGATCAGCCTCGCACACGTCCATACACTGCCCCACTTCGACCACATGCGCGGCCAAACGCGCGGGCGGATGCGAGACACGGTCCACGTGAGGTTCGAGCCCACGAAGGCCTGCTCGCTGGCGGGCGCCCGCGAATATGCTCGCGCTATCCAAGACCTAGTGTCCTTAGCGACCCATACAGCCTGCGCAATTCTGTGGATTCAGCTGCGTATGCCTCCGAAAGACCGGGACTACTACCCGGAGGGATATCCGATTCGTGACCGCGAAGTCAAGGTGTACTTCCAGGGCACCGTTCGCGGGGACGCCGAAGCGAAAGCCCTGAATAGAAATGACGTTCTCTTCACGTGCCACGACCTCCCGTTCGAGGAGATCATGCCCAGATGGTGGGATATTCGCCAGAGATTCCAGCCGGCGTCGAATATGATCCTCGGCCTGCGCTACGCGCCGGCGCGATACGTGGAAGGGAACCTGTTGACCGCCACAGGTGCCGCGGAAGTATTACACCGTGCGCTAAGAATCGACGAGTCCCCAATCCCTAAGGAGGACTTTGGTCCTCTACGTGAAGTCCTCCTGGATCAGACTCCGGACAAGTACCGCTCTTGGGTCAAGGGAAAACTACGCAACGAACCTACACTGCGAGAGCGCCTGATTGCTCTCGCAGCTCTGCCGGACGAGGAAACGATGTCAACATTAGTCCCCGACATCGACCAGTGGGCCAAAGTGACAACACAGGCTCGTAACGACCTGGCCCACAATGGCCAGACACCCAAACAATCCATAGATCAGTTGCTAGCGAGCGTGAAAGTGACGAGCGCGGTCGTTATTTTTAACCTTCTCCAGGTACTAGGAGTCCCCGGAGAACGGCAACGCGAAGTCATCCATCGCAACAGCGAACTTCACCAGACAGCGATGCAAGCCCGAATCCACCTGACCGTCTCCGAAAAATAGACACCGAACCCACTATCTAGCGAGCGGGAATGGTCATCGGCGAAGCTCAAGGACGTCAGGCACTCAAGAGCCTTGGCTGACAGTAGATACCTCGCGTCATTGGGATTACCCAACCCGGACTGCATAGGAGTGAGCTAAAACTTCTTTGCTCTATGACCAGACGATTAGCTCATCACCGTCCCGCAGGAGGTTCCACCTGCGGGTGGATGAAGAGAAAGACTCAGTCGTGTTTGGATGAAGCATGAATATCCAACAGATCCGACTCCTGCGTATCGCCGTCGTCATGCTTGCGCTTGGGTCGATCCTGGCCCAAGTTTTCATCACGCCGCACGTCGCGAGGTCCTTCGCGGAAGCATATCCTGAGGTCGCCTACCTGGAGCGCCCGTACACTATCGCCGTCATCGTTGCGATCGCCGGCTTTGAGCTGGCACTGCTGGCGGTCTGGCAAATTCTCTCGATTGTGAAGCGGGGAGCAGCGTTCACCGGGTCACCAATGCGTTGGGTCAATTTCATGACAACCTGCTTCCTCTTCACCGCAGCGACATTGATCGGGATCATCATGCACGCCACTTTCATTGCAAACATTGGTACCCCCGCTATGCTCTTCGGGCTTCTCGCCTCTATCGCTTTCGGAGCAAGCGCGCTTGTCTTGAGGACGGCAGTGAAGCGCGGACTCCTAACCCGGATATTCCAAGATGACCCTGAGCAAGGCATCCCTGGCCCGTAGACCGACGTGCTTCACACTTTGCGTACGTGTTAATTACGCTGGTGCCGTCAGAAAGGTTTCGCCTGTCCCGGTCAAGGTTCCCCAGCGGACAGCCCAACAGACCTCGAGTCCATGGTTGCGACAGGCGCTCAGACTAGCCGGTGGAGGACCGGCTTACGGGACAGTCGACTACGTCTATACGAGACACCCTATGCGGAGAGTGAACCGTTCCTGGTTTGATGCCGCCGGGTCTAGGAATCCACTGGAGGCAATGAAGTCCGATCCGTCTGCATTGGCAAAATCCCCAAACGGTTGACTTTAGTTAGTATAGAGCGTTGACTTTCCAGTATGGAAAATGACTCGGTTGGTTCACTCGATGCTCTATCGACTATGAATGAGGGTCACAAACAGGCCATAAAGCGTGTTCGCTCTCCGTGGTGGTACTACCCGATTCTCGGTATCGCTTTTGCTGGCCTAGAGTTGGCTTTTGCCCTGAGCGCCACTCTCGTACGCACCCTTGTTATCGTGGGTGTCATCGTTGTAGCGCGACTGGCGGAAAGAGGGTATCGACGAGTCAAAGGAACCTGGGTTGGGGGTCTTCGAAGCGGGAAGGCTACATGGCTGTCAATTGGTTTTCTTCTGATCGCAGTGGGAACAATCGTTGCCGGAAGTCTCCTCACGAACAACGTTGGGCAGCCATGGCCAGCATGGATCATGGCAATGGCAATCCTGTTTGAAACGCTTATTTACGGGTTTTTCTTTGACCTCTCAATTCAGCGAAAACTGCGCCCAGCCCAATCATGAACACGGGAGTTGGCGCATTCAACGAGACGATCCACCCGGCCCGACGGCTGTATATTTGCTCGTTCTTAGCCACCGTCGACGAGGCAGAATTCGGGACGTTGCGCGACGCGGCGGGGATCAGCGACTCGTCATTGAGCAAACACTTGGCAGCACTCGCTGACGCGGGATACGTACGCATCCTCAAACCCACCGGCCGAGGTCGGGCACGCACATGGGTAGCGTTGACAACCGAGGGGCGTGAAGCATTCGCCAGTCACCGTCGAGCCCTTCAGCTCGTTCTGGGAGCCTAGGCCTTTAGGCGGAAGACTCGCACAACAAGAAATGGCGGGGCGAACAGGAAATTCTGTTATACCCACCATTTCTTTAGACCTTCGGTTCAAGGCTGCAAAGCACTCAAGCTGTGCAGGCTCTCGCGAAACTGATGCCACCGACCGCTGCCGAAAGTACCCATGCGATTGTTCCCTCCGGGGTCAGTACGACGATGGCAGCTCCAACTAATGCGATAGCGCAGTCAACGGTTATTGCGTTCGGATTGGAGATGGCACCGGAGGTCGTCAAGCTGACGGCCCGCACCTGTACCCCGTTGATGTACGTCTGGAGATAGCTCCCGTGACAATTGGACAGCGGCTCCCCCTGGGGCAGGAAGTAACTGCTGCCGTCTGTACCGACGCAGTTGTAGTAATACTGACCAGCTGGCTCCCTGGGGGAGACTATGTTGCTGCTGTTGTTACTGGCTGGTCCTGCCGCCAGCACGCTCAATGGCACGGCGACACCCATTTTGAAGTGTGCTGGCCGCGAGGTGACAACGCTCGAGGAGGAATGATTGGCGCCGCTGTGCGAGACTTCCGCCGCATTGGCCGGTGAGGCGACAAACAAGCCCGCCAAAATGATTATCGCACTTGTAAGAATGGCCATGGTTCGATTTTTCACGAAATACTCCGTTCCTTTCACGACTACAAGTCGTCCCACATTTGCGGGGATGAAAGCCGTGTACGTGAATGAGGCTACGTCTTGGACGCCTGTCCAAGGAGCGATTTCCTGACATTTTTCATTGGTCTGGAGTGACGACTGTGCAACACTCCATATATGGGGATGAAACAACACGCGTCAGATTTCGCTATTGCCGCTTATCTCGGAGAGTCAAACACGGCGTCCTTGATTCTGAACGCAGCAGTAATCGAATTCGATGAGTTGGGTTTCGAAAAGGCGAGTTTCGCGAGCGTCGCAAAGAGAAGCGGCGTGTCCAAGTCGCTCGTTAGCTACCACTTCCCTACTAAGACAATGCTCGGGTGCTCCGTCTTGAATACGGCTTATCCTTCGGGCATATTTATGGGCTCAGTCCGGCACGTCGACTCACCGGTGGCTGAGCTGCTCTACGCGGCCACTAGTGTCGCGTTGCACGTGGTTCACACTCCGTTGGCGCGAGCTGCGATCAAACTTCGCCGCGAGCTGGAAGGCAATGCTGTTGGACTTCCATGCCGCTATAGCGGTTGGACTGCACACGCTGCTGGCTTGTTCGGCGAGGCGCAACGAGCTGAACTGATTGATGCGACGGTGAACATCGGTTTCCATTCACGCCTCGTTGTCGGAACAGTGGCGGGCCTGATCTCAGTGGCAGAGTCAACGGGAAGTTTCGTCACTTTGCCTTCCGATGTGAACGAAGCTATCCGTTGCCAACTTTCCGTCATGGGCTCTATTGGCGACTTACCCGTTCCATACCCAGAGGCTTGGTGAACGGAAAAATCCTTCTTACTACGTGATGCAAGCACCTCGTCGTCTCGATTTGCCGTGCTGAGTGTGTCGGGGCTTCCGCTCCGCTCCGCGGCGCAGTCGGGACGGAAGAGAAGCGGCTTCGTCGAGTTCTTCCGATGCCACCGTCAAATGCCCACGAGACCCCTTAAGAGACCAACGAATTAGGGTGAGTCTTCCAATGGGCAGTTCCACGTGACGACCGGATTACGGGACTCTTCGAAGAAGTGCAATTGATCGCCTCATATGGATGTCACGAGGCTTACTCCGAACAGCAACCTGGCCTGTTACGTCCTATGCACAGATGACTTTCGTTCGTAGGATGAGGCATGAGTAAAACTGCCAGACGAGTCATCTGGATAGCCGGATTCCTCATTATGCTCTGGGTTATGTATCAGTTGTTTAGTTGGCTGGGCCCCTTGCTTTTATTGCTAACCGGAGCAATTGGCGGAGTCGCCACTGTCTTTATCAATCGAGAGATCAAGAGGAACAAATAGCTCTCGCATCTTCAAACCCGGCCTACTGGACCACCCAACCCATTATGTCCAGTTGTGTCCACGAACCGGCAAAAGCGGCTGCTCATGGTCAACTGTTTCCCGCTGAAGGTTCAGCTTACGAACGCTGGGGTATGGCCGTTAGCTCCGGGTCGTGAACTGGACCTGGATGCGCTTGAGCTCAGCGCGTGGAAGCACAGCTGTCACGACGCCACCACCTGGGAATTGGGCTCCGATGCCGTACACGAATGGGTCCGTATCGACCTCTGCACCGGGCACGTCAATTCCGTTGACGACGGTCCTGGCCTGGCCGTTGACCATCCGGCCGGTTACTGCGGGTGCGTGCTGGTCCCACGGGTTGCCGTCCGGCCATAGCTCCTCCCGGTACTGATTCATGAGGATGTGGTTGACGTGGTCAACCAGGAGGTTTCGAACCGAGGAACGTTCGGATGGATTGCGGTGCCAGGTGGTTCGCACGGCCTCCCACAGCTGCGGATAGCGCAGTCGCTCCACGTACTCGATCAGCCAGGGAGGCCGCGGCCATGGCGGAACTTCCTCGATCGACCTGCGTGTCGTCTCGTCCAGGTCCGCGAGGTTTACCGGGTCTGAGCGGTCATCCGGATTTCTCCAGAGCGTATAGGTGATGCTCGCCGTCATTTCGCTATACCCAACCTCACCCCCGCTGTAGCTCAGACCCACGGCATCCCAGTCCTCCAACGCTGGTTGGGGCATGAGCCCCATCACCGGAATGGGCATGAGTTTCAGGCTCTCGACCAGTTCCGCGCCGGGATCGGGGGCGTCTTCGGGGAGAATTCCAGCCGCTCTCATACCTCGACTATGAACTCTTGCACCTGGAACAAGCCAAGGTGCCCGGCGAACGATCCTTCAACGGGCGTTCCTTCAGCGGATTGATCAGAGGTTGAGCGCGGACAGCACCCTCGTGCGAAGCAGCTGGCACTCGCTGACGTACGCTCGGGGCCCTCCCGGCGGTCGGACGACGACGCGGGGCTCCCCGATGATGCGGTGACTTTTGAATTGCTCTCGGGTGAGGTCGATCTCGAGGCCACCGGGGAACCCGTTCCAGTAATGGACTTCGTCCTCCTCGTTGCCGCCTCTGAGGTGTGTCAAGGATGTGAGACAGTCGGCTAGTTTCTTTTTGGTTAGGCAGCGGCTGGAAGCGGCTGCTGGTTTGGCTTGAAATTGGTCATGGCGGTGGCCGGTGGAAGGCCTTTGTTGTGGCTGTGTGGGCGCCAGCGGTTATAGAAGACCTCGATGTA
>NZ_JADNYM010000025.1 GCF_015708085.1 Arthrobacter terrae | reverse complement strand
CACCGTCATTTCAACATCAATATTCATCGGATGACTCCTTGTATTCCATACGGGTTGGATACAAGAAGTGTCCCGATTATGTGCAGTCAACGAGAGAGTCATACAGTGAAATCCCGATCGATGCGGGACCAATCAGACCCTTCAGCGCCGAACTGCACATAATCAGCCCCTGAACCTAATAGGTGATATCACCGACGAGGCGAGTCCCTGGAGTGCTGGAGGTGAAGTCACGGACCCCGTGAACATCGAGCATATGGTTTCGGATATGCGCCGTCCGGGCATCCCGGTCCTGGTCGGTCGTCTGCTTCCAGGCCTTCATTCGCACCGCTCGCAGGCCCCGTTCACGCATAATCGACCCGACGGTCCCGACGGCGACCCGGACGCCCTCGTTGCGGAGCATGAACGCGATCTGGTCCCGACCGGCTTTGCCCTTCTCCCTGTCGTAAACCCGCTGAACTGACTCAGCCAGCGTGACGTGACGTTGCTGGGTCGGCGTCAGCTTCTCGGGCCGCAACCAGCGGTAGAACGAAGCACGGGCGACGCCGAGTTTGTGACACATCCAGGTCACCGGAAAGTTGGCCTTCTCTGAGCGAATGAACGTGAACACATCGGTCACTGTTGCTTCGCGGCAAAGAAGGCGCTGACTTTTCCCAAAAACTCGTTCTCCCTCTTCAGCTCGGCGAGCTCGAGCTGCAACGCTTTGTACTTAGCCCACTCCACCGGCCCAGGTTCGTCCTTCCCGGCCTCTGGGTGTTCTTCTTTCCACGTTCGCACCCAGTTCCCGAGGGTCCCCTCGACAACGCCGATCTCGGGGGCAACCTGCGCGACCGGCCGACCCGAGCTGAGCACTAGCGCGACAGCATCAGCCTTGAACTGCGAGGTGAACTTCCTACGATCCGACATCCGGATCCTCCTAACCCCTGTCTCAACTCACCATACGGGCGCATGTCTACCGGAACTTCCTGCGGTAGGCGTTGATTGCCAATGCGTAGGCCACAACGGAGATACCGACGAGCCACGCGAGGGCAATCCAGAAGTCGCTGCCGACGGGTTGTTGAGTGAAAAGCGCTCGGATGACGTTGACGATTGAGGTGACGGGTTGATTGTCGGCGAACCAGGCGACCGGGCCCGGCATCGTATCGGTGGGAACGAATGCGGAGCTAATGAACGGAAGGAAGATCAGCGGGTAGCTGAAGGCGCTGGCGCCATCCACACTCTTAGCCGACAGGCCGGCGATGACGGCAACCCAGGTGAGTGCGAGAGTGAACAGGATCACAATGCCGGCGACGGCGAGCCACGAGGTCGCAGGTGCAGCTGTGCGGAAACCCATGACGAACGCGACACCGATGACGATGGCGACCGAGACCAGGTTCGCGGCGAGGGAGGTCAGGACGTGCGCCCAAAGCATGCTTGACCTCGCGATCGGCATGGACTGGAAACGCTCGAAGATGCCTCCCTGGAGGTCTAGGAAAAGTCGGTAGGCCGTGTATGCGATTCCTGACGCGACTGTGATGAGAAGAATTCCCGGGAGCATGTAGCTGAGATACGAATCGGTGGAACCAGTGCGGATCGCACCTCCGAGGACATAGACGAACAGCAGCATCAGCGCGACCGGGGTGACTACCGTCGTGATGATCGTGTCGGGGCTCCTCACGATGTGGCGAAGCGACAGGCCGGTGAGGATGCCAGTGTCGCTGAGGATGTTGGTGCTCATCAGGATTCCTTTCTCGGTTCGTCGCCGACGAGGGCGAGGAAGACGTCTTCGAGTGAGGGTTGTTTCTGGACGTATTCCATCGTTGCCTCGGGGAGTAGTTGTCGGAGTTCTGCGAGGGTTCCGTTTTGGATGATCGTGCCCTCATGGAGGATCGCGATGCGGTCGGCGAGGTATTCGGCTTCATCGAGGTACTGCGTGGTGAGGAGGACTGTGGTGCCTCCTTTCGCGAGTTGCTTGACCGTCTGCCATACCTCCATGCGCGACTGAGGGTCGAGCCCGGTCGTCGGTTCGTCTAGGAAGATGATGGGAGGGTTGCCGATGAGGCTCATGGCGATGTCGAGTCGGCGTCGCATCCCGCCTGAATAGGTGGACGATGTTCGCTTGCCCGCGTCGGCCAGATCGAATTGGGCGAGTAACTCGTCAGCGATGGCGCCCGGGTTCTTCAGGCGACGCAGCTTCGCAATCAGCACTAAATTCTCGCGCCCGGAGAGGACTTCGTCGACGGCAGCGAATTGACCGGTGAGGCTGATCGACTCACGCACGTTACTGCCTTGTGTGGCGACGTCGAACTGATTGACCGTCGCCGCCCCTGAATCGGCTTTGAGAAGCGTCGACAGGATGCGCACCAACGTGGTTTTACCCGCTCCGTTGGAGCCCAGCAGCGCGAGGATGCTCCCGGCTGCGACGTCTAGGTCGACCCCGCGCAGCACGTGCACGTTCTTGAACGACTTCTCCACGCCGCGAACGCTGATAGCTGGGGTCTCGACTACGGCGCTCACAATTTGGCTTGCTCAACGATCGCGCGGTCGATCGAGTCCGCCAGCCGGGTGCGCTCTTTGCGGATCCAGCTGCCACCGGCGTAATTATCAAGGAACGTTTCCGCGAACTCCGCCGGGTCGTCCCCGACCAGTAGGCGAATCGGTGTGGCATCGGCGGCGCTCTGTTCAAGCAGATCTGCCAAATCACCGACCATGGCGATGAGCGCTTTTCCGTCGTCACTTGGGCCCATGTACATCAGATACCGCTCGAGGGCCTTCGCCGTCTCCCGATACCCCGGCGGAAGTTTTTTCACCCGGGCCTTGTACTCCAGATAACTCTTCTTATCGGCGAGATCTCCGACGAGCTTGTCGATCCACATGGTCATTTACCTTCCTGTCGGAGCTGTTCCAGTCGTTCTGTGAGGAAGCTCCACGTCCTCCAGAAGTCGTCGAGGTAGTCGACGCCGGATGTGTTGAGCGAATAGACCTTCCGAGGCGGGCCCTTTTCTGACGGCACTTTCGACACGTCGACGAAACCGCGTTGTTCGATCCGAACGAGTAGCGCGTAGACGGTGCCTTCGGCGATTTGGGTGAAGCCCTGGTCGCGCAGTCGTGCCGTGATTTCGTAGCCGTAGGCGGGCTGCACTGCCAGGAGGGCCAGCACGATGCCTTCCAAGGTGCCTTTGAGCATCTCTGTCATCTGTCTCGCCATAAATCCTCGATCCGCTACTCGGTGCTGCTAGCTACCACTAGATAGTATCACCGAATAGCGCGTGCACAAGAAATGGAATCGCGCCGATCGGACCCAATAGCAGGAGCGACGATCAGTGGGATTCGCGACGCATTGTTGGCGAGGCGATCACGGACCGCCCTAGATAACGCAAGCACTCAGGCTGGACCGCTCACCGCTTCGCAGCTGCGGGACCAGCCTCCTTGGAGATTCTGGCGCCTTGGCGGCTGCCAGCTGTTATTCCTGCTGGTCCCAATGCTTGATCGAGCCGATACGGATGTTGTTGCCGAAGGGGTCCCTGATGGCGAAGTCCGTTCCGTACGGTTGGTCCATCGGCTCCTGGGTGATCTCTGTGCCGGCTGCCTCGAACTTCTCGAACGTGCCCCGCACGTCGTCGGTGGTGAACGCGAGCCATCCGCCACCGGCACCCTTGGTGACCAGGTCGCGAACCTGGGCCGCGGTGGCCTCGTCGTGCGCGGGAGCGCCGGGCCGCTCCAACAGGATCTCTTTCTGGTCACCAGGCACTCGTACCGTGAGCCAGCGCATCGGACCGAAGTTCATGTCCGCACTCACCTCCAGGCCCAGCACCTCGGTATAGAACGTCAGAGCCTCGTCCTGATCTAGCACGTAGATCGATGACAGGTTGTTGCGTGTCAGCATGATGAACTCCTCCATGTGGTTGGTCGTTCCGGTATACACGCTACGTACCGTTCGGCGCTGTGGCTTCTCCAGAAGTGCTCGCTACGTACGATGGTCTCATGGACCGAGAGACCGAAGCGGTGAATCTTCGGCTCTTGCGCGTCCGCAACCACATGGACCGCCGGTACGCTGAGCCGCTCGACGTCGAACAACTCGCCGCACTCGCCTACATGACGCGAGCCCACTTCATCCGAGAGTTCAAACGGGTCTTCAGCGAGACGCCATACCGCTACCTGCAGCGCCGCCGGGTGGAGCGAGCAATGTTCCTGCTGCGCCACGATGACATGAATGTGACCGAGATCTGCATGGCAGTGGGATTCAGCAGTCTCGGCACGTTCAGCCGCACATTCTCCGAGATCGTCGGCCGATCTCCCTTGGCCTACCGAAAGTGGGTCACCCACGAGCGGCTCTTCGCGCCAACTTATTTCACAATGCGCTGGTCCCGCCCCATCGGCAACGGCCGCTGACAATTCCCTGGAAATCTCCGCCCACCATATCTATGTCCGCAGACCGTTCCCCTTACGGGCGGGCTCGAAGCCACCAACGCTCTTAACCCTGTCTCAGGGAGCACGGTGAAATAGCGTCCGCTGATGGTCCCTGTTGCGGGCGGGAGCATGTCCTGCAGGACATCGGCGCGGGTTGCTGCGGTAGATGCGCGATAGCGCGTATCCATGCCTCTAAAAGTATTCGCCCGTGGGGTTTCCGCCGTGGCTGGGGGTCGTGGCATGCTGGAAATATGACTGGCGGTGGTTTGGCCGGGTGCGGTCGCTTGGATGAACTGGCGTGTCTGCGTCGGGTGCGGGATCGGATTGACCGGGAGTACGCGCGACCGCTGGACGTGGAGGCTCTTGCCCGTGGTGCGTTTATGTCCGCCGGGCACCTGAGCCGTCAGTTCCGGGCGGCTTATGGTGAGCCGCCGTACAGCTATCTGATGACTCGGCGTATTGAGCGCGCGATGGTGTTGCTGCGGGTGAGTGAGTTGAGCGTGACCGAAATCTGCTTTGCGGTTGGGTACGCTTCGCTGGGCACCTTCAGCACCCGTTTTACCGAACTGGTCGGGATGCCGCCCAGCGTTTACCGTAACCAGGTGGCGAAGGGGTGCGCAAGCTTGCCGCCGTGTGTGGCGAAGCAGGTAACCAGACCGGTCAGGAATCAAGAAGCGGGAGCCAGACAGCCGTACTAGTGTGAGCGGCATGAACATCACCATTGACACTGTTGTTCTCCCGCACAGTGATCCTGAAGCGTCGCTCCGGTTCTACCGCGACGTCCTCGGTTTCGAGGTCCGCCGCGATGTCGGCAACGGCGCTATGCGCTGGATTACGGTTGGTCCGGTAGAGCAGCCGGAAACCAGCATTCTGCTGGCGCCACCGGCCGCCGACCCGGGCATCACCGACGATGAGCGTACGATCATCGCCGAGATGATGGCCAAAGGGACCTACGGGTGGATCATGCTGGTCACCACGGACCTCGACGACGTCTTCGAGAAGGTTCAGGCCAGTGGCGCGGAGGTCATCCAGGAGCCGGCCCAGCAACCGTATGGCATGCACGACTGCGCATTCCGAGATCCCGCTGGCAACACGGTGCGGATTCGACAGGTCACCTGAACGGTTCCCGGCGTGGTTGAGAGATAATAAGTTGGACGGGATTGAGGAGCGCGTCGTGCCCTACACCGTGGATTTCCACACCGTTTCGACGGTCGGCCTGGAATCGTCGCCGGTCGCAGATGCACTCGCTGGTCTACGGGCGAACGAGGCCCGCTACTTCAAAAACAAGTACGATCATGCCTTCACGGTGGAGCCCGCACGCAACGCGAAGATGGCCATCGACTGGGTGCACGGAATCCTCAAGGAAGAACGCGACATCGTCATCGCTTCTCCCCCTCTCGAGGCGACGGACTTCCAGATCGAGAACATCCGCATGGCCTACGTCTTCTACCAGAGTGGTCTGCCGATCAATGTGATGTACACCGACGATGACCCCACGAAGCGGGCAGTGGGGTTCAAACTCTCCGAAGGGATGGAAGTCCCAGCCGAGCTCGCCTCCCGGTTCAAGTTCGCACGTCAGAAGTCGAAGCTGGCCGGCACCATTCGCGGGTCCTACTTCAATATCAAGAACAAGTACTGACACTCGGACCGGCCCTGCAAGGCTCGACCAGTCCCAGGCGGTCATGTCCCCGGAACGACCGTGCCGTAGACCGTTCGGCTTACGGGCGTTCGCTGGGAATGATTGAATCAGGGGATGGAGATCCGTCCCTACGCTGAACCCGACGCCCAGCGACTCTGAGCGTGTTCCTAACGGCGGTGACCGAAACGGTTGCGCTGCACTACTCGCCGGAGCAGATCGCGGCCTGGTCTCGGCCGCAAGAGCGTGACGTCCATCAGTGGAATTCCGCGAGGAGGTCCTTGAACACGTTCGTGGCTGCCATCGGCGGCGAGGTCGCAGGCTTCTCCGACGTCAGCGAAACCGGCTAATCCGACATGATATTCGTGGCCCCGATGTTCGGCAGGCTCGGGGCAGTCAGCGCACTTCTTTCATATCTTCACGAAAGGGCTGTGGCGGACGGCACGGCCGGGCTGTCCACCAACGCGAGCATCACCGCACGTCCATTCTTCGAACGACACGGGTTCATCGTGGTTGCTGAGCAGCATCCCATTACCCGCGGAGTGAAAATGATCAACTACCGGATGACGCGGCGGCTCGGCCTCTGACCCGAGCCACACGATGTCCTCATGAAGCGGCACCCGGTGAGGGATGGGTTATACGAGCAGAACTACTACGCTCGAACAACCGGCCAATCAACCGAGGAAGCCGCCAACAACACGGCGGCATGAAACCCGGGACGGTTCAGATTGTCATTTTCGCCGCCCGAGAAGGGATCGAGGCCTGGCGTGGGGACGTCTGCAAGTCCCAGTGTCTGCCCTCACCGGTGAGCAAACCATAGAACATGACGACTGCTGCTGATCCACGCCAACCGGCGGGAGGCCGGCCCGCGAGCGAAAAGTGCTGCGGAACGGCGACTTCGGCCAAGTAGGCTCCGGGTTGCCGTGGCGGCGTCACGGTTTCGATGAGCAGGTCGTGGTTACCAAGCACGGCTACCCCCAACGAGGTGCTCGGGCCGAGCGCGCTGGTTCCGACCGCGACCTGGACACGACGGCGTGAACGCGCGCGTCAGACTTAAAACTGAGGGCGACGGCGGCCATTCGACGTCCCTGTCGTGCGCCTCATCACGCTTGGAACTCGTTCGTTGCGGCGTCGGGTCCCGCAATCGGATTTGCTGCATCCGCCCCCTCCAGAACAATGACTCTTAAACCCTTGCTGGCCAGCCGTACTCCGCGTTACTATCTAGTGGTAGTCCGCGTTACTATCTAGTGGTAGTCAGCGTCACCAAGTAGTCGAGAGAACGGAATCCATGAGCAAGCAGCAGATGACCGAGATGCTCAAAGGCACGCTCGAAGGAATCGTGCTCGAGATCCTGGCCGCGCAGCCGGCATACGGGTACCAGATCACGGCGCAGCTGCGCGAGCAGGGCTTCTCCGACATCGTCGAGGGAACCGTCTATGCGTTGCTGGTCAGAATCGAGCAGCGCGGCTTTGTGGACGTGGCGAAGGTCCCCTCCGAGAAAGGCCCGCCACGCAAGGTCTACTCACTCAACGCACTCGGCGGCGAGTACCTCGGCGAGTTTTGGAGCACCTGGAACTTTCTCGCAGAACGCATCGAACGGCTTCACCACCATATCGAACACCCTCAGGAAAAAGGACAGTAGCAATGGGCGCAAAGTGGATTGAGACCCTCACCGGATCGCTTGAGCAAAAGAAGCAGTACAAGCAGGACAAAGCCCGCATCAATGCCCTTCCCGAGCCGTACGGGAGTGCCGCGCAGGCCATGCACCGGTACTTCATGTACTACGGAGGCTTCACCGACGGTGACACCCTCGTCACGATGTTCGGTGACTTAGCCGACCTGTGGGAACGTGCTGCGCTCGACGGGACACCCGTGCGGGAGATCGTCGGGGACGACCCGATCGACTTCGCCGAGACCTTCGCACAGGCCTACGCCGGCACGCAGTGGATCGATAAGGAGCGTGAGCGCCTGAACAAGAGCATCGAGGACGCCGAGCGAGAGGAACGGAAGTGAGCACCGGGCCCGCGATCCGGGTGAAGGGCATCACAAAGTCGTTCAAGGACGTTCACGTGCTTCGGGGCGTCGACTTCGACGTGGAAACGGGAAGCATCTTCGCACTGCTCGGCTCGAACGGGGCAGGCAAGACCACGCTGGTGAAAATCCTATCGACGCTACAGAAGGCCGACGCGGGCACCGCCACGGTTTACGGCGTCGACGTGGCCACCAATCCCGGCGACGTGCGAGAGTCAATCAGCCTCACCGGCCAATTCGCCGCCGTCGATGACGTGCTCACCGGACGGGAGAACCTCGTGCTGGTTGCCAAGTTGCGTCATTTGAAGAACCCTGGCACGATCGCCGACAACCTCCTCGCCCGCTTCTCGCTCACCGACGCAGCCAACCGCAGGGGCTCAACCTACTCGGGTGGCATGCGGCGCCGGCTAGACATCGCGATGAGCCTGATCGGGAACCCCGCGATAATCTTTCTCGACGAACCAACGACCGGGCTCGATCCCGAAGGACGCCTCGAAGTGTGGCAGACCATCAAGCAACTCGCCGGCCAGGGCACGACGGTGCTGCTCACCACGCAATACCTCGACGAAGCCGAACAGCTCGCCGATCGCATCGCAATCTTGCACAAAGGCACGATCATCCAGAACGGCACGCTGACCGAACTCAGGCAACTCCTCCCCGCCACCACCGTCGAGTACGTCGAGAAGCAGCCCTCCCTCGAGGACATCTTCCTCACCCTCACCGGGGACACTGGCGACACCGACGACGACCACGCCGACAACAACCTCCCAGCACGAAAGGAAATTCGATGACCACTCACGTCCTCGACGACACCAGCGTGCTGACCGGCCGCTCGCTACGCCACATCCTCCGCAGCCCCGACACAATCATCACCACCGTAGTCACGCCCGTCGCGCTCATGCTGTTGTTCGTGTACGTGCTCGGCGGAGCGATCCACACCGGATCCAGCCAGTCGTACGTGAACTACCTACTCCCCGGCATCCTGCTCATCACGATCGCCTCCGGCGTCGCCTACACCGCGTACCGGCTCTTCCTGGACCTGCAAGGAGGCATCTTCGAACGCTTCGCCTCTATGCCCATCGCCAGGTCCAGCGTGCTCTGGGCGCACGTGTTCACCTCCGTGACCGCGAACCTGGTGTCCGTCACGGTCGTCATCGGCGTCGCACTAATCATGGGGTTCCGCACCGGAGCATCCATCGCCGCCTGGCTCGCCATTGCCGGAATGCTGATCCTGTTCACCCTCGCACTGACCTGGCTCGCCGTGATCGCCGGACTATCGGCAAAAACCGTCGACGGCGCGAGCGCGTTCAGCTACCCTCTGATCTTCCTGCCGTTCATCAGCTCGGCCTTCGTACCCACCAGTTCAATGCCCGGCCCGGTCGCATGGTTCGCCGAAAACCAGCCCGTGACCTCCATCGTGAACACCATCCGAGCACTATTCGCCCAACAAGCCGTTGGAAGTGACGTCTGGATCGCCCTCGCCTGGCTCGTCGGCATCCTCGTTGTCGCCTACGCCTTCGCGATCGCCATCTACCGCCGCAAAATCAGGTAAGCAGCGACGGGGGTGGAACATCGCGGCAGGCGGGCTCTGACCTTGCGTGCGTCATTAGACGGACCCCCTACGGACACTCCCCGCCATCACTGGGATCGGGATGCTGGTCAAGTGGGGGGGGTGTCGCATATAGCCCGCCCGGTTGGGATTCTCACTCAGGTACCTCATACGCACGAGGTAAAGGTCCAGAAAACGGTGCGTTCGACCGATCACCACCGTATGAAAGCTGACCATGAAATGAAAGCTGGTAGCCCCTGTCGGGGTGAGCCCCAGGACCCGCGCTACCAATAAATTCGTCTACCCCAGCGACCGGTAGCGTCGGATATTTCACTGTGAGTCGAATTCACAAGTCGCCCCTACACCAGCAGAAGACCCCGTGCGATTCGCACGGGGCCTTCCCTGTTACGTTTTCCGAAGATCGGGGAAGCTGACGGTGGCGGGGGCGTGTATGGCAATGGTTCGCCGGGGGTGTTTTTGTCCTCGGAGGCCGCGAATGTGCCTTCGGTCGACATGAGGATGCTCATGTGGTGGTCGACGTCATCGCGCCACCAGCCACTCATCGCTGTGGGCTCCAACCTGGCCGCCTCCCATGAGCGCCAGAGTGCTTCTAGCCGCGACACTGCTTCCGGGTAGTTCCACCAGTCGGCGGCCCACCGGCCTGAGTGATGCCCAGTTCACGAGCTGCTTCTGCGGAGCTCATTGCGCTGCCGGTAACAAGCGATAGCAGTTGCAAGCGGATCGGATGCGCGGTCACACGCAATTTTTCGAGATCGGCCATGTCAGGCAGGAGATAGCCATGCGTGGCGTCGTGCTCTAGTCGGCAGAGACGATGAGATCGAGTACCGCCTGCCATGCCCTCGGCGCATGAGAAGCGTGATAGCCCACACCGGGCACCGTGCGTTCCACGGGGGCACCATCACTTCCAGTGCTTTCCTTTGGACGCGACCAGAAAGCGTGTTGGGCTCCGCCATAGATGTTCGCACGCCAGTCGATCTCTGCTTTCTGTAGGGTGTCGCCTAGCTCCAGCAGCTGGGTTGGCGTACACAATGGGTCGTTCGAGCCGGTACAGAGAAGATAGGTCGCGTTCGCATCCGCCCATTCGCCGGATTGAGCGAGTGGAAGTGCCGGATGGATGACGGCTACAGCCTTGAAGCCAGCTCCGTCTTTCGCAAGTTCGAGAAGTATGCGGGCGCCTGCGCCGTATCCCACTGCGGCTATCCGATTGGGGTCGGACCCACGAA
Source organism: Arthrobacter terrae (assembly GCF_015708085.1). Lineage (GTDB taxonomy): Bacteria > Actinomycetota > Actinomycetes > Actinomycetales > Micrococcaceae > Arthrobacter_M > Arthrobacter_M terrae. The sequence continues at coordinate 68,543 of NZ_JADNYM010000025.1, read as the reverse complement.
AAGCACCGCCGGGGCCCCCGGGGCTCTGAATGGACTCTCGCAAGGTCCTTCTATCAGGGGTCGCTTACCAGTAATCGACCCCTGATAGGGACAAACTGATTCAAGAACCCACATCAAGCACATCGTTCGTTCTCAGGTTGCATATCCTAACTGGCCACCCTCGCAGAGATTTGAGGCGGCTCGGAAATTATGACCACAAATGGTTGCCGCGACTGAGCCGGCGACGGTAGAACTGACAGCCCTCCCGGTGTGTCTAATGGCCGTCTGTGGTTGAGTAGTTTTCGGAGCGGCCGGACCGACACGGATTTGATGCCGCCAAGGTACCTGAGTCGGTCCGGCCGCTTTCTCCGAAGCTACCGGGGCCCTGCCCGCGAGGTGCCGGAACATCGGATTAGAACCCATAACGGGTGTGGAGTTTGCCGTTTCGTGGCATTGTTTTGTGATCGCTTCGTGTCGCTAGTTGCCGATGACGAGGATGCTAACTGCGGCTTCGACGACGTCGTCGGTGATGGTGTCGAGCTGGTTGATTTTGAGTACTCGGTTGATTTGTGGGAAGAGTCGTTCGAGGAGCCGGAAGTTGCCGCGGGTGATTCGTTCGATGGCGGCGATTGCTTGGGCGTCGGTGAAGTCGTCGGGGCCGAGGGTTTTGCCGAGTCTTTTCCAGTGGCGGTCGAGGACGAACAGGATCTCTTCTCGCCCGAGGGCTTGGTAGTGGTGGGAGAAGCCGAGTCGGCTGTAGAGCTGGGGGTAGTGGCGGAAGCGTTCGTCGATGCCGGGCATGCCGATGAGGATCATCGCCAGATGGGTGCGGTCATGTTGGTCGCGGAGGAGTTCGAGGGCGGTGGGGGTGAGCCGTTCGGCTTCGTCGACGATGAGGAGCTCGACGTGGCGGGTGACGTCCTTCTGCCTGACCGTTTCCGCCTCGGGCATGAGGGAGCGGAGGTGTTCGTCGGCGCAGATCCCGACTTTGATCTGCCAATGCTCGATGTCGCGCATGAGGTCTTTTGGTCGGCAGAGGACTTCGGGTGTGTAGAAGACGGTTCGAGACCGGTTTGCGAGGGCATAGTGCTTGGCGTCGTGGTCGCCTCTGGGACCCCATTCCTTGATGTAGGTCTCGAGGGCGTCCCAGTTGGCGTAGCGGCGGGCAGAGTTCGTTTTCCCAACGCCGGCTGCGCCGTGGCAGATTCCGATGGTTTTTTCTTTCCGGACGGCGTTGGCGAACTCGGTGAAGCGTCGGTGTTCTTTGGTAACGATGAATGCCTGATTCATCACTCGTCCTCTTCGTAGGTGCGCAGCCTTAGCCGCCGTTTCGTCGGTTCGAGGGTGCGAGGTTCCTCGCGGCTGGCAACGCTCGGGATGCGATCGTTGATGACTCGGCGCAACTGTTTGCGGCGGGCACGGCGTGCGGTCTCGATGTCGCGGAGACTGAGCCGAAGATTCGGGTGGGCCTCGTCGATGGCGGTGCAGATGAACGTGTCCCGGTCGTAGACGCGGATCTCGGAGATGTCGCGTGGGTCGTACCGGATCGTGATGGTGTGCCCGACGAACGAGGCGAGAGTTGGAGAGAGGTAGCGCTGGCCTTGGAAGTGGATGCCATCGCGCTGCACCACACGGTTCTTCGGAACGGTGAGGAGGAGGCCATCGAGTTCTTCGAGACTCTCGGGCATCCGGGGCAGCCAACCGTCGGTGACCCACGCATCTCGCGGTGACATCTCCAACTCGCGGTGATTTCGGTCGTTGTAAGTACCGATGAAGTTATTAATGGCGCGATCGAGAGCCTCGAGGAGGTGGTGGGTCGGATCTGAACAAGTTGAACCAAAGTGTGTTGGTTTGCGCGCTGGGCGCAAACCCAGTAGTGTTCTCGTCGAACGTGACACGATTCGAGGAGGTGAGCCCGATGCACACATTGTCCACTCTGGGCGCTCCTTCGAGTTCACGATCGCGCGACTGACGTAGCCGTCGCGGAGAGCGCTGCACGCATTCTCAGAAAGCTACGATTATGAACAATTCACATCAGCACAACTCGGAGACGACCTCTAGCGACGTCTCGGAATACCACTCCCGCACAGCATTGGTTCTTGCCGGTGGCGGGGCGGCAGGCAATGCATGGGAGCTTGGCCTCATCGCCGGTCTTTCCGATGCCGGGGTCGATCTCACCGGAGCCGATCTCATCATCGGAACTTCCGCCGGTTCGACGGTGGCTGCCCAGATCACCAGTGGGACACGGCCGGCCGATCTCTATGCCGCCGTCCTCGCAGAAGCGCCTCAGCCACCGGCGAGCGGCACTGGATCGGACAGGGGTCGCGCTCCGCATGTCGTAGGTCCGAACTATATGGCGTGGTCGGACAAGATCATTAATTCTGCCACCGATGTCGCAGACATGCGCCGCAAAATGGGCGCGGCGGCGCTCGAGGGTGATCCATCGGACGGCTCTAGCAACGCGCGCTGGCACGACATCGTCGCGTCGCGGCTTCCCAGCCATGAGTGGCCGCAACAGCGTGTGCTCATCGCTGCTGTCAATGCGCAGACTGGAGAACCGGTCGTGTTCGACCGCCAGAGCGGAATTGATCTAGTGGACGCTGTCGCGGCCAGCACCTCGGCTAAGACGCCCTACCGCATCGGTGAGAACCGATACATCAACGGTGGTTACCGGCGCAACGAGAACGCTGACCTGGCGGCCGGATACGAGCGGGTGGTGGTGATGTCACCATTCAGCGGCAGAACCCGGTATCCGTTGGATTGGGGCATGCAACTCGAATCCCAAGTCGACGAACTACGCGCAGGGGGCAGCAAAGTCGCGACCATCTTCCCGGACGCCGGTGCGGGTGACGTGTTCAACGCCAATGCGTTGGATCTGTCAACGCGTCTGCAGGCCGGTCGAGGTGGTTACGACCAAGGCAGAGCCCTCGCCGAGCAGCTCAGTCAATTCTGGAGCTGACGACGCGGAATCGGTCGACTTAGGGGAAGCACAAGCCCAACGTGCAGACTCCGCATAAGAGCGATGTCAATTCGTGGTCTTGACTGGTGAAGGATGCTGGTTTGCCTCGGCCTAGCCAGGCAAACCAGCACTTCGCAGATCAGCTCTGCACTACAAACCACCCCTACCACAACGACTTCAGCCAATCCCCGACCGCCTGCCAGGCTCTCAAAATTGCAGCTATCAACCTCGTCGCCGAATCTCTCGCAGAACCTATTTAAGGTTTGACTTAATTAAGCTGTCACTGTACATTGCCACTATGAGCATCAGTCAACCAGCTATCTTCGCGGCGCTTGGCGACCCAACCCGGTTAACCATCGTCGATCTGCTCGCCGAACGTGGGGCGCTGTCCGCAACGCAAATCAGCCGAGTGTTCAGCAGTACCGCCTCTGCGGTTTCGCAACATCTGAAGGTGCTGCGCAACGCGGGACTCGTCCGCGTCGAAAAGCGCGCTCAATCCAGAATCTATTACTTGGACACAGCCGCGATCATCGAAACCGAGAAGTGGTTATCCATCCGCGTGCGCCAATGGGACGCACGGCTCGACGCGATGGAGACGTACATCGCGCAACTCAACGAAGGAGTAGACAGTGCTAACTAGTGATACCCGGGACATCGTGATCACCCGCATTCTCAATGCGCCGGTGTCGACAGTGTGGACACTATGGACCAATCCGAAAGCGGTAACAAGATGGTGGGGTCCCGAGGACTATTCGTCACCGTCAGCGAAAATCGACCTGCGAGAAGGTGGGTCGTATCTTTTCGCTATGCGATCCCCCGCGGAGCAAGGCGGAGCTGTGAGTTACACCGGCGGTGTGTACAAACGAATCGATCCCTTGGAGCGGCTCGAGTTCACCCAAAATCTCACAAATGCGGTCGGTGAGCCTCTTCCAGACGACGAACTGCCTGCCGGCTTCTCTCAGGATGTGCACACGATCGTAGAGTTGCGAGACGTCCATGGCCTGACGGAACTGACGATTACCGAGAAGGGTTGGACGAAGAGCCTGATGTCCGTCTTCGCTTACGCGGGGATGCACCAGTCGCTCGACAAGATGGCCGATCGCCTCGCAGATCAGGAGGTGTCGGCATGACCGACCTCACCCCGGAAGGCTCCTTCGCCATCACCGAGCCCTTCATTCCCACACGTCACCCGTCATTGAAAGCCCTGCAACCGCTCGTCGGCACCTGGCTATTAAGGGGCCACCTGTCCGGCAGTGATGAAGTGACCATCACCGGCCGCACCACGTTTTCCTGGCTCTCCGGCGGATTCTTTCTGCAACAGGACGCGGCGATCAACTTCATGGACACTCTCATCGAGAGCCGAGAGATCATCGGATACAACGCGCAATCGCAAGCCCTCGAGTCCTCCGTGTACTCGAACCTGGCACCGGACCCGTGGCCCTACCGGTGGGGCATCGACGGCGATGTCCTCACCATAAGCGTTAACTACGGACCGCTCGATTCCACCTTCAAAGGAAACATCAGATCGTTCTCCGGCGGATGGATTCCCAATCCTGGGGCTGATCCCACAGCCAACGTCGCGTATGGGATCGTGAGCGAGCGGACGAATGACTAATCCATCAGCCGGCAAATCGACAACGCGGGCCCTCCTGATCGCCGGCATCGCGATCGGGCCGTGGTTCATCGTCGTATCCCTCCTCCAAGCGATGACTCGACCTGGCTTAGATCTCACCAAACATGAAGTCAGCCTTCTACTCGTCGGTGCCGCCGGATGGGTGCAAACCATCACATTCGTCGTCACAGGCGTCCTCGCCTTGGCGTTCGCGGTGGGCGTACGCCGGCAACTACACCCTGAAAAGGCAGGAACCTGGGGACCCATTCTGATGGCAGTCTTCGGGATCCTCTTCATTGTCACTGGACTCAACCATCCCGATCCCCAGCTCGGATTCCCCGCCGGATCTCCTACAGGGGTACCGCAAATCCAAAGCACGCCCTCGAACATCCACAGCATCGCGTTTTCCGCTCTGGCCCTATGCATTGTGGCTTTCTGCTTCGTCTTCGTCCGAAAATTCGCTGCCGACCACGCCCGAAGCTGGACGATCAGTATCGCGGCAAGCGCCGCGCTCATCATCGCCTTTGTCGCCTTCGGAGGCGCGCTCATGCCGACCGGGCATGGCGGACTGCCACTACTTGGAGCAGCAATCTTCATCACCGGCTCCGTGTCCGCCATTGCACTCCGCCTCGAACAACACCAAGGCGCTCAACAAGGCACTACGCGCTTGATCGAACAAGGAGAGTCAGCCGCTCGTGCCTGAACTGGTCCAAGCTAACACCGACTAACACACCGGCCGTGCTACTCGAATCAGCGCGGCCCCTACCAGGAAGCATTCCAATGGATATGAAACTTGAGCTCATCCCGCTACCGGTCACAGACGTCGACCGCAGCAAGTCGTACTACACCACCATTCTCGGCTTCACCCTGGATCACGATGTCGAACCCGGGAACGGAATGCGAATCGTGCAACTCACCCCACCAGGCTCCGCGTGCTCCGTCGTCATCGGGTCAGGAATGAGCGCAGACACACCGGATGGGCAAACAGTCCAGGGCCTACACCTTGTCGTTGACGACATCGCCGCAGCACGCGATCTGCTCCGCAGCCGAGGCGCGGACATTAGCGACATAAGCGATATGGGAGGCGTCAAATTCGCATACTTCAGCGACCCGGACGGTAACTCGTGGGTTCTGCAACAAATGGGTCAGCGCTAGGAGCCGAATCGCGCACCCGAGTCGACTTATCGTGCAGCGTTCGACGACCAGGAAGACACCCGAAGCAGACGAGGCACGGTCGCTTCTGTTCCATGCGCTCTCCCTCCGGCGCGCCGAAGACTCGTTGACCTCACGGCCGCACACCCGCTGACGCTGAAGGGTGTCGCCGATCAATTTTCACGTCCACGCCGACCTCATCAAGCAGGATATGGGTATCTTCGCTGGCCCGCCGAAACCAGCCAATCACTTCAACCCACGAAATAAGGAGGACCTGTGAGCGTCCGAATCGATCAGGAAATCGCTGAGAACCTCTTCTGCGTGAGGATTTTGGACGAGCGGGCGCACTTGTTAAACCTCTACCTCTGGTTGGGGCCTGACGGCATCACCGTTATCGATACCGGATGGCCGGACTCGCTCTCAGGAATCATCAAGGTGTTGGATCAGCTTCACCGAACGCCCCACGACATTGAACAGATCGTGCTGACCCACTTCCACGAAGACCATGCCGGTTCCGGCGGCCGCAGTATTTTTCGCCCTCGCCGACGGGATCGGATGGCTCCTTGTCGCCCGCGCCCTCCAGGGGCTCGCAGTCGGTGCGGCATCCGGGGCTTTCACCGCCGCATTGCTGGCCACCGAGCCGACCAGGAACCGGCATCGGGCATCCCTTGCCGTAACCGCGATGACCGCCGCTGGCGGCGGACTCGGACCGATCCTCTGCGGGCTGTTCGCCGATTACCTGCCGGCACCGCTCACCCTGATCTTCTGGATCGAAACCGTCCTGCTCATCGTCAGCGCCCTCGTCATCCGACGGACCCCGGCAACCCTCGGCACCACCGGACGCCAATGGAGGCCCACCTGGCCTGCCGTCCCCGCGCACCTTAAACGCTCATTCGCGGCCGCCTCATCCGTGAGCCTCGTCGCCTGGGCCGTCACCGCACTGTTTCTAGCCCTGGCCCCTTCCTACGTGGAAGCGTTCACCGGGAGCCGAAACATTCTCCTGGCCGGGTTCGTGGCCGGCCTCATCCTGGTCTGCTCCGGCATCAGTCAACTCGCCAGCCAACTCGTGTTCTCCTCCCTGAGCGCCCAGAAGTCACAGCTGATCGGCCTCACCCTGCTAGCGGTGGGACTCATCGGATTGCCGATCGCGGCGGCAACCCACACCGCAGCCATCGTCCTAACCGGTGGGGTGGCTTACTGGTAGTGACCGTTATTCAAGTGGTCTGTATTCGTATGGTGTCTTGCTTCTGTTTGTGGAGCTGCTCTCGGGGTGATTTGCTGGATGTGGCGGGTATGAGTCGCCACCGACTTGGCTCAGCGTGCTCTGAGGTCCGGTCTTCTCAAGCGAGCCCCCTATAGCGAGTGAATCTTTGGTGTCGTTGGGGATTCTGGCTCAAACGCTTCATGGTCATGGGCGAAAGCGGGGTCCTCATTGAGCTCTTCATTAAAGACGAAGAATCTGTAGGCCAGGAACCGGAAGATGGTTCCCAAAATCATGCCGATGACTCCGCCTGAAACGAAGTCAGCCGTGAACGATTGGTAGCCTAAGACATACCGGGAGATCAGCTGACAGATGAGTGCGATCGCCAGTCCGATCCCATTCATGGCCAAGAAGAGTGAGAATTCCTTCCAGACCTGCGCCGATCTTCTGTGACGGAATGTCCAGTAGCGGTTGGCGAACCATGAAAATAGGACCGCCGCGCCTGTGGAGACAATCCGGGCTTTGACTGTGCTGTCATTCATCGGGCCATGCCATAGAACAGCATAGATGCCGTTGTCTATGATCCAACCAAGCCCGCCGACCAGGCCAAACTTTGCCACCTCTCTCCAGAGGAGACCTATGAGACCTGTGATTCGGGTCGCTAGTGTGCGCACGTTTCCTTCCGAGGGTTTGCCAATTTGGCTATTGAAGAGATGGGATTACCCGGTCGGTCGGGAAAGTCTCATTTCCACCATAACTGAGTGCCGGGCTTGACTACCCACCCAGAACTCCGGGGCGAGTTCCGTATTGTCGTGTTGGTTCTGGGGCTCCGCAGTTGTGTTTTCCTGCTGCGTAGCTGGCCCAGGGTGATCCGGCTTGTGCGGCGATTCTGGTGGTGCTGGTGTGGTGGTAGCCAAGTGCCTGGGCTAGGACGGGGGCCGGGATCTGGAGTACCAAGTGTCGTAGTGCGGAGGTTCGTCCGCGTTGGGGTGGGATGCCGAGTTTGTGGAGGAAGCTGCGCAGGGTGACCGGGTGAATGGGTTGTCCAGCGCGTTGTCCCGGGAATAGCCAGTGGGATCCGGGGTTGGTTGCCGTGTCTAGGTTAGGTCGGTTTGCCAGGTATTCCTGCAGGAGCCGGGCGATCGGGGCGGGCACCGGCGTGGGAGGATCTCCGAATCGGATTGTGGTGGTGTTACCGTCGTTGATGATGTCGCTGATCGTGAGTTTGACGATGCGTGTTGCTGGTTGGGCGTAGAGCAGGACCAACAGGCCCGCAATTCTGGCGGGCAAGGAGATGGTCTTCTCGGTGAGGAGGCGTTGGATGGCACTGATTCTGTGGTGTTGACTCATTGGCGGCTGTGGCGCTGTCTGGCGGGTATGTATGCTCAGTACTGGCATGTTGTTGTTGTTCATGCACCAGGTCAGAAATGCGTGGGATGGTCGGCGCGTGAAGTAGTTCTTGCTTTGCCAGGTGTCTAGATCGGCTTGCTGGGTGTCATTGAGGGCGGTGCCGCGGCGGGTGAGCCAGATCAGTAACGCCAAGGCCTGGATCTGTTGCTCGCGGGCTTCCCTGGCCGGTGAATTGCCCAGAGGGGCATTGGCTACTTTGGCCCGTAGTTTGCGGAGTTGGTGCCAGATGGCGAAGCGGCGCAGTAGTCTGGCATGTTCGGGATCAGTCACTGCGTCCAGATGGATCTCCAGCCACCGTTCAAAGAGCAGGAGTTGCCTGTCTTTGAGGGGCAGGACGCCGCTTTGCATGAGCAGATCGCGTAGGTAGGCCGCCGTTCTCCAATTGGGTAGTTGCTGGAATGCTTCATGAGTCAGGGCGAGCCGGCCCGTGGCAAGATCTCTGAGCAGGGTCCTGGGCTGGGCATTCTGGATCCAGCCCAGCCCCAGGATTGGCCGCTGCATGGTTCTCAGCTGATCAAACAGCGGAAGTAGCGGTGGATGGATCTCTCCGGTGCCGTCATCAAACAGTTCGGTGAGACGGTCGGTGAGGGTGCATCGTTCACACAGTCTTCCGCCGAGCAATCGTCCTTCAAAGCCGCAGCGGTTGCAGAAGAAATCGCGGGTAATTCCCGCACAGTCACGGCAGACCGGCGCGCCAGCGCTGCTTCGTCCTGGCAGCAGACGCTCCACATCGCAGCTGGGGCAGGGGCCGTAGCTGCGGGTGGCCTTGTCCAGGCAGTTCCGGCAGATTGGCCCATCTGACCAGTTCGCGGCTTTGGCGGCCCGTCGTCCGCAGCGGGCACAGATGCGTATATGCCACCGCTCATACTTCTCACGAGTATCGTATGAGGGGTTCACCGCTCGGGTTTGATCCTGGCACGCTTGGGCCGGATGGTCGCGGCAAGGTCCACGACCTCGGCGCCACCGACGGCCGTACGGCGCGCGGCCACCGTCTCTGCCCGTGTGGCGATCAGCTCTGCAGGTGTCACATCCAGGATGTCGCACAGGGCGGCGAGGACTGGCAGCGAGAGTCGCTCGGGGACCTGGGTGACCAGCCGCCAGACCTGCACCGATGACAACTCGATACCGCGCTGTGCCAACAGTGGGAACAGATCCGAGGCGGTGAAGATCCCGCGGGTGGCCATGACCTCCCGCAGCCTCCACTGGTAACTGACCTGGCGTTTCATTGCGGTTTCCTTACTGGCCGCAGGGCGGCCTCCATCGTAGCGTCCAGTGCCCGGCGAAGCGTCCGGGTGCGGAAATCGGAAGAAACACAAGTGTAGATCGAGGTCGTAGACGCGTGTTCGTGGCCGACCTGTTCCTGAACGAACCGGGCATCCCAGCCGTCCTCGATCAAGTGCGTAACGTAGGAGCGTCGAAAGGAATGAAAATCCAGCCCCCTATCCAAGCCAAGGCTGTCCCGATAGGTACCGAAGCGGGTGTTCATTTGGGTGAAGCCCACGCGTGTGGAACGTTCCGACGGCCACAGCGCCCCGGAGCCGGCGGTGGGGAACAAGGGACGGACCTCTTCATTCCACTGCTGCAAGATCTCCGCCGACCAATCAAAGACCGTCAATACACTGCGGCGCTTGGGCGGGGAGCCCTTCATAGCTTTGCCGTGGCGGACGTAGAGGACACCGTATTCCCCGAACTCCGGTCCCCGGTGGTTGCGACCGAAATCCACAACATCGAGCATCCGCGCCTCGTTGCGGCGCAGACCGAAGGCGTACGCGGTCTTGAAAAGCATCGCGTCACGGAACGCTGGCAGCCAGCCCTTGCGACCACGCCCGCGCACTCGGCTAACCTGTTCATCGGCATAATCGAAGAACATCTGCAGCTCATCGCGAGTGAAAGCACGCTTGATCGGGCCAGATTCGGCCTCCTGAACATGCACGGCCGCATTCCACTCGTGGATCACCTGCACCGGGTGGGTGCCGAAGCGTTCCTGACAGATGGCAGCCCATCCATAGCCCGGGTCAGTCACGAACGAGCAGAAAGCGCGAATGGTCCCCTGATAGTTCCGCAGCGTGGAGCGGTGCAGGTTCCGGACCGAACGTAGATCACCCATCCACTCATCAACCATCTGTGGCGTCCAAGACCACGGGAAAGCATCCGCGTGGTGGAAGAACGCCCGCACCGCCTTCTCACGTCCCTCGATGGTGGAGAACGCCAAGTTCCGAGCAAGTTGCTGGTTACGCCAGCCGTCCAACATGGCCGTGAAAACTTGCTCCTCCGGCCGTAGCAACGGAAGATCACCGATCAGATGCAGACTCACCGCCCCCGGCGCAAAGCTGTTCCCGATCATCAAAAACCACCCCTCTACCGCTTACATCAGATGAACACATCCTTCATCAGATGCAATTTGAATGCAACGGCGCAGGTCAGAAGCATTTCAAAAGACGCATGCAGGCTATATCGACAGCATCACTCGGTGGCAACCCGCGGCCACATTGAGGCCCTGACCTGCACCGACGCCCAAAGGCCCAAGAATGTTCAAACCGACCGCAGTAGAACATCAGATGAAATTGCGGCCAGAATGTGAAAAAGTGAAATATCCGACGTTAGCGTGATATCTCAACAGAAGCGATCAGGTGAGGGCGTGACAACGGGCCGGCTCGTGGCCACGCGAGGTTGCTGTCTGCATTGGTGTATCGCGAAGGGAGGTGTGCGTTGCTTTGGTGCGTACACGGCAACCGTTACACAGTGGACCCTTGTATTTGTTGACCTGGATGAGACCTCGAACTGTGTCTTGCGAACGATCGTTTGCGGGCATGCGGACCTCACTCGTCAGGGGATACGCCAGAAATGAGTCCCAGGCCCGGACTGGTTTCGGGCAACGAGAGTTTCGGCGCCGGGTTTTGGGTGCCTGGCACCGGGCGCTCTATGGCAGGTTCGTTTCGATCCAGGACTGAATCGCGGTGCGGATGACTTCGGCGTTGGCTTGACCGCCGTATGTGGCGGCGAAACGTGAGTCAGTGACGTAAAGGTGGGAAAGCCCGGCATAGGCGTCCCTGTCAGGCTTCCGGCCGTTCCAGTACTCCGTGACCCACCTGTAGTGGTCCCCGACGATAGTCTGAAATGCATCCGATGTTGGGTCCACGTTCGATTCGGCTGCCTCGCGGAGTGCAGCGTTCACGTCCAGGCTGCGCTCATCGTCAGCCCTACGTCCTTCGTCCGTCATCTGGTCTCGACGCTTCGCGCTGCGTTCCCAGGCGTCATCGCCCCAGCGCTGTCGTACTTCGGTCTCGTACTGGCTCTGGTCGACGCCAGCGAACACCTCTTCGATGCTCATCTGTTGGCCTTTCTGTACCGCCTGCAGTGTTTGCCTGACGACGGTGATCTGTTGATTGGTTCGGTCTCTGTGCTCTTCGAGGAGCGCGAGGTGGGTTTGGATCGTCTCGGCCAATGACGTGTCGTCGTCCAGGGCGATTCGGATCGTGGCGAGGGGCAGATCAAGGGCACGCAGGGAGAGGATTCTGTAGAGCCGAGACAGCTCTGCTTCTCCATAGAACCGATAGCCGTTGCTCGCCACCCGTGACGGGTAGAGCAAGCCGATCTGTTCATAGTGTCGAAGTGTTCGACTGGTGAGACCGGTCGCCCGGGCCACCTCTTTGATCGGCCATTCCTGCATAGTTGTTCCTTACTGCTACCGGGACGTTGAGTCGAACGAGAATCCTTCGGGGATCTCGAAGTCGCCAGAAATCTGATCACTCGCCCAGGCCCGCGCCTGCGCCTGATCGGCAACACGTGGCGCGGTAAGAATCACGGTGTTGCCGTCTGCATCGCAGAACGAGACGTCGGTCGTGAACCAGAGAGTGTCGGTCGGGCCGGCGACATCAGCGCCCGCCGATCGGAGGCCGTCGGCAACTCCTGCCAGATCGACGTCGCCAGCGGCAAATGACGCCGATGTCGTGCCGCGTGCCGGAACACCTTGGGTCATCAAGATGTCCTGATACTTCTCTCGTCGCAGGTGAACAAGCGAGGGAACGCTGCCAGGTCCGGGGATCGTCGCGAGAGTCACGAATCCAGCTTCGGTGTACAACGCTTCCGCGGCGGCAAGGTCGCTGACGACGAAGTTAATGAACATGGGCATTGGGTAGATCGACCGATCGACTGCCGGTCCTGTTTTCTCTGGCATGTTCGCAACCATTCCAGTTGACGTTACGGCAGAGTCAAGCCAGCCGGTCGAATCGGCCCACGTTCCAGGAATCCACACCTGACCAGAACTGATCGAATCCGGGCGGCCCCGATCCTTAGCGTCGGATATTTCACGAATTCACAAGCCACCCCTCCATAGGGTCGGGCCTTTCGTCCGGTACTGGTTGCGGGTCCTGCATGTCAGTACTTCCGGTCGATCCCCTGCCGTTGCTTCCCTACTTTGGCGGCATTACTGTCAAAGACTGCATTGCGGTCAAAGCCGAATCTTTCGGCCTGGAGCTAAATTCCGTGTCCCACCCTGGTACCGGCCCCCTTCGTTATAGAGGCCTTCACGCCGTTCCACTTCCTTGAGGACAGCGCGAGAAACGAAGTCGGACCAGCTCCGATCCATCTCCTGGCCGCTGGTTCCGGTGTAGGCCGCCTTCGCTCGCTTTAGGTCATCCGTGGCCATGTAAAACGTGACCTGCTTCGGCGCAGTGTCCGGTAACGGGCCAGGAGCCGACATCGGAGAGGCTGCGTTCGTGTTTCTTTCGTTTGTCCCGGGGCTTCTGTTCGCCTTCACCAGGTTCTGCACGGAAAGGTTGCCAGTTTGCCTGCGGGGCGGTACACCGATCGGTTTGCGGTTACTTTCAGTCATGATGCATTCCTTTCCTCGGCTGCTTCCAAGCGGGCAACGAGTTCATGGGCAATCTGGTAAAGGTCTTCAGCAACATTGCCGGCAGACCGCGGTTGGCTCTGCCCGGCTTGGGCTGTTCCCTTCAGTACTTCGTACCATTTAGGGGCAGCCTTAACTTGTTCTTCAAGTTCGTGGACCAATACTCCCCTATCGCGGGCTGCCTGGGCCGGAGCTTCCGCGTGACGCACCATTCCCGTGAAAAGGACGGCATCCGTGCCGAAAGTTTCGGCGATGGCTTCCCGTGTCATCCGGTGAACGTTAGTGGCGGTAGAGGATGTGGCAGTGATGATCACACCGAGCAGATCGAGGTTTGGATTGACATCAATGACTGTTTCCAAGCGTTTAGCGACTCCGATGAGTCCTTCGCGTCCAGCCTTGTCCGTTTTGGTTGGTACAACCACGTAGGAGGCTGCACCTAGGGCCGCAACCTGCAGGGGTTCGTTGCCCGGCGGGCAGTCGATGAAAATTATGTCATAGTCGGCGGCGATCGGTGCGAGCGATCGAGCAAGTGCCAACTTGGCCTTGCTGCCGTCTTTGCTGCCCTGCGAGATGAGGCCGGCCGCTGCTTGGTCAAGCTCTGCCCCTCCAGGAATGACGTCAAGGTTAGGACGGATATCCTTCAGCGGCGTCAGCCGTGACCCGAACATAAGGCTTTGGGCAAGGGCGCTGCCGTCGTCATCAAGGGTGCCGTGCCTGTACCCAAGGTCGAGACCTAGGTTTCCTTGCGGGTCCATGTCTACGAGCAGGACTTTCCACCCGGACGTTGCGAGCAGGGCGCCGACATTTGCCGTCAGTGTCGTCTTCAGCACGCCTCCCTTGCCATTAACGAACCCGCAAATGCGGTCCATGCCTGTCCGGTCAAATGCTGTTGTAGCTGCCATGTACCCCATCTTACTGTCAATACTGTCTTAGACGTCTTTGAAGGTAATCGTGTCAAAGACTTTTTTACTGTTTATACTGTCTTTGCAACTATTGACTTCTTTACTGTCAATAGTTGCTTTACAGTCAATGAAGGCTTTCCTGTCAAATTTCCCGAATCGTCATGCCACTCGCCATATCGTCCCACCCCAGTCCAGTTCCCCATCTGAGGGAGGAATCCAGTAGAGATCCACCTCGGGGCTATCGACTTCGTATTCGGCCAGTTCAGGTACCAGGTGACGGTCAAGCCAAGCGTGCCAAGCTGCGCGTTGTTTGCGGTGTCGGCTAATCTGCTCTGCAGCGTCGTCAAGGGCCCCAAGGCGGCGTGCCAGGTCGGCCAGGCCGGTTCCGGCCGTAATGGTCCAGTGTCCATGCCGGCGTTCGATCATGGTGTAGCTGCTCATGGTAGCCAGTGCGGTTTCCACGGCGGTACGACTGAGCCCTGTAGATCGGACGATGGCTGCGGTGGTGGGGGAGAGGCGTCCACGTTCGATCGCTTCGTACACGAGGGCGGCGACGTCACCCAGGGCGCGAAAGACGGGGCGGATGCCATGAATTTTGCCCCTGCGCCAAGACAGGTCCCGGGCGAGTCGTTCAAAGTGCTGGGGGAGCTGGATCAGATAGGTATCGGCGTTACGACCGCGGGCCTCGAGGACTTTGGACAGGATTCCGTCCGAGGCTGCGGCCAGGGCCGGCAGCAGCCGTGCGATCGTGACGTGGTGCTTGCCCAGGGCGGCCGCGAAGGTTCGGCAGCCTACGTCCAAGACATTGGTTTCCATGGTCCGCATGTAGCCCAGCACCGCACGGATAAGGAGCCGCAGGCTCACCCCTTCCCGGCCGCGTTCTTTCAGCCGGTGGTCCAGGACCGCATAGAGGACATTTTCCAGATCGTTTACGAGCTGGTGCACACCAGCGGTGCTGGTGGATCCGAGTGCCCCCCCTGTGGGTAAGGACTGGCTTGTGTTGTTAATATGGGCACCCTTTCGGGGCTGCTTCGGGTTGGCCGGTTTTTGGATCCAGGCGCAGGCCTTGGCCCATTCGGCCTCGAGCAGGCGTTCCTGCCTGCCGGTGCTGGCGTAGAGGGCGGCCAGGCCGGGGAACTGCCCGCCGAGTTCGCGCCGGACCTGCTCCAGGGTCCAGCCACAGGCACAGAAATGGTTCAGGACGGCCATGCGGGCCTCTGAGGCGCTGGCATACCGGGCTGTGTCATACAGACCGGTACGAGCCGTGCAGCGCAGTGGGGACTCGCTGCCAGCGCCCAAGGGCAGCTGTGTGGCCGAAGGACGCGGTGCCGCTGCAGCTTTGGCCACACGTGCTTTCAGCGTCTGGTTAC
The DNA here is from genome assembly GCF_015708085.1 of Arthrobacter terrae. GTDB lineage: Bacteria > Actinomycetota > Actinomycetes > Actinomycetales > Micrococcaceae > Arthrobacter_M > Arthrobacter_M terrae. Next base: position 53,106 of record NZ_JADNYM010000025.1, on the reverse strand, counting down.
GGAGCAACTCAGGAGCCAGTACGGCTCGGAGTGCCGCTACTGCTTCGGCCGGATTGCGGCGACGCATAATGTCATAGGCGCGGGACAGGGGAGTGACGAGGGTTTGGTGGCCACCCAACTTATGCGCAGATCCTGGGACGCGGATACACCCATCCGTGATGTTCTGATGAGGTCCCGGGTCCAGACTCGCGGCTATGCGGCCCAGCCCTTCAACGAGCTCACGGGCCTCGACAGCGCCAAGACGTTTTTGCAGTGGGATGTACAGGTGCCGGCCGCCGCTGGGGGAGAAGTCCTCCACGAATATGACCCCGGCCGCGTTCAGCAGCATCCTCAGCCGCTGGGCGTCAGCGTCCACCACTCCCTGCAGGGCCTTGGATGTATCCAAGTCAATGCAGAGTGTGGCCACGGTACCGTCCGCGCCGTGAATCATCACTGCTGCTGGACGCTCAGGCAATGTCCCGGTGATCCTCGGCGGGTTCCTCGGCCGAGGGTATTGGAACCTGGAACCTATCCACTTACCAAGCCGGTATGACGGGTTACCAGCGATCAGTGGAGCAAGAGCCCATGCATCACCGGGGGTCGACGGAGAGCCGACACTCGCGTGGGCATGCATTGACGAAGAAACTACGTGGGGTACGATGGAGTCATTCCTTCCCTCGTGGATGGGTAAAACAAAGTCCACCCACTGGGTGGGTGTTCAAAATGTTCAGATCTTCGTCCGCCAAGATTTCGGATCTGAACTACACACTTAGACGAAGGCCCGCCAAGGCGGGCCTTCTGCTTTTAACTGGCCTTCTGGATAGGCAAAGCCTCCGGAATCTGGCTACGGTCGGCCCAGGCCGGCAATCCATCGGCCTCTAGCTCGAGGCGTTCTAGGATAAGTTCAAGACCCTGGGATGCACTTATGCCCATACGGTCCGACATGTCATGAAGCTTGGTCTTGCAGGAGACAGGAATTGAGTAATTGGTCTGGACATTGCTCAGACCTGACCCGCGCGGACGCCGCTGTACGTTTCCCATAGAAACCAGACTATTCATAGGACTAGGCATTTGGGCCTACCGACACGCTGGTCATTTTGTTCTCCATCGATCAGGATTTGGCCATATCTGCTCCGTCAGCCAGATATAGGTCATTCAGAACGTGTGCACTGTAATAATTTTAGTGCACTGCATCTACAGTACACCTCGGGTTGTGCCTGATCGAAAGTTTCAGGGGGCCGTCTTGATGGTGCTTACCCAGGACTCCACCTCGTGTTCGAATTTCTCCGGCAGGGAGTTCCATTCGCATTGGTGGGGGACTGCGGGGAATTCCTTGAGCGTGACGAGGTTGTTGTTAGAGTCAGCAAACTTGAGTGACAGCGAGTACGGCACCTCAGTATCTCCGGGTGAGTGAAGCACTAGTGCCGGCACGCGGAGCCGGCTGGGGATACGAGTCCAATCCAGGTTCTTGAAATCAACGGGTTCTGTGAGCGAAGTGAGCCGCCTCAGTAATGGACTGGAAAGTATGCGCGGAACCAACGCAGCGATCCTCCTGGGAAGCCCCGCAGTCTTGGCGTTTTCGGATATGACTGCTTCTGTATTCGGTCCTGGCGATACCAGGACCAATCCCGCGATCAGATGCCGGTATTTAGACGTCTCAGTGAGCAGAAGCGAAATCGTCGCGCCCATGGACCACCCGAAGAGGTAGATGGCCTTGGCGCCGTGGTCGGCTGCATACCCTAGCGCTTTCTCAACATCAGCGGCCTCCAGTCTTCCGTAGTGACAGACCTGGCCCTTGCTATGGTTCTCCGCGTCTCCGTAAAAGGAAGGCACTAATGAAACCATCCCGAGGTTTGCGGCCGATGGCACGCTGCGAAGCATCGAAGACCGGGAGGAACGGAGGCCATGTATATGTATGGCCCATATATCGTCAGACGTGCTCTTCGGGCGGAAGACCCAAGCTGGGAGTTCTCTTTCTGCTTGGCCAAGTCGTACCTCATCGAAAACCATGCCCAGCTGGTCCGGTGATGCAATGGCTTGGCCAGTCCATACTCCGCGCAATCTGCCAGTAGCGCGTGAGCCGCTCCACTGCGTTATTTCGCGTGTTACTTCACCGCCGATCGTCTGTGAGACGACTTTTCCGACCGTTAGATGGGCGTCCTTAAGGAGGATCCCGTAGGTACCAGGAGCCGTGGTTTTTGCGTCTGACTCTAGTGTTACTTCACTGTAATCGGCAGAGACAGTAAGCCCCCGTTGCTTGGGATCTTTCCAGGCAGTCATCTTTTGACCTAGAGCTGCTACCGCGATAATCAGCATTGACAATGCGGTGGCGATTATAATGCCAGTCCATGTTTTAGGGGACATACGTGTTCCTTACTTCAAGAGGAGTTCGTGAGCGGGAATTCAGTGAGAAGATCGTCGGCCCTGTGGGTAAGCGTCAACTCCGAGCTGTTAAGGATGAACCCGCCAAGAGCCATGAAGTCACGGACAAGGATCAGACCTTGGTAGCAAGCGTTCTTGGGGTCTAGGAAAACTGCCAGCCAATTTGGGGATTTCGCTTCCGTATGAGCCAGTATTCTCCAGATTCTGACTGCGTAGTAAAGGAATCGGTGGTATCTGAGCAGGGAGTAGAACGACCCTCGCAGGAACCCACCACAAAGAATGATGACACCTGCAAAAAATAGTGCGATGTAGACCTTATACAGAAAGGCCGGCACATTGGGGCCGACAATCTTCGTGTGTTGAAGCCAGAGAAGTCCGATATCGATCGCGTTGCCAAGACTTACTAGGGAGAACCCCGCAATAAAAACTTTGGATCGCGGTGCCGTCTGCCAAACCGCATAGAGCGAGAGCAAGGAAATGATCCCCACGCTACCCAAGTAGATGCTGAGGTAGAGAGCCGTCCATGGTTGGTCGATGAGTGTGGCGATAAAGCCTTCAACAGACACAAATCTTTCTTGCTTGTCGTCGATGAGAGCGAAGCACGCTGAACAACAGGCGATAGCGAGCATCAGGCCAGGGTAATAAAACCGAGCGGCTTCTCTCGATGTGTGGATAAGAATCGCCTGGTACATGAAGTGGAAGGACAGAATGGCTGAAGTCGACCCGAGTATGTTCCAGTACCCGGCCGAGCCCAGCACGGCGTCAAGCTCGGGGATAGGAATAACAAAGCCCAGGCAAATGACCGCAAGCAAACCGAAGGTACCAGCCAGCCATCCTGGCCGCGAAGCTTTGGTCCGCAAGGCATACGGTGCCCGCAGCACCAAAATAATCCCTGTCAGGTAGAGCAGTAGCGTGGAGGGTTCCCTCATCAGCCAAACGCCTGGCTGCTGCGCGGCTTTCGGCTGATAAGAGCGGCGATCTTGTAGGCGAGGAACTCCGCCTCCCTCTCAGCTTCATTCCAGAGCAGCTGCCGGGTAGGATCCGAATCAGGAGCCGTTGCTGGTCTTTCGCAGTTGGTGTGGCCGCACAACAGGTGTCCAAGCTCATGGAAGAGGCTATGCATCTGATAGGAGTGAGGATCAATCCCACGAAAGACGATGAAAACGAACTCCAAAGTGATGGCGAAAGTACCAGTTGTCGTCTTAAACCGGTCGTCCACGGTTGATTCGAGCACGATCGGTTTCCCGATTACTTCCGCAACAGTTTCAACGACGTCGTTTGCGGTCATACCGGGAGACAGCCGAATTTTGCTGAGCGCATCTTCGGCACGTATGCGTGACTGCGGCGAGATCCTGATCGGCTGGTTGTCATATTTCCGTGGCACGACTCAGTCCTTTTCAGACGTGCCTAGTCTTTTTTGGACGAGCTCTGCCAATGCTTGGAGTGCCCCACTGTCCAATGTTCCGCGGCCTCCGAAGCCGATGACGCCAGCAAGAGAAAGTGCATTCTCGGCTCGCATACGATTTTCTACCTCACGAATAGTCTCGTCGTCATCTGTGAGTAGATAACTTACTGTTCCGGTGAGTACTTCCGAAAGATAGTTCAGAAAATAATCGCTAGCAGGACCGCCCTGTTCGACGAGGGTTTCCCAAGATTTATAGCTCATCGTCATATTGCGTTCGGCCATGAGGGGACCGTATTTCTCATATGCCTGGCGTGAGTCGCCGGCATCCTTAATTTCAATCACCTTGTGGAGGCGCAGGGACACAGACTCGGAACGATTCTTTTGTGTCTGCGATGTTGTCGACGCTGCCAAGAGCTGTGCCGCCGGGGTTTGCTGAGTTCCAAAACGCTGTTCAAGGAGGCTCGACGGGGCCACAGTCATCTGAAGTTCGCGTAACAGCCTCACCAACATGCTGGTATGTTCTGCTGGGTGTGGGCCTACAAACTTCTTCAAGAGCGCAAAATCAGCGGCAATTATTGAATCAGCGGTAGTTATTCCGTTGTCTGTGAGCGACCACAAGACTTTTCTTTTGTCCGTGCCAGAGCCTCTCTCCACCAACCCTTTTGCAACTAGAGAGTCAACGGATCGGAACGGGTCTCGGTTCAGAAGCAACATGTCCCCGAGTTCTTGCATGGAACGAGAACCAGACTCGTTAAGCATCAACAATATTTCGACTTGAGCGCTCGTTAGATCACGGGTGCTGCCCTGATCCAGAACTGCCCGTTCCCATTCTCTTGAGATGGCAAGAAGCAAATACCGAAGCTCAGACGGGGCCAGATGTTGTTCGGACATAGCTCCCTAGCGTCGGTGATATTCCCAAAATCTTTGACTCAGTCTAGCGCGACAGCACTATCAACCCCTCCCAAAGCTACGAAATAGAGAGAATATGCCTAGTGAAACAATATAAACAGTGCCACTACGCTAGAACTACTCAGCTCCAATGTAAGTACAGTGCATTATGTTAGATTGGTTGCATGAACCGGCGGCCGACACAAATTGAGCTCACTGGGGACCAGCCTCTGCTGGACGTACTACCGGCATCCGAGGTCAATGAAAGGGGAGCGGTGTCATGGAGGCATTGCCGTCCGGTACGGATCGGCCAATGACGGCCCATCCTGGAGAACGTCTCGTTATGAGTGGACGATCATGAGCCAACCCAAATCGCTTGGTCTCGTGGCGCTTATCGCGGTACCTGCACTGTTCCTTGGGCCGATCATGACCATGTTCTTGCTGTTGACCCCGGCAGCGCCAGCCGTTGCTGATTGCGGCCCGGCCGTTTCCGTCGTCATTGACGGCAACACCCAGGTTGAGGGCTATACCCAAGAGCAGTTGAAGAACGCGGCGGCGGTCATGGGTGCTGGAAAGGTGCTGGGTCTGTCTGTAAAGGGGCAGATGATCAGCGTGATGGTGGCTCTGGGGGAGTCGGGATTGCGTGTTTTGGATTACGGTGACGGTGCCGGTCCTGATTCTCGGGGGGTGTTTCAGCAGCGTGATAACGGCGCGTGGGGCTCCTACGCGGACCGTATGGACCCCTCTATCAGCGCTACCAACTTCATTAAGGCTTTGCAGGGGGTCGCTGGTTGGGAGTTGTTGGAACCGACACTGGCTGCCAGCAAGGTTCAGCGCAACGCGGACCCATATCACTACCAGAAGTATTGGCCCGAGGCCGTCAAAATTGTTCAGGCACTTTCGAACTCTCAGTTCTCCGTGGAAGGCAGCGGCTGCGCCATTCCTGGACAGTCCGGTGCCGGGGATGACTACCCGTGGAAGAACTCTCCGACCTGGGTGCAGGTTGGCGCCGGTGCTGCCAGCACTTCCCCGTTGGGCATGTACTACCGGGAGTGCGTGGACTTCGCTTTGTGGCGGGTGAACCAGCAGATGGGGTCGACGAGTGCACCGTTTAAGTTCCTTAACGCCACGTTCCGCCCGGATGGGCAGGTCCTTGGCTCGGCTTTGACGTGGAAGGCCGGGTGGGACGCCAAGGGCTGGCCTACCGGCAACACACCCAGGGTTGGTGCGGTTGTTTGGTACGCACCGGGAACCGGGGGAGCGGACCCGAACTTCGGCCATGTCGCCGTGGTCAAGGCCGTCAACACTGACGGGACCTACGTCGAAGAGGGCTACAACGGCAAGCCGGCCCCGGATGACCACAACTACTACACCCGGACCGTGTCCAGCAAGGTCCCCTCATCGTTCCTGTACCTGCCCAGCCAAGAGGAGAAGAAGTGAAAAAGCCCCTGACCCTGCTCGCCGCCGCCGTCGCCAGCACCGTGGCCGTGTTCTGTGTTTCGTGTGCACCGGCAGCAACTACTACCCCGGCGCCGGCGGAATCAGCGACCAGCACCGCCCCCACCGCGTCCGCGCCGGTGTCGTTGAGCGCCAACAGCGGGCCGCAGGCACCTGGCGGAACGGCCCCGGCGACCCTGGGTATCCGCTGGGATCAGGCCAGTAAGGACAGGGCTGTGGACGTCGCAGGGAAAGCCATGGCGGATTTCGCCCGCCCGGCGGTGGAGGAAAGGCAGTGGGCCAATGACCTTGCCCGGTGGCTGACCCCGCAGGCCATTGCCGACTACTCGGCCGTTGACCCGGCCAACATACCCGCTCACCGTGTCACCGGCCCGGCCACGCTCAGCGTTGATGAGGCGAACGGTTTCGGCGTCACGGCAGCGGTCCCCACCAATGCCGGGACCTACACGCTGCAGCTGCTGCGCAGGGGCAAGGACGCCGGGTGGAAGGTCAACCGGCTCACACCACCGGCCGCCTAAGCGCGGCACTTTTTGCATCTCATATAGGTAAGGAAGAAGTTCATGGGTACTACACCAACCGAGGTCCTGGCTTTTCCCAGCATCAGGGCCATTGTCGGCGTTAACGGGACCGCGGAGGTCATCGTCGCGGGGAATTCCCGCGTCGTTCCTGCCGGGGAGTCCGTGCAGGAACTTCGCCGCAATGCCCTGGCCCTGGTGGTGGTCGAGGCGCAGACGTTGAAGCGCCCCGTGCGGGTCCGGATTGAGGATCCCGAAGGGCACGGTGAACTGATCGTGCACCCGGATCACAGGATTGAATCTCTCTCCTACCAGGCGCATCCGACCCGCCGCCGGGCAGATGCTCCGGAAACCGCGCCCGAGACCGGAGCACCGGCCGTAATTGATGCTGTCCCTGCTGCACCTGCTGCTGTCCCTGAGCCGGTGGCCGCCGTAGCGCCCACGGCGGTTCCGGCCCCCGCCACACCGGTGGACCGTCAACCGGGGGCGCCCACTTCAGTCGCCTCCGGCAGCAGGGGGTTGCCGGCCACCCCGGGACCGCAGCCGGCTGCAGTGGCTGAAGAAACGGCGCCGACGCGGCGGAGTTTGAAGGAAACCTCCTTCCTGGTCAGCGCCCCGGTGCTGGAACCGGCCACACAGGGCTGGCGCGGCACCCTCACGCGCCTGGGGCTCCGGTTGGGCCCCTCAGCGGAAGAACTTTCGGAGCGGGAGGATATCCGCATGGTCAGCCAGCACTGGCCCGGTCCCCGCACCATTGCCGTGGTCAACCGTAAAGGCGGGGCGAACAAGACCCCGACCGTGGTGATGCTCTCGGCCATCCTGGCCCGTTACAGCGGGGCTGCCACCGTGGCCTGGGACAACAACGAATCCCAAGGCACCCTGGGATGGCGGACAGAAAAAGGATCCCACGACCGCAGCGTCCTGGACCTTATTGATTCCTCAACCGGGCTGCTGTCCCCGGCAACGAACGCAGCCGAAATCGCCCAGTTCGTCCATCACCAAACGGGGGATAAATTCGATGTCCTGCGCTCGGATGAAAACGAAGAAGGCGATCATGAAGTGACCGCTGAGGAAGTCGATATCGCCCACCAGGTCCTCACCCGCTATTACCGGCTGGTGATCATGGACTCCGGTAACACGGCCCGGGCCGCGAACTGGCGGCGGATGATCGAGCACACCAACCAGCTCGTCGTCCCCGTCACCGCCATCGAGGACCGCGCCGAAGCTGCCCGGCTGACCCTGCAGACGCTCGAATCCCGTGGCGGCCACGACGCGGAGCTGGCCCGCAACGCGGTCGTCATCGTCTCCGAGTCCACTGACTCCAAGCCCCACATGAGCGGGGACGCCGTGAGACGGGCCAAAGACGAAGCGCAGCGGATCGCTGACGGTTTTGAACCGTTCGTCCGGGCCGTGGTCCGGATTCCCTACGATCCGGCCCTGGTCAACGGCCCTATCCGCTACGAAGCCCTCCAACCCGCCACACGAAGGGCGTGGTTGGCCGCAGCGGCCGCTGTCGCTGCCGGCTTCTAAAGCACTCAGCAACGAAAAAACGTTGAAAGGAGGAAACATGCAACAGTCCCTGAACCCCTGGCTCACCCACCCAACCACCCCCGAAGGCGCGGGCGAGGCAGCCCCGGACGCGTACCTGCTCCCTGCGACGGTGATCAGTACCCCCTTGCGGGGAATGGTGGCACCTGACGCAGCAGACCGCCTCGCCTGCCGCACCGTCTCCGGCTCCGCAGTGCTGTGGATCACCGGTGCCCATGGGGGAGCCGGTGAAAGCCGCATCGCTGACCTCATCGACGGGGCACGCGTGAGCGATCACTGCTGGCCCGTCATCCAGGAGGGAAGCACCCCGCGGGTGCTGCTGGCCTGCCGGGCCGACATGCACGGCCTGACAGCGGCCCGGAACGCACTGACCCAATGGGCCTCAGGTGCAGCACCCGCGGTTGAGCTGCTCGGCCTTGCGATCCTGGCTGACGCCCCGGGGAAAACTCCCAAACCCTTGCGGGACTTCGCCGCCATCATCGGCGGCGGAGCGCCCCGGCTCTGGATCCTGCCCTGGGTCCAGGCCTGGCGGCACGGGGGCTCCACCACCGTGCCGCCGGACCGGGAGTACCAACGCTTCATCACTGACTTAACCGCTTTGGCTACCGACACCACCCCCAGCACCACCTTTTGAAAGGTCTCCCGTTCATGAATTCCTTGTCCACACTGGCAGTAAACGTCATCCCCGACCCCACCCCGGTCGTCCCGCCCGAGGCCGGCGGGCTGCTCACGATCCTGAACTGGGCCTCCGGTATCGGTCTGGTCCTGGGCGTCCTGGGCGTGATCATCGTCGGTATCGGTATGGTCATTCAGCTCCAGCGCGGTGAGGGCGGCCAGGCCCTCGCCAAACTCGGCTGGGTCCTCTTGGGCTGCATCATCATCACCAGCGCCGCAGGCATCGTCCGCGCCTTCGTCTAAGCCAGCACCAACCAACGGGAGGTTCACCATGAGCCAGTCAACAGAGAGCACCACGGAGACCAATCCGTTCACCAAACCCGGGTTCATCATTGCTGCCGCCCTGGTCATCGCCCTGATCGCAGCCACCGCCGTCATCTTCCTACTCCCCAAAGGCGACAGCAACGCACAGCCGGCACCAGCGGCCGCAGGCTCTAGCAGCGCACCGGCAGCGAGTCCCGGCACTTCTGCGACAACAGCGTCCAATAAGAGCGTCTGCGGACTGGCCTCGTCGTCGGAAAAGACGCTGGGAACTGCGCCGAAGTCCAAGTGGGAGCTTGTCGGGAAAATTGCTACGCCTACTGATCCGAAAACCTTTGGACCACGGAGAACTGACGAAAACGGCTTTCGGTCCTGCTTTGCGCAGTCTCCCACTGGGGCTTTGTACGCAGCAATGAATGTCGCCGCCCTTGGTTCATCAGGTTCTTCGGTACTTGAGCGGCAATTAGCCGAAAAACTGCTGGTTCCTGGAGCAGGAAGGGATGCCGCTATGAAGCAAGCTGCTGCTGATTCGGGTTCTTCGGGTTCAAGCACCCCGATTCAGGTCCGCGGTTTCCTGATCAAGTCCTATACCCCGGAAGAGGCGAACATCGATCTTGCCTTTCAGACCGAGAAAGGCGCCTATGCCCGCCTTACTCTGTCCATGCGGTGGATGGGCGGGGACTGGAAAGTTAAACCAGCGGACGACGGAACTACCTTCACGGGGACCACACAGATCAGCGATCTGAGCGGCTTTATCCTTTGGTCCGGAGTCTGATATGGCCGAATGCGGTTTTGGGGACATAGGGTGTGGGGTTGGCAACGCCGTCTCTGATTTGAGCAACGATGCCATGGGCAATATGGCGAAAGCCATTATGGAGGGCATGAGTCAGATGGTGACGACACTGTCGACGTTCTGGGTGTCCACGCCGACGGTGAATCTGGCCAGTGCAGACGGAACGACGCCGAGCCCGGTCGTGTCGATAGTGAACAGCGAATTGATGGTCTGGACGGTGGCGTTAGCGGTCCTCGCCGTCATTGTCGGTGGCATCCGAATGATCTGGGAACAGCGCGGGGCACCGTTGAAAGAGCTTTTACGCTCTCTGGTCACGCTCACCGTGGTCTCGGGTCTGGGCCTGGGTGTCATCTCGATCCTGGTCATCGCAGCGGATGCTTTCTCAGCGTCCATCATCAACCGTTCCACGGATGGTAAGGGCTTTGCTGAGGCAATGCACATCGTCGTCCTGATCACCCCCACCGGCGTTGGGGTGTTTATCCTCATCATCCTGGGACTGATCGGGTTACTTGCCTCCCTCGTCCAGATCGTCCTGATGGTCATCCGCAGCGGCATGCTGGTGATCCTGGCCGGTATCCTGCCCACCACGGCCGCTTTCACGAACACCGAGATGGGCAGGCAGTGGTTCCAAAAAGCAGTCGGCTGGACCCTGGCTTTCATCCTCTACAAACCCGCCGCGGCGATCGTGTACTCGGTCGCGTTCCTCCTGATGGGAAACAACACTGGGAAGGACACTTTGATCGGGTCCATCACCGGGTTCACGCTGATGGTTGTCGCCCTGTTCGCGTTGCCGGCGCTCATGCGGTTCGTCACGCCAATGGTAGGCGCCGTTGCCTCCGGCGGCGGTGCCGGGGCCGGGATGGCCGTTGGTGCCATGGCCACAGGCGCTGTCTCCCTGGGGCGCAGCGGCAGCGGCAAAGGAAATGCCGCCCCGACACCAGCGAGCACGCACAGTGACCAACCCGGCACCTCTCCGAAGGGCAGTGACGGAACACCCGGACCCCAGGGAGGCGGTGGACTGCCGACGCCGGGCTCGACCGGTCCCACAGGCCCGGGCGGAGCCACCAGCACCACAACCACTGCTACCGCAGGAACCACAGGAGCTGGTACTGCAGGCACCGCAACCGCGGGGACTGCAGGAGCTGGGGCGGGGGCTGGAGCTGCTGCCGGCACTGCCGGTGCCGGTGCAGCGTCGGGGGCGGGGGCGGCTGCCGGGCCGGCCGGGCTCGTCGTCGCCGCTGGAGCACAACTGGCGGCCAGGGCCGGACAGGCCGCACAACAGGCAGCGCAGGATTCAACCCGGCACGACTCACCACAGGAGGGCCCCAGTGGCAGCAATTAGCACCGACTATAAGGAACCGTCCTACGGCAACTGGCGGGTCCCGCGCTCAGCGGGCCTGGGGAACCTCGGCACGATCGGCACCGGGATAGTCATGGCCGGACTGTTGGCCGGTATCATCAGCTTCGCCCTTGCCGGTTTGCTCCCGGGCCTGACGGTCCTGGCCGTGGCCGGGACCAGCGCCCTGTTGCTGAGCGTGAAAGACAAGCACGGCCAGTCCGTGGTGGACCGTGTCGGAACACGGCTGAGCTTCCGGCTCTCCAGGTCTTCGGGTGCGAATCTGTATCGTTCCGGCCCGCTCGGGGTGACGCCGTGGGGCATGTACCAACTCCCCGGGCTGGCAGCGAAGTCGACCCTGTACGAATTCACTGACTCCTACAAACGCCCTTTCGCGCTCCTGCACATACCCACGACCGGCCACTACACCGTGATCTTCTCCACCGAACCCGACGGCGCGTCCCTGGTGGATCCGGAGCAGGTGGATGCGTGGGTCGCGAATTGGGGCGGCTGGCTGGCTGGGCTCGCCGATGAGGCCGGCCTGGACGCCGCGGCCGTGACGGTGGAGACCGCCCCGGATTCCGGCTACCGGCTCCGCAACGAAGTCATGATGAACATCGACCCGCACGCCCCGGCCTTTGCGCAGGCGATCCTGCGCGAGGTCGTGGACACCTACCCGGAAGGCTCCGCCACGGTCCGGGCCTGGGTGTCCCTGACATTCAACGCCGCACTGCGGACAGGGTCGAAGAAACGCGCACCTGAAGATGTGGCCCGTGAGCTGGCCTCCCGGATCCCGGGCCTGTCGGCCCGGCTGCAGTCCACCGGCGCCGGGATCGCCCGTCCGATGTCCGCGCAGGAACTCTGCGAAGTCGTGAGGATCGCCTACGACCCGCCGGCAGCTTTGATCATTGATCAGGCCCACGCCGCCGGCTCCCCGGTGTCCCTGACCTGGGGTGAGGTCGGCCCGACCGCGGCTCAGGCCAGCTGGGAGACCTACCGGCACGAGGGTGCGTTCTCAGCGTCCTGGACGATGACCGGGGCACCGCGCGGGTCGGTGAACTCCTCGGTCCTGTCCCGGCTGCTGGCCCCGCACGGGGACATTGACCGTAAACGGATTTCCCTGCTGTACCGTCCGATGGATTCCGCCCGGGCAGCGGCGGTGGTGGAGCGGGACCAGAACAACGCCAACGTCCGCATCACCTCCGGGAACCGGCCCTCCGCCCGTGCCCTCGTCGATGCCCGCTCCGCCGCCCAGAGCGCGGCCGAGGAAGCCCAGGGCGCCGGGCTGGTGAACTTCGGCCTCGTCGTCACGGCCACCGTGACCGACAAGGAACGCCTCACAGACGCCGTCGCCGCCATTGAACAGACCTCCGGTACCGCCCGGGTCCTTTTGCGCCGGGCTTACGGTGCGCAGGACACCGCGTTCGCAGCCTCACTGCCCCTGGGACTGGTGTTACCCAAGCACAGCATGCTGCCCACCGAAATCAAGGATGCCCTCTAATGGCTCTCAAAAAGTTTCTGACGTCAATGACAGCAAAGACAGTAAAGCCAGCAAAAGCTGCCCCCAAAAGTAAGGCTGAGAAGCAGCCCCGGGAGGCCGGGCCCGGCGCCCGTGGCTGGACCGGACGCGGCGGGGGCATGGCCGCCCTCGTGCCGTCCGTGAAGGAATACCGGGGAACCACGGTCCAGGTCTGTGGGCTGTGGCCGTTTTCCTCCGGTGCGTCCTCACCCATGATCGGGGTCCCGCTGGGACGTCATGAGGAAACCCAGGCCACGGTCTGCTGTGATCCGATCAGCTGGTTCCAGCGCGCCCGGCTCATCTCCAACCCCTCAGCGTTCATCCTGGGCAAACCCGGCCTGGGGAAGTCCACGCTGGTGCGTCGCATGTTCTTAGGCCTCTCCGGCCAGGGCGTGAATGCGCTGGTCCTGGGGGATTTGAAGGGCGAGCACATCAAAGCCGTCCAGGCACTCGGTGGCCAGGTGATCTCTCTGGGCCGGGGCGTGGGGTACCTGAATATCCTCGATCCCGGGCAGGCCGTCGAAGTCGCCCAACTCCTTCAAGACCACGGGCACCACGAAGCAGCGACCCGTGTCCGAGCCGACGCCCATGGCCGGCGGCTGAACATGGTCGTCTCCCTCATCACGATCAGCCGGAACAACCCGCCCACTGATCAGGAACAAACCATCCTGGACCGGGCCTTGCGGGTCCTCGATGACCGGGTCAACGGTGTTCCCGTTCTGAAGGACCTTTTGGATGTGATTGTGTCCGCCCCGGATGAGCTGCGCCAAGTCGCACTGGACCGCGGCGACATGACCGTCTACCTGCAGGAAACCCGGGCACTGGAAGCAACCCTGCTCGGCCTGACCGGCGGCGGGAAGCTGGGAGAAATCTTCTCCCGGCAAACCACCAACCCGATGAAACGGGACCGTGCCGTGGTCTTCGATGTCTCCAGCATCGACGAAACCGAAACGGACCTGCAGGCCGCCGTGCTGCTCGCGTGCTGGTCCTACGGCTTCGGGACCGTCAACGTCGCCAACGCCCTCGCCGACGCGCACCTGGAGCCGCGCCGGAACTACTTCGTGGTCTTGGACGAGCTGTGGCGGGCGCTACGATCCGGTAAGGGCATGGTCGACCGGGTGGACGCCCTGACCCGCTTGAACCGCTCCGTCGGTGTTGGGCAGATCATGATTTCCCACACCATGTCAGATCTGCTGGCCTTGCCAGCGGAAGAGGACCGGATGAAGGCACGCGGATTCGTGGAGCGTTCCGGAATGGTGATCTGTGGCGGCCTGCCAGCCTCGGAGATGCCATTACTGACCTCAGCGATACCCCTCTCCCGACAGGAACAGCAGAAACTCATCGGGTGGCAGGACCCGCCCGCGTGGGACTCACGCGGGACCGACGTCGAACCTCCCGGTCGTGGGAAATTCCTCATCAAGGTCGGCGGCCGCCCCGGAATCCCCGTGCAGATCGGGCTCACGTCCATCGAACAGGACGAAGGACTGAACGACACCAACACCCGCTGGCGCACACCAACTGAAACGCTCATGGAGCCCGGAGATTCGGAGCTGGCCACCGAAGGAGGAACACCGTGAGTGCACCGAACCGTAAAGGAATGGGCCTCGGCGACGCCCTGCTGGTCTGGCTGGTCATCGGCTTAATCGTCGTCTTCGGCGGCGGGACCTACGCAGCCGCCCATCTCGGCTCCTGGATGGCCGGCATCCAGCCACCCCCGGGCCACCCGATTGACCTGATCGCCGGGCTGGCCAAGGGCCGCGTGCCCTGGCCCGTCCAGTCGACCGTCGCCGCGGCCCTCATGGCCGCCGTGATCGTGGTCCTGGCCATCGTCGTGCTCGTGGCTTGGAAGAATGGCGCGTCCAAGCGCGCCCGTGTGGATAAAGCCGCCCGCTACCTGGGCCGAGGGAAGTCCCTGGCCGCGTTCTCCGAAAAGGGCGCCAAAGCCACGGCCGAGCGCCTTGGCGTGAAGGACACCCCGGGCATCGTGGTCGGCAAAGTCGTCTCCACCGGCCAGACGTTCATTCAGTCCTGGGAAGACCTCAGCCTCGATATCTGGGGGCCCCGGACCGGTAAGTCGACCTCCCGGGTGATGCCTGCGATCCTGGACGCACCCGGTGCTGTCGTCTCGACCTCGAACAAGCGGGACGTGGTGGACGGTACCCGTGGCGTCCGCGAGGTCACGGCCTCGGTGTGGGTCTTCGATCCGCAGAAAATCGCACAAGAGCAACCAGACTGGTGGTGGAACCCGCTCTCCTACGTCACCGACGAAGAGAAGGCCTACAAACTCACCCAGCACTTCGCCGTTGGTTCACGGGTCCCGGGATCCAAGCCGGATGCCTACTTCGACCCCAAGGCCGAAGACATCCTCTCCTCGTACTTCCTCGCCGCCGCCCTCGGGAAGTTACCAATCACGCAGGTGTATCTGTGGGTGACCGAGCAGGTCAGCCAGGAACCCATCGAAATCCTCAAAGAACATGACTACGAACTGCAATACAAGGGCCTGGAGTCCACGCTGAAGCTGGCCGACAAGCAACGCGACGGTATCTTCGGCACCGCCGAGAAAATGATCCAGTGCCTCAAGAGCAGGAACACACTGCGCTGGGTCGCCCCAGCCCGCGGCGCGTCCGTGGCCACGGACCCACGCCGGCAGTTCAACCCGCACGCTTTCTCAGCCTCACAGGAGACGATCTACATCCTCTCCAAGGAAGGCGCCGGTTCGGCCGCCCCGCTCACCACAGCTTTGACGGTGGCCATCGCCGAGGCCATGGAAGAAAGGGCCGAGCGCAGCGGTGGCCGCCTGCTCAAACCTGCACTGTTCGCCCTGGATGAGTTGGCCAACGTGGTCCGCTGGGCCGGGCTGCCGGATCAGTTCAGCCATTACGGCTCCAAGGGATTGATCGTCATGGGCATCCTGCAGTCCTGGTCACAGGGCGTTGAACTGTGGGGGGAGGCGAACATGCGGAAGATCTGGTCGGCCGCGAACGTCAAGGTCTACGGCGGCGGCGTGGCCGAGGAAGGTTTCCTCCGGGCGCTCTCGGACCTGATCGGTGATTACAGCTACATCAACGTCTCCGTCTCGTCCGGAAAGTCCGGCTCCAGCCGGTCCCGGCAGGAGGGGAAGGAACGCATCTTTGATGTCTCCAACCTTGCGGAGCTGGACCGTGGCCGAGCCGTGGTTCTCGCCTCTGGAGCCCCGGCCACGCTGGTCCGGACCATGCCCTGGTACACCGGGCCACATAAGGAAGCCGTAGAAGCGTCCATCAAGAAGTACAGCCCGCGACCCGAAGAAGAGGCTGTCCCGGTTTCTGCTGCGCCGGTCGCTAATCCCTGGGTCACGGGCTAGGAGGTTCTGAGATGACTACCGACATCGGCCGCTTCAGCTCAAGCGACGTTGAGACACCTGCAGACCCCTCGGCAGAAGAGCAGAAGCCAGCTGAACTGGTCTACGGCTCTGCCGAAGAGTTCCTGCACGAGCAGCTGCTGCCAACGTACGTCCGCGACGTCGACGGCCGCGCCGCGAAGTGGTGCATCGAGTGGTACTACCACCCGGAAGCAGTCACGCGGGTAGAAGCTTTGTGGCGGGCGTGGGAACACCTCAGGCTGGACGGAGCCACGGGCATCAGTGTCTGGTTCAAGGACCACGCGGACCACCACATGAGCGTGATGCTTGACCCACGCGGCCCGTTCTACAAATGCGACATGCAAAAGCACCGCGATCCCGAACACCTGGAACCCAAGAAGGCACCAAACGGATGGTTCCCAGACGTGCGAACCCAGCAGTCCTAAGAGGGGGTTCAGCATCCGCTTCTTCTACCCCGCATCGGCCGGTCAATGGAGGAGAGGGTGGCACGCACGCTAGCATCGATACGGTTACCGAAGAAATGGGGAATTTTGGATCAATCAATACTGTGGGCATTGGCGATATTCGCGCTGCTCACTTTCGTAAAAACTGTGCTGGACGGTGCCAATAAGACCACTGAGGCTGAGGCTGAGCACGCGAAACACTACGGAAAACCAGCGCCGGTACCGGCGGCCGACGGCCGATGGTCCCAAAAAGAAAAAGTTGACTTTGCCAGTTTCACGCTTGGAACTTTCGTGTCCTTGGGAGGCCTGATTTTCGCTGCCTTCAAAGCAGGCGGGGAAGCAGCGGCATACGTTATGTGGGGAGCCGCACTCATAATGGCAATCTTCGCCGTCGCGTGGGCCGCTACCCACTACGCCAAGCCCAAAGGAGAGCCAACTACCCCGGGCCAAGCGACAGGGACCGTCTCGGATGAAGCGGTGACGAAGAATTCGGATAAACCCGAAGGTTCTAGCTTGCCGACAAGCTAGGCGCCGGACGCCATACAAAAGGGTAGAACGCCATCTGGCGCTCTACCCTTTTTAGCCCAAGCCACCCGGAGCATGTGGTTATCGACTTAGACCGTTCTTACCTCTCTCAGCGCCCACTGTTGCCCCGGTGCGCGACTTTCGGGCCTTGGCTGCGCCTTTGTCCATGGTTACCGCTGCGCTGGGGTGGGTCCCTTCGCTCCGGGCTGCGACCAGGCGACCGCGAATCTGGGTTTCGTTCGCGCCGCTCTGTTCCAGGGACTCCGCGAACTTCTCGTGGTGTTCGGCTGAGCCGTACCCGGCGGCCGACGCAGTTTCTGTTTTGAGGCCCTGATCTGTGGGCCGGCGGCTGCCGTTGCCCGTGACGCGGTTCTCGATTTCGCGGCCGACGCTTTCCATGCGGGTAAAGAGTTCCTTTTCGGCGCGTTCGTACCGCTGTTCCACGGGCGTCCGTTCGGAGCCTTCGAACCCGCCCTCGGCCAGGAGCCTGGCTTCGTGCAGGTCCTTGGCTGATTTCACGAACTGGGGATCCTCAAAGTAGGCGTCATCGGCGCCGTTGACGTTCGCGGTGGTCTCCTTGCGGAGCTGGTCGATGTTGAGCCCGTTGATCCCGTCCTTGCTGATGAGGAACAGGCGTTCCTGCACGGTGGCGTCGGCGGCCGCCACTGCTACGGGCGCCTTCGCGCTGTGGGCGGTCTGCAATGCCTGGGCCAGTTCGGGGTTGGCCAGGTACTCGACGGGCACCTGGTGGCGTTCCATCTCGGGGGCCAGCTCGGCGGCCTGTGCGCGAAGTTCTTCGACGCGGGCAGCAGCGAGCAGGCCCATTGCCTTCTCGTGTTCGGCAGCGGCCTTGCGTGTCTCTTCCTGGCTGCGGGCCAGCTCGTCCTGCCGGACCTTGTCCATGGCGGCGGCCTGGATCCCTGACTCCAGGTAAGCGGCGTCAGTGCCGACGTCGCGGGTGTCAATGCCGTAGCGGGTGAGCACTTCCTGACGGATCTTTTCAGAGGCGGCGAGTGCGGTGGGGTCGTGGTCTTTCCAGCCTTCAGCGACGGCGTGGGCCGTCGCGATATCGTGGGGCTGTGCCTTGTCCCACCACTGGTCCTTTTCCACAGGAGCCAGCCCTGCGTGGGCTGCGCTGCGCTCGGCGGCGAGACGTGCCTGTGCTTCGTGCGCCACCTGGGCGTCTTGGTGTTCCTGCTGACGCTGGGATTCCTGCCGGTTACGGGCCAGAGTCTCGGCAATACGTGAGGCGATCATCAGCGACTGCCGTAGCCCGCCGTCCAGGACGTCATCCATTCCATCTGATTCACTCATCGTGTTCCCCTTGCACTAGTGGTGTGAGTCTTATCGGTCCAGGCCCGGCCCGGAATCGCGTCGGCTGGGCTGGTAGGTCTTGGTCGGGGTCGCCGGTGTTGGCGTTGCGGGCACTGCTGATCCCGGGCGGATGGGGACCATGCCGCGCCGGGCGATGTCGATTGCCCTGGGCGGCACTGCTGCTTCCGTAGCCGACTGCTGTGCTGCACCCACCAGCAAGGCCTCGGGCATGGTGCCGGTGAACGGGGCAAGCTGTTGCTCGACCACTGCACGGATGCGCTGCGCCTCCCGGGTCCGTCCGGACTGCTGATGCATTTCATAGACGGCGAAGGCGGTGTTGATCAGCTGCACCATGAGTGCTGTTTGGGCGGCCGTCTTGTTCTTACTGGACGCTGCCATGAACAACATGGCTGTCCCGGCAATCGACGGTAGCGCGACGGGTTTGCTGTGCTGTCGTGGTGCTCGTAGCTGGGCTGTGCGGGACAGTTCAGCGGCCGTAGCTGCCAACGGTCCCGGTCTCGGTTCCAGCCGGTAGGACCATGCCGCGAACGCACCGGAAACGTCCCGCGCGGCTTTCGCCCAGGTCGCGTGATCGTCACGCGGGATGGTGCGCAGCTGATCCGCCAGAGCGGTCGCGTTACGGGTGTACTCAACCCACATTTCCGCCGGCGGTGTTCCATTCTCAGAGCCGGTCTTGGAGATGGTGCGCTTGTTGCGGGCCGCCGCGTCCCACTCCACTGCAGCCTCCGTCGCCAAGTGCGGGGTGTCCATCCACTCTTCACGCAACGCACCGAGCTTCAGGTCAGAGGCCAGTGTGCCACCGCCGAACCAGATAGGACGTTCTCCCCGTTTGGGTCGCTCAGCTACCGAGTACCCGACAATCACGTCAGTGGTGTTCTTCGCGTATCGCGGCCGCACCAATAGGCCGGTGCCACGGGCCCGGCGGACGAACTCCGCTTCCGTCGCGGAGGCACTGGCGCTGGCGCGTACTTTCCGTGCTAGCGATGACCGGTGCATTTCCCGCTCGTCCCGGATAGCGGTGGCTTTCTCGGCCTGGTCGTATCCACGCGCGGCGTGCACGGTGGAGAGCTGTTCCAAACCGTACTTGACCTCCAACTCGCGGCAGGTTTCCTGTGCCCGCTTGTAGTCACCGTGGGTGGAGGCTTTGGTGCCATCCTCACGGACCAGTGAGACGGCCAGGTGGATGTGGTGGTTGCCGTTCTCGGACGTGCCGTGGTTGATCGCGGCCCAGCGGCACTGCGCCTTTCCGCTGGTCTCGGTGAAGCCCATGGAGTCCATGAAGTCGTTGGCGATATCGCCCCACTGCTGATCCGTCAGCGCGCCCTCTTCGGCGCGCAAACTCATTGAGCAGTGCCAGACACTGGCGTCCTTGTAGCCGACATGAATGCGTTCCTTCTTGGCCGCGTCCCACTCGAAATTTTTGACCTTCATCTCGACGCCGAAGTTCTTCCGGGGACGGTCCAGGTGCTTCGCTATTGCCAGGGCATCAACACGGTCCAGGACGCCATCGTCGTACCACGCCATGATCGCAGCATCACCGGCCACCAGGTGCGGCTCGGTGTGCGCGTTCTTCGTCTTGTCCGCATCCGTGGACGCCAGGTAAACCATCAGTCCGCCCATCCGTGAACCCCGGGTGATGTTGGGAATCATCCCTACACCAACCCATCCAACGCACGGTCAATGCGCACCGCCACCGATCGGATGAACTTCAGCGATTCACGGGCCTCGACCGGGAACTCACCGGTGGCGTTAGCCTGCCGGGCGAGCTGGTTGATGTTGTTCGATGAACGCGCCAGCAACGTGTGGACGGCCATCAGTTCCGCTGCCAGTGCACGGCGTTCAGTCGGTGAATCCGAATGCTCCGACAGGGCCGCCGACATCAGAAGATTCGGAACGGTCACTTTCTGGCTCGCAGCCTTAGCGATGAGAGCCGCTTCCTCCTCGGCCGTGACCCAAACGTCGCGCCGCTTCTTCGTCCCAGCCGGCCGGTTCGCCCGCCGCCGGCGGGAGAGTTTGGAAGGCAGGTTCGGCTCTTCATCTGCCATCCCATCCATCCTTTCGAAGGCCCAGCGCAGCGACCCCGAAACCGGGGACCACACTGACCAGTGTGCCGCACCAGAACGCCAGTGTCGAGCGCGACAAGCCACTTACACGGCTGTAAGTGTATAGCTTGCTCCGCGCGGCAGATTTTCGTCTACGAAATACTCTCCGCTTCGGTCGCGTAGACGGCTTCGCCGTGCCTGCTCTTTCGTCGGCCCTGCGGGCTACTAGACCGCTCGGCTAGGCTGGGTGCCATGGCTACCCACATTGACGCAGAGAAGATCGAACAAGAGCTACAGAAACGGCTGAACAGTCGCATGGATTCCGTTCGCGCCTTAGTGAAGTCGCGAACGTCTGTCGCCAATGCGCGGGCGGCACTCAGTGAGGCCGAAGACGAAGACGCCCGCCGCTACCAGGCCGCGCTCAGCGCGGGCTGGAACGCAGACGAGCTACGCTCCTCGGGACTCCCTGAGCCGGAAAAGAAGCTGCGCGTCCGCAAACGTGCAGCCCGTAAACCGGCAGCTACAAGGCAGCCATCGAATGCTGGAGAATCTGTCGGTCACCACTAGCTGCCTCTCGCCCACATGTGCACAGCAAAAGATTAATCCTTCGGTCTTTTCCTGCACACATGGTGGACGACAGGAACCAGCGAACCGGCTGCACACAACCGCCACGGCACCGACACAGCAAGAGGTGACCAAAGCGCGTGGCGGATGTGTACAGCCTCCACACGGTGTATTCACCACCAAAGCCCACACCATCGGCGCCGGCTTCACCAACGCCGGCATCTCCGCCTCCGGTGCCCCGGCAAGGTAGTGGCAAGAAGATGCTGAAGGCGGCACGCCGGCGACGGTGACGGCATAGCAATATCGTTGGTGGCATCCGTGCGGACTGTGGCGACGCCGACACCCGGTCGCGTCTGAAAACCTGACACCACGGGCGCGGTTTTCGATCAGGACGCAAGCGCGCCGCCTTTGATGCCTGCGCATGAGAAAGCCCTACCGGATCTATTGGGGGACGACCCGGTAGGGCTTCCCGTCCATCCTACGTTGCGGGCGACGTCCGACTGTCCGCGGGTGCTGCTACCCCGTATGGTTCAGCAGACGAGATGAGAGGGCCGGCCAGGGGCCGGCCCTCTCATCTTTTTCCTTCGCACGGGAAAATCTTTGGGGCAGTAAAAACTGCGTGGTGGTTTACCAGGTGAACCCTTCCAGGGGATCCTTGAAAACCATATCGACCGCGCCCGCGGCGTGCGTTGCGGTCCGGTCGGTGTTGGCAGCAAGGAGTGTTTCCGCCTTGCTCGCCCGCGAGTCCACGGGGGTGTACTCCAGGAACAAGTCGGGGTGGGATATATCCGGCGCTGACACGGGAAGGGCTCCTTCAATAGGTGCGTTGCTTCCCTAGCCTATCGTCACGTTCCGACATCGTGTCTGGTCGCTGCGCCCGCGCAGCGTGGATGCGGCCGGGGGAGCGTGCGGCGGAGGCCGCCGCGCCCACAGGCGCGGGTTGGGCACCCAACGACGATGGGTGCCCAACCCTTGACCTGCTAGGAAGCCCCGGGGTAAGCGGTGGCCTTGTTCTTGACCACCTCGGGGAGGAAACCGAGGTCAATCATTTTTTTCAGCAAGTCAGCCAACCGGTAACCCGGGGCCGCCGTCAAAGCCTTATCCAAGTACTGGTCCGCGGTGGTTGACCAGCCCTTGTACCAACTGATGTGGCCCAGCATCGTGTACAGCGGGGCGCGGAACTCGCCCGGGGTCTGTGCCAGCAGTTCCACCAGCAACGCCTCGCCCTGATCGACGCGTGACCACATCGGGCAGGTGCTGGTTTTCCCGATCAACACGGCGCCGTATTCCTCATCATTGATGTTGATGAAATCGGCGATGACGCGATCACGCAAGCCCACGTTCTGCAGGTACGCTACCAGTTGGCAGGCCGTCGCGGTGTCCGGGACGGTGCCCAAGGCGCCTGTCCACGCTGCCCGGGCTCCGATCATGGCCGGGGCGCCGAAGTCCAGCGCGTCAACGTCCGTCAACCCGCTGGCAATATTGGTGATGGTGGTGGCGTTGCCCGGTGCCCCGGTGAACTCGCGATCTTGGGCTTTTCCGGCGTCCGGGTTGGAACCGGCAAAGATCATGTCCGCGTTCGCTTCGCTGTCCGTGATGGACGCCAAGGCCGTCACGGCGGCGTCGGTGTCGAAGTAGTCTTTCCACCCTCCCGGGCTTACCAGCAGGACCTGCCGGATGG
Organism: Arthrobacter terrae; assembly: GCF_015708085.1. Lineage (GTDB taxonomy): Bacteria > Actinomycetota > Actinomycetes > Actinomycetales > Micrococcaceae > Arthrobacter_M > Arthrobacter_M terrae. Next base: position 30,396 of record NZ_JADNYM010000025.1, on the reverse strand, counting down.
GCATTCCGGCGGCCAGCAGGTCGTATTCCAGCGCCTCCACGTATTCGCGGTGCGGCTGCTCGCCGTCCGCGTTCGTGTAGACGGCCAAAATCGTTCCGTCCGCGTCCTTATCGTTAAGGAGATAGTCAACAACCGTCCGGACATAGGCGGCGGCGGGGGCGTTGGTCGGGATGTTCACTCGCAGCGTTGCCCCGAGACGGCCGCCCTGCAAGGTCACCAACACGAACGATTCCACCGGTGTCATGCCGAGGGTGTGGGCGAACACGGCCAGCAGGCCGGCGGGAGTGGAGATATTGAGCTTTTTCATGGTGTTCTCTTTTCCTTGTGCGAAGGATGGGGTGAGTGGGCGGTGTGACTGGGCCAGCTGCCCTCCTCTTTTCCCCGTTGTTTTTTGGTTGCTGGCGAAGCTTGCGGAGCTGTGGCCGACGGAGGCCTGTCTACCCTTCAGGGCAAGGTAAGGGAAAACGTGTGGAGGAAATAAGCGACGCAGGAGCGCCAGAGCATGTTTTCCCGGGCGCAGGCCCCGACGAAGGAGGGGCTAGACAGGCCGGAGCGGCCACGTATGATCCGAAGGACAGCAACCAAAAAACGTCGAAGACGTGGAAGAAATGGGTCGGGTCGGGCGGAGCTTGCGGAGCCCGGCCCGGACCTCAACAGCCGGCCGCGCAGCGGACGCCCAATAACCTGGTGCGAGCTAGCGAGTACCAGGACCTCGGTTCACGGCCGCGCAGCGGACGCGAACCGGCAGTACTAAACCGGCGCAGAGCGCCGGCGGACGCCGGGGTCTCGCCCGGCGGCCTGTGCTCTACCCGAGAGGTTCGCCGTAGGGGCGCTTCCACTCAGGAGGCATCTTCTCCGCTGTTGCCGGGAGCGTGGCCGGGCCGTCTGACTGTCCGCTTTGCCAGTGGAAGTGGGCGTGTCGGCTGATTTCTTCCCAGTGGGCATCTCGGGTGCGGTGCCACGTGGTGGTGACATCGCCCTCGCAGTAGCTGGCCATGCCCCACAATTCGCCTGCCTCATCCCGGGTCCGGGTTCCGGCAATCATGATGTAGGGCCAGCTACCCAGGTCCCAGCCGTCACAGCCCCAGCCGGAGATGACCTGCCAGCCGCGGGCCTCGACGCGGCCCATCCAGTCGTACCCGTCGCCGTTGTACCAGTTGCCAAGGACGGGCAAGCCTTCGATGACCTCCTTCGTGTCGGCGGTGGTCACGGTCGCGGTGCGCAATGCATTCATAGTGTTCTCTTTCCTTGTGCGAAGGCTGGGGGAGTGGGCGGTGTGACCGGGCCAGCTGCCCTCCTCTTTTCCCCGTTGTTTTTTGGTTGCTGGCGAAGCTTGCGGAGCTGTGGCCGACGGAGGCCTGTCTACCCTTGAGGGCAAGGTAAGGGAAAACATGCGGAGGAAATAAGCGACGCAGGAGCGCCAGAGCATGTTTTCCCGGGCGCAGGCCCCGACGAAGGAGGGGCTAGACGGGCCGGAGCGGCCACGTAAAATCCGAAGGACAGCAACCAAAAAACGCGAAGCGTAGAAACCGGGTCCGGGCCGGGCGGAGCTTGCGGAGCCCGGAACCGACCCCAACAGCCGGCCGCGCAGCGGACGCCCGACAACCCGGTGCGAGCTAGCGAGCCACCAAGTCTCATGAGAACGTGAGGGCCCCCCGGAACAACACTGCTACCTCTGACACCCAGAAGCGGCCGAACTTTTCAGTCCCAATTGTCCCGATGGTGTCTTGGACGATTGGGACCGGTGCGTCGGGTGCCGCCAACTAGGGTGGAGTCATGACCGAGCTCGAACCGGACCTTCCCGGAGATTACGCCGCCGCGCTGACGACCCTGAAAGGCCTCGTACGGGAAGCCCAGCATCGGGCGCAGCGCATAGTGAACACGGCGATGATCGAGCTGTATTGGAACATAGGGCGGACCATTCTGGACAGGCAGGTGACCGAGCAGTGGGGGAGCAAGGTTCTTGACCAGATCGCACGTGACCTGCGGGCAGAGTTCCCGCACATGAAGGGGTTCTCCCGCACCAATGTGTACAACATGCGCGCCTTCGCCGCGGCATGGAACGGCCCGGAACCAATTGTCCAGACACCGTCTGGACAATTGAGCTGGAGCCACAACGTCGCGCTCCTGAACAAGCTGGACGACCACGAGTTACGCCGATGGTACGCATTCAGAGCTGTCCAGCATGGTTGGTCGGTGGCCGTGCTGGAACACCAGATCCTCACCAGCCTCCACAGCCGCACCGGTGCGGCCCCGAACAATCTTGAGGCACGGCTGCCCGGAGAAGGCACTGACCTGGCACGGGAGGTCGCCAAGGACCCTCTGGTGCTTGACTTTCTGGGTCTGACCGAGGAAGCCCAGGAAGTTGCCATCGAGGAGGCTATGACGCTGCGCATGGCGCAGACGCTGGCCGAGTTCGGGCCCGGATTCGCCTTCGTCGGCCGCCAGTACCATCTCGACGTCGATGGAGATGACTTTTTCATCGACCTACTGCTCTACCACGTCCCTTCCGACCGTTACGTCGTCGTGGAACTAAAAGCTGGCAAATTCAAACCCGAGCACCTGGGTCAGCTGAATTTCTACGTCACCGCGGTCAACGACATGCTCCGGCTGCCCAGGCAGGGCCCAACTGTCGGGATCCTCGTATGTGGATCCAGGAACGAACGTACCGTGCGCTACGCACTCGACGGTTCTGCCCAACCCCTGACCGTGACGTCCTACACGTACGAAGCACTTCCGGCTGATGAGCGAGCTACTCTGCCATCCCCGTCAGCCATCACCGCAGCGCTCGAGCACGACTCCGCGGGTGCCCCCGAGGCGTAACGCTTAGGTGGATCAACGCCAGGTCGCTGTGTAGACATGATGCCAAGCCCGGACCATGCGGTCGTACATCTGGATTGCCCAGTCTAAGCGTCAGGCCCACCATCCAGTGACCGGCGCGACGCCGGTCCTATAGGGAATCGAGTTCATCATGCGGCAACGCAGGTGGCTTTCTCGCGGGACTACCGAGGATGGCGCAAGCAGCAATGATGGGGAGGAGATCAGGACCAGTTCGGCTGGTCACTTGTGTTGTGAACCAAGAGAACCTGGGCGCCCTCGCGGGCTCCTCGCATCCGGCGATGTCAAGGTGGTCATCGACAAGATCTACGCGCTTGGCGAGGCCGCGAATGCAGTCGCCCACATGCTAGGACACCGAGCCAAAGGAAAAATCGTCCTCGCCGTCTAGCGGAGACCTCGCAGTCATCCGCACAATTCACTCAGACCCCAACCTGCTGCGGTGAACGACTCTCGAGCTAGTGTTCCAGTTCTTTGGAACCGAGACGGCTGGGCCCGTCTGTCTTCCGGACAGCGTGCCTCCACTTCACTCCTTCTGTGGGCGTACGAGATCCGCAGCGTAGCAAACCCACCATTAACGGATCCTTCGATCAGCCGGTTTTTCCGCCTCGGCTGGCCATTTGTCGGGGTTACTGGTGTGCGGGGGCTTACAGCGTCTGCTCGTCACCTTGATCGGCCAGGAGCAGCCACTGGGTGGGTGAGCACTGGTAGGCCTGTCTGAACGTCCTGGTGAAAGTGGAGGTGTCGCGGAAACCGCAGGCGGTGGCGATGGCGTGGATGGCTTGGTTTGTTTGGGGACGGGCGGCAAGGAGGGACGCTGCATGTTCCATGCGGAGACGCCGCGCGTAGGCGGCCGGCGTTTCTCCGGTGGAGGAGAAGAGGGAGTGGAGCTTCCGTTGGGAGACATTCAGGGCGCGAGCCAAACGTTCGACACCAAGGTTCGGATCGCCGAGGTGTCTCCGGATGTATGCCTTGGCGGATTGAAGGAGCGTCTGGTCGTTGTCCCAGCCGGTGCCGCGGAGTCCCGCGAAGGAGCGCAGAGCCAAGGCGAGGAGGTCGGCGCTGATCTGGCCCAGTTCCTGCCGTGCCTGTGCGGTCAGCTGGGAGCGGCCGGCGATAATGCCGAAAACGTAGCCGTTGAAGGCGGCCATGCCGGGGACGGATCCGTCCATGGTCCGTCCGCACAGGTCCGACACGAGCGCGTCCTTCAGTCCGAGGCGCCTGCGGGGCACGCGTAGAACGATGAGGTCTTGGCCGGCTCGAGGCTGGTCCAGAAGGTAGGGGCGGTTCGTCTCGTAGAGGGCAGCGGCTCCCGGGACGAGCCTGGCGGTCCGTCCGTGCTGGTGGACGTCGCCGGTCGACTTGAGCTGCAGCGATAGCAGCAGGTCGTCGTCGCCGCTCTGACGGGCCAGCTGCACAGTGCGTTCCACACGCAAGGGGCCGGACATGATGCGGGCCAGCGAAACGCCGCCGGAGAGCGGAACCGACTCCAGATGCGCGGTGAATCCGGGAGCAAGACTTGTGCAGAGCAGGGGCACGAAGGCCGTGCTCGCTGCGTCCTGCCAGGCCCGGACGTCGGTGGCCTCAAGTTCAGCCATCGTGTACCCCAAATCCCGTATCAGTTTGTTCCCCGCAGAAGAGCCCTGAACTTGCAGGAATCGCAGCCGGGCCTGCAGGAATTGCCAATGACATGACGTGGATCACGCCATAAATTGAGGGTACATCCAAACCCTATAAGGAGAAGTCGTGGGCAATAAGGTACGAGTTGCGGCCGTGCAGGCGGAACCGGTCTGGCTGGACATCGACGGAACGACCACCAAGACCATAGATCTGATCGGCGAAGCCGCAAACGGTGGAGCGGATTTAGTCGCGTTCCCCGAGACGTGGATCCCCGGCTACCCCGTCTTCCTGTGGTCCTACCCGGTGTACGAGCAGATGGAGTTCGTGGCCCGGTACCACGCCAATTCCCCCACCCTCGACGGGGAACACCTCCGCCGGATTCGCGAAGCGGCGCGCCGCCATGCCATCACCGTCGTCCTGGGCTTCAGCGAGAAGGACGCGGGATCGCTTTACATCTCCCAGGCCGTCATCGGACCCGATGGCGAGATCCTGATGCACCGGCGCAAGCTCAAGCCCACCCACGCAGAGCGCACGTTGTTCGGGGAAAGCGACGGGAGTGGCATCAAGGTCATCGACACCCCGCTTGGGCGTATCGGTGCGCTGAACTGCTTCGAACACATCCAGCCGCTGACGAAGTACGCCATGTATGCACAGAACGAGCAGATCCATGTCGCAGGGTGGCCCTGCCTCGGGATCTTAGGAAACGTGCCAGCCCTCAGCCCGGAATCTATCATGGCCTGCACTCAGACCTATGCCCTCGAGGGCAGCGCTTTTGTCATCGCCGCCACGCAGATCATGTCCCACGAGGGGGCACGCAAGTTCCCCACGGCCGACGGCGGCCCGACCCCCATCTACACCGGCGGCGGAGGGTACGCCCGGGTCTACGGGCCGCACTCCGGCCTCATCACCGAGCCCCTCGCCCCGACCACCGAAGGAATCGTTTACGCCGACATCGACCTGGCAGAGATTGACCTGGCCAAGAACATAGTCGATCCCGCCGGCCACTACGCCCGGGCGGACGTCACCCGCCTCGTCTTCGATGACCGGCCGAAGAAGCCCGTTATCAGGCCCAGTGAACTCGACCCGCAGGAATTCCAGGAACTGAGACTGGACGCAGAACAGGAGAACGACCCTCCTACGGGTAGCGACGGGCTGGTTCTTCGGTACGGGAATCCATGACAGCCCCTGTGGTGACGGAAGAACTGACCGTCTTGTCAAAGGATCCTTTGACAAGACGACCCTTCGTCGTCGCCTTGGCTGGGATACCGAAGACTGGGACGGAGACGCAGCATGGTTTCCTGCCCCGGTGGGGGTCTAAGTTTCCTGACGGTTTCGGGAAGGTGCCGTGCCGTCTATCGTTGGCGCATGAGCCCACTTCCCCTGCAGCCAGATCCGGCCTATGTTTCTGATCTGCTCTCATCGGAGAGTTGGCCGAACGGAATCGTCTGGCATTACACGAATGCCTCGGGCCTGGCCGGAATCATCCGGGAGAACGTCCTGTGGGCCAGTTCAACGGCATTCATGAACGACCACCAGGAGCTGCGTACAGGCACGGACTTGCTCCAAGGGCTTCTCGCCCGCCATGGGCCCAACCTTGACCCGCAGGTCGTGGCAGATGTCCGGGCGATGGTGCGTTCGGCGACAACCCAGGACCGGTATAAGACCTTCATTGCGTGCGCTTGCAAGGATGCCAACAACCTGACCATGTGGCGCAACTACACGGGCCCTGATGTCGGGTTCGCCGTCGGGCTCTCCCCCGATAAGGCCCTATCTGTCCGGCGACAAAGGGCGATGACCAGAGAGATGGTCGCCAAGATGGGTTTCCTGGATAAAGACAGTGAGGACGAGGTCTTTGACGGCGCACGATGGGATATGGGGTCCTTCGGGTGGCAGGAGACAGTCTACGATCCAAAGAAGCAGCTCGATACTGCCTGGGGTCTCCTCCGGGACCTGGAAAACACCGCCGTCGCTCGCCGCAACGGTCGAACGATCGAAAAGCACGAACTTGATGTCATGACGGAGATCAATCGCGACCTTCAGACCTTCAAACATCCCGGCTTCAAAGACGAGCAGGAGACGCGCGTTGTATGCACAGCCGCCCTCCACACCGATCTCGTCTACGTCAAGCATCGCCCCAGCCGTTACGGCATCGTCCCGTACGTCGAACTCTGCCTTCCGGCAGAATCGCGAAGCGACCTGCCCTTCGAACCCATCCTGACAGAGGATCCCAGGTACACCTCCAACACCCCGGAACCGGTCCAGGAACTTCCGATCGTCGGGATTGCCGTCGGCCCGACACCCTACCCCGAGGAGGCCGCTGCCGGCGCGCGTGAACTCCTCCGGTCCGTCGGGCGGAACATACCGGTCATCCCTAGCAGGGTCCCCTTCCGCTGGTAGGCGCGGCGCCACTCACATCCCGCTCAAACAGATCATCGATGCCGTCACCGACTGCAACTACGGCCTCCTTCAGCATGCTCAGGGGTAACCGTGTCAGACCCAGGTGAGCGTCCGCGGGAACGTACCCAGGCTTCGGACGGTCACCAGCTGGAGACTGAACCCGAGCCGGTTGCGATCACCGCGCCGTTTCGCGACGAGGTCCAGATCGGCGTCGTCCAGGAAGAAGAACCGCTCCAACCCCGTCTGTTCCGGGGCCCGCGCCGGATGAGTCCGTACGAGGCTTCCTCGGCCGCAGTCAAATATTTATGTTTGGCCATACAGGCTTAACGAACCGAGGCAACCATCGTTACCGCTGGAGATCGGCTTAGCGTGACTTTGCCGAGCATTGGTCCTCAAGCCCCCAATCCATTACGTCAGTTCCGGATCCAGGACTACCCCGTGCTGTTCGGTCGTGCTGTTCGGTCGTGCTGTTCCGTGGTGCCCGTGGTGTTGTTCTTCCGGTGTTGATGGTGAACGGTAGAACCGGCTGGATGATCAGCTCTACTTCCGCTACATCAACCCCGGCACCGAGCGCGATCGCGTGCGTGTCAGTGAGGAGCTTTGCCCGAATGAGCGCGCCGGGGACTTCCACACATTCCAAGGACCACAAGGTGCCGGTCTTTTCTGCGCTCACTGTGAGAGTGCCACTGCCCCCTCCTTTCCGGGTACCGTTGTTCGCCGCAGGTCTTAGCGCGGCGGTTTTTCGGTAGTCGGGCCGGGGCCGGGGCCGGGGCCGGGGGCAGCATCTCTGCCGCCGACGGGTTCAGCAGCAGACATGCGGTTATCGCGGGCGGGCCGGCGACCCGCTGTATTCGGCGCTGTTGACGCTTCATACCGGGGCGGATCTGCTCACGGACAAGCAACGCCAACGTCTTGAAACCCTGTTCTCTACTGATACGCATGTCGAAGTTGAAGCGAGCTGGGGTATTTACCAACGCATGGTTGCCGCCTACCGGCAACCAGACCGGCCCGAAGGGCGGGAGTTGATGCAGGCCGTGATCGACTCCGTCAGCGCCGAGTTCCCAGCGCACTCACCGAGCTCACAAAACTCGGGCGAACCCTCAAACGTCGGGCAAAAGATGTGATGGCATACTTCGACCGACTAGGGACCTCCAAGGGCCAACTGAAGCCATCCAATGCCGACTCGAACACCTACGAGGATCCGCCCTTGGCTTCAGCAACCTCACCAACTACGTCGCCAGATCATTGCTGGAATCCGGCGGATTCAGACCGAAGCTACACCCTCAATTCTGAAGAGCCGGATTAACAGTCACACGCAGGGCTAGCCGGGGGGGACCTGCAGATCCCTTCCGTTGTCTGGCAAGTTCCCGGACGACGGTGGCTTCGCTGACTTCAATGGCCTTGGCGATGTCCGCCATGGTTCTTTCCCGCAGCCGGTTTCGTTCGTACTCGGCGGTGGCTGAGAAGAAGTGGAACACCAGCAACCCATGAGAGGTCGTGGTGTCGAGCCACATCTCGGTCAGAGAACGCAGCCCGACGTGCCGGTCTGCCACGGCTTTGACTATGTTGGCCCCGTCGGCGGTATTCCTACCCAATCTGGACAAGTCGTTGACCACAAGAATGTTTCCGGGCTGCAGGTGATCCAAGCAGTCCTGCCATTCGGGCCGACAATGGGGGCACTGCCCAACCAGGGTTTATTACCGTCCCCAGGACCGAGGAATGCCGGCATGCTTTGATCATGCATAGCTTGCTGTATGAATAACACATGGCACATGAGTCCTGGGAGGAGCGCACCAGCAATCATCGATTGTCTAAACGCGCTAAGTTTTGGATCGGTATTCTAGTCTTCCTGATCACGGTCACCGGCTTTTCACTGAAGGATTTCTGGCCTAATAGTCCCGAGGTCGCAGCTCCTTCACCGACAAGCACCATCCCAACTCCCGTTTCAACTGGTGGAGGATGGGGTCCCCCCAGAGCGACCTTCAAGATAGATCAACCAGCAACCTACGCCGTACTCAACAGCATCACGGACAATCCCGACTATGGCGATGAACGCCAGTTCTTTACTGTGAGGCCGGCAGATGTCACGAAATTTGGACCGAACTTTAAGACTTCTCTAAGAGTCACTGCGGGGGACGTACTGACCTTTCGTGTCCTATATGAGGACTCCGCCGCCGACAACTTTGAAGATTCGGACCCGTCTTGGATTCAAGGAGCAACAGCGGTCCTCGCATATGACGATAGCCCTCTACTACGACGGGTGATGCAACTTTCCATAAGTGCTGCAAACTCGCCCATGATATGGTCTGCGCTCGTTCTCGAGTCGGAAAATTTGTTTTCGCTGGAATATGTGCGTGACTCGGCTCGGATCTACAACAACGCTCATGGACTTAAGACAGCGAAAGGGCCATACAAGTTTGACTTTGACCAACTTCGATCGGCCACCGGCCTGAAGCTGGGCTATGACGAGATGAATGGGACCATTCGACCTGGATACCAATATGCAGGATATATCTATTTCGACATGAAGGTCGTTGACGCCTCATAACAGGAATTTCCATCCGCCAAGCGATGGACGCCCAGGGCGTGGTGTTCCCAGCAGGTTGGCTTCGGCGAGTTCCAGGCCATGATTGGCGGCATCATGGTCAAGCCTTTCATGTTCGTGCTGCGCCTGTCGTATTCGGGCAGGGCCATCCAAGCCCAGGAATCGTTCTTCGATGGCCATAACTTCGCCTTTAAACGTCTCGGTGGGATCCCACCGAGACGGATCCGCTATGACAACTTGCCCCCTGCGGTCATCCGGGTTGCCCTGGGGCGCTAACGGTTGAAAAATCCTCGGTTCATCGCTTTGCGTTCGCACTACGGGTTTGATTCGTTCTTTTGCATTTCCGGCATCGATGGGGCCCCAACTGGGGGTCGATGCGCGCGCTGCGCGACCCCAGAACGAAGAAGGTCATCCGAGGCACGGCATCTACGTTGCCCCTGGTAGCCGTACGGTCGCGGTGGAGATTGTGGTGCCGCGGAACTTTCTGGCCATGGCCTCCACCAATTGGGACGACATCCACCGCCGGGCGGAAGCGACCGCAGGAGTCCTGTAGGGCCTTGTCCGGATCCGGTTCGTCGGCAATGATTAGGTAGCCTGAGGAGGTAACTTATGGCGCGGAACAGATCACGGCAAATAGCTGTAGGCGCACGGGTTCCCCGACAGGCTCCCGAACTCCCGGCGGTGGTTCCTGTCCGTCGGCAGTGGTGGACCCGGACGAAGGCGGTCGTCATCACTTCAACGGCCATCGCGGGTGGCATTGTTTTTTGGATCACGCTCCCGGCAACAGTGGACTCTACAGTCCAAAGCATGGGCTTGATGCCCAAGGACGTTTCCAAAGCCACAGTCACTGCTGCACCCGCTACTGCAGCATATACAGGGGGTTGGGGGCCCGCCAGGGAAACGTTCACCATGGGCCACCCGGCCGACTATGCGGTCCTCAATTCCATTACGGACAACAATCTGCAGGGGGATGAGCGCAATTTCGTCCAGATCAAGCTGCCTCCGGGACGGTATGTCGAGGAGGTGAACGCCGTTCCCGGCGACAAGATTTCGGTCTACGCCTATGCGGAGAATGATGTCGCGGACAATCTCGCCAGTGGAACTTCCGCGGTCCGAGGATTTACGGCCCGCATGGTTTTGGGGCAGACCCCGGAGGGAAAATCTACTATTGGTGTTGTCTACGACGGTAAAAACATCCAGCCCGTCTGGGACGGGGCCACGGTAAAATCGGCGTCTAAAATCAAGCTTGCATATATCCCAGGATCCTTGAGATTCGTCACCAATCACAGCCCGGAGGGTGGCTTTGTGGTGCCGGATAGCCAGTTCGGGAAGCTTCAGCCAGTGCAGCTGGGGGAGACGGCCATGAACGGCTCCTACTCAGTGGCGACGGTGGGCGACATGCCTGGTGGCCGTGGGTATCTGCTCTTCGATGTCCTAGTCGTTGACGCCTCATCCTGACCGTTTTTTACGTGCCAATCTCCTGTTTTTGGGCCTGCAGAGACTTTTTTCTCCCAGGTGTGAGGATCACGCGGCAACCGCAATACACCCTGCATTTGGACTTGACCGCCGCAAGACGATCGAATGTCATACCCAGGAAGTCCTGCCAATTACTAGCTCAACCGCCGGCAAGTGGATTACCGACCGACACGTCTAGACCCCATAACGCTGCAATAGCGACGCATTTGAAGTCTCTGCGTTCACAAGCCCGAGCTGATGCCACCCTGGGTAGTCGTGTTAACCTCTGTCAAGTTGCGGTGTACCCCAACTTGGCGTCTCACGACACCTTCCGGAGCACCAAGCCTTTAGAAGTGAAACAGTCAATCTCCGGGCATCTGCCAACAGGTCATACAGAAAGGCCGGTTCGCGGAATGGTGCTCGACCTCGTGTAGCGTGATCGACCTACCTGGCAGCCCCTCAAGCTTCGAGCTGTGCGATACTCCGGTTCTCTCGTGCCAATGATGTTCAGCAAGCACGAGATTGTGACGACCCCGGCTAAGGCACAGATATCCACCAATCACCCGGTGCAGTCGTGCTTTGATAGTTTCAGCCATGCTCCTCATCCTCTCTGATGCCACTGACAAACGATAGTTATGGGGGGAAGCTTGTGAGGCGGGCCTAGTTACAGAAGCCGTGTCCCACTTGGGGGTCTTGGTAGGAATGGAACGGAAATTCACGACCCAAATCCATGAACTTTTCTGGAACGTTTTAGCGGTTCCCGTAGCGCTGCTGTGCTGCCTGGCGGCTGATGCCTAACGCGTCGCCAATGTCTGCCCATAACGTGTACCCCAACCAGACGTCAGGCATGATGCCTTCTCGCCTGGCAGAATGAAGTCCTTTTTCAATTTATTGACGGGTGTTGTCGCGGGTCTCGGATTTCATCCTGACGGTTTCAATCCTGGCGTGCTGTAAGTGGTCAGCGTCTGGGATGCGTCCGGTTCAGCAGCTGAGCCGGCTCACGCAGCGGGATCGAGGGCATCCCTATCACCCTCGTTCATGAGCTCACCTCGGCGTACTTTCCGCTGCCGTTCAGGGCTGCGTACAGCGTCTGCCGCGAGACGCCAAGATCCCGGGCCACCTTGGCTTTGGGTACGTCCTGGGCAATCCGCTCGCGTGCCAGCTGGATCTGTTCCGGTGAAAGCTTCGGGACCCGGTCGTAAACGCCGTTCCTCTTGGCAATGGCAATGCCCTCGGCCTGACGCTCACGGATGGTTTTGCGCTCCAACTGCGCGATGGCGGCGAGGACCGTGAGCATGAACTCCCCTTGCGGCGTGTCAGTGTTCAGGGCCGGGTTGTCGATGAACTCCAAGGCGACGCCCTTGGCTTTGAGTTGCTCAACGAGAGCGAGAAGGTCCGTCGTGGACCGTGCCAGACGGTCGGGTGATTTCACCCGGACCTTATCCCCATCGCGGACGTAGATGAGCATCTGCTGGAGCTGGGCTCTGTCGTCTGTGTTCTTGCCGCTGACCTTCTCGGAGAACAGCCTGTCCACAGGGCCAAGTGCTTCGAGCTGCCGTGCCTCGTTCTGGTCGGCAGCGCTAACCCGCACGTAGCCAACCACCTGCCCCTTATGTCCAGCCATCTTTATAACCCTCCATCAGTTATGTCTAACCATAGTCGAAAGGGACCCTGATTGACGTAACTCTGCAGTGACCTCGATCTGTTCACCTGGGTACACCCTAGTGGACACCGCATCGTCGCTGTAAAACTTGAGCCGGAGCTTCATCAGGCGTTGCCCGGCTGTGTCTCGTAGCTAACGGTGGATACACCGATTTGGCCAGAGAGTTTTCAAGACTTAGTTATGAGAATCACCGGCCGGAGATGAACTCGCTCGATTCCGCGAAAGTGAGAGGCGCTGCCGTTGCACCGGTCTCCAGTTCAACGAGACGCCTCGTATCCCTAGAGTTATAAGACCCTGCTACCAGAGAGGCGAGGAGTCCGCATCGGAGGCGTAAACATTTTCATCATCGCCGAGTTCTTCTATCAACCCCTCCCATGGCCACTGAGTGGTTGTGAATCGACGGTAGAGCAACACCTGAAGATCTACGACGATAACTTCCTCACGGCCCTCGTCGTAGGTAACTACCAACCCCCGGCCTTCGTCATCAATCTGAAGTTGATCGAGTTTTTGAAGGATTGTTCGTAAATTTGGTAGAAGAATTCGCGCCTCACGCTGCTTTGCGGCCTGAAAAACAGATTTGAGAGGAACCCCCTTGATTAAGTCTTGGTCCTCCTGAGCCATGATCCCCGCCATCGCGTGTGCATAGATGCCTGTGGAATTTGTTCGGCTGCGGATACCTGCGGAAGTCCGTTTGGCGAACGACTGATATAGCGTGTTCAGACTCTCTGCCAACTCCATAGCAGCGTTGTCTAGGTGCTCGACTGATCCGACCTGCTGAAGGCGCGTCTTCTTCTCCGTAATACCTGCATCATCCAAGACACCGAGCGCAAGGGACTGAAGAAGCCCGGCATTGCTGTAGGCGTCCTGAACCAGGCGTTCACGAAGTGCGGCCGACAGCTCGATGTTGAGGGCTGATACACCTTTGTCAAGGATCGCTTTCAAATCCTCATCCGACCATTCAATAGAAAACTCGCGAATTCTGGTACTTAGGTCGCTGTTGAGATTGATCAGAGACTGTTGTCTCCAGATCCCTACGATGATGACGTAGAGACCGAAGTCCCAAAGTGTCTTGAGATCAAATGAGAGTCTCTTCCTTTCACTGAAAGATAGGTAGTGCACGTCTTCGATGACAAGACGACGCTTGCTGTCCAGAATGAGCTGAGAGACAAATCGCAAATCGTCGATGTTTTGACTTAATGGTTCTGATTCTGTGGAAGTTGTTCGGGAGTAGCCCGCGATCAGTTTCGCCGCCACCTTAGCGATGAGCGCCTTCCCCAAATCGGCCGATGCTTCAACTTGTCCACTGAACGTCCCTGCCCGCGATTCACGAACGGTAAGACTTATGCCAAGGGCTCCCAGAGCCTCTCGATAGATGTCTTCAACCGTCTTACCTAGGCGACACTGCACGATAATCGCATTTGGCACGGCCTTCTGCCGAAGCCAGGATTTTCCACTCTTGGACGCTCCGCGTATGGAGACGTGAACGTTCCGCTTCAAATACTTTGCGAAGTCGTCGTCAAGCCTTCCGCGGTCCACGTAGGAGTCTGGGCGCACCTCTGTAGCTACACCAAATACATCGCTTACTTGCTTGGCCAAGTTGCTCCTTTAGTAATGAATAACAGCTCGTAGGCAGTATCCCACTTAGATGCGCATCGGCGGCCATAGTCCGAGTAGTTCTATCAGAAGTAACCCGCCACGAGTACTGCCCCACGCACCTAATGGGCGTCGATCCAGGAAGGAATCGCGGCATGGAAGTTCTCTAGCATGTGGCCCCACGGCAATTTCCCAGCAGGCTGCTGGGAAATTGGTTCCGAACTATGCCATGCAGCGGCGAAGGCGCGCATTTACTGCAGATTGCTCGGGGAGAGACCTTCCATCTCCGGAAACTCCGCACGCAGGTCAGCGGCCAGCTGCTTCACAACGCCTGTTCCCCACCCCTGCCGGTCCTGCTGTGTGAGGATTTCGTTCCCTATATTCCAGTACAGCTCAATCAGCTCGGTGTTGACGGCGCGCTGCGCTTGGATCCTGGCATCACGGACCCGGCGCTTGAGTGTATTGAGCATAACCACGAGGAAGAGCAACATCGGCACGTGTCATGAGGCCATTCTCCCAATGGTGAGCCCCACGGGCGAAGCTTTCCGGAAAACGGTGGTGTGAAGGCGTTGGCTCTTCCTCTGGCTAAAATTCCACCGTTACCCCTTACGGGGCTTGGAGCAATAGTGGCCGGGAGGCAGAACAGTAAGTACACTTTCCACTGGAGGTCCGCGCTGGCCTCCACGGTGGGCAAATCCGTGCACCAGACCTGGTCTTGCGCTGCACCCGAGGTGACGCGAAGACCCCGGAGTTCGAGGAGATGCATCATGGCAGGAAATCTGTTTGCTCGTTCAATCCACGATTTGAGTGCCGCGGCATGGTTCGGCGGTTCCCTGATGGGAGCCGTCGGCCTCAACGGCGCCGCAGCGGGTGCAAAAGACCCCGCCGAACGGACCCGCCTCTCCAGTCTGGGGTGGGGCAAATGGGCCCCGGTGCAGACCGGTGCGTTCGCCGCCCACGCCCTTGCCGGCCTGGCCGTCATCGCCGGGAACAAAGGACGCATAACCGGCCAGGCCGGCGCTACCGGGCTCACGGTCATCAAGACGGCCGTGACCTTCCTCGGGGCGGGGGTCACCCTGTACGCCGGGATCCTCGGGAAGAAAGTCAACGAGCTATCCGGAGCCGGCGCAGAAGGCGCCACGGAGCCTCGCGCCGGGGCGCCCGAGGAGCTCAAAAAGGCCCAGAACCAGTTGCGGATACTGCAGTGGACTGTCCCGGCTTTCGCCGGTGCCGTCATCGCGCTCGGAGCCCAGCACGGAGAGATGCAACGCCCAAGAAATGTCGTCCAGGGTCTCCTTAAAAAGCACACCTGAACAGAAGAACGGCCCTCTTAACTCCGGCGCGGACACGGGCACCCTGACCATTACCCCGAAAACAGCACCGGCCGCGCCGGAGAAAGGTCCCGGTTCGGGGAAAACCAGACCCGGGTTCTTCTCTCTTGAACCACGGAACCGCCCTTCCTGTTCCCAACGACCGGAAGCGAAACAGCAGTGGAAAACGGGCCTACGTCTGAGGATGAGACAGCATGAAACCCTCCATCAGCGGTGCCGCCGGACTGGGATTCGCGGCACTCTTTAGGGGCGTAAAAGCCCTGCGGCCCGACCGGCCCATCCACCCCGCCGGGGTGGCCCTGACCGGAACGGTCGAACGGTCCCCCACCAGCACCGGCAGCGGGATCCGGTGGATCGATTCCCCCGGCACTGGCGCCGTCACAGGACGGCTGTCTCGATCCCTCGGCACGCCTCCCGGATGTCCCGACATCCTTGGCTTGGCACTGCGCATCACCACGGCGACAGGCCACTTCGATCTCCTGCTCGCCTCCACTGGGATGTCACGGGCCGGTCGCTGGCTCCTTCTCCCGCGCCGCCACGCCGGCACCAGCGCCTTCTCCTCACTCATGCCCTTCAAAGGAACCAACGGCCCGGTCCTTCTAGCAGCCCACGCAGACGGGACCGGTATGCGTCTTCCTGCCTCGCCTGAGGTCTTCCAGAAGGCCCTGGGCGCCGGGACCTGGATCCTTGGGCTCTACCATGGAACCCCCACGGGTCCATGGACCCGGTTCGGTACCCTTAGCCTGGCCACCGACCCCGAGATAACCGACACCAAGACCCGCTTCGACCCCACTACCCATCCCCTGCCCGGCGCCGGGACCTACAACTGGGCTACGAACCTGAGAGCACCCGCTTACACCACCGCCCGGATACCACCAACCCATCCGCACGACGGCCACTAAAGCCCGCTGTTCGCCTGACACCAAACCCCCACGGCGTCAGATATCAGGAAAAGCGCACTCATTCCGCTGCCCGGGTTCACTGCCGGGATCCACATGGCCGGGGTTGGACCGTGGGTTGGTGTCCGTTGCGGGGATGTCCGTTATCAAGTCTTTGAGCAGTAAACGCAGTTCCGCTGATCCGTCGGTATTTTCCAGTGACAGGTCGTTTACGGCTTTCTGAGCGTTTTGCAGGGCTTGTCTGCCGGTGTCGGTGAGCGCGACTTTGGTGCTGCGCCGATCGGAAACTCCCCTGTTCCTGGTGATGAATCCTTCGTTTTCCATGCCCTGAAGAATTTTGCCCACTGTTTGGGCCCGGATTCGGAGGCTGCCGGCTAGTGCTGATTGAGATAGCGGACCGGCCGTGTTGAGGGATATCAGGGCTGTAAATGACGACATGGTCAGGTTCAGGGGCGCCAGGATCTGGTTGCCGAGGTATTCCACGTGCCGACCAGCGGTGATCAGCAGCCGTGTGGTGGGCCAAGAATCAAGTTCCGTAGCGCGCTCCGTCGCCGGTCCCGGCGGCACCTTAGCAGGTGTCCGTTCTGGGCCGGCTCTCACTGACTCACACCCAGGTCCGGTCCCACCACGGTATTACCCGGGGCCTGTCCCGGGAGAGGTCGTTCCCCTGAGAGGGGTCCGGTGTACCGTGCGTGGTTTCTTCCCTCGTTCGGTGTCCTGCGCATCGTGTCCTCCAGCGCGGTAATGCTGCCCAACCTCACCGCGGGAAGGGTTCGCCTTTTCATCCCAGTGGTCCTGCTTTCCACAAGGAGGTCCGGCGGCTGCGCCTGAAAGTACACGGACACAACCGCCGGACATCGTTGAGGACCTAGTCGTTTTGCACGTTGTCTTTGGCTTCTGCTGCCCGGTCGGTGACGTCGCCCGCAGCGGACTGGCTTTCGTCCTTGACGTGCCCGGCAGCATCGGACACGGTGGACTTCAGACTTTCCATGGCTTCCTGTGCCGGTTCCTGCAGTCCCTGCGCGACGTCTTTCGCAGCCTCACCCAAATGCGCGGTCAGGGGGGCGGCGGCATCTTTGATGGCCTCGGCAGCTTCACGTTCCTTCTGCGACGCCGGGATCAGAGAAGCAATCAGCATTCCGGCCCCGAAGGCAATCAGGCCCGCTGCCAGCGGGTTGCCTTGGGCTTTGGACGCGACCCGGTGCGGGGCATCTCCGATTGCTTCCCCGGTGTCGGAGAGGGTGTCACCTACTCCGGAAACGGCCGAGTGTGCCGTAGTCCCGACGTGGTCGGCAGCGCCCATGACGCGGTCTTTGAGCCCGGTCACGGCGCCGCGGACGTTTTCCTTGACCTTCTCGGTCTGCCGGTCCACGATGTGCGACGGGCTGACTTTATCGGCCAGGGCGTCGACGTTGGCGCTCAGGGCGGCGCGGGTTTGTTCTATGTTGGCTCGCAGGACTTCTGGGTTTTCGCTCATCGTGGTTCCTCGCTTGGTTTCAGAGTTTCGGGGATTTCCTGCAGGGTCTGCGTCGTTTTGGGCAGACCCTTGATAGCCTGCATCTCCTTGCGGCCCTTGGCGGCCAGCACCGCGGCGATGATGCCCCAGATGACGGCGACGATCACCGCGGACCAGCCGAGCCCGGTGAGGTAGGCGCCCAGCGCCCACCACAGGGCCAGGGAGAGGAAAAGCAGGGTGAAGCGTGCCGCTTCCGAGGCGCCGGCAAGCAGACCGGCGCCCTTTCCTGCCCGGGTCGCTGATTGTTTCAGCTCGACCTTGGCCAGCTCCACTTCCTGGCGCATCAGAGTCGAGACATCACCGGTGACCTGACCGAGCAAGTCACCCAGAGACGTGGTGGCAGCTTTCTCTTCGGCGGGGGTGTGCGGTAGTTCGCTGCTCATCAGTACCGTCCGTTATCCGGCAGGGGCTCCGTCGCGGGAGCCAGGTAACCCGGCGTCCCGGGCAGGGCTGTTGTAGAAATTGGGGGCTCCCCCGGTGCAAGTGTGGGCTCCGCGTACACGTCACCGGAGCCATAGGGCTGCACCGGCATAGATGCAGGAACCGGCGAAACAGGCACAACAGGGGCCGGCGAAACAGGCACAACAGGGGCCGGCGAAACAGGTACAACAGGGACAACAGGGACCGGTGCCGCGGAGTTATCCGGTGCCGCGGAGTTGGTAGCCCCTTTACTGGGAGTTCCCGCGCTCAGACCTCGCGTTAGCCGGCCGGCGAGGATGCCGACCCCGGCAGCGAGAGCTAGAAACGCTACCGGCCGCTGGCGGGCGAAACCGCGCACTTCCTCAAGCAAGGCCGCTGAATCCCGTCCTTCCAGCCAGGAAGCCGCAGAAGCGGACCTGTCCGCACCCTGGCGCACCAGATCACTGGCCATTCCGCTCTGCTCGGAAGACTCAACCATGGAATGGAGTTCATCGGCCACAGAGCGCAACCCCCCGGCCAGTCGCTGCTGCTGAGTGTCGGCCTGATCCCCCAGTTCGGTGCGCATCTGTGTCAAAAGGTCTTTGGCCTGGGACCCTACTTCCGACGCGACGTGGGCCGTCTCATCCTTCACCGTCGCAGCCACATGACCTGCAGACTCTGCAGTCACCTGGGCCACATCCGTCGCCTCGGTCTTGGCAGCCTCTGTGGTGGAGCCGGTCCCGGCTGTTTGGGCGGTGGCCCGGTGAGAAGGGGTCTGCGCGTTTGGCGTCAATGGGTTCTCCGTCATCGTCACTCTCTTTCGAAGGTTTGTTGCTGGTCTGGAACTGAAAACGTTGGCTTCATTATAATAACCATGCTTATGATTATATTGTAAGGATGCTTACGATGCTCTCGTCGGTCGCCAGGACGGCGTCCGGCTGCCGCTGGTACCACACCAACTCGTGAGCTTGAATCCATGGCGTCTTGAGGTGCCCCGCAGACTCAGGTGAGCAGTGGACACCATTTTCGGGAGCCAGCACCGAGGTTTGGCTCCCATCGCGCAGTTAGCGGGTCTTTCGTGATGGAAGCCCTTAAAAGGAGATACATAGTGGGATTTTTTGCTTTTCTTGTGCTCGGACTTATCGCCGGAGCCATTGCCAAACTGATACTTCCCGGCCGTCAAGGCGGCGGCATTATCAAGACCATGATTGTGGGAGTCATCGGAGCGCTCCTGGGCGGCTGGCTAGGTGGCCTGGCCTTCGGTGCACACCTGCAGGACTTCTTCTCACTGCAGACCTGGCTGCTCGCTATCGCCGGCTCCATTGTGCTCCTGCTTATCTGGGGACTGATCACCAAGCAGCGACACCGGTAACCCCCTGCCCGCAGAACCCACACCGGTCCATGTGGCCATGCTTCGGGTCCCGGAGCGCTGGTGCCGGGCAGTGGAGCTGTGCACCCTGGCGAAGCACAGCGACAACCCTGGTATGCGTTGGAGCGGCGGCCGTTGTTGGCCGCCGCTCCGAAGACATGTGCCCATCACGTGCCGGGCACACCCTGCTCCCTAGATGAGTAATTCCAAGGGGTCGTCTCGGCGTGGCGGGGTGTAATCGTGGGCAGGGGTGTCCAGAATCGGCGTTATCTACCCAACGTCGAACTTGGAGGCTCACGTGGACGCCGATCTGGACACCCTTGCTACTGCATTGTATGTGGAAGCTGATGATCTGTTGAAGGCCTATCCGGAACATGTTCCGCCTCGGCCCAGGATCGGGATCATGCCTAGAATCTCCGATGCCGAGCTGATCACCTTGGCAGTGATGCAGGCTTTGCTCGGCTTTACCAGCGAGGCCCGATGGCTGCGTTACGCGCGACGGTCCTTTTGCACAATGTTTCCGTATCTGCCCGGCCAGTCCGGCTACAACAAACGGTTGCGCCGGCTTGGACCGGCGATGAACTGGCTCATTGGCATGCTCGGCCAGCGCAGCGGTATCTGCTCCGATGATGTGTGGATCGTTGATTCCACCCCGGTCGAATGCGCCCGCTCCAGGGACACCGTCAAGCGTTCGGATCTAGCCGGTTGGGCCGAGTACGGTTACTGCGCTTCGCACAGCCGGTACTTCTGGGGTTTGCGCCTGCATCTGGTCTGCACGCTGCACGGCCTTCCTGTCGGATACGCCCTGACCGGAGCCAAGGCTGATGAACGCCAAATCTTTCTGGACGTCCTGGCCGGAACACCGACCATGGCAGCGGTGCGTGAAGACGGCCAGAAACAGACCGTCATCGCGGACAAGAACTACTTCGGCCACAACTTCGAAGCGACCCTGGAGAAGGCAGGGCTGGAACTGCTCCGCCCAGCCCGTAAGGGCGAAAAACCGCGGGCAGCGTCGCGGTTCTTCAAACCCCTACGGCAAATCATCGAATCGATCAACGACACCCTCAAAGGCCAACTCGACCTGGAGCAACACGGCGGTCGAAAACCAGACGGCGTGATCACCCGCATCACTCAACGCCTGCTGGCTATGACAGCTGCGATCTGGCACAACGACCGCATCGGCCAAGCCATCCGCCGCTCACTAACCGCCTACGACCACTAACCCACCTTGGAATTACTCATCTAGTGGTGGCCGCTGACGTTGCCGCCCGGCAGTCTGGGCGGGAAGACGCCGGTACCGGTGTCCGCGTCCTCACGGTCTGCCACACTTTTGGTGTCACTTTCTGCGGTGCCATCCGAATCACCGCCGGTGTCGATGAGGCTATTGGTCTGGTCGAAGGGATGCCCCACGGATCCCCCACTCGCAGGCGCGGGTAGGGGCTCACCGCCTACGACAGCGTCATCAGCCGTAAGGGGATGACCCGGCGTCGCCGCGTAGGACTGCTCCGGCCCGGCGGGCACAACAACCTCGGGAGCACCCGGTTCCGTCTTCTCGTTCGCGTCCTTGCCGGCCGCGGCGGCAGCTACCCCGACAGCGGCAGCTGCAGCAGCCGCCAATCCGATACCAGCCGCCACTTTCCCTGATACCCCGGCCTTGCCGCTGTCCCCGCGTGACTGGTTAGCGTCCTCCACACCGGGCGTGCCAGCGGCAGCGGTGCCTTCGCTGATCGTCCCCCGCCAGGCTCCGGTGGCATACCCCTCCGCCTCGATAAACGCCTTGAACCGGTCCAGATCACCTTCCGCCTGATGCTCCACCACGTTCAGCTTGTCGCCGATCTTCTCCACCAGCCCCTCCGGCTCGTAATCCAGCGACAGGTGGATTTGGGTCTGCCCGCCGCCCACATCCTCAAAAGATACGGAACCGGCGTTCGTAGCTCCCTCAGTTGCTGCCCAGGCCACCTTACGGTCCGGCACCTGCTCCAGAATTTTCGCCTCCCATTTCCGGCGCACCCCGGCGATCTCAGCAACCCATTCCAGCCGGTCATCGCTGATATGCGTCACGCTTTTCACCCCACCCATGAAGTGGGGGAAGTCCTCGAACTGGGTCCACTGGTTATACGCGACGCTCACCGGCACGTTCACCATAATATTTTTCTCAACCTTCGTGCTCACAACGTCTCCTTCAACCAGAACGACAGAAAAGACAGCAATGACAATAAAGATCAACCGTCAGTGTGCTTACTATACGTCAGACCCGTTTCCGGGGGTAGCGATCCCGGATCATCCAGCACAATCACGACAACGATAAAAGATGCCGGCACCGACCCGCCCGGTGGGCTGGGCTGACGCGCTACGCCGAACTAATGGTGTGTCTGAGTTTTGTCTGATGGTTTCGAGGGCTACGCGGCCGCGGGCTACGTTCTTGAGGATTGAGGCTGCGGTCGCGGTCCAGACCCGGAGGACGCACCCCGTCCGGATGCCGTCAATCCGAAAATCATCGACCCGGAGATTGGGGTTGATCCTGATCGCACACCAACGAAAAAACCCCGCCGGCCAGCGTTCCACTGCCGTT
This sequence comes from Arthrobacter terrae, assembly GCF_015708085.1. GTDB lineage: Bacteria > Actinomycetota > Actinomycetes > Actinomycetales > Micrococcaceae > Arthrobacter_M > Arthrobacter_M terrae. Next base: position 8,202 of record NZ_JADNYM010000025.1, on the reverse strand, counting down.
AGCCGAACAAGTTTCAGCCCCCGTTGCCTTCGTTGACCGTTTAGAGGCGACCCCGCCCCCCTGTTCCGCACGCTGAACCACTACCGCTGGGTGGAGCACCTGCTCATCTGTGTCCGACTGCGCTCAAACAGCGTATTCCAGGCACCCATACTCAGGGCCTTCGAGGCTGCCTGCTGGGGACGCCCCCATGGTGGGTCCCGCTTAGATTGCCCTCATGGAGCCAGGTTCACTTGACACAGCCCGATACCGATGTTGACGCGTCTTTACGCCGCAGTCTCCAACAGCACCTGAACCAGCTCTCGAAGTGTTAGATCTCTCACGTGCCGCGTGGCAGAGGGTCAGGGGTGTAACCGGTCCGGTCACTGCCTATCCCGTTGCCCGCGCCCCTTAACTGAGAAGGGCGTTCTTTTGGCGGGATTTGATCGTTGAGCTCTGCCCGCAGTTGGTGCACGTGATGTCGTAGACCTTCGATGTGGTGAAGACAGGGATGAAAAACAAGCTGAGTTTGGTGGCCCGTTCCTGCACCCGCTGCTGAACGAACTGCCCACAGTGCTGGCACGCAGCCATCCGTCCGGGCAGGTCACGCAGGAGGGTTTTGAGACCAAAAAGTAGAAACATGGTTCGTGCCTTTCAGGTAAGTCTCACGGTCAGGGCTGTATTGGTGCTTCTGGCAGGGAAAGGCGGGCGGCGAGGCCGGCGAGGAGGATGTCGAGGCCTTGATCAAGTTCGGCTGCACCGTCGTAATCCGCTAGGACCGGGGCCAGGGCGCGCAGGCGGGGAAAGTCCTTCGGCGGTAAACGGTGCAGACCCAGGCGGAGAAGGGCTTCGTTTTCATCCGGGTCAACGATGAATTCCTGCAGTTCGTTGAGGATGTGACCGTAGAGGTACCCGTAGTAGGCGCGGTAGACGTGCAGGGCACTATCCGCTGTAAACCCGGCGTCGATCAGCAGGGACAGGATCTGTTCAAGGGGCCGCAGCGTCCCCAGCGGGCGGAGACCCAGGGGTGTGGACAGCGGACGGGTCACCAGCAGTGGCACGACATTGGGGTGCCTGAGCGCCAGTCGGCGCAGGTCGTGGGCGATGCGCCGGAGCTGCGCCCGCCAGTCCGGGTCATCGGAAAAGATAGCAAGTTCGTTGAGGACAAGTTCGGAGACACCGTCCAGCAGCGCCGCGCGGTTTGCGGCGTAACGGTACAAGCTCATGGGATCCCGGCCCAGTTCCTGCCCTAGTCTGCGCATGGTCAGAGCGTCAAGCCCTTCGGAATCCACTAATACCAAAGCCGCGGATAGAACGAGCTCCCGGTTCAGCCTCTTCTTTTTCACAGGGACCACGGTGGGCACCGGATTCTCGTTAGACGACATGGTCTTCCGTTCGGTTCGGTAAGTAGAAGCCCGCTCCAAAGATACTAAGCAGGCTTGCTAGTTGTGTAGTCTACGGCTACAGTCTACATCGTAGAGAAGTTGTTATCTTAGGTTCCAGAAGTGGGCCCTGGTTGCAATGCCACCCCCGGCGCCTCACATCACCACAGGAGAAACCCATGACTGCGAACAACTCCCAAAACGCCCATACGGACACGACCCGCAATACAAACGACATCAAGATCTCCACGCGGACACTCGAGTTCGCCGTTTACGTCGCCGCCGTGATCGCGACGATCATCACCTCCGCTGTCGTCGGGGACAACGCCAACGAGAACGGCGCGGATGTCTTCAATGCCCACGACGCCATGCAGCTCATCACTTGGCTGACCATCGGTCTCATGGTGGCCCGTGGCCTCGCCAAGGCCGGGAACCGCACCCACACCCACGGATAATTCCCGAATCGAGATCGGCCATAACGGCGCACGAACAATTGTTGATCCTGGTGCGGCCCCCGAAAGAGCGGTGGCCGCACCAGGACTCTCAGCCCCACAACGCTCCACCCCCGGGAGCGGGCCAGGCCTAGGCTGTGCGGCACAGGTCAGCCACTTTAGTGCAGAAGAGTTCGCCACTAGATCTTATCCAGAGGATGAAACGATGATTCAGATTTACACACGAACAGCCAAGCTGGCCTCGGCTAAATTCGCAGCCCTTGGCATCGTCATCTGCCTGGCCACCGCCGGCTGCACCTCGGCGTCCCAATCCGGGGCCGGAGCTCCTTCAGGACCGGGGAGCTTCAGTGCAGATTCTGTCCCCAAAGACGAGAATCTCGCCAGCATGCTTCCCGCAAACATCAAGGCCAAAGGCGCGTTGGATATTGGTACCGGTACCGGATATGCACCTGCCGAATTCACCGGTGGAAACGACGGCCAGACTTCGATGGGATACGGGATCGATTTTGGCAAGGCGATCGCCGCAACACTGGGCCTCGAAGCTAAATTCCATGTGGCTGCGTTCCCCAGTATTTTACCGGGGTTAGGGGCAAAATACGACGTGGCGATTGCCTCCTTGGGAATCACCCCGGAACGTCTCCAAGCCGTGAATATGGTCAGCTACTTCAATGCCGGCGTGCTGTGGGCGGTGCAGAAGGGTAACCCCAAGCATTTCAGTATGGATGATGTCTGCGGCAAGACCGTGGGAGTCCAGACCGGCACGATCGAAGAAGAACCGGACTTAACCAACCGGTCCAAGGCCTGCGTCGACGCGGGAAACGCCCCGATTAACGTCATCAGTTTAAAAACTCAAGCCGACGTGACAACCCGGCTGACGAACGGTGGCGTTGATGCGATGCTCGCCGATTCGCCCATCACTTACTACGCCATTTCTCAAACAGGGCAGCAGTTAGAGCCGCTGGGCGACGTCTACGACGCAGCCATTCAAGGCATCGCGGTAGCAAAAAGCGACGTTGACATGGCTAACCTGGTAGCCAAAGTGATCAACAAACTGATCAAAGACGGGGACTACAAGAAAATCCTGGACACATGGAACAACGCTCCCGGCGGGATCACCGAAGCTGTCGTTAATCCGAAACCCGGAGCATAGGACTTCGCGACTGTCAGCAGATCGCTGTTGGCCAACGCCACACCCCATGAACTAAGCCACTGGTATGCCCGTTGGACATTTTCACCTCAAGCGTCATGAAATTCAGTACAGTTTCGGCGACGGCCCCTGCATGACAGCATCCCGGAACCAGATCACCGTCGAAGTACCCGATCTGGAAGGTGAAGACCGGTGGCCAGAGTACGCCGCGACCGTGCAGGAGTACGGTATGCGCACTATCCTGGCCGTCCCGTTCAACCTCGAAGGAGACGCGAAGGCAGCACTGAACCTGTCTTCGGCACAAGTAGGGAAATTTGATGCCCACGTTCAGGAAACCGTCACACGCTATACCAGGGAGGTAACCACCGCTTTGCAGCTCGGGCTTCGCTTCGCCCAACACATCGATACCGCCTCCGATCTGAAAACGGCGCTGAAATCACGAACCATCACCGACCTTGCAGTGGGCATCATCATGGCCCAAACCGGTGTAGCCAGGAAACAGCAGTTGAAATTCTCAAATCAGCATCCAGCGCCCGGAACCTCAAACTCCGCGACGTCGCGACCACCCTCGTACAGTCCATCCACCAGGAAGCCACCCACACGCATTTCGACAACTGAATCGATGTCTCGTCTGCGGGCACGGCGGACCACGGATTCACCGAGGCAATGGCGTGCCGTTCGGCGCTTAGTGAAGCGGATTTGAAGGGGCAGTCAGCCGAGGATCGATAGGGCCTGCGGAACGCTGTCGATGGTGATGATGGTGTGGCCTTCCGCGGATTTCACTTCACCGTCGATCTGGTACGGAATGGGATCCAGAGTTGAGAACCGGTACTGCCTGTAGCTCGGCTGATCACCCAAACCCTTGGTGGTGGCGCGCAGGGCGGTCAACAGGATCCGCCACTTGGCCATGTGCGGGAAGACAATGACCTCGAACTTGCCGTCGTTCGGATGCTCGTCGGCTTCACTCAACGTCGCGTACTTAGCCATCTGCGCAATGTTCGCGAATACCAAACTGTCGAACTTCCGGTGCTTGCCATCACTTTGACGGATTTCAAAGGGCTCGAACTTGGCGAATGTCCGCGCAACCGAGAACACCTCCTTCACAGCACCCTTGCTCCCTTTCTCCAAATCAATCGCCATGACGGGCGTCAAGCCAAAACCAATATAGGAGTGGGCATAAACGGGCTGCGAACCCTGCTGATCCATACTCAACCGCAGCACATCGATCCTGCGTACCTGACCCTCAATGATGGCCTCGCCCAGCGGCTTGCGTCCCGTAACCCGACTATGGTCGTTCGCATTGCCTGCCGGCAGAACCGCGCACACAGCGCCGTCACTACCACTGGCGAGCACACCATTGATAACTTCGTTATAACCACCATCACCGCTAACTGACACGACCAGCGCGTTGCCAGCTGATGCCGCCTCACGGGCGAGATCGACCGCATGACCGGCGTGTTCGGTTGGCTGCAACCTCACTTCCGACTCAGGCAATGCCGGTACCAGCTCATCGCGGAGCTCCGCGGCCAGCCTCGGGGCGTCACCAGTGCTGTTCGGATTAAAAATTATGGTGATCGTCTCAAACCTGCGCAACGCAGTCATAACCAAACCTCTCCTCATCACAGACCACCGGGCATAACAACATTAGTCACTGCCTCCCGGAGAAATAAAACCGTTTATCCACCTGCCGGGGGCGCATTCGGACCATTGACGGGGCTTCAGGATCAAAGAATCCGGAAGCCCCGTCAATGGTCGGTTTGCCGCGTTCTTTAGCTACGAGAGGCTGTTGAGGCCTCGGTGGTGTTGTGTGAGCGGCCGCGGGTGAGGAGCAGCGCCAAGGCGATCATGCCGACGCCAAGGAACAGGTGCAGCCAGTTATCCGCTCCGTTGAGGGGCACGAAGTTGCCAGCTGAGTTCTGGTCGATGACCAGACCGTAAATCCACAGGACCAGATAGATGATTCCCCCGTAGAGCAGGTAGGAGCGGGCCCCGCTGATGATGCGTGCGCTGGCAATACCAGCAACACCGAAGATCAGGTGCACGATATTGTGCAGGACCGAGACCTGGAACAGGCCAAGGAGCATGCCTTCGGACTCGTGGCCGGCGAAGCTGAGCTGGTTGTACTGGCTGGTGATGCCCGGAATGAAACCAAGCACGCCAACGAGCAGGAACACGACGCCGACCGCGAGTGCTGCTTTCTGGACATTAGTGAGGGTACCCGCACGAGGCTTATTTGCAGTAGTCATAATCGTTCTCCCAGTTAGGTATGCCAGCGGTGCTTTCAGCGAGCGATTGATGTCTCATCACGTCCCGAGAACCCCAGCTGATAATAAGACTCCAATCAAACGAACGACCCTCCCGCTAACTGCAGCATCGAATCGTCATTCACATACTAGTAAGCGTGCTTCACTTCGGTAGTGAGAAACACCTATCGCGTAGAAAATTTAGGAATCAATAAGTCCCAGCGACAACGTGCGGATCGGGAGCAGGAGAAAGAGGGGTTCGAGGATCGCGGTGGTGGCAGATGTTGTCCAACCACTCCACAGCGCTACCTCCGGATGCCTTTGCCAGAGATACTTTCCCGGGCCGATTCCTGTCATCGGGCCGTCAGTCCTCCTGCTTGCGGTTCATGTCGCGCAGCTCGTCGCGCTCAGCCAGGAGGCGGTCACGTTCGCCCGCTACGGCCTCGGCGCGGGCCTCCGCCTTATCAGCCCGGGACCGCTGCCCAGCCAGCACCTCCCTGCTTCTGGTCTCGGCAGCAACACCCTGTTCCCGTGCTGCGAGGGTCTCCGCCCGCGCCTCATCTCTCGCGGCCGTCAGGGCCTCATACGCGCTTGCATGCAGGCGGCCTGCGTCCTCTAACCGCTCGGCCAAGGCGTCGCGCTCGGTCTCAGCCCTCTCGACGTCCTCCACTGCGGCGTCGCGTTCGGCACGGGCCTGTTCCACTGTGGCGTGCCATCCGGTCCGAGCCTCCACGAACTCGCCCCTGGAGAAGGTCACTGCCTCGCGCCACAGCGCAATGAACCGCGCTTCAACGGCGGCTGGAGGCTCGGGCACGGCTTCCGTTTGGGCTTCGCGCTCGTTCCAAGACCGCGCAGCCTCGGCCGCCACGGTCATGCGCACTCCGGACCGCTCACGGACGGCTCGGGCTGTGACGGCAGTCCCGCCGGCGGCCAGCGCCTCGGCGGCCTCCGCCGCCCGCTGCTCAGGTGTCTGCTGCTCAGTCATAAAACTAGCCCCCCCCCTTTGATAACGATGGTAACGGCGTTTCCTGTTTCCCACGTTACCATAAATGAGAACGCTTCTACCAGTCCTAAGTCAGGTCTGCCGCTTGCTGCTCCGGCCCCCTGACAATTTTGTCGTCTCCTCCGGCCACGAAGGTTGAGCCGGATTGGTAGTCTCCACTTCATGGGCAAAAGCGGACCTGAAAGTGAGACGGTGCGGATGTTCCGGGCCGGTATCCCGGCTGCCACGATTGTTGAACTCAGCGGTGTACCCCGGTCAACGGTTTTTCGCCGGATCCAGGTCGCGACGGATCGTGATCCAATACTGCTCTCTGATCACACCGCAAACCAGAAACCGACCCCGGGGCCGGAGACCAAGACCGTTCCGGCGAACTGGACTGGCCGGGCCCAGCAGATCCGGGAATATCGGGCCCGGACGGGTTGCTGGCCACACCAGCATTCGGAGATCGCTGAGACGAGGACGATGGCCCGGTGGCTGGCGGTCAGGCTGGCGGCGTGGCGTCATCTTGAGTTACCGTCCGGGTACGAGGCGTGGCTTGATGAGCAGCTTCCGGGATGGAAGCAACCATCCCGGGCTGTCAGGGATGCGCAGCGTTGGGCGGAGCGACTGAACCAGTTGGTGGCCTTCACAACGCAGACTGGGTCGTGGCCGCGGTACCCGGGGGCAGCCGATGACCATGAGCGGGTTCTGGGTGTGTGGAGGCATGTGCAGCGGCAAAAGCTCAGCCAGGAAACCCTCCCGCCGGAGCAGATCGCCGCTCTTGATTCACGGGCCCATGGCTGGCGCGGGCTGACAGGCCAGGGCCGGCAAAAGTCTTAGCCCCCACCGGTCCCGTGTTTGCTGGTTGCGGGGGTGTTTTTTCGTTCTGTGTTTTGTTCGGTCCTGGTGCGTTGTCCCGGGCGGAGGGCGCCGGGGCCGGCTCCTTCCCAGGGCTGGCCGTTGTGGTGTTTGCGTTGGAGCCGGCGCACTTCTTTGAGCGTGGCCGCTTCGATGAGTTCGGAGATGGACGCGTAGCCCTCGGCGTGACCGGCGGCCAGGAACGCGGCCCGTACCTGGTCCGCGTCCTCACCGGTGAAGTAGGGGGCGAAGGAGGAGGGTTTCTTTCTACTCACCAGTCCCCCTCACCGTCCCAGGTCACGGGGCCACCCCGGTAGCCGCCAATGCGGGTGCTGGCCCTGGCAGCGCGGACCTCTGCCATGGTGAGCGTGTTCGCCAGTTCCGCCCTGATGTGCTCTCCGCACTCTTGGAGGGTGAGCTGGCGGCGCGCGATCAGGTCAGCCAGATCATCCATCCCATTCCTCTCGTCGTCGTGGCCCTGGCGTAGCCCGCTCTCGTACCCGACCAGCCAGATCCGCCAGGCCAAAGGATCGGCGGTGATAAAGACGGCCAGTTCTTCTTCGTCCATCATGGCCCCTCACTCCCCCGCACCAGCGGGGGCAGGCGTGCTGGCCTGGGTGTGGAAGGCGGCGATGGCCTGATCGATCATGTCCGGGCGGAGTCCGGACCAGTGGAAGTGGTCATCCACGACAATGACAGGGGCCTGGGAATAGCCGAGCTCCTCACTCACGTACTCCAGCGCGGCGGGCGTGGTGGTCAGGTCAACTTCCTGGAACGGGATCCCCTGTGCGGTGAACTTCTCGGCCGTTTTACGGCAGCCAAAGCAACCGGGCTTCGTGTAGAGGGTTATGGTCAGCATGGTCAGTACCTGGTTTCGTATGGTCAAAAGTTACGTTCGTCTGTACTGCTGTATAGGTCCAATTATACCCTTCATTCATATGGATGAACAGGTGCTTTGGGTTGATATAACGGGGATTTTGAGAGAATTATTGGGCTGTTTCGGGTGTCGTTCCTGGCGTGCGCGGCGACCGGTGGTGTCATTTTCAGAAGCTGACGGCACTAAATGTCAGAAGTCCTCTTCACTACGCCCCTGGTTGGCGGTCTTGTTGCCCTAAGCCTTTGCAGTAACTTCGTCTGACAAGGCGGAAGCCTGTGCCCTGCC